>CAWJFM010000024.1:0-215821 GCA_963842175.1 uncultured Alphaproteobacteria bacterium
AGATAGCCGCCACCGCCGCGGCGCTCGCGACGCTCCTGACCTCGCCGCCAGCCATGCCGAATGCGCCGCCGAATTGTAGTCGGACCCGGCCCGAGATCGAACCCGGCACCGCTTTCGAGATCCGCGGCGGCGCCACCCTGACGGGGTCGAGGCCGCGCTCGCCGGCCGGGGCGCCTTTATCGCCAATGACTGCATTTTGGGCGAGGACCGGATCTGGCTGTTACGGCCCCAACATGGCCGGCAAGAGCACGTTTCTGCGCCAGAACGCGCTGATCCTGATCCTCGCGCAGATCGGTTCGTTCGTGCCGGCGCGCTCGGCCGCAGCAGTTCGGCATCGTCGACCGGCTCTTCAGCCGGGTCGGCGCCGCCGACGATCTGGCGCGCGGCCGCTCGACCTTCATGGTCGAGATGGTCGAGACCGGCGGCGATCCTGAACCGGCGGGCCCCCGGAGCTTTGCTATCCTCGACGAGATCGGGCGCGGCACGGCGACCTATGCACGCCCTCTCGATCGCCTGGGCCGGCGCTCGAACATCTGCATGAAGGTCAGTCGCTGCCGCGCTCTTTCGCGACCCATTACCACGAGCTGACCGCGCTCGCCGCCAAGCTGCCGGCGCTTGCCTGTTATACGATGCGGGTCAAGGAATGGCAGGGCGACGTTGCTCTTTCTGCACGAGGTGGCGCCCGGCACCGCCGACCGCTCCTACGGGGTCCATGTCGCCAAGCTCGCCGGCTTGCCGGAAGCGGTCACCTCGCGCGCCGCCGAGGTCTTGGAAATCCTCGAAAAGGGTGAGGAAGGCGGCGCCCTCTCGCGGCTCGCCGACGACCTGCCATTGTTCCGCGCCGCCCGCCGCGCCGCTCCCGAGCCGGCGCCGCGCGCCTCGCCCGCGGAGGAATTGTTGCGCGAATTGCGGCCCGACGAGCTGACCCCGCGCGAAGCGCTCGAACTGCTCTATCGGCTGAGGGCGCTGCTGGCGGAGTGACATTGGCACGGCGCTTGCTGCATTGCAGCAATCGCGTCACCGTCGATGCCAGGCTCGATGCCGCAGGACCCCGGGTTTACCGACGAGCAAAAGCTGTATCTCGAAGGCTTTATCGCCGGGATTGCCAAAAAACACGGCATTTCCGCGCCCAATGGCGCGGCAATGGCCACCCCTGCCGGCGCGTCGGGCGTCGGTGACCCGACCGCTATCCACATCGCGGCGCAGGATCGGGCGGTTGCGGCCGGCGGCAAGCTGGTGCCCGAAGAGCTGGCGAAGCGCGAGAAGAACCCGTTCGACATGTGGGACGAGATGGCCGCCAACGCGGCAGCCGGCCGCTTCCCCAAGGGCCTCGATGTCTTCCGCCACAAATTCCACGGCCTTTTTTACGTCGCGCCGAACCAGGATGCGTTCATGCTCCGCCTGCGCCTGCCGGGCGGCATTCTGTCGTCGCATCAGGCGACGGGGCTCGCCGACATCGCCGAGCGCTTCGGCGGCGGCACGATCGACGTCACGACGCGGGCCAATCTGCAGATCCGCGAGATCGGCGCCGCCCATCCGATCGCGGTCTTGACCGCGATCGACGAATTGGGCCTCACCTCGCGCGGCGCCGGCGCCGACAACATCCGCAACCTGACCGGCAGCCCCCTGGCCGGCATCGACCCCGACGAGCTGTTCGATACGCGGCCCCTTACCCGCGCGCTCTACCACCACATCCTCAACCACCGCGAGCTCTACGGCCTGCCGCGCAAGTTCAACATCGCGTTCGACGGCGGCGGGCGCATCGCGATGCTCGAAGACACCGCCGATATCGGGTTTGCCGCGGTCCGGGTCGCGCCGGGCAAGCCGGTCGCCGCCGGCGTCTATTTCCGCATGCTGCTCGGCGGGCTGACCGGGCACGGCAGCTTCGGACGCGATGCCGGCGTATTGCTCGAACCGGGCGAGGTGGTCGCCGCCGCCGCGGCAATCGTGCGCGTCTTCATCGACCATGGCGACCGCACCGATCGGAAGCGGGCGCGGCTCAAATACCTGATCGAGCGCTGGGGGATCGAGAGGGTGATGGCCGAAGCGGCGCCACACCTGCCGTTCCCCTGGCGCTTTGTCGCGGCCAAAGAATGCGAGCCGCGCGGTCCGGTCGATCGGCACGGACATGTCGGCGTGCACGCGCAGGCGCAGCCCGGACTCTCCTATATCGGGGTCGTGCTGCGGGCCTCGCGCCTGACCGCAGGGCAGCTTCGCGGGCTGGCCGACATCGCCGAGCGGCACGGCTCCGGCACGTTGCGGCTGACGGTCTGGCAGAACCTGCTGATCTCCGACATTCCGGACGCGCAGATCCCGGCCGCGCTCGCCGAGATCGGCGCGCTCGGCCTGGCGACGCAGGCGAGCGCGGTCCGCGCCGGCCTCGTTGCCTGCACCGGCAATGTCGGGTGCAAATTCTCATTGAGCGACACCAAGCGCCATGCGCTGGAGATCGCCGATCATCTCGACGCGCGGATCGAGCTCGACCAGCCGCTCAACATCCACCTGACCGGCTGCCCCAATTCCTGCGCGCAGCACTATGTCGGCGACATCGGGCTGCTCGCCACCAATGTCGACATCGGCGGCGATCTGGAAGCCGAGGGCTACCACCTGATCGTCGGCGGCGGCAGCGGCGCCGACCCAGCGCTCGGCCGCGAGATCTGTCGCGACATCCCGGCCGACGAGCTGCCGCGGCGGCTCGAAACCGGGCTCGGCGCCTATCTCGCCCGGCGCGATGCTGGCGAGCCCTTCCAGGCCTTCGCCAATCGCCACAGCCTCGCTGAATTGGCCGCGCTGTTCGGCGGCGAGGCGACGCCGTGAGCAAACCTTACAATGTCATCCCGGCGAAAGCCGGGATCCACCTATCCACCAGCAAGTTGGATTTTCGGCAGGCGATCACCCCTGAAGCATCGACTTGCGGCGCGATGGATCCCGGCTTTCGCCGGGATGACATCTGGGTGGGTGCCGGTCGATGAGCTTCATCGCCCCTTGCCTGCCAGCGACGGCCCCGTTTTCGCCAGCGCAGCGCGCCTGGGTCGACGGCTTTCTCGCCGGGCTGCTGAGCGGCGGCGCTACCACTCCAACGTCGTCATCCCCGGGCTTGACCCGGGGATCTCTCGAAGCGGCCGCAGATGCCCACGGATCAAGTCCGTGGGCTGAAGGCCCACGGGTCGAGCCCGGCCATGACAAAAAGGGGGTGCGGATCGAGGCGTACACAGCCCCTTTCGAACCCGAGGATTTCCCCTGGCACGACCCGGGCCTGCCGATCGACGAGCGCGTCGCGCTCGCCGCCGGCAGGCGGCCCGCGCACCTGCTGATGGCGGCGATGGCGCAGACCGATTGCGGCCAGTGCGGCTATACCTGCCAGGCCTATGCCGAGGCGATCGCCAGCGGCGTCGACGGCAACATCGGCCGCTGCGCACCGGGCGGCAAGGCGACCTCGCGCAAGCTCAAGGAGCTGCTGGCCGAGATCGCGGTGCCGGCGGCGGTGCCCGCAACGCCGGCTATCGATGCTGCCGCCGTCGCCGCTCCGGCAGCGTTGCCGCGAGCGCTCGCGCGAGCGCTTTCCGGCCAGGCTGCGCGCGGCAACGCCGCTCAATCGCGACGGCTCGGAGAAGGACACCGGCTGGTCGTGCTCGAAACCGCAGCGGCCGGCGAGAGGCTTCCAGGTCGGCGACAGCCTCGGCATCGTCGCCTCCAACTGCCCGGAGCTGGTCGGCGCGATCATCGCGCGGCTCGGGGTCGGGCCGGAAACGCCGGTCATTTCGCCCGACGGGATCGAGCGGCCGCTCTTCGACGCGCTGTCGCAAGCCTGCGAGATCCGCCGCCCGTCCGATCAGGCGATCGAGGTCTTGGCCTCGCGGGCCCATGATCTCGACGAATCGCGCATCCTTCAGGCGATGGCCGAGGGTTATCCCGGGGCCGGGCCGGACGACGCCGATCTGTTGGATCTGCTCGACGGCTTTCCGTCGGCGCGACCGCCCTTGTCCGAGCTGATCTCGGCGCTCGACCCGCTGCAGCCGCGGCTCTATTCGATCGCCTCGTCGCCGAAACATGCCGAAGGCGAAGTTCATCTGACCGTCGCCGCGGTGCGCTACGAGAAGCGGGCGCGGCGCCGCACCGGCGTCGCCTCGACCTTCCTCTGCGACCGGGTCGCGCCCGGGCGCCGAGGTCGCAGTCTATGTCCATCCGCGCCGAGGCCTTTCGCCTCGCCGCGCCCGATCGCCCGATGATCATGATCGGACCCGGCACCGGGATCGCGCCGTTCCGCGCCTTTCTGCAGGAGCGGCAGGCGGTGGGCGCGCGCGGACGCAACTGGCTGGTCTTCGGCAACCCGCACCGCGAGACCGATTTCCTGTTCGAGGACGAGCTGACCGCCTGGCACAAGGACGGGCTCCTGACCCGGCTCGATACCGCGTTTTCGCGCGACCAGGAGCACAAGATCTACGTCCAGCACCGGCTCCTCGAAAACGCCGCCGAACTGTGGGCCTGGCTCGAAGACGGCGCGCATCTCTATGTCTGCGGCGATGCCGAGCGGATGGCGCGCGATGTCGATCGCGGCCTCGCCTACATCATCGCCAAAGAGGGCCGCATGGAGCCGGCGGCGGCCAAGGCCTACCTCGCCCGCCTCGCCGCCGAGGGCCGCTACCAGAGAGACATCTACTGACGTCGCGCGCTCCGGTGCGCCCCCCAATCCCGCAACGGAGAACGGCCATGTTCATCGAGACCGTCGACCAGTTCGCCAAGACGGCCGTCGCCAAGGCGGAATTCCTGCGCCGCTCGCCGCTCGGCTTCACGATCAGCTCGATGATGGCCGGCGCCTATGTCGGTCTCGGCATCATCCTCATCTTCTGCGTCGGCAATGCGGTCGACCCGGCGATCCGCCCGGTCGTCATGGGCGCCTCGTTCGGGATCGCGCTGACCCTCGTCATCTTCGCCGGCTCCGATCTGTTCACCGGGCACACGATGTTCATGACGCATGGCTGGCTGCAGGGCCGCACCAGCCTGCGCGACCTCGCCGCGTGCTGGGGCGTCTCCTGGGCCGGCAATCTCGCTCGGCTGCGCACTCTTGGCCGGGCTCTTCGTCGCCGGCGGCGGCGGGCCGGCGCTGCTCGGACTCGGCGGCAAGGCGCCGCTGATCGTCACGGTCGCGGCGGCCAAGATGAACGCCCCGGCGTTGCAGCTCGTCGCCCGCGCGATCCTGTGCAACTGGCTGGTCTGCCTGGCGATCTGGACCTCGGCACGGATGACCAGCGACGCCGCCAAATGCATCGCGATCTTCTGGTGCCTTTACGCCTTCATCGCCAGCGGCTTCGAGCATTCGGTCGCCAACATGACGCTGTTGTCGATCGCGCTCCTGACCGACCATCCGGCGAACGTCAACCTCGCCGGCCTCGGCTGGAACCTTTTATGGGTGACGATCGGCAACGCGATCGCCGGCGCCGGGATCATGGGGCTCGGCTATTGGGCCGCCTCGCGCACCCCGGCAACGGCCGCCGCCGCGGCGAGCCTGCCGCAGGCGGCGGAGTAGCGGCGCGGCGCCCCTCACCCCAACCCTCTTCCCGCAAGCGGCGCAAGCGGGGAGAGGGGGTCGGGCGCGCGCCCGTAAAGCCCTCGCCTCGCTTGCGGGGAGAGGGTGGCGACCCCCGGACGCCAGAGCCGGGGGGAGCCGGGTGAGAGGCTGATTGCGACTGATTCTCCGGTTCGGATAAATCGATCGTCACCCGACACGATGCCGCGGCGCGCGCCCAAACCGATGCCGACACCGGCTCCTTGCCAGTCCCGGTTCCGTGCTATAAGGGGGCGGCCCGTCGCGGAGGGTGTGCGTGCCGACCGTCTTTATTCTGAACGGCCCCAATCTCAACCTGCTCGGCGTGCGCGAGCCGGCGACCTACGGCTATGATACGCTGGCCGACGTTGAGGAGCGCTGCCTGGCCCGCGCCGCCGCGCTCGATCTCGCGATCGACTTTCGCCAGACCAACCACGAAGGCCAGATCGTCGACTGGATCCACGAGGCGCGCGAGGCGGCCGACGGCATCATCATCAACGCCGGCGCGTTCACGCACACCTCGGTGGCGATTCTCGACGCGCTGAACGCTGCCGATCTGCCGGTTATCGAGGTCCATCTGTCGAACATCTTCCGGCGCGAGCGCTTCCGCCATCGTTCTTATGTGAGCCTCGCCGCGCGCGGGGTGATTTGCGGCCTCGGGCCGCAAGGCTACGAGTTGGCCCTGGAGGCGCTCGCCAGCGTGATCGAGGCCGAATCGAGCGAGGCGCCCCCGTGAAATTGGGTTGGCGCAGGCCGCCGCTGGCGCCCGATGCCGAAGTGATCCGCACGCTTGCCGGCCTCCTCTCGGAGACCGGTCTCACCGAGATCGAATACGCGATGGGCGATCACCGCATCCGGGTGGCGCGCGAGCCGGCGGCCAGCGTCGCGCCGCAAGGCAACGGGCACGCGGCCGCGCCTCCCTCCGAGCTAACCACCGCGGTTCCGGCGACGAATGGCGTGTGCCATCCCGGCACGGTCACCTCGCCGATCGTCGGCATCGCCTATCTGGCGCCGGAGCCCGGTGCGGTGCCGTTCGTGCGCATCGGCGACAGCGTCGGCGAGGGCCAGACGCTGTTGATCATCGAGGCGATGAAGGTGATGAACCAGATTCGCGCGCCGCAGGCAGGGCGAGTCACCCGGATCTTTGCCGAGGATGCCGAGCCGGTCGAATACGGCGCCGCGCTGATGCTGATCGAGTGACCGGCGGTAGTCCGATCGGCTCCTGGTGCGAACTACAGGATCGAGATTGCTTCGCTTCGCTCGCAATGACAGATTTAGCTATAGAAGCGCTGTACTTCGTCTATATCCTGACAAATGACCGGCACACGGTGCTTTACGCCGGCATCACCAGTGACCTGAAAGCACGGGTCTATCAGCACCGGGAGAAACTGCTTCCCGGATTTACGGCCCGCTACAACGTTCACAAACTGGTTTATTACGAGGCTTTCAACGATCCATCCACCGCAATAACCCGCGAGAAGCAGATCAAGGCCGGGTCGCGCCAAAAAAAGATCGATCTGATAAACGGCTTCAACCGAGAATGGCAAGATCTTTACGACAAAATATAACCAATGCGGTCATTGCGAGCGAAGCGAAGCAATCTCGATCGGGATTTTCGCTGATATGTTCGAGAAGGTGCTGATCGCCAATCGGGGCGAGATCGCGCTGCGCATCCATCGCGCCTGCCACGAGCTCGGGATCAAGACCGTCGCGGTCCATTCGACCGCGGATTCGCAGGCGATGAATGTGCGGCTCGCCGACGAGACCGTGTGCATCGGCCCGCCGCCGGCCCGCGCCAGCTATCTCAATATCCCGGCGATCCTCTCGGCGGCGACGATCACCGGGGCCGATGCGATCCATCCCGGGCTCGGATTTCTCGCCGAGAACGCCGATTTCGCCGAGGCCGCCCTGGAGCACGGCTTTGCGTTCATCGGCCCCTCGCCCGAGCATATCCGGCTGATGGGCGACAAAATCCGCGCCAAGGCGGAGGCGGTGCGGCTCGGCCTGACCGTCGTGCCGGGTTCGCCCGAGGCGGTGCGCGATGGCGCCGAGGCCGAGGCAGCCGCGCGCGCCATCGGCTACCCGGTGCTGCTGAAGGCGGCGGCGGGCGGCGGCGGGCGCGGCATCAGGCCGGCCCGCGACGCCACCGAGCTCGCGCGGATGCTGCCGCTGGCGCAGGCCGAAGCGAGGGCCGCCTTCGGCGATGATGCGATCTATCTCGAGCGCTTCCTCGACCGGCCGCGGCATATCGAAGTGCAGCTGATCGGCGACGGCCAGGGCGGCGCGATCCATCTCGGCGAACGCGACTGCTCGCTGCAACGCGCGCACCAGAAAATGCTCGAGGAAACCCCCTCGCCCGCGCTCGACCCGCCGGCGCGCGAGCGCCTCCTCGCGCTCGCCGTCGCGGCGCTCAAGGAACTCGGCTACAAGAGCGCCGGCACGATCGAGTTTCTCTACGAGGACGGCGCCTTCTATTTCATCGAGATGAACACGCGGCTGCAGGTCGAGCATCCGATCAGCGAAATGATCAGCGGCGTCGACATCGTGAAGGAACAGCTGCGGATCGCCGCCGGCGCGCCGCTCGGCTACCGGCAGAGCGATATCGCGTTGCGCGGCCATGCCATCGAATGCCGCATCAACGCCGAAAGCCCAGAGGATTTCCGGCCGTCGCCGGGGCGGGTCGGCGAATACCACGCGCCGGGCGGGTTCGGGGTGCGCGTCGACAGCGCGCTCTATCAGGGGTACGAGGTGCCGCCCTACTACGACAGCCTCGTCGCCAAGCTCATCGTGCATGGCGGGAGCCGCGAGGAATGCGTGATGCGGCTGCGCCGCGCGCTCGCGGAATACGCGATCGGCGGCATCGCAACGACGATCCCGCTGCATCAAGCCCTCGTCGACGATGCGGAATTCCGCCGCGGCACCTATGACATCCATTGGCTCGAGCGCTTCCTCGCGCGGCCCGGCTGAAGCGCATGGCGAAGAAGTTTCATCCCCTCCTCAATTCGTCATCCCCGGGCTCGACCCGGGAATCTTCAGATGGCCGGGTCAAGCCCGGCCATGACGAGTGAGGGGGCCCGCTTGAGGCAGGCGCGCGTGGCAATCCGGCTCACCCCCGACATCCTCATCCAAGCCTATGCCGCCGGCATTTTTCCGATGGCCGAATCGGCCGACGATCCGGAGCTGTTCTGGGTCGACCCGACCCGGCGCGGCATCCTGCCGCTCGACGCGTTCCACGTGCCGCGCCGCTTGAAGCGGGTGCTGCGCCGGGGCGTCTTTGCGGTGCGCGTCGACACCGCCTTCGCCGCGGTCATGCAAGGCTGCGCCGAGGCCAGCGAAACCCGCCCGTCAACCTGGATCAATGCCGAAATCATCCGCCTCTATTGTGCGCTGTTCGAGCGCGGCGCCGCTCACAGCGTCGAATGCTGGTGCGAGGACGAACTGGTGGGCGCGCTCTACGGCATCTCGCTCGGTGCGGCATTTTTCGGCGAAAGCATGTTCAGCCGGGTCACGGATGCGAGCAAGGTCGCGCTCGTCGAGCTGGTGGCGCGGCTGCGGCGCGGCGGCTATCGCCTGCTCGACACCCAGTTCCTGACGCCGCATCTCGCGCAATTCGGCGGGATCGAGATTCCCCGCGCGCGCTATCACCGGCTGCTCGCCGAGGCGTTGCGCTATCCCGCCGTCTTTCCGCGCGACCCGCCGGGGGATTTGGGAGCGGGCGGCGCCGCCGGTGGCGCGCTCGGCCCTTTGCATTCGAGCAGGTTGACGTCATAGACCGGGTGCTCGAGCGCCGACAGCGCCGGGCTCGACGAGAACATCCAGCCGCTGAACAGCCGTAGCTTTTCCTCACCCGGACGGTTTTCATAGATCTGGATGAAGGCGGCGTTCTCGGGCCGGTCCTCGGGTGCGCTCTTCTCGCAGTCGCGCACCACGATCGACAGCGTGCCGAACGGCACGGTCTGCCCGACCGGCGCGACGAAGCGCGACACCCGCGCGGTGATCTTGTCGAGCCCCTGCAGCAGCGCGACCGGTTCGGCGGTCATCGCAGCACCGGCGCCACTCGCCCACAGCACCCCGATCAGCGACAGCGCGGCCAGCGTGCCGCGCCCTCGGCCGAGCCTCATCGGCGATAGGGATTGACGAGGCCGGCGACGATCGCGCCGAGGACCTCGCGCACCTGGCGCTCGTCGCAGCCCATCAGCACCGCATCTTCGAGCGCGTCTTGCGCGAGCCCGCGCAACTCGGCGAGGTTCTCGTTCAGCACCTTGATCTTCTCGATGCACGAAACCGGTTCGCCTTCCGGCGTGCGCCAAACCGGCCATTCGCCCGCTGCCCCATCGGCCATGGTTTTACCCTGATTTCTATAGAGCTAAAGATGTGGGCCGTTTCCGCAGCGACAACAGGCACCCCTCCTTACTTGTCATACCGGCGAAAGCCGGTATCCACGGTGGGCATGGATCCCGGCCTGCGCCGGGATGACGCCTGAAAAGGACGGCGCTCATTTGGCGGGGGAAGGCGGCGCGCCGCCGGGCGGCGGCACCGGCTCTGGCGGCGGCGCTTCGCCCTCCCCGGGCTTCTTCGCGCCGGGCGCCGAAAACATCATCTGGCCGATCAGGTTCTCGATGCTCACCGAGGATTGGGTATAGGTGATCTTGCCCCCGGGCGGGATCATCTTGTCCGACCCGCCCGGGACCAGCGACATGTATTTGTCGCCCAACAGCCCCGACGAGATGATCTCGGCCACGGTGTCTTCCGGCAACTTGACCGAGGGCTCGATGCTCATCTGCACCGTGGCGAGATAAGTCTTCGGGTCGAGCGTCTCGGAAACTACCGAGCCGATCTTGATGCCGCTCACTCGCACGTCGCTGCCCTGGTGGATCCCGTCGACGCGCGAGAAATCGGCGGTCACCTGATAACCCGGCACTTCGCGCAGCTGGCTCGTCTTGTAGGCAAAGACCAGGAACAGCGCGGCAACGACGATGACGACCGCGCCCATCACGGTCTCGATGACATTCCCGCTCATCGGCCGCTGTCCCACCTGCCCGTATCGGCCGCGCGCGCTATTCCGGCGACCACGGCTCGTAATCGCCGGTGGCGCGGAGGCGGTGGCCGCCGCGCAGCACCGAGCCCGGCGGATGGTAGGCCTCTGGCGTCCCGGTCATGTTCGGCTGGTGGTCCTTTTCCCAGGGATGGCGCTGGCGCGGCTGGGGCAGCTCGTCGACCATGTGATGCAGCCAGGCGTGCCATTCCTGCGGCACCTTGGAGCCTTCCGGCTCGCCGTTGTAGATGACCCAGCGCCGCTCGCGACTGAAGCGCCCGCCGCCCCGCCCCGTCGGCTTGTCGCCTTTGAGGCGGTAATAGCGATTGCCATAGCCGTCGGCGCCGACCAATTCGCCGCGCAGCCAGGTCAAGAGCCGTGTTCCGAGCGTCGCGCCCATTCCCCTCTTCCTCGCGCGCGGACTTATCGCATTGCCCGCGACCCGCGGTAAAGCCCGCGGCTTGTGGGCGATTCCGCTTCGCCGCGATAGCCGACACCTCTGTTAGGCGTCGACGCAACGACGATTTATCAACATCTAGTAGGAAAAATCGCTTTAGCTACCAAATGCCTTGCTATCAGACTGCCGTTAAGTGACGCTAGCGGCAACTGGGGATGGGCGATCCACGCCAGAACGGGTCGCTCAGAAATTTGGGGGACTAGTATGCACATCGCGCGTCGTTTCACCACGGCCGGCCACGACCCATACGAGAGTGTCGCCTTCCGCAGCGCCTCGAGCGAAATCCGCAACCCCGACGGCTCGGTCGTGTTCGCCGCCGAGGGCATCGCGGTGCCAGCCGAGTGGAGCCAGGTCGCCTGCGACATCCTCGCCCAGAAATATCTGAGGAAGGCCGGCGTGCCGGCCCAGCTCGCCGCGGTCGAAGAAGACGGCGTCCCCGACTGGCTGTGGCGCCGAATCCCCGATACGGCGGCGTTGGCGCAGCTCGCCAAGGCTGAGCGCAGCGGCGCCGAGACCGATGCCCGCCAGGTGTTCGACCGACTCGCCGGCACCTGGACCTATTGGGGCTGGAAAGGCGGCTATTTCGATGCCGAGGATGACGCCCGCGCCTTCTACGACGAGCTGCGGGTGATGCTGGCGCGTCAGATGGGCGCGCCCAACAGCCCGCAATGGTTCAACACCGGGCTTTATTGGGCCTATGGCATCGATGGGCCGGCGCAGGGCCATTACTACGTCGACTACCGCACCGGCAAGGTGCGTGCCTCGGACAGCGCCTACGAGCACCCGCAGCCGCACGCCTGCTTCATCCAGTCGGTCGCCGACGATCTGGTCAACGAAGGCGGCATCATGGACCTCTGGGTGCGGGAAGCCCGGCTGTTCAAATACGGCTCGGGCACCGGGTCCAATTTCTCCAAGCTGCGCGGCGATGGCGAAAAGCTCTCAGGCGGCGGGCGCTCCTCGGGGCTGATGAGCTTTTTGAAGATCGGCGACCGCGCCGCCGGCGCGATCAAATCGGGCGGCACGACGCGGCGCGCCGCCAAGATGGTGATCGTCGACGCCGACCATCCCGACATCGAGGATTTTATCGACTGGAAGGTCATCGAAGAGCAGAAGGTGGCCGCCCTCGTCGCCGGCTCGAAGCTGGCGGCCGGGCACCTCAACCTGATCATGGCGGCTTGCCGCGAAGAGCCCGAAGGCGGCGGCGACCCGTTCGACCCGGCGCAGAACCCGGCCCTGAAGCGCGAGATCCGCGCGGCGCGGCGGGCGATGATCCCGGAGAACTACGTCCAGCGGGTCATCCAGTTCGCCCGCCAGGGCTTCGCCCGGATCGATTTCCGCACCTACGACACCGATTGGGACAGCGAGGCCTATCTGACCGTCGCCGGGCAGAATTCCAACAATACGGTGCGCGTCACCAATGACTTCCTCGAGCGCGTCGAATCGGGCGCCGATTGGCAGCTCATCCGCCGCACCGACGGCAAGGCGTCGAAGACCCTGCCGGCATCCGAGTTGTGGGACAAGATCGCGCACGCCGCCTGGGCGTCGGCCGATCCCGGCATCCAGTTCGATACGACGATCAACGACTGGCACACCTGTTCGGAAAGCGGCCGGATCAACGCCTCGAACCCGTGCTCGGAATACATGTTCCTCGACGACACGGCGTGCAATCTCGCCTCGCTCAACCTGCTGGCGTTCCGCAACGACGACGGCTCCTTCGCGGTCGCCGAGTTCCAGCATGCGGTGCGGATGTGGACGCTGGTCTTGGAACTCTCGGTGATGATGGCGCAGTTCCCGGCCAAGGAGATCGCCCGGCTCAGCTACGCCTACCGCACGTTGGGGCTCGGCTACGCCAATCTCGGCGGCTTGCTGATGGCGCTGGGCATCGCCTATGACAGCGATGCCGGCCGGGCGATCGCGGCGTCGGTCACCGCGCTTCTGACCGGCACGAGCTACGCAACCTCGGCCGAAATGGCGGCCGAACTCGGCGCCTTTCCCGGCTTCGCCAAGAACCGCGAGGCGATGCTGCGGGTCATCCGCAACCATCGCCGCGCCGCGCATGGCGAAAGCGCCGGCTATGAGGGGCTGGCGACGCCGCCGGTGCCACTCGATGCCGCCAACTGCGCGGACCAGCCGCTCGTCGCGGCGGCGCGCGCCACCTGGGACACCGCGCTCACCTTGGGCGAGAAGCACGGCTTCCGCAACGCCCAGGCGACGGTGCTCGCGCCGACCGGCACGATCGCCCTGGTGATGGATTGCGACACCACCGGGATCGAACCCGATTTCGCGCTCGTCAAGTTCAAGAAACTCGCCGGCGGCGGCTATTTCAAGATCATCAACCGTCTGGTGCCGCAGGCCCTGCGCACGCTTGGTTATGGCGAGGGAGCGATCGCCGAGATCGAGCGCTATGCGCTGGGCCACGGCACCCTCAAGGGCGCCCCGGCGATCAACCACGAGACCCTCGCGGCGAAAGGCTTCGACGAGGCCGCGCTCGCCGCGCTCGAAGCCGCGCTCGCCGCGGCCTTCGACATCAAGTTCGCCTTCAACAAATGGACCCTCGGCGAGGCGTTCTGCGTCGAGCGGCTAGGGCTGGCGCCGGCCCGGCTCGCCGATCCCGGCTTCGACCTGCTCGCCGCGCTCGGCTTCACGCGCGCCGAGATCGAGGCCGCCAACACCTGGTGCTGCGGCGCGATGACCTTGGAGGGCGCGCCGCACCTCAAACCCGAGCACCTCGCCGTCTTCGACTGCGCCAACCCGTGCGGGCCGAACGGCACGCGCTGCATCGCGGTCGACGGCCATATCCGGATGATGGCGGCGGCGCAGCCTTTCATCACCGGCGCGATCTCGAAGACGATCAACATGCCGAATTCGGCGACGGTCGAGGATTGCAAGGAGGCCTACCGCCTCGCCTGGCGCCTTGGCCTCAAGGCGACCGCGCTCTACCGCGACGGCTCGAAATTGTCGCAGCCCTTGGCCTCCATCCTGTTCGGCGAGGATGAGGAGGCCGAGGACGAGGCCGCCGAACTCTACGCGATGTCGCCGGGGCAGCGCGTGCCGCTGGTGGCCGAGCGCATCGTCGAGCGGGTCGTCGAGCGCGTCGTCTCGCGCGCGGCGCGCACCCGCCTGCCCGATCGGCGCAAGGGCTATACGCAGAAGGCGACCGTTGGCGGGCACAAGGTTTATCTGCGCACCGGCGAGTACGAGGACGGCAGGATCGCCGAGATCTTCATCGACATGCACAAGGAGGGCTCGGCCTTCCGCTCGCTGATGAACAATTTCGCGATCGCGATCTCATTGGGGCTGCAATACGGCGTGCCGCTCGAAGAATTTGTCGAGGCCTTTACCTTCACCCGGTTCGAGCCGTCGGGCGTGGTCGAAGGCAACGAGACGATCAAGATGGCGACCTCGATCCTCGACTATATTTTCCGCGAGCTGGCGATCTCCTATCTGGGCAGGAGCGATCTCGCCCATGTCGAGCCGGCCGATCTGATGCCCGACACAATCGGCAAGGGGGCCGCGGCCGAATCGAATTTGCGCGAACCGGCTTCGGACGCCGGCGCCGATGTCGCGGCGATGATGCAGCGCGTCGCCTCCAACGGCTATGTGCGCAGCAAGCTGACCGTCGTGCACGGCGGCAAGCGTTCCGGGAGCGCGCGCAGCGAGGCCAGCGCGCGGTCTGATCCCGGGGCCGAGCCGGCGCTGCCGCTGTTCGAGGGCGCGCTCGCCTTCGCCGAGACCACGACCGTGGCGGTCGTCGCGCCCGACCCGCGCCTCGAACAGATCCGCGAAGCGCGGATGAAGGGCTATGAGGGCGACAGCTGCGGCGAATGCGGCAACTTCACCCTGGTGCGCAACGGCACCTGCCTCAAATGCGACACGTGCGGCGCCACCAGCGGGTGCAGCTGAACCCGAGGCGAGTATTGACATCACGACCGTTTCCCAACGCCGGGGAGCACGACGCCGATGATGATGTATGATGTTGAATTCATTCGCCGCATGCCCGGCCGCGACGAGCCGGCGGTCATCGATATCCACAACCTGCCGGCGACGGACCTGAACGAAGCCATTCACCGAGCCGGGCTGTCGCTCTTGGCGAGCGCCTTTCGGATCAGGCCGGAGACATTTCGGATTCGAGAACCCGGCGGCCCGATCGTGTTTTGATGTGCGCTTAGCCCATACTTAGCATCGATCTTGGAAGCTCAGTAGATGGCTGACGAACTAGGAAACAAGCTGGGTTGGGCGGAGATTCCTGGCGGCGTGTCACTCTCCAGACACCGGTGCTCCAATCGGGCGAACCGGGACCGGTCCTTCGAGATATCCGGCCTTCTGCTGGGTCGCACGACAGGCGTGATAGTCGCTGCTCGCCGTCGTAAAGGGAACCCACCAGAGGCCGGCGCCGTGACAGACCACATTAAATCTGCCATCGGGGCTGTGGAACACGGTCGTTCCGCTGCACCCAGCCAAGGCCGCGAGAGTCAGAAGAATGAACGCGTAGCGCATCATTTCCCAAGGTTCAGACTTGACGCCGTGGCCGCCGCCGACCTTAAGGGCGGAGATCGTCCCCGGTTACCGCAGATATTTCTTCTCGGCCGCCTTCATCGCGGCGACGCGCTGCAGGTCGAAGATGTCCTCGACCGAGGCGATGCGTTGGTCGACCTGGTGGATGCCGCCATCGCGGCGGATCGCGGCAAAAACCTCGCGCATCGCCTGGACCGCGGCGCGCACCGCATGGTTGGCGTAGATCACGACGCCGATCTTGCCGAGCGCCTTTGCCTTCGCCTCGGTCAATTGCGGGTACGCGGTCGGCACGATGACGAGCGGGACCGAGCCGGGCCAGCGCCCGGTGAACGCGACGATCTCGTCCGGGGTCTTCTCTTTCGAATGGATCAAGAGGAGGTCGGCGCCGGCCTCGGCATAGGCGGCGCCGCGCCGCAGCGCCTCGTCGATGCCGAGATCGGCGATCAAGGCCTCGGTGCGGGCGATGACGAGAAGGTCGTGACCGGCCCCCGCGGCACGCGCCGCTGCGATCTTGCCCTGGAACTCCTCGATGCGGACCAGCTCCTGCCGGGCGCCGGGCAGGAGGCTGGTATCCTTCGGAAAGGTCTTGTCTTCGATGACCACGGCCGCCGCCCCGGCGCGCGCATAGGCTTGGGCGACATGCCCGACGTTGATCGCGTTGCCGTAGCCGGTGTCGAGATCGGCGACCAGCGGCACCGCGATCTGCTCGATCATCGCGCGGGTCATGTCGAGATGCTGAGTGAACGAGAGGAGGCTCGCATCGGGCACGCCATAGGCGGCCGACAATTCGAAGCCGCTCGCCCAGATGCCGTCGAACCCGGCCTCCTCGGCAAGTCGCGCCGACAGCGGGTTGTGCGCCGCCATCAGCGTCACCAGTCCGCCGCCTGCGATTTTGTCCCGCAATGCGTTAGCCATCACCCAACTCTCCCGCGCCGGCGCGATCGCCGCTACCGAAGCGTCGCGCCGCGCTCGTACCAGCCGCGGGTGCGCAGCACCAGCCACACCACCGACAGCATGACGGGCACCTCGACCAAGACGCCGACCACCGTCGCCAGCGCCGCGCCGGACTGGAACCCGAACAGCGCGATCGCCGCGGCAACCGCCAGCTCGAAGAAGTTGGAGGCGCCAATGAGGGCCGACGGGCAGGCAATATTGTGCGGCACCCCGAGGATTCGGTTGAGGCCGTAGGCGATTCCGGCATTCAGATAGACCTGGATCACGATCGGCACGGCGATCAGCGCGATGATCAACGGCTGATGCACGATCTCGTCGCCCTGAAAGCCGAAGAGCAGCACCAAGGTCGCGAGCAACGCGCCGAGCGACAAGGGCTGCAGCCGCCGCAAGGCGCCAGCGAGCGCGGCCTCGCCGCCGCGGCGCAACAGCCGGCGGCGCCACAGCTGTGCCGCGATGACCGGCACGACGATATAGAGCACGACAGACAGAAACAGCGTCGACCACGGCACCGTGATCGAGGACAGGCCCAACAGCAGCCCGACGATCGGGGCGAAGGCGAACACCATGATCGTATCGTTGAGCGCGACCTGGCTCAGCGTGAAGTTCGGGTCCCCCTCGGTCAGGTTCGACCACACAAAGACCATCGCCGTGCAGGGCGCGGCGGCGAGCAGGATGAGGCCGGCGATATAGCTGTCGATCTGGCCTGCCGGAAGCAGCGGGCGAAACAGGAACCCGATGAACAGCCAGCCTAAGAGGGCCATGCTGAACGGCTTGACGAGCCAGTTGATGCCGACCGTGACGGCGATGCCGCGCCACGCCGAGGCCACCCGGTCGAGCGCGGCAAAATCGACCTTGACCAGCATCGGCACGATCATCAGCCAGATCAGGATGGCGACCGGGATGTTGACCTGGGCCACGGTCATCCGGCCGAGTGCGTGAAACGGCGTCGGCACGAGGCGCCCGAGCACGATCCCGGCGAGGATGCACAGCGCCACCCACAGCGTCAGATAGCGTTCGAAAATACCCAGCCTGGTCGCCGCCGGGCGCGCCGTCGTGGCGAGCGAACGTCACGACGGCTTGCGGGCCTCGATCGAGGCGGAGGCGACGTGGTTCTCGATGCCGCGGCCGGGCGCCCAATTCGCGATCGCCTCGCGGCTTTCCGGCTTGACGCTGACCCGCGTCTCGACAAAGCCCGCTTCGCGGAGCCACGCTTCGATGCGCTCGACCGGCGCGGCCCCGGCGACGCAGCCGCACAGCAATCTCGGATCGGCCTCCAGCTCCGGCGCCAGCGGGACGATGTTGACGACATCGGAGATCGCGATGCGGCCGCCGGGCTTGAGCACGCGGAACGCCTCGCGGAACACCTGCGCCTTGTCGGGAACCAGATTGATCACGCAGTTCGAGATGACGACGTCGGCAATGTTGTCGCCAACCGGCAGGTGCTCGATCTCGCCGAGCCGGAATTCGACATTGCCGGGCTCGAGCTTGGCGGCGTTGGCGCGCGCCTTCTGCAGCATCTCATGCGTCATGTCGACGCCGATCACGCGACCCTCCGGGCCGACCTGGCGCGCCGCGAGAAAGCAGTCGAACCCGGCGCCGCTGCCCAGATCGATCACCACCTCGCCCGGCTTCATGTCGGCGATCGCCTGCGGATTGCCGCAGCCCAGCCCGAGATTGGCGCCCTCCGGCACCGCGGCCAGCTCGGCCGCGGAGTAGCCGACCCGCAGCGCCTTATCCTGCGCCGGGGAGGTCGGCCCGCAGCACGCTTCGGCTGCCGGAGCACAACAACCGGCGCTGTCCGCCGCCGCCGCGATGCCGCCGTAGCGGGCCCGCACCATGTCCTTGATCTGAGCCTCATCCATGGCGTTCCTCCTCGGCGAGAGCATCCGCGGGTTGGCACAACGGCGCGCAGACCGGCCCGCGGCCGCAGCAATTTTCGGTCAGATAGAGGAGCAGCTCGTTCATCGTCCTGTATTCGGCGGAATAGATCAGGTTCCGACTCAGGCGTCGTTGCGAGATCAGACCGGCATGGACGAGCTCTTGCAGGTGAAACGACAGCGAGGAGGGCGGGACGCCGAGCCGTTCGGCAATGTCGCCGGCGGCCACCCCTTCGGGTCCGCGCGTGACGAGCAGGCGGAACAGCGCCAGCCGCGTCTCATGGGCGAGGGCGCCAAGCGCGGCGATCGCACTGACCTGGTCCATCTCCGGCATTCCCATCCTTCAACCATCATCGAAATAATTGCGGTCTGCGGCGGAGCCCGTCAAGCGATATTTCGAGAAATATCAAAATAAGATCCGTAAATTTCCGGCGTGCATCCCCTTTCCTCCCCCAAACCCTTGTTGCACAACCCGGTTATCGATTAGTCTCGCGGCACGCGAGAGGAGCGGCGATGGCGGATCTGGCGGCCACGCGCGATCCCCGGAACGACCCGCAAGGGTCGGCTGTCCGGGGACTTGGCGCGGCGCCGCGCCGCAGCCTACGGCCATTCGCGGCCCTTGCCGAGGCGTTCGCGGCCGAAGGCGACCGGCGAATCCTGTGGCTTCCGGTGTTTTTCGGCACCGGCATCGCGCTTTACTTTGCCCTGACGATCGAACCGCCGGCCTGGATTGGCGGCGCCGCGACGATCGACGTCGCGGCAACAGCCGTGGCGCTGCGGCGTTGGCCGGTGCTGCGCAATGCCGCGATCGCGGTGGCCTTTGTCGCAGCCGGGTTTGCGGTGATGCAGCAGGCGCGCTGGGAACGCGGCACCCCGATGCTGGAGCGCCGCCTCGGCCCTGCCGAAATCGCCGGCAAGGTCATCGATATCGACCCGCTCGGCCGCGGCTGGCGGATCATCCTGGCGCCCGATCCGCTTCCCGGCCTCCCGGCCGACGCCCAGCCGCACCGCCTGCGCATTCACATCGCCCCGACCAGCGACGCACTACAGCCCGGCGACCGGGTCAGCCTCAAGGCGCTGCTCTACCCGGTGCCGGCGCAGCTGCTGCCGGGCGGGCGCGACATGCAGCGCGAGCTCTATTTCGCCGGCATCGGCGGGGTCGGCTACAGCTATGGCGGGGCGCGCCGCATCGCCGCGGCCGCGGAGGAGAGCGGCGGCTGGCGCGAATGGCTGTTGCGGCTGCGCGCCGAGATGACGGCGCGCATCAACGCGGCCCTGCCCGGCTCGACCGGCGGGGTCGCCTCCGCCGTTATCACCGGCAAGCGCCGCACGATGACCGAGGAGGTGAAAGACGCCTTTCGCCAGGCCGGCCTGTCGCATCTCCTGGCGATCGCCGGGCTACATCTGGGGCTCGTCGGCGGCTTTGTGTTTTTCGCGGTGCGCGGCGGTCTGGCGCTAATCCCGTGGCTGGCCTTGCGCTATCCGATCAAGAAGATCGCGGCGGCCGTCACGCTCGTCGTGCTGTTCTGCTACCTGATGATTTCGGGCGCGGCGATCCCGACCGAGCGCGCCTTTGTCATGACCGGCATCGTCTTTGCCGCGATCCTGATCGACCGGATACGGCTGTCGATGCGGATCTGCGCGCTCGCCGCCCTCGTCGTGCTGCTGCTCGATCCGGCGAGCCTCGTCGGGGTCAGCTTCCAGATGTCGTTCGGCGCGGTCGTCGCGCTGATCGCGATCTACGAGACCTGGGGGGCGCGCCTCGGCTACATTTTTCACGGCGGCTCGTTCGCGCGCCGCGCGCTCGGTTATTTCGGCGCCGTGGCGGTCACCACATTGGTTGTGACGATCGGGACCGAGCCGTTCGCGATCTATCACTTCCATCATCTCGTGCTGTATTCGCCGCTCGCCAACGTCATTGCAGTGCCGATCTCGGCGATGTGGACGCTGCCCTGGGGTGTCGTCGCCTGCCTCCTGATGCCGTACGGCCTGGAAAAGCTGGCGCTGGTGCCGATGGGCTGGGGCATCGATCTGACGATCGCCGTCGCACAGTGGGTCGCGGCGATGCCGGGCAATGTCTGGGCGATGCCGCGCCTGCCGACAGGGGGGGTGGTGCTGGTGGCGCTCGGCGGCTGCTGGCTGTGCCTGTGGCAGGGCACCTGGCGCCGCTGGGGCGCGCTGGGGATCGCCGCCGGCATGGCGATGATGCTGCTGACCCGCCCGCCCGACCTGATCCTTGCCGATTTCGGCCGATTTCTCGCGGCGCGCGCGCCCGACGGCAACTACCGCGTCGCCGACACCGCCGAGGCGCTCGACCGCTCGTTTCTGGTGCAGGAAACCGGGGCGGTCCTGTTGCCGTGGCCGGCCGCTGCCGCCGGTCCGCTCGATTGCTCCGCCGCGGGGCGCTGCAGCTATGCCGCGCACGGCCGGCGCGTGGCGATCGTGACCAGCGCGGCCGGGCTGCCGGTGCCGTGCTACACGGTCGATGCGATCGTCGCGCAAGTGCCGGCGGGGTTCCAATGCCGCTCGCAAATCCCGGTGGTCGACCGCATCGACAGCTGGCGGCAGGGCGCGATCGCGCTGTGGCTCGACCCCGCCGGCGTCACGATCGAAAGCGCCAATCAGAGCCGCGGCGACCGCCCGTGGGTGCCGCATCCGATATCGGCGCGCGAGCGCGCCCTCAAGGCGGCCGAAGGGCGGTAAGTCCCCCGCGCCCCCAACCCCATCCGCGCTGCGCCAGACTACGTCGGCCGGTGCCGCTTGACCGCCTCGGGGTTGGTCGAATCGGCGCCCATATAGACGCCGCGCTCCCAGCTGCGCTTTAAGGGATCGACGACTTGGAGCCGCATCCGGCCGACCCCCGCGACCTCGATCTCGACACTCTCGCCGTCCTGCAAGGCGCCCAGCCCCTCGTGGTTGGTGCCGCAGGCAATGAGGTCGCCCGAGTTCAGCGTCATGACCGAGGAGGCGAATTCGACGAGCTCGGGGACGCGATGCTCCATATCGTCGGTATTGTAGTTGTGGCGCAATTGCCCGTCGTCCCAGAAGCGGACGACGACGTTGTTGGGGTCGGGGATCTCGTCCGCCGTCGTGATGCACGGCCCGATCGGGGCAAAGGTGTCGAAGGATTTGCCGAGCCAGCTGCCAGCCTTCCAGGTGCGCCTGCCCTCGCCGCGCGCCGACACGTCGATGAGACCGGTATAGCCGAAGACGGCGCTGCGCCAATCCTCCCGCCGCACCTTTTTGGCCGGGCCCTTGATGACGAGCGCCAGCTCGGCTTCGTGCATGAAGATCCACGGCTCGGTCAGCTCCGGCAGCATGATCGTGTCGCCCGGGCCGATGACCGCTTCGGGGTTCTTCATGAACATGTTGAGGGCGCGCGGCTCGCGCTGCGCGTGTTCCCAGTAATTGCCGATGCAGCACAGGATCTTGCCCGGCCGCGGCAAGGGCGGGCGCAAGCGTACGCTGTCGAGCGGCCGCGCGGCCCCGTCCCGCGCCAGCTTGTCGAGCGCGGGGCGCAACCGGTCGAAGCCGTCGATGATGCCCTGCATCGTCAATTGCGGCGTGTAGCCCTTGGTGACCGCGCCTGAGATATCGACCACTCCGCGCTCGGTCAGGAGCCCCGGCCTGGGCTCGCCGGCATCCCGAATTTCGAACAGAACCAAACGCATGGCGACCTCCCTCGATCTGTTCCGTCCCTTGCTATCCCTCGGTTGTCATTCCCGTGCAAGCGTGAATCCAGGGCCATTGCATTTGTTACCCGCCCCTGGATACCCGCCGTCACGGGAATGACGGTGGGGTGGGCGGCATAATCGATCCGGGGAATATCGCGTTAAGCCCTCGTAAACCGTGTCGTGGTGTAACTGCGCATCGACGATGTGTGCCGGAGCGCGAAGATGTCTGCTGGCCCGGTGGCCGCGAGGATGCCGAGCAGGACGCGCGCTTCCGCTCGCAAACCTGCGGCACGCTGTTCAAGCCGCTCGATCCGAACGCTCTGCTGACAGCGATCGGGGCGGCAGTATCGCTCGGCCAGGAGGGGTGAACCGATGAGCCAGGAAGACGAAACCTCGCGCTCGGTTTTGATCGTCGATGACGATCTCGGCTACGCCGAGTCGCTCGCCGATCTGCTTCAGCCGAAAGGTTACACGACCTTCCTTGTCGATACCCCGGAGCGAGCGCTCGCAGCACTGCGCGAGCCGTCCGCCGGGTGTACACCTCCGCCGGTTGCGCTGGTCGATGTACGGCTTGGCGGGGTCGAGTCGGGGGTCGATCTGATCCCGCGGCTGCGCGCCGAGCACCCGGCGCTGATCTGCGTGCTGATGACCACCGCTATCGACGGCCAGACCGCGATCACGGCGCTGCGCAATCGCACCTATGAGTATTTTGACAAATCTTGGGAACCGAATGCGCTGTTCGTGATGCTCGATCGCTGCTTCGACCGCGTCGCGTTGCAGCGCGGCCAGGCGGCGCACGAGGCACTGCAGTTCGCCAAGGAAAGTTGGTACCGGACGAGGGGTCGAGGTCGCAAGCGCATGTGACGATGATCGGCTCTCCACCCCGACCCCGCCGTTCAGGCCGCGCTGCTGCAATGGCCGAAACGGGGGCATAACCGACCGTCGTCGTCGAATGCAGCTAGTGGCCGTCGTGGTTCCGATTTCGCTCATTGGTGGTGCCCGGCGAATCCGGCGGGTCGGTCTGCGCAATCTCGCATTGTCGTGAACGGCGTTCACGTGTTGATTTGCGGCCATGGAGACGGCCGCGCGGTGTGCGCGGGACGGGAGAAGACAGCGATGGTTGAGATTCGCCGCATAGGCCCGCAGATCGGCGTCGAGGTGCGCGGGGTCGACGTGAGGACGCTCGACGACGCAGAGTTTGCCCCGATCTACCAGGCCTGGCTCGACTGCAACGTCCTCGTGCGTGCGCGACCAGGAGCTGACGATCCCGGAATTCATCGCCTACAGCCGCCGCTTCGGCCCGGTGGTGCCGCACCCGTCGAAATCGACACGCCACCCCGATTACCCAGAGATCACGATGCTCGGCGTCGACAAATTCGACGCCGACGGCAAGCATCATCGACGCGATCTACCGCCGCGGCGCCGAGGGCTGGCACACCGACGGCGCCTACAACCAGGCGCCGTTCAAGGCGACCCAGCTCTACGCGCTGGCCGTGCCGAGCCGCGGCGGCGACACGCTGTTCGCCAACGGCTATGCCGCCTACGACGCGTTGCCGCAGCGGCTGAAGCAGCGGCTCGACGGGCGTCATCGGCGCGTTCTCCTATGGCGGCAAGCGCGGCAAGTCGGCCCTGCTCAACCCGGAGGACCAGGATTGGACCCCGGTTTATCATCCGATCATCCGCACCCACCCCGAGACCGGGCGCAAATCGCTCTATTTCGATCCGGGCAAGATCGTCCGCATCGTCGGCGCCGACGAGCGCGAAAGCGACGCAGCTGATCGCCGAACTCAAAGGGTACATGATCCAGCCCGACGCCGAGTACCATCACAAATGGCAGAAGGGCGACATCGTGATCTGGGACAACCGCTGTTCCTATCACGCGCCGCCGGCGACTACCCGCCCGAGGAAGACCGCATCCATTGGCGCGTCTCGATCAACGATTTCGGCGTCGAGGCGCAGGAAGCGGCGGAGTAAGTGCGATGAGCATCACGGTCAGCCCGTTCGCCGCGGGGCTCGGCGCCGATATCGCCGGCGTCGATATCCGCGAGCCGCTCAGCACCACCGATCGCGACGCGATCCGCGCCGCCTGGCTCGACAATCTCGTGCTGCGCTTCCGCGAGCAGCCGATGGACGACGCGCAGCACATGGCGTTCACCCGCCAGTTCGGCGAGCTCGAATTCAACCCCGGCGCGCTGATCGCCAGGCAGTACGGCGTCGAGAACTACAGACTCGGGGCGCGCGCCGCGAGATGCCGCCGGAAATCTCGGTGATCTCGAACATCATCGAGGACGGCAAGGCGATCGGCGGGCTCGGCGACGGCGAGGCGTTCTGGCACACCGACTGTTCGTTCGTCGATGTGCCGCCGGCGGCCAGCCTGTTGCGCTCGATCGAGGTGCCGCCGCCGAGCGCCGGCGGCGCCACCGAATTCCTCAACATGTATTCGGCCTACGACACGCTCGCCGACGAGGTGAAGGAGCGGATCGACGGCCTGACGATGATCCATGCCGCGACCCATTCGAGCGGCGGCAAGGCGCAACCGCGGGTTCGAAACCGTCGACCGATGTGTCGAAGGTGCCGGGCGCGCGCCAGCCGATGGTGCGCACCCATCCCGAGACCGGGAAGAAGGCGCTGTTCCTCGGCCGCCGCATCAACGCCTATGTCATCGGCCTCCCGGTCGAGGAGAGCGAGGCGCTGCTCGACGAGCTATGGGCGCATACGGTCCAGGCACGGTTCACCTGGCGCCAGGAATGGCAGGTCGGCGATCTCATCTGGTGGGACAATCGCTGCGCGATGCACCGCCGCGACGCGTTCGATCCCTCGAGCCGCCGCCTGATGCACCGGACCCAGCTCAAGGGCACACGGCCGGTTTAGGTGTAAAGCCCCTCTCCCGCATCGCGGGAGAGGGTGGCCGAGGGCGTCAGCCCGCGGCCGGGTGAGGGTGGTGCCGCCGATCAGGCCCTCACCCACCAGCCGCTGCGCGGCCGGTTCCCCCTCTCCCGCAATGCGGGAGAGGGAAATAACGAAAGGGAGGAACGCCATGCCCCACCCATCCCGCGTCGCGTTGATCACCGGCTGCGGCAAGCCGATCGGCATCGGCAATTCGACCGCCCGCATGCTTGCTGCTCAAGGGGGTGACGGTCGTCGTCTCCGATGTGCGACCGGCCGGGGTCGCCAACGAGCACAACGCGCCGGGCGACCTCGATACGAATTGGGGCGGGGTCGACAGCCTCGTCGAGGCGATCGCGAAAGCCGGCGGCACCGCTTCGGCGGTCCTCGGCGATGTCAGCCAGGAGACCGATGCGGCGCGCATGGTCGGCGAGGTGCTGTCGCGCTACGGGCGGCTCGACATCCTCGTCAACAACGCCGGGGCGCCGCAGGGCGCCGACCGCAACGAGATCGAGGATGTGCCGGTCGCGGCCTGGGATCTGACGATGGGGGTCAACGCCAAGGGCGCATTCCTCATGTCGCGCGCCGCAGTGCCGGCGATGCGGAAGGCCGGCTTCGGCCGCATCGTCAGCGTGTCGTCGAAGGCGGCGTTCCGGCCGGGGAAGAACCGGGCCACCTATGCCGCCTCGAAGGCGGCGATCGTCGGTTTCACCCGCTCCCTGGCGCTCGACCTCGCACCGCACGGGATCACGGTCAACGCGGTCTGCCCGGGGCCAATCCGCACCTCGCGCGCGATCAGCACCAACCGGCGCGAATACGGCGACGACCTCGAAGTCGGTTTCCGCGAGCGGGCCAAGGCGATCCCCGTCGGCCGCTTCGGCAGCCCCGACGAAGTCGCCTCGATGATCGCCTATCTCGCCTCCGACGAAGCCGCCTTCGTCACCGGCCAGGCGATCGGCGTCGACGGCGGTTGGTGAGCTACCCCAAGAGCTTGCGCTGCGCGGTCGCCTGCTCCTGCATCGATTTGAGGAGGCGGGCTTCGGGGGTCGGCGCGCAATTCGTGTAGCCGGCGCCGAGGTGCTTCAATTCGGCGGCGTTGCGCGGGAAGGCGGCGTGGTTGAGCGGCAAGGCGAGCCGGCAGCCGGCGCCCTTTTTCACCGCCTCGCGCACCCGGTCGATCGCGGCGACGAGGCGCGGGTGATCGGGGTGTCCGCTGACCCCCAATGAGCGCGACAGATCGGACGGCCCGACCGCCAGCAGATCGACCCCCGGGACCGCGGCGATCTCGTCGATGCGCTCAACCGCCGCCATGTCCTCGATCATGCAGGCCAGGAGGATCTCGCGGTTGGAGCGCGCCATGTGTTCGAGCAGCGGGGTCTTGCCGAAATCGGCGGCTCGGCTCCCGGCCGCCATGCCGCGGTCGCCCTCGGGCGGATAGCGCACGGCGGCGACCGCCGCCCTCGCGGTCTCGGGATCGGAGACATGCGGCACCTGGATGCCCTGCACGCCCATATCGAGGAGGCGCAGGATGAAGGCCGGGTCGAAGCCCGGGGTGCGCACAATGGGCGTGATGCCGACTCGCTCCGCCGCCATGACGCAAGCCTGCACGTCATGCAGGTCGAGGCTGGTGTGCTCCATGTCGATAAAGGCGGCGTCGAACCCGGCCAGCCCGATGATCTCGACGATCTGCGGATCGGGGATGCCGCCGACATGGGTGCCGAGGGCGAGCCCGCCCCCGCTCATGATGCGCTTGACCCGGTTTTCCTGCATGGCTTCCTCCCGAATGCGGCTTTGCGGTGAGATTTAGCCCCCACCCGCCCGCCGCATGCGCGGCGTGCTCCCTCCCCCGCTTGCGGGGGAGGGTTGGGGTGTGGGGGCTTAACCCGTGTGCTTGCGGATGAACGCCTTCATCCGCTCGATCGCCGGGCGCGCGTAGGGCGCGTCCGGCTTGCCGGTCATGAAGCCGTGCCCCGCGCCGGGATAGAGCTGCAGCTCGATCTCGCCGCCGGCTTTCTTCCAGCCGTTGACGAGGCGGTGCATGGTGTCGAGCGGGACCCACTCGTCCTTGTCGCCGCCAAAGACCAGCGCCGGCGGCAGCGCGACCTTTTCGCCGCGGTCGAGGATCGCCGGCGGACTGCCTTCGCTCATCGCCGCCTCGTCGCCCCAGAAGGCGTGGTGGTTCTCGACCAGCTCGGCGTTGCCGGCCTTCTTGGCGAGGTGATAGCGCAGCAGCGGGTCGAGCACGCCCCAGCCGGAGATCACGAAGCGCGACGCCGGCGTCGATCTGCGGCGCCTCGGGCGAGCGGCAGCGCGGCATAGCGCGGATCGTCGGGGCGCATCGCCGCGAGCAGCACCTGATGGCCGCCGCTCGAGGTGCCGATGCTGCCGACCCAGTCGGGGCGGCTGCCGTAGAGCGCGGGCGCGCGCCTTCAGCCAGCGGACGCCCAGATTGATGTCGGCGAGCGAGGCGGGATAGGGCGCCTCGGGCGGCATGCGGAAGTCGATCGAGGCGACGAGAATGCCGCTCTCGGCCAACGCCCGGGCGATGAAATCATTGTCGGTGCGGTCCTTGTTGACCCAGGCGCCGCCATGCACCTGGACGACCGCCGGGTAGGGGCCGGTGCCGGCCGGCCGGTAGAGCCGCGCCAACAGCGCCCGCCCGCCCTGGCGCTGGTATTCGACATCCTCGATGCGCACCCCGGGGCGCACATCCGGCCGCGTTTCGGTTTCGAGCGTCATGGCCATTCTTTCCTCCTGCAAGCGATGCCAAACTGTAGCAGCCACGGCGGCCGGCGTCTGCGGCGTTACCGACCGCTGGGCGAAAGCCTCATCGCCCGCTTGAAGCGGTGGGTTCGCAACCCCTACTCTGCGACTGCTGCAATTGGAGGCATTTCGCGCCTTGCGAACCCAGACGGTGCGGCGAACAGCGAGCCCGCGCCGGCCGAGCGACACGCCGCTCGTCGCCGAAGGCTCGTTCGCGCGCTCGGCGATGCGCCTCGTTGCCCTGTTCGAGGCGCTCGCCAAATCCGAAGAGGGGGTGAGCCTCGCCGAGCTCAGCGCGACGATTGCCGCGCCAAAGAGCAGCCTTCTCGGCATCCTGCGCTCGATGGTGGCGCTGGGGTACATGGAGCACGGCCACGGCCTCTATCGCCTCGGCCCGAAATCGTTTCGCCTCGCGGCCGACATCCTGGCGATCCGCCGTTTCCCGAACCTCGTCCGGCCGATCCTGCAGGATCTGGCGGCGAGGAGCGGCGAGACGGTTTTCCTTGTCGTGCTCGATCATCTGGCGCAGCGGGTGACCTATGCCGATGTCATCGACAGCGCCAACCCGGTGCGCTACACGGTCCCGACCGGCACGAGCCGCCCGTTATATTCCTCGGCCGGCGGGCTGATGCTGCTGGCCTATCAGGAGCCGGCCTGGATCGATGCCTATATCGGCTCG
Source organism: uncultured Alphaproteobacteria bacterium (assembly GCA_963842175.1). Classification (GTDB taxonomy): domain Bacteria; phylum Pseudomonadota; class Alphaproteobacteria; order ATCC43930; family CGMCC-115725; genus DATARH01. Next base: position 28,386 of record CAWJFM010000024.1, read on the forward strand.
ACCCCCCTCGAACCGCTGACCCCGCGAACCACCACCGACCCCAACGAATTGCGCGAACGGCTCGCGACAATCCGCCGCGAAGGATTCGCGATCAGCCTCGGCGAGACCGTGCCGGGGGCGGCGGGGCTGGCGGCGCCGATCTTCAATGCCGATGGCAGCGTTACCGTGGGCATCCTGATCGGCACCCCGAGCGACCGGTTCGAAGAGGAATTGCTCGAACTGAAGCGATTGTTGCGCGAGGCGACGACCCGGGTGGCCGGGATCGCCCAGGCGCTGGTCGAGGACAAGGGTGCGGCGCGGGATTGACGCAGACACGCGCGGAATTCAGTGTGTCGAACAGCGTTCAGAAATGGATGGCAGCGTCATGATCAAACGGTTCCATGCGCTCTATGTCGGCCAGGTCGAGCTCGACAATATCGGGCGCGACGGCACGCCGGCCAACGACCGGCGCTATTCGAACGAGCGGCTTTCCGAGGTGTTCGAAACCTCGCGCATGGTCGCCCGGGTGATGGACGAGCTCGGCTATTACTGCCTGTGGGCGGCCGAGCACCATTTCCAGCGCGAAGGCTATGAGTGCATCCCCAATCTGATCCAATGGGGGCTGTGGCTCGCGACGCAGACGCGCCGCCTCAAGATCGGCAGCGCCTTCAACATCCTGCCGATGTGGCACCCGATCCGGCTCGCCGAGGACTACGCGATGGCCGACATCGTCACCGACGGCCGCGTGATCATGGGCGTCGGGCGCGGCTATCACACCCGCGAGGTCGAGAGCTTCGGCGCGCCGCTGCTCGACGCCGCCGCCAACCGCGAGCTGTTCGAGGAGCAGCTTCAGCTGCTTCTCAAATGCTTCAACGAGGAGGAATTTCACCACAAGGGCAAATATTACGATTGCCCGCCGCCGGTGCCCTATCGCGGCTATGACCTCAAAGAGATCACCATGGTGCCGCGGCCCAAGCACCTGCCGGTCGAGATCTGGATGCCGATCGCCAGCGGCCGCACGATCGACATGATGGCGCAATACGGTTTGAAGGCGATGGTGACGCTGAACGGCGAGAAGATCCTCGACGATGTCGTGCGCGCCTTCCACGCGGCCTGCCATCGCCACAACCGGCCGACCCAGCTCGGCGAGGACATGATCTGGGGCGCCGGCATCTACCTCGCCGACACCCAGGCGGAGGCGATGCGCCGCCTCGAACCCTCGCATGACGAGCGCTACAAATGGTTCGCGCCGTTCGGCTTTGTGCGCTACGCCGACGAGGAGGGCCGCACCTGGGGCACGCCCGGCGCGCCGGCGACGGTGCCGAGCTTGGCCGAGGGCGTCAAGCAGAAGGCGTGGTTCTGCGGCCCGCCGGCGCAGGTCATCGACGGCATCAAAGCGATCGAGGCGAAATACCCGGGTCTCGAAGATTTCATGATCCATTGGGCCGAGGGCCTGCCGCCCGCGCGAGTTCATCGAGCAGCTGCGCTGGTTCGCCCGCGATGTGATGCCGGCCTTCAACCGCAATTAACAATCGAAACGCTTTCCTGTCATCCCCGCTTGCGCGGGGGTGACGAACGACCGCGCTTCAGCGCACGATCAGGATGTCGCAGGCGAAGCGCTCTACACAGTCGCGCAGCCGATCGGCGCGGCCTACCGCGCCGCTGGCCTCGATCGCCAATAGGCGGCAATGGAGTTCGCCGAGCCGCTGGTGCAAAGCAGCCGGCTCGGCCGGCCCGATCTCGACCTGAAGCTTCACCGGATGGCCGGCGAGCCGGTCGGCGATCCATTTCTCGAACCGTTCTGCGCCGGCGATGGCGGGCGGACATATCACCGTCAGCAGGGTATCGGTGGCTCGCGCAATTTGCGCTGCCGCCTCCAGCAGCCGCGCCGATGCCGGGCCGCGGTCGCGCAGCAGCATCACCACAGAGCCGCTCGCGCTCCAGGCGTGCCGCGAGAGCAAGAACAGACCCGGCGTGACCTCGATCGAAGACCACCAGCGGCATTCCACCCGGAAGTGACCGGCAATCGGCCGGGTCAGCGCGCAAGCCACAACCAGATCGCGCTCGGATGCCCCCGTCAGTGCGCTTTCCGAGGCGCCGCGCACGATTTCGAACGAACACTCCACCCCGTGGCGTTTGGCGGCTGCGAACAGCTCGCGCCGGGCCCGCTCCGCAGCAACCTGCAGGTGCAGCTCGACATGCTCGGTCGTCAACGGCTCGGCGGGTGCCCCGAGCGTGGTCTGGCGCGCAAACGGCAGGCTCGCCAGGTGCAGCAGATCCTCGTCCTCGACAAAGATGCCGTGCAGCGGCGCCTTGGCGTGCGCCGCGAGCCGCGCCGCGGTATCGATCGCGGTCAGGTTTTCGCCAGCCGCGTCGAGCGGGACGACGACGCGCTCGATGGGTCCGCTCATTATCGCGCCCCGGGGCGGCTGCCCTGTCCCGATGCGAGCCGCGCGAGCTCGGCCGCCTTGGCGGCGAACACATCGAGCCGCGCGGCGATCCGGTGGTTCAGCGTGCCCTCCGGATAATCCCCGCCGGCATCGGGCTGTCCGGCGGGGATTCCCGTCAACAGCTCGATCCCCTGATCGACCGTGTCGATCGGGAAGACCCTGAACCGGCCTTCCTCCGCCGCCGCGACGACATCGCGGCGCAGCATCAGATGCCTGACGTTGCTTGCCGGAATGATCACGCCCTGACGGCCGGTGAAGCCGGTGATCCGGCAGCTGTCGAAGAAGCCCTCGATCTTCTCGTTGACCCCGCCGATCGCCTGGATCTGGCCGCGCTGATCGACCGAACCGGTGACCGCGAAGGATTGTTTGATCGGCGCCTCGGCCAATGTCGAGAGCAGAGCAAATAGCTCGGCGGCGGACGCGCTGTCGCCTTCTACCCCGCCATAGGATTGCTCGAACACCAGGCTCGCATTGAGCGAGAGCGGGCGCTTCGTTCCGAAGCGGCCGCCGAGAAACCCGGAGAGGATCAAGACGCCCTTGGAATGCAGCGGCCCGCCGAGTTCGACCTCGCGCTCGATGTCGACGACCTCGCCGCGGCCGAGCCGGACCTGCGCGGTGATGCGGCTGGGCTGGCCGAAGGCAAGGGCGCCGAGGCTGATCACCGACAGCCCGTTGACCTGGCCCACTTCTTCGCCATCGGTTTCGATGCGGATCGTCTTGCGGCCGATCTCTTCCTGGAGGCGTTGGTAGATGCGGTCGCCGCGGCGGAATTGCGCATCGATCGCTGCCTGCACTTCGGCCAGGCCCACCACGTCCTTGCCGCCATCGATGGCACACTGGTCGGATTCGCGCAGCAGGTCGATGAAGGCCCGCACGCTCGCCGACAATTTGTCGGAATCGCCTGCCAGCCGGGCCGCCTGCTCGATGATGCGGGCGACGGCGTCGCGATCGAACGGCCGCAGCTTCTCGCGTCGCGTCATCGCGCAGATCAGCCGCGCGTAAAGCAGCGTCGTTTCCGGGGTGCGCTCGACCCGATCCTCGAAATCGGCTGCGATCTTGAACAGATCCGCGAAATCCTCATCATTGGCGCTGAGCAGATAGTAGAGCGTCGGCGGCCCGACTAGGACCACCTTGACCTCGAGCGGGATCGGCTCCGGGGTCAGCGACACCGTGCTCGCCAGGCTCAACGCCTGCTCCAGCGTCTCGATGCGGATCTGGCCGGCATCGAGCGCCCGTTTCAGCGAGGGCCAGCCGTAATAGCCGGTCAGCAGCTTTGTCGCGTCGAGCACCAGATAGCCGCCATTGGCGCGGTGCAGCGCGCCGGCGCCGAGCAGGTTGAAATCGGTGACGAGAGCGCCGAACCGCGCCAGATGCTCGACCCGGCCGACCAAACTCTGGTGAGTCGGGTTGTCCTCATAGATGACCGGCGCCCCATGTTGCCCGCTGTTGTCGACGATGACGTTGACCCGATAGCGGCGAAACCTGGTGTCCTCGATGTCGCGCAGGATCGGTGCCGGAACCGGCGTGCCTGTTTCGGGCGCGGCGGGCGTTGCCGGCGCTAGGAAATCATCGACATTTTCCTTGATGTCGCGCTCGACCGCGTCGAGATACTGCGCGACCTCGGGAGGCTCGCTGTATTGGCGGCGCAATTCCTCCATCAGATGGGCGATCGCAAAGCCGGCGGTTTCGCGATTGAGCACCTGCACGGCGTCGCGGTGCTCGCGCTCCCACAGCGGCACCTCGCGCATGATCGCCTCGAGCTCGTCTTGAATGGCTTCCATCTCGTGCTGGAGGCTCTCGCGCTCGGCCGGCGGCAGTTGATTGAACAATTCCGGCGCCAGCACCTTGCCGTCGCGCGTCGGGGCGAGTGCAAGACCCACCGGCGTGCGCAGGAGGGTGATGTTCTTGCTTTCAGCGCGCTTCTGCAGCCCGCCAAAGGCCGCTTCGCTGCGCTGCTTGAACTGCTGCTCGATGGCCTCGCGCCGCGCCCGGTATTCGTCGCGCTCGAAGGCCGCCGGCAGGGCGGCGCGCAGCTCGTCGACCAGCCGCTTCATCGCCGCCGCGAGCCCGGCAGCGCTGCCCGACGGCAGCCGCAGATTGCGGGGTCGTTGCGGGCCATCGAAATTGTTGACGTAGCACCAGTCGGGCGGTGTCGGCTCCTTTTCCGCCCGGTGGCGCAGCAGATCTTCGACCATGCTGTGCCGGCCGGTGCCGCTCGCCCCGAGGGCATAGACGTTGTATCCCTTGGCGCGAATGCGAACCGCGAAATTCAAGGCCTCGACGGCCCGCTCCTGCCCGATCAGTCCCGGCGCCTCCTCGAGCTCGCTGCACAGCGCGAACGGAAGCTCGGCCGGGTCGCAGCGGCGATAGAGCAGCGCAGGCGGCAAAGCGTGCCCGAGCACAAAGCCCGGACCGGCAGCTTCAGCGCGAGACTCTGGTCGATCACTCATGCGGCGAGCCTCCTCTCGACTCCCGCATCTTCGCCAAAGGCAAAGTGCGGCGCCACACGCGATTGATCGACGGCGCCGCGACGCGGGTGATCGGTCGCACCATATAGCAATATCCGGCCGTGTCGGCTGATCCTGCCCGCACCTCGCCCCACGCTTCGCGTGGTTGGGTGAGGGACCGGCGCGTCAATCCGCTCGGAATGGACTCTGAAGCAGATGAGTGCGATCGTTCCGTTCGAAACAGAGGGCGTCCGCGGCTTCCTGCACCGGCCCGATGAGACCACCGGCGCGGGCCTCGTCCTGGCGCATGGGGCCGGCGGCAATTGCAACGCGCCGCTCTTGGTGGCTGTCGCCGCCGCGTTCAGCGCCGCGGGGCTCCTCGTGCTGCGCGTCGACCTGCCATTTCGGCAGAAGCGGCCATCGGGTCCGCCGTCGCCGGCGGGCGCCCCCGCCGACCGTGCCGGGTTGCGGCTCGCCGTCGGCGCCCTGCGCACCATCGTGCCGGGCCGGGTCATCCTCGGCGGGCAATCCTATGGCGGGCGCCAGGCCACGCTGCTGGCCGCCGACGAGCCCGGGCTGGTCGAGGCGCTCTTGCTATTTTCCTACCCGTTGCACCCGCCCGGCAAACCCGAGCGGCTGCGCACCGAGCACTTTCTGCGCCTGCGCGTCCCCGCGCTGTTCGTTCACGGCACCGCCGATCCGTTCGGCTCGATCGCGGAATTGCGCCGGGCGGTTACCGAGATGCCGGCGCCGGTTCAGGTGATGCCGATCGAAGGGGCCGGTCACGATTTGCGCCGCGGACGCTTCGATCTCGGCGCCGTGGTCGCCGCCGCGCTGGAGACGGGAAGCCAAGATCCGCCCGGGCGAAACTGACGCGGGTTGTCGGTTGGCGCCGAGGCATCGCGTCGGAACCCGGTTGCATCCGGTCATGCAGCGGCTATCATACGGATCCAATAGGCCGACGCCACGCTGCGCCGGCCCGGCGATGGAGTTCGCCGCAACCGCCCTTGGGCTGATGACTCCTACTCGCGCCCCGCCGCTGTTGCGGCATGGGGGAAGGTAGGCAGGCTCGTGAGGACGGCTGGGACCATGCCCGAGATCGCCGCTGCGCCATTTCCGCCCGACTGGCCAAGGCGGGCGGCATAGCAAATGCTCGAGCGGATCCTCTACAACCTGTTGCAGGTCGCCGTCGTCGTCACCTTCGCCCCGTTGGTCGAAGGCGTGACCAATCGACTGAAGGAGATCATTCAGTCAAGCCGCGGGCCGAGCATTTTCCAGCCCTATCGCGACCTCTGGAAGCTGTTGCACAAGGACGAGATCGTTTCGGAATACAGCTCGTGGATCTTTCGGGCGGCGCCGTACGTGGCGTTCGCCGCGCCGGTTTTCGTCACGCTGCTGATCCCGGTGCTGACGCGCTATCCGCTGTTCTTCGCCTTTATGGGCGACATGCTGGGCGGCGGCTTCGTGCTCGCGCTCGGCGGATTTTTCGGCACTCTGGCGGCGGTCGATACCGCCAACCCCTACGGCCCGATGGGCGCGAGCCGCACCCGCATGGTCGGGTTTCTGGCCGAGCCCGTGTTCATCATCGTGTTTCTGACCGTCTCGTTCGTCGCCGGCTCGACGATCCCCTACATCGTCCAGACCCGATGGGTGACGCCGATCGCCAATTTCTTCGAGCCGTCGCACGTCCTGCTGATGATCGCGTTCCTGATGCTGATCCTCGCCGAGGACGGCCGGCTCCCGGTCGACAGCCCGTCCGGCCAGTTCGAGCTGGCGATGATCGACCGCTCGAAATCGCTGGAATACTCGGGGCGCGGCGCGGCGCTGATGAAATGGGCCGGCGCGATGAAGCTGTTCGTGCTGATCACAATTTTCCTCAACGTGCTGGTGACGCCCTGGGGCCTGGCGCGCGGGATGGGTCCGGGCGAGGTGCTGCTGGCGATCCCGCTCGTCCTCCTCAAGGTCTTCGGGTTCGTCCTGGTCCTCGTCTACATCGAAGCCTCGCTCGCCAAGCTGCGGCTCTTCCGCATCACCGAATTTCTTGGCGCCGCGTTCGTCATTTCGATCGTCGCGATGATTACCCGCCTGGCCGCGGTTTAAGTGGCGATGAACGGCTCGCCGTTTCCGTTGCTGTTCGCCCTCGACGCGCTGACCGGTGCGCTCTTCTTGTTGACCGCGCTGGGCGTGGTGGCAACCCGTCAGGTCCTCGCATCGCTGCAGCTGTTCATTCTGCAGTCGCTGCTGCTGGCGATTTCGGCGGTGCTGCTCGGCATTGCGGCGGGCTCCTATCATCTCTTCGCGGTTGCGGCGATCACGATCGCGGCGAAGACCGTGCTGATCCCCTGGCTGTTGCGTCACACACTTGGCGCCGAAATCTACCAAACCCGCGAGATTGAGCGGGTTCTCAACATCCCGAGCTCGCTGCTCGTCGCGGCTGCGCTGATCGTCATGGCCTACGCCATCACCGATCCGATCCTCGATGCGGTCGCGGTGCCGTTCGGCCGGATCAACCTGCCGTTCGGGCTCGCGGCCGCATTCCTCGGCGCCTTCACGATCGCGGTGCGGCGCGAAGCGGTGCCGCAGCTTCTCGGCCTGCTCGCGGTCGAGAACGGGGTGTTCTTCGCCGGCATCGCCATCGTCCCCGACTTGCCGGCGATCGCCGAACTGGCCGTTGCCGTCGACGTTCTGGTGATCGCCCTCGTTGTCGGGCTGCTGACCCGGCGCATTCGCGCACAGCTCGGCACGACTGCGGTCGGGGCCCTTGCCGCGCTGCGCGAGCATTAGCCCAGATGGAACTCGCCGCCATCCTCCTCCTGCCGGTGATCGCCAGCGTCGTTTCGCTGACCCCGCCGGGGCGGCGCATCGGCGCTCCGGTGACGCTCGCCGCGACCGCGATCGTGCTGGCGCTTGCCCTCGGCGTCGCCGCGACCGTCACGCGGACCGGCCGGGCCGACGCGCTCGGCGGATGGGTCACCTGCGACGGCCTCGGCGCTCTTGTGCTAGTGCTCGTCGCCTTTGTCGGCGTCACCGCATCGCTGTTCTCCTGGGGGTACATCGAACACCGCAACGGCGCTGCCGGAGAGCCCAGGCTTCGGCAATATTACAGCCTCTACAATTTGTTCATCCTATCGATGCTGGCAGTGCCGATCCTGGCGAACCTCGCCTTGATGTGGATCGCCGTGGCGCTTACGACGCTGGTATCGGCCTTTCTGGTCGGCTTCGAGCATACGCCCGAGGCGTTGGAGGCGGCGTGGAAGTACGTCGTTCTGACGACGCTCGGCGCGGTTTTCGCCTTGCTGGGCTTTCTCATCCTCTATTGGGGATCGCGGGTCGCCGGGCCCGGGCCGTTCACCTGGGCGGGGCTGGTCGAGGCGGCGCCGCACATGCCGCCGGCGCTGCTGTGGCCGGCCTTCCTTTTGATCCTCGTCGGTTTCGGCACGAAGATCGGCATTGTGCCGATGCATACCTGGATGCCCGATGCCTATAGCCAGGCGCCGGCGCCGATCTGCGCGCTGCTGTCCGGCGCCGAGATGACGGCGGTGCTGTACGTGATTCTGCGGCTTTTGCCGGTCGTCGGGCTGGCGCCCGGGCTCGATGCCCGACCCTGGCTGGTCGGTTTCGGCTTGCTGTCGGTCGGCGTCGCGACCCTGCTGCTGGTGTTTGTTCGTGATTTCAAGCGCCTGTTCGCGTTCTCGACGATCGAGCATACGGGCATCATCCTGGTCGCGGCCGGGCTCGGCGGCGCCGACGCGCATCTTGGCGTCGCCTACCAGATGACGGCGCATGTCATCGCCAAATCCTTCTGCTTCTTTGCCGCCGGGATCATGGTTTTGGCGATGGGAACGCAGCAGATCGCTTCGGTGCGCGGGCTGGTTCGCGCCTCGCCGCTCGCCGCGCTCGCGGTTCTCCTCGGCGGCTTCGCGATCGCCGGAGCACCGCCGTTTGCCGTGTTTGTCAGCGAATTCCTGATCTTGAAGGGCGGGCTGGCGAGCGGCCAATACGTTCCCGTTGGGCTGCTCGCGGTCTTTGTCGTCATCGCCTTCTGCGCCGTGATGTTCCACGTCAACCGGATGGCCTTCGGAGCAGGTGAAACCTCGGCGCTCTCGGCCATCCCAGCCTCATGCTGGGCGACGATCGCGCTTGCCGCGGTCCCGCTGGTGGTGATCGGCATTTACGTGCCGGCCCAGCTGCGCGAGCTGCTGATGGCGGCGGCCAAGGCCATCGGAGGGTAGGGATCATCCCGATGGCAATGCTCGATCAAGATCGTGCCCGGCACGCGCCTCCGACCACCCAGGCGGAGTTGTGCGCGATGCGATGGCCCGGACGGGCCACCGTCGCGCCCGACAGCGGCCGGGTTTGCCGCATCCGATGCCGGGCCGCCGAGCTGCGGCTGGTCTGCGAACGGCTGATGGGCGAACTCGCCTTTGCCTTTGCCACGCTGATCGTCGAAGAACAGCCGGCGTGGTTGCTCACCTATGTCTTCTACAAGGACGCCGAATCGCCGTGGGTCCATGTCGAGCTGCAACTCGACGGGCCGGCCAGGCCGGTGCCGTCAATCAGCGGGCTCGTCAACGGACCTTCGGTCGATTGGCACGAGCGCGAGGCCGAGGATTTGTTCGGGCTGACCTTCGAGGGGCATCCGCGGCTTGGCGACTTCGTCCTGCATGAGGAATGGCCCGAAGGCGTCAACCCGATGCGCCGCGATTTCGACGCCCGGCGGCCGATCGCGGTGCGGGCACCCGAGCCGAATTGGGAACCGCCCACAATTGTCGCCGCGCCGGGCGCCTTCGCCATGCCGATCGGCCCGGTCTTCTCGGATTTCGCCGAGTCGGCGCATTTCCTGCTGGAGACCGTCGGCGAGGATGTAATCCGAACCATCCCGCGGTTTTTCTACAAGTACCGCGGCGTCGAGAAGATCGCCGAGGGCTGGCCGGCCGATCGCGTGCTGCTGCTCGCCGAGCGCTTCTCGGGAACCGCCGCCTTCGCGCACGGACTGGCCTTCTGTCTGGCGGTCGAGGCCATCTGCGGCATCGATGTGCCGCCGCGGGCGCAGGCGCTGCGCACCGTATTGGCCGAGCTCGAACGCCTGCGCCACCACGCGGCGGCCATCACCGGCATCTGCAATTCGACAGCGCTGGCCGTGGCGACCAGTCAGGCAGCGCTGATCGAGGAGGAGCTGTTGCGGCTGAGCGGCGAGGTGGCACGCCACCGCTACCTGTTTGGGCTCGCCCAGCCCGGCGGCCTGACCTGCGATCTGTCCCCGGTCCGGTGCGGTCAGCTGGCGTCGGCAGTTTCGGTTTTGGCCGGGCGTTTGGACGATCTTTACCGGATGCTGCGCTATTCCAGCAGCTTTCTCGACCGGCTGGAGGAGGTCGGGATCATTGCCGAGGACCAGGCCGTCTCCTATGGGCTTGTCGGGCCGATCGCGCGCGCCTCGGGGCGACCGGGCGACATCCGCAAGGCATTTCCTTATGCGGCCTATGAAACGGTCGATTTCCTGGTTCCGACCGAGCCGCAGGGCGATGGCTATGCCCGGCTGCGGGTGCTGTTTCGGGAGGCTGAACAGTCGGCCTCGATCATCGGCCAGGCCGTGCGCGCGCTCCCCGACAGCGCAGTCTGTTCGGACCCCACCGGACGGCAGGCCGGCAGCGCTCTGTCCGCGGTCGAGGCGCCCTCCGGGGCAGCGTTCCACTGGCTACGGCTCAATGCAGATGGCACCGTCGCGCGCTATCGCATAACCCCGCCCTCCTTCGCCAACTGGCATGGCTTCCATCTTGCGGCCGAGAATTTCGCATTTCAGGATTTCCCGATCATCCTGGCGAGCTTCGGGCTGTCGCTCGCCGAAAACGACCGGTAGGAGCGCGCGATGCCGAGCTGGGTATTGAAAGGCCTCCGCACCGGGATCAAGAGCAGCCCGTATCCGGCGCGCGCCGACGACAACCCGGGGGTGTCGCCAGGTAGGCCGCAGGGTACCACGCTCGACCCGCAGGAGGCCGATCGGCTGGTCCAGCGCTGCCCGGCCGCCGCGATCGCGCGGCGGGATGGCGGGATCGCGATCGCGCAGGGAAGCTGCGTCCATTGCTTCCGCTGCCATCCCGACGCCGGCAGCCCTGCCGTCGCCTGGGAGGCCGGCTATGAGTGGGCGACCTACTCCGGTGACGTAGCGCGGGCTCGGGCCAGGCTCGACGCGGCGTTCGGCCGCTCGCTGCACATCCGTTTTGTCGATGCCGGCGCCTGCGGCGCCTGCATGAGCGAGGCCCGCCAGCTCAACAACCCCTATTACAACATGCACCGGCTCGGCTTCTTCACCACGCCGACCCCGCGCAACGCCGATATCCTCTTGGTTGCCGGCCCGGTGTCGGACGCGATGCGGACCCCGCTCTTGCAGACCTGGGAGGCGATGCCGACGCCAAAGCGCGTCGTCGCGATCGGTGTGTGCGCGATTTCCGGCGGCGTCTTTGGTCCGAGCTTTGCCGCGGCAGGCGGCGTTGCCGAGGTGATCCCGGTCGATGTCGTGGTTCCGGGTTGCCCGCCGCCGCCGCTGGCCATCCTGCACGCTCTGCTGGTGGCGGTCGAAAGAAAGCCGCCCGCCGCGTCGCTGTCTGCGGGGGGCGAAGCGGCATGATCGCAACGGCTCCTTTGCTTTTGGGCTTCGCGTTTCTTTGCACGATTGGCGCGATCGGCGCGCTGATCGTCCCGGAGCGATGGAACGCAGCGCTGCTCGCGACGATCGGATCATTGGCCGCGCTGGCAATCCTGGCTGCCGGCGCCACGCTGCTCTTCACCGACCAAGTGTTTCGGGTCGAACTATGGCCGCTACTGTCGCTCGGGACATTGGCGCTGCGGGCGGATCGCCTCTCCAGCCTGTTCCTCATCATCACCGGGCTCGTGTTCCTGCCGGTGTCGGTCTTCTCGGAGGGCTACCTAACCAAATACCTCGGCCATTACAGTCTGCGCTATTTCAGCATTCTTTATCACGCGCTGTTCGCCTCGATCGTGCTGGTGCTGATCGCCGGCGATGCGGTCTCGTTCCTATCTGCGTGGGAGGCGATGTCGATCGCCAGTTATCTGCTGGTCAATTACGACCGCGAGCGCGAAGAGAGTTCGCATGCCGGCTTTGTCATGCTGGCGATGAGCGAAGGCGGGACGATCGCCGTTGCGATCGCTCTGATCCTGATCGCGGGAGTCGCTGGCACCTTCGATTTTGCCGCGATCGGCTCGGCCCCGCCCACCCTCGGCCAGGGGCTCGCCTGGGCGGTCTTCCTCCTGTCGTTCTTTGGCTTCGCGGTGAAGGCGGGGTTGGTGCCGGTCGGCAGCTGGCTGCCGCTGGCGCACCCGGTCGCTCCGACTAATGTCTCGGCGCTGTTGTCGTCGGTGATCGTGAACCTCGGAATCTACGGAATCGTCCGGGTGAACCTCGATCTCTGCCCGGTTGCCGGCACTCTTCCCGGCCTGATCGTGCTGGTGACCGGCAGCCTCTCCGCCCTCATCGGCATCCTCTACGCAACAACTCAAGCCGAGATGAAGCGACTGCTTGCGCACAGTACAATCGAAAATATGGGCATCGTCGCTGCCGGCATCGGCGCGGCGATGACCTTTCTCGCGGCGGGCCACTCGATCGTCGCGGCGATTGCGCTGATTGCGGCATTCTACCATCTGGCCAACCACGCGGTTTACAAGGCGCTGCTGTTCGTCGGCACTGGCGCAGTGGAGGCCGGTGCCGGGACCCGCGATCTTGACCGGCTCGGCGGCATCATCCGACGCATGCCTTGGACCAGCGCGTTTTTCCTGGTCGGCGTGCTGGCGATCTCGGCCTTGCCGCCGCTCAACGGTTTCGTCAGCGAATGGCTGACGCTCCAAACGATCCTGCGCTCGGCGATCCTTTCCTCTGCTGCTGTGAAGATCGTCTTCGCCCTCGCCGGCGCGCTCTTGGCGCTGACGGCCGGGCTCGCGGCGACATGCTTCGCCAAGGTGTTCGCGATGGGCTTTCTCGGCATGCCACGGTCCGAGGGCGCCGCAAAGGCCAGCGAGGCGCAGATCGGCGCGCGGGTGCCGCTCGCCCTCTTGGCCGCCACATGCGTCGGCCTGGGGATATTGCCGACCTACGTCATCCCGGTGCTCGACCGCGCCGTGGTGCCGCTGGTTCACGCGAGCGCGGTGGCCGCGCTGGTGCCGCCCTTTTTTGCGCCTCGACCAGAAGAGCAGGGGCTTCCGCCGGCATTCGTCAGCGAGTTCCATGATCTCGGAGCCCAGATCGGCCGCAATGCGCTGCCCGGCCGGGGGCTTGTTGTTCTGCACCGCGGCGAAGAACAGAATCCGGTCGTGTTCGCGATGTCGACCTCATACATGGCCGTCGTCCTCGCCCTGGTGCTGGCCGCGAGTTTTGCCGTCTTTTGCCGTGCTGACCCGGCGCCGCACGGTCACGCGCCGCGCCGTCTGGGCCGGTGGTCTGCGCCGGCTGCAGCCCGGGATCACCTATACCGCCACCGGTTTTTCCAATCCGGTGCGGGTGATCTTTCACGCCATCATAAGCCCCGCAACCGTCGAGGACAGCACCGAAGCCGTTGCTCAACATTTCCGCACCGCGATCCGCCGTGAAGACACGGAAATCCACATCGTCGACCGCTTTGTGCTCGACCCTCCGGTGCGAGCGCTGGGAGCGCTCGCCGCGCTCGTGCGCAAGATGCATGTCGGTCACGTCAATGCCTATGCGGCCTACGTCCTCCTCGCGATGTTGGTCGTCCTCGTCCTTGGTGCGACGCTGCGTTGAGCGCTTTGTCCGGCCGCCCTTACGCGCCGGCGGGCGCGGGGCTGCGGAAGGCGACCGGCTGGCGCCGGTTGCCCCACGCGCCGGGGCGCGCCTCGACGATGCCCGGCAGCAGCGTCCCGCAGTTCTGGCACCGCCCGCCGGCGTCGAGCGCCCAGGCGAAGAGGGCGTATTGGTCGCGGCCGATCAGCAGCGTGCCGCACCCGCTGCATCGCGTGCTCGCGCCGTCGCGATCGCGCACATTTCCCGTATAGACGTGGCGCAATCCGTGCGTGCGCGCGATGGCGCGGGCGCGGGTCAGCGCCACCGCAGGCGTATTGGGTTTGTCGCGCATCTTCCAATCGGGATGGAACGCGGTGAAGTGGAGCGGGACGTCGGGCCCCAATTCCGCCGCAACCCAGCGGCTCAGCGCTGCGATCTCATCGTCGCCGTCGTTCTCGCCGGGGATCAGCAGCGTCGTGATCTCGAACCAGACCGCCGTCTGGCGTTTCAAGTAAACGAGCGTGTCGAGCACCGCATCGAGCTTGCCGCTGCACAAATCATGGTAGAAACGGTCGGTAAATCCCTTGAGGTCGACGTTCGCCGCGTCCATGTGGGCAAAGAATTCGGCGCGCGCCTCCGGCGCAATGTAGCCAGCGGTAACGGCGACGGTCTTGACGCCGATTTCATGGCAGGCCTTTGCCACATCGATCGCGTATTCGAGAAAGATCACCGGATCGTTGTAGGTAAACGCGACGGAACGGCACCCCAGCTGCCGCGCGGCGGCCGCGATCAGCTGCGGGCTGGCGGCCGAATTGAGCCGGTCGGCCGCGCGCGCCTTCGAGATGTCCCAGTTCTGGCAGAACTTGCAGGTCAGATTGCAGCCGGCCGTACCGAACGAGAAGACCGAGGTTCCCGGCAGAAAGTGGTTGAGCGGCTTTTTCTCGATCGGATCGATGCAGAAGCCGGACGAGCGTCCATAGGTCGTCAACACCATCGCGTCGCCAGCCCGCGCGCGCACAAAGCAAAGCCCGCGCTGTCCGTCGTGCAGCTTGCAGTAGCGGGGGCAGACATCGCACTGGATCCGGTTGTCGGCGAGCTTGTGCCAATGGCGCGCCGGGAAACGTGCGTCCGCAGCAATCTCGTCCATCGGTCGAACTTAATCGCGCGGTGCCTGCGGTTCAATGCAACCCGGTCTCAGCCTGCCCCGCTTTCGTCTTTACAATCGCGGCCGGCGGCGCTCTTCTTTGCGCCCGGTTCAGCAGTGCATTGGGGATAAGCCTTCGTGATCGGCATTCGTCCGGCCGCGGTCGCGGGCCGGTTCTACCCGGACGATCCGGCGGCGCTGGCGCGCCGGGTCGAAGCGTTCCTCGCGGACGCCGACCGGCCGGCCGCGATCCCGCTGCTCGCGCCCAAGGCGATCATCGCGCCGCATGCGGGCTACGTCTTTTCCGGCGGTGTCGCCGCCTCGGCCTACGCGCGCCTGGTGCGTGCCAGGGGTGTGATCAAGCGGGTTGTCGTCGTCGGACCCTCACATTTCGTTGCGTTTCAGGGCTTCGCCGGCAGCACGTCGCAGGCGTGGCAGACGCCGCTCGGCGCGGTGCGGGTCGGCCGCCCCGCGGCCGGAACGGCCGCTCTGTCCGACGAGCTGGATGGCGCCCTCGCAGCGGAATATTCGGTCGAGGTGCACGTGCCCTTTGTGCAGACAGTGTTTGGCGACGTTCGAACTGGTGCCGGTCGCCGTTGGCGCCGCGACGTCCGAGGCGGTGGCATCGCTGTTGGATACGCTGTGGGGCGGGCCCGAGACGCTGATCGTAATCTCTTCGGACCTGTCCCACTTTCTCGACTACCGCGCCGCCCAGGAGATCGATTGCCGCACGACCGCCGCGATCGAGCAGTTCGATGTGGAGACGCTGTCGCCGGCGCACGCCTGCGGATTTGTTCCGGTCGGCGGATTGCTGCTGACCGGCAAGCGTCGCGGAATGACGGTGGCGACGCTCAACCTGGCGAATTCCGCCGATGTCGGGGGCCCCAGAGACCGCGTCGTCGGGTATGGGGCATGGGCGTTTTACGAACGCCAGTCGGCTGCCGAACCGGTCGCCGACGCCGCGGTGTTGAGCGCTGCCGGGCCGGTCCTGATTGAGCTGGCGCGCGCTTCGATCATGAACGGGCTGGCAACCGGCGCGCCGTTGGTGCCGGCGACTGGCCATCGGCTGCCGGCGATCATCACCGCGCCCGGCGCTTCGTTCGTGACCCTGCGGCGGCACGGCCGGCTGCGCGGTTGCGTCGGCACCTGCATCGCGTCGCGGCCGCTGATTGCGGACGTGGCGGTCAACGCCTTCAATGCCGCGTTCCGCGATCCGCGCTTCCTGCCGCTGCGCCACGACGAATTCGGCGATCTCGAACTGTCTCTCGCGCTGCTTACCCGACCCTCGCCGATTGCTTGCGCCAGCGAAGAGGATCTCTTGCGCCAGCTCGATCCGGGATTGGATGGGCTGATCATTGCTGACCAGGGGAAGCAGGCGCTGTTCCTGCCCGCGGTATGGAACGAGACCGCCGATCCCCGCCAGTTCCTCGCGCAGCTCAAGCTCAAGGCCGGCCTCGCCGCCGATCACTGGTCGCCGGAGTTCAAGGCCTACCGGTTCCGCTGCGTCGAGGCGAAATCTGAGCCGGTGCGGCGCGGCCACTAGCCGCGCCGCCGAATGCATATTTGCGCGCTGGTCCCTCATTCATGCGCGCCTGGGCGGTGCCCGCGGCCGGGCTGCCAAACCCCGTGTAATGATGGCGGCGACAAACCTTCAGGTCGGAATCCGCACGTTCATCTCGGTAATACCGTGAATCAGGTTGGAGTAAGCCCGCTTCGGTCTCTCCACCACCTCGATCGGCGGGAACCGTTTCAGGATTTCCTCCCACAGGATCGTCAACTGCATCTCGGCCAACCGGTTGCCAACGCAGCGATGGATCCCAAATCCGAAGGACAGATGCTGACGGGGCCGCGCGCGATCGATGATAAAGCGGTCCGGGTCCTCGATCTCGTCGGGGTCGCGGTTGCCCGAGATGTACCACATCGCGACCTTTTCGCCCTTGCGGATGGGCTTCCCGTTCAACTCGGCATCGCACAACGCGGTGCGGCGCATGTGCACGACCGGCGATTGGTAGCGAATGATTTCCGGCACCATTTTCGGGATCAGATCGGGATTGGCCCGCAGCTTTGCGTATTCTTCGGGGAACTGGTTCAAAAACCACAGGCCGCCGCTGATCGAGTTGCGCGTCGTGTCGTTGCCGCCGACAATCAGTAAGAGCAGATTGCCCATGAACTCCTGGGGCCGCGACGGCAGATCGTGCGTCGCCTCGCCATGCGCAAGCATCGAGATCAGGTCGAATTTCGGCGGCTGTTTCTGCCGTATTTTCCAGACCTCGGCGAAATAGCCCAGCATTTCCTGCATAACGACGTCGCGCTTTTCCTCCGAGTCGATTTCGGTCCCGGCGCGCGTGTTCACGGTGGAGACGTTGGACCAGCGGGTCAGAGTTCGCCGCTCCTCGAACGGGAAGTCGAACAGCGTCGACAGCATCTGCGTCGTCAGTTCGATCGAGACGCGGTCGACCCAGTCGAACACCTCGCCGCGCGGCAGGCCTTCCAGGATGCGGATCGCCCGCTCGCGGATTGTGGTGGACATCTTCGCCAGGTTCGGCGGGGCGACGATCGGCGCGACAATCAACCGCTGCTCGTCGTGCCGCGGCGGGTCCATCGCGATGAAGCTTTCCTTCCTGAACTGGAGGGGGACGTCTTTCAGCGTGATGCCCCCGAACGCGGCGTCCGAGGAATAGATCTGGTGTGAGGTGTCGACGGTCATGATGTCCCGGTACCGGGTCACCGACCAGTACGGACCGTACAAGGGGCTGTCGACGAGGTGCACCGGCTCGTCGCGCCGCAGCCGCGCGAAGAACCCGTGCCACGTGTCCTCGGAGTACAAGTACGGATTACTGACATCGATCTCGCCCAGCGGCACAGACCAGGGATCGCGATGCGCTTCGGCTTTGAAGTCGATGGTGCTGACAGGGGCGACGAGGTCGTTCATCGAATTTTCCTCTCGCAGTTCACGGCGTCGTCGCCGAGATTTCCGGGTCAGGATGCGCGCTGCTCAGCGGATACGTCGACCAAAAATGGCGTGGTATGGGACCAGCGCCACGATCGCGCCAACGATCGCGACGAACATGCTGTACAGGTTGACCCGGACACGCCATCGCCCCCAACCTCGGTCACGATAATCCCGCCGACAATGCCAAGAATGCCGTCGAGAAGGAAGCCCGCGCCGCTTCAGTTGCGGATCTTATTGGCGGTCAACCCAGCGATCAGCCTTGGAGTGAGGTGGAACATGGAACGCCACGCTGGCGTCCGCCACCCGGCATGGCTGGCGACTTCAAGCCGAGAGTGCTCATGTGCGGTTACCTTCCAGCGAATACCGCGTCCTTCCACCTTTTCGGTTAAGCAGAGCCGGCGACGGATCCGCTCGCCACACGCAGCGATTGCGATCCAAAAGTCAGTGACGCAGGACTTTTACATATGCATCTCGCGCTACCGAATAGAGTTTTGAATCTTCTCTTACGTACCGACGAAACAGCGTGTGACCATTGTTGGTCAGGTGATGGATGATCCAGTCGATCCCTGATCTCTTTCTGTATTCCGAGAAGTAGGACCTGAGTGCCTCTTTGGTCTCGGCGCAACCATTGTCGGCATATTTTCCCGTAAAGAAGACGAAATCTTGATCAAAATCTGCATTGTGGAGCGTGATTTTCATGAAACCACCGAGCAAAAGATCGTCAAACACCCGATGTGTCACTGCGGTCATCAAGCTGTTTCGCGGCACCTCGAAAGTAATTGCGCGATCTTGTCGACCCGATAGGTCAGTAGTGTGCACTTTGCCGCCAACTCGGAAGCTGATAAAGCGCAGCGCCTCTCGCAGCGCCTCTTTTCGATAAAAATAATCGTCGAGAACCCTCTTGTCATCTGCATTGAGCTGATCAGACCAGCTATCGCCGCACTCCTCTGCCCTACGCGACGAGCGAGGCATCTCAACGGGGTTTAGCTGTTTTGTCTCTCCCGACGCGCAGTCAATCCACACGAACGGCGGAATGAACTCGGCGACCCTCTCATCGAAACCATCCCGGTATGCGGACAGCGGCGGCATCTGCGCGTTGGCCCACGCGGAATCCTCACGTTGATATTGGTGAAAAGAGCTAAACGGGATGACGCTCTTAGCGCCTATCCGTTGCGCATACTGGCTCAGAAAGCGTCCGACCCTGAGATCCAACTTCGGCTCTACGCGACGCCCTTCCGGGTCAAAGAAATTGAGCAGACCGGCACCTCCATAGCCGCTTAGTCGCAAAAGATACGAATGCTGGTACTCCCGCACGATCCTCGAGATGACCCGGAGCCGCGCAAAGGCATTCGCATCGTTCATATTGATGAAGAGGCGGCCGCCAACATCGACGAGCAACACCGCATCTTGAATGTAATCTGAAATACAAAATACCTTTACGTGCTTCGATAATTCAACCCACCGACCATCCGGCAACATTGTGACGTTGTAACCTTCAGACTTCAGATCATTCCTTATCCGGTTGCCGACATGATCTGGAAGGAGAATAGATGAGTGCCGCAGGCGCGTGATCGAATTTGGGTTGAGGTGGTCAGGATGTCCATGCGAGAACCAAATGTACTTGGCCGCCTGTATCTCGCTCTTTTCGACGGTTGGAATTCGATGGGTAAGGGACCAACTGCCAAAACACGCATCATCCTCATCGCCGAACCAAGGGTCTGTGGCAAGAACTGGACCACCATCGAACGCGATAAGCGTTGCGTTACCGATTGTTTTGACCCCGAGCATCGGCTTCTCCCGCTTTGACCCGGTCAATCTGGCGGCGATGGACCGCCATTTTTATTCAACCGATATTCCCCGGATTCTCGACCGTTCGGGGGATTTTCCATCTCGGCGAGGTGCGCTGCAACGGAATTCGGTCGAGCCAAACCCCCTGTCGCGGCGCTTGCCGTCGAGCTGGAACCGGAACAACCAGGACCTGGCGGCCGTGGCCGAGACGCGCAGGTAAGGCCACGCCGAGAAATCCGAGGATGGCGGAGGGGATGGGATTCGAACCCACGATACGGATGTTAACCGTATAACGGTTTAGCAAACCGCCGCCTTCAGCCACTCGGCCACCCCTCCACCGATGCGAGGGTGCACGGCGTATGCGTACTGCAACCTAGTGGCGCCCCCCGCCCGAGTCAATTCGCGGCCGAGATTGGGGACGACTGGGCGCAATGGGGTTCGAAGGTCTAGGTCTCGTCGAGCGCGCGCAGAAGCGGATGCGTCAGCGTACGCGGCAGGATGCCCTGGGCGCGCGGGTCTTCGAAACGCAGCGGCTGGCGCGCGTACACGACAAATCCGGCGCGCTGATAATTCCCCAGCGCCTTCGGGTGATCGAAGCTGCGGGTGTGCACCCATAGCCGCTCGATCGGACGCGACCAGGCCTGGTCGATCGCCGCCCGCAACAGGAAGGATCCGAGCCCGCGTCCGATGAATTCGGGGATCAACCCGAAATAGCACAGCTCGGTTTCCCGCGGCGCGGCCGCATCCAGTTCGAAATAGCCGGCCGGAACGCCGCCGACATACAGCACGAAGATCTCGGTCGTGGGCTTGGCGATCTCGGCGGCAAGCGCGGCATCGTCGAGCAACCGGCGCTGGTACCACAGCCAGGGCGTGCCGACAGTTTCGTAAAGGTAGCGATAGAACGAGACGGTGCAGTTCTCGGCGCGCATCAGGGCAAGCCTGGCGAGCGGCGCCGCATTGCGAGGCGTCTTTGGCCGCTCGCGCATTTCGAGATAGGTGATGACGTCGTCGATGAGGGCCATGGCCGGGCGCTAGCCCCACCCTTTCACGGTTTGGCGGGACCGGTTTCGATCGGCGTGTCGCCGGGCAGGCCCCATTCCGACCACGACCCGTCATAGACCGCGGCGCCGGGATGGCCGATCAGATAGAGCGCGAAGGCGAGCGCGCAGGCCGTCACCCCCGAGCCGCAGCTGGCGACGATCGGGCGATCGAGGCTGACCGAGGCTTCCTCGAACAGAGCCCGCAGCTCCTCGGCGCTCTTCAGCTGCCTGGTGCGCGGATCGGTGACCCGGTCGAACGGCACATTGCGGCTGTCCGGGATGTGGCCGCGCCGCCGGCCGGGCCAGGTCTCCTCGGCGGTGCCCTCAAAGCGGCCGGCGGCGCGGGCATCGACGACCTGCTCGCGGCCGCGGCCGAGGTCGGCGAGCAAGCGCCGCTCTTGTCCCTGACCAGCGCGGGGTCGAAGCGCGCCACGAAACGGCGCGGCGGGATCACGGGCGCGGCGGTCTCGAGCGGGCGTCCTTCGGCTCGCCACTTCGGCAGCCCGCCATCGAGCAGCGCGACATTCTCGTGGCCGAAGAGGCGCAGCAGCCACCACGCGCGCCCGGCCGAGGACAGGCCGACGCTGTCGTAGACGATGACCCGGTCGTCATTGCCGATGCCGCGCTCCTCCATCTTGGCCGCAAACCGCTCGGCCGAAGGGATCATGTGCGGCAGGCTCGTCCCCGGCTCGGCGACATCATCGATGTCGAAGAACACCGCGCCCGGGATGTGGCCGGCATCGTAATCCGCCCGCGCGGTCGGGGTGATGCCGGGCTGCTTGTAGCGAGCTGTCGAGCACCCGGACATGCGGGTCGGACAGATGCGCGGCGAGCCATTCGGTGGCGACGAGCGCCTCGGGTCG
Organism: uncultured Alphaproteobacteria bacterium; assembly: GCA_963842175.1. Classification (GTDB taxonomy): domain Bacteria; phylum Pseudomonadota; class Alphaproteobacteria; order ATCC43930; family CGMCC-115725; genus DATARH01. The sequence goes on from CAWJFM010000024.1 coordinate 49,799, forward strand.
GGCATAGGGCATCGGCGTTTCTCCGGTTTATTCGGCGAAGGCGACGACGATCCGCCGGTTCTGCCGGCCCTTGTTCTCGATCTTGGCGATCGTCACCGGGCCGATCTCGGCGGTGTTGCGGATGTGGGTGCCGCCGCAAGGCTGCAGGTCGATCTGCCCATCCGGGCCGGCGATCTCCATCAGCCTGACGCGGCCGGCGCCGGAGGGCGGCTTGACCGACATCGTGCGCACCAGCTCGGGGCGGGCGGCCAGCTCCTCGTCGCTGATCCAGCGCGGCGCGACCGGGTGCCCCTCGGCGATCAGCGCGTTGAGCCGGACGGCGATCGCCTCCCGGTCGAGGCTCGACCCGGGCACGTCGAAATCGAGCCGGCCGCGGCCGTCGGAAACCTGACCGCCGGTCACCGCCCCCGGGACGACGGCGCACAGGAGGTGCAGGCAGGTGTGCATGCGCATCAGCCGGTGGCGCCGCTCCCAATCGATTTCGGCGGTGACCTCCGCGCCGGGCTCGGGCAAGGCGCTGCCCGGCGCCGGGACATGGATCACCTCGTCGGCGCCCTCGCCCTTCACCGTGTCGACGATCGCGATCGCCGCGCCGGACGCGAGGCGCAAGGTGCCGGTGTCGCCGGGCTGGCCGCCGCCCGTCGGATAGAACACGGTGCGGTCGAGCCGGATGCCGCGCTGCATCGGCGCCGGTCACCCGGGCCGCGCAGGAGCGGGCGTAGGCATCGTCGCGGAACACGAGTTCGGTCATGGCTATTGCCTTCCCACTCAAATCATGCCGTCCCGGCGAAAGCCGGGACCCATTTGCGCTGCGAACCCGGGCTCACGGAGACAGGTCGCGATACAAATCCAGCCAATGCGGGATTTTCCCGCTCGATCAATTCGATTTTCCAATCCCGCTTCCATTCCTTGATCTGCTTCTCGCGGCGGATGCGCCGACTTCCCAGTCTTCGTGATGTTCAAACCACACCAGGCGATCGACCCCGTATTTCGCCGTGAAACCCAGGAACCGCCTTGCTCTTATGTTCCCACACCGCGGCGCGCCAGGTCGGTGGTCAACCCGACGTACAAGGTTCCGTACGGTTTGCTGGCAAGCAGATAGACGAAGAACATGGTGCGGCTCTTCGGAATGGGTCCCGGCTACGCCGGGATGGTACAATATCGATCTTCACTTGTCGAGCCACGGCGGGGTCGGCAGGTTCTTCTCCTTGAGGAAGGCGGGGTTGAACAGCTTCGACTGATAGCGCGTGCCGGAATCGGCGAGGATCGTGACGATCGTGTGGCCCGGCCCCAGTTCGCGGGCGAGGCGGATCGCGCCGCAGACATTGATCCCGGTCGAGCCGCCGAGCACCAGCCCCTCGTCCTGCACCAGCTCGAACAGGACCGGCAGCATCTCCTCGTCGGTGATCTGGTATTGCCCGTCGGGCGCGAAGCCTTCGAGGTTCTTGGTCTCGCGGTTGTTGCCGATGCCTTCGGTGATCGAGTTGCCCTCCGGCTTGAACTCGCGGCGCGCATACCAGCTGTAGATGCCCGAGCCCATCGGGTCGGACAGATAGATCTTGACCTTCGGGTTGCGCTCCTTCAAGCGCGATGCCGACCCCGGACAAGGTCCCGCCGGTGCCGACCGAGCAGACAAAGCCGTCGACCTTGCCCTCGGTCTGGGCCCAGATCTCGGGGCCGGTCGTCTCGTAATGGCCGCGCCGGTTGGCGAGGTTGTCGAACTGGTTGGCCCAGATCGCGCCGTTCGGCTCCGCCTTCGCGATCTCCTCGGCGAGGCGTCCCGGAATAGCGCACATAGTTCATCGGGTTGGCGTAGGGCACCGCCGGCACCAGCCGCAGATCGACGCCGCACAACAACAGCATGTCCTTTTTTTCCTGGCTCTGCGTCTCGGGCATGACGATGACGGTGCGGTAGCCGCGGGCATTGCCGACGAGCGCGAGGCCGATCCCGGTATTGCCGGCGGTGCCCTCGACGATGACCCCGCCCGGCCGCAACAGGCCGCGCTCCTCGGCGTCCTTGATGATGGCGAGCGCGGCGCGGTCCTTGACCGAGCCGCCGGGGTTCAAAAACTCGGCCTTGCCGAGGATCGTGCACCCGGTCTCTTCCGAGGCGCGGCGCAGCTTGATCAGGGGGGTGTTGCCGACCGAGCCGACAAAGCCGTCGCGGATATCCATGCCTCGCCTCCGAAAGGGAGCTCGCGTTGCCGCTGCCGGCGCAACACTATCGGGCGGCGGCGCGGAAGGGCAAGCTGGGCGCTCGCTGCCCGCTTTTCGCGCCGCGCCCCATGGCTTAGAACAAGCCGCCACCACAAGCGGAGGATTGTCGCCGGATGAGCGAGGCGCGCGAGGTCGAGCTGTTCCCCGCGGGCGAGAGCGAGCGGGCGGCTGGGGAACTGTTTCCCCCGCCGGAACCGCGAGAGCTCGAGCACGCCACCGGGATCCTGCCGTCGCAATTGCTGCGCGACGCGATCGAGCGCACCCGCGAGATCCAGTCCTTGGAGCCGATCGAGGACGATCAGATCCAGCCCGCCAGCCTCGATCTGCGCCTCGGCGCCATCGCCCATCGCGTTCGCGCGAGCTTTCTGCCCGGCCGCGAGCGCACGGTCGAGCGAGGGGCTGCGCGCGCTGACGCTGCACACGCTCGATCTGCGCGCGGGCGCCGTCCTCGAACGCGATTGCATCTACATCGTCCCGCTGCTGGAGCATCTGGCGCTGCGCTACCGCACCTCCGGCTCGGCCAATCCGAAAAGCTCGACCGGGCGGCTCAACATTTTCGCGCGGGTCATCACCGATTACGGCACCGAGTTCGACCAGGTCAGGTCGAATTACGCCGGGCCGCTTTACGCCGAACTGTCGCCGCGATCGTTCAGCGTCATGGTTCGCAAAGGCTCGCGCCTGGTTCAGCTACGGGTGCGGCGCGGCCGGCCGACCTCGAGCAACGCCGCGCTGCGCCGGCTGCACGAAGAGATCGGCTTCACCGTCGTTCCGCCGGGGTTCCCGATCGACCGCGAACTGCTCGAGGGCGGCCTGGCGGTCACCGTCGATGTCGTCGGCAACCGGCGCAGCGGCTTTGTCGGGTACAAGGCGCGAAAGCATACCCGGGTAATCGATGTCGACCGGATCAATTACTACAATGTCCGCGAATTCTGGGACCCGGTGTTCACCCATCGCGGCGAAGGGATAATATTAGACCCGGATGATTTTTATATCCTGGCGTCGCGCGAACCGGTGGCCGTACCGCCCGACCAGGCGGCCGAGATGCTGGCCTACGACACGCTGGTCGGGGAATTCCGGGTGCATTACGCCGGGTTCTTCGATCCCGGCTTTGGCATGGACGAGACCGGCGGGGCGGGCAGCCGCGCCGTCCTCGAAGTGCGCTCGCACGAGGTGCCGTTCCTGATCGACCACGGCCAGATCATCGGCCGGCTCGTCTATGAGCGGCTGATCGCGCGGCCCGACCGGCTCTATGGCGGCGCGATCGGCTCGTCCTATCAGAGCCAAGGCCTCGCGCTGTCGAAGCACTTCAAGAAGATAGCACCGCGCTGAGACATTGGACCTGTCATTCCGGGTCGGCCCGAAGGCGGAGATTCCGTTCACTCCCGACCACTCCTTCCGCAGCCGGTCGCGGTGGCGCAGCAGCCAGTAGAGCGAGATCACCGTGTGGGAGCTGTCGATCTGCCCGCCATCGAGCATCGTCTCGATTTCGGCGACGGTCTTGACGACGACGCGAATGTCCTCCTGCTCCGCTGCGAGCCCGTAGACGCCCGCCGGCGCCGCGGCTGTCGACCCGGCCGCAGAACAGATGGACGGCTTCGTCGAAGCTGCCGCTTGCCGGCAGGAAGGTTTGGATCGGCACGAGCGGGCCCTGGGGATCGAGATTGGCTTCCTCCTTCGCCTCGCGCCGGGCGACCTGTTCCGGCGTCTCGTCCGATATCGATGAGGCCCGCCACCGCCTCGATCAGCCAGGGCGAGCGCCCGGCGTAAAGCGCGGCGATGCGGAACTGCTCGATCAGGACGACGCTGTCGCGCTCGGGGTCGTAGAGCAGGACCGCCGCCGCGGCGCCGCGCCGCACCACGTCGAACACCCGCTCGCCGCTCCAGCCGCCGGCGAACCGGCGATGGCGGAAGCGCACGATGTCGACCTGCAGGTGACGGGCAAAGCCGGTCTCGGCATCGAGGATCTCGACATCGGGGTGCGCGGGGGGTGGCGCAGGCGCGCTCCCGGTGACAGTCATGACCACTCCGCGCGGTTAGGACACAACAGGCGTATCGAGCACAGCTTCGGGCGAAAGCGCTCTCGATCTCGATGACCCACAGATCGGGGTCGCGGCCGCGCTGCCGCGCGATATAGGCATCGGCGTCGGCTTCGGCCACCGGGTCGGGGCCGGTCGCCCGCATCCACACCGCCGCGCCATCGGCGCGGCGCGCCTGCGCCAGCACCGTGCACCCGTCCTCGCGCCCGTTCAGCTTCAGCAGGATCGCGCCGGCATCGCCGTCGCCCTTCGCCACCACGGCAACCCCGATCGCGGCGAGATCGCAGCGCCGGATCAGCGCCTTGACCCAAATCCCGCTTTTGAGCCGGGGTTCCATTCGCGGGACGGCGCCCTCTACAGCCGCGACAGGCGCTCGATGCCGGCGATGTCGCGGTCGCGATGGATCGCCACCAGATCGCGCTCGTCGAGCAGTACGTAGGTGCTGCCGCCCTCGCCGCAGGTCAGCTCGGCGACCGGATAGTCCGGCCGCACCAGGAGGCCCGCCAGCTTGCCGGTCAGATCGGGCTGATGCGGCGCCAGCCCGATCAGCGCCTCGCGGCTTTTGCGGCCGTAGCCGAAATGGAACGCGCCGTCGCAGGCTTCCGCCCCCATCGTCGTCGGCTGGGCATCCGGCGGGTTGATGACGACCGTGTCGTCGCGAAACGCGATCTGCTCGCGTTCGGCGGTCGTCCAGGCGCCGGCAAACGGATTGACCGGCGGCGGGGGCGCGGCGCAGCCGATCGGCAGCGCGGCCACGAAGGCCAGCAGCACGAGGCGCGGCAGGGATGGCACAATCGACCTCATCATCACGCCCGATCAGAACAATATCACCGGGATCAATAATTTATCCGCCAGCCCCGCGAAAGTGCGAATTGGGATCTCGGGTAGGTGTGGTGCGTCCTTCGAGACGACCGCTTCGCGGTCTCCTCAGGATGACGTCAGTCCCTGATTCAGCTGATAAATCTTCGTCATCCTGAGGAGCGCCCCGGAGGGGCGCATCTCGGAGGGGCGCGTCTCGAAGGACGCACGGCGCCGGAGCAGCCTTGCCGCCAGCCGGGTGCGGTGGTAGGGGCGGATGGTTACCGGCGGGAGGCTTCGGATGGGTTTGTGCGATCGCATCGGCATCGATATCGGGCGCAAGCTGTCCTTGGAGGATGCGGTGGCGTGGGCAGCGGCGCATGCCGTGCGCTTCATCGATGTCCAGCTCGACACCGGGGCGAACGCGCTCGGCACGATCGATAAGCGCCGTGCCGCGGCGCTGCGCGCGGAATGCGAGCGGCATGGGGTCCATCTCGGACTGCATACCTCGTCGGCGGTCAATGTCGCCGAATACGCACCCTATGTCGGGGATGCGGTCGAGCAATACCTCAGAGCCTATGTCGATGCCGCAGTCCTCCTCGGCGCCGAGTGGATCGTCATGCATGCCGGGTTTCATTTCACCTCCGACCGCGAAGAGCGCATGGCGGCGGGGCGCGAGCGGCTCAAGCGCATCGTCGCCGATGCCGAGCGCAAGGGGGTGCTCATTCTTCTCGAAAACCTCAACAAGGAGCCGCCGCCGGCCGAAATGCACTATCTCGCCCACACGGTCGAGGAGTGGCGCTTTTATTTCGAGCACATCCAATCCCCGGCGTTCCGGCTGTCGTTCACGGTCAACCACGCCCATCTGGTGCCCGAAGGGGTCGAGGGCTTTGTCGACGCGCTCGATTTCGCCCAGGTCGAGGAAGTGCGGCTCGCCGATTGCTTCCGCAACGGCCACGAGGTGCATCTTAAACCCGGCGCCGGCGACCTCGATTTCGCCGACATGTTCCGGCGCGTCGAGGGCGCGGGCTTCCGCGGCCATTACATGAATGCGTTCGGCTCGCTCGACGACATGCTGGAGGGGCGCGACGAACTGGTGCGCCTGGCCGAAGCGGCGGGGATATCCATCTGAAAAAGACCTAATTCGGGTCCCTGCGAGGCAGGGACCCATCCATCCGCACCACGAGCATCGAGTTATTGAGTAGGCGGCGAAATAGGTTCCTGCCTTCGCAGGAACCTAGATTTTCGGTTCGACATCGAGCCGGACTGCGATCCCTTCGAGTGCGGGCTGCGGCGCCGGGTAGCGGCGCAGCACCAGCGGGTCCCGGCGCAAGCCAGGACCCACGGTTCAACCGCTCGTGCCTCTGCCCAGTGGGTCTCGGCGGGCGCCGGGACCGCGGCGCGAAGTTACGTACGCTTGAAGAAGCGGTCGGCGTTGCCGGCCATCAGCTTCGCCCGCTGCTCGGGCTTGATCTGCCAGGCGAGGAAGTTTTCGACCGTCTCCGGGAACTGGCATTCCGAATGCGGGTAGTCGGAGGCGTACATCAACACATCGTCGCCGATAAAGCCGGTGACCAACTCGAACATGTCGGCGCCTTCGTGGCGCTCGACGCTGCAGAAATAGCGCCCGCTCGTCAGATACTCGCTCGGCTTCATCTTGAGCTGCTGGGTCGAGCCGACATAGGCGTACTGCTCGTCCATGCGGCGGCCCCAGAACGGCAGCCAGCCAAAGCCGCATTCCAATGTGCCGACCCTGAGCGTCGGGTAGCGGTCCATGATGCCGCCGCCGATCACCGAGGCGATAAACCGCATCGCGCCCCACGGGTGCGAGGCGAGGCGGCCCAGGAAGATGTTGTCCCACAGATCGAAGACGCCGGGGAAATAGGGCGGCGTCCAGGTGAAGCTGTGATGCGCGATCGGCAGATCGTGGTCGACCGCCGCCTTCCAGATCGGGTCGAGCGAGGGATGGTCGGCCGGGATGTCCTTGGTCACGAGCGGCATCACCGCGACCGCCCAGCGCGATTTGCCCCACTCTTTGATTTCCTTGACCGCCGCGTCGACATCGCGCGCCGAGGCGACGATCATGCTCTGCAGCCGGTCGGGGTGGTTGCCGCTGAAATTCGCCATGTGGCGATGAAAGGCGCGGATGACGTTGACCTCGATCGTCGGATCCTCGTGACCGACAAAGCTGGTCCACGAGGTCGGGATCAGGAAATGCGTGTCGGTCCCCTCATCGTCCATGTCCTGGATGCGGCTCTCGGCCTGATCGTCCTGGGTCCCGGCGCGCGGTTGCTTCGACCCCATCCACTGCGTGTCGCGGCCGCTATGGGTCTCGCGCGGCGCCGCCTCGCCGAGGATCCGCTTATAGGAGATCTGGCCATACCGGTAGACGTGGCGGCCGGGCGCCCCGCCGGGCGAGCCGGCGCGGACCGGCTGCCGGTACGGCGCCAATTCGGCGAGGCGCGGCCGGAAGCCGGGATCGACATAGCTGTCGATGACTTCCGCTGTCGGCTCGACATGCGTGTCGGCGTCGAATACGCGCAATCCGTCCTTCATCACCCCTCTCCTCACCTGGCTCGTTGCTGATCTCTATACACCGGCTTGCGACGCGCGGAAACGCCGCCGCTTCGTGTGGTGGGTTTGAAGTGCCCCGTGTGCGCGCGGGCATCCTCCGGAGGGGCACTTCAAACCCAGAACCACAATAAGCTCAAACAAGTTGCTCGTGTCGACCCGAATCCGAAATCCGCTCTAAGCTTGCCCCGAGACGAGGCGAATTTCGGATTCGCGACACGAGAAAAATGCTCGACCGGGCTCTTCAGATTGCGTAAGGCTGGCCCTCCAACGGCCCGAGCGAGGACGACAAGCACCATGCCGCGAGTGACCTATATCAGCCAAGACGAAAAGGCGACGACGCTCGACATCGCAATCGGCACCAGCGTCATGCAAGCCGCCGTCTTCAACGGGGTCGACGGCATCGTCGCCGAATGCGGCGGCTCGTGCATGTGCGCGACCTGCCATGTCTATGTGCGCGAGGATCTGTTGGCGCTGACCCCGGCGATGCAGCCCGACGAGGATGCGATGCTCGACGGTACGGCGAGCCCGCGCCGCCCCAACAGCCGCCTCTCCTGCCAGCTCGTGGTGTCGCCCGAGATGGACGGGCTCGTCGTCTACCTGCCGGAGACGCAGATTTGATGCGGGAGCCGACCATCCAATCGTCATTCCCGCGCGAGCGGGAATCCAGGGCGCGCGACACGGCGGTTGCCCTGGACCCCCGCTTTCGCGGGGGTGACGGCCTATCGGCGACTGCTTGATGGCACGCGACCCGATCGTCATCGTCGGCGCCGGCCATGCCGGCTTCCAGCTGGCGGCCTCGCTGCGCCAGCACGGCTTCGAAGGCGGCATCACGCTGATCGGCGACGAGCCGGTGCTGCCCTATCAGCGCCCGCCGCTGTCAAAGGATTATCTCGACGGCAAGATCGGCCTCGACCTCCTGCTTGCTGCGGCCGGAGGCGTTCTACCGCGACCACCGCATCGACTATTTGAGCGGAACCCGGGTGAGCGAGATCGACCGGGCCGGGAAAACCGTGCGGCTCGCCTCCGGCGAGCGCCTCCAATACGGCCATCTCGTGCTCGCCACCGGCGCGCGCAACCGCGTGCCGCCGCTTCCCGGCATCGAGCTCGACGGCGTCTGTTATCTGCGCACCCTGGCCGAGACCGACCTGCTGCGCGACCGGCTCGCCGCAGCAAGCGACATCGTCGTTATCGGCGCCGGGTTCATCGGCCTCGAATTCGCCGCGGTCGCGCGCGGTCACGGCAAACCCGTGCATATCGTCGAGCTGACCGACCGGGCGATGGGCCGGGTCGTCTCGGTCGAAACCTCCCGATTTTTCGCCGAGGCGCATCGCAAGACCGGTGTTCAATTCAGCTTTGGCGCGCAAGCCGCCGGGATCGCCGGCGGGCATGGCCGAGTCGAGCATGTGGAGCTTGCCGACGGAAGGAAATTTCCCGCTGACCTCGTTCTCGTCAGCATCGGCGTCAGGCCAAACGAAGAGCTGGCCGCTGCCGCCGGGCTCGAAGTGGCGAACGGCATCGTCGTCAATGCAGAGCTGTTGACCGCCGACAGCAATATTTCGGCGATCGGCGATTGCGCGTCCTTCCCGTGCCAGCACGGCGAGGCTCATCCGATCCGGCTCGAGGCGGTGCAGAACGCCGCCGACCACGCGCGCTGCGTCGCCGACCGGCTCGCCGGCAAGCCGCACCCCTACAATGCGCTGCCGTGGTTCTGGAGCGAGCAGGGGCCGCTGCGCCTGCAGATTGCCGGCCTGACCCAGGGGCACGACCGGACCGTGCTGCGCGGTGCGGTCGAGAGCGGCGAGTTCTCGGTGTTCTGCTACAAAGGCGGGACGCTGCTCGGCGTCGAGTTCGATCAACCGGCCGGCCGACCACGCGCATGCCCGGCGCCTCCTCGCCGCCGGGCGCCAGATCACCCCCGAACAGGCTGCCGACGCCAGCTTCGACCTGCGCGCCGCGGCGACCGCCAAGACGGCTTAGGCACTCCCCTATTGTCGTCCCGGCGAAAGCCGGGACCGCCGACCCGCCCCGGAGATGGCTGAAAAATGGGTCCCGGCTTTCGCCGGGACGACAAATTTGAGTCGTCAGGAAGGGCCGCGCGGCGATGCATCCTAAAGCCATTGTCCCACGGCAACAGGTCGCGGATCTGCAATGCCGGGTGTAGAAGCTCGCACTGACCGGCTGAGGGTGAAATATGGACCATTCCCGCTATTCCGACGCGTATCTGCGCGACATCCTCTTGAGCGTGCGCACGATCGCGGTGGTCGGCGCCAGCCCCAGGCCGCAGCGGCCAAGCCATGGCGTGATGCGCTATCTGCAGCGCCAGGGGTACCGCGCGATCCCGGTCAACCCGTTTGCCGCCGGCGAGACGATCCTCGGCGAGCGGTGCCACGCATCGCTGGCCGAGATCGGGGAACCCATCGACATGGTCGATGTGTTCCGCCGCAGCGAGGCCGCGGGGGAAGTCGTCGACCAGGCGATCGCGGTCGGCGCCAAGGTGGTGTGGATGCAGCTCGGCGTCGTCGATCGGGCCGCCGCTTCGCGCGCCGAGGCGCGCGGGCTAAAGGTGGTGATGGACCGCTGCCCGGCGATCGAGATCCCGCGCCTCGGGCTGGCGCGCGGCTGAGTGAACTACAAATCGAGCGTGGCCTCGCGGCACACCACGACCCGGCGCTTGTTGCGCACCGTGCACAAGAGCGGCGCCTCGGGGGGCGCGGTGCCGTCGCGCAGCGCGAGCGCCCGCGCCAGCATAAACTGGGTCACGTCGCGGAACGGCGCCAATGGCTTGCGACCGATCGGGTGCCAGCCGACATCTTCGAGCTCCTCGGTCGAGACCGGGTCGCCGAACACGGCGCTGCCGTCGCCGAGGAAAAAGCGCGTATTGAACCGCCGGAACACCGGGGTCGGCGTGATCGCCCGGCCGACATAGACGAGCGCATCGAGCGCCGCGGTGATGCCGCGCTCGGCGTAGGCCATCTCGATCGGAGTGAGCCCCCGCAGGGCGGCCAAGGCCGGGCGGTCCGCCGCATCGCGCCGGCCGACCAGCACGCCCACTTCCTCCCAGGTCTCACGCAAGGCGGCGCGGGCGCAGCCCACCAGGCGCGGCGGCAGGTGCTCGCCGCCAGCCTCGACGCGCCACGGCTTCTTGTCCTCGCGGTCGATCGCTCCGCCGGGGAAGACATAGACGCCGGGCATGAAGCGGACATGGCCCGGGCGCCGTCCGGCCAACAGCTCAAGGTCGCGCCCCTCGCCGCGCAACAGGATCAGCGAGGCGGCATCGCGCGGGCGGACTATCCTGGGCCTGGCGCGAACCGCGTCGGAAACGTCGTTCATGGCGATACTATGCGTGAAGCCGGCCGATCTGAACACACGCTGTTGACGCGTGCGTGACAATCCATGAGCCTTTCCCCCTCAGCTTCGGGAGGTAGGCGGCCATGCGCTTTGGCATTGGACAGCCCGCGACGCGCAAGGAGGATTGGCGTTTCCTGACCGGACAGGGGCGCTATGTCGGCGATATCGATCTCCCTCGGCAGGCCCATGCGGTGTTCCTCTATTCGCCGCACGCGCACGCCAATATCGGGGGCATCGACACCGCCGCCGCCAGGGATCTGCCCGGTGTCTTCGCCGTGTTGACCGGGCAGGATTGGGCGGCCGATGGTCTCGGCACGCTCGACCCCGAATTCATGCCCGAGGATATGGGCGGCCCGAAGGGTCCACCGCACGCAGCGGCCGCCGCTGGCGATCGGCCGGGTGCGCTATGTCGGCGAGCGCGTCGCGGTCGTCATCGCCGCGAGCGAGGAGACGGCGCGCGACGCGGCCGAGCTGGTCTCGGTCGATTACCAGGAATTGCCGGCGGTCGTGCGGGCCGAGGACGCGGTGAAGCCGGGCGCGCCGCTCGTGCATGACAGCGTGCCCGGCAACCTCTCGGTTACGATCGCAATGGGCAACGCCGCGGCGGTCGATCCGGCCTTCGCGCGGGCCGCCCATGTCGCGCGGCTGTCGCTCGCCAACAACCGCATCACCGCCGTCACGATGGAGCCGCGCGGCTGCCTCGCCGAGTATGATGCCGGCACCGGCCGCTGGACGCTCTACACCAGCACCCAGCATGTGCACGGCGTGCGCCACGCCCTCGCCCACCAGATCCTGCATGTCCCGGAAGGCCGCATCCGCGTCGTCGCCCGCGATGTCGGCGGCGGTTTCGGCATGAAGGGCCAGATCTATCCCGAAGAAGCCGTCATCGCCTGGGCGGCGCGGCGGGTCGGGCGCCCGGTCAAATGGATCCCGTCGCGCACCGAGGCGCTGCTCGGCGACAATGACGGGCGCGACCAGCTCATCGAACAGGCCGAATTGGCGCTCGCCGCCGATGGCCGCTTTCTGGCGCTGCGCTGGACCGGGATGCACAATGTCGGCGCCTATATCGAGGCCGCCGGTGCGATCCCGATCGTGTTTTCGCTAAAGCTGGCCTCGACGGTCTACGACATCCCGGCGGTCGCGGTGACGAGCCGCCTGGTTCTGACCAACACCGCGCCGACCGTGCCCTATCGCGGCGCCGGCCGTCCCGAGGCGGTCTATCTGATGGAGCGGCTGGTCGACCAGGCGGCGCGCGAGATGGCGATCGACCCGGCCGAATTGCGCCGCAAAAACCTGATCCGCGCCTTCCCGTATCAGACGCAGACCGGCTGGACCTACGACAGCGGCGACTTTCCCGCGGCGATGGCAAAATGCCAGGCGCTCGCCGACTGGGAGGGCTATGCCGCGCGCCGCGCCGCCACCGAGGCCGCCGGCAGGTGCCGCGGCCGCGCCATCGTCTACTATGTCGACAATACCGGGATCTTCAACGAGCGCATGGAGCTGCGCTTCGATCCGAGCGGCGAATTGACGATCATTGCCGGCACGCTGTCGCACGGCCAGGGCCACGAGACGAGCTACGCCCAGATGGTGGCGGACTGGCTCGGCGTGCCGGAAGACAAAATCCGCCTCGCCCAGGCCGATACCGACGAGGTCGCGATCGGCCGCGGCACCTACGGCTCGCGCAGCATGATGATCGGCGGCAGCGCGCTGCGCGCCGCGGCCGACGAGGTGATCGCGAAGCGGCAAGCGCTTTGCCGCGCATTTCCTCGAAGCCGACGCCGCCGACATCACCTTTGATGTCGGCTCCAATGGGGGCAATTTCACGATCGCCGGCACCGACCGGGCGATGCCGATCGCCCAGGTGGCGCAGATGTCGTTCATCCCGATCGGCGTTCCGGCCGAGCTTGGCGTCGGCTTGCAGGGCGCCGGCGCGGCCCCGGGCGATGTGCCGAGCTTCCCCAATGGCTGCCACATCTGCGAAGTCGAGCTCGACCCCGAGACCGGCGCGGTCGACGCTCGACCGTTATGCCGTCGTCGACGACATCGGCATGGTCGTCAACCCGCTGTTGGCGAGGGGCCAGATCATGGGCGGGGTCGCCCAGGGCGCCGGCCAGGCGCTCGGCGAGGACGTCGTCTACGACACCGCGAGCGGCCAGCTGGTGACCGGGTCGCTGATGGATTACGCGCTGCCTCGCGCCGACACGATCCCGCCGGTCGCGGTCGATTTCAGCCCGGTGCCGAGCCTGTCGAACCCGCTCGGCATCAAGGGCGTCGGCGAGGGCGGCACGGTCGCCGCGACGCCGACCGTGATGAACGCGATCCTCGATGCGCTGGCGGGGTTTGGCGTCGCCGACGTGGCAATGCCGGCGACCCCGGAGCGCATCTGGCGCGCGATCCGGGTCGCTCAGGCAGCCAGCACATAGCGCGGCGGAAGGTTCAGCCAGGTCCTTGCGCCTGCGCGGGGACCTGGAGGCGCTGTTATTGCGCGGCGGCCGCCATCGGTCGCGCTGCGGCCGCCGGCCGATTGGCCTTGAGGAAAGTGCGGACGTGGCGCACCGCCAGCGGGATCTTGTCCGGGGTGTCCTTCCACGGGTAGAGGCTGACCTGCGAATTGGGCGCGAGCAGCGCGCTCTCCATCGCGACGGCGTAGGGGTGCGCCGGGACATCATCCGGCAGGATCAGGACCGGCGTCCGGCAATTGCGCACGAAATCGCGCGTCGCGGTGTACACGAAATCGGCGCGCGCGCCGCCGTACATGTTGGTCAGGAAGGTATCGACCATCGCCATCGTGATGTCGGGCCGGCGGGCGCACAATTCCGGACCCCAGCCCTTCATGTTGCTGTCGTAGGAGAGGGTGGGCATCTCCGGGCGCCACCCGCTCGGCTGCGCCGGCACGGCGGCGACGATGCGGTCGCCGGCCCGCTTTACGAGGTTCCAGACAAACGGGCCGCCGATGCAGAAGCCGAGCACCATGAACTCGCGGATGCCGAGATGGTCCATCAGCCCGATCTGGTCGTCGGTATAGGCGTCCCACGCCCGGCCGGTTTCGAGCGGCCCCGATGACTGGCCGCCCTTGGCGTTGCGCAGATCCGCCGCGATAACGCGGAATTCGTCCTTGAACTCCGCGAAGGGGTTGAACGGCGCGCTGCCGGTCGCCCAGGCGATCGTCGAGTTCAACCCGCCGCCGGGGATCACCAACAGCGGGAAGCCGGCGCCGGCCTCCTCGTAATAGATGCGCACGTTGCCTTTTTCATAGAACGGCATGGGGTGTCTCCTTGCCTGGTGTGGTCACGCGCCCCCGCGCGTCGGGGCCAGGGGCGCGCGGCTGGCGGATGAAATCCACCATAGCGCATCCACATAACCAGTCATACTGGCGAAAGCCGGTATCCACGGGAGAGTTGGATTGGGGCCGGAGTTCATCCTTGGGCCGGACGACGATCAGAGTTCAGGAGCAGGAAGGTCATTGCCAATGAGCGAGGATCGCACCCGGCGAATTCAAGTGCTCTACCGCCAGGCATTCCGGGAATTCGGCGCCCGCGCCCTGTGGAACAAGCGCCCTCTTGAGAACCCAACCCCGGAAGACGCGCTGGTCATCGCGCGCGCACTGCGGATCGAAGGCGACCGCAAGGCGCGTCGCCTGGCGGAAGAGATCGAGACGACTTGCCGTGCCGTTGTCTAAAATCCAGAGCGAGGTTCTCCGACTGCTCGCCTCGCACCGCGACCCGGCGAGCTATGTCGCCGGAGCGACGCCGCTCAACCGCGATGCGGCACGCTATTCGGACGATATCGATGTCTTCCACGATCGCGAGGACCGCGTCGCCGCCGCGGCATTCGCTGATGCCGAAGCACTCACGGCGGCCGGGTGCGGCGTTTTGTGGCTGCGCCAATTGCCGCTGATTTACACCGCCGAAGTCAGGCGGGGGGATGAAGTCACGCGGCTTGAATGGGTGGCGGACAGCGATTTCCGGTTCTTCCCGACGGTGCCGGACGACGAGTTCGGCTACATGCTGCATCCGGTCGACCTTGCCCTGAACAAGGTGATGGCCGCGGCCGGGCGGCGCGAATTGCGCGATATCGTTGACCTCGTAACGGTCCACGACACCATCCTGCCGCTCGGAGCCGCGATCTGGGCCGCCGTCGAAAAAACCCCCGGCTTCACTCCGGAAGGCTTGATCGCCGAAATTCGCCGCAACGCCCACCATCCGGCCACCGAGTGGCGTGCCTTGCACAGCCGCGATCCGCTCGACCCCAAGGACATCATGGCGCGGTTGCGGGCGGCGCTCGACGAGGCGGAGGCCTTTGTCGCGCGCATGCCGACCGACAGGCTCGGGCTGCTGTTTCTCAAGGACGGCGAGGTGGCGCAGCCCGATCCCGAGCGGCTCGCCGAGTACCAGACCCATGCCGGGCGGCGGCAGGGCCATTGGCCCAGCGGCCCGGACATCGCCGCCGCAATGTTGGAGCGCTACCGCAGGAGGCCTGCGCCATAGAGCCACGGGTGGCAGGGCGGCAGCGACGAGCCGGAAACGGCGAGCGCGCGGCTTTGAGATCGAGGCGTGGGGCAACCGTGCGAGACGCGACGGTGGATTACGCCTCGCTCATCCGCTCTACGCCCCTACATCACCCGCTTATTGCGCGGCGGCTCTCACGGCCGGGACATGCGCCTTGAGGAAGCTGCGCACGCGGTCGATCGTGCGGGTCTTCAATTCCGGCGGCTCCTTCCAGGGATAGACCGTGATCTCGGCGTTCGGCGCCAACGAGGCGACATCGATCGAGGTCTGCAGCGGATGGGCCGGCACGTCGTCGGGGAGCACCAGGATCGGCGTACGACAGCTCTTGATGAAATCGCGCGACACGCTGTAGAGGAAATCGGGGTTCACCCGGTAGAGGTCGTGCAGGTACTTCTCGATCGCCTCCATCGACACCTCGGGCCGCCGTGCGCGGAAGTCGGGGACCCAATTCTCGTGGCCGTGCCGGTACATGACGGTCGGGTCCTCCGGGCGGTGCCCGACGGTCTGGCAGAACACCGCGGCGACGACGCGCTGCGGCGCCCGCTGCAGGAGCTTTCCGGCAAAGCAGCCGCCGATGCAGTAGCCCATGTAAAAGAATTCGCGGATGCCGAGATGGTCCATCAGCCCGAGCTGGTCGTCGGCGAAGGCGTCCCACGGGTCGCCGGTCGGGACCGGGCCGGTCAATTCCCCGCCATTGGCGTTGCGCTGGTCCATCGTGATGCAGCGGAAGTCACCCTTGAAGGCCTCCGGAGCGTTGAACACCGCGGTCGCCCAGTTGCTGACCTTGGAGTTCAAGCCGCCGCCGGGGGTGACCAAGAGCGGGAAACCGGAGCCCGTCTCCTCGTAGCGGATGCGAACGTCGCCTTTCTGATAAAACGGCATGGCACTCCCTCCTTCTACAATGTGTTGTCCTAAGCCATATTCGGCTGACCTTCAGGGCTCCTTGCCCGGCTCGGCGACCGCGGCCGACCACGGCGACATCACGTCGGTGACGCCGTAGTTGAGTGCCGTCCTCGCCGCGCAGCACGAGGTTCGGGCAGGCAAAGCGCGACGGCCAGACCGTGTGCTCGACGAGCGCCGCGCCGGGGCGCGTGGCGAGCCGCTCGCGGATCGCCTCGCCGAGGCGCCGGTCGATCGCGATGCCGCTCGCGCCGCTGACATCGATCCGGGGATGGTGCGCGGCCTCCTCGGGGGTCATCGCGAAATCGACGATAAAGCTCGCCATCTGCACGACCGCGGCGAGGATGCGCCGTCCGCCGGAGGCGCCGACCCCGAAGCGGGCGCGGCCGTCGCGCGCCCCGACGAGCGGGCACATATTGGTCAGCGCGCGCTTGCCCGGCGCGAGCGAATTCGGGATGGCCCGGCCGCGGGTCGAACCACATCACCCCGTTATTCATCAGGATGCCGGTCTGCGGCAGCACATAGCGGCTGCCAAAGCTCGACAGCAGCGTCGTGGTCAGCGCCGCGATGCCGCCCTCGCGGTCGATCGCGGTGATGTGGGTCGTGCAGCTCTCGCCGGCCGGCTCGACATCGCCGAGCCCTTCGAGCCGGGCGTGATAGGCCTGCTGCAGGGCATCGATCAGCGTCTCGAAATAGACGGCGTCGGGCGCCTGCGGGAAGCGCTTGCCGCCGAGCCGGTCGAGCACATTGGCCAGGGTCGGCGCCGCGGTCAGCCCGCGCGCCGCGTGCAGGGCATAGCCGCGATAGGGGATTTCGAGCGACGGCACGAGGCGCGCCCGGCACAGCGCGAGATCTTCGGCCGACAAGACGCCGCCGCCCTCGCGGACATCGCCGGCGATCGCCGCGGCGATCTCGCCCCGGTAGAAATCGTCGGGGCCGTATTCGGCGAGCCGCGCCAGCGTGTCCGCGAGACGGCCGAGGCTCAGGGCCGGCGGCTCGCCGTTCGGCGGAGCGGCCGGCGGCAGCCCGTCCGGCAGCCAGACCCGCCGGCTTTCGTCATAGCGCCGCAGATCCTCGGCGGCGCTGGCGCTCTTCAGCGTCACCCACCAGTCGACCGGCAGGCCCTGACGGGCCAGCGCCACCGCCGGCGCCACCAGATCGCGCCACGGCGTGCGGCCGAAGCGCTCGACCGCCAGCGCATAGCCGCGCACCGCGCTCGGGATCGCAAAGCTGAGCGGCCCGTGCATGTTGCGGTCGCCCTCGACGCGCGGCCAGGTGAACAGCTCGGTGATCGTCTCGCCGGTCAGCGGATAGGCGGCGGGATCGAGCCCGGCCGGGGCGATCGGCCCGAAATCGACGACTTCGGCGCGGCCGCCGCCCGGCGGGTGAACGACCATGAAGCCGATCCCGCCGAGCCCGCTGTTCCACGGCTCGCGCACGGCGAGCGCGAAGGCGGTCGCGACCACCGCGTCGACCGCGCTGCCGCCGGCGGCGAGGATCTCGGCGCCGACCGCGGCGGCGACCCCGTTCTGCGCCGCGACGACGCCGCCGCGCGAGGCGGCGACCGGCTTTCGGACCACCCAGTTCTGCATCAGCGCGCCATCTCACAGCACCTCGATCGCATCGACGCGGCTCTGGTAGAAGGCGTAGTGCCCGGCCAGCCCCTTCGCCTCGTCATAGGGCGCACGGTAGGCCCAGACGGCGTTTTCCGACTGCCGCTTGGCGCCGCCGCCATCGACCTCGATCGTCCAGTAGGAGCAGTCGCCCTTGAACGGGCAATAGGTCTTGTGCTCGGTCGGCCGCATCAGGTCGAGCCGCACGTCCTTCTCGGGAACATAGTGGACCGGCCCATGGCCGGTTTCCTCGACGCGCAGGCTCGCGCTGCTGTCGGCGATCACGGTGCCGGCAAAGGTGACGCGCACGCGCCGGGTTTCGGGCAGGAGGTCGACCCGGTGCTCGGGCTTTGCGGCATAGCCGGGGGCGGGGTTTGGCATCGGATACTCCCTATTTGATCGTTTCGGAGGGCGGCGCCTGGCGCCAATGCGTCGCCGTCGGCTGGCGCTGCAATCAAACGAGGCGACGCAGCTATCGTAGAATTGCGACCCCTGGAGCGGCCCGCATTCCTGGGCGATGCGCTTGGCGCGAAACGCCGGGTTGGTGCAGAGCAAGCTTTCGTATTGCTGGCTCGCGCGGACATTCTGGTCGGCGGTTTGATTGGCCGGTGCCTGCGCCGCGGCGGTTGCGGCCGCGGCGATCAGCCCCGCGGCGGCCAGGCAGACCAAAGAGATTGCGCGCATCGCTCCACCCCCCTTTGACGGAATCGGCTCAGCCGACCATCGTCAGGCCGCCGCTGACGCTCAACACCTGGCCGGTGATGTAATCCGAGCGAGGCCCCAGAAAAAACATCACCGCCTCGGCGATCTCCTGCGGCTGCGCGATCCGGCGGAACGGGATCGCCCGGGTCAGCGCCTCCTTCATCCGCTCGGGCTGGCGCTGGAACAGCGGCGTATCGGTCGGGCCGGGACAGACGCAGTTGACGTTGATGTGGTAGCGCGCCAGCTCGCGCGCCAAGGATTTGGTGAACGCGATGAGACCGCCCTTGGCCGCCGCGTAGACGGTCTCGCCGGTGCTGCCGACCCGCCCGGCATCGCTCGAAATGTTGACGATCTTGCCGCTTTGCGCCGCGACCATCGGCGGCAGCAAGGCCCGGGTCAGCCGGATCGCGCCCAAGAGGTTGATCGCGATCAGCTCGTCCCACATTTCCGGCGGGTTTTCGAGAAACGGCTGGATGCTTGTCCCAGCCGGCGCCGTTGACCAGGCCGTCGACGCGCGGGACCCGCCGATGCACCGCCGCTGCGAACTCGGCGATCGCCGCGCTCTGGGTCAAATCGAGCGGCAGATAGTCGAGCGCGAGCCCCTCGCCGGCCGCCTCTGCCGCGACCGCGCGACCGCCCGCCTCGTCGACATCGCCGACGAACACATGGGCACCTTCGCGCGCCAGCAGCAGAGCCGTCGCCTTGCCGATCCCCGAGGCGCCGCCGGTGACGACGACCGTGCGGTCCTGCATCTCCATCGCGACACACCCTTCCGCGACCAGCCCATGGTCGCGATGTTCGGCGCTGCCGCCTGCCGGTGTCAATCCTCGCGCTCCGCGCGTTGCCCGCGAGAAACAGCTGATCTGCATTCGGTGCCGCTCGAGCGGCGGCACCCTCGTCGGTCGTCAATCTTGTCGCTCGCGCGAATTACCTCCTCAATCGCGCCAAAGCTTCGGCTATAATCACAGCTTGGCACGGCCGCATCACGCAGCGGGTTTCGACATGGCCGACATCGTTCTGATCAGTCTGCGATCCCGCTCGACCTGAGAGGTTGCCAGTGCGGTCCTCCTGCAATGTCCTGTTGGTCGCCCCGCGTTTCAGCGGTCGATCTTTCTGGAATTTCGAGGCGGCCTGCGAGGTTTACGGCGCGCGTTTTCCGGCGCCCCCGCTCGGCCTCATCACCGTCGCCGCGCTGCTCCCTGCGTCGTGGCAATGCCGTCTGGTCAATCGCAATACCGAAGAGTTGCGCGCCTCCGATCTGGACTGGGCAGATCTGGTGATGACGGGCGGGATGCTGCCGCAGCAGCCCGACACGCTGCGGGTCATCGAGTTGGCGCACGAGCGGGGCAAGCCCGCGGCGGTCGGCGGGCCCGATGCGACCTCGTCGCCCGACGCCTACCTGGCCGCCGATTTTCGGGTGCTTGGCGAGGCGGAGGGCGTCATTGACGCGTTCATCGAGGCGTGGAATTCGGGCGCGCGCCGCGGGACGTTCGAAGCGGAGAAATTCACCGTCGACGTCACCCGGACCCCGATCCCGCGCTTTGACCTGTTGAAGCGCAGCCAATACACCTATTTCGGTGTTCAGTTCGCGCGCGGCTGTCCGTTCACTTGCGAGTTCTGCGATATTATTGAACTCTATGGTCGGGTGCCGCGGGTTAAGGCTATAGAACAGATGCTGGCCGAGCTCGATCACCTCTATAGCATCGGATATCGCGGCCATCTCGATTTCGTCGATGACAACTTTATCGGGAACAAGAAGGCCGTGAAGGCGTTCCTGCCACACCTGATCGCCTGGCAGAAAGAGCGTGGCTATCCTTTCGAATTCTCGACCGAGGCGTCGCTCAATCTCGCCGATGACGATCGGTTGTTGGCGCTGATGCGCGAGGCAAATTTCTTCACGATTTTCGTCGGCATCGAGAAGTCCGGACACCGACACGCTGGTGTCGATGCAGAAGAAGCAAAACACGCGGCGGTCGATCGTCGACAGCGTGCATAAGATCTACCGCGCCGGCATGTTTGTGAACGCGGGCTTCATCGTCGGTTTTGATAGCGAAAAGGGCTCAGTGGCTGACGCAATTATCGAGTGCACCGAAGCGACCGCGATCCCGTTCTGCCTGGTCGGTCTTCTCTATGCGCTGCCCGGCACCCAGCTTACCCGGCGTCTGGCGCGCGAAGGGCGGCTATTCCCGCCCGACTACACGATGCGATCAGCCGAAAAGGATGGCGTCGGCGACCAATGCACCAGCGGGATCAATTTCCAAACCGCACGGCCGCGACGCGACATCCTGGTGGATTATAGGAAAATCGTGGCGCGTATTTATCGCCCCACCTCCTATTACGCGCGGGTGCAGACACTCGTCCGCCTGCTCGACCGGCCGGTCTTGGACAAAAGCGCCCGCCAGGTTGTTCCATCCCGCCGCGTCTTCGGCATCCCGGTGCGCCAACTCAACCTGTTGTGGCGGCTGGTCTGGCGCATCGCCGTGCGGCAACCGCGGGCGCTATGGCCCTTTGGCAAGGTCTTCGTCGAATGTGTCCGGAAAAACCCGCGCGCGATCGATTACGTGGGGATGCTCGCCGCCCTTTACCTGCATCTCGGGCCGTTCTCGCGTTTTGTCATCGCCGCGGTGGATCGGCAGATCGCCGAGATTGATTCCGGGGCCTGGCAGCCGCCGCCGGCAGAGCCGGCAGAGCGTGCCGTACCCGCACCATTGCCGCTGACGCAGTCGGCCTAGGCCGGAGGACGGCTCTCGCATCGTCCGCGCTTTACCTAATCGCCGCGGTGTTCGAGCAGCATGTACCACTGGTCGAGATGGAGAAGGACGATCGGCGTGATGATTCGGTCGAGACGATGGACATTCTCGATCAGCCTCGCGCCCGGATCGTCGCCCTCCGAGAGAAGCTCGACCGGCGCTAGAAAGGTGACGCGGAACCGCGCGCCGCGGAGCCGCTCGGCATAGGCCGGGATCACCACTGCCCCGCTCGCCCAGGCGAGGCGGATGATGTTCAGCAGGTTGGCGCGCTGCGGGATCGGGCGGCCGAAAAGCGGTGCGCTGACATTTCCGCGACGCTCATCGTCGGCATAGAGCAGGAGCACGCCGCGCTCATCGACAAGCAGGCGCCGCGCGATGCGCGCCGCCGCAACGCCCGGTCGCAGCATGATCGCGCCGTAACGCTCACGCGCGGCGACCGCGAGCTTGTGCTCGAAGCGGCTGCGCGGCGGCTGGTAGATGAACTTGAAGCCACGCAGGCCGAGGCCGATCAAACTCGGCCCGATGGCTTCCCAGTTGCCAAGGTGCAGGCCCATGACGACGACCGGCTTACCGGCCGCGCGCGCGGCGAGGAGATGCTCGCCGCCGGCGATCGTGATGCGCCGCTCGGCCCACAGGCGGTCGAGCGCCGAGAATTCTAGCATGACGCGGCCGACATTGTCGAACAGCCGCATCACCGCCCACTCGGCATCGCGATGGGTGGCGGTGTCCCCGGCGAGCACCCGGTAGAGCCGCGTCGCCCGTTCACGCATCGCGCGGTAGCGATAGCGGCCGTTGAGGGTGCCGAGCCGCCCGCCGATCGCCGAGCACCATTCGGTCGGCAGCAGGCGGCATCCGTAGTGCAGCGCGAAGTCGAGCCCGCCAAGCAGCGGATCGCGCAGCCAATAGCGCCGCCATTGCCGCAGCCTGCGGCGCAGCGCCGCCCAAACGGGCCCGGCGCGGTGCCGCCGCAGCAGCGGGATTTCGACTCGTTCAGCCAAGGCGTTCAGCTCCGCGGCTCGACCAGCATCGGCAGCGTGTCGCCCGGCCGCAACGTCAGCCGGCAGACCGGCTCGACCACGGCCCCCGGCGCGAGCCGCAACCGGGCGCGCTGCGCCAGCGTGGCGAGGCACAGGATCGCCTCGGTCAGACCGAAGGCCTGGCCGGCGCAGACCCGCGGCCCGACGCTGAACGGGATGTAGCTGTAGCGCTCGCGCGAGGCGGCATTCTCCGGCAGGAACCGCTCCGGGACGAAATGATCGGGCTGTTCCCACAACCGGCGATGGCGGTGCAGCAGCCAGGGAATGACGATCAGCAGCGAGCCCGCGGGAATCGTGCGATTGCGGATCGTCTCCTCGTGCACCGCCTGGCGCCCGAGCAGCGGCACCGGCGGGTAGAGCCGGATCGCCTCCTCGAAAACCGCGCGGGTGTAGACGAGGCGCGGCACGTCGTCGAGGGCCGGCAGTCGCCCGCCCAGCACATCCGCCAGCTCGGCATGCAGGCGCGCTTCGACCTCGGGCGCCTGCGACAGCAGAAACCAGGTCCAGGCGAGCGAGTTGGCCGTGGTCTCATGCCCGGCCATGAAAATGACGGCGGCCTCGTTGCGCAGCGCCTCGCGGTCGAGCGCCTCGCCGGTTTCCGGGTCGCGCGCCTCGAGCAGCATGCGGATCATCGATTGCTCGCCGCTCGCCGCGCGCTCCTCGCAGCGCCGGATGATGTCGTCGAGCACCCGGTCGATCCGCTTTGCCGCGCGGTGCACCGCCGGCGACTGGAAGCGCGGCAGCCAGTCCGGCAGCCCCAGCAGATAGGCCAGGTCGAGCTGCGAGACCTGGCGCTGATAGGCGCTGAACGAGGCGACGATCTCGGTCGCATGCTCGGCGCCGAGGCGCGGCCCGAAAATCGTCCGGCAGATGATCTCGGCGGTCAGCGTCGCCATCTCGCGCAACGCGTCGATCGGCGCACCCCGCGGCAGCTCGCCCCATCGTGCGGCGGTTTCGGCGGCCGCATCGACCATGGTCGGCGCGAACAGCGCCATGCGCGAGGCATGAACGATCGGCGCGACAATGCGCCGGCGCTGCTTCCACAGATCCCCGTCGCTGATAAAGAGGCCGTCGCCGAGCAGCGGCGACAGCGCATGGCGCATCTGCGGCGTCTTGCGCTGAAAGCTCTCATGCAGCGCGATAAAGGCCTGCGCCACGGTGTCGGGGCTGTTGCACACAAACACCCGGCGGTTCAGCAGACGGGTCGAAAAGAACTTGTAGTCGAAGCACTTCTCGTCAAAAATCGCGAGCAGGTTGCGGCGCGCGGTCGTCATCATCGCGAACGGCGGCAGCGGCTCCTGCGGGCGCTCCGGATAGGGCGGCACGAATTGGCTCATCGCTGCGAGCTTGCGAGCTGGCGTACGGCGAGGCAAGCACCGAGATCGAGCGACGGCGCCGCGCCGAGCACCGCATCGACGATCAGCCGGCCGAGCTGGTGCGCCGGCAGATCGTGCCGCTGCGGCGTCCCGCTGCCGGGCCAGATCGGCATAGTCGCTCGACGAATCCGTCGAAACCGAAATGGCTGAAGGCACCGGACAGGCTCGGCAGATGATCGCCGTAGAAGGCGAGCACCGCCGGCGAGCCGCGCCGCACAAGGCCATCCATCAGCACGCTCAGCATCTGGTCAGAGCGGCGCAGACCGTCGAGATAGCGCAGTAGTTCGCCGCCGTCGGGCATTTCCGCCGCAGCGAGGATGCCGGCCACCGCCGGATCGATCGGCGGTCCCGTCGCCAGCCACGGGCCGTGATTGCCCATCGTGATCGCGAAGATGAAGGTGCGCGGGCCTTCCTGGTCGAGGATGCGCAGGATCTGCTCGGCAAACTCGGGATCCGGGCAATAGGGCGGCACCCGCGAGCCGCCGAGCGTCTCGCGGCCGAGAAACCGCTCGAAGCCGAGCGCCGGCATCGCCAGATCGCGCCGGAAAAAGCGGCGATCGAACGGGTGCAGGCAGATCGTGCGATACCCCGCACGGCGCAGCCGCCGGACCTGCGATTCGAGCGGCACCCGCGCCAAGGCGTAATACGGGTTGAACCGGTCGTAGCCGAGCTGGCTCTCGGGGACCCCGCTCAAGACGGCGAATTCGGCGCGCATCGTGTTGGCGCCCCAGGCCGGCACGGCGAACCGGCCGCACAGCGCAGCCGAGGCGCGACACGCATCGAAGCCGGCCAGGAGATCGCGCGGGATCAGCGGCGACAGGCGGCGCGCGTCGAAGAACGATTCGCACTGCACGATAATGATCGGAACCCCAGGCCCATTGGCGGGCTCACCGTGCTCGCGCAGCACGGGCGGCGCCGCCAGCGCCAGCTGCCGCGACTTTCGCTCGGCCCGGGCAATGATCGTGTGGACGAGCAGCATGCCGAACGGCCCGAGCGCCGCGGCATCGGCGAACGGCTCGCCGCTTGGTGCGAGGCGGCGCAGCGCCCGGGCCGCGGCGCCGAGCAGCGGCTCGCGCGCAAAAAGCCAGCCGCCCGCGGCAATCAGCGCCACGCCGATGACGGCGGCACCTGGCCGCGCGGTCCACAGCGCCGGCTCGACGACCAGCAGCGCAAGCGCCGCCGCGATCGCCGCCGCCGCGCCGCCGAGCACCAGGCCCGGTCCGGCAAACGGCAGATAGAGATGCGGATGGGTGAAGACCTGCGGCAGCTCGGACATTTCCGAGAACACGACCGGCTCGCGCAACGTCTGCCGCATCGTGTAATCGGCGAGCGCGAAGCCGGCGCCGAGCGCCAGCGTAACCACCCCGGCGAAGAGCGGCCTTCCGGTGGCCAAACCGAGCAATCCCGCGCCGAGCGCGAGCGGCGCCAGATCGAGCAGCAGGACCGACCGGGGCCGCGCGGCGCGCGCGCGCGACATACCGCGGCATCAGCCACGCCGCGAGGGCGAGGAGTGCGCCGGCGGCAAGATGCAACAGCGCGACCGCTCCCATCACCTCAGGCGGAGCGGATGTGGAAACGGAAGCCGCGCATGATGCGATCCCCGATCAACGCCGGAGCGAGATCGCAAAAGCGCATGCCGAGCACCAGCGGCCAGGGAAAATCGATGCGCGAGCGGCCGCGGTCGATGCCGCGCTTGATCCGCCGGGCGGCGCGCTCGCCGCTGGCGAGGAACGGGGTCGGGCCGTCCCAGCGATCGGTCATCGGCGACGTAAAAAACCCCGGGCAGACCACCGTCACCCCGACGCCGTACGGCGCAAGCCGCGGGCGCAGTGCTTCGCCATAGGCGCGCAAGCCCGGCCTTGCTGGCGCAATAGCCGGGGCTGTAGGGCAAGCCGCGATAGGCGGCGACCGAGGCGATCGCGACGATCCGCCCGCGCCCGCGCGCGCAGAGCCGCGGCACCAGCGGTGCGATCGTGTGGACCGCGCCGAGCAGGTTGATTTCGAGCTGGCGCAGGGTGATCGCCGCGGGCTCGCCCGGACTGTCCGGGTCCGGGCCGGCCGAGATGCCGGCATTGGCGATCAGCAATTCGACCGGATAGGCGTCGTCGAAGGCCTCGAGCCAGGCTGCGAGCGCGGCGCCGTCGGCGACGTCGATCGTGGCGCTGTCGACGCTCGCGCCGGATGCCCGGCAGCACCGCCGCCGTCGCGGCGAGGCGCTCGGGATTGCGGCCGATCAGCCCGAGCGCGGTCTGCGGCCCGGCATAGGACGGCTGCGAGCGCGGCACCCAGCCCGCTCGACGCCCCGGTGATCACAGCGACCCGGTAAGGTGCTCGCATTACAAGGGATTTCGAGCAGGTTGATTCGCCGGTGCAGGCCCCTCACCCCAACCCTCTCCCGGTGGACACGGGGAGAGGGAGGGACCCGCGCGAAGCGTGGGAGGGTGAGGGGCAGGCACCGCTTCTGTTCCGAGCCAATTCATGTCGCTAGCCCGGCGCCGGCGCGCGCGCAATGAGCTGAAGATCCGAGTCTGGTTCTTCGTAATGGATCAGTCCGTACTGCGGAAACTCTATCATTACGCCTTTCGTCAGATAACCCCACTGAGCCTCTGGGTGCTCGCTGCTGTACTCACCCGTGTCAATCGAAGCGACGACGATTCCACCGTCGTCCCGTCCGAGTTTGACGCGATCTCCCAGCCTGACATCTTGTCCGTCGGGGTATTTCATTCAGGGCACGCGGGCGGAGCCTGAGCCGAAAATCGGCAGCATCGCGCGCAGTTCGCCGAGCCGCCGCGCCACGGCGCCCTGCAGCCGACGCGCCTGCACCAGCAATCCCGGCCGCCACAACTCCGGGTGATCGAGGCGTTCGATGACAACCTCCGGCCCGCACGGCAGGCGGGTCAGCGGATCGAGATAGCGGGGATAGAGGATCAGGACGCCCGCCACCAGCTCGTCTAGCGTCAGACGGCGGGAGCGATCGCACGGCAGCTGGTCAATGGTCAGCCCCCAGCCGGCATAGAACGGCCGTCCGTAGACGACGACGCGGCGCCCGCGCAGCAGGGCTTCAAAGCCGGCGAGCGAGGTCATCGTATGCAGCTCGTCGACGAGGAGCGAGCAGCGCCGCGGTGGCGGCATCGGGTACGACCGCATCGGCGAAGCGGCGCGCCTCGGCCTCGGGCACCGCGCCTGTGCGATGCCCGGCCAGGACGTCGGGGTGCGGCTTGTAGAGGATGAACGCATCCGGGTTGGCCGCTCGCACCTGCGCCAGGAGATCGAGGTTGGTGCGGACCGCGCCGCCGCCGAGCTGGATCGACAGATCGTCCTCGACCTGGCCCGGCACCAGGATCCCTCGCCTTCCGGCCGGCACGTCGATGCCCGGGCCGCGGTCGGCGAGATTGTATTTGGTGACGCCGCGCGCCACGAGCTGCGCGGCAAGAGCTTGCGCCCGCGCGACCAGCGCCGGCCCGAACTCCGCCTCGCCGAGCAGGACCTCGAGGTCGCTCCGGACCCGCGGGTCGAAATACATCCCGCGCGCATCGAGGACGAGCGAGGCCGGCGGCAGAAAATCCGAGCCGAGACCGACCGAGCGGATGAACCCGTCCTCGACCCGGATCAGCGGTACGCCCGCTTGCGCCGCCGCCGCGGCGAGGCCGTCGGGCAGGCGCGATGCCCAGCCCGCAATGGCGCGCGCCGGCGCCTTCCGATCGCGCAGCGCCGCGGCAACGGCGCCGGCGGTGGTGCGCCGGAACACCGGGTCGCCGGCCGAGGAGCGGACAAAATCGGCGATGCGCCGGCGCTTCCAGAACGACATCCCGACGCAGACCGCGATGCGGCGATTGGCCTCGTCGACCCGGCGCCAGTCGGCGAGGATGGCGAGCACGTCGTCGAAACTCGCCCTGATGTTGCGGAACGGGTCGCGATAGCGCGTCGCGAGCAGACAGGCGCCGGCGAAAATCTCGTCGGTATTGCGCCGGAACGGGCGCTGCAACATCCCCGGCCGCATCCTTCGTCGCGCCCCAGCCGGTGTAGAACGCGCTGCCGAACGCCGCTACCGGAACCCCGGCAATGAGGGCGAGAAAGCCGATCTCGCCGCCGGCGCTATAGACCCGGGCGGCGCGGTCGAGCAGCAGCCACGGATCGAGCGGGCGGCTGATGATCGCGGCGCCGCCCGTCGCCGCGGCGACAAGGCTTGGTCGCAACGCCTCGCCGATCGGATCAGGCGCAACGATGACGACGCGATCCGCCGGGTTCTCGGCGAGCGCGCAATCGAGCATCGCGGCCAGAGCGGCCTCGCGCGGCGGCGTCCCGGTATCGGCGACCGCCGGCTCGGCGAGCAGCACGACGGCATAACCGTCGCCCGCCGGCAGTTCGCCTTCCCCGCCGCTGTGCCACCAATCGCCGCCGATTCGCGCGCTCGCCAGCGCCCGGCGTGCGGCCGCCGCCTGCGCCAATAGCGCCGGGCTTTCCCATCCGCGATCGGCGAGGACCCGGCCAGGACTGACGATCCCGGCCGGCGAGCCGGGCCCCGCAATCTCGAGCGCCAGCGCGCTGAGACAAGGCGGCGGCATGCGTCCGCGCGGCGGCGCCCGCAACAGCCCTTGCGCGAGCAGCACAAACGGCACGCCGGCCGCGGCCGCCCGCGCGCGCAAGCGGGCCGTTCCGGGCGCCTCGGCCCAGGCGGCGATCCGACGCGGCGCGCGATCGCGCCGATCGCTCGCCAGTTCCGGGAACAGGGCGGAGATTGCGCCGGCGGGCGGGCAGGCCGTGTTGCCGAACTGACGAAAGCGGCTCATCGGCGGAGGGTATCGCCGGCTCGCATGCTGTCCACGAAAATCGCGCTACCCGCTTGACAAGCGCTTGGCAAGGAGACAAGTGGCGCCATGATCGAGCAGGCCGTCATTCTGTGCGGCGGGCGCGGCACCCGGCTCGGGGCGCCGGCCGCCGAACCTGCCGAAACCGCTGCTGCCGGTCGACGGCGCGCCGTTTCTCGACGTATTACTGTTCGAGCTCGGCCGCCACGGCATCCGGCAAATCCTCCTGCTCGCTGGGGTCGCCGGCGACCGGATCGCTGATTATGCGGCGGCGAGCGCATGCAAGACGCGTTTCGGCCTTTCGGTCGAGATCGCGGTCGAGGCGGAGCCGGCCGGCACCGGCGGCGCGCTTTGGCATGCGCGTCATCGGCTTGGCGATTCATTTATTCTGATGAACGGCGATTCGTGGTTCGACATCAACATATTGGACCTCGTCGTTCGGCTGGCGACGGACCCGACGGCGCTGGGCGTACTGGCATTGCGGCAGCCTCCCGACGCGGCGCGGTATGGCGCGGTGAGCCTTGCCGGCGAACGCATCCTCGGGTTTGCCGAGCGGTCGGCCGAAAGCCGAACGGGGCTGGTCAGCGGCGGGGTCTACGCGCTGCGCCGCGCGGTGGTCGATTGGCTGGGACCGCGGGCTTCGCTGGAGGCCGAGCTGTTCCCTGAGCTTGCGAGGGCGGGGCATCTGCGCGGCGCTGTCTTCGATCGCTATTTCGTCGATATCGGCATGTCCGGTGACCTGGCGCGGGCCCAACAGGAGATCCCGCAGCGGCGGCGGCGCGGCGCGGCATTTCTCGACCGCGACGGTGTCCTCAACCATGACGACGGCTACATCGGCTCGGTTGAGCGGTTTCGCTGGATCGAGGGCGCCGCGGCCGCGGTCAAGGCGCTCAACGATGCCGGGTTGTTCGTCTTCATCGTGACCAATCAGGCGGGTGTCGCTCGCGGGCTTTACCGCGAGGCGGATATTCATCGCGTACATGCCCACCTCGCGAGCGAACTCGCGGTTGCCGGCGCTCACATCGACGATTTCCGCCATTGCCCCTTCCACCCGGAAGCGGTCGTCGCCGCCTACCGCCGGGCCAGCGACTGGCGCAAGCCCGCCCCGGGCATGATCCTCGACCTGCTGCGCTGCTGGCCGGTCGGATCCTGCCGCAAGCTTCCTGATCGGCGACAAGGATAGCGACCTCGCGGCCGCCGCCGCGGCTGGGATCCCGGGACATCGCTTCGCGGGCGGCGACCTCGCGGCCTTCACCGCCCGCCTGCTGCGGAGCGCGGCGCAGCCGCCCGGCACCCAGGGTTCTTTGCTTTCCGGTTCCGCTTCGCTCGGGCCAAGGGTATAGTTCCCCAGCGGTGTCGCGGATTGCGGGGGCGGGGCGCCTTGTTTCGGTCACGATTCGTCGATTGTCTTCCCGTCAGGTAAGCTCGGAATTCGCGATGGTCGACCTTGTTAGCCGCGCCCGTGCCGTGATCGATGCTGCCGTTATCGGCGGAGCGCCGCCGCGCTATGCCGGGAAAATCGCTGCGTTCTTCCGCTCCCTGAACATCTGGTTCTGGGCGCTCGTCGGCCTGCCTACGCTGATCGCCGGGGTCTACTATTTCGGGATCGCCTCCGACCTCTATCTGTCCGAGGTCAAATTCGTCGTCCACGGCCCGGCCAAGAGCCCGGGGAACGCGCTCAGCGCGATGCTGCAAAGCGCGGGCGCCGTCGACGGTTTCCGAAGACACCTATGCGGTGCACGACTACCTGATGTCGCGCGACGCGGTGCGGCGGCTCGAGCGGGAAGACGATCTGCGCGCCATGCTCGGCCGGCCGGAGGGGGACCTCGTCAGCCGCTTTCCCGGGGCTTGGTTTTGGCGCAAGGATTTCGAGGCGCTCTACAAGGCCTATTCGCATTTCGTCTCGGTCGAGATCGACAGCTCCAGCGGCGTCAGCACGCTGCAGGTCAAGGCCTACCGGCCGGAGGACGCGCAGCGGATCGCTCAGGCGTTGCTCACCTTCAGCGAGCAGCTGGTCAACGCGCTCAACGAGCGCGCCCGTCATGATGCGCTTGCAGTCTTTCAGCGCGAGGTGGACAACACAGAGCAGAAAATCGCCAAGATCCAGAGCCAGCTGACCGCGTACCGGATCAAGGCGAAGATGCTCGATCCGAAGAGCGCCGCAGGCGGCCCGGTCGAGCTATTGGCGCAGATGAACGGGCAGCTGGCCAACGCGCAGGCGCAACTCGCCGAAATCATCAGAAACTCCCCGAATAGCCCGCATATCCCGCTGGTCCGGACGCGGATCGCCTCGCTCGAAAAGCTGATCACGGAAGAACGCGCCAAGATCACCGGCGACAGCGACTCGGTCGCCACTTCGTTGAGCGAGTATGAACGCCTCGATGTCCAGCGTACTCTTGCCGAAAAAACCTTGGCGTCGGCGTTGGGCTCGCTCGAATCCGCGCGCCTGGAAGCGCAACGCCAGCAGCTTTACATCGAGACGATCACACAACCCAATCTCGCCGATTACCCGCTCTACCCGAAGCGGCTGGCTTCTTTTGCGTCCGTGACCGCGACGTGCCTGTTGACCTACGGGATCGCCTGGCTACTCGTCGCCGGCATTCGCGAACATGCCGGCGCCTAAGCGGAATGATCGCATCGAGTCCGCCCTCTCTGGCGTGATTTCGGGCTGCAGTGCCGCGTCGTCGGCGCGATCATGCTGCGCGAAATGGTCACCCGCTGGGGCCGCCGCAATCTGGGTTTCGCTTGGCTGTTTTGCGAACCGCTGATCTTCGCGTTCCCGGTCA
Source organism: uncultured Alphaproteobacteria bacterium (assembly GCA_963842175.1). GTDB lineage: Bacteria > Pseudomonadota > Alphaproteobacteria > ATCC43930 > CGMCC-115725 > DATARH01. The sequence continues at coordinate 81,252 of CAWJFM010000024.1, forward strand.
TCACGGTGTGGTCGTATGTCCGCGCGCCGTTCGAGCACGGTCTGCCGATGACGACGTTCGTGTGGACCGGCTACATGCCGCTTCTCATTTTTCGCCACGTGAGCAGCGGGGCGCTGCTCTCGTATAAGGAGTGCGTCCGCGCTCCTCTATCACCGGCGGGTGACGCCGCTCGATGTGTTTTTCGGCCGGCAAGGCCTGGAGGCCCTAGGCAATCTGGCCTCCGTCGCCGTATCCTTCGTGCTCTTTGTCAGTATCGGGGTGATGCAATTTCCGGAAAACTATAGTCTCATGTTGTTGGGGTTTCTTTACACGACATGGTGGTCGCTGTGCATCGCATTGATCCTTGCCAGCCTGTCCGAGCGTTCGGAAATCGTCGCTCATGTCTGGGCACCGATATCTTATTTGTATATATTCTTCAGCGGGTTCTTTTTTTTGGTACAATGGCTGCCGCCGTGGCTGCGTCGGATTGCATTGGCTGTAGATCCGCCGGTTCATTGTTATGAAATGGTGAGAGGAGGGATGTTCGGAAGCCAACTCGTGCACCCTTACTACGATATCGGCTATGTCTCGTTTATATTGGCGATCTTGACGCTGATCGGGCTGTGGTTGATGCACGACATACGCGACCACCTCGAGCTCCAATGATTCAGATTTCGCACGTCTCCAAGGATTACTATTCGGAAACCGGGCATCGGGCGCACCGCGTTCTCAGCGACATCGAATTCACCGTCAAACCGGGAGAAAAGCTGGCGCTGCTCGGCCGCAACGGCGCCGGCAAATCAACCTTGATCCGGGTGATCGCCGGCATCGAACCGCCGACCCTCGGCACGATCGAGCGGGGGATGTCGATATCCTGGCCGGTCGGCATGATCGGCGGCGTCGGCCCCGGCATGACCGGCAACGACAACATCCGCTTCATTGCCCGACTCTATGGCAAGCCGATCAAGCAAGTACATGATTACGTTGATGATTTTGCACAACTTGGCAAGTTTCTATCGGAGCCGGTGCGGACCTATTCCGCCGGGATGGTAGCGCGATTGAACTTTGCACTGTCGTTTGCCGTCGAATTCGACTGTTACCTGGTCGACGAGGTGATCGCTGTCGGCGATCACCGCTTCCAGCAGAGATCCTATGAGGAGCTGTTCGTAAAGCGCGCCGACCGCAGCCTTATTCTAGCGTCGCACGTGCCGGAAATCGTCAAGGAATATTGTTCCCGGGCGTTCGTCTTGCATCGCGGCCGCGGCAAGATGTTCGACGACCTCGATCTCGCGTTCGATATCTACCACGATTTATAGACGCCCGGCTCGATAGGCCGGTCGCCGCCTCGATCGCCGGGTGGGCGCTGCGTTCGCTGGCCATCGCGGCCGAATTGGGGTAATCCTCGGCGAACGGGGTCGGCCGGCCCCGATCGCGTCGCGGCGGCTGCGTTCTCGCCCATCGCCAAACCGAGGGAAGACAGATCAACGTGGCCGAAGCATCGGAAGGCGTTACCGCCAAACTGCGCCCGCGCGGGCTTTGGCGTGCCTTGCGAGACGCCGTCGACCGCTTGCAGTCACTCGATTTGGACGCAATAGAAGCGCGGATTGGCGCCGCGGAGACGGCGTTCGAGGGGCTGCGCCGCGCGGTCGCGAGGCGGGGATATGCCAATGCGCCGCTGATCAGCCCGCTCGAACTCGCGACGGAAGACCGCTTTATCCTCGAGAACCGCTGCCGGGCGTTGACCAGTCCGGTTTATCTCGGCGATCACACCGCCTTATGCCGGATGCTCGGCTTCTACAAAATCTACCTCGACACCAATGATACCGGTTTCGGCTGCCACGTTCTGCTCGATGGATTTTGGGAGATGTGGCTGACGATCTTCTTTGCCCGGCAAGTTCAGCCAGGAATGACCGTCATCGATGTCGGCGCTAACTTCGGTTACTATACGCTTCTATTCGGGTCGTTGGTGGGGGCCAAGGGTCGCGTTTACGCGGTCGAGCCGAACCCCACGGTGGTTCCAAAGCTGCGCCGGTCGGTCAACCTCAATGGTTTGGCTGCGCGCACCACCATCATCGAAGCCGCTGCCGGCGCGGTCGATGGCGACGAGACGAACCTCTATGTGCCGCATGGCGAGCCCAAAAACAGCACTGTCGTTGCTGCGCCCGAGGGGATCGCATCGGGCTCCGGCAACCTGTACAAAGTGCCCCGGGTCAAGCTCGACCGGCTCGCCGCGACGGCGCCGCGCATCGATGTCGTCAAGATCGATGCCGAAGGTGCCGAGCAAGACATCATCGCCGGCATGCATGACATCCTACATCGCGACAGACCGAGCCTGCTCCTTGAGTTCAATCCCGGGAGATACACCGACGCAGCGGGTTTTCTTGAGACGCTCAGCGCTCTCTACGGCCGGATGCGGTATATCGATTTCGACGCCAACGCAACGCTAGTGACGCCGCAACAGATATTGGGCGACCGATCCGGAGAGGATTGGCTGCTGCTGTTTGATCAGCCGCGGACCGCCGCGCCGGGCGCTACTGGCGCAGGGCTTCAATGAGATTTTGGTGGGTCCCCGTCTGCACGCCGGTGCGTTGGACCAACCTGACATGCCCCAGCACGAGACGCCCGTCGAACGCGGCGCGCTCACTGAAGATGCGAATTTCAAGCGGCTGATTGGCCGAGTCGTCAATCGTGAACTGCAGGTCGGTCTCGATGACCTGCTCCCCGGTCGGTTGCACGCGAGCATAGCACAGCTGTGTGCCCGCGGCGATCTCGATCACAAAGCTCAACCCGGCGGTTTCCGCGGAGAAGCCGATGACCGCGGTTGCCGACCAAGGGCCAGGCGCCAGGTTGATATAGGGCCCAAAAATCAAGAACCGTGCCCGGCCGGTGATGTCGATCGGACCGGTTGCCGGTTTGGGGCGCCCGTCGGCCGCGGCCTCATTGGCGAGGAAAAGCTCCGGCTCCCAGACGATCGGCTCCAATTCGCCACCGCCGTGGAAATATTTGACGTACGGCTCCAGCGCCCCGTTGATGACCGCCTGCTCGCGGGCGCCGAGCTGCTCCAACCAACGGCCGTCTTCGCCTTCTTCCGCCTCACACTCGGTCTCGACCGAATTGGCGACGGCGGCGATCTCACCGGGAGAAAGCGCGAAACCGAAATGGCCGGCGATGGCAGCGGCGAGGTCAGCCGGATCATCATTGCCGCCGCTCGACAGCACGAGCGCTCCCGGGGCTGTCGCCAGCGTCAACATCGCTGCGCAGCTGCCCGCGATTTCGCGGGTGGCGCTGGCGAGGTCGTAGCCGGGCCGCTGCAACAGCTCCTGCAAGGCCAAATGCACGGCCCCGAGCGTGACCAGAAACGGCCGGCCAGCTTGCATGATTTCCGCTTGCAGGCGAACGACGGGCTGGCGCGAAAGGGCGACCAGATGCGCCGCATCCGTCCTGATCGCCACGTTGGCGACCTCGTCGGGGGTGTTGACGACCGCGGCTGCCACCGAGCCGAGGCTGCGCTCGGCGAGGCGCAAGGTCAGCGCGTCACACAGCTCGGCAAACCGGCTCGGCAGTCCGACCGAAAATAAGATCATGCCTACGCGATCACCGTGGCGTCCCACGAGGTTTCTAGAGCAGAATCCGCCCAAGTGCGATCATCTCTTAATCGTCATCACCGGGCTTGACCCGGGGATCTCGGGGGCCGCAGGGAGATCGCCAGGTCAAGCCCGGCCATGACGGATAGGGGGCGATTCAACCGAATAACGCGCTGACGAGCGGCGGTTGCCGCTGTCGAGCGGCTTGGCGCCGCCCGCGCTGGAGTACGGGGGATATCCCGGAATGAGTTCCCGAAGGCGCGGCTTCAATGCGGCGGGGTGGTCAGCAATGTCGGGGCGCCGCCAGGGACCTGCGCCGCCATATAGGTGACGAGCGTGCCGCCGCCTGGGTCGGGCGCCGTCGCGAACCAGGAAGCGGCGTATTGGCCGAGGAGCGCGAGGTTGGCGGTATGCGTCCCGTCGCCGAGCGAGAGCGTGCCGCCGCCGGTTGCGTTCGCCGCATAACCGAGCGTCGTCTTCGCGCCGAAGGCGATGTCGCCGAGGTCGATCGCGTCGCCCGCGGCGAACCCGGCGACCGTCCCGCTGAAATTCGCCGACTGGTCGAGCTTGAGGATGCCCGCGGCGCCGGGCGCGAAATCGACATTGGCGGCAGACGCGGCGCCGATCTCGAGCGTCTCGCTGCCGCTGATCTCGGTAGCGCCGCCGCTGCCGGCGGAGGCGGTCACGGAGGCGATGGCCGCGGAGGCGGAGGTGATGACGCCGGGGGTCGGGAACGCCGCCGCCAACTGCCAACTTGCCCCCGAATTGGCGAGAACGTGAGAGGAGACCACCGAAATCCCTTGCGTCGTCCACCAATCGACCTCGCCGTCTGTTGCCTGCCACAGCAGATCCGAGGTGCCGTCGCCAAAATTGGTTGCGCCGACCAGGCGCCAACTCGTGCCCGGATTATCAAAAACATGTTCCGCGACGACCGAATTCCCCTGCATGGTCCAGTAATCGACCTCGCCGTCGGTGTTCTGCCACAGCAGATCCGAGGTGCCGTCGCCAAAATTGGTTGCCCCCACCAGGCGCCAACTCGTGCCCGGGTTGTCGAAAAAATGCTCCGAGACGACTGAACTCCCTTGCGTCGTCCACCAATCGACCTCGCCGTTTGTTGCCTGCCAGAGCAGATCCGAGGTGCCGTCGTCAAAATTGGCTGCCCCTACTAGGCTCCAACTCGGGCCCGGATTGTCGAAAAAATGCTCCGAGACGACAGAACTCCCCTGCATCGTCCACCAATCGACCTCGCCGTTTGTTGCCTGCCAGAGCAGATCCGAGGTGCCGTCGCCAAAATTGGTTGCGCCCACTATGCGCCAACTCAGGCCCGGATTGGCGAGAACGTTAGACGAGACCGCTGAAATTCCCTGCATCGTCCAGTAATTGACCTGCCCGGTTGTGTACTGCCAGAACAGCTCGGAGGAGCCCGACGGCGGGGGCGGTGGTGACGGAGGCGGCGCTGAGGTCGAAATGAAGGTGCCGCTGCTCCCGTCGCTGGCAAGAGAGAAGAAATCGCCGGTGAAATTCTGCGTAGGATCGAGCTGGAGCTTGTAGGTGTTGCCGCCCTCGGTGATGTTCAGCACGTTACCGGCGGCGAGCGTGGCGGTGCCATTGGGGTCGAAGGGGATGCTCGTCAGATCGATCCTGTCACCCGCCGCAAAGTTGCTGATCGTCCCGGAAAACTCGGTCGGCTCAGCGATCTCCACGGTGCCGCCGACGGATTCGAAATCGATTATCTGATCGGCAACCGAGCCCGTGAAGTCGAGCCGCCCGGCCCCGCCCAGACCGATCGTCCCGGTGTTGGCTGCGCTGGCAACCATCGCAAACGTCAGCGACTGACCGGATTCGAGGTTGATCAGCCCTTGATTGACCAGAGTGTCAAAGCTGAGCGGCCCCGAACTGTCCGCGACCGCGCCAGCGTCCATCTGAAGGACGCTGAAATCCGTGACGCCGCTGAGGTAGACGGAGACGGCCTGCGCCCCGCGCCCCGCCAACGCGCTCGATTCCGATTCCGGCGAGGCCGCGATTTCGAGAACGCTGCTGCCCTTGCCGCCATTGAGCATCCCGGTGAACGTCGCCCCCGGATCGACGATCAGCCGGCCGAGGCCGCCCAAAGACACCGCCGTACCGCTGGTGCCAATGATCTTGCCGGAATTGATCACCGTCAGGCTCGCGCCGGTCGCGGCGACCACGCCCATGCCGCCGGTGATCGTGCCGGTATTCATTACCGTGCCGGTGCCGCCGATCGTCACGCCGACGGCGGAACCCGAGATATACCCACCGCCCGAGCCGGCCGTGATATTGGTGACGATCCCACCCTGGGCGAGCTTGACGCCATACCCACCGCTCGATTTTTGCGTGATCGTCCCATAATTGACCAGAGTGCCGGCTTTGCCGCCCCCGGTGACGGCACCGAAAGGACCTTTGACTGTCCCAGCCGAAGTGACCGTCGCTGAGTAATTGTAGGCCGGCTTGTTCAGATCGACAGTGCCGTAATAGTACCCGCCGATGATGCGGCCGGTTGGCTGTGCCAAGGTTATGTCTACGCCGCCGCTGCCATCCGGAGAGACCGTGAAATGCCCTGCGGTGAATGGACCCGCCAGCCCGAACGACGCGACCGTCGCGCCATTGTCCAGGACCGTCAGGGCGCCGTTTGCATAAATCGCACCTGTTGCGGTCGTCTGTGCGAGATCGATCGTGTCGATAGCTTGGAAGCCGGCGAGCGCGCCGTCGAACACGGCGCCGGGCTCGACCACCAGCAGATCGGTGCCGCTGCCGAACGCGACCGCCGTCCCGGCGCCGGTGATGGTACCAGAATTTACGACTGTGGCGGCTCCGCTTCCCAGCACCACGCCCGCGCCACCGAAGGCAACAACTGCGCCAAAATTGACGATGTCGATGGGGCCGATGTCGCCCTGAGAGACCGCGACCCCGGCGACATTTCCGCTGATCGTGCCGAAGTTGATTGCGGTGCCGTTGCCAGAGTCGAAATAAATACCTACGTTGCCCGCGATAAGACCGGTCATTGACCCGCTGGCGCCGTTGGTCAAACGTGCACCGTTGGTCAAAATAGCGCCGGCAGTACCCGTCGGACTGCCGGTGATTTTCCCATAATTGGTCAGGACGCCGTTTGAGACGAAAGCGCCGATCGTACCACCGATCGTACCTGAATTTACAATCGTACCCCCGCGCGAATACGCTCCGACTCCTCCGTTAATCGTGCCGTTATTGGTGATTGTTCCGCCGGCAGATAAGTCGATGCCGTCGTAGCGCCCAGTGATGGTGCCGTAATTGACGACTGTGGCCGTGGCGCCCAACAGAACGCCGTTGGCGTTACCGGAGACGAAGCCGCCCGACGAGCCGGACTGGCCGTTGATGACGAGCCCGCCGGCGGTCAAGTCGATACCGTCGCCGGCAGCCGCCGACGCCTCGATCGTACCGAAATTGCTCAACGTCCAGGCAAACCCTGCGGTCCCGAGAATTCCATCGCCAAGCGAAACGGAAACCAACCCGTTCGATGCCACCGTGAACGGGTTTTGCGTCGTCGGATTACTCAGGATGACGGTGTGGGTATATGTCGCCCCCATAGGGTCCCCTCTGGCCGGCTTTTATTCGCCTTTTATAGACTATTGCGCGGGCCAATACGTGGCTAATCACGGGATCGGCAAGGGCACCTGCGCCGCTGATACCCGCAATGCATGCTGACCGGCGAGCACCCCGTGGCCGCCAACAGTGTGAGCGTGGTGGCGCCAGTAAAGCTCACGCTCGCGATTCTATTGATGATGGCCCGCGGCTCTATTGATGATGGCCTCGCGGCGCGACTCGGGCGGCTCCGTCGCCGCATTCTCACAATAAGCGCCCGAACGCGTGCGGTCGGCCGCGAGAAATGCTACGCATGATCGTCCGGCAGGCTGCGTCGTTAACAACAAGCGAGCCAAGCGATGAAGGTGTTGGTGACCGGCGGCGCCGGGTTTATCGGCTCGGCGGTGTGCCGGCTGTTGGTCGGCGAGCTGGGCATGACGGTGCTCAATGTCGACAAATTGACCTATGCCGCCAACCTCGCCTCGCTCAAGCCGATCGAGAACGATCGGCGCTACGCCTTTCACCGCGCCGATATCGCCGACCGCCCGGCGATCGCCGCGCTGCTCCGCTCCTTCGCGCCCGACGCGATCCTTCATCTCGCCGCCGAAACGCATGTCGACCGCTCGATCGACGGCCCGGGCGAGTTCATCAAGACCAATATCGAGGGGACTTACGTGCTGCTCGAGGCGGCGCTCGAATACTGGCGCGCGCTGCCGGCCGAGCGAGCCAAGCGCTTTCGCTTTCACCACGTCTCGACCGACGAGGTGTTCGGCTCGCTCGGGCCCGACGGCAAGTTCAGCGAAGTGAGCCGCTACCAGCCCAATTCGCCCTATGCCGCCTCAAAGGCGGCCGCCGACCATCTGGTGCGGGCCTGGCACGAGACCTTCGGGCTGCCGACCGTGATCAGCAACTGCTCGAACAATTACGGCCCCTATCATTTCCCGGAAAAGCTGATCCCGCTCGCCATTTTGAAGGCGCTGGCGGGCGAGCCGGTCCCGGTCTACGGCACGGGCGACAATATCCGCGACTGGCTCTATGTCGAGGATCACGCCCGCGCCCTCCATGCCGTCCTGACCGGCGGGCGAGCCGGGCGAGAGCTACAATATCGGCGGCGATGGCGAGCGCACCAACCTCGAGGTCGTGACCGCGATCTGCGAGCTGCTCGACGAGCTTCTGCCCAAGTCGCCGCATCGGCCGCATGCGCGCCTGATCACGCTTTGTCGCCGACCGGCCCGGCCACGACCGGCGCTATGCGATGGATGCGACAAAGATCCGCCGCGAGCTCGGCTGGCAGCCGCGCGAAAGCTTCGAGACCGGCCTGCGCAAGACCGTCCCGTGGTATCTCGACAACCGCTGGTGGTGGGAGCCGATCTGGTCCGAGCGCTACCGCGGCGCCAGGCTCGGCACCGGCCGGCCGAGCCCGGCGCCGAGCCGGCCGGTGGGTGAGCGATGAAGGGGATCGTCCTCGCCGGCGGGTCGGGCACGCGGCTCTACCCGGTGACGCTCGTCATCAGCAAGCAGCTGCTGCCGGTCTATGACAAGCCGATGATCTATTACCCGCTGACGACGCTGATGCTGGCCGGGATCCGCGACATCCTGGTCATCACCACGCCGGCCGAGCGCGCCCGCTTCGAGGCGCTGCTCGGCGACGGCAGCCGCTGGGGCGTCGCAGATCTCCTATGCCGAGCAGCCCCGCCCCGAGGGGCTGGCGCAAGCCTTCATCATCGGCCGCGATTTCATCGGCGACGGCCCGGTCGCCCTCGTCCTCGGCGACAATCTGTTCTACGGCGGCGGGCTTTCGGCGCTGCTGCAGGAGGCCGCGCGGCCGCGCCCCGGCGCGACCGTCTTCGCCTACCAGGTGCGCAAGCCCGAGGCCTATGGCGTCGTCGAGTTCGACGCGGCGAGGCCAACCGGTCTCGATCGCCGAAAAGCCGCTGCAGCCGCGCTCGCAATGGGCGGTGACCGGGCTTTATTTCTACGACAATTCGGTCGTCGACATCGCGCGCGGGCTGAAGCCCTCGGCCCGCGGCGAATTGGAGATCACCGATGTCAACAATGCCTATCTGCGGCAGGGCCAGCTGCGGGTCGCCCGCATGGGACGCGGCTTTGCCTGGTTCGACACCGGGACGCACGAGGATCTCCTGGAGGCCGGCGAATATGTCCGCACGATCGAGATGCGTCAGGGGCTCAAGATCGCCTGCGTCGAGGAAGTCGCCTATCATATGGGCTATATCGACCGCGACCGACTGCTCGCCGAGGCGCGCCGCTTTGGCAAGAACGATTACGGCCGCTATCTCGCCAGCCTATTGGATTAGGTTCCTGCGGAGGCAGGAACCTATTTGAGGCCCACACGAGATGCGGTTAACCGGGCTGCGTGTGCTCCAGCACGATGGGTCCCTGCCTCCGCAGGGACCCTGGGTTGGGGGTGATGCTTCTACCGGACGCGATGATGCTCTAGGCTGGCGACGGGCGGCATCAAGGAAGGGAAAACAATGAGCAGCGCCGGTTTCGCCTACCCCAACCTCTTCGGCAAGAATGTGCCGCCGCCGGCGCCGCGCTGGCCCGGCAACGCCAAGTTCAATTTCATCGGCGGCCATAACGACCGCACGCTGATCCCGATCGACGAATTGATCGCGGCGACCGAAGCGGCGCTGAAGCGTGACGGCGCCGATCTCGCGCTCTACAGCCTGGGGCAGGGGCCGCAGGGCTACCTGCCGCTGCGCCGCTTTGTCGCCGACAAGGTGGCGCGCTGGCGCGGCATCGCCGCCGCGCCCGAGGACGTGCTGATCACCCAAGGCTCCGGCCAAGCGATCGACCTTATCAACCAGGTGCTGCTCGAACCCGGCGACACGGTGATCCTCGAAGAGTTCACCTATGGCGGCTATCTGACCAAGCTGCGCCGGCTCGGGGTCAAGATCGTCGGCGCGCCGCTCGACGAGGACGGCATCAGGATCGACGCGCTCGCTGCGATCCTCGCCGATCTGAAGCGCCGCGGCACCACGCCCAAATACATCTGCACGGTCCCGACGATCCAGAACCCGACCGGCAGCATCATGCCGCTCGAGCGGCGCCACCAGCTCCTGGCCCTCGCCCGCCAATACGGCGTGCCGATCTTCGAGGACGAGTGCTACGCCGATCTGACCTGGGGCGGGATGAAGGCACCGCCGGCGCTCTATGCGCTCGACCCCGCTCATGTCATCCATATCGGCTCGTTCTCGAAGACCTTGGCGCCGGCGCTGCGCCTCGGCTACGTCGTCGCCGATTGGCAATTCATGAGCCGCATGGTCGCGATCAAGACCCAGGGCGACAGCGGCACCGGGGCGCTCGAACAGATGGTCGTCGCCGAGTATTTCGCGACGCATTTTCAGGACCATGTCGACGAGCTGAGCCAGACCCTGAAAGAGAAGCTCGACACGATGGTCGAGGCGGTGGCGCGCGAGTTCGGCACCGCCGTCGAGCCGTGGGTCCCCAAAGGCGGCATCTTTCTGTGGCTGAAGCTGCCCGACCGGGTCGATGTGCGAAAGCTCGTGCAGCCCGCCCTCGACGCCGGCATCGCCTTCAATCCCGGGCCGGAATGGGCCTGCGATGGCGAAGCCGCCAAGTCGCGGCTGCGGCTGTGCTTTGGTTCGGCGACGAAGGACGAGATCCGCCAGGGCGTCGCCGCCTTTGCCCGGGTCTGCCACGAGCAGACCGGCATCCCCGAGCAGAGCGGCAATGTCCGCTATGCCGCCGCGCGCTCGGGCGAGTGAGCGCGAAGTCGGCGATGGCCGAGGCGGGCTGAAGAGGATGACGGTCTTTCACCTGCTGCGGCATGGCGAGCGCGTCGAGGCGCGGGTGTGCGCTGGCCGCATGCCGGGCATCGGGCTCACCGAGCGCGGCCGCGCCGAGATCGCGGCGGTCGCCGAACGCCTCGCCGGCGAAGGGGTGGCGGCGGTTTATGCCAGCCCCCTGCAACGCACCCGCGAGAGCGCCGAGATCGTCGCCGCCCGGCTCGGGCTGCCGATCGATTTTCGCGACGATCTGATCGAGCTCGATTTCGGCGAATGGACCGGTGCGACCTTCGAGTCGATCCGCGCCGACCCGCGCTGGGAAATCTGGAGGATGCAGCGCAGTCTCGCCCGGATTCCCGGCGGCGAGAGCATGCGCCAGGTGCAGCGCCGCGCCGTCGAGGCGATGCTCGAGATCGCCGAGCCCCATCTCGATGAAACCGTGGTGGCGGTCAGCCACGGCGATGTGATCCGCGCCGTGCTGGCCTTCGCCCTCGGCATGCCGCTCGATTTCTATGGCCGCATCGAAGTGGGCCAGGGCTCGCTCAGCACGATCCGCATCGACGCCGCCGGCATCCGCGTCCTGGCAATCAACGAGCGCCCGCGGCTCGCCTAACGGCGGAGGCTGGCGAGTGCGGCTTCGGCGGCGGCGGTCCCGGTCTCGTAGGCGCCGTGCGCGGTCGAGAAGAAATGCGTCGAGCACGCCTCGCCGGCGAAAAACAGCCGGTCGTCGACCGGCGCGGCAAGCCGCGCCCGATCGTCGGCATGGCCGGGCAGCGCGTAGGAATAGGAGCCGTGGGCGAATGGGTCGCTGCGCCACGCTGAGCTGGCGAGCGGGCGTAACTGCCGCCGGATGTCATTACCGAACAGCCCAGCCAGTTCGTCGGCGGCGAAGGCCGCCATCGCCGCGATGCCATCGCGTTCGAGCTGGGCGGCGAAGCGACCGCCGAAAAAGCAGTTGATGCGCGGCCGCCCCAGGGCCGCACCTGATAGCTCATCGTCTCGCGCCGTGGTCGAGCCGACCAGAAACAGCTCGTCCTCGGCACCGGGCAGCGTCCGTCGAGACGCAGGAAGAGCTTGTTCGCGAGGCCCAGCGGCAGGCCCGCCGCCGCCGCGAGCTTTTCGGGCAGCGCGGATCGAACACCAGCTGCTCGCCGGCGATCGCCGCAGTCGGCACCGCCACGATTACCCGCGCTGCGCTGACCGTGCCGCGGCTCGTCGCGAGGCGAATTCGCCCGCTCTTGTGATCGACCCGCGATACCGCGGCGTCGAACGCGATCGGCAAGCCCTGGGCCAGGGCGACAAACAGGGCGCCGAGGCCGCGTCGCACCCGCCAGTTGTGTTCGGTATTCTCGTAGCGGTCGTTGTCCTTGACCGAGAGGCATTCAAGCTCGACCGCGTTCGCCCAAGTGCTGGTCGCATCGAACAGCGCATTCCAGCGGCCGCCCGGCTCCAGCACCGTGCTCGCCGGCCGGTCCTCTGGCTCCTGCGCGGCGCGGTGGATCGCCCAGTAATGGGCTTCGCGCTCGCGGATCCAATCCGCTTCGGCCTCCTTGCTCACGCCGCTGCGGCTGAGGCGGGTCGTCCAGTCCGGCCGCCGGCGGTTCAGCGCGAAGCCGAGCTGCTCGGCGAGCGGCACCAGCACGTTGCGGTCGGCCGAATGCAGCCATTCGCAGCCGAGATCGGCCGGATAGCCGCCGGCATCGATGGTCCAGGCGCGGCCGCCCGGGCGGTCGCGCCCCTCGAGCACGAGAACCGACACGCCGCCCGCTTCGACCAGCCGGCGCGCCGCGGCAATTCCCGCCGCGCCTGCGCCGATCACCGCGACATCGATCTCGGATGCCAGCCCCGTCATCATCGCCCTCGAGATTGCCTCGCAGGATAGGTCATAGGGAGCAGCGCAGCGACGATGCAATCTCGCCGATGCGGCTCGCCGATTTCGCGGTCTTGAGCGTCAATCACTGCGGCACCGCCGATAGTCTGGGCCGCGCTTGCTGGGCGGGTCGGCCTGAGAATATACGAGGCGTCCGCTTGCCGACGACGGAAAGCATGGAAGATATCGCCCAGCCGTTACTCGACTTCATCAGACAGCATCAAAGCTGGGCGATCGCGGTCATGTTCATCACCGGCTTCGTCGAATCATCCGCATTCGTGAGCCTGGCGTTTCCCGGCGCGACGCTCCTCATCACCGCCGGCACGCTGATCAAAACCGGTACCCTGGCCTATCGGCCGGTAATCGTGGGAGCCATCCTCGGCGCCGCGCTCGGCTATTGGGTGTCCTACTGGATCGGGCGCCGCTTCGGCGGCGGCGTTGCGCGAGCTCTGGCCATTCAGCCGGAACCTGGAATTGTTGCCCGTCGGCATCCGGTTTTTCGAGCGGCATGGCGGCAAGAGCGTGTTCATCGGCCGCTTCTATGGCCCGATCCGCGCCGTCATCCCGCTGGCCGCCGGCATCATGCGCATGCCGCGCGGCCGGTTCTGGGTTGCCGATATCGCCTCGGCCCTGGTCTGGGCGCCGATGCTGGTGCTGGCCGGCGACGCGGTGGGCGAGGCGGGCGAGCGCCTGATCGGCTCCGCCAACACGATTGTCCTGGTTTTCGGCGGCCTCACCCTGTTCGGCGCCGCCGGCGTGGTGTGGGCGGCGCTGCGCTCCGCCCGGCACCGTTGAGCCGCACCCGAGATAGGGCGAAATTCAGCTTTGGCGCGCTAACGGCTGCGGCCGGACACGGCCGCCGTTTCCGCCTGAGCGGCGAGCTGCGTATGCGCCGCGATATAGGCGTCGACATGCCCCGCCAATATTTCGGCGCAATCGACGAAGAAATGGTCGGCGCCCGGGATCTTGCGGAAATCGATCTTGATGTCGCGCTGGTGCGACAGCTTGTGGACGAGCTTCTGCACCGCCTCCGGCCGGGACCAGGGGGTCCTGGTCGCCTTGCAGGATCAGCCCGGAAGACGGGCACGGCGCGAGAAAGGTGAAGTCGTACTGATTGGCCGGCGGCGAGACCGAGATGAACGCCTCGATTTCCGGCCGCCGCATCAGGAGCTGCATGCCGATCCAGGCGCCGAAGGAATATCCGGCAACCCAGCAGGAGGCGGCGTTCGGGTTGTAGCCCTGCAGCCAATCGAGCGCCGCCGCCGCATCGGCAAGCTCGCCCTCGCCGCGGTCGAAGCTGCCCTGGCTGCGGCCGACCCCGCGAAAGTTGAAGCGCAGGGTCGAGAAGCCGCGGCGCACAAAGGTCTGATACAGCGTGTAGACCACCTTGTTGTTCATGGTCCCGCCATGCAGCGGATGCGGATGCAGCACCACCGCCATCGGCGCCGTGCCGCCGCGCGCATGGTGATAGCGGGCCTCGATGCGCCCTTCCGGGCCGTTGATGATGACGTCAGGCATGGTACATCCGGTTCAATCCCGACTAAGGCAGTCAAGTATGGCAGGCCGGCCAGCTGTCAGGTTATCCGCGCGTCACCGCCATATACTTGATCGCCGCAATGGGACAATTATATCTCGTGCCGGTGCCCGCGAACGGGCTGCGCCTGGTAACGCCCGATCGCGATCTCGATTGTCACACGACGATAATATAGTGACTTACGATGCTCCTGAAAAACCTCCGCGACGAAATTGACGCCACTCTCGCCCGCGACCCTGCCGCCCGGTCGCGGCTCGAGGTCGTGCTGTGCTATCCCGGTTTCCAGGCGTTGCTCTTTTACCGCCTGGCGCACTGGCTGTGGGAGCGCGGCTGGCATCTCTGCGGGCGGTTTGTCTCGCATGTCGGGCGGATGCTGACCGGGATCGAGATCCATCCCGGGGCGCGCATCGGACGGCGCCTGTTCATCGACCACGGCATGGGCGTGGTGATCGGCGAGACCGCCGAGATCGGCGATGATTGCACGCTCTACCACGGAGTCACCCTCGGCGGCACCCGCCCCTCGCGCGACCAGGGCGGCCAGAAGCGCCATCCGACGATCGGCAACGACGTCATCGTCGGCTCGGGCGCGCAGGTGCTGGGGCCGATCCGGGTCGGAGACGGCGCCCGCATCGGCGCCGCCGCGGTGGTGGTGAAGGAAGTGCCGGATGGCGCCACGATGGTCGGCAACCCGGCCCGTCAGGTCGGCCGGCGCAGCGCGGCCGGCGAGTCGCCGCCGGTTTTCGAGCCTTACGGCATCAGCGGCGAGATCCCCGATCCGATCGCCCGCGCGCTGAACGGGTTGCTCGACGAGGTGTCAAAGCTGCGGGCGCGCGTCAGCGAGTTCGAACGCGGCCAGGATCCCGTGCCGGCTGGCGAGGGTACGGCAACAGCGGCCGATCCCGCCCGGGAGCGCGTCGCGAGGGCGCAGCCGTGAAGCTCGGCACCAGGGGCCGCTACGCGGTCATGGCGATGGTCGACCTCGCCCGCCACAGCAACGGCAACCCGGTCTCGCTCGCCGAGATCGCCGAACGCCAGCAGATCTCGCTGTCTTATCTGGAGCAGCTCTTTGCCAAGCTGCGCCGCAGCGGCCTGGTCCGCAGCGTGCGCGGTCCGGGCGGCGGGTATCGCCTGGCACATGACCGCGACGAGACGCGGATTTCCGACATCATCCTCGCGGTCGACGAGCCGCTCCATGCGGTCCGCTGTACCCCCGGCGCCGCGATCGGCTGTCGCGGCGATCGCAGCCGATGTCTTACCCATGATCTGTGGGAGGAGTTGAGCAATCAGATCCACCTTTATTTGAGCTCGGTGTCGCTCGGCGATGTCTGCGAAAAGCGCGTGCTCGGGACCAGCGGCCTCGCCCAGCGCGAGACCTATCGAGCCGC
Source organism: uncultured Alphaproteobacteria bacterium (assembly GCA_963842175.1). Taxonomy (GTDB): domain Bacteria; phylum Pseudomonadota; class Alphaproteobacteria; order ATCC43930; family CGMCC-115725; genus DATARH01. The sequence goes on from CAWJFM010000024.1 coordinate 96,953, forward strand.
GAACGCACGATGAGGGATTTGCGAGGCAAGATGCCCCTTTTGAATGTCATCCCGGCGAAAGCCGGGACCCATTCTTCAGCCACTCGGACGCGTAAGGGTGGGTCCCGGCTTTCGCCGGGACGACAATATTTGTTCTTGGTGTCCTCCGTGTCGCCGTGGTTAACGCTCAGCTGAACCGATGACCCGGCGCGAGACGTATCTTGATTGGAACGCGACCGCGCCGCTGCGCCCCGAGGCGGCTGCGGCGGTTGCGGCGGCGCTCGCGCGCTGCGGCAATCCGTCCTCGGTGCATCGCTGGGGCCGGGCCGCGCGCCACGCTGTGGAGCGGGCGCGCGAGGCGGTGGCGGCGCTGATCGGCGCCGCGCCCGACGGGGTGGTCTTCGTCAGCGGCGGGACCGAGGCGAACCATCTGGCGCTGCTCGGCAGCGGACGCGAGCGCATCCTGGTCTCGGCGGTCGAGCACAGCTCGGTGCTGGAGGCCGTGCCGCAGGCCGAACGGATCGCGGTCGACGCCGAGGGGATTGTCGATCTGGCCCGGCTCGAACGGCAGCTGGCCGCCGATCCGCGTCCGGCGATGGTATCGGTGATGTTCGCCAACAACGAGACCGGGATCATTCAGCCGGTCGCGGAAATCGCGGCGATCGCGCACGCGCATGGCGCCCTCTTCCATTGCGACGCGGTGCAGGGCGCCGGCAAGCTGCCGCTGGCAGCGTCTCAGATCGGCGCCGATCTCGTCAGCCTCTCGGCGCACAAGCTCGGCGGTCCGCCGGGGATCGGCGCGCTGGTGGTGACCGGCAATGTCGAGCCCGTCGCGATGATCCGCGGCGGCGGCCCAGGAACGCGGCCGCCGCGCCGGCAGCGAGAACCTGCCGGGCATCGCCGGGTTCGCGGCGGCGGCCGAGGCCGCTTCGGCCGGGATCGCCGATTACCGAGCGGGTTCGGCAGCTGCGCGACGGGCTCGAAGCGGCGGCGAGGGAAGCGGTCCCGGATGCCGTCGTGATCGGCGCCGGTGTCGAGCGGCTGCCCAACACGACGGCGCTCGCTTTGCCCGGCGACGCCGGCGGAAACCCAGGTGATCGCGCTCGACCTCGACGGCGTCATGGTCAGCGCCGGCGCGGCCTGCTCCTCGGGCAAGGTCGGCCCGAGCCATGTGCTGGCGGCGATGGGCATCCCGCCCGCGATCGCCGCCGGCACGATCCGGATCAGCCTGGGCTGGACGACCACCGAGGCCGACATCGCGCATTTCCTCGATGCCTGGACGGCGCTCCATCGGCGGCGCGATCGCGCGGCGAGGGCGGCATGAGCGCCCCCGCTTCGACCCAACGCCCGAACCGCCTGCCGATCTATCTCGACAACCAGTCGACGACGCCGCTCGACCCGCGCGTGCTCGAGGCGATGCTGCCCTACTTCACCGAGCATTTCGGCAACCCGCACAGCGAGAGCCATGTCTATGGCAAGACCGCCGCGGCGGCGATCGAGGTGGCGCGCGCCGAGCTGGCGCAGCTGATCGGTGCCGACCCGCGCGAGATCGTCTTCACCTCGGGCGCGACCGAGGCCAACAACCTCGCCTTGAAGGGCGCGGCGCATTTCGCCCGCGCTCACCCGATGGCGGGCCCCAATGGAGCTAGGGCGCCGCGCGACCAGATCATCACCCTCGCGACCGAGCACAAATGCGTGCTCGAAAGCGCCGCCGCGCTGGCGCGCGAGGGCTTTGCCGTCGACTATCTGCCGGTCGAGCCGAACGGATTGCTGGCGCTCGACCGGCTCGCCGCGGCGCTGAGCGAGCGCACCCTCCTGGTCTCGGTGATGGCGGCGCATAACGAGATCGGCGTGATCCAGCCGCTCGCCGAGATCGGCGCGCTTGTGCCGTGCGCGCGGTGTCCTGTTCCACACCGACGCCGCCCAGGCCGCCGGCAAGATCCCGCTCGATGTCGAGGCGATGAAGATCGACCTGATGTCGATCTCCGGCCACAAGATGTACGGGCCGAAGGGCGTCGGCGCGCTTTATGTCCGGCGCCGGCCGCGGGTGCGCCTCGTGCCGCTGATCGACGGCGGCGGGCAGGAGCGCGGGCTGCGCTCGGGCACCCTGCCGACCCCGCTCTGCGTCGGGCTCGGCCGCGCCGCGACGCTCGCCGCCGCCGAGATGGCCGGGGAGGCGGCGCGCATCGGCGGGCTGCGCGACCGGCTGCAGGCCAATCTGCTGCGCCGCATCGGCGGGCTCATGATCAACGGCGATACCGGGCACCGCCTGCCGGGCAATCTGAACCTGTCCTTTCCCGGCCTCAGCGCGCCCGATCTGATCGAGGCCTGCCCGAGCGTCGCGATGTCGACCGGTTCGGCCTGCACCTCGGCGACGGTCGAGCCATCCTACGTGCTGCGCGCGCTGGGCCTCTCCGAAAGATTGGCCAATGCCTCGATCCGGCTCGGCCTCGGCCGCTTCACCACGGCGGCCGAAGTCGATTTCGCGGTCGATGCGCTGGCCGCCGCGGTCACGCGATTGCGCGCCGATCGGAGGATGACGGAAGGCGCCGAGCCACCTACATAGGATTGTCAGATAGGTTGACTACACTGTCGATGCCGGCGATACCGACACCGGGAGAATGGGAATGATGGCGCGCAAGCAGGCTTTGATCGTGACGGATGCCGCGGCCGAGCGCATCCAGGCGCTGCTGGCCGGGCGCGGCAAGCCGGCGCTGGGGGTGCGCGTCGGCGTGCGGGCGCGCGGCTGCTCGGGCCTCAGCTACACGCTCGAATACGCCGACGAGAAGGGCAAATTCGACGAGATCGTCGAGGACAAGGGGGTGACGATCCTGGTCGATCCCAAGGCGGTCATGTTCATCATCGGCACCGAGATGGATTACGTCGAGGAGAAGCTGCAATCGGGCTTTGTCTTCCGCAACCCGAACGAGAAGGGCCGCTGCGGCTGCGGCGAGTCGTTCCACGTCTAAGGTGGGGCTGGATTAACACCGCGGGTCCTTCGAGACGGCCGCTTCGCGGCCTCCTCAGGATGAGGGGTTTTACTTCATGCCATCAACTAAATACGTCATGCTGAGGAACACCGATCGGGCGCGTCTCGAAGCACGCAGTGAGTCGATGCAGCGTATCGACGGCCACTCGGGGCGGCGAGCTTGGTGAAGCTGTTTCAAATCGAGGAGCCGGACGGCTCGCCCGTCGATCCCGACGCGCCGGGCGTCGCGATCGGTATCGACATCAGCGGCTCGGAAGCCGAAGTCGCGGTCGCGGTCGGCGGCAACGCGGTCTTGCTGGCCGATCGCGAGGGGTTCGCGCTCGATCTTGCGGTGCCGGCGCCGGCGGCCCCGGCCGCAGATTGGCAGGATCTGTTCGAGGGAGCGCGGCTGCGCGCCGAGCGGGCTCTCGCCCAGCCGGTGACGCACGCGGTTCTGGCCGTCGCCGCCGTACCCGACGCTGCCCTGGCCGCGCATCTGGCGACGGCTTGCGCGGCCGCGGGCCTCACGCTGCTGCGCACCCTCGCCCGCGACGCGATCGGCCTCGCCGAAGCCCCGGCGCTTGCCGCCGCAATCCTCGCCGAAGACCTGGCGCCGCGACCCGGGGCGCCGTAGGCCGGCCGGGCATGCCCAGGGTGATCTTCATCGAACGCGACGGCCGGCGCGCGAGGTCGACGCGCCGCTCGGCCTCTCGTTGCTCGAGATCGCCCACAAGAACGGCATCGACATCGAAGGCGCCTGCGAGGGGTCGCTCGCCTGCTCGACCTGCCATGTCATCGTCGATCCGGAGTGGTACGATCTCTTGAAGGAGGCGAGCGAGGACGAGGAGGACATGCTCGACCTCGCATTCGGCCTGACCGCGACCTCGCGGCTCGGCTGCCAGATCATCATCACCGAAGAACTCGACGGGCTCATCGTGCGGCTGCCGTCCACCACCCGCAACATGCTGCTCGGCTGAGAGCAGCATGCCACCGCACGCCGTCACGTCTGATCCCGTCAACCGCAAAAGGACCCCCTTGCCCGGGCTTGTCCCGGGTATCCACGTCTCGGATGCGGTCGCATTCTTAGGTCAGGCAAGACGTGGGTGGCCGGATCAAGTCCGGCCACGGGAAAATCAGAGTTGATGACGGACGGCCTGTTCGCGCGCCTGGTTGCCGCCGCCGGCGCGACCTGGCCGGCCTATACGCGGCACGATTTCGTGCTCCTTCTGGCTCGCGGCGACCTGCCGGAGGCGGCCTTCCGCCGCTATCTGGTGCAGGATTATCTGTTTCTCCTGCATTTCGCGCGTGCCTGGGGGCTGGCGATCTACAAATCCGAGACGCTCGCCGAGATGCGCCGGGCGCATTCGCTGGTCGCCGCGACGCTCGATGTCGAGATCGGGCTGCACATCGAATACTGCCGCGGCTGGGGCCTCTCCGAGGCCGCGATGATGTGCGAGCCGGAAGCCCTGGAGACGATCGCCTATACCCGCTTTGTGCTGGACCGCGGGGTGGCCGGCGACCGGCTCGACCTCGAAGTCGCGCTGGCGCCGTGCATCGTCGGTTATGCCGAGATCGCCGCTGAGCGACTGGCCGACCCGGCGACACGGCGTGACGGCAACCCCTATCGCGAATGGCTCGACATGTATGCCGGCGCCGAGTACCAGAGCCTCGCCCACGACGCCGCGGCGGCGCTCGACGAGCAGTTCTCCCGGCGCGGCGGCGAGGGGCGCTTTGCCGCATTGGCCGCATGCTTTGCCACCGCCGCCCGGCTCGAAGCCGATTTCTGGACGATGGGCGTTGATGGGGGCCTTGATGCCGCTCGCTGACCTCGATCTCGCCGGCGCCCCGGCCGACCACCGCATCGTCGTCGCGATGTCGGGCGGGGTCGATTCGTCGGTGACCGCGGCCTTGCTCGTCGCCGCCGGGTTCGAGGTCGTCGGCATCACCCTGCAGCTTTACGACCACGGCGCGGCGATCGGTAAAAAGGGCGCCTGTTGCGCCGGGCAGGATGTGCGCGATGCGGCGCTTGTCGCCGAGCGCCTCGGCATTCCGCATTACGTGCTCGATTACGAGGCGCGGTTTCGCCAGGCCGTGATCGAGGATTTCGCCGACAGCTATCGCCGCGGCGAGACGCCGGTGCCGTGCATCCGCTGCAACGAGCGCATCAAGTTCCGCGACCTGCTCGAGACCGCGCGCGAGCTCGGCGCCAGTGCGCTGGCGACCGGCCATTATGCCCGGCGCGTGCCCGGACCCGATGGGCCGGAGCTGCATCGCGCCCGCGACGGGGCGCGCGACCAGAGCTATTTCCTCTATCGCACGACGCGTGCCGAACTCGACTTCCTGCGCTTTCCGCTGGGCGCCCTCGCCAAGGACGAAACCCGCGCCGTGGCGCGCGAATTCGCGCTGCCGGTCGCTGAGAAGCCCGACAGCCAGGACATCTGCTTTGTGCCGCAGGGGTCCTACGCCGCGCTGGTGACGCGGCTGCGGCCCGAAGCGGGCGAGCCCGGCGACATCGTCGACTGCGCCGGGCAGGTGCTCGGGCGTCATCCGGGGATCGCCCATTTCACGGTCGGCCAGAGAAAGGGGCTGGGGCTTGGCGCCGCTGAGCCCGTCTATGTGCTGCGCATCGAGACCGCGACCCGCCGCATCGTGGTCGGCCCCAAAAGCGCGCTCGGCGAGACGCGCATTGCCCTTGCGGAGCTGAACTGGCTCGGACCCCCGCTCGCCGGCGGCGGCGGCGTGCCGGTCGCCGCCAAGCTGCGCTCGACGCAGCCGCCGGTGCCGGCAATGCTCTATTCGGGCGCGGCCGCCGCCGGGACGGCTCCAGGGGAGGCGGAGCTCGTGCTCGATGCCCCGGCCGGCGCGGTCGCCCCCGGCCAGGCGGCCGTCCTCTACGATGGCGAGCGCGTGCTGGGCGGCGGCTGGATACGGCGCCGCGACGCCGTCGCGGCATGAGCGGCAGGCGCGACCCCCCGGCTTGACCCTAATCGGGCCATCTCCTATATGCGGGGCCGTGCGGCACCCCACCCTTCCCTCCCCCGCAAGCTGGGGAGGGTTAGGGAGGGGGCGGGGCCTTGCGGCGGGGTAGCTCAGCTGGTTAGAGCAGGGGAATCATAATCCCAAGGTCGGGGGTTCAAGTCCCTCTCCCGCTACCAAATAACTCAATTGCTTATGGAGAAGAATGGGTCGGATAACCTGACCCATTCCCTTATCAGGGACACGCCGGGGGACGCCCGCATCGGACAGAATGCGGGTCGTGCTGAAGAAGGTCGAACTGATCATGTCCGACCGCTGGTTCCGCTGATCCGCTCCGGCGCTTGCCGACCAAACTCGGGAGGGTGGCATGGATTGCTGCGGTCACGCATACGCCCGTCAACCTCGACACGGAATGTGGAGCGTGGCGGCGATCTCGGTTGGTGCGATGCTCGCCGGCGGCGGCGGACCGCGCGGTTCGACGGCCGCCGCACGGACGGCCGAGACCGCCTCTGCGGCGCTCGACGTTCTGCGCAAAGCCATCTCCGTCGATGTCCACACCCATGGCGGGAAGACCGGGATCACGTCGAAGGCGCCGCCGAGCGACGATCTCGCCAACAACATGCAGGCGGGTTCGCTCGCAGTCGCGTGTCTCGCCGACGTGCCGGACGGCCCGATCCTTGCCCGGAATGCGGACGGAGCCCTCGCCGCCGTCCGTACGCCGGAGCCGGGCGAACTCTACCGCCATCATCTGGAACGCCTCGCCTGGATGGACGAGATCGTCGCCAACCATGGTTTGCGGCGTGCCCTTTGCGCGGCCGACATCGAGGCCGCACACAAAGCGGGTCAGCCCGCAATCGTCGCCGATGTCGAAGGGCTCGACTTCCTCGACGGCAAGCTGGAACGACTGGAAGAAGCGCATCAGCGCGGCATCAGGCACCTGCAGCTCGTCCACTACACGCCCAACGATATCGGCGACTTCCAGACCGGCGCGATCACCCACCGGGGCCTCACCGCATTCGGAGCGGAGGTGATGCTGGCCTGTCACCGGCTCGGTTTTGTCTGCGATGTCGCGCACGCGACCGAGGAGACGGCGAAACAGGCGGTCAAAATCGCGAGGAAACCGCTGCTGCTGTCGCACACGGCTTTGTTTGGGTCGCGGGCGATGGGGCCAACGCCGCTAGAAGGGCGACAGATCACCCCCGATCATGCGCGCGCGATTGCCGAGACCGGCGGCTCGATCGGCATCTGGCATTTCTTCTCGAGCCTCGACAAATACGTCGATGGCCTCAAGGAGATGGCGGAGATCATCGGGGTCGATCATGTCAGCATCGGCACCGACCAGCATGTCACGCCGGGAAGTGTGCAGGACTATACGCAATGGGTGCATCTCATCGCGGCAATGCTGCGCGGCGGCTTCACTCCGGAGGAGGCAGGCAAGATTGCCGGCGGCAACTATACGCGCATCTTTTGCGCCGCCGTCGGCTGACGCATCTGCGCGGGAGGACGTCGTTCCCGATTTGCCCAACTCGTGATCTCCATTCTTTGAAAGCGGTGGCGCCGACCGCGCGCCAGCCTCAATAGGGATCGCCGACGAAGATGAACGTCGTGCCGGTCACGATCGGGGCGCTGGCGCCGACGAAGGAGACGTTGGCGTCCTTGACCTGGCGCGAGCCGGCACGGCCCGAGGCCTGCAGCGCGCCTTCGATGATGTGCCAAAGCCCGTGGATGCGCCCCGTGCCGAGGCTGCCGCCAAAGGTGTTGAGCGGCAATTCGCCGTCGAGCTCGATGCGGCCGTCCTGGATGAAATCGAGCGCTTCGCCTTCCTTGCAGAAACCGTAGGATTCGAGACCGTAGATCACCGAGGCGGAGAAGCCGTCGTAGATCTGCGCGACGTCGACATCCTTGGGATCGAAGCCGGAGCGCTCCCAGGTCAGCTTCGCCGAGCTGCGGCCGCCCTCCATGTAATCGGCGAGGCTGCCGATGCGGCCCGCCACCTCGAAGTGCAGCCGCTGGCCATAGCCGGCGAGATAGGCCGGCTTCGGCTTCAGGTCGCGCGCCCGCTCGGCCGTCGTCAGCACGATCGCGACCGCCCCCTGCACCGGGATGTCGCAATCGAACAGACAGAACGGGTACGCCACCATGCGCGAGGCCAGGTAGTCCTCGCGCGACAGCGGCGTGCCGTAGAAATAGGCATGCGGGTTGTGCTGCGCGTGGCGGCGCTGCGTCACGGCGAGCGTCGCCATCTTCTCGCGGTTCTGGTTGTGCCGCTCGAGCCAGCGGGTATAGGCGACCGCCATGCCCTGCCCCGGACCGCCGAAGCCGTAGGGCGCGGTGAACTGGGCGGCGCCCTGGGCGTAGGCGCCCGGCAGGTTCTGGTAGGTGCCGCGCGGGTTGTGCATCGCCCGCCACACGACGGCGTATTTGCACACGCCGGCGAGGAGCGCGTTGACCGCCTGCTGCACGGCGCCGCCGATGTTTACCGTGCCGACCTGGATGTGCCAGCTGAGATCGGGCAATTTCAGCATCGCCATCATGCAGTTGACCGACACGATCGAGATGCCGTCGACCTCGGCGTGCCCGGTGGCCGGCAGTTCGGGATAGGTCGCCAGACCGTCGATGTCGGACATCTTGAGCCCCGAATCCGCGACCGCCTCCTTGACCGCGGTCAGCGCATGCGCGGCAAGCGGGATCTCGGCGGTACGCGAGACCTTGGAAAAGCCGACGCCGCTGACGGCCACCTTGCACCGGTTCTCCCACATGTGGCTTCTGCCCCTCACTTGGCCGGCATCGTGCGCGCGAGCCGAAACTGCGGCAGTGTGATGTCGTCGTTCAGTTTCTCGAAGACGATTTCGACGCGCCGCCCGACCTTCGCCTCGGTGTACTCGGCGTCCAGGAGGTTGCCGGCCATCAGGGCGCCGGGCGCGTCGTCGAGTTCGACGATGATGCTGGCGTAGGGCACCGCGGAGGCGAAGCGCTTGTCGCCGGTGTGATACATGATCGTGTAGGCGTAGATGGCTCCAATGCCGCGCACCGGTTCGAATTTCAGATCGGTCGCGACGCACCGAGTGCAGGTGGCATAAGGCGGATGCTGGAAATGCCCGCAACCCTGGCAGCGTTGCAATTCCACAACGCCGCGCTTGGCCGCATCCCAGAACGGCTTTGTCCACTCGTTCGGCACCGGGATCGGTCGCGTCACGTTGCTCCAGTCGCTCATTTATTGCCTCTCGCGATCGCGCAGATGCGCTGGCCGCGCCATCCGCGGCAGCAGCGCCTCGGCTGGCTTGACCGGCGCGGCATCCGTCGTTTTTGGCGTGGGCAGGTTCCTAGCAAGCTCTTCCGCGACGATCTTGCGGATTTCCGGAAGACCGTCCGGTGCATCGAGGCCGAACCGAAATATCTGCCGGAACGCGTCGGCATCGTTCCAGATCGCCGCCAGCACTGCATTGCGCATGTTTGCGTTGGGATGCCGGATCGCGCATTCGACCAGACGGGCGAGGTCATCGTCGTCCAGCATCACTTCTGTTGCCGCTGTCGTCTGCGCAGTGGAGTCGGCTGCATCGCCGGTCAAACGGATTTGCGGCTGCCGAGTGTAATAATCTCTCCACACCACCTCATCGGCGGGCTCGGCCTTTGCCCGCGCCTCCAGGATCGGGCGGTCGCCCCGTCTCACCAGCATTGGTCGCCACCTCCGCGCATTCCGGGATCTCCCGATCGGCGACCCCGGCTCAGAGCCGGTAGCGGCATTCGGCGGCAAGCGGCACGGCGTGAAAATCGCGCCGGTTGGTATCGAGGTTCTCCAGGTTGACGAAGCAGGCATTCGTCGTGGACGAAGTGCGGCCCGGCGTGCCAGGTCGCGACGTGCAGCTTGATCACCCGGTCGCCCGGCACGCGGAAGGCGACGATGTCCTCGAGGCGCGGGCGCGCGTCGTCGCCGAGGTCGCCCGGCGGCGCGACGCCGATCAGCCACTCTTTGCCGCCGAGCGCGCCCAGGCATTGGGTAACCCGGCGGTGCCGCGCGATCCGGGTGAAGCCGAGCCCGACATGCGGCAGATGCATGATCCACAGCCGCGGCTCGCCATTGCCCAGAACCAGCTTCGCCTCGCCGGTCGAGCTTTCGGGGTCATGGTGGCTTCCCACGCCTTGACCGCCCGTCCGCAGCGGCGCGATGACCTGCCCGTATGGTGCAAACGCCTCCGCCGTCAGCTCCCTGATGTCCAGCATGTGCCGCGGCAGCGTGCCCGCATCGTCCATGGTCGTCTCCTCTAATCGGCCTCGCCGCCCAGCATATGCCGGATGGCGAGGTAACTGAATGTCATCGATGACGCCAGCGACAACCCGGCCTGATAGCCGACGCCCTGCTCGGTGGCGGCAGCGGCATTGCCGGAGGCATAGAGACCCGGAATGGGACGCCGCCGCTGGTGGATCACCCGGGCGTGAGCGTCGGTGAGCAGCCCGGCCGACGAGCCGCCGGCCGGATGCAGCTCGATGCCGTAAAAGGGCGGCTCCGCCACGGTGCCGAGGCTGCCGTTGCTGCCACGCGCAGCCGTCGCGGCAGCGAGCTTCCATTGGTGCTCGCCGCGGTGAAAATCCGCGTCGCCGCCGCTTTCGACAAAACCGTTGAAGCGGTGGACGGTGTTCTCCAGCTCGGCGCCGTCGATCCCGAGTTTTGCCGCCAGTTCAGATAAGGTGCCGGCGCGCGACACGGTCTTCGGCACGTCGCTGCCGACCGGCCGGTTCGCGAACGAATATTTCTTGAGGTATTGCGCGTCGAAAATCAGATAGGCGGGCAGGTTGGGATATTCGTGTTGCCCCGGATCGAACAAGCGAAGCTGCGGCACGATCCCCTGAAAGAAGGTTTCATCGGCAAAGCGCCGGCCATACTTGTTCACCAACAGCGTATGGGGGCTGCACAATTCGACGATGCCGGCATGGACCGAGGTCGGCGCTTCGCCCGGCAGCTCCGGCGGAACGGTGTAGGACAGCATCACCCGCAGACTGTTCTCGACCCGGTGCACGATCCCGCCGATCTCGGCGCCGAGGACGAGGCCGTCGCCGGTCAGCGATGCGGGGATCAGGCCCGGATCCTCGTGGGCAAAGCCCGGAAGCTGCTCGAACTCCCAGCTCATTTGCGGGTTCGCGCCGTAGCCGCCGGTCGCGAGGATGACGCCCTTGCGGGCCGCGACCACCTCACCGGACCGCATGACAACGCCAGTCACCCGCCCATCTTCGACGCGCAAGGCGTTCCACATCCTGATCGGTGAGGACGCTGACGCCGCGGCCGCGCAGCGCCTTGAGAAAGTGGCAGATCAAGCCCAGGCCCTTGCCGCGCATGTCGTGCCGCTTGCGCTCACGGACGAGATCGGCATCCCAGCGCGAAGCGCTGTTGATGCCGCCCCAGGCGATTTGCTCCTCCGCGGTCACAAAACACGGGACGTCGTGCGGCACCGCGACGCGGTCGCGCCAGTCGCCGAGATCGAAGCCGGAGATGAGGTCGGCCTCGACCGACCGCCCGACCGCGTGGGAACCCGGAGCCTTGTCGTAATAATGGTCGGTGACGCCGCGGACGAGACGAAACCGGGCGCCGCATTTTTCGAAGAACTTCAGCGCTTCCGGCGATCGGTCGACGAAAGCGGACAGGCGAGCCTCATCGATATTCCCGCCGCCGAGAAAGCGCAGGTAGGCAACAACATCGTCACGGCTGTCTTCGTGTCCAGCGGCTTCTGCCAAATGGTTTTGGCCGACCCAAATCAGCCCGTAGGAATGAACCGTGCCGCCGCCGAGCCGCGCGCGCCTTTTCGAGAACGATCGACTGCAAGCCCAACGCGTCGGCAGCCAGCGCCGCGGCGAGGCCTGCTATGCCAGACCCCAGGATGACGACGTCATAGGAACCGCTGGCCGAGATCATCCGATCAACTCCCCTCGCGACCGGCGCCGATCAGCGCTCGAACCCCGAGCCGGCCGATCGCCGGCAGCCTCAATGCCGGGGCTGCGGCATCGATACCGATATTAAGACCGAGCACATTCACCTCGAAGCCCTCCTTGGCCGCGATCAGGATCCCGGCGAGGCCATAGAGCGACAGTTGAAACCCCGACCCGCTTGGCGCGGCGGCAAACCACGCGCCTCCGGGCAGAAAATCCTTGCCGACCGCGTTCGACGGCAGGTCGAGGCCCAATTCGGGCACTTGTCGCGCGATATAGGCGAGAAACGTGTTGCTGTTGGGGCCGGGCCAGGCCCGATAGCTTCGCGGATAGGGGTAGGCGGCGACGGCGCTGCGGATCTTTTCGATCATCGCATCGACGCCGGCTCCGCGTCGTTCGAGCACGATTTTCGGTTTGGCGCCGAACCAGTAATTGTCGGGCCCCATCCGGTCGATGCGCACCGCCGGAGCGCCGTTCGCCACACCAAAGCCGAGCACCTCGTACCGCGTATAGCGCGGCGCTGCGGTCGGCTTGATCGCGATCCAGGAGTGGACCGCGAAGATCCCGCGCCAGGAGACGGCGGGTGCGGTAAACACCAGGATCGCGGCCTCGCGGGTTTCGGCCGGGTCCGGCGCAAGGCCGGTCGGGTCGCGCCGCGCCTCATACCAGGGCACCCCGCCGCGCGGGTCGGGCAGACAGACCTTCGCGAGCACCGGAGCGAGGAAAAATCCGAGCAGCAACAGAGCAAACAAATGCACGACCCGGCACTTTGGGTGATGGCGATCCTGAGGATTAACATCGGGCTGCACCGCGCCGCCAAGGTTTCTTTGTGCCTGGCGAGCGCGCATCAATCGGTTTGACTCGGGGACGGGTCTCCAGCAGCGTTGCGCAGCGGGACGGCAGGTGGGCGCAATGGCGGAAGATGGGACCGTGTCGAAGCGAGGGCCGGGTGAGATGCTGGGCAATGTCGGTCCCGGCATGCTCGCCGGGTTGCGGGTGATCGAGATCGCCGACGAGCGCGCCGAATACACCGGATTGCTGTTGGCCGGGCTTGGCGCCGAGGTGATCAAGATCGAACCGCCCGAAGGCAATGCGACACGGCGGATCGGGCCGTTTCTCGACGACCAGCCGGGTCTCGAGCGCTCGCTGTTTTTCTGGAACTACAATCGCAACAAGAAATCGGTCCTCCTCGATCTGCGCGAGGGTGCCGGGCGCGAGCACCTGCTGCGGCTGCTCGCCGGCGCCGACATTCTGCTCGATGCGAGCTGCGGCGCGCTGAACAGCGCGCTGGGCCTTGACGCCGCCGCGCTGGGCGCGCGCTTTCCGCAGCTGATCGCGGCGCGGATGACCCCGTTCGGCGACGACGGGCCATGGGCCGATTTCAAGGGCTCGGACCTGATCCACCTCGCCCTCGGCGGCGTCATGATGAATTGCGGATACGATCCCGACCCCAGCCTCGAATACGACACGCCACCGATCGCGCCACAGATCTGGCACGCCTATCACATCGCCGGCGAGCAGCTGGCGACCGGGATCATCGCCGCGCTGATTCATCGCGAAAAGAGCGGCGAGGGCCAGGATGTCTCGGTGGCGATCCACGAGGCGGTGTCGAAGAACCCCGAGCAGGACATCATGCATTGGGTGATGCGCCGCGTGCCGCTGTGGCGATTGACCAACCGCCACGCAGCGGAATTCCCGAACCATTCGCCGGGCATCTGCCACACCAAGGACGGTCGCTGGTTCATCACCCACGGCATGGGCGCGCGCGACCTGAAGAATTTGGTGCCGCTCCTGACGCAAATACGGCGCCCAGGCCGATCTGCAGCCGCCGCCGCCCGATGCCGATCTGCGGGCGCGTCAGGTGCCCGGCACGGCGGCCGGCGACGAGGCGCGAGCGCACATGCTCGACATCGTGCAGCGTTTCGTCCGCGCCTGGACCTACCCTGACATGCCGTGGCGCGAGGCGCAGGAGGCCGGCCTCCTGTGGGCCCCGTTGCGCAAGCCGCACGAGAACGCGCTCGACGAGCATTGGCTCGCCCGCAAGACCTTTGCCGATGTCGAGCACCCGGAGCTTGGCCGGAGCTTTCGTTATCCGACAAGCAAATGGCTCGCCACTAAGACGAGCTGGCAGGTCGGCCGGCGGGCGCCGCTGCTCGGCGAAGACACGGCCGCCGTGCTCGCCGAACCCGTCCGCCGCCCCAGCGTCCCGGCCGAGCCGCGCGGTGTCGCAAACCCGCGCCTCTCGGCGTTGCACAACAAGCCGTTCCCGCTGCAAGGCGTCAGAATCTTGGACTTCGCCTGGTTTCTTGCCTCGGCCGGCGGCACCCGGTTTCTCGCCGCGATGGGTGCCGAAAGCTTCAAGGTGGAGTGGAAGGACAATCCTGACACGCGGCTGGCGGCGATGGCGCCGATTGGCGGCCGTGACGCGCGCGATGCGGCGACCGGTCCGCTGCCGCCGGTGCGCGATCCCGATATGGGCGGCCAGTTCAACAACAAGAATGCCGGCAAGCGCGGCATCTCATTGAATATCCGGCATCCGAAGGGGCTCCAGATCGCCAAGGATCTGGTGCGGATCTGCGATGTGGTGGCGGAGGGCTTCTCGCCCGGTGTGCTGCAGCGTCTGGGGCTCGGATACGATGTGATGAAAGGGATCCGGCCGGATATTATCTACATCCAGCAATCCGGCATGGGCGTGCACGGCACTTACGGGCGGATGCGCACGGTCGGCCCGGTCGCCGCGGCGTTTGGCGGGCAGGGCGAGATGTCGGGCCTGCCGGAGCCGGCGATGCCGGTCGGCTGGGGCTATTCCTATCTCGACTGGATGGGCGCCTACGGTTATGCGCTGGCCCTGCTCGGCGCGATCTATCATCGCGAGCGGACCGGCGAGGGCCAGTGGATCGACGCCTCGCAATGCGAGAGCGGCATCTTTCTGACCGGCGCGACGATCCTCGACTGGTCGGCCAACGAGCGCGATCTTCCGCCGCTACGGTAACCGCTCGCCGTACAAGCCGGCAGCGCCGCACGGCGCCTACCGCTGCGAGGGCAAGGATCGCTGGATCGCGATCGCCTGCTTTACCGACGAGGAATGGCGGGCGCTGGCGCGTGTCGCCGAGCGCGGCAACTGGCTCGACGATCGCCGCTTCAATTCGCTGGAGCACCGGCTGCTGCACCAGGATTCGCTCGACGTCGCCGTAGAGGCTTGGACCCTGACCCAGGACCGCTTCGACTGCATGATGAAACTACAGAAGGCCGGGGTGCCGGCCGGGGTGTGCCAGAACGCCGAGGACCGCGTCGACACCGATCCGCAGCTGCGGCATCTCAAATGGCTGACCGAAGTCACCGGCACCAAGATCGGCACCTGGCCGATCTATGAGCTGCCGATGAAGTTGAGCCGGACCCCGGCCTATATCGGCGGCCCGACCAATCGTGGCGCACCTTGCTACGGCGAGGACAATATGTGGGTGCTGACCGAGCTCTTGGGCCACACCCCGAGCGAGGTCGAGCGGCTCGCCGAGGAAGGCGTCATTTGATGTGCGACGGCCGCGGCTGCCGCCATGCAGGGACGGCATGGCCGGATCGGGAGAAAACCGCCTAAACTGATCATCCTTCGGCCCGGCATGGGTGCGAAATCTATCAACCGTCCGCCAGCAGGAATACGCCGTGGAGCACGTATCTTCGATGCCACAGAGGTGGGACGTCGAAGCTGATGTCGTGGTCGTCGGGTTTGGGGCTGCGGGCGTTGCCGCTTCCGTCACTGCCCACGATCTGGGAGCCAAGGTCGTCATCTTGGAAAAAGCGCCCGAGGGTCAGGAAGGCGGCAACACCCGGGTCGCCGGCCAAGGCTACCTGAACACCTCATCCGTCGAGAAAGGCAGCGGCCTACCTGACCGCCCTATGCGGACCCTACACCGTGCCGGAGCCCATGGTGCAGGTGTGGGCGCACGGAGATGTGCCGGAACAATGCATGGCTGAAAAGCCTCGGCGGCGATCCGCAAGAGCATCAGCATCCGCCGGTCGGGATCGAATTCCCGGACCTGCCCGGGTCGGATTGCGTCCATAAATTCCACGATGGCCCGACTTACGGCTATTCCTACACGTGGAAACGGTTCGAGTGCCTGGTCAAGGAACGCCCGATCTCAATTCTCTATGAGACGCCGGGACGGGAACTGATCCAGCACGAGACCACCCGGGAAATTCTCGGCGTGCGGGCGCAGCGGGGCGGAAGGTCGATCTTCGTCAAGGCGCGCCGGGCGGTGGTGCTGACCTGCGGCGGCTTCGAAAACAACCAGGAAATGATCCGCAATTATCTTCCCGGCGTCCCCTACTGCTACACTTCCGGTTCGCCGTACAACGAAGGCGACGGCATCACGATGGCGATGTCGGTCGGGGCCGATCTCTGGCACATGAACAACTACGCCGGGCCTTCGATGGCCCTGAAGGTCCCGGAAATCCGCACGACGTTTTCGATGCAGGCGCTGCACTTCAGCAAGCGGATGCCCGGCGGCATGATCGTGGTGGGGCCGGATGCACGGCGCTTCACCGACGAAAAGTACAAGACGCGTCACGGCAAGATCCCGGTGAACGGAAGCTGGTTTCCGCTCACCACGCCGTGCCCGATGTCTATGATTTTCGATCACACGCTGTTTGCCGCCGGCCCGCTCTACGACAAGCACCCGAGCCACGGCTGGACGCAGATAATCGAGCGCTACGACTGGAGCGAGGACAACAGCGCCGAACTCGCGAAAGGGTGGATCAAAACCGCCGACACAATCGCCAGCGCTCGCGTCGGTCGTCGGGCTCGACCCTGCGACGCTCGCCGACACCGTCGGCCGATGGAACCGCTATTGCGACGCGAAGCACGATCCCCGATTTCGGCAGGACGCTGATGATGGAGCCGATCGCCGACGGACCGTTTTACGCGGTCGAGCTGTCGCCCTCGATGCTCAATACCCAAGGCGGCCCGAGACGCAACGAGAAGGGGCAGATCGTACGCCCCGATGGCTCGCCGATCGCGCGGCTGTACAGCGCGGGAGAGCTGGGCTCGATCTACAGCTATTTGTACCAAGGAACCGGAAATATCGGCGAATGCCTGGCCTTTGGCCGCGTCTCCGGGCGAAATGCGGCGGCCGAGACACCCTGGGAATAAAGACATGGGGAGGCGGCAATGAGGGCGGTTTGGCACGACCGACAGGTTCGGCAAAGGCGGTAGCACTCTCCCGCGATCAAATAAAATCGATTGCTACAGCACAAAAGGCCGCAGAACGCGGCCTTTTGCGTGCTGCCGTGTGTCGCAACGCTTTGCCAGGGTTCCGGCGATTTTCAATCGCTCGCGGCAACTGCCTGCGGTTGCCCCTGGCCAAATTCTGGGGCTCAGAGCGGCCAAGCAGCTGTCTCTCTCAAAACTGGCCCTTGCCGATCTTGAAGATGTCGGGGTGTGCGGCGTCGGCGATATATGACAGCTCGAGGGTCAGCGGCGGCGGCCGCGGCGTCTTCGCGTCATTGCGCGCGGCGGTGCCGGCTCCGGTGAGAAGGACCAGGACCGTCCTGTTCTGCAAATCGGACGCGCGAAACACCACGATGCTGTTCTCGGCCAGCTGACGGTTGACGACGACGCTATCGGGTTTGAAATTCTGCCCGGCAAAATAATTTCGCAGCGAATTCGCCACACCGACCACTGTCTCGTCGCTGTCCTCGCTGCCCTCGCTAGTCCACAAGATGTTGACCTGGATAAGCCTTTTTGATTTGTAGCCGATGATATAAGAAATTAGCGCGTTGCCGCTATGGGGCAAAAGGTCAGGGACCAGCAGCGAGAGAACAGCCGTCTTCTCCGAGGGATGCGTCGCGATTTTGAGCTTGCCGGCGGCCGCGGGAAGGTCTTTTTTGATCGCCTCCCGGACCTGGTCCTCGGTCATCCCGAAATGCGCGTCACGAAACCCGTCGATCGTGGCGGGAGGCCCCGAGGGGGCAGGGTGTTCCGTTGGCGCGCCGGCCTGCTCGCTTCCCGGCGTGGCCTGCTCCGCGGCTGCGGCCGGGTGGATTGGCAAGCTCGCAGCGAGCAAGATCGCCAAGACGCAGTCTACCGACAGCGCGGGCAGCGCCGATCGCCCGAACCGGCACGAAAAGCGGATCGCTCGCCACCCGGCAAGCTGGACAGGGTTGAATGATGACCGCATAGTTTTCGACGATCTTGTGAGAGCGGGGGGCCTCTCCGTCCCGTGGCGCGCCACCTTCGATATTCGGTCGCGGCAGTCGCGACATTCCTGCTTGGCTGTCTCGCCCCGAGCGTCGGGGTCGCGCAGCATATCACGATCGACGGGAGCTTCTCGGCGGGGCAGACGCTGATTGGGCCGAATTATACGATCGGCGCGAATCTCGGCAAGCAGGTCGGCGGCAACCTGTTCCACAGCTTTGGAATTTTTGGCCTGTCGCAGGGCGAGAATGCCACCTTCACCGGCCCGAGCAGCGTCACCAACGTCATCGGCCGGGTGACCGGCGGCACCGTGTCCTCGATCAACGGCGCGATCAATTCCAGCATTGCCGGCGCCAATCTTTACCTGATCAACCCCAGCGGCATCGTCTTTGGGCCGAACGCGACGGTCAACGTCTCGGGCAGCTTTCATGCCGCGAGCGCCGATTACCTCCGCATGTCCGACGGGGCAAAGTTCCAGGCGACCAATCCCTCTGGCAGCACGCTGAGCGCGGCGCCGCCGGCGGCGTTCGGGTTTCTGACGGCGACGCCGGGGGCGATCACCGTCAACGGCACGCTCGGGGTCAATTCCGGGCAGACAATCGGCCTCGTCGGCGGCCCGGTGACGATAGCCGGGGCAAATTTGTCGGCGCCCGCCGGCACGATCCACGTGACGAGCGTGGCGAGCCCGGGCGAAATCCCGGCCGCTCCTCATACCGGGACGCCGCCGACAGTGACCGGCTACGGCACCGTCAGCATCACCGGCGGGTCGCTACTCAATGTCAGCAATCCCGTGGGTCTCGGCAGCGGCGGCAGCGTCTATATCCGCGCTGGTGCGCTGACCATCAGCGCCAGCGAGGTCAACGCCGACAATTATGGCGCCGGGCCGGGCGGCACAATCTTGCTGCGCGGCGATAGCCAGATCACGTTGAGCGACGGCGGCTATGTCCATGCCGATGCCTATTCGAGCGGACCCGGAGCCGATGTCACGATCTCGGCCGGTCAGCTGAGCATGACGGCCGGCGCGCTGGTCGAAAGCGGCACCGCGGGGCCCGGCAGCGGCGGCAACATAGCGGTCAATGTCAACGGCCAGCTGACGATCGACGGGTCGGCGGGACCGGCCTTGATGGTCGGCATTCCGGCGACCGGTATCGGATCGTTGAGTCTGGCGGGTGGCTCGGCCGCCGGCAATGTAACCGTCAATGCCGGCAGCCTGTCGATCATGAATAACGGCGGCATTGCGAGCAGCACCTTCGGCTCGGGAGCTGCCGGCAACGTCACGGTCAGCGTCCCGGGTCAGCTGTCGATCGACCAAACCGACGCCTTCGGATTCCAGCTCGGCGCCATCCTCGGCATCGGTTCGCTCGGCACTCCGGGCAGCACCGGCAATGGCGGCGACGTGACCGTGAGCGCCGGGACGCTGTCGATTGTCAACACCGGCCAGATCGGCAGCGCCGCCTTCGGCGCCGGCAACGGCGGCAACGTGTCGGTCAGCGTTGCCGGGCCGTTGACTATCAACGGCTCGGGAGGCAGCTCGCAATTCCTCACCGGCATCGCGACGAGCGCCCAACCAGGAAGCAGCGGAAACTCTGGAAAGCTGACGATCGCCGCCGGAAGCATGGGCGTTTCCGGCGGTGCGGAGATCCTCGGCGGCGTGCTTGGCGCTGAACTCGGCTTCCCGGCCAGCACCGGGAATGGCGGCCAAATAACGATCACGGTCGGCGGCCAGCTGACGATCGACGGCTCGGGCGCGCCGGTGACCAGCTCGGGCGCTTCGGTGCCTACCGGCATCTTCACCAGCACGGAGCCCGGAACCCGGGGCAGCGCCGGCGATATCGCCGTTGCCGCGGGCACGCTTTCGATCATGAACGCCGGAGCGATCTCGAGCAGTACCTCCGGATCCGGGAACGCCGGGAATATCTCGGTCACGGCGGGAACCCTCACGCTGGCCGAATTCGCCGGCATCGCAAGCGATTCCTTCTCTTCCGGCCCCGCCGGCAACGTCTCGGTCGCGGTCACCGGCACCGGGCCGGGAGCGTTGACCATCCTCACCAACGGCTTCATCGCGGCCAACCCGTTTGGTTCAGGAAACGGCGGTCAGGTCGCCGTTACCGTGGCCGGCGGGTTGACGATCGACGGCACCTCGGCGAACTCCGCATTCGCGACCGGGATTGTCGCGAATGCGCAAGCGGGTAGCAGCGGCAGCGCGGGAACCGTCGATGTGACTGCGGGAAGCGTCACGATACTCGGCAGTGGTGAGATTTCCAGCAGGACCCTTGGGCAAAATGCAAGTACCGATGCGCCGGCCGCCACCGGGAGCGCCGGCAGCGTGACAGTGATCGCAGGTGCGCTGTCGCTGATGAATGGCGGATCGATCGGCAGCAATACTAACGGCGCCGGAAACGCCGGCGGCGTCACGATCAAGGCTGCAAGCCTGTCGCTGGGCGACGGCGCGGAAATCAGCAGCGGCACGACCGGCAGCGGCACCACCGTGAGCGGCTCGGGCGGCAACATCGCCATCAACGTCAGCGGAGATCTGACGATAACTGTTTCCAGCAGCGACGCATTTATCGAAACGGTCGCTTTCGGCAACACCAAAAGCGCCGGCAGCATCGCCGTCAAAGTCGGTGGCACCTTGTCGCTTACCGGTAGCGCGAACGCCATCGCGGAGATCACGGCCGATACGCTGGAGAGCAGCGGCGCCGGCGGCAACGTGACGGTCACGGCCGGAGCGTTGAAGCTGGTCAGCGGCGGCAGCATCTCCAGCGACACCGGCTCTGGCTTAGGCGCTGGCGGCAATGTTTTGGTCACGGTCGCCGGCCAGCTAAGCATCGACGGCGGGGCGTTCGGGATATCGGACATCTCCGCCGCCTCGGCAGACAGCGTCGGCAACGCCGGCAACGTCTCCGTCACCGCAGAAAATTTGACGATTGTCAACGGCGGCCAGATCACAACCAGCACAGTGGGGAATATAAGCCCCGCCAAGTCAGGCAGCGGCGGCAATGTCAGCGTCAGCGTCTCCGGCGTCTTGACAATCGACGACAGCGCCGCGCCCGGCAGCATCACCGGCATCACCTCGCGGTCTTACAATGGCAGCAATGGCAGCGCCGGCAATGTGATCGTGAACGCCGGGACCCTAAACGTAGAGGACAGCGGCCAGATTTCGAGCAGTACTTCCGGGCCTGGAAGCGGCGGTGCTGTCTCGGTCACGGCGGGAACCGTTACGCTGGCCGAATCCGGCGGCATCGCCAGCGATTCCTTCTCCTCCGGCCCCGCCGGCAACGTCTCGGTCTCGGTCACCGGCCCCGGGCAGGGAGCGCTGACGATCCTCACCAACGGCTTCATCGCGGCCAACCCGTTTGGTTCAGGAGCCGGCGGGCAGATCGCCGTTACCGTGGCCGGCGGGTTGACGATCGACGGCACCTCGGCGAACCCCGCATCTGCGACCGGGATCGTCGCCAATGCGCAAGCGGGTAGCAGCGGCAATGCCGGCACCATTAACGTGACCGCGGGAAGCATAACGATCCTCGCCAACGGGGAGATTTCCAGCGCCGCCCTCGGGGCAAATGCAAGTGCCGGCGCGCCCGCGGCCAAGGGTAACGCCGGTACGGTGACCGTGACGGCGGCCGGCGACTTGTCGATTGCCAGCAACGGCTTCATTTCGACCAGCACCTCCGGAACCGGCGCCGCCGGCACCGTGACGGTAAGCGCCGGCGACCTATCGATTGCCAGCAACGGCGCGATCGCCAGCAGCACGTTCGGGGCTGGCAATGGCGGTAACGTGTCGGTCTCGGTCGCTGGCACTCTCGCAGCCGATTCGACCGCCGCGAATCCGAATTTCTTGACCGGTATTTCCGCGCAAACCAACGCTGGGAGCACCGGCAACGGCGGCGACGTGCAGGCGCAGGCGAGCGTCATCATCCTGTCCGGTCCGGGAAACCAGTTTACGGCCCAATCGCTCGGCAGCGGCACCGCTGGCAATCTGATACTGAGCGCCGGCACCCTGCAGATCCTCGATGGCGGCGGTATCTCCGCAGCGGGCGCGCAGGCCAAGGGCGGCAACATCACGCTGTCGGTCAGCGACCTGCTCTATCTGCAACAGGGCTCGATCACGACCTCGAGCGAGGGCGTCAAGAGCAACGGCGGCAACATCACGATCGGGTCGCGCTTTGTCGTCCTCGACCAGAGCAGCATCACCGCCAATGCCTTTGGCGGCAACGGCGGCAACATCGTCATCAATGCCGGTGTGTTCATCCCTTCGGCGGACAGCGCGGTGACTGCGAGCTCGCAAACGGGGATCGCTGGGATGATCGCGATTACCGGGCAAGAGACTGCTCTCAACGGCAGCCTCGTCGTCCTACCGAGCACGCTGCGCAGTGCCGCGGCGATCCTGCGCGACAGCTGCGCGGCGCGGATCGGGATGCCGCACTCGACCCTCACCCAGGCCGGACGCGGCGGGCTGCCACAGGATCCCGAAGCGACGATCCCGGCGCTCTATCTTGCCGGACGCGATGTCGAACCGCCGTCGCCCGCCGCCGCGTCTGCGGCACCGGCGCGCGTCGCCCGCCAGAGCAGTCTGCGCCTGACGATGCCCTGCGGGGATTGACGCCGGGCATGACCACCGCCGCAACCCAGCCGAGCCGGCCACTGGGCTATTGGCTGCAGTTGCGCGAACGCGTCGGCAGGCTGCTGCGCAACAATGTTCTGAGAGCGGTCATCGGCGCTCACCTTGTCGCCGCCGCCACGATACTGTTGCGCTACGACGGCTGGCTGCAGCCCTCGGAATTGGTGGCCTACGACGCTCTGCGGGTCGCTTGGGCCGGGCCCTTGACCAGCGATCGGGTCGTTTTGGTCGGCGCTACCGAATCCGACATCACGAGCAGCGACGCGAAAGAGGGTCGGCGCTGGGGCTGGCCAGTGCGCGACGGAAAACTGGCCGAGCTTCTGGAACGGCTCGCTTCCTGGAAGCCGCGCGCGATCGCGGTCGATCTCTACCGCGATATTCCCGAGCCGCCCGGCACCGAACAGCTCGACGCCGTGCTGCAACGCCATCCCGAGATCATCTGGACCTTCAAGCTGAGGGATGATGCTCAGCCCGGGATTCCGCCCCCCAAGATCCTGCGCGATACCGATCGGGCAGTGCTTGCGGACACGATCGTCGATCGCGACAGCATCCTGCGGCGCGGTCTCTTGTTCGCCGATGATGGCACCAACCAATACACCGAGCATGGGATTGGCGCTGGCATTGGCATATCTGGCGCCCAAGCACATCGCGTTGGCCCCCGGAGCGGGGGACGATCTGCGGCTTGGCAAGGCGGTGATCCGCCCGCTCGATCAATCGCGCGGCCCTTACATCACGCTCGATAATCGCGGATACCAGGTGCTGCTCGATTACCGCGGCGGTCCACAGCCGTTCCCGCAGTTTAGCCTGAGCGATGTCATGGATCGCGACGATCTGGCCCCGCGCGTCCGCGGCCGGCTCGTGATCGTCGGCGTGGCCGCCGAAAGCGTCAAGGACTCGTTCGCGACACCGTTCAGCACCGGCTTCAACAGCAGCGATCCGGTCAACGGCATCGCCATCCATGGTCACCTCGCGGACCAGTTGATCCGGGAGGCCCTGGACGGCGCGCCGATCCTGGACGGCATGCCGCGCCAATTCGAGAATTTGTGGATCTGGGCGTGGGCGATCGGCGGGGCGATCCTCGGCCTGATGATCCGCTCGACCCTGCCGACATTCGCAGGCGGAGCCGCCGGGCTCACCGCCATCGGCGCGATCGTCTATGTCGCATTCGGGCGAGCGCTTTTGCTGCCCGCCGTCCCGGCGGCCCTCGCCTGGGTTGGCAGCGCCGCGCTGACCAACCAGCTGCTCCACGCCGCCGCCAATCGTGCCCGCGCTCGGCTGCGCAAAAGCTTCGAGCACTATCTGCCGGCTGCCGTGATCGGCCAGATGGTCGATGCCGACGTTCTGCCGAGCCTCGGCGGCGAACGGCGCGAGATTTCAGTGATATTTACCGACGTGGCCGGGTTTACGACCTTTTCCGAGGGACGCGATCCGGAAGTGTTGGCGACGATCGTCAACGCCTATTTCGACGGGCTCTGCGCGGCGGTATTCAAGCATGGCGGTCTCGTCAATGCGTTCCTTGGGGATGGCATGCTCGCCTTTTTTGGCGCACCGCTGCAGCAGCCCGACCATGCCGACCGGGCCATCGCCGCGGCGTTCGAGATCGAGTCTTTCGCGGAGAAATTTTCCGCCGAACAGAATGCGCGCGGGGTTCCATTCGGTCATACCCGCGTTGGCGTGCACAGCGGGTTTGCGTTCGTCGGCAATGTCGGTGCCCGCGAGCGGCTGCAGTACACCGCGCTTGGCGATATGCTGAATACGGCCTCGCGTCTCGAGGGCCTCAACAAGGCAATCGGCACCCGGATTTGCGCGTCCAGCGAGACCGCCAAAAAATGCCAGCAATACCAATTCCGTCCGGTCGGCGCCTTTATCGTCAAGGGCCGGCATGATCCGACCGATGTGTTCGCGCCGATAGATCCGCAACGCTATCCGCCGGAATGGATCAGACGCTACGAACTCGCTTTTTGCGAACTGCAGGCGCAGCCTCTCGAGGCGGCGCAGCATTTTGCCGCTTTATACCGCGAAGACCCCGAAGACCCCTGTGTCGCCTTTCATTACCGCCGATTGATGGCGGGAGAGACTGGGACAGTGATCGAGATGCACGAAAAATGATCAGATGCTGCCGGTACGCGCTTACTGCTTGTCATGGTCGCCTGCTTGCCGGCGCGCGCGCAGGTGCAGGTGACCAACCGGGGCGCGGCGCTCGACCATTTGGGACGCGGCACCGCGGCATTTCGCGCTGGCGACATGGCCGCGGCGGCGCAGGAATGGACCGAGGCGATCCGACTGGCGCGGCTGATCGCGGCGCCCGATCTCGAGGCGCAGGCGCTAACCCGGCGCGGCGAGGTGTACCGGACCCAGGGCTATCTGCGCGATGCCGAGGCGGATCTGCGGGCGGCGGTGGCCGAGGCTGAAGCGAGCGGCAACCAGGCGCTGATCGCGGAGAGCAGCGGCGCCTTGGGCAATCTCGAACTGGTCTCGCGGCACCCCGATCTGGCCGAGCCGCTGCTGCGGCGCAGCCGGGATCTCGCCAGCCAGCTCGGGGACCGCAATATCCTCGCGGCGAGCGACAACGATCTTGGCAATTTGTACGCTCAGACCGGGCGCGCCGAAGCCGCCGCGAGCGCCTATCGCGAGGCGATCGCCAGCGCCACAGCGGCCGGCGATGACGCATTCGCCGCCACGGTCGAGGTCAATGCGGCACGGCTTGCCGTGCAACGGAACGATCCGACGCGGGCGAGGGACCTGCTGTCCCGGGCGGTCGACCAGCTGCAGCGCGCGCCGCCCTCCTACAGCGGCACCATGGCCTTGGTTTCGGCCGGATCGACCGTGTTCGAGCGCAACGGCAATATAGCGGCCGAGGATCGCCGGATCGCCGAGCGCGCCCTTGCGGCGGCTGTGGCGGCGGCGGATGCGTTGCACAATGCGACCCTCTCATCGTTGGCGCGCGGCGATCTCGGCAGATTGTACCAGCGCACCGGTCACGTCGGCGAAGCGTCACGGTTGACCGACGAGGCCCTGTTCGCGGCGCAACGAGGAGAGGCGCCCGAATTGTCGTTCCGCTGGGATTGGCAGCAGGCGCGCCTCGCCCGGCAACAGGGCCATTTAGACACCGCGCTCGCCAGTTATCGGCGCGCCGTTGCCGAGCTGCAATCGGTCCGTCAGGACATCCCGGTCGAATACCGCAACGGCCGCTCGTCCTATCGCACCACCTTCGGCCCGCTCTATCTCGAGTTCGCCGATCTGCTGTTGCGCCGCTCGGCCGCGGACCCGGCGCATGCCGCCCCCTTGATCCGCGAGGCGCGCGACACGATCGAAACCCTCAAGGAAAGCGAATTGCAGGATTACTTTCGGGATTCCTGCGTCACCGCGTTCGAAGCGCAGCAGCGGTCGATCGAGACCATCGCGCCGGGAAGCGCCGTGCTCTATCCGATCTCGTTGCCCGATCGGCTCGAATTGCTGGTGAGTTTCGGCCAGGACCAACGGCAGTTCACGATCCCGGTGACCGAGCCGACGTTGCGCACCGAGGTGCAGCGGTTTCGCGAATTGCTGGAGAAGCGGACGACCAACGAATACCTGGTGCCGGCGCAGCAGCTTTATGACCAGATCATCCGGCCGATCGACCCGCTCCTCGCGGGAGCGCCACATCGACACGCTGGTGATCGTACCGGATGAGGTGTTGCGGATCGTGCCTTTCGCGGCATTGCACGACGGGCGGAATTTCCTGATCGAGCACTATGCCACCGCGATTGTGCCAAGCATGCACCTGGTCGACGCCGAAGCCGCTCGCTGCCGAGCCGCGCGTAGCGCTCGTCCTCGGGATCTCGCAAAGCGTGCAAGGTTTCGGCGATCTGCCCAACGTGCTGCACGAGGTCAACGCGGTGCATGATCTCGAAGGTGGCAAAGAGCTGGTCAACAGCGCCTTCACCGAGGCCCGCTTCGCCAGCGAATTGAAGACGACGCCGTACAACATCGTGCACATCGCCTCGCACGGCCAGTTCGGTGCTGATCCGAAGAAGACCTTCCTGCTCGCCTATGACGGCGAGTTGAACATGAACGAGCTGGAAACCGACATCAAATACAGCGAGCATCGCGAGAACGCGCTTGAGCTTCTGGTGCTGAGCGCGTGCGAGACCGCGACCGGCGACGACCGTGCCGCGCTCGGCCTCGCCGGTGTCGCGCTCAAGGCGGGCGCGCGCAGCGCGCTTGCCAGCCTGTGGTATGTCAGCGACCAGGCGGCGGGCGAGTTGGTCGTCGATTTTTATCGCGCCCTGCAATCGCCGGGCGAGTCGAAAGCCCATGCGCTCCAGGCCGCGCAGCGCAAGTTGGCGTCGAGCCCACGCTACGCGCATCCGGCTTACTGGGCGCCGTTCCTGCTGATCGGCAATTGGCTGTGAGACACCGGCGCCTCATCGCCATCCTGTTGACGGTCGCTGTCGCGCTGGCCGACACGACGGTCGCGCTCGCGCAGAACTTGCCTTCGGCGCAAACCCCGGCCGCCGAACCGACCGGAGGCCGCGTCTCCGCCGGTCTACAAGCCGCCGTTGCGCGGCGCCCCCGGTGGTCGCGTCGGCGGGGCCTCGCGCAGCGCCGTGCGCGTTTCGACCCCATTGCCGGTCATTGAACTGCTCGCGCCGGCCGATCATGCTGGCCTAACCGCGACGGCGACCCCGACCTTGTTCTTCTTCGTGTCGCGGCCGGTCGCGTGGCCGACCCAGTTCACCATCGCCGCGCCGATGCAGCCCGCTCCGGTCCTCGAGGTCACGATCCCCTCACCGGCCGCGGCCGGGATCTATGCGCTTCGCCTCGGCGATTACCGTGTTCATCTGCGCCCGGAAGTCGCTTACACTTGGTCGGTATCGATCGTGCTCGACCCGCGGGCGTGGTCGCGCAATATCGTTGCGAGTGCCACGATCATTTTCGATCCGACGGTCGACACCGGCGCGGCTCTTGCCATGCCGCCGCTCCGCCGCGCTGACTTCTTCGCCACTGCCGGCCTGTGGTACGACGCGGTTGCCGCGGCGGCGGCCGCACAGGATCTCGACGGGCATGCCGCACTCGACGCGTTGATCCATCAAGTCGGCATCACCGACGCGGCAGGTGATGTGCAAGTCTTGTCGCGGCGTTAATACACCTTCGCCGTCAGGCGAAAATAAATGCCCCGATCCTCGAGCGAGGTGCCGGCGGAGACATGGCGCAGCGCCTTGCCGTAATACACCTCAGCGGTGACACCCGAGCCGACCAGCCAGCGCAGACCGGCGCCGACGCCCGAAATATCCGGCGGGTAGGGTGTCGAGCGGTCGACATTCCAGGCGCGCCCGAAATCGTAGAACGGGGCGATCTGCACGGTCCCGGCTTCGTCGGTATCGGCAAGATTGGGTAGGCGCAGCTTGCCGACCGGGATGCGCAGCTCGGCGGATGCAAAAAACGCATCGTCTGTCACCGTCAGGTATTCGCGATAGCCGCGCACCGTGTCGATGCCCCCGAGGGCGAATTGCTCGATCGGGAAGAGCGGACGATTGGAGAGCTGGAGATCCGAGCGAACCACCGCTTCCCAGTCTTGGTAAACGCGGCGCACATATTGCGCTTGCCCCAGCCAGGAGACGAAGTTGCCGGTGGGCGGCACGCTCGTCACCGTCGCGCCGAGAGTGGGCAGGCCGATGCTCAGCGTCGAGCGCAGGGCGAAGGCGTGCTCCGCATCGCGGTCGAGGTAATCCTCGTAGAGACGCAGCGCGGTCACGTTGGTTTTGCCGTTATCCGATCCGGAGGTAAACGAGAACGGCATGTTCAATAGAAAGGTTTGCGCTTCGCGCCGCTCGAGATTGAGGCCGAGTGTCAGGTTCTGTTCTGCGGTGCGATAGAACGGCCGGCTCAAGCCCAGCGCGAGGCTATTGTAGTTACTGGTGATGTTCAGCGGCGACAGCCCGGGAGCGACGACAACGGTGCCGTTGATGTCATAGCGAAGGTTGATCCGGGTGTCGTCGCTGGCGATCGGTACCGAATAGGCAATCGCACCGTCATTGATGCCCAGGCTGCGCCCGTATTGTGCCGAAAGAATGTCGCCGTAGCCGAGTATGTTCGCCACCGAGCCCTGTAATCTGTCCGCGGGTCTCGCCGACGGTCGGCGACTGGTTGTTGGCGATTTGTATGACCGCCGAATATGGGCTTGCCTCCTGCACCGCGGCCTGGGCCCGCGCCTCGCCGGGAACGAGACCGGGCAGCAACTCTATATTGAGGCGCTGCACCAGCGGATCTTGCAGCAGGATCTGCTGCTCGCGTTCCATATCGGCGACATTGAAGGGGATGGCCAGCCCCTGCTCCAGCCGCGCCTGGAAATAATTCCGGGTCGAAGGCTTTTGTTCCGGACACGTCGATCTGGGTGACCCGCCCCTCGACCGCGCGGAAGACGACGACACCGTTCTCGACGTTCTGGTCGGGTATCGTGAAGCCGGAGTTGATATAGCCCCGATTGATGTAGAGGAGCGTCAGCTGGCGGCGAATTTCCTCGAGGTCGGCGACCGAGACCGGCTTGCCGATATAGGGGGCGGCGATCTTCTGGATCGAGGGATCGTCGAGCGCGGTGTTGCCCTCGACCTTGATCGCGCGCAGCACGAAAATCGGCGCCGATGAGAGCGGCGGCGCCTTCGGCGGCAGCGGTGGCGTGGGAGCCGTGACGCCGGGCTGCGGCGGCGGCTTGGGCTCGATCTGGCGGCAATTCCGGAGCGCCGCCGCTGCGGCGCGGGCCCAGCAAATCGGTTTGCGCGGGCTCGGTTGACTGGGCGAGCGCGCCGCCGCTGCAGATCGCGAGGAGAACGATGAATTGAAAAAACCACCGCAACATCAACCGAAACGTAGCACAGCTGTGCAAACGGCGTCGCGCCTTTCTCTCCCCCCAGCGTCATTCAGGTCATGGGCTGAAGGTACCGCTGATGGCGGCTCGCGGATCAGAGGCGCAGCGCTCAAAATGCCGCCGCTGGGGGCCTTTTCATCGCGAGAAACGACGGTATGCGGTATCCTTCAGTGCCGGCGGTCAGACGGCATGGCGCGCGGCGGCGCGCTTGCCGTCATGAAGGATCTGACCAGGTCGAGGAACTCAGAGATGGCGATCGGCTTCGCCATGTAGCCGTCGCATCCGCTCGCCCGAATCTTCTCCTCGTCGCCGCGCAGCGCGTACGCCGTCGTGGCGATGACCGGGATGTCGCGGGTGTCGGCCTCCGCTTTAAGGCTGTGCGTGACGTCCAGCCCCGACATCCCAGGCAATTGGATATCCATGATGATCAGGTCGGGGTGCTGCTGGTGCGCCAGATCAAGACCGCCAGGACCGTCGCTAGCCTGGAGCACATCATAGCCCTGCGACGCGATCATCGCGCTGAACAATTTCATGTTGAGCGGGTCATCCTCAACGATGAGGACGCATCTACGAGCGCTCGCCCACGTGGCCCCGGGCGCTGCCGAGGACGGTCCAGGGTTTGCCATCTGCTTGCCCCTTGTCGCCCAGCACATCGGGCATCGTATAATAAGGTTGCGAACCCACAAAGCGGGTAGGGGCGAATGGAGAGGTCCCCCGCCGCCGGTGACTCCTGCAGCGCTCGCGATGCGCTGCGACCCGTATAGCTGCGCCGGCGCCGACCCTGGCCGGCCGGTCGCGCGCCTCGTTCACCGAATTGCGGACGGCCGCACGACATTGCGACCGAGGGTGAGACGGTTGCGGTTGCGGTTGCCGTCCCACCGGTAGCCGATCTCGTCGACGAGCGCGCGCACGATGGCAATGCCGACACCGCCGATCGGCCGTTCCTCCGCCGGCAGATCCAAGTCGGGTGGCGCGCTCTTCAGCGGATCGAACGGACGCCCGTCATCGACGAATTCGATAGTCAGCCGGCCGCCCTGCAATGACAGCGCCACGTCGATATGCCCCTCGGTGGCCGCGCTCTCGTAACCGTATTTGACGACATTGGTAAACAGCTCGTCGAGGATAATCAGCAACCGTGCGCGTTCCTCGTCCGGTAGCTGGTGCTGACGGCTAAATTCGGTGGCGAATTCCGTCAAGCGGAGGAAATCCGCGCTGTCGTTGTGCAGGCTGAGCCTTGTTCGCATTGGCACGATTATACAGAATAGATTTAATCTAAATCCTAAATTCCTCTTGTTCCGTCCGGGCGCCGGCAACTCAGGTGCGCCGCACCGCGAGGAGAGCGATATCGTCGGCCTGCTCCGCGCCCGCGGCAAAGGCGCGGATATCTGCGGTGACCGCGGCGATGACGCTCTGGGCGTTTTCCGGCGGCGCCGCGGCCAGCACCGCGGCGAGCCGCTCGGTGCCGTAGAGTGCCTGCGCGCCGTTCATCGCCTCGGTGACGCCGTCGGTGTAAAGCAGCAACACCTCGCCGATATCCATGTGGTCGCGGTCAACCGGGAAGGAAAACTCCTCCATGACGCCGAGCGGGGGTCCGCCTTCGGTGACGAAGCGGCGCGGCGGGGCACCCGGGCGCACCAGGAACGGAGCGTCATGACCGGCACTTGCGAACACCACCTCACCTGAGACCAGATCGAGGACCCCGGCCAAAGCGGTCACGAACATCATGTCGCCGCCTTCCTGCGCCATGTCGGCGCTGGCCGCTGCGATCTTCGCGTTTGCTTCGGCGAGCACTTGATCGAGGGCTCGGCCGTATCGTCGCGCTGCATCGAGCACCACCTCCCGGGTCATCGCCATGAACAGTGCCGCGCCGATGCCCTTGCCGGAGACGTCGCCAATCGTGAAGAATAGCTGGTTCGCCTCGACCAACGAGAACACGAACAGATCGCCGCCGACCTCGCGGGCCGGTTCGATATAAGCAAAGAGGTCGATGTCGTCGCGTTCGGTGAATACCGGGAACCGGCGCGGCAGGAGCCCCATCTGGATCGCGCGCGCAGCTTCCAGTTCCCCCGCGAGCCGCGCGTTGCGTTCGCGCTGCTGGGCCAGTTCCAAATCCAGGGCTCGGCGTGCCGCCTGCAAGGCACGCAGGTGCTCCATCAGCATGACAGCGAAGGTAGCGAGTGCCGTCGCGGCGGCGTAAAGACCGTCAATCAAAAAGCCGGCAAGACGGAACACCGCCAATTCGCCGCCGATCAAGCTGGCGGCGAGGCCAAGCACCGCCGCCGCGGCGACAAACGGTCGGCCGGAGCTGATCAGCCAAATCGGAACGGCCCCTGCCAGCAGGATCAGCGCAAGCTCGATCCAGAGGACCGCCGGTGGCCGTTGCAACAGGCTGCCCTCAACGAGCGATTCGGCCAGCTGGGCGTGGAGTTGAACCCCGTCCATCAATCCGAGCGGGGTTTGCCATTGGTCGGCGATGCCGAGGGCGGTGACGCCGAGCAGCACGATGTGTCCGGCGAACTGTCCGGTATCGAATTTCGGGTTGAGCACGTCGGCCGCCGCGAAATAGCCGAGCCGCGGCGGCGCGAAGTGCAGGATCGCGCGGCCGCGAGAGTCGGTCGGCGCAACCACAGCACCGGAGGCGACATCTTCGACGCCGTGCGCAGCTGTGGCGATCATGGTCGATGCCTGCCGCTGCGCGACACCGACGACCGCGACCGCCAACGCCGGTACGAGCCGATCCTCGGCAAGAACAACGAGCGGGATGCGGCGCAGCACCCCGTCGATATCGGGCTTGATGGCAACCGCGCCCTCCCCGCGCTCGCGGCGAGCGATCACCGGTAGGGTTCGGATCAACGAGGTATACTTGAACAGAAACGGCCGCGGGTCGCTTCCCTGTTCGCGGACTGGTGCTGTGATAAGCTGTGGCCCCGCCGGGTGCGGTAACTTCTCCCTGGTGGGGTCGGCGACGAACACCGTCGGAACCGTGGCGATAGCCTCGCCGAGGATGGCGTCACTGTCGGGCAGGCTGGCGAGCGCGGCCGTCGCTTCGGGCGGCAGGCTGGGGAGGCTTTCGGCGATCCGCTGCGGCGAATAGCGGTCGGGCTCGGTAAGCGATATATCGATACCGAGAACCGCAGGTCGGCCGGCGGCGATGCGGCGCACGAGTTCCGCGAGAAGGGTTCGCGGCCATGGCCACTGGCCCTTTGCGGCGAGGCTTCCCTCGTCGATCGCGACGATCTGGACGAGGCCATCTTCCGATTCAGCGCGCGGCCACAGGCGTTGCGCCGCGTCGAACCCGCGCAGCCGTGGTCCCTCGACAACGGACGGGTCGATGATTCGGATAAATATTGCGCTGGCCACCACCAGAAGCGCCAGGCCCCACGCCGGCACGCGCCAGCCGAATCGCAGTCCCGCCACCTGGGGGCTCAGACCGTCAGCTCGAGCCCGTCATAGGCGGAAATGACTTCCACCGCATGCCCGTTCCGGCTGACTTCCTCGAACCGTTTGGTCTCGCGGTACACCGCTTCGATCATGCTGTCGTCGAAGATCGGCTCATGGTGGAACAGCGCCAGCCGCTTGACTCGCGCCAGTTGCGCCAGTTCGACGGCGACCATGTTGCTCGAATGACCCCAATCCTCCTTGACCGAGATCGAGTCGGCGAGCGAATACATCGCGTCAAAAATCAACAAATCGGCGTCGCGAAAGAACTCGACGAACGGATAGTGCTCGTCGAGCGAGCCTTTGTGCTCGCAATCGGTTGAGTAAACGATAGTCTTGCCGACGCCGGAGAAGCGATACCCGTAGGAATCGTCGGCATGGAACTGCTTGATCGGGGTGACCGAAAGACCGGCGATCTCGTGTTGGACGCCCGGTTTCAATTCGACGAATTCGATCGTCGCCGGGAGCGAGCGCAGATCGACCGGGAAACACGGCGCCGATTGCTGGCGCAAGAGCGCCTCCCGCAACACCGCGTGACAGCCGTGGATGCGGATCAAATTGCCCGGGATATAGGACGGCGCGAACAACGGGAAGCCCATGATATGGTCCCAATGCACATGCGACAGCACGACATTGAAGCAATGCTTGCGCTCCGCGCCGTAGCGGGTCAGCACTTGATTGCCGAATTCGCGCACACCTGTACCGAGATCGCACAGAAGATATTCATCGCCGCCGGTGGCGATTTCGACGCAGCTGGTATTGCCGCCGAAGGTACCGCGTGTCGAAAATGCCAGCTCGCGGTCGATGAATTCATCCACTGCGGCCTCCGTCGCCAGCGCGCGGCCGCGCAAGGCGAGCAGCGCCCCGCGCACCTTGGTGCGCACGCTGGCCTGTCCGAGCGGTGCCGGCAATGAGCCGCGCGTGCCCCAGAAATGGACGCGAACCGTACGTGCCTCCGGCCCTGGCTCTCGCGGCGCTTGGCTGGCTTGCGACGGCGCGACCCGGGCACGGGCTGCCTCTTCGACCGATCCCAAAACCGGGACCACATGATGGAACCGGCTGATCGTGAAAATCTCCTGCACCACCGCGTTGAGCCCGGTTGCGGCAAGGCGTCGCTCTTTATCTTTCGACCTTGCCGCCGTCATCAGCGCGCGAAGCCCGGCGCTGGAGATGTATTCGACGTCAGAAAAATCGACAACGATGTCGCCGATCTCCGATTTGATCACTGCGAGCAGCCGCGCCTGGAACTCGGCGCTCGTGGCATTGTCGATGCGTCCGCCAGGCCGCAACACGATAACGCTGCCGAGACGCCGTTCGCTGATTTCCATTTCGAGTCCCCCTTATCGTCAGCCTGGCGGGGCATTCCGCTCGCACGATGCCAAAAAAAGCCGCGGCGCAAAGTTGCGGCGCCGCCGTCAGCGGCAGGCTCCGGACTCATAACCAATAGCACAGGGCAGCGGTGAGGCAGACGCCGCCGAGGAACTTGTCGGCGAGGCGGTCGTACCATCGGTGGTCTCCCTTCGGAGACTTTTCATCACAAAACACCCGTTATGGGTATTCACTTCATGGCGGGCCTGTAACGGTTCCAAGAAGAATTCGGCCACGGCCTTCAGCTGTCGTAGACCACCATCGAGGTCAGCGGCACATTGAGGCGACGGCGGCCATTGAGGAAGGCCAGCTCGATGATGCAGGCAGCGGCGGCCACCGCGCCGCCCTGTCGCTGCACCAGATCGATCGCCGCCTGCATGGTGCCGCCGGTCGCGACCAGATCATCGACGACGACGACGCGCTGACCGGATGAGATGGCGTCGTGCTGCACCTCGATCGTGTCGGTTCCGTATTCGAGATCATACGAATGCGCCACGGTCTTGCCCGGCAGCTTGCCCTTCTTGCGCACCATCGCAAAGCCGCTGCCGATCGCATAGGCGAGCGGCGCGGCGATCAGAAAGCCGCGCGATTCGATGCCCAAGAGAAGGTCGGGCCGGTGCGGGCGAATCGCCGCGGCGAGCTGCTCGACGGTCGCCTGCCACGCCTGCGGATGCGCGAGCAGAGTCGAGATGTCGTAGAAGAGGATCCCGGGCTTCGGGAAATCCGGTATTGCGCGGATGTGCTGTTTGAGATCCATCGCACTCTCCTGCGGCTGGCGGGCCCATCGTAGCCGTTGCGGGATACCGGGTTTTCGCGTAGTTGGGAAGAGTCGAGCCATCGCCTTGACGTTATCACAGACTGCTGCCGACCGAGCATGGCGCCGCCCGCAACCATCGTTGCCACGGAAGAAGCGGGCGCGCTGATCATGCGGGCCGAGGGGAGTTGGCTCGTCGCCAGCGCCACCGAGCTCGATCGCCGGCTGCACGCGCTCGATCTGCCGACCGGCCGGCGGGTGACGCTCGATCTCGCCGGGGTCGACCGGCTCGATACCGCCGGCGCCTGGCTGCTGCTGCGCACCGAGCATGCGTTGAATGCCCGCGGCAACAGCGTGGCGCTCGCCAATGTGCGGAACAGCTTCGCACCCTTGCTCGATCAGCTCCGAGCGCGGGGCGCCGGCGAGCCGCTGCCGCATCCGGTCCCGCCGCATCATACGCTGGTCGGCTTCGTCGCGCGGATCGGCGAGATCACGCTCGCGGTCGCGCATCGCATTTATTCGATGCTCGGCTTCGGCGGTCTGGTATCGGCGACATTCGCCAATTCGTTGCTTCACCCCAAACGCCTGCGGGTGATCGCGACGCTGGTTCAGATGGAGCAGACCGGGGTCAACGCGATGCCGATCGTCGGTCTCCTGTCGTTCTTGATCGGCGTCGTCATGGCCTATCAGGGGGCCGATCAATTGCGCCGGTTCGGTGCGGAGATCTACACGGTCAACCTGCTCGGCATCGCGATCCTGCGCGAATTGGGCGTGCTGTTGTCCGCGATCATCATCGCCGGCCGCTCGGGCAGCGCCTTTACCGCCCAGATCGGAACGATGCAGGTCAACCAGGAGATCGACGCGCTGCACACGCTTGGCCTCGACCCGGTCGAGGTGCTGGTCCTGCCGCGAGTCTTCGGCCTCGTCCTGACGTTGCCGCTGCTGGTCTTCTATGCCGATGCGATGGGGCTGCTCGGCGGCTGCCTGATGACCTGGGCGACGCTCGGCATCACGATCCCGGCCTTTCTCGATCAGCTGCGCGGCGCCATCACCGAATGGACCTTGTGGGTCGGCGTCATCAAGGCGCCGTTCTTTGCCTGGATCATCGCCATGGTCGGCTGCTATGAGGGCTTCAATGTGACCGGCAGCGCGGAAAGCGTGGGTCGTCTGACCACGCAGTCGGTGGTCGAATCGATCTTTGTCGTCATCGTCGCCGATGCGGCATTCTCGATCCTGTTCTCGATTCTGAAGATCTGACGATGGCGGAAGACCAGAACGATATCGTGATCCGGGTGCGCGGGCTGGTGACGCGGTTCGGCGCGCAGACGGTGCATGACGGCCTCGATCTCGATGTCCGGCGCGGCGAGGTGTTGGGCGTCGTCGGCGGCTCGGGCAGCGGCAAGTCGGTGCTGCTGCGCACCGTCATCGGCCTCAACCGGCCGGAGGCGGGCAGCATCGACGTCTTGGGCCACGATGTCTGGCATCTCGGCGAAGCCGAGGCGCAGGCGCTGGAACAGCGTTGGGGCGTCCTGTTCCAGGATGGCGCGCTGTTCAGCTCACTGACCGTGGCGCAAAACATCGAGGTGCCGCTGCGCGAGCACCTCGCGATGCCGGAGCCGCTGATGGACGAGATCGCCGCCTGCAAGATCGCGATCGTCGGGCTGCCCGAGGACGACCGCCGACAAGTTTCCTTCGCAACTCTCGGGCGGCATGCGCAAGCGGGCGGGTCTCGCGCGCGCGCTTTCGCTCGACCCCGAGATCCTCTTCCTCGACGAGCCGACCGCCGGGCTCGACCCGATCGCCGCCAACGGTTTCGATCGGCTGATCGGCGATCTGAAGGCGAGCCTCGGCCTCACCGTGTTTCTGGTGACGCACGATCTCGATACGCTCTATGCGATCTGCGACCGCGTCGCCGTGCTCGTCAACAAGAAGATACGGATCGGCACATTGGCGCAGCTCCTGACCGACGATGATCCGTGGATCCACGATTATTTTCACGGGCCGCGCGGCCGGGCGGCGCAGCCCGCCGCCGCACGGTAGGCAAACAGCGATGGAAACACGGGCCCATTATGTTGCCGTCGGCACCTTTGTGCTGACGATGGTCGTTCTCGCCTTTGCCGCCGTGCTGTGGATGGGTCGGGCCGAGCTGACGACGCAATACGATCATTACGACATCTATTTCACCGGCGCAGTGACCGGCCTCAGCAAGGGCGCGGCGGTCGATTACAGCGGCGTGCCGATCGGCAAGGTCTCCGAAATCCACCTCGAACCCGACCAGCTGATCCGGGTCACCGTCGAGGTCGAGGCTGGCGTCGTGATCAAGACAAACGACCGGGCCACCGTCGAGTCCAATATTCTCAGCGGCGTTTCGTATATTCAGATCAGCGGCGGCACCAAGGAAGCGAAGCAGCTGGTCGCGCAAGAAGGCCAGCGCTATCCGGTCATCCGCCCACGTTACTCGGGTCTCGCCAGCGTCTCTGCTCGCGCGCCGCAGCTGATCGAAAAGGCTAATGAGGTGCTCGATGAAGTCAGCGATTTGCTCAACGAGAAGAACCGCCAGGCCGTCACCGAGATCCATCGAGAATGTCCGCGTGTTCACCGCCGGGCTCAGCGCGAGCGGAACAAGGCACATCGCCGAGCTGATCGTCAATGCGAACACTGCGGCTGCTCGCCGCTTCGACGATTTGCTCGGCAATGTCGATCGCAGCTATGCCGGCCCCGACGGGCTGGGCAACCGGGCGGCGACGGCGCTCGCCGATTTCGACCGCCTCGCCAAGAACCTGTCCGATACCAACCGACAGCTTCAGTCGACGCTGCAGGATGTGCGGCCGGGTGTCCGCACCTTCAGTCAGCAGACCTTGAGCGATGTCGGGGCCCTGGTCGGCGACGCCCGGCAGCTGATTTCCGAATTGAACCGGCTGACCGCCCAGATCGAGCGCGATCCGAGCCGGGTCCTGTTCGGCGACCGCCGCGAAGGATACCACCCGAAATGACCGTGCGCTCGCGACGTCATCGGTCCCGCCCGATCACGATCTTGGTGCTGATCCCGCTCCTGGCGGGCTGCGGCGGGCTCTTGCCCGCACCGCCCGAGCGGCAGCTGTACCAGCTGACCCCGACCTTCGCCTTTGCCGCGCCGCTGCCGCATGTCGCGGCGCAGCTCGTCGTCGCGATGCCAACCGCGCCGGCCGGGCTCGACACCGAGCGGATCGCGTTGAGCCGCGCGCCGGTCACTCTCGATTACTTTGCCGGCGCGCAATGGACCGACCACGTGCCGTTCCTCGTCCAGACCGCGCTCGTCGACGGCTTCGCGAAGAGCGCGGCATTGCCTGCGGTCGGGCCGGAGAGCCTCGGCTTGCGCGCGAATTTTGTGCTCGAGACCGCGATCAGCGATTTCGAGGCGATCTACGATTCGCCCAATGGGCCGCCGCGAATCGTGGTCCGGCTCGAGGAAACGCTCATCGGCATGCCGGAGCGACAGATCGTGGCCCAGACCTCGGTCAGCCGCGAGGCCAATGCGGCCGCCAATGCCCTGCCCGACATCGTGCGTGCCTTCGATCAGGCGCTGGGCGGCGCGATCGAGGAGGTCGTGACCTGGACCGTCAGCAATCGCGCCTTGTCGCAGCGGCACGGATCGGTAATATCGCGGACACGTTTCGTTCACGCAATCGGGAGCGGGAGACTGTGAATTGGCGGGAGCGCGAGGCCGAGGCGGCCGCGACGCTGCGCGAGTGCCGCGCGGCGCTGGCCGCGCGCGGCAGCACGATCATCCGCGAGGCGACCAACGCGAGCGCCGCCGATGTCGCCGCCGATATAGCTGATTGGCGGCACTATCCCGAGGGCGAGGTTTACGACCCGGCCAGTCACGCCCAGTATTTCTATCATCGCCATCCCGCGCCGTCCCGCAACCGCCCGGCCCAGCCGATCGAGCACGGCCATTTCCACCTGTTCCTGCGCGGCGAGGGGATGCCCGCCGGGGTCACGCCGCTGCTGTCGCCGGAACTCGCGGTCGCGAATGCGCCGGCGCCCCGCCAGTCGGCGCCGCTGAAGCTCGGCAGAAGCGACAAGGTCTGCCATCTCGTGGCGCTCGCGGTCGACGAGCGGGGCGAGCCGTTGCGGTTGTTCACGACCAACCGCTGGGTCACCGGCGAGACCTGGTACCGCGCCGATGACGTGATCCTGATGCTCGACCGCTTTCGCGTCCGCAGCGACCACCCCTCGGCGCTGCTCAACCGCTGGATCGGCGCGCTCGTCCGCCTGTTTCAGCCCGAGATCGCCGCGCTGCTGCGCGAGCGCGACCAGGCGATTGTGGAACGGCGCTGGCGGTGGCGCGGCAATGTCCTCGAGGACCCGCGGCTCGAGATCACCTCGATCCTCGACATCGACCTCGACGCCCGCCTTGCCGCGGTCGAAGCGAGCGCCAATCTTGCGGCGGTCGCGGCTGGGAGTCGCGCCCGCCGCCTGCCGCGGATGGCGGAGGGCTGGGGCGCCTGAGCCGCGACGGCGGACCCTCGCCTACGCCAGCGCCGGCTCGGGCTGCCTGGCCTTGGTGGCGAAAGCCGGCATCACCTCGGTGGCGAAGCGCTCCAATTGTTCGAGGCACACCGCCTTGGGCACGCCGACCGACAGGCTGACCGAGACGCGGTCGAGACCGGGATAGCGCTTTTCGAGCCCCTTCAGGTGCTCGATGATCTCTTCGGGCGTGCCGCACAAGACGCCGCCCGCCTTGATCGCGTCCTCGATCCGCGGCAGCTTGGCGGCGGGCGCGCGCTTGGGGATCGCGCATGATCACGATCTGCTCGTCGCTGAGCGCCCGCACCAGCCGCAATTC
The DNA here is from genome assembly GCA_963842175.1 of uncultured Alphaproteobacteria bacterium. Lineage (GTDB taxonomy): Bacteria > Pseudomonadota > Alphaproteobacteria > ATCC43930 > CGMCC-115725 > DATARH01. The sequence continues at coordinate 136,841 of CAWJFM010000024.1, forward strand.
GCCGAACATCTTCATGTTCTCTTCGTAGTATTTGCCGGCCTCGCGAATCCCCTGCTTCGCGGCTGTCGGCGATAAAGAAATGAAAGCCGAAGCACAGCCGCTCGCCGAGTTCGAGCTGCATGCCGCGCTTCTGATGCGCCTCCTGCCAGCCGAGCACGACCTGGTGCATCGCCCCGCCCTCGGCCGAGCCGCCGCCGACCAGGCCCTGGATGCCGTGCTTGGCCATGAAATCCAGCGCCCGCGCGCTGCCGCCCTGGATCGGCTGCCAGCATTCGACCGGCAGCCGCAGCGGCCGCGGCACCACGGTCAGCTCCTTCAGGTCGTAGCCGCGATAGGGCACCCGCGCCGGGATCGTGTAGTGCTTGCCCTCGTGCGAGAAGGAATCGTTGTTGAAGGCCTTGAAGATGAGGTCGACCTGCTCCTCGAACAGCTCGCGGTTGGCCGCCTGGTCCATGAGCGGCGAGCCGAAGGTCTCGACCTCGCGGGTGTGGTAGCCGCGGCCGACCCCGAAGGTGATGCGCCCGCCCGAGAGGATGTCGGCCGTCGCGTAATCCTCGGCGAGGCGCAGCGGGTGCCACATCGGGCAGATGTTGAAGCCGCAGCCGATCCTGATCCGCTTGGTCACATGCGCGAGGTGCAGCGCCATCATCAAGACGTTCGGGATGCACTCGTAACCTTCGCGCTGGAAATGATGCTCGGCCATCCAGAACGTGTCGTAGCCCATCCGGTCCATCAGCTGGGCCATCGCCTCGGCCTTGTCGAAGACGGTGACCAGGTGCTCGTTCGGAAAGCGGCGATCGTTTACCGGAACCCCGCCGTAGCCGACATTGTCCATGTCGACATGACCGGCAAACAGGCTGTCGAATTTGGTGATCATGGCCAGGGCCTCCGCAGCGATGCGCCGGATGTGCCGCGCGCCTCATAGTGGACCCGCGGCGGCGCCCTGGTCAAACCGCTGCGCACGCATGGCCATCCCATTGCAAGCAAGGCCGCGACGATGCAAGGTTGACCCCGACAGCATGCGAGGGTTCTGCCATGGCCGCGGACGACCATCATCCTCATGACCACGCGCATGGCTCGGAACTGTCCGAGATGCAGTTGCGGGTGCGCGCGCTCGAAACCATCCTGACCGAGAAGGGCTATGTCGAGCCAGCCGTGCTCGACCAGATCGTCGAAGACTTCGAGACCAAGATCGGCCCGCATATCGGCGCCCGCATCGTCGCCCGCGCCTGGGTCGATCCCGAGTTCAAGCGGCGGCTGCTGGCAGATGCGACCGAGGCGATCGGCGCAACGGCCGATCTCGACCCGGTCTCAAACCATCTGATCGCGGTCGAGAACACGCCGCGCCTGCACAACATGGTCGTCTGCACGCTGTGCTCTTGCTATCCCGCTGCGGTGCTGGGACTGCCGCCGGTCTGGTACAAATCGGCGCCCTACCGCTCGCGCGCGGTGATCGACCCGAAGGGCGTGCTCGCCGATTTCGGCGTCAAGCTGCCGCCGGAAACCGAGATCCGCATCTGGGATTCGACCGCCGAGACCCGCTTTCTGGTCGTGCCGATGCGCCCCGCCGGCACCGAGGGCTGGAGCGAGGAGCAACTCGCCGCGCTCGTCACCCGCGACAGCATGATCGGCACCGGCCTTGCGAAATCGCCGAACGGGACCGCGCGATGACCAACTCGATCCACGATATGGGCGGGATGCACGGCTTCGGCCCGGTCGAGCCGGAGCCGAACGAGCCGCTGTTTCACGCGCCGTGGGAGGGCCGGGTCCGGGCGATGCAGCGGGCGATCGGCTACCCGAGGCTGTGGACGCTCGATGGCTTTCGCGCCGCACAGGAAGTTCTGCCGCCGTTGACCTATCTCGCCTCCTCCTATTACGAGCGCTGGTTTCGCGGGCTGGAGCGCCTCATTGTGGCGCATGGGCTCGTCGCCGAGGACGAGCTTGCGGCTGGGCGATCGCTGCGGCCCGGCGTGCGGCTCAACCGCAAGCTGACGCTGGAGGATGTGAAGAGCTGGAGGCTTTCCGAACTTCGCGCGCCCGGCCCCCGCTCCGGCGCGCTTCAAGGCGGGCGACCAGGTGCGCACCCGCAACCTCAACCCCCTGACGCATACCCGTCTGCCGCGCTATGCCCGCGGCAAAACCGGCACGGTCGAGGCGGTGCGCGGCTGCCATGTCTTCCCCGACAGCGCCGCGATCGGCGCCGGCGACAACCCGCAATGGCTCTACACGGTGGTGTTTTCGGCGCGCGAATTGTGGGGCGAGGAAGCCGATCCGACGGTCAGCGTGTCGATCGAGGCGTTCGAGCCCTATCTCGCCGCGGCATGAGCCCATGAGCGGGACTCAAGAGGACGCCGTTGCCGGTTTGGCGGCGGCGCTGCCGAGCCTGCCGCGCGACGCGGGCGGCCCGGTGTTCCGCGAACCCTGGGAGGCGCAGGCCTTCGCGATGACGTTGGCGCTCTACCGGCGCGGGCTGTTCAGCTGGCCGGAATGGGCGGCGACCCTGGCCGCGGAGATCAAGCGGGCGCAGGCCGCCGGCGATCCCGACACCGGCGACACCTATTACCATCACTGGCTCGCCGCGCTCGAACGTCTCGTCGCCGAGAAGGGCGTCGCCGACCCCGCCAGCCTCGCGCGCTATCGCGACGCCTGGGAGCACGCCGCCCTTCGCACCCCGCACGGCACGCCGATCGAGCTGCGGCCGGAAGATTTCGCGTAGTGGCGCAAGCCGCCGAGCCGCCGCACCCTGCCTTTCCGCTGACCAGCAAGCTCGCCCGCCTGGTACCGCTGTCGCAAGCGGAAACCGCGGCGCTCGCGGCGCTGCAATCGCCCACCCGCGCGGTGTCGCGCAACCGCGAAATCATCAGCGCCGGCCGCAAATACGACGGTGTCTTCGTGCTGATCGACGGCGCGGCGATCCGCTACCGGGTGCTGCGCGACGGCCGGCGCCAGGTTCTCAACATCGCGCTACCCGGCGATTTCATCGGCTTTCCAGCAAGCTTTTTCGAGACCGCGCTCTATTCGATCACGGCGCTCAGCGACGCTTCGGTGTCCTGGGTCCCGTTTGCCAGCCTGTTTGGCGTGTTCCAGGAGCATCCGCGGCTGGCGGCGACGCTGTTATCTGTGTTCTCGTGCGAGGCGGCGATGTATGTCGAGCACCTGATCGGGGTCGGGCGGCGCTCGGCGCGGGAGCGGGTCGCGCATTTCCTCCTGGAGCTGTTGACCCGGCTGCAGGCGATCGGGCTCGCTGATGAGCGCTCCTATCGCATGCCGTTGACCCAGGAATTGATCGGCGATGCGCTGGGCCTCAGCGTGCCGCATGTCAACCGCACGCTGCGGCAGCTGCGCGAGGAGGATCTCGTCGGTATCGACGGGCAGATCGTCGTGATCCGCGACCTCGAAGCGCTCGCCGCGCTCGCCGATTTCGAACAGGGCTATCTGAGCGGGTTCCGCATCGGCGAACTGCTCGCTTAGGGCCGTCCCGCCGGTCGGCGCCGGCACCGCCGATTAATCTGGATCACAAATCTGCAGCAAAGACAGCGACCGCCCGACCCAGGGCAAGCGTTGCTCGGCAAACCGGTGGCATCCGCCGCCGGCAAACGAGCGAGGGCGCGCCATGGCGCAGCTCTTTCCGCAGCGCCATCATTCGCCGGACCGCTGGCTGCGCCGTCTCGACCGCGCCGCCGACAATATGAACCCGTTCCTCATCGTGCTGGCAATCGGCCTCGCCATCCTCAACCTGACCAGCCTCGCCGTGCTAGCATCGCGTCTGGTGATTCACCGCGACATGCTGAGCCTCTCGGCCTGTCCGGTGGCCCTCGTCAGCGGCCCCGCGGCCCACCGGCGATCGACGGGCAGCGGCGCGTTGATCCGGCGGCGGCCCGAGCGAGGGAGGCGTGATCGGCTTGACGGCGAAAAGACCGTCCGCCCCGGTACCGGGGTCCCGGCACCGCATAATTTCTAGCCTTTAATAAAAGCCAGCAAATCGGCGTTGATGGTATCGGCCTCGGTCGTGGGCATGCCGTGCGGAAAGCCTTTATAGGTTTTGAGCGTGCCGTTTTTCAGCAGCTTGGCGGAGAGCGGCCCGGCGGCGACGTAAGGCACGATCTGGTCGTCTTCGCTGTGGATGACGAGCACCGGCGCGGTGATCTTCTTCAGGTCTTCGGTGAAATCGGTCTGCGAGAACGCGACGATGCCGTCATAATGCGCCTTGGCGCCGCCCATCATGCCCTGGCGCCACCAGTTCCAGATCGTGCCCTGCAATGGCTTCGCGCCGGGCCGGTTGTAGCCATAGAACGGTCCGGCCGCCACGTCGTAATAGAATTGCGCGCGGTTGGCCGCGAGCTGCGCCTGCAATCCATCAAAAACCTCCTTGGGCTGCCCGCTCGGATTGACCGCCGTCTTCACCATCAGCGGCGGCACCGCGCTGATGATCGCCGCTTTGGACACGCGGCTTTCGCCATGGCGGGCAAGGTAATGCACGACTTCGCCGCCACCTGTCGAATGGCCGACATGCACCGCATCCTTCAGATTGAGGTGCGCGGTCAACGCCGCGAGGTCGTCGGCATAATGATCCATGTCATGGCCGCCGCCGGTCTGGGTCGAGCGGCCATGGCCGCGCCGGTCATGCGCGATGACGCGGAACCCGTGACCCCGGAAGAAAAGCATCTGCGCGTCCCAATCGTCGGCCGAGAGCGGCCAGCCATGGCTGAACACGATCGGCTGACCCGTGCCCCAGTCCTTGTAGAAGATCTCGGTGCCGTCCCTGGTGGTGATCGTAGGCATATCCCTGATCCTTTTCGCTGATCGGAAGCTGGCGCCTAAAGCCCGCCCGGTATCCCACCCTATCATTCCCACTCGATTGTTTTGAGCGATCATAACGCACTGATCTAGCGGAGCAAATTTTCCGGCGCCCGACGAGGAACCGCCTCCTCGATCCGTCAGAAATTTGCGCTCTTGATTTCAAAAGGGAATTTCGATGATCCGCGATTTGCTCGGTTCCAGCGACTATCGGCAGCGATTGGCCGAATTTTCTTCTGATAGCGGCCAGTCGATCGAGACCAACAAGCTCCAAAAAGACCGTCAACGCCTCTGCCCCGACCGCGCAGTCGGGCAGTGGTCACCGATCCGGCGACTGTGCCAATCATCGTTCAACTGCTGCCGCCGATCGCGCAATCCTGCCCCTCAACGTGTCCCCGAGCGTCGACAGCGCATTGGCAAGTTGCCGCACGGTTTCAGGCGGCGGCAGCGGCATCTTCAGGTTTTGCGCGCCGCTCGCCGGATCCCGCTCGATCCATGGATGCGCCGGAGCGCTGGGATCGTGGGCAGCCGCCAAAGCGGCAAGAAATTGCGCACCGACCTGCGCCAAGGCCTGCCACGGGTCGGGACCTGCATCGCGTGATGATGCGCCAGCCCCATCAGCGTGCGCGACCGCCGTCTCGCCGGCGCCATCATTCACATCCAAATTTATATCTTCCCTGGAGCCGGCGTCATCGACGGTGGCGATGTTCCTCACTTCCTCAGCCGGTGTCACGGCCTCGCCCTCACCCATACGCCCGGTGACGTTTTCCACATCCTTCATGAAGCGGCTGAGGCGCGAGCCGCCGAGCGAGATCTCGCTGCTGCCGCCGTCGAGAATTCCGGCCGATAAGGAGCGTTTGAACGCCAGCACCGACAGCATTCCCTCCTCGATGGTGCCCTTCGCCACGAAATTGATGACCCGCACCGGCCGTTTCTGGCCCATGCGATGAACGCGCGCGATGCGCTGCTCGAGGATCGCCGGGTTCCACGGCAAGTCCATGTTCACCAGGGTCGAAGCATGCTGCAGATTAAGACCCGTGCTGCCGGCATCGGTAGACAGGAACACGCGGCAGGTCGGGTCGTCACGAAACCGCTCGACCAGCGCTGGCCGTTTTTCCGATGGCACGCCGCCGTGGAAGCTGACATAGCCCAGATCCCGCGCATCGAGACGGCGAATGACGATGTCGTGGGTCCGCGTCCATTCCCTCCAGAGCCCTCCAAGGCATCCCATACCCCTCATTCCCACTCGATCGTGCCGGGGGGTTTCGAGGTGATGTCGTAGACGACCCGGTTGATGCCGCGCACCTCGTTGATGATGCGGGTCGCGGCGCGCCCCAAAATCTCGTGGGGAAACGGGAAATAATCGGCGGTCATGCCGTCGGTCGAGGTCACCGCCCGGAGCGCGCAAGCGAAGTCGTAGGAGCGCGCATCGCCCATGACGCCGACCGTGCGCACCGGCAATAAGACGGCAAAGGCCTGCCAGATCGCGTCATAGAGCCCGGCGCTGCGGATTTCTTCGAGAAAGACCGCATCGGCGCGGCGCAGGATGTCGAGCTTGTCGCGCGTCACCTCGCCGGGGATGCGGATCGCGAGACCGGGGCCGGGAAACGGATGGCGGTCGACAAAATGCTGCGGCAGGCCCAATTCGCGGCCGAGCGCGCGCACCTCGTCCTTGAACAATTCGCGCAACGGCTCGACGAGCGCGAGCTTCATGCGCGCCGGCAGCCCGCCGACATTGTGGTGCGACTTGATGGTGACCGAGGGGCCGCCGGTGGCGCTGACCGATTCGATCACATCGGGGTAGAGCGTGCCTTGGGCGAGAAACTCGACGCCGCCGATCTTCTTCGCCTCCTCGTCAAACACGTCGATAAAGGTGGCACCGATCGCCTTGCGCTTTTCTTCGGGGTCGGTGACCCTAGCGAGCTTGTCGAGGAAGAGGGCGCTGGCGTCGCGATGAATGAGCGGAATGTTGTAATGGCCGCGGAAGAGCCGCACGACCTCCTCGGCCTCGCCCTGCCGCAACAGGCCGGTATCGACAAAGATGCAGGTCAGCTGGTCGCCGACCGCCTCGTGCAGCAGCGCGGCGGCGACCGCGGAATCGACCCCGCCGGAGAGCCCGCACACGACCCGCCCTCGCCCGACCCGCTCGCGGATGCGTTCGATTGCCTGGGCGCGGAAGGCGGCCATCGTCCAGTCGCCGCGGCAGCCGGCGACATGGTGCGTGAAATTGCGCAATAGCCTGCCGCCCTGCGGGGTGTGCGCGACCTCGGGATGGAAGACGACGCCGTAAAACCGCCGCTCATCGTCGGCAATCGCGGCAAAGGGCGCGCCCTCGCTCGCCGCCACCGCGCGGAACCCGGGCGGCAACGCATCGACCTTGTCGCCATGGCTCATCCACACCTGCTCGCGCGCGCCCTTCGGCCACAACCCCGCGAACAGCCGGCATTCGTCGAGAACGTCGATAAAGGCGCGGCCGAATTCCTGGTGGTCGCTCAGGGTTACCCGACCGCCCAACTGAGCGCACATCGTCTGCATGCCATAGCAGATCGCCAGCACCGGAATGCCCAGCGCGAAACACGATGTCGGGGGCGCGCGGCGTCGTCGCCTGGGTGACCGAGGCCGGCCCGCCCGAGAGGATGATGCCGCGCGGTTCGAAAGCGCGGATCTCCGCCTCGCTTGCGGTGTAGGGCCGGATCTCGCAATAGACGCCAATCTCGCGCACCCGGCGCGCGATCAGCTGGGTCACTTGGCTGCCGAAATCGAGGATCAGGATCTTGTCAGTCATCCGCTTGATCCCTTCGTGCCGTCATTCCGGGGCGCTGCGGCGCAGCGAACCCGGAACCTATGAACACAGGCCGTAGGTAAGGCGCGCCATAGCTCGCGGATCGTGATCATTGGTCCGTGGTCATGGGTTCCGGGCCCGACCCTGCGGGTCGTCCCGGAATGACAGCGGTGGGGTCAGCCTTGCGCTCGAAAATCGCGACGAAAAAGCCGTCGGTGCCGTGCCGCGCCGGGGTGAGGCGCAGGTAATCATCGCCGCCCGGCGAGCGCCCGCCCAGCGTCTCGGCCCAGGCGCGCGAGGCCGGATAGAGCGCGAAATCGGGCGATCGCGGCGAGAAACCCCTCGGCCTGCGCCTCGTTTTCCTCGCGCAAGCAGCGAGCAGGTGACGTAGACGAGCCGACCGCCCGGCTTTACCAGCCGCGCCGCGCTAGCGAGAATATCGCGCTGGCGTTCGACAAGCTCGGCGAGATCGTTGGGCGTCGCGCGCCATTTGCCGTCCGGGTTGCGGCGCCAGCTGCCGATGCCGAGGCAGGGCGCATCGACCAGCACCCGGTCGAAGCCCCCACCTTTGCTATTGGCGGCATGGCGCTTGACCCAGGGGTCGCGCTCGCCCGAGAGCGCGCGGCGCTCGACATTGCTGATCCCCGCGCGGCGCAGCCGCTTTCCCGCGCGTTCGAGCCGCCATTCCGTGACATCACAGGCGACGAGCTTGCCGCGGTTCTGCATCCGGGCGGCGAGCGCCAGCGTCTTGCCGCCGGCGCCGGCGCAGAAATCGACGACCCGCATGCCGGGTCGCGTATCGGCGAGGATCGCGGCCAGCTGCGAGCCCTCGTCCTGCACCTCGATAAGCCCGTCCTTGAATGCGGCTGTTCCGGCCAGCGGGGCGCGGTGCTTGAGCCTGAGGCCGAGCGGCGACCACGGGGTTGGCAGGGCCTCGACATGCTCGGCCGCCAGCGCCCGGCGCGCGCCGTCGCGATCGGTCTTGAGGGTGTTGACGCGCAGATCGAGCGGGGCCGGCAGGTTGAGCGCCGCCATCTCGTCTTCGAGACGCCGGCCATACACGCTTGCGAGATAGGGTTCGAGCCAGCCCGGCATGTCGTTGGCGACGGCGCGCGGCATTGCGGGATGGGTCAGCGTGCGGCCGTGGAGGCCGCGCGCGAGGCGCGCTTCGGCCGGCGCGAGCGGCGCCGGGCGAAAGCGGTCGCCGTCGAAATTCGCCGCGAGATCATCGGGCGTCCAGCCGTCGGTGAGCAGCAGCGCGGCGATCATCCGGCTGCGCGCCGCTGCTGCGGGTAAAGAGGATGGATCTCCGCGAAGGCGGGGATCCATGGTTCGGCTGTTCGGGCGGCTGGAAAATGGGTCCCTGCCTGCGCAGGGACCCAATTCAGGGGTGACGCGCGCGATCCACCAGTCGAGCGCCGCGCGGTGGCGCAGCACGGCATAGACATGGGCGGAAATCTGCGCCCGGTCCTTGGCGCCGATATAGCGGCGCCGCCGGAAATAATCGGCGGCGATGTCGTCGGCCGGCCGCTCGCCGGCCTCGATCCCGGTCAGGATGTCAACGCGGCGGCGATGCGCGCTCCGGGGGTCAACGCACGCTGCCACGAGCTGGATCGGACCGCGTGCGTCCTTCGAGACGGCCGCTTTGCGGCCTCCTCAGGATGACGGGCTTTCTCGATGCCATCAAAATTCTACATCACCCTGAGGAGCACCCGCAGGGCGCGTCTCGAAGGGCGCGGGACGTAGATGCAGCAGAGGCAATTAAATATCGACAATGTCCTCTTCGTGCCTCGCATACGCCTGAAGCATCTCGAACATGCGGTTACTCAACTCTGTCCGGGGCGCCTTGTTTCCAAATTCGGTAGCAATCCGCCATCTTTCCTCATTGACCCACATCGGACCGGGACCCATCGACTGAGCAAGATAAAGCTCAGCGTACCGGCGGAGCTTGCCTGGTTCTAAGATGGATTGATCGTACCTAAGAACAAAGCCCACGAGAAAACCGATAAACTCGTCCAGTGATCCATACATCAACGGCATCACATATCCTGCCGGTAGTTCGGCGCCTCGCGGGTGATCGCGATGTCGTGCACATGAGATTCGCGCAGCCCGGCATTGGTGATCCGCACAAAGGTGCAGTTCTTCTGCATCTCGGCGATCGTGCGGTTGCCGGTATAGCCCATCGCCGCGCGCAAGCCCCCGATCAGCTGGTAGATGATGTTGCCGACCGGACCCTTGTGCGGCACGCGGCCTTCGACCCCTTCGGGCACGAGCTTCAGCGTGTCGGTGACTTCCTGCTGGAAATAGCGGTCGGCCGAGCCGCGCGCCATCGCCCCGATCGAGCCCATGCCCGCGATAGTATTTGTAGCTGCGGCCCTGGTAGAGGAACACCTCGCCCGGGCTCTCGTCGGTGCCGGCGAACAAGGAGCCGAGCATCGCGCAATCGGCGCCGGCGGCGATCGCCTTGGCGAGATCGCCGGAGAATTTGATGCCGCCATCGGCGATCACCGGGACGCCGTGCTTCCGGCATTCCTCGACCGCGTCGACGATCGCGGTGAATTGCGGCACCCCGACCCCGGCGACCATGCGGGTCGTGCAGATCGAGGCCGGGCCGATGCCGACCTTGACCGCGTCGGCGCCGGCCTCGATCACCGCCAGCGCGCCCTCGGCGGTCGCGACATTGCCGACGATGACCTGGGTGTAGTTCGACATCCGGCGGATCTCGTTGACCGCCTTGAGGACGCGCGAGGAATGGCCGTGCGCGGTGTCGACGACCATGATGTCGACCCCGGCGTCGAACAGCGTCTCGGCCCGTTCGAGCTCGCCCTTGCCGGTGCCGGCGGCGGCCGCGACGCGCAGCCTGCCGTGCTCGTCCTTGCTGGCGTTGGGGAAGAGCTGCGCCTTCTCGATGTCCTTGACGGTGATGAGGCCGGTGCAGCGATAGGCGTCGTCGACGACCAGCAGCTTTTCGATGCGGTGCTGATGCAACAGGCGCTTGGCCTCGTCGCGGGCGACGTTTTCGCGCACGGTGACGAGCTTGTCGCGGGTCATCAGCTCGGCGACGGGCTGGCGCGGATCGCTGGCAAAGCGCACATCGCGGTTGGTCAGGATGCCGACGAGCCGGCTGCTGCCGCGCTCGACGACCGGGATGCCCGAGATCCTGTTGTCGGCCATCAGCCGCAGCGCGTCGGCGAGCGTCTCGTCCGGGTGGATCGTCACCGGGTTGACCACCATCCCGGCCTCGAACTTCTTGACCTTGCGCACTTCGGCCGCCTGCTGGTCGATCGGCATGTTGCGATGAATGACGCCGAGCCCGCCGGCCTGCGCCATCGCGATCGCTAGCGCGCCTTCGGTCACCGTATCCATCGCCGCCGAAATGAGCGGGATGCCGAGCTCGATCTCGCGGGTGATGCGCGTCCGCGTGTCGGTCTCGCCCGGCATGATGCTCGAGGCGGCGGGGACGAGCATGACATCGTCAAAGGTCAAAGCCTGCCGGATTTCCATCGCGCCCGCACTCGGAGGATTGTTGGGTGGCCGCTTATGTAGGGTCGGCCGGGCCGGCGGTCCAGTTCCCGCCGCTAACCCCGTGATCGCGGCGGCTATGCGCCGCCGCGAAACCCGCGTGCGACGACATAGGTCTCGGCCGATTCGGCGCGGCTCGCTGCCGGCTTGGCGTGGCGGACTTCGGCGAAGGCGCGTTTCAGCGCGAGGAGCAAGGCGCCTTCGCTGCCGCCCTGGAATACCTTGGCGACAAAGGCGCCGCCCGGCTTGAGGATCGTCTCGGCAAAGAGAAAGGCGTCCTCGGCCAGCGCGACGATGCGCAGATGGTCGGTCGCGGCATGGCCGGTCGCCGGCGCCGCCATGTCGCTCAGCACCAGATCGGCCGGGCCGCCGAGCGCGTCGCGGATGCGCAGCGGCGATGGCGGGGTCGCGGAAATCGCCGATCAAGAGGGTCGCGCCGGCGATCGGGTCGGTCGCGAGGAGATCGATGCCGACGACCTTGCCCCGTCCCGCCGCGGCGCCGACCCGCTCCACGGCGATCTGGGTCCAGCCGCCCGGGGCGCAGCCGAGATCGACAACGCGCCGGCCGGGCGTCAGCAGGTGAAAGCGGCTGTCGAGCTGGATCAGCTTGAAGGCGGCGCGCGAGCGATAGCCGAGCCGGCGCGCCTCGGCGACATAGGGGTCGTTGAGCTGGCGTTCCAGCCATTCGGTCGAGGACGGCTTGCGGCGCCGCGCGCTCTTGACCCGCACCGCGAGATGCCTGCCGCCGGAACCGCTGCTGCTGCGCGGGCATGCAAAAGCTGCTCCCTCTCCCCCTCCGGGGGAGAGGGTTGGGGTGAGGGGGCGATCAGGCGACTGCCGCACGGCAGCCCTCACCCACCGCTCGCTGTCGCGAGCGGTCCGCCCTCTCCCGCGGTGCGGGAGAGGGTTTTGCATCAGCCGCCGGCCTCGTCCTGTCCGTGCATCAGGTCGAACAGGATGCCTTCGCGGATGCCGCGGTCGGCGACGCGCAGCCGGCCGACCGGCCAGGTCGCGCAGATCGCGTCGAGGATGGCGCAGCCGCTCAGCACCAGATCGGCGCGCTCGCGCCCGACGCAGGGGTTGGCGGCGCGGCCGGCGATGTCGAGCCCGGCCAGATGGCGCGAGACCAGCTCGATCTGGTCGAAGGTCAGCATGCTGCCGTCGACCAGCGCGCGGATGTAGCGCGGCAGGGCAAGGTGCACGCCGGCCAGCGTCGTCACCGTGCCCGAGCTGCCGAGCATCTGCACCTGGCGGGCGCGGACCTGGCGCCGGATGGCGTGGCTCTGCTCGAACGGCACCAGCGCCGCCTCGGCCTCGGCGACCATCGCGCGATAGCTCGCCGGCGTCACCTCGATCCCGCCGAAACGCTCGGTAAAGGTCACGACGCCGAACGGCAATGACACCGAGCCGAGAATTTCCAACTGCGGCTGCCGGCCGCGCGCCCACTCTTGCCGCAGCCAGACGATCTCGGTCGACCCGCCGCCGATGTCGAACACGATCGCATAAGGAATGCGCGGGTGTAACAGCGGCGCGCAGCCGGTGACGACGAGCCGCGCCTCCTCGGCGGTCGAGATGATCTCGAGTTCGATGCCGATCGCCTCGCGCACCTGGGCGAGGAAATCGGCGCAATTCTCGGCCCGCCGGCACGCCTCGGTGGCGACATAGCGCCCGAGTACGACCTTGCGGTGGCCGATCTTGCCGGCGCAGATCCGCAGCGCATCGAGCGTGCGCGCCATCGCCGCTGCGGAGAGCGCGCCGGTCGCGGCGAGGCCTTCGCCGAGCCGCACGATCCGCGAGAACGCGTCGATCACGCGAAACCCGCCCCCACGGGACAAGCCCGTGGGCTGAAGGCCCACGGCGCGGCGCGCGATCAGGAGGCGGCAGTTGTTGGTTCCAAGGTCGAGCGCGGCATAGCTCGGCGGCGATTGCCGCGGCGCCGGCGCAACCCGGTCGCGGTCGGTCAGATCGAGCCGCGCCGCCGCTTTGGCCCGCAACATCGCGGCGCTCGGCGCCGCGATGCCTGGCCCGGCCGGTCCGATGCTCTGGTGAAGACTGGTCGACACCGGATCATCGTAGCGCAGCAGCGCAAGGCGGGAAAGCACACCGGATTGGCCGCGCCGGTCACCCGTCGCGGCGATATCCGGCGGGGTCGTAAAAGGCCGGCGGGCAGATATGGGCGGCGATGATGCGGTCGGGAAGCGGCGCCCAGACCGGCTCGCCATGGCGCGAGCGGCCGGCCTCGATCAGGGCCAGCGCGAAGCTGCGGCCGAGCCGCGCGCCGAAATAGCTCGAGGTCACATGGCCGATCATCGGCACCGGCGGGGTCCCGCCCAGCTCCGACACGAGCGGGGCGCCCTCGGGCAGGATCTCCTCCGGGTTGTCGGGCAGGAGGCCGACCAGCTGCTTCCTGTCGGGGCGCGCGGTGTCGCTGCGCTGGAGCGAGCGGCGGCCGAGGAAGTCCTTGTCGCGCGCGACGAGCGCGCCGAGCCCGAGATCGATCGGGGTGACCGAGCCGTCGGTCTCCTGGCCGACAATGATGTAGCCCTTCTCGGCGCGCAGCACGTGCATCGCCTCGGTGCCGTAGGGGGTGATGCCGTAGGGCGCGCCGGCGGCGATCAGCTGTTCCCACAGGGCGAGGCCGTAATCGGCCGGCACGTTGATCTCGTAGCTCAATTCGCCGGAGAAGCTGACCCGGAAGATCCGCGCCGGAATGCCGGCGATCTCGGCTTCGCGCATCCGCATGAACGGGAATTGGGCGCGGTCGAGCGGGAGGCGCGGCGCCAGCGCGCCCAGCACCTCGCGCGCCCGCGGCCCGACCAGCGTCGCGTTCGCCCATTCCTCGGTCAGCGAGGTGCAGAACACCTCGAGATCGGGCCATTCGGTCTGCAGCCACTCTTCGAGCCAGTCCAAGACCGCGGCGGCATTGCCGGTCGTCGTCGTCAGGAAGAACCGGTCGGGCGCGAGGCGGGTCCCGACGCCGTCGTCGAACACCATGCCGTCGTCGCGGCACATCACCCCGTAGCGGCAATGCCCGATCGCCAGGTTCTGCCAATGGTTGATGTAGATGCGGTCGAGAAACCGCGCCGGCATCGCGCCCGCCGATTTCGATCTTGCCGAGCGTCGAGGCGTCGAAGAGGGCGACCCGGTCGCGCACCGCCAGGCATTCGCGCCGCACCGCCGCGCTCATGTCTTCGCCGGCGCGCGGGTAATAGCGCGGCCGCTTCCACTGCCCGACATCCTCGAACACCGCGCCGGCCGCGACATGCCACTCATGCATCGGCGTGACCCGCACCGGGTCGGCGAGACGGCCGCGCTCGCGCCCGGCGAGGAGCCCGTAGGCGACCGGCACGTAGGGCGGGCGGAAGGTGGTCGGGCGCGGTCTCGGCGATGCCGCGCCCGGTCATCGCCGCGAGCAGCGCCAGGCCGGCGATGTTGCCGGTCTTGCCCTGGTCGGTGCCCATGCCGAGCGTCGTGTAGCGCTTGAGATGCTCGCTCGCGGCATAACCTTCGCGGGCGGCGAGCGCGATATCGGCGGCGGTCACATCGTTGTGCAGATCGACAAAGGCGCGCTTTGCGGCCTTGCGGCGACAGCGCGATCGCGAGCGGCGCCGGCGCGCTGTCGGCGCTGTCCTCGACCTCCGGCAGCGGCGGCATCTCCGTCGGCGAAGCCGCACAGAGCGGCGGCGCGGGCCCCGGCAGCGGCGCCCTCGGCCAGGCAGGCGCGCAGCGCGAAGCTGCCGCGCGCGGCGCCGACGCATTCGACGGCGGCGTCGATCGCACCCGGCACAAAAGCGGCGAGCCGCTCGTCGAAGCGCAGCCGGCCCTGGGCCTGCGCGAAGAGAGCGAGGGCCGGGTTCCAGCCGCCGGAGACCGCCAGCAGATCGCAGTCGATCGCGGTGCTTGGACCCTGCGCCGAGCCGTCGCCGGCGACCTGGCGCAGCCACACCCGGCGCAGCGCGCTGCGGCCCGCCGTCGCGACGACGCGGTGCGCCGGATAGAGCGGCATCCCGGCCGACCAGGCGCCGCGCCGCGGCGCCCGGGCTCGGCGCGCGGATCGACGATCGCGGCGAGTACGATGCCGGAGGCGGCAAGGGCGGGGGCGAGCGCATAGGCATCGTCATTATCGGCGAACAGCACGGCGCGCCGGCCCGGCATCACCGCATAGCGGGTGGAGATAGCTCTCGACCGCGCTCGCCAGCATGATGCCGGGGCGGTCGTTGTCGGCGAAAACCAGCGGGCGCTCCAAGGCCCCGGTCGCCAGCACGACGCGCCGCGCGCGGATGTGCCAGAGACGCTGGCGCGGCAGGCCGGCCGGCGCCGCGGGGCCGAGAAGCTCGCCGACCCGTTCGACCGCGATCAGGTAATTGCCGTCGTAATGGCCGGTGACCGTGGTCGCCGGCAAGAGCCGCATTTCGGGCAGCGCCGCTCAGTTCGGCGACCACCCCCTCCGCCCATGCCCTGCCCTCGCCGTCGCCGATCCGGTAGGAGCGGCGCAACAGCGCGCCGCCGAACACCGCATCGCTGTCGGCGAGGATGACGCGGGCGCCGCTGCGTTCCGGCGGCGAGCGCGGCGGCGAGCCCGGAGGGTCCGCCGCCGACCACCAGCACGTCGCAATGGGTGTGGCATTTGTCGTAGCGCGCCGGATCGGGCAATGACGGCGCCCGGCCGAGCCCGGCCATCCGGCGCAACAGCGGCTCCCAGACCCAGGCCCAGAGCGCGCGCGGCGCGCATGAAGGTCTTGTAGTAAAACCCGGCCGGCACCAGCGGGCCGAGGACGCCGGCGAGCGCGCCGAGATCGGCGCCGAGGCTCGGCCAGGCATGCTGGCTCGCCGCGCGCAACCCGTCATAGAGCGCGATCTCGGTCGGCCGGCGGTTCGGTTCGGTCTGGGCGCCGGTTTCGAGCTGAACGAGCGCCGAGGGCTCCTCCGCCCCGGCCGCGACGATGCCGCGCGGGCGGTGGTACTTGAAGCTGCGCGCGACGAGCCGGACGCCGTTGGCGAGCAAGGCCGACGCCAGCGTGTCGCCGGGATGGCCCTCATAGGCGCGCCCGTCAAACCGGAAGTCGAGGACCCGGCTGCGGTCGATCATGCCGCCGATCTGGCAGGCGGAAGGGCTGGGTCACGGGCTGGATCGACGGGGCGCTGGGCGCCGCGTCCGGGCGGGGCTCTCGCCGATCCTGTAGGAAACGACGATGCGGTGCGAGACGCGTGTCGCGCATGAGGTTGAACCAGCGCCGGCAGCCGGCGCTGTGCACCCAGCGCTCGGCGATGCAGGCCCTTCGGGTTGGCGCGCATGAACAGATATTCCGCCCAGGCCGCGTCATCGAGCCGCTCGGGGTCGGCCGGCCGCGCGATATGCGCCTCGCCGCCATAGCGGAACTCGATTTCGTCGCGCGGCCCGCACCACGGGCAGGGGATCAGCAGCATCGCGATCGCCTCATGATCCACGCAACATTGTGCCCAAAGCTACGGCAACGCCAGATTTCCCAAACCTTGGAGTAAATTTACATGAGTTGACTCGGCCGCGCCCCGACCCTCTCCCCGCGGCCGCGGGGAGAATGGGGAACCCGCGCCCCCTCCCTGACCCTCCCCCGCTTGCGGGGGAGGGAAGGGTGAGGCATGCGGGAGGGTGAGGGGCGGGAATAGCATTAGCCGACATTGAGCAGGGGTGTCGCGCTTGACCCCCGAGCGAGCGCGGCCTAGAAATCGCCAGCGTTTTGACCAGAGTTGCTGAGTGAGGTGCCCATGGCCCGCAAATGCCCCGTCACCGGCAAGGGTGTCCAGGTCGGCCACAATGTGAGCCATTCCAACATCAAGACAAAGCGGCGCTTTCTGCCGAATTTGCAGACGATTTCGCTGCTCTCCGACGTGCTCGGGCCGGTCCGGCTGCGGCTCTCCGCGGCGGCGATCCGCACGATCGAGTTCAAGGGCGGCATCGACGCGTTCCTGAAGGCCGCCGCCGACAGCAAATTGTCGCCGGAAATGCGCCGGCTGAAGCGCCGCATCGCGACCGCCGCCGCGGCGCGCCAGGCGGGATAGCGCCGGCCCTCTTCACCTTTGCGCGAGCGGGGCTTTCTCGGCGGCCTCTCGATTCCTATCCTCCTGCGCGCAATAAATCGCGCCGTCAGGGGAGGATGCCGTGGATCTCGTCGAACCCGAACTCGAAGGATTGATGCCGAAAAGCCGCTGGTCGCGGCGCGGCTTTGTGATGACCTCGCTGGCGACCGGGTTTGCGCTGTCGGTCCAGCCGGTCTCGGCCCAGACGATCACCACCGACAGCGACCGGTCTCGACCGCCGGCGAGGTCAAGGTGCCGACCACCGACGGCGAGATCCCGGCCTACCGGGCGATGCCCGACACACGGGCGGGCCGTTCGCGACCGTGCTCGTCGTGCAGGAAATCTTCGGCGTCGCACGAGCACATCAAGGATCTCTGCCGGCGTCTGGCCAAGGTCGGCTACTTCGCGATCGCGCCGGAGCTTTACGCGCGCCAGGGCGATCCGGCGACAATACGCGGATATCCCGAAGCTGGTCGCCGAGGTGGTCTCCAAGGTGCCGGATGCCGCAGGTGATCGGCGATCTCGACGCGACGGTCGGCGTACGCGAAGTCGACCGGCAAGGCCGACACCGGCGAAGCTCGCCATCACCGGCTTCTGCTGGGGCGGGCGGCCTGTCTGGCTCTATGCCGCGCACAACCCCGGTCTGAAGGCCGCAGTCTCCTGGTACGGGCCGATCGACCGGCCGCGCACCGAATTGCAGCCGAAATACCCGATCGATCTGGCTGCCGAGCTGAAATGCCCGGTGCTCGGGCTTTACGGCGGCGCCGACCAGGGCATCCCGGTCGAAAGCGTCGAGCGCATGGCGGCGGCCTGCAAGGCCGCCGGCAAGACCTGCGAGTTCAAGATCTATCCCGACGCGCCGCACGGCTTCAACGCCGACTACCGGCCGAGCTACCGCGCCGAGGCGGCCAAGGACGGCTGGGCCCGGATGCTCGGCCTGGTTCAAGGAGTACGGGGTCGCCTGACCGCGCCTATTCCGCCGCGAGCCGCCCGAGGGCGCGCTCGACCCGCGGCTTGACCTCGCCGATCATCAGCTCCATCGAGCGCATCGCCGCCTCGTGCGGCGTGTCGCCGACCTTGAACGAAAAGCACATGTGCACCGGATGCGTCGCGGCGATCTCGGCGGCGAGCTTCTCGGCCACGGTATCGACATCGCCGATCAAGAGATCGCGGTGGATCTGCTCGAGCGGCGGCTCGTCGGGGAACGGGACATCGACCAGGACGGTGCCCCGCATGACCTCCTGCCGACGCCGCAGGCTCGAGGCGAGCCGCGACTGATAGCGCGCGTTCTCGGCAAAGCGCAGCCCCTCTTCCTTGTTGTCGGTGATGTGGCAGAATCGGTTGACGGTGATGTGGGCGTTGGCCAGCGGCTTATTCTCGGCGGCGAACGCGGCGACGATGTCGGCGTATTGCTCGGCGAGCAGCTTGGCGCCGCCGACCCGCCCCGACGACAACACCCGGTAGCCGTGCCGCGCCGCGGCGCGGAACATCGCCGGGGTATGGCCGGCGACATAGATCGGCACCGATCGTTGCACCGGGCGGGCCGGAATGTGGGTCTCCGGCATCCGGTAATGCTTGCCGTCATAGCTGAAGAAATCTTGGGTGAACGCCAGATCGAGGATTTCGCAGAACTCCTCGGTCATTTCGAGGTTCTCTTTGATATCGACGCCGAACCGTTCGAATTCGTAGGGCTGATAGCCGGCGCCGATGCCGAGCGAGAGGCGCCCCTGCGACAGCGCGTCGGCGGTCGCGATCTCGGCGGCGAGCCGGGCCGGGTTGTAGAGCGGCAGCACGACGACCGCGGTGCCGAGCCGGATCTTTTTCGTCAACGCGGCGCAATGCCCGACCATCATCAAGGGCGAGGCGCACAAACAATAATTCGAGAAATGATGCTCCGCGAACCACGCCGTCGCGTAGCCGAGCTCGTCGGCGAGCCGGGTCTGCTCGGCGACCTCGGCGAAGACCTGCGCCGCCGACCTGTCCGCCTCGCGTGCGCCCATCAGGTTGAAGATGCCGAATTCCATAACCCTGTCTCCGCTCACTTCCCGGCACGCCCGGTGACGGCTAGCCGACCCGGGCGTCAACCGCGCTAGACTAGGAGGCTTTGCGCCGCGGCTTCGGCGCCGCGGCTGCCGGCTCGTCCTTGGCAGCGTCGGCGGCCTTGCCGCGGCCGCCTTCGACCGGCAGCAGGAGGCTGCGCTGGCCGTTGGGCGCGGCGCGGTCTTGCGCGCCGGCGCTCCGACGGCGGCCGGCCGTGCCGGCGCCTCCGCCACGGCGGCCGGCCGGCGTCGCGGCACGGCGCGGCGCGGCTTGCGACGCCTTCTGCTCCTCGGCCAGGCTGCGCTTCAGCGCCTCCATCAGATCGATGACCTGCGCCGGCCGGTGCTCGGCTGCCTTTTCCGGCACCTTGCCGGCGAGCTTCTCGTCGATCAGCTCGCGCAGCGCGGTCTGGTAATGGTCGACGAATTTGCCCGGCATCGAACGGCCGGGTCTTGCGCGCGATGATCTGGTCCATGATCGCCAGCTGGTCGTCATCGACGCCATCCGCGGCGATCGCGCCGAAAAAATCCTCGGGCTTGCGGATCTCGTCCTGATAGCGCAGCGCGTTGCCGAGCAATCCCGTGCCGAGCGGCCGAATCGCGATGATCCGCTCCTGGCCGTTGACGACGACCTGGCCGACCGCGATCTTGCCGCTCTGGCGCAGCGCCTCGCGGATCACCCGGTAGCCTTCCTCGGCGACATTGCCGTCGGGCACCAGGTAATAGGGCGCGTCGAAATAGATCGGATCGACGGCGTCGACGAATTCGACGATGTCGATCGTGTCGGTGGTTTCGAGGCGCAGCCGCTTCAAATCCTCCGGGTCGACCGTGACGTAATGGCCCTTTTCGTATTCGAAGCCCTTGACGATGTCGTCGCGTTCGACCGGTCCGATGCCGGGCACCACGAGCTGCTGGCGGACGCGTTCGCCGGAGGGCTCGTGGATCTGGTGAAAGCGCACGCGCTCGCGCTCGCTGGTCGCGGTGTAGAGGCGCACCGCAATCGTCACCAGCGAGAGTTTGAGATATCCGGTCCAGTACGGCCGTGCCGGGACTGCCATTCGCAACGCTCCTGCGCCAATCCACTCTGCCTAACGTATAGCGCGGACGCTGCCGCTGCGCCACTGCGGCTTAATTCGCGGCGTTGCCGAAGATCGGGAAGATGACCCGGTCGCCGGGCCGGATCCCGAGCCGCGCGGCGGTGCCGCCGTTCAGCTCGATGACGGCGCGCACCGGCGCCGCCGCGGCGATCGTCGCGAGCGATTGCGGCACGGCGCGCTCATGGATGTTGACGATATGACCCGTTGCATCGACAAACAGCATGTCGAGCGGGATCAGCGTGTTCTTCATCCACATCGTCGCCATCGACGGCGTCACGAAATCGAACAGCATGCCGGCATCGGGCGCCAGGCTCTGCCGGAACATCAGCCCCTGCGCCATCTGCTCCGGGGTGGTCGCGAGCTCGACGCTGAATTTATGCGGACCGCTCGCGGTGACGATCGTCAGCGCGCGCGCTCGGAAACTGCGCCAACTGGGCGCGGGCGACAGTCGCACAGACGGCGAGCAGCAGCGGCAGCAGCAGCAGGAACCAGCGACGGGCGAGCATGGCGTTTGCGTTGACCATCTGATTTGACCGAACTCCACTGTAGCATGGCGCGAGGAAGCTTCGGAGGCACGAGAGATGCCGCGCAACATGCCGCACCCCGCCACCCTCGCCGCGCAGGCGCTCGGCTGGACCGATCCCGCGACCGGCGCCGTCGTGCTGCCGATGCACACCGCGACGACGTTCGAGCGCGATCCCGACAACCAGTACCGCCGCGGCCGCGGCTATGGTCGCGCCGACAATCCCGGCTACGACCAGCCGCAGGCGCTGATCACCGCGCTCGAAGGCGGCGCCGCCTCGCTGTTGTTCGCCTCGGGGATGGCGGCGGCAACGGCGATTTTCCACAGCCTGCCGCTCGGCGCCCATGTCGTGGCGCCGCGGGTGATGTATTGGGCGTTGCGCCGCTGGCTCGCCGCGGCCGATGCGAAGGGCGCGCTCGCTGTCGATTTTGTCGACGCGACCTCGCTCGACGCATTGCGGCGGGCGGTCGAGCCCGGCCGCACCCGGCTCCTGTGGATCGAGACGCCGGCCAACCCGCTGTGGTCGGTCACCGACATCGCCGGCGCTGCCGAGATCGCCCATGCGGCGGGCGCGCTCCTCGCCGTCGACAGCACCGCGGCGACCCCGGTCCTGACCCGGCCATTGGAACTCGGCGCCGATATCGTCATGCATTCGGCGACGAAATATCTGAACGGCCACAGCGATGTGATCGCCGGTTCGCTGACCGTCGGCGCGGACGGACGAATTCTGGCAGCGCCTCGTCGCCGACGCGCAGCAGCGGCGGCGCCATTCTCGGCAGTCTCGAGGCCTATCTTCTGCTGCGCGGCATGCGCACGCTCTATCCGCGCGTCGAGCGCGCCTGCCGCTCGGCAATGCGGATCGCCGAGCATTTCGCCGGACACAAGAAGGTGCTTGCGGTGCTCTATCCGGGGTTGCCGACCGATCCCGGCCACGCCGTCGCGGCGCGCCAGATGGACGGCGGCTTCGGCGGCATGCTGAGCATCCGGGTGAAGGGCGGCGCGGCGGCGGCGATCGCCACGGCGGCCCGGGTCGCGCTGTGGAAGCGCGCGACCTCGCTCGGCGGGGTCGAGAGCCTCATCGAGCATCGCGCCTCGGTCGAGGGCGCCGGCAGCCCGGCCCCGCCCGACCTGTTGCGCCTCTCGGTCGGCATCGAGGACCCCGACGATCTGATCGCCGATCTCGATGCCGCGCTCGAAGCGGCGTAGGGGCCGTCAATCGTCGGCCGCCGCCATCACCGGCTCCCGGCGCGGACCGCGGATCAGCAGCAATAACGGCAAGGAGGCAAGGATGACGATCAGCATCAGCGCGAAATCATCATTATAGGCGATCATCGCCGCCTGTCGGGTGACCTCCTGATTGAGCGCGGCGATCCCCGACGGGTTCGTCAGGCTGAAAGGCGCGGCAAGGAACGGCGCTTGCGCCAGTGGATTGTCGGGGCGCAGCGATTCAATCAGACGGGAATGCACGATCTGGGTGTTCTGCGCGAGTTGCGTTTCGAGGATGGCGATGCCGATGCTGCCGCCGAGCATGCGCATCAGGGCGCGGATCGCGGTTCCCTGGGTCAGGATGTGGTGCGGCAGGCCCGAGAGCGCGAGCAGGTTGAGCGGCACGAAGGTGCAGCCGAGCCCAAAACCCTGGGCAAACCCGGCGAACAGGATCGGCCCGGACCCCATCAGCAGCGAAAAGCCGGTCATCTGCCACAGCGAGGCGGCGGTCAGCAGAAACCCGACCAGGATAAAGAGGCGGTTGTCGACGCGGTTGATCAGCCGGGCGACGAGGAACATCGCCAGCATCGTGCCGAACCCGCGCGGCGCCATCATCCAGCCGGCATCAAACACCGGGTAGTTCATCAGCACCTGCATCATCGACGGCATCAGCGCCAGGGTGCCGCTGAGGATCATGCCGACCCCGAACATCAACAGGCTGCCGGCGACAAAATTCGGGCTTTTCAATAATTCGCGATTGAGGAACGAGCGCTCGCCGGTCGTCATCGTGTGGACGACCAACTGATAGAAGCACAATGCCGCGATCGTCGCCTCGATCCATATTTCGGTCGAATGGAACCAGTCCTTGATCTGCCCGCGGTCGAGCATCAATTGCAGCGAGCCGACCGCGATGCTCAGCATCGCAAAGCCGAACATGTCGAATTGGTCGCGCCGCATGGCGCGGGTCTGGCGGATGAACAGGAAGACGCCGAGCGCGCACAATGCCCCGACCGGCAGGTTGATGTAGAAGCACCAGCGCCAACCGAAGTTCTTCGGTCAGCCAGCCGCCGAGGGTCGGGCCGATGATCGGCCCCATCATCGCGCCGGTGCTGAAGATCGCCATCGCATGGCCATGCCGTTCGCGCGGATAGATCGTAAACAGCGTCGCCTGCCCGAGCGGCACCAGCCCGGCGCTGCATACGCCTTGCAACATGCGGTAGAGCACGAGTTGGGTGAGGCTCGTCGCGGCGCCACAGAAGGCCGAAGCGATGGTGAAGCCGATAACCGAGGCGAGAAAGATGTACTTGACGCCAAAGTGGCCGGCGAGCCAGCCGGTCAGCGGCATCATGATCGCCGAGGCGACAATGTAGGAGGTCAAAATCCACGAGATCTGGTCCTGCGAGGCCGACATGCTGCCCTGGATGTGCGGCAGGCAGACATTGACGATCGTCGTGTCGAGCCCCTGCATGATGCAGGCGCAGATGATCGTCGCGGTGATCGCGCCCCGGTTGATCGAGCCAAGGGGCGGGGTGCTGGTGTCGCTCACCGGCGCAGGCGCGAGCCGCGTCGCAGACCTGTCCGGCGCACCGCGGAGGGCGCAGCAGACACGGACAGTGAAACCAGGGTGGTGACCATCATCGGCTCTGAGAATTCGTTATATAGTCAATACTCGCCGTTTGTCGCGCGACCTATCCGGGAGCCAGGCGTGCGCGTATGAGGACACGGCCGACCGACCGATCAATTCGCCGGACCTGCATCTGCCGCGCGACCCGGCCGGAGAAAACCTCGAAGCGGCGCTCAGCCGAGGACGATCCGGGTCAGCGGATGCAGGGCGCGGCAATGCCAGCGCGGCGGCGGCGCTTCGGGCGGCAGCGGTATGCCGATCCGGTCGTGCCAGAACACCGGCAAGCCGAGCGCGCCGGCGCCGAACAGATCGTAGGCCGAGCCGGCGACGAAGAGACAATCCTGCGGCGCGACGCCAAGCTCGGCGAGCGCGAGCCGGTAAGGCGCGGGATGCGGCTTGTAGAAGCCGGCCCGCTCCGCGGTCACCACGGCGCCGAAGGCGATGCCGGTGCGGGCAACCGCGATCCGACCCAAGGATTCCGAGCAATTGGTAACGACCCCAAGCGGCACCCGCTCATGCAACGCTTCCAGCACGTCCGCGACTTCCGGCCAGGGTCTGAGCTCGCCGTAGCGGGCCGTCAACCGGTCACCAAGATCCTCCGGCAGGCCGACCGCGACGGCCGCCTCGCGCACCAGGATCTCGTAGGGTCGGTAGAGGCCCTCGGCATAGGTATTTTTCAGATAGGCGGTGCGCCAGCGGCGGCCCTCATCGCTGTTGCCGGCGACGGCATCCCACAAAGCCCAGGAATCGATCAGCGCCGTCAGCAGGTCGAACAGAACCGCCTTCGGCCAGCGGCCGGTCACAGCATGCCGAGTTCGAGCTTGGCTTCCTCGCTCATCCGGTCCTTGTCCCAGGGCGGCGACCACACCAGCTTGACCCGGACCTCGCTGACCCCGGGCACCGCGCTGATCGCGGCCTCGACCTCGCCCGGCATGCTTTGCGCGACCGGGCAGGCCGGCGTCGTCAGCGTCATCTCGACAAAGACGATGCCGCCCTGCTTGACGACCAGCTCATAGATCAGCCCGAGCTCGACCAGGTTGAGCGGGATCTCGGGGTCCTGCACGGTCTTGAGCGCCTCGAGCACCGGCTCCATCAGCGCCGGATCGTCCTCGCCCTCGGGGCGCTCCACCCCCTCGGTCTCGGCCGGCGGCTCCGGCGCGAAATCGAAATAGTCTTGGTTTTCCTCGGATGGCATTGGCTACTCCGTCTTGACCGTCGCGCCGGCGAGGCCCGATTTGAGCGCCGCCTCGAAGGCGTGCCACGGCAGCGTCGCGCACTTGACCCGCACCGGATAGGCCCTGACCCCGGTCAGCGGCTCGAGCCGCTCGGCATCCTCCTTGAGCGCCTCGGGCAGCTCTTCGGGCGTGCCGCCGGTCACCGTGGCGTGGAATTGCGCGAACAGTTGGCGCGCCTCGTCGAGCGTCTTGCCCTTCAGCACCTCGGTCATCAGCGAGGCCGCCGCGGTCGAGATCGCGCAGCCGCGCCCCTCGAAGCTGACATCGGCGATCCTGTCGCCCTCGATCGCGAGATAGACCGTCACCCGGTCGCCGCACAGCGGGTTGTGGCCGCGCGCCAGATGGGTCGGGTGTTCGAGCGCGCGCAGATTGCGCGGGTGGCGGCCGTGATCGAGGATGATGTCCTGATACAGCTCGCGCAGATCATCCATCATCGCTGGAACATCTCCCGGCAGGCCTCGACCGCCGCGGCCAGGCGGTCGATGTCGGCTTCGTCGTTGTAGACCCCGAGCGAGGCGCGCACCGTGCCGACGAGGCCCAGTTTGTCCATCAGCGGCTGGGCGCAATGATGGCCGACCCTGACGGCGACACCGTGCTGATCGAGCACGGTACCAACGTCATGCGGGTGCACGCCGTCGAGGTTGAACGAAAGGATGCTGAGCCGCCGCTGGCCGCCGGCGACGAGCTGCACGCCGGGGATGCGCGACAGGCGGTCGACGCCGTAGCCGGTCAGCGCCATTTCGTGCTCGCGGATGTTGTCGCGGCCGATCCCTTCGATAAAGCCGATCGCCTGCGCGAGGCCGACCGCGCCGGCGATGTCCGGGGTGCCGGCCTCGAAGCGGTGCGGCGGCTCCTGAAACTCGGTCTTCTCATAGGTGACGTTGGCGATCATGCCGCCGCCGGTCTGCCAGGGCGGCATCGACAGGAGCGCATCGTAGCGGCCGTAGAGCACGCCGGTCCCGGTCGGCCCATACGCCTTGTGCCCGGAAAACGCGTAGAAATCGCAGCCCAGCGCCTGCACGTCGACCGGCATGCGCGGCACCGCCTGGCAGCCGTCGACCAGCACGAGGGCGCCTCTCGCGTGGGCCAGCTCGACGATCCGCGCCACCGGCAAGAGCGCGCCGGTGACGTTCGAGACATGGGTCACCGCGACGAGCCGGGTGCGCGGCGACAGCAGCGCCTCGAAGCGCGCGAGGTCGAATTCGCCGGTGTCGTCGGTCGGCGCCACCACGAGCCGGGCGCCGATACGCTGACACAGCATCTGCCACGGCACGAGGTTGGAATGGTGTTCGAGATCGCTGATCACCACCTCGTCGCCGGCTTTGAGATGCGCCGGGCCCCAGCTTTGGGCGACCAGGTTGATCGCCTCGGTCGCGCCGCGCACGAAGACGATCTCGCGCTCGTCGGCGGCGTTGAGGAAGGCGCGCACGGCCTCGCGCGCCTCCTCGAACCGGTCGGTCGAGCGCGCGCTCAGCTGATAGACGCCGCGATGCACATTGGCATAGTCGCTGCGGTAGAACTCGGCGATGCCGTCGATGACCTGGCGCGGCTTCTGCGCGCTGGCGCCGGAATCGAGGAACACCAGACCGGGATGGCGCTCGAAGATCGGGAATTCGCGGCGCAGCCGGCGCGGATCGAACCCGCCCATTCTCACTCCTCCAGGCTGCCGAGCCGCCCGGCGAGACGGCGCAGCAGATAGACGCGCGTGGCGAAGTCGTCGACGGTCTCCACCACCTCGCGCAAAAAGCCATCGATCAGCATATGCCGCGCTTCCTCGGCCGGGATGCCGCGGGCCCGCAGATAGAACAGCGCCGCCTCGTCGAGGTCGCCGACGCTGGCGCCATGGCTGCACTTGACGTCGTCGGCGAAGATTTCGAGCTCGGGCTTGGTGTCGATCGCGGCGCGCTGACCGATCAAGAGGTTGCGGCTCAATTGGTGCGCGTCGGTCTTCTGGGCGTCTTCGCGCACGATGATGCGGCCCTGAAAGGCGCCGTGCCCGCGCCCCGCCGCGACGCCCTTGATCAGCTCGCGCGTCTGCCCGCCGGGGGCGGCATGATCGACCGTGGTGACGATGTTCGCTTCGTCACTGCCGGAGACGACAAAGGCGCCGTCGAGCCGGCAGCGCGCCGCCTCGCCGGCCATGGCGACGCTAACTTCGTGGCGCACCCGCCGCCCGCCGAGCAGCAGGGCAAAGCCGGCGAAGACGCGCCTCGCGGCCCAGCGTCGCGTCGAGCTGCGCCAGATGCACGGCCTCGCTCGATTCTTCGACGATCGCGGTGCGGGTCAGCTCGGCGCCGTCGGCGAGCCGGAGGGCGACGACGTCGTTGCGCCAATAGCGCCCGTCGCCGGCATAAATTTCGAGCACGCTGGCGCGGCTGCCGGCGCCGAGCCGGATCAAGCTGCGCGTATGGAACGCGCCTTCCCTCGCGCCCGAGCCAAGATGGACGATCTCGATCGGCTGGTCGAGCACGACCCCCGGCGCGATGTCGAGGATGTAGCCGTCGGCGAAGAACGCCGCGTTCAGCGCGGCAAACGGATGCGCGGCGTCGTTCGCGGCGTCGGCGACGATCTCCGGTGACAGCTCCAGCCGCGCCGGCAAGCGCCGCGGAGATCGCGCCGAGCCACACCCCGTCCGGCAAATCGAGCGCCGAGAGTTCGCGGCGAAGCGGCCGTCGACGATCACCAGACGCGACCCCTCGCCGGGCAGCGCCAGCCGCGCCAGTCGCTCGCGTGCGGCCTCGAGATTTGCGCCGGGTATCGGTTCGGCCGGCAGCAGCGGGTGCTGGGCGAGCGGCTGCAGGTCGAGATAGCGCCAGCTCTCGCTCTTGCGGCTCGGAAAGCCGAGCTCGGCAAACCGGGCGATGCCGCGCCGGCGGGCGCCGGCGAGCCATGCCGGCTCGATCTCGACGTTATGCCCGACGCCGCGGTCAAAGGCGTCGAGATACGGTCGAGCCTCGGGTTTCACCGGGAAGTCGACGATTGCGTTCATCGTGGTCCGTCAGCCGGCCTCGGCATAGGCGGCGTAGCCGGTCCGTTCGAGTTCGAGCGCCAGGCTCTTGTCGCCCGACTGCACGATGCGGCCGTCCTGCAGCACGTGCACCTGGTCGGGCTCGACGTAGTCGAGCAGGCGCTGGTAGTGGGTGATGACGACGATCGCGCGGTCGGGCGCGCGCAGCCCGTTGACCCCGCGCGCCACGATGCGCAGCGCGTCGATGTCGAGCCCGCTGTCGGTCTCGTCGAGGATCGCGAGCTTCGGCTCCAGCATCGCCATCTGGAAGATCTCGTTGCGCTTTTTCTCGCCGCCGGAAAACCCGACATTGACGGCGCGCTGCAACAGATCGTCGCCGATGTCGAGCAGCTTCAATTTGGCGCGCACGATGCGCAGGAACTGGCCGGCGTCGAGCTCGGCTTCGCCGCGATGGCGGCGCTGGGCGTTGACCGCCGCGCGCAGGAAATAGGTGTTGTTGACCCCCGGGATCTCGACCGGATACTGGAAGGCGAGGAAGACGCCCTCGCGCGCCCGCTCGTCGGCCGGCATCGCGAGCAGGTCACGGCCGAGATAGCGGACGCCGCCCTCGGTCACCTCGTAGCCCTCGCGCCCGGCCAGGACGGCGGCGAGCGTCGATTTGCCCGACCCGTTCGGCCCCATGATCGCGTGCACCTCGCCGGCCGCGACCGTGAGGTCGATCCCCTTCAGGATCTCGCGGCCGTCGGCGAGCCGGGCGTGGAGGTTGGTGATTTCGAGCATCATCGGGCTCTATTCCGCCCGCTGGCGGGCAAATTCCCTGCGGGCAGGGAAAATTTCGTTGTGCCCCAGCGTAACCACTTGGGGTGCCCCGGTTTCTTCGGCAAATTCCCCGCCGCAAGCACGGAATTTCCGCGCACCGGGCAGGGAATTTCTGCGCACCGGCAGGGAATTTTTGTCTACCGGGCAGGGAATTTTCGTCGGAAGCGGGGATTTCATCGAATAAGCCCTCACCCGACGCTGCCTTCGAGGCTGACCGCCAAGAGCTTTTGCGCCTCGACGGCGAACTCCATCGGCAATTCCTTCAGGACATCCCGGCAGAAGCCGTTGACGATCAAGGACAGCGCATCCTCGTCGGCGAGGCCGCGCTGGCGGCAATAGAACAGCTGGTCATCGCTGATCTTCGAGGTCGTCGCCTCGTGCTCGATCCGGGCCGACGGGTTGCGCACCTCGATATAGGGCACGGTGTGGGCGCCGCAGCGGTCGCCGATCAGGAGCGAGTCGCATTGCGTGTAGTTGCGCGCGCCCTGGGCGCGCGGCTGCACCCGCACCAGACCGCGATAGGTGTTCTGGCCGCGCCCGGCCGAGATCCCCTTCGAGATGATCGTCGAGCGGGTGTTCTTGCCGATATGGATCATCTTGGTTCCGGTATCGGCCTGCTGGCGGTTGTTGGTGATCGCGACCGAATAGAATTCGCCGACCGAATCGTCGCCTTCGAGGATGCAGCTCGGGTATTTCCAGGTGATCGCCGAGCCGGTTTCCACCTGCGTCCACGAAATCTTCGAGCGCGCGCCGCGGCAATGGCCGCGCTTCGTCACGAAATTGTAGATGCCGCCCTTGCCTTCGGCGTCGCCCGGGTACCAGTTCTGCACCGTCGAATATTTGATCTGCGCATCCTCGTGCGCGATCAGCTCGACTACCGCGGCGTGCAGCTGGTTTTCGTCACGCTGCGGCGCCGTGCAGCCTTCGAGATAGCTGACATAGGCGCCCTTGTCGGCGATCAAGAGGGTGCGCTCGAACTGGCCGGTCTTGGCCGCGTTGATGCGGAAATAGGTCGAGAGCTCCATCGGGCAGCGCACGCCCGGCGGGATGTAGGCGAACGATCCGTCGCTGAACACGGCGGAGTTCAAGCGCCGCGAAGAAATTGTCGTTCTGCGGCACGACGCTGCCGAGATAGCGGCGCACCAGCTCGGGGTGCTCATGCACCGCCTCGCCGAACGAGCAGAAAATGATCCCCAATTCGCCCAGTTCGCGCTTGAAGGTGGTCGCCACCGAGACGCTGTCGAACACCGCGTCGACCGCGACCCCCGCGAGTTCCACGCCGGCCAATGCCGCGCGTTCCTTCAGCGGGATGCCGAGCTTTTCGTACATCGCCAACAACTCGGGATCGACCTCGTCCAATGAGGTCGGGCCGGCCTGCTGTTTTGGCGCCGAATAGTAGGTCGACGCCTGGTAGTCGATCGGCGCGATGTTGACCTTGGCCCAATCGGGCTCGGTCATTTCGCGCCAGGCGCGGAACGCGGCGAGCCGCCATTCGAGCAGCCATTCCGGCTCGCCCTTCTTGGCCGAGATGAAGCGCACCGTGTCCTCGCTGAGGCCCGGCGGCGCGGTATCGGCTTCGATATCGGTGACGAAGCCGTACTTGTAGCCCTCCTGCGCGAGCGAGCGGATCGTCTCCTGGGTATCGAGGGGGGCGTTCATCGCGGCGCCTCGTCCATCGAAATGCGGGCATCCGGCGCGGCAAACGCCGCGAGCACCGGCAGCAAACGCGATCGGCCCGATCATCTCGTCGAGCGAGATCGCCGACAGCGCGGCCCCGACGGCCCGGTTGATCGGCGCCCAATGCGGCCGGGTCGGGCAATAATTGGTACGCTCGCACTCTTCGGCGTGGACCGAGCATTGCGTCATGCCGATATCGCCGTCGATCGCGGCGACGACCTCGGCGACCGAGATCGCCGCCGGAAGGCGGGCCAGGCGATAGCCGCCCGCAGCCCCGCGCGTCGCGCTTACCAAGCCGGCATGGGAAAGCGCCTTCAACAGCTTGGCGACGGTCGCCGGGGGCAGCCTGGTGGCGGCGGCAATCGCCGCTGCAGTCGCCTGCCGGTCAGGATGGGCGGCGAGATGCGTCGCGACGATGACGCCGTAATCGGCGAGCTTCGAAAGGATAATCATCGGCCGGGCAGGCCTCATGGCGATCGTGGCGGGCCAATTCGGACTGAATTGGTACGCAATAGATCGTCTCTGCTTCGGCCCCGGTCAAGGCAAAATCGCGGGACGCGCCACGCCCAGCACGCGCTGTGGCATTCCGCCGCAAATTTATGTCGGTGGCGCCGAGCGTCGCGTCCGCGACGATCAGGATGAGGATGCGGATCGACTTGCTTCCATCGGGTTCCGCAACCACTTGAAACCCATCGCTTGCCGCCGGCTCGCCCCACTTGCCGCTCACCACAAAGGTGCTGTACCCTACACGGAGGCGGAGACGTTCGTTCCAGGTCCACCGCTTGCATCTACAGCCGAATCGCGGGCCGCAAATCTCAGTAAGGCTCTAACATGGCCGCTGCTGGGCGGACGTTGCGGTGCGGCTCGATGAAACTCCTCGTCATCGAAGACGATCGCGAGACCGCCGCCTATCTGATCAAGGGGTTGAGCGAGAGCGGGTACACGATCGATCACTCAGACGACGGCCGGGACGGCCTGTTCCTCGCCACCTCCGGCAGCTACGACGCGATCATTCTCGACCGCATGCTGCCGGGGATGGACGGGCTGGCGCTGCTGGGCGCATTGCGCGGCGCCGAGATCCGCACGCCGGCGCTGATCCTCTCCGCGCTCGGCAGCGTCGACGATCGGGTCAAGGGGTTGCGTTCGGGCGGTGATGACTATCTCGTGAAGCCGTTCGCGTTCAGCGAACTGCTCGCCCGCATCGAGGCGCTGCTGCGGCGCGGGGCCGATACGCCGAGCATCACCCGATTGCGGGTCGCCGACCTCGAGCTCGATCTGTTGACCCGCTCGGTCAGGCGCGGCGACAAGACGATCGACCTTCTCCCGCGGGAATTCCAGCTGCTCGAATATCTGATGCGCAATGCCGGCCATGTCGTGACCCGGACGATGCTCTTGGAGAACGTGTGGGATTATCACTTCGACCCGCAGACCAATGTGATCGACGTGCATGTCAGCCGGTTGCGCCAGAAAATCGACAAGAACTTCGACCATCCCCTGCTTCACACCGTGCGCGGCGCCGGGTATTGCCTGCGCGCGCCGGAGTGAGCGGCAGCTGCGGCTCGAACCCGGAATGCTCTGAGCAATGACGGTGCCCGATGAAACCGCAGTCCCGGCGAAAGCCGGGACCCACCCATCCGGTGACGGCGCCGTTGAAAGGTGGGTCCCGGCTGTCGCCGGGACTGCGACGCTTAGGTTAGCGGCAGCCTCTCAGAAGGCCGTGGGGCTGTTCCGGGCGGCGCGGCGGCTGGTCAGAACCCACGCGTTCCGGCTGGCCGGCCTCTATTTTCTGGTCTTTGCGATGTCGGTCATCGGGGTGCTCTTTTTCGTCTATTGGACGAGCGCCGACTTTGTCGAGCGGCAAACCGAGGCGACCCTCGACGCCGAGATCACCGGGCTGGCCGAGCAATACGCCCAGCGCGGCCTCAGCGGCCTGGTCCAGATCGTCGCTGCGCGCAGCGCCGGCGATCGCGGCGACGGCATGCTCTACCTCGTCACCAATCGCGACGGCCGGCCGCTCGCCGGCAACATCAGCGGCTGGCCGGCGGGCGTGCCGGTGCGCTCGGGATCGCTGTCGTTCCAGATCGAGGTCAGCGTGAAGGGCCAGACCGAGACGCACCCGGCGCGCGGCGCGCTGTTTGCGATCCCCGACGGCTATCGCCTGCTGGTCGGACGCGACATCAGCGATGCGACCGCGTTTCGCGACCGCATCAAGGCGACGCTCTTGTGGTCCGGGCTGGTCGCGCTCGGCGTCGGGTTGGTCGGCGGGACGGTGATGAGCCGCAACACTGCTGCGCCGGGTCGAGCAGGTCAACCGGACCGCCGAACGGGTCATCGCCGGCAACCTGTCCGACCGGGTGCCGCGGCGCGGGACCAATGACGAATTCGACCAGCTCGCCGCCAATCTCAACGGCATGCTCGATCAGATCGAGCGGCTGATGAGCGGAATGCGCGAGGTCACCGACAATGTCGCGCATGATTTGAAGACGCCGCTGGCGCGGCTGCGGGCGCGGCTCGAGCTGGCGCTACTGGGTCCCGACGATCCCCTCGCGCGGGGCGAGGCGATCCGCGCCGCGATCGATGAGGCCGACCGGCTGCTCGCCACCTTCAACGCGCTGCTCAGCATCGCCGAGGCCGAGGCCGGTGCCGGCGCGCGGGCCGACGAGCCGTTGGATCTCGGCGAGATCGCCCGGGCGGTGCTCGAGCTGTACGAGCCGCTGGCCGAAGAGAAAGGCTTCACGCTGCGTCTCGACAGCACGCCGCAGACGATGATTCGCGGCGATCGGCACCTGTTGTCGCAAGCGGTCGCCAACCTGCTCGACAACGCCCTCAAATACGGCGGCGGCGACATCGCGATTGCGGTGCGCCAGAGCGAGGGCCGCGCCGCGATCGAGGTCGCCGATCGCGGACCGGGCATCCCGGAAGGCGATCGCGAGACCGTATTCGATCGGTTCGTACGCCTGGAGCCGAGCCGCAGCACGCCGGGCAACGGGCTCGGCCTCAGCCTGGTGCGCGCGGTCGCGCGCCGGCATGCGGCAAACGTGACGCTCGGCGACAATCACCCGGGGCTCAGCGTGCGGATCGAATTTCCGGCATGGTCCCCGGCGATCTAGCGGTCTCTGCGGTGTTGGTCGCGGGCGGCGCGATCGTCGATCCGCCCCTCGTCGATCCGTCTGGCGGTCTCGACCATCATGTCGCGAATGCCCTGCGGATCGAAGCCGGCGCTGCGCAAGACCGGCGCCATTACCTCGTCATCGAGCAGATCTTCGAGGCTCGGCTCATAGCGGCAGCATTCGGCGCGTCCGGCCATGGTCCCCTCCTTACCTGCGAAATTCTATGCAGCATCGACGCAAAGCATGTCCGCATTGTGACGAGGACTCGGAATTTTCGCGGCAATTCGGCGGGCAATTGCCTCAATTCCGGTTTATCTGAGAACGGCGGCCGAATTGCTTTTTGGCACGCCCCCTGCGCGGCCAACCGGCGAGACGCCGCGTGATCGCCGTCGCTGTCGGCCGCATCGTCGACCTCGCCCGTCGCAACGCCTTGGCGATCGCGCTGGCCGGCTTGCTTCTGTCTCTGGGCGGCGGGTTCTACGCGGCCACCCATCTTACCATCGACACCGATATCGAGCACATGCTGCCGACCGGGCTGGCCTGGCGCCAGAACGAGATCGCCCTCGATCGGGCGTTTCCGCAGAACGACAGCCTGCTGGTCATCGTCATCGATGGGCAGACCGGCGATCTGGCCGAACGCGCGGCGCGCGAGCTGGCCGCTCAGGATGCGCGCCGAGCCCGAGCTGTTTCATTACGTGCGGCAGCCGGATGGCGGGCCGTTTTTCGAGCAAGAACGGCCTGTTGTTCCTGCCGGTCGCCGAGCTCGAGGCCCTGTCGGAGAAGCTGATCGCGGCGCAGCCGCTTGATCGGCAACCTCGCCCGCGATCCCAGCCTGCGCGGGCTGTTCGACACGCTGGCGCTGTTTGTCGCAGGCGCGGGGAAGGACCAGGCCGCGATCGATCTGCTCAATCCGACCCTGGCGGCGATCGACAAGGCCGTCAAAGCCGTGCTGGAGGGCCGTTCGGAACCGCTCTCCTGGCAGCGTATCATGACCGGACGGGCAGCGGACCCGCGGGAGCGCCGCCGCTTTGTGTTGACCGCGCCCGGTGCTCGACTTCAACGCGCTCGAGGCCGGGGGCCGGGCGCGCGCCGAGATCCGCCGGCTGGCCGGCGAGCTGGCGCTCGACCCGCAGCACGGCGTGCGGCGTGCGCATGACCGGCCCGGTGGCGCTCGACGACGAGCAGTTCGCGACCCTGCGCGAGGGCGCGCTCAAATCGACCATCCTGTCGGTTGTCCTGGTGTGCGCGATCCTGTTCGCCGCGTTGCGCTCGGTGAAGCTCGTCGGGGCGATCCTGGCGACGCTCGCAGCCGGCCTGGCGCTGACCGCCGGGTTTGCCGCGCTGGCGATCGGCTCGCTCAATCTGATCTCGGTGGCGTTCGGGGTCCTGTTCATCGGTCTCGCGGTCGATTTCAGCATTCAGTTCAGCGTGCGCTACCGCGATCAGCGGCACCGCCTCGGCACCCTGCCGGCGGCCTTGCGGGGCGCGGCGCGAGTCGATCGGTCCGGCGCTCATCCTCGCCGCCGGCGCGACGGCGATCGGCTTCCTCTCGTTTGTGCCGACCCAATATACCGGGATCCGCGAGCTCGGATGGATCGCCGGGTGCGGCATGATCATCGCGATCGCGCTCAATCTGGTGCTGCTGCCGGCCGCGTTGACGCTGCTGCGGCCGCGCGGCGAGCCCGAGCCGATCGGCTTTCGCCGCGCCGCCGCGATCGACCGGTTTCTGGAGCGGCGCCGCGAGCTGGGTGATCGGCGCGGCGGCGGTTCTCGCGGCGGCGGGGCTCGCGCTGTTGCCCCGGATCAGTTTCGATTTCGACCCGCTGAACCTGAAAAACCCGCACAGCGAGTCGGTCGCGACCGC
The DNA here is from genome assembly GCA_963842175.1 of uncultured Alphaproteobacteria bacterium. Lineage (GTDB taxonomy): Bacteria > Pseudomonadota > Alphaproteobacteria > ATCC43930 > CGMCC-115725 > DATARH01. The sequence goes on from CAWJFM010000024.1 coordinate 172,161, forward strand.
CCGCGACCTGATGAAGGATCCGATGACCAGCCCCTATACGGCCGAGATCCTCGCCGCCGTCGCTGAGCGAGGCCGAGGCGCTCGCCGACCGGCTCGCCAAGCTGCCCGAAGTCGCGCAGGCGGTCACGGCGGCGAGCTTCATTCCCGGCGATCAGGACAAGAAGCTCGCGATCATCGGCGATCTCACGCTGCTGCTCGGGCCGACGCTGACCCCGGGCACAATCCTGCCGCCGCCGAGCGACAGCGATGTGTTGCAGGCGATCGCCGCCTGCCGCGATGCGTTGCGGCCGTCGCCGCCGCAGCGCGTCGCCGCGGGGCCGCAAAGCCCGGCGGCCCGTCTCGCGCGGCGCGCTCGACGAGGTCGCGGCGCGCGGCGCGACGATCGTCCCGGCGTTGCGGCAGGCGCTCCTCACCGGTCTGGAGCAGCGGCTCGCGGCGCTGGGCGATCTGATCCAGGCAAAGAGGGTGACCCTGGCGAGCCTGCCGGCGGAGCTGCGCGACAGCTGGATCGCCGCCGACGGCCGCGCCCGGGTCGAGGTGTTTCCGCAGGGCGATGCCCGCGACCCCGATGTGCTCGACCGGTTCGTCGCCGCGGTGCGCACGCATCGCGCCGGACGCGACCGGCACGCCGGTGACGATCCGCGAGGCCGGCCATCTGATCAGCTCGGCCTTTGTCCAGGCCGGGATCATCGCCGTCGCCGCGATCGCGCTCCTGCTCGCGCTCGTGCTGCGCCGGCTGCGCGACGTCGTGCTCGTGATCGCCCCGCTGCTGCTCGCCGCGATCCTGACCCTGGCGATCACCGTGGTGATCGGGATGAAGCTCAATTACGCCAACATCATCGCCTTGCCGCTGCTGCTTGGGGATCGGGGTCGCGTTCGACATCTATTTCGTCATGAACTGGCGCGCCGGGCAGACCCATCACCTGCAGTCGAGCACGGCGCGCGCGGTCGTCTTCAGCGCGCTGACGACGATGTCGGCCTTTGGCAGCCTGGCGCTGTCGGACGATCCCGGCACGGCGGAAATGGGCGAGCTCCTGGCGATCTCGCTCGCCTGCTACGCTGTTCTGCACGCTCCTCGTCCTGCCGGCTCTGCTCGGCCCGGCCCGCGAGCCGCGCGCAGCGGCGGCGCGGGCGCAGCCGCAAACTGGCCGCATCGGCCCGGCCCAGCCGGTCACTCGAGCCGCCGCGAGATCGCCGTAGCCGACCAGGCTGATCCCAAGCTCGGCGATGCGCCGCCGCACCTCGGGGCTGAGCAGCGCGGCGAGCTCCTCGGTCTGGCGGTATCCCGGCATCGCCGCGGCGAGGGCGGGGGTTTGCCGTGTCGCCGGGTGGCAATAGATCTCGCTGACCCCCGGCGGCAAATGCGGCAAGAGCGCGAGGATTCGCTCCTCGACCATCGCGCCGCTCCAGGCGATGCCGAAGACATGATCGTTCATCGCCAGCCCGGCGCGGCGCAGCCGCCGCCGCAGCGCGGCGACGACCGGGCGGTAGGCCGGCGGCGCGATGGCGCTCGCCGGGAAAGGCGCGGCGCAGCACGGCGGCCGGCTCGACAGGGCAGGCGGACCGCGCGCATCCCATAAGACGCGGCCGATCTCGACGATCAGCCGCGCGACGGTCGGATGCAGGTGCATGTGCTGGTGCGCGTTGACATGGTCGAGCGCGAGGCCGGTCGCCCGGAACGCCTCGAATTGCGCGCGGATCTCGGCGGCGAGCAGGCGCCGCACCCCCGGCGCAAAGAAATAGCGCAGGCCGGCGCGGATCTGGTTGTCGTCGAAACGCCCGTCGGCGCCGACCAGGCCGCGGATCTCGTCCGGCGGCAGCACCGGGCTGCCGTCGATCAGCACGAGATGCAGCCCGACGCGCAGCCCCGGCAGCCGCTGCGCCCGCGCCACCGCGTCGGCCGCGGCGGGCGCGCCGACCATCAGGCTCGCGCAGGACAGGATGCCGTCGCGCGCAGGCCGCCTCGACCGCCTCGTTGATCGCGACGTCGCGGCCGAAATCGTCGGCCGTGACGATCAGCCGTCGTGCCGGCGCTGCGTCACCCAATGGGTGTCATTGCGAGCGAAGCGAAGCAATCTCGCGCGGTCCGTTGCCCCTGATGCGAGATTGCTTCGTCGCTGCGCTCCTCGCAATGACAGCGCATTTCCGGGCGCGCTTTGGCGGTCAGCTCGCCATCTCCCGGTGGCGCAGGAACTGGAAGAACTCGACCCCTTCGCGCAGCCGGCGCCGCATCATCTGCTGGGCTCCGGATCATCTCGGCGACCAGCGCGGCGATCTTTTTGCGGCGGAAATAGAAGCGCTTGTAGAAGGTTTCGAGCGACTCGAAGATTTCGGTGTGCGACAGGTGCGGATAGTGCAGCGGCGCGATCTGCACCCCATTGTCGTCGATCAGCTCGGCATGGGCGATGTCGAGCCAGCCCTCGCCGACCGCCTGCCGGTAGAGTTCGGTGCCGGGATAGGGCGCGGCGAGCGAGACCTGGATCGTGTGCGGGTTGATCTCGGCGGCAAACCGGATGGTTTCCTCGATCGTCTCCCTGGTCTCGCCGGGCAGGCCGAGGATGAAGGTGCCGTGGATCGTGATGCCGAGCTCGTGGCAGTCCTTGGTGAAGCGGCGGGCGATATCGATCCGCATGCCCTTCTTGATGTTGTTGAGGATCTGCTGGTTGCCGGTCTCGTAGCCGACGAGCAGCAGGCGCAGCCCGTTGTCGCGCAGGATCTCGAGCGTCGCGCGCGGCACGTTGGCCTTGGCGTTGCACGACCAGGTGACGCCGAGCTTGCCGAGCTCACGGGCGATCGCCTCGGCGCGCGGCCGGTCGTCGGTGAAGGTGTCGTCGTCGAAGAAGAACTCCTTGACCTGCGGGAAATAGCTCCGCGCCAGGCGGATTTCCTCGATCACGTGGCCGACGCTGCGCACCCGGTAGCGATGCCCGCCGACGGTCTGCGGCCACAGGCAGAAGGTGCATTTCGAGCGGCAGCCGCGCCCGGTATAGAGCGACAGGTAGGGGTGCTTGAGATAGCCGATGAAATAATCCTCGACCCTGAGATCGCGCTTGTAGACCTCGGTCACGAACGGCAGCTGGTCCATGTCCTCGAGCACGGCGCGCGCCCGGTTGTGGACGGATCGACCCGCCGCCATCGCGATAGCTCAGCCCGTCGATATCGGCGACGGAGCGGCCCTCCGCCACCTCCTGGATCGTGAAATCGAATTCCTCGCGGGCGACGAAATCGATGGCGCGCGAGGCGGCGAGGCTGGCATCCGGCTCGACCGCGACCTTGGCGCCGATGAGGCCGATCTTGAGCCGCGGGTTGGTGTCCTTCAGCGCCTCGGCGACCTTGACATCGGCGGCGAAGGACGGGGTCGAGGTATGCAGCACCGCCAGCTCGTAATCCGCGGCGAGCGGCAGCACATCGTCGAGGTGCAGCCGCGCCGGCGGGGCATCGACAAGCCGGCTGCCGGGGACCAGCGCCGCCGGCTGGGCGAGCCAGGTCGGATACCAGAACGAGCGGATCTCGCGCCGCGCCTGATAGCGCGACCCCGCGCCGCCATCGAACCCGTCGAAGGAGGGCGGGTGCAAGAACAGGGTCTTCATCATGCCGGCTTGTCCCCCTCGACGCTCATCTGGCCGCCCGGGCCGACCCGGAACAGCTGGCCGCGCCACACCACGCTGCGCCCGCAGAAGCTACCCACAAACACGACAAAGGACAAAGCATCCCGCAACGGCAGCAGCCACAGCCCGCTTCTCGGCAGATCGAGACGGCGCGCGATGACCACGGCCGATATCCACCGCAACAACAGCGATAGCAAGACAAATCCCCAGGCGGCGATGCCCGCCCCGCAGATGAGGGCGGCCAGCGACGGAAAGCACCACGGTATGGCTGATCGCCGAGCCGGCGAAGCCGGCCGGCGCCATCAGCCGCACCGTCCGCGCCCAGCGCAACTCGTGCTGCCAAAGACTGGTGAGCGAAGGCTCGGCCACGTAATTATCGACGAGATAGGGCGAGAGCACGATCGCCAGCCCGAGCCGGCGCACGGCGGCGCCGATGCGGTGGTCGTCGGCGAGTTCGTTGCGCAGCCGCGAGAAGCCGCCGATCCGCTCCAGCACGTCGCGGCGCAGCGCGATCGTCGCGCCGAAGCAGCCGCCTCCGATGCCGAGCGCCTCGCCGAGCAGCGCACTCGGCAGAAAGGCGAAATTGATGTGCAGCGCCAGCAATCGCGACCACAGCCCGCCGGTCGGAATGCCCTTGTAGAGGCAGGTCACGACCCCGGTTGCGGGATTTGGCAGCGGCGCCGTGACGACACCGAGATAATCCCGGGTGACCCGGATGTGGCTGTCGGCCATGACGATCCAGTCGTGCCGCGCGGCGGGCAGCATGTTTTCGAGGTTCGCCACCTTGAGATTGCTGCCGACGGCGCGCGAGTCGATGACGAGCTCGATATCGCAACGCGGCCGGTCGCGGATCAGCGCGCGCGCGACCGGCAGGGCGCTGTCGGTGCGGATCGCGCACGCCGAGCACGAGCTGGAAGGCGGGATAGTCCTGGTCGGCAAACGAGCGAAGGTTCTCACCGAGCCCCGGCTCCGCCCCGTGCAGCGGCTTCAGCACAGATACCGGCGGCCGGCTCCTCGCCGGAGCGATCGGTCGCCCGGCAAAGCGCAGCGTCGCCACCGTGACGGCGAGGACATAGGCCCACACTAAGATCAGCACGATGCCGAGACCGAGGAGGGTCATCCTGCCCTGCCCTGAACAGCGGCGCGCCGAAGCGGACGGTGATTTAGCATTGCGTTCGCCAACCGAATTGTCGACGATGACCGCCCCGCACGCTCCTCCCAAACCAGTCAGCCACGCGTTCGAACCGCTTCGTGAGAATCGCCGCCCCCTTCCACGGAGCCGTCCGTGCCGCTGCCAGCTTGCTGGTGGCCGCCATGCTTGCCGGCTGCGCGACGCCGCCCAGCGACCCCGCCGAGCGCGCTGCCTTCGAGCAGAACAATGATCCGCTTGAGCCGCTGAACCGCAAGACCCTCGAGCTCAACATGTTCATCGACCGCATCCTGCTCAAGCCGGTGACGAAGATCTACATCGCGATTTTGCCCGAGGAGGGGCGGGACGCGGTGCGGCGCGCCCTCGACAACATGAAGGAGCCGGTCTTCGTCATCAACGACGTGCTGCAAGGCCAGCTCAAACGAGCCGGGATCTCGGTCGGCCGCTTCACCGTCAATTCGACGCTTGGTCTCGCCGGCTTCCTCGATGTTGCCACCAAATGGGGGCTGGACAAGGAGAAGGCCGATTTCGGACAGACCCTGTTTGTCTGGGGCCTGCCCGAAGGTCCCTATCTGGTCGCGCCGATCCTCGGTCCCTCGAACCCGCGCGATCTGATCGGCATGGGCACCGACGCCTATATCGATCCGTTCAGCTATCTGGCGACGGTGAAGGATGTCGACAACATCGAGATTTCTCGCTTCATTCTCGACGGCATCGATCAGCGCGCCCGCGTCATCGATGTCCTCGACGACTTGGAAAAGAACTCGCTCGATTTTTATGCCCAGCTGCGCAGCCTCACCCAGCAGCATCGCGCCGCCGAGTTGCGGCGCGGGAAGGCACCGGAGCCGGGGCCGGACTTCTACCAGGATCCCGGCAAATCGCCTGCTGAGCCGCCAGCTGCCGCCCCGCAGCAGCTGCAGTCGAGCGAGCCGACTGCGGCCGGCGGCGATACCGGCCCGGCACCGCCGCCCCCATCATCCGAGCATCGCGGCAAACCGCCTGGCGAGCCAGCCGCCGCCGCGCCGCGGCAACCGCAATCGAGCCCGCCGAGCGCGGCCGGCGGGGTCGCCACGCCGCCACCACCGCCTCCAGCATCCCAGGATCCGGGCAAACCGACTGCCCAGCCGCCCGCCGCCGCGCCGCAGTGGAGTCAACCGAGCGCTGCCAGCCCGGCATTGCTGTCTGCATCATCCCGGTCTTAGCGCGGCGGTGCGCCGTTCGATCATCTGGACGAGCCCATTGGCCCCTTCGCGCTGTAGCACAGCGACGAATTCCGAGCGCCGCGTCGCCAGCTCGCTGACCGTGCCGCTCAGGTAGACGTCGATGACCTTCCAGGAACCGGCCTCTTGCCGCAGCAGATAGTTCAACGTCACCTTCTCGCCGTTCGACTTGACCAGCCAGCTGTCGACGACGACGCCATTGGGGTTGGGCGTCGCATTCGGCGATACTTCGAAATGCTCGCCGCCGTAGTCGTCGAACCGGTTGGCGTAGACCGAAATCGTGTAGCGCGCGAACGCGGCGCTGAGGCGTTGCTGCTGATCGGCCGGGAGTTGAGCCCAGCTCGGCCCGACCGCGATCCGGGTCATCAGCCCCAGATCGAGGGTCTGCTCGATCGTCGGTGCGAGGCGGTTGTAGCGCTGGTCGAAGGAGAGCTGCTTGCCCTGTTTCATGACCGCCAGCAACCCGTCGCAGAAGCGCTCGATCACCATCGACGGGGGACTCGGATCCGCAGCAGAGGCGGCGCGCATCCTGGCGAGGACGGCCAGCGGGAAACAAAGTAGAAGGCGTCGAGAAAACGACATGGGCGGCCCGTCGAACGCTATCATGCAAGCGTTAGTGATAACAAACCCGCCGGCCCGGCGCAGGCGCAAAATGCCGCCCCGCGGCAAGTCCGGCCCAGATTGTGGTGAGGCGCCGCAGCATTGCGCGCGATGCGCGAATCGTGGCAGGGATAGGCGAGGTGGTTTGGCGCCGCCGCGGCGGCCGCGCCGGGCGGCGTGAGCGAGGCGACGAGGCGAGATGATGCGAGTAGTGCTGGCCCAACCCCGAGGGTTCTGTGCCGGGGTCGAACGGGCGATCGAGATCGTCGAGCGCGCTCTCGAGAAATACGGCCCGCCGATCTACGTCCGTCACGAGATCGTGCACAACCGCCATGTCGTCGAGCGGCTGCACGCGAAGGGCGCCCAGTTTGTCGACGAAATCGACGAGGTGCCGCCGGGATCGGTGACGATCTTCAGCGCCCATGGCGTGGCGAGCGAGATCGAGCGGCGAGCCGGAGAGCGCGGCCTGCCGGTGATCGATGCCACCTGCCCGCTCGTCTCCAAGGTGCACATCGAAGGTCAGCGCTACGCCAACCAGGGACGCGAGATCGTCCTGATCGGGCATGCCGGCCACCCCGAGATCGAGGGCACGATGGGGCGGATCACCGGTCGGGTCCACCTGATCTCGCGGCCGGAAGAGGTGGCGAGGCTGAACGTCGCCGACCCCGACAAGCTCGCCTTCATCACCCAGACGACGCTGAGCGTCGACGACACCCGCGCCGTCATCGAAGCGCTGAAGGCGCGGTTTCCCTCGATCGTCGGGCCCGACACCAAGGATATCTGCTATGCCACCCAGAACCGCCAGCGCGCCGCGCGGGAACTGGCGAAGATCGTCGACGTTGTTCTCGTCGTCGGCGCGCCGAACAGCTCGAACTCGAACCGGCTGCGCGAAATCGCCGCGGAATGCGGGGTGCCGAGCTATCTGATCGAAGACGCGCGGGCGCTCGATCCGCAGTGGCTGAAAGGAGCCTCATCGGTCGGGATCACGGCGGGTGCATCCGCACCGGACGCGCTGGTGGAGCAGCTGATCGCGCGGTTGCGCGAGATGACCTCGACCGAGGTCGAGGTCCTCCCCGGCGTCACCGAGAACGTCCGGTTCCGCATGCCGCCGCAACTCGCCGACAGCCCCTCCCGCGGTTGACCGCCGCTCTTGACAAGGATTCGCCGTGGCCATCCCGCTGCACCAGAAGATCCGCGTCGGCGCCTATGTCCTGGGGCGCCACCTGCGCGGCGTCCAGCGCTATCCGCTCGTACTGATGCTGGAACCGCTGTTTCGCTGCAACCTGGCCTGCGCCGGGTGCGGCAAGATCGACTATCCGGACGCGATCTTGAACCAGCGGCTCAGCGTCGAGGAATGCCTCGAGGCCGTCGATGAATGCGGCGCGCCGATCGTCGTCGTTGCCGGCGGCGAGCCGCTCCTACATCACGAGATCGACGAGATCGTCAGCGCGATCATCGCCCGCAAGAAGTTCGTCTATCTGTGCACCAACGCGCTGCTGCTCGAGAAAAAGATCGACCTGTTCACGCCGAACCGGTTCTTCGCCTGGACCGTCCACCTCGATGGCGACCGCGAAGACCACGACCGCTCGGTGTGCCAGACCGGCGTCTACGACCGCGCGGTCGAAGCGATCCGGCTCGTCAAGTCGCGCGGGTTTCGGGTCAACATCAATGCGACCCTGTTCGACAATGCCGAACCCGAGCGGGTCGCGCGGTTCTTCGACGCGGTGACCGAGATGGGCATCGACGGGATCACGGTGTCGCCGGGCTACGCCTATGAGCGCGCGCCCGACCAGGCGCATTTTCTCAACCGCCGGCGGACCAAGGAGCTGTTTCGCGAGATCTTCAAGCGCGACCCCAAGGGCCATGGCGGGCGCCGCTGGTCGTTCAACCAGTCCGGCCTGTTCCTCGATTTTCTGGCGGGCAACCAATCCTATCGCTGCACCCCGTGGGGCAACCCGACGCGCAACTATTTCGGCTGGCAGCGCCCCTGCTACCTGCTCGGCGAAGGCTACGCCAAAAGCTTCAAGGCGCTGATGGAAGAGACCGATTGGGACTGCCTACGGCACCGGCAATTACGAGAAATGCGCCGATTGCATGGTGCACAGCGGGTACGAGGCGACCGCGGTCGTCGATTCGGTCCGCCACCCGCTGAAGGCGGCGGTGGCGAGCCTGCGCGGGGTGCGCACCGCCGGGGAGATGGCGCCGGAAATCCCGCTCGACGGGCAACGCCCGGCCGAATACGTCTTTTCCCGCCATGTCGAAGAGGCGATGGCGCGGCTAGGCGGCGGCGAACGCCTCGCGCAGGGCGCGCGCCGGGCCGGTTAGCGCGCTCAAGCGCCCGGCGGGTCTCGCGGGCGAGCCCGAACAGCGCGGCAATCTGCCGCGGCCGGCGCAGCACCTCGCCGAGCACCCGGATGATGGCGGGCGTGCCGTCCTGCGCGAGCGGGATCAACGCCGCGGCGGGCAGTTCCCGGGTCGCCGGGTCGGCGATCGTGCGCAGCACCAGAAACGGTATTCCGGCGGCTTCCGCGGCGCGGGCAACGATGGCGCTCTCCAGATCGACCGCGAGCGCGCCGGTGTCGCGCCACGCCCGGGCCTTGTCGCCTTCGGTCGCGAGGATGCTGCCGGCGCCGAGCACCGGCCCCTCGGCGGCACCGATCCGGCGCGCCAGATCGCTGACCTGGCGATGGAACGGCTCGTCCGGACGCCAGCGGCGATCGTCTCCGATGACCTCTGCCGAGAGGATCACGTCGCCCGGCCGCAGATGCGGCGCCAGGCCGCCGGCGATGCCAAAGCTGATCAGGCATTTCGCGTGTTGCGCCGCCGCTTCGACGAGCGCGGTTGTGCGCTGCGGGTCGCCGGCCCCGACGATGACCTGGAACCCGGCGGCGCGCGCGATCCGCGCCTCCGCGGCGAGCCCGGAGGTGCACAGCACCGGCGTCAATGTGCGCATGCGCAGCCCCCCACTGCGAAATCCAAGGCCCGCGCACGGGAAAAACTTCGAGATGCCCTACCCCAAGCGCTGGGCATCCCGGCGCAACCCGGTTTTACGCAAGCCCGGACAGCAACTTGCTGCCCCCACCCAGGCGCATCCCTACGCGAGCGGAGGCCGCAAGGCTAGCGAAAAAAAGACGCACGCCGGCAATCGCCGGGGGGTTTCCGCGGCGCCGTTCTCGATTTCTCTGCCTTCATCTGCGGAGCGTGGGATTCCGCAGCCGCTCCGGTGTAGGCTCGGGGCGCCGCCCGGATGGCGGGCGGTGCTTGGGATGGGGAGGATCGATATGCCTGAAAGCGGGGACCATCTGGCCGGTGCGGGAGCCGACCCGGGGACTGACATCGTCTTTACCGACTGCGGGTTCACCGCCGGCATCAGCGCCGGGGCCAGCGCCGCTTCGGGCGGCGGCAGCGGCACCGGGGCGCCGCCGCACGCGCAGCACCGCTGGGAGGTCGTGGTCGCCGGCAAGCGGGTCAAGACCGTCGATGTGCACGCCCATTGCATCGTTCCGGACGCCGCCAAGGTGATCAATCACCCGCTCGAGGCGCCGGGTCTGCTGTGGGCCAATGTCGGCGACCGGCTCGCGCATATGGATGCCTCGGGCGTCGATTACGAGGCGCTCAGCATCAACCCCTATCTGGTACCGCGCCGAGCGCGATGCCGCGGCCGAGCTGATCCGCCTCAACAACGAGGCGCTGGCGCAATTCTGCGCCGGCCATCCCGACCGCTTTGTCGCCTTCGCCACCGCGGCGATCCAACATCCCGACCTCGCCGCGCAGCAGGTCGAGCATGCGGTCAAGAACGCTCGGCTTCCGCGGCGTCGGCGTCGCCGGCAGCGTCGCCGGCGAGGAATTGGCCAACCCGAAGTTCCACCCGTTCTGGGCGAAGTGCGAGGAGTTGGGCGTGCTGGTCTTCATGCACCCGCTCGGCACCCGCGAGTTGGAGCCATCGGGCCGGCTCGCCGGCAGCGGCCTCCTCACCAACACGATCGGCAACCCGCTCGAAACCACGATCGCGCTGTCGCACCTGATTTTCGAGGGAACGCTCGATCGCTTCCCGGGCCTGAAGATCTGCGCCGCGCATGGCGGCGGTTTCCTGCCCTCCTACGCCAACCGCTCGGACGCGGTGATCAAGACCTTCCCCAACCGGGTCGGCCCGTTGCCGAAAAAGCCGCCGACCGCATACATCAGGGACGGCCAGCTGTATTTCGATTCGATCATGTTCACCGGCGAGGGGATGCGCCACCTGATCGCCGAGGCCGGTATCGACCATGTCGTGCTCGGCACCGATTACCCGTTCCCGTGGAACACCGCCCCGGTCGATCACATCCTGTCGATCCCGGGCTTGAGCGACGCCGACAAGATCGAGATCCTCGGCGGCACCGCAGCCAAGCTGCTGGGGATCAGCGAATAGCAAGCGTCAACGCGGTCCCGGCGGAGGCCGGGACCCACTCCTCAACGCCTCGGTAGCCGATCGATGGGTCCCGGCTTTCGCCGGGACGACAGATCTTCTTTCAGCGCCCGCCAGATCCGCTCGGGGGTGGCCGGGCCGGCGAAATCGGCCCCGCCGACCGCCGCGAGCGCGTCGCGGATCGCGTTGCCGATCGCCGGGAACGCGGCGACCGCGCCGGCTTCGCCGCAGCCCTTGACGCCCAACGGGTTGGTCGTGCAGCGCGTCGGGTTGAAGCCGAGCGCGAAGGGCGGCAGATCGTCGGCGCGCGGCAACGCGTAGTCCATCAGCGATCCGGCGATCAGCTGGCCGGATGCCGGGGTCGTAAGGGCTTGCTCCAGCAGCGCCTGGCCGGCGCCCTGCGCGATCGCGCCGTGCACCTGGCCCGCTGGCGACCATCGGGTTGACCAGGACGCCGTAATCGTCGACCGCGCTGTAGCGAAGGAGGCGGACCGCGCCGGTCTCGCGGTCGATCTCGACCTCGGCGACATGGGTGCCGTTGGGGAAGGTCATCCATTCCCGGGTCCAGGCGTAATAGGTGTCGAGCGGCGTGCCCGCGTCGCTCGCGATCCGCGCGACCGTCGATGAGCCCGATCCGCCGGTCGGTGCCGGTCACGACGAAATCGCCGTCGGCGAAGCGGATGTCGGCCGCGGCAGCTTCGAGCGCCTCGGCGGCGATACGGGTGCCCTTCTCGATGATCATGTCCGCGGCGCGCCAGATCGCGGTGCCGCCCATATAGGTGGCGCGCGAGCTGCCATGCCCGCCGCCCAACGGGATCAAATCGGTGTCGCCCTGGACGAGCCGGATCAGCTCGTTCGGCACGCCGAGGCGGTCGGCGAGGATCTGCGGAAACGTCGTCTCGTGACCCTGGCCGATCGTCTGCGTGCCGGTGATCAGCGACACGGTGCCGTCCGGCTCGAAACGGATATCGACATTCTCCGCGGGCGACCCGCCGGTGCCCTTGATGTGATAGGCAAAGCCGAGCCCGCGCAGCATGCCGCGCGCTTCGCTCTGCGCGCCGCCGCGCGGCAAAGCCGGCGACATCGGCGGCGGCGAGCGCCTTGTCGAAGGTCTCGGGAAAGGCGCCGCTGTCGACCCGGTTGCCGACGGCGTTGGTCATCGGCATCGCCGCCGCCGGCACCAGGTTCTTGCGGCGCAATTCGGCGCGGTCGAGGCCGGTTTGCCGCGCCGCCGCATCGATCAGCCGCTCGATGATGTTGTTGGCCTCGCCATAGCCGGGACCGCGCAAGACGCCGATCGGCGCGGTGTTGGTGAAGACCGCCGCGACCCGCATCTCGATCGCCGGGATGCGGTAGACCGTGCCCGGCAGGAACGCGTACTGGAAGGTCTGCACCCCGCCGGCGCTGCCTTCGAGATAGGCGCCGAGATCGGCTAGGCTGTCGATGCGCAGCGCGAGAAACCGGCCTTCCCGATCGAGCGCCAGCACGGCCTCGGCATGGTGGCCGCGCCCCTGGTGGTCGGCGAGAAAGACTTCGCCGCGCGTCGCGATCCACTTGACCGGGCGGCCGACGCGCTTCGCCGCCCACGGGATCAGCACGTGCTCGGGATAGATGAAGTTTTTCGCGCCAAAGCCGCCGCCGACATCGGGCGCGATAAAGCGCAGCCGCGCCGGCTCGACGCCAAGCGAGCGTGCCGGTATGGTCGCGCGTCGCGTGGATGCTCTGCGCCGAGACGTAGGCCGTGTAGCGGCCGGTTGCCGGATCGTAGAGACCGACAACGCCGCGCGGCTCGATCGGGTTGGTGACGACTCGATGGTTGTCGATTGTCAGACGAACGACATGCGCAGCCTCCGCCGCCGTCGCCATCGCGGCATCGCTCGCCTCAGCAGCCACCCAGGTGAAGCACAGATTGCCCGGCGCTTCGGCGGCAATCTGCGGCGCCCCCGCCGCGCGTGCTGCTCGCGCGTCGACGACCGCCGGCAGCGGGTCGTAATCGACCGCGACATGCTCGGCGGCATCGACCGCCTGCTCGCGCGTTTTGGCGACGATCAGCGCTACCGGCTCGCCGACATAGCGCACCTTGCGGTCGGCGAGGAGCGGCTGCGGCGCGAAGCGCGAACGGGTCGCCGGTCTGGGTATTGGCCTCGACGTAGGGCAGCAGCGGCTTCAGCCCATCGGCCTGCACCTCCGCGGCGGTCAGCACCGCCAGCACGCCCGGCATCGCGCGCGCCGCCGCTGTCTCGATCCGCTCGATCCGCGCGTGGGCATGGGGCGAGCGCAGCACGACGGCGTGCGTCAGCCCGTCGAAAGCGAGATCGTCGAGATAGCGGCCGTGGCCGGTCAGGAAGCGCAGGTCCTCGCGCCGTTTCGGCGCGTCGCCGATCCCGGAGCGGGTCGCCAAGGTGCTACGGCCGAACCACCGGGCCGCGCGTGTCGGGCACCGTCGCGGATTTTTCCTTCCAGTCCTTCGACCACGGCGTCAATGGCCGCGGCACCGCCACCCCGTCGACCCGGATCTCGTCGACCAGCTCGTTGAAGAAAGAGAGATGCCCCTTGATCTTCGGGCATTCCGGGATCGGCTCGGGATAGCTCCACACGATGTCCGGGAACACTTCGCCGCCGATCTTGACCGACCAATAGCGCGCCTTGCCCTTGTAGGGGCACGCCGTGGCCTTGTCGCTCGGCACCAGGAGGTCCATCCGCACATCCTCGGGCGGGATGTAGTAGCGGGTCGGCAGCCGCGTCTCGAACAGGAACCGCGCGCGCCTGGTGTCGGCGACGGTCACGCCGCCGACGACGACCTCGACATGGCGCGAGGAAAGGATGGCGTCGACCCGCTTATAGGGGTCGCGCGGATGGACAAAGATCTCCTCGTCCTCCTCGTACCAGCCGTCGACGCGGTCCCAGTAGAACGCGACGAAATCCTTGAGCGCCGGCACCTCGTCATAGGGGTCGGGATAGCCCCAGACCGCGTTTTCCGAGGATTTGTCGCCGACCCGGATCGTCCAGTACGACGCCGTCCCCTTATAGGGACAGAAGGTGTGATGGTCGGTCGGCCGCAACAGGTCCATCCGCACATCGCCGCGCGGGAAATAATAGACCGGCAGATGGCGCGTCTCGAACAACAGGTGCGCGCCCGTGCTGTCGGCGATCCATTCGCCGTTGAACTTGACGCGCACCCGCCGCGGCGAAGCTTCGAGGGTGACCTTGTAGTCGGGGTTGGTCTTGAACCCGCTTTCGCGTCCCTCGATCACGCTCGCCATGACCCGATCCTCCTCGCCTCTTCGATCGGCGCCGACTTTCTCATATTATGCCAGACGCACGGGGCGGAATTTACGCGAAGGAGGGTGCGATGGAGCGGGAAGGCGGGTGCGCCTGCGGCGCGATGCGCTATCGGATGACGGCGGCGCCGCTGATCGTCCATGCCTGCCATTGCCGCGACTGCCAGCGCCTCAGCGGCGGCGCCTTCGCGCTCAACATCTGGATCGAGAAGCGCTTTGTCGAGGCCGATCACGACAAGCTTCGCTCGGTCATGGTGCCTGCCGGCAGCGGCAAGCCGCAGGAAATCTTTCGCTGTCCGCAATGCGGCACCGCGCTGTGGAGCAAATACCACGCCGCGCCGGGCGACACGGTGCTGCTGCGCGCCGGCACGCTCGACCACCCGGAGGAGATCACACCCGACGTGCACATCTACACCCGCAGCAAATTGCCGTGGGTTCAGCTCCCCGCCGGCGTGCCGGCGTTCGAGACGTTCTACAAGATCGCGGAGTTCTGGCCGGAGGAGAGCCGCGAGCGGCTGCGCCGCAACATCGCCGGCGAGAGCTGAGGGCGGCGCCAGGCAGCGCTTCACATGGGCGCTACCGGCGATTGGATTGCAAAATTCCCCTTGCCCGGGCTTGACCCGGGCATCCACGTCGTCGTTCGAGACAGTCTCAGCGCCACAGTAAGACGTGGGTGGCCGGATCAAGTCCGGCCACGGGGTACGGTCTTCGGGTTTGCGGCGTCATCCTCCGCCACCAGCGCGCGGAGGCGCGGGAGCAATTCCTCGCCATACTGAATGGCGTCGGGGAGCGGATCGTAGCCGCGGATCAACAGGCTGGTGGCGCCCAGCTTGTAGTATTCGAGCATCGCCTTGGCGACCGTCTCGGGCGTGCCGACCAGGGCGGTCGAGTTTCCCTGCGCGCCGGTCGCGACGGCGAGCGATGTCCACAGGCAGGTGTCGTGCACCTCGGCCTCCGCGGCGGCCTGCAGCAGCCGTTGGGAGCCGACATTCTGGCGCTGCGGCGCGGGGGCGCCGCCGCGGTTGATCAGCACCCGGTCGAGGATGGCCCTGGCCCGGTCCCAGGCTGCGCCGTCGGTTGCCGCCAGGATCGGGCGGGTCGACAGGCTGAAGGTCGGGCTGCGGCCGGAGAGCGCCGCCTCCTGTCGCACCCGGTCCATGAACAGCGCGGTTTCCTTCAGCGGCTCGCCCCACAGCATGTAGACATCGACATGCGGCGCCAGCGCCCGGATCGCATCGTCGGAACCGCCGCCGCCGTAGATCGGGATATGCGGCTCTTGCCGGCAGCGGATTTGCGAATAGGTGCCGCGCGTCCTGTAGAACTCGCCCGAATGGTCGAACGGCGCCGGCTCGGTCCAGGTCCGGCGCAACAGCGAGATGTATTCGGCGGTGCGGCGATAGCGGGTCTCGTGGTCGGTCCAGTCGCCGTCCTTGGCCTGATCGGCGTCGCTGCCGCCGGAGATGATGTGCACCGCCAGACGGCCATCGCTGAGCTGGTCGAGCGTCGCCAGCTTGCGGGCGGCGAGCGGCGGCGCCACGAACCCCGGCCGATGCGCCAACAGGAACCCCAGCCGCTCGGTGACCGAGGCGGCGTGCGCCCCGACCAGAAACCCGTCGGGCGCATCCGAGAAATAGCCGATCAGCACGCGGTCGAAGCCGGCCCGCTCGTGAATGCGCGCTGTCTCGGCGATCACGCCCGCATCAAACGGTGGGCCGGACGGCGCGATCAGCTCCGACGCGACCCGCGGCGCGATCCAGCCGATCATCTCTACGGGCATCGCAACGCCTTGTTTGACTACACCGTTCGCTAGCCTCCGCCGCGAGCGGCCGCTGTCAAGCCGGCTTTTCGATGGGCAGGGTGTTGCGCAACGCCGGCGCGCCCTGTAGCACGTCAAGTGAAGTCACAGGGGAGAGCAATGATGACCGCACGCGTGCCGATGGTGTCGCTCGAACGGGCCCGCGAACTCGGCGAGGCGATGGGGATGCCGGCGCGGCGCACGCAAAGCGAGGCATTTCGCACGCTGGCCAATAATCCCGGTGTCGCCAGGGTCGCATACGGCCAATTGATCCAGCTGTTGGAGAACAACAAATTCGACACCAGGCTGCGCGAATTGATGATCATGCGGATCGGCTGGGTCACCGGCTCGGGCTACGAATGGACAAACCACTGGCGGGTGGCGACCGCGGCGGGGATCCCGCCCGAGGATATCCTGGCGGTGCGCGACTGGCGCAGCTCCGGGCGGTTGACGCCGGCGGACAAGGCGATCCTCGCCGCCACCGACGAGTGCCTCGCCGGCAAATCGATATCGGATGCCGCCTGGGCCGAGGTGGCTCGCCACGTCACCGACCCCGGGCAGCAGGTTGAATTCATCATCGCGATGGGCAACTGGATGATGTTTTCCCTGTTGTTCCGCAACCTGCGCATCCCTCTGGGCGGGGACGTCATGCTCTGGCCGCCCGACGGTCTGGCGTCCCCGGCCGCGGCGCGATAGCCTCGGCCGATGCCCCGCGAGCGGGACCGCGGCAGGAGGAAGGAATGGACACGATAGCCGAAACGATCGCGGCCGATGAGAGGCGGTTGCCCGCCGATGTCGATGCGCAGCCGCTAGTGCAGGCGGCGGCGGCGTTGCAGCCGGTGCTGCGCACCTATCACGAGGAGATCGAGCAGGGGCAGCGCATGCCGTCGGCGCTCGTCGCGCAGCTGCGCGAGGCGGGGTTCTACAAGATGGTGATCCCGCGCTCGCTCGGCGGGCTGCAGGTCGACACGCTGACCTATCTGCGCACCGTCGAGCGGTTGGCCGAGGGCGTCGGCTCGGTCGGCTGGAACCTCGGCAATGGCGGCGTCGGCCAGTTGGTCACGCTCGGCCTGCCGGATGACGGCGTCCACGAGATCTACGGCAAGCGGGCCGACACGATCATCGCCGGCACCGCGGTGCCGGGCGGCGGGCAGGCCGTCGAGGTCCCGGGCGGCTACCGGGTCAGCGGCCGGTGGCAGTTCGGCAGCGGCTGTCAGGAGGCCAGCTGGTTGCTGGGGAGCTTCCAGGTGATCGGCGATGACGGCCAGCCGCGCCCGCACCCGGACGGCGGCTCGCTCTACTGGCGCGGCGTGTTCGCAGCGCAACGAAGCAGAGATCGTCCCCGGCAGCTGGGACGTCGCCGGGCTGCGCGGCACCGGCAGCTTCGACTGGACGGTCAAGGATGTCTTTCTGCCGGAGCGGCGGACGATGCCGCAGATCGGCATCCCGCTCGAAAACCAGTGGTCGCGCTGGCCGGGGGTGATGTACTCCCTGCCGGTCCAGTGCTGGGTCGGCCCGCATCACAGCGCCGTCATCACCGGCATCGCCCGGGCCGGCCTCGACGCGCTGATCGAACTGGCCGGCGGCAAGCAGCCGCGCGGCCGCCCGACGGGATTGCTGTGCGACAACCCGCAGGTGCAGGACGCGGTCGGCCGCGCCGATGCGATCCTAAACGCCGGGCGCGCCTACCGCACGGCGCAGATCGCCGAGCTGTGGGCCACGGTCGCCGCCGGCAAGGAGACGACGCTAGAGCAGCGCGCCCGCTGTCGGCTGGCCTCCACCTACGCCGCCGACAGCGCGCGCGCGGCGATGGATCTGACGTACCGGTACGGCGGCAGCACCTCGTTCAAGCGCGAGAGCCGCCTCGCCGAATGCTGGCGCGATTTGCAGACCGTCGGCCAGACGGTCACGCTCGCGCCGGAGTGGTATCCGATCGGCGGCCGGGTTTATCTGGGGCGCGACCCCGGCCAGCGCCTGCGCTAGAGGATCTCGTCAGGTTCGATCACCCTCTCATTCGTCATCCCCGGGCTCGACCCGGGGATCCCAAGGGAGCTACCCTGGGATGGCCGGGTCAAGCCCGGCCATGACGGGTAAAGGGATCGAGCGGTCGCCAGCCGGGCGACGCAAGGCTATCTGAAGGCGGCTTGGCTGCCGGCGAGGGTGATCGTAATATGCCCCATCGTCGTGTCGGCCTTGGCGCCATGCCAATGGCGCTCGCCGGCCTTGATGTGCACGACGTCGCCGACGTTGATCTCCTGCGGCGTGCCGCCCTCGGTCGCCACCATGCCGGAGCCCGAGGTCACGACCAGGATCTGGTCGCAGCTGTGGGTATGCCACCCCGTCGTGCAGCCCTGGCTGAAATTCACCACGCTGCAGTTGTAGTTGGCCGAGTCTCCGGGTTGAATGATCGTCTGGCGCGATCGGGAAACCGGACCGGTCCACCCCTCGATCGGCTCTGCGCCCTCCACCGGGACCTTCGGGATGTCTTTGAGCGTGACCACCTTCATGACGACCCTCCTCCGCGATAGTTAATCGTCAGCATATGATCCCCGTCGCCGATTTGCCACAACCCCCGTGCCGTCGCTGACAGCCCGGGGGTATTGTCGCCCGCATCGCGGGGGGCTTTGAGTTCGTCCGCCCGATGCGTAACAATGATGGAAGGGGATGCGATGCAGATAATCGACGCCCAGATCCACACCTGGGGCAGTGGCCTGCCGAGCAACCCCTCGCACATCCAGGTGACGCACTTCACCCCTGCGGAGGCGATTGCCCTGATGGATGAAGGCGGGGTCGACGCCGCAATCATTCATCCGCCGGGCTGGGACCCGAATTCGACCGACATGGCGCTGAAAGCGGTGCGCGACTACCCCGGCCGGTTTGCGATCATGGGGGCGGTGCCGCTCGATCGCCCGGAATTGCGCGGCCGCATCGCCGGCTGGAGAGAACAGCCCGGCATGCTCGGCCTGCGCTATGGGTTCCTCAATGATCCGGCGCGGCGCTGGCTGCATGACGGCGAACTGGAGTGGCTGTGGGCATCTGCTGAACAGGCCGGCGTGCCGATCGCGATGCTCGCGAGCGACTCGCTGCGGGACATCGGCGGCATCGCCGAGCGCCACCCCGGGCTGCGCCTGACGATCGATCACCTGGGCGGCCGGGGCGGCACGTCGCAGCTGAAGGATGCGGCGGCAATGACCCACATCCCAGAGCTCCTGGCGCTGGCAAAATTTCCCAACGTTGCGGTGAAGGCGACCGGCGTGCCGCACTATGCCAGCGAGGCCTATCCGTTCCCGGCGCTGCACCCCTATCTGCGACAGGTCTACGACGCATTCGGGCCGCACCGCATGTTCTGGGGCACCGACATCACCAAGATGCCGTGCTCCTGGCGGCAATGCGTGACGATGTTCACCGAGGAATTGCCCTGGCTCAAAGGCCGCGACCTCGAACTCGTGATGGGCGAGGCACTCCTCGCCTGGTGGGGCTGGGACCGGACGGCTTAGTTTAACGGAACGCGAAAGAGGAGATTTCCAAATGCAAAATCGTACGAGCAAGCCGGTCTGCGTCGTCATCGGCGCCACCTCGAAGTGGCAATCGGACGGCCGCAATACGGTGTTGGCGCACGGCCACGCGGTCGACGACAGCGATGTCGAAGTCGGCGTGCGCTGGGGGGTCGGCGGCGCGATCGCCCAGAAATTCGCCCAGGAAGGCTTTTTCACGATCGTCACCACCCGCAGCGAAAAGAACGCCGCGCCGTTGGCGGCGGCGATCCGCCAGCAGGGCGGCGAGTCCATGATCGTCGAATTGGACCTCGTCTCGCAGGAGTTGATCGCCGCGGCATTTACGACGATCCGCCGGGAAGCGGGCGATCCCGAGGTGCTGATCTACAACGCCGGGTATCTCGAAGGCCGCGATCTGCCGGCCGACAAGGAGCTTCTGGAATTCGTCCCGGTCGAGATTCTCGACACCGGGCTCCACGTCTCCGCCCGGGGGCCGTTCCTGGTCGCCCAGGAAGTGCTGCCGGCGATGCGCAAAAACGGCCACGGCTCGTTCTTTTTCTCGAACAACTCATCGTCGCTGCGCGGCAAGAAGCGGGTGACCGGCCAATCGCTGTATTATCCCCGCGTCCTGATGCGCACCTTGGCTCAGGTGCTGACCGAGGAATATTCCGAACACGGTGTTCACGTTGCCAATATCGTGATCGACGGCTCGATCGACTCGCCCGGCAGCCGCAAGCTGCCGCGCAACCAGAACCGTACCGATCTGATCATCAACCCGGTCAAGATCGCCGAGGCGTACTGGTACCTGCACACGCAGGACAAATCGTGCTGGACACACGAATTGATGCTGACGCCGTTCGCCAGCAAGCCAAGCGTCTGATTGTCAGAGACCCCGGCGCAGGCCGGGGTCCATTTTAGCGGCCTCATACATTGCTGCGGAAATGGGTCCCTGCCTCCGCAGGGACCTCAGTTGGAGTGGCACCCGCTGGACAAGGCCGCTCCGCCTGATTACCTCTCGACCATGGATCAGACAGCGCTCAGCGTTCGAGGAATCCTGGCCGGCGAGGCGCCTCCGGAAACACCGGTCACCGTCAAGGGCTGGGTGCGCACCAGGCGCGATTCGAGGGCCGGGATCTCGTTTGTGCACCTGTCGGACGGGTCCTCGTTCCATCCGTTGCAGGTCGTCGCGCCGAACACGCTGCCGAATTACGAGGGTGAGGTGCTGCATCTCTCGGTCGGCTGCGCGGTGGCGGCGACGGGCATGATCGTGCCGTCGCCGGCCAAGGGGCAGCCCTTCGAGATGCAGGCGAGCGCGATCACCGTGATCGGCTGGGTCGACGACCCGGAGACCTATCCGATCCAGCCCAAGCCGCACACGCTCGAATACCTGCGCGAGGTCGCGCATCTACGGCCGCGCACCAATGTGATCGGCGCGGCGACGCGGGTGCGCCACACGCTGGCCCGGGCGATCCATCGCTTCTTCGACGAGAACGGGTTTTTCTGGGTCAACACGCCGATCATCACCGCCGCCGACGCGGAGGGGGCGGGTGCGCTGTTCCGGGTGTCGACCCTGGACCTTGCGAACCTGCCGAAGACGCCCGAGGGCACTGTCGATTTCGCGCAGGATTTCTTTGGCCGCGAAGCCTTCCTGACCGTCTCGGGGCAGCTTGCCGTCGAGGCCTATTGCCTGGCGTTGACCAAGGTCTACACGTTCGGGCCGACGTTCCGCGCCGAGAACTCGAACACCAGCCGCCACCTCGCCGAGTTCTGGATGATCGAGCCGGAGATCGCCTTCGCCGACCTTGCCGACAATGCGGGCCTGGCGGAAGCGCTGCTGAAATACACTTTCGCCACTGTGCTGAACGAAAGAGAGGAAGACCTCGCCTTCTTCGACGAGCGGATCGAAAAGGGGCTGGTCGCCAAGCTCGAGGGGATCGTCGGGTCGGAATTCGTGCGCATGGATTACGGCGAAGCGATCGGAGTGCTCGAGCGGGCGAAAGGCGAGAAGTTCGAGTTCCCGGTCAAATGGGGCATCGACCTGCAATCGGAGCACGAGCGCTATTTGACCGAAAAGCACGTGAAGAAGCCGGTCGTCGTGATGAACTACCCGAAGGATATCAAGGCTTTCTACATGCGGGTCAACGACGACGGCCGGACGGTCGCGGCGATGGACGTGTTGGCGCCGGGGATCGGCGAGATCATCGGCGGTTCGCAGCGCGAGGAACGGCTCGACGTCTCGGATGCGCGGATGGCCGAGCGCGGCATCGACAAAGAGCACTACGCCTGGTACCGCGATCTGCGCCGCTACGGCACGGTGCCGCATGCCGGCTTCGGCCTCGGCTTCGAGCGCACGATCGCGTATTCGACCGGCCTCGCCAATGTGCGCGACGCGATCCCGTTCCCGCGCACCCCTGGCAACGCGCGGTACTGACCTACTGCCTGCTGCAGCGCCAACGGAGGCTTTCGATAGCTGCTCCGATCCCGCCGTTCACCCGCGAGAGCGCGATCGCCAAGGTCCGAATGGCGGAAGACGGCTGGAACAGCCGCGATCCGCATCGGGTGGCACTGGCTTATACCGAGGATAGCCGATGGCGAAACCGGGCGGAATTCATCAATGGGCGCACCGAGATCATTGCCTTCCTCACGCGCAAATGGCGCAGGGAGCTCGATTACCGCCTGATCAAGGAGGTCTGGGCCTTTGCCGACAACCGCATCGCGGTGCGCTTTGCTTACGAGTGGCATGACGACAGCGGCAACTGGTTCCGCTCCTACGGCAACGAGAACTGGGAATTCGATGCCGAAGGTGCGATGCGGCAACGCTTTGCGTCGATAAACGATCTGCCGATCAAAGAGGCCGACCGGAAATACCACTGGCCGCTGGGGCGTCGGCCGGATGATCACCCCGGCCTTTCCGAGCTGGGCCTTTGATAAGGCGGGGCCGCTTGCGGCGGCCGTTGGCCCCGAGCTGGCTCATCGAGGAGTGGCCGGCGCCCGAGGCCGATTGACCCGCCCGCTCAGCGCGGCGGAGGCGGCACCACGGAACCCGGCGCCGGCGCCGCGTAGGATCCTGGCGGATAGTAATAGGGCGACGGCGGGTAATACGGCCGTCCGTAATAGCCGTAATAATAGGGCGGCGCGAATGCCCGGAACGGCGCGGTGACGACCGCCGCAGCGGTGCCGACGACGGCGCCCGCGATACAGAACGGCCAGAACAGCGGAAACGGCGAGCACGGGGGATAATAATAGGGGGGATAATAATTCTGCGCCCTGGTGGTCGCGAGCGGCAGGGCGGCGAGCCCGGCGGCAAACGCAGCCGAAACCGCAATGCGGCGGAGATGCATGGGGGGCCTCCCGGGGTGGACGGGCCCCTTACGATACCCGGCGCCAGGACGAACGCAAATCACATCGTCCGGTCGGCCGCCGGAGGTGCGCAGCGGTGCCGCGCGAGGCCGAGGTTCCGGTTGCCGTCCGTCCGACGCTGGCGCATCATGATGGACCCGACCGGCCCGGAGGGACCCTGCCGATGCAAAGCCTCTCGCCCAACCTGCCGCCCGATGTGCAGCGCGAGATGCTGCGACGGATGCTGACGATCCGCCGCTTCGAGGAGCGCGCGTCGGCCGATTATCTCGCCGGCAAGATCTACGGCGTCGTGCATTGCTATATCGGCGAGGAGGCGGTCGCGGTCGGCGTCTGCTCGGCGCTCGGCCAAGGCGACCGGATCATCTCGACCCATCGCGGCCACGGCCACTGCATCGCCAAGGGCGCCGACTTCAACCGCATGATGGCCGAGCTCTACGGGCGGCAGACCGGCTACTGCAAGGGCAAGGGCGGCTCGATGCACATCGCCGATTTCGGGATCGGCATGCTCGGCGCCAACGGCATCGTCGCCGGCGGCATCGCGATCGTCACCGGCGCGGGTCTCGCGGCGCAGATGGAAGAGAAGGGCGGCGTCGCGGTCTCGTTTTTCGGGGATGGCGCCTCGAATGCCGGGCCGTTCCACGAATGCCTCAACATCGCGGCGACCTGGAAATTGCCGATGCTCTATGTCTGCGAGAACAACATGTACGCCGCGAACACCGCGGCCGCCGCGACGCATGCCCTGCTCCGATGTGGCGGCGCGCGCGGCCGGCTACGGCATTCCGGGGGTCGTCGTCGACGGCAACGACATCTTCGCGGTCTATCAGGCGGCCAACCGCGCCGTCGAGCGGGCGCGGGCGGGCGACGGCCCGAGCCTCATCGAGTGCAAGACCTATCGCTGGCGCGGCCATACCGAGCGCCGCGGGCAGGCCGATGTGCGCGACCCGGCGGAGGTCGAAGCGTGGAAAGCGGCGCGACCCGATCGCGCAGCTCGAGCGGCAGCTGCGCGACCAGGGCGACCTCGACGATGCCGGGCTGCGAGGCAATCGAGGGCGACATCAGGGGCGCGATCGAGGCCGCCTGCGCCTTCGCCGAGGCGAGCCCCTTCCCGCTGCCCGAGCAGGCGACCGACGACGTGTTTGCGGCGTGATCCAAGGAGCGGACGATGCGAGAGCTGACGTATAACGAGGCCGCGCTCGAAGCCATCGCCGAGGAGATGCGGCGCGATCCGAAGATCTTCTACATGTCGACCGACGCGCTGCCGCCGCTCCTGCGGGAGTTCGGCGCCCAGCGGGTCCGGGCGACGCCGATCACCGAGGCGGCGCTGACCGGCATGTCGATCGGCGCGGCCGGCTGCGGCTTTCGCCCGATCGTCGACTGGCGGCAGGTGACGTTCTGCTTTGTCGCGATGGACCAGATCGTCAATCAGGCCGCCAAGATCCACTACATGTTCGGCGGCCAGGTGACCTTCCCGATCCTCTATCGGGCGGCGGTCGGGGGCGGCGGCCTCGTCGCGGCGCAGCACTCGCAATCGCCCTATTCGATGTTCATGAATGTCGCCGGGCTGAAGATGTTCCTGCCGTCGACGCCCTACGACATCAAGGGCCTGTTAAAGACCGCGATCCGCGACAACAACCCGGTCATCTCGTTCGAATCGAGCCGGCTGATGGGGAAGAAGGGGCCGGTGCCGGAGGAGGACTACACGATCCCGTTCGGCCAGGCCGACATCAAGCGCGAGGGCAGCGACGTGACGGTCGTCGCCCTCGCCTGGCTCGTGCACGAGGCGCTCGCCGCGGCCGAGGAACTCGCCAAGGAGGGGATCTCGGTCGAGATCGTCGATCCGCGCACGCTGGTGCCGCTCGATCGCGACGACGATCCGCCGCTCGGTGCAGAAAACCGGGCGCCTCGTCATCGCCGACGAGGCCGGGCCGACCGCCGGCTTCTCGGCCGAGATCGCCGCTGTCGTCACCGAGGATGCCGCGACCTTCGCGCGGCTCCAGGCCCCGGTGAAGCGGGTCTGCGCGCTGCAGGTGCCGATCCCCT
Source organism: uncultured Alphaproteobacteria bacterium (assembly GCA_963842175.1). GTDB lineage: Bacteria > Pseudomonadota > Alphaproteobacteria > ATCC43930 > CGMCC-115725 > DATARH01. The sequence goes on from CAWJFM010000024.1 coordinate 197,114, forward strand.
ACAGCCCGGTCCTCGAAAATCACGTCTTCCCCGACCGCAAGCGGATCATCGCCGGGATCCGCGAGGTGCTCGACGGACGCCGGTCCGCGGCGGCGTGAGGTTACTCGGCTCAATCCGCCGTGCCCACGATCGAAATTTACGTGCAATATCTCCCACCTCGCCATCCCGGGGAAGGCCGGGACCCATTTCGGTGATGGATACCGGCCTTCGCCGGTATGGCGAGATAATGGACCGAACGAATTGCAGACCCGCCGCTCTAAGGCTCCGGATACATCCGGGCCTTGATCGCCTGCAGCTGCGCGATCACGTCCGGATCGGTGATCCGGGTGAACCGCGCCACCTCTTTGCCGTTCATCCTCGCCGGTTCATAGAACATCTGCAAGCGGGCGCAAGTCGAACATCCCGCCGTTCCGGTAGACATATGCCTCGTATAATGGCCGGTATACCTGCATGAAGGCGTCTTCCGGCCGGCAATCGTCTTCGGTGTGGTGGCCGACACCGTAGATATAATAGGCGTAGTTATTCAGTCGGCCCGTTCGGGTCATGCTTGTAGTGGTAGTAGATATCCCGGCTCGGGCCGTCGTTCGGGCGGCGGTACGTCGTATGCCATCGCGTCCTCTCATAGGCGACCTGCGATATTTCGGCGAGACAGAAACGCCATCGGCGATGATAGTGGCGATCTGGATTTCTGAGGACCCGATCGATGATCACAAAATTCGACAGCTCCTACTACGGCACCGCCGACATGGAGAACCTCGGCTACGCCGGCACGCCGATCAACGAGCGCCGCTATCCGCAGGAGCAGTTCGCCAAGGCGCTGCGCAAGGTGGTGGCCTACGCCAAGTGCATGGACGAGCGCGGCTACAACACCTTCTGGATGGCCGAGCATCATTTCCAGCCCGAGGGCACGGAATTGATCCCGAACCTCTTGATGATGGCGATGCACCTGTGCGACGTCACGAAGAACCTGAAGATCGGCTGCGGCTTCAACGTCGTGCCGATGTGGCATCCGCTGCGCCTCGCCGAAGACTATGCGATGGCCGACATCCTGACCGGCGGGCGGGTGATCTTCGGGGTCGCGCGCGGCTATCACACCCGCGAGGTCGAAAGCTTCGGCTCGCCGCTGATCGACCAGGACCGCCAACCGCGAATTGTTCGAGGAAGGCGTCGACATCATCTTCAAGGCGTTCGAGGGAAAGCCGTTCTCGCACCAGGGCAAGTTCTACACGATCCCGCCGGAGGTGCCGTATCGCGGCTATACGCTGAAGGAGATCACCCTGGTGCCCGGCCCCGAGCGCCTGCCGGTCGAATGCTGGCAGCCGATCCAGAGCGGCTCGGACCGCGCCTTCGATTTCATGGCCAAGCACGGCATCTGCGGCGTCATCGGCGGCGGCTCGGCCGAGGGCGGCGCGGTGGAGCGGCACATGCTCGGGTTCCAGGCCGCCTATGCGCGCCGCGGCGATCAAGCTCGAACTCGGCGAGCGCCTCGCGCTCGGCTTCCAGTTCCACATCGCCAAGAGCCGCGAGCAGGCGATCCGCGAGGCCGCGCAAGCACTACGAAGAGAACATGAAGATGTTCGGCGAGCTGCGCCTGGTGCGGGCGCTCTCCGACGAGCAGATCGCGGCGATGCGCGACCCCAAGCTCGCCGCCACGACCAAGCTGCCGACGATCGAGGACGCGGTGAAGGCCGGCGGCTTCCTCGCCGGCACGCCCGCCGACATCATCGAAGCGCTGAAGGCGGTCGAGAAGCGCTATCCCGGCATCGATCGCGTGATGTGCGCACGCCGCTCGGCACCCCGCTCGACGTCCAGCTGGAAGATTTGGACCGGTTCGCGAAGGAGGTCATGCCGGCGTTCCGCAGCGCACCGGTCGCGGCGGCGGCCGAATAGGACGCGCGACAAAGGCGCCGATGAAATATGACGTGGTGATCGTCGGCGGGGGAGCGGCCGGATCGGTGTTGGCCGGCCGGTTGGCGGCAGACGCGCAGACTTCGGTGCTGCTGCTGGAAGCCGGGCCCGATTACCCCGATCCGGCCCATCTGCCGGACGAAATCAAGTTCGGCCACACACGCTTTGCCGAAGCCCCGGACTCGCAACACAACTGGGCCTTGCGCGGCACGATCACCGAGGAGCAAGGCGCGATCCACGTCGCGCAGGGCAAGGTGATCGGCGGCGGGTCGTCGATCAACGGTCAGGCGATGCAGCGCGGCTTCCCCGAGGATTTCGACTCCTGGGCGGCGCTCGGCAACGATGAATGGTCGTATGACAAGGTTCTGCCGTACTTTCGCAAATCGGAGCGCGATCTCGACATTCAGGATAATTATTGCCATGGCTCGGACGGGCCGGTGCCGGTCAGGCGCCGCCAGTCGGGTCCCTGGCCCGCCATCCAACAGGCTTTCCATGCGGCCTGTGTAGAGGCCGGGTTCGGCACGACAAATGACAAGAATGGCCTGAACCCCGCCGGTCTTGGCGTGTCTCCGTCGAACAATCTCGACGGTGTCAGAATGAGCATGGCGATGACGCATCTTGCTCAGGTGCGCCATCATCTGAACCTGACGGTGCGCGGCGGGGTGTTCGTCCGCAAGATCGTGATCGAGGACGGCAGGGCCGTCGGCGTCGAAGCGGAAAGCGGGGGAAGGCTGTTCCAGGTCGAAGCCGATCGGATCGTGCTGAGCGCCGGAGCGATCCGGTCGCCCCACCTGCTGATGCTCTCCGGCATCGGCCCCGAGGACCAGCTGCGGCAATTCGGGATACCGACGGTTCGTCATCTCCCCGGCGTCGGCCGGAACCTGATGAACCACGCGAGCGTCCAGACGACGTTTAAGGTCAAGGATGGCGTCTCGCTCGCGGCGCATGTCGATGCCGCGCATTTTTCCCTGCATTTCACCGCCCCGGGGTCGAGCGCCGTCAACGACATGGTGCTGCGGACGAGCCCCGTCATCGACGAACGCCAGGAGCGCGTCCCCGGTGTGCGGACCAAATATCTGGTGCGGTGATGTCTCCCCGGAGCGAGCGGCGCGGATCCACTGCACGCTCGGGCTGCCCGACGGCTCAGGCTATGTCGGGCTGGCTTCGGCCGACCCCGGCGTCCAGCCGTCCTTCAACTATTGTTATCTGCAGCACCCCAACGACAAGCGCAGGATGCGGGAAGGTCTGCGATTGGCGGCGCGGCTGCTGGAATCCGACGCCTATAAGGACGTTGTCGATCATCGGATTCACCCGGCGAATGACATTCTGGCCAACGACGACGCGCTGGATCTGTGGATGCGCCAAACCGTGGGCACCGCCAGGCACGTGTCCGGGACCTGCAAGATGGGACCGGATGCAGATCCGATGGCGGTCGTCGACCAATACTGCAGAGTGAAGGGCGTCCAAGGCTTGTGGGTGGCCGATGCGTCGGTGATGCCGCGCATCCCCAGGTCGGGTGGTGCCCATGCAACGGTGATCATGATAGGTGAACGTGTCGTCGACTGGATCGCGGCGGGTTAACCCCGCGTTGATGAGGAGCCTCCGATGGACGTAACTCCCGTATCGCCCGGCTGTCTCGCCGGCATTCGCGTGCTCGACCTGACGCAATTCGAGGCCGGGACGACCTGCACCGAGGCGCTGGCCTGGATGGGCGCCGACATCGCCAAGGTCGAGCCGCCGCGCGGCGAAGCCGGCCGCACCGGGTTTGGCGATGCGTACTATTTCATGATGTACAACGCCAACAAGCGCTCGATCACGGTCAATTTGAAAGCCGAACGCGGCCTCGCGCTGGTCAAGGAGATGGTGAAGAAGGCCGATGTCTTCGCCGAGAACTTCGCGCCCGGCGCGGTCGAGCGCTTGGGGCTCGGCTACGACGTCGTCAGCGCGATCAACCCGAAGATCATCTATGCCCAGGTCAAGGGCTTTGGCGCCGGCAGCCCCTACGAGAAGGGCCTGTCGTTCGACCCGATCGCCCAGGCCGCGGGCGGGGCGATGAGCGTCACCGGCGAGAAGGACGGCAGGCCCATCAAGCCCGGCCCGACGATCGGCGACACCGGCACCGGGATGCTGATGGCGTTCTCGATCGTCAGCGCCCTCTTCGACCGCGCGCGCACCGGCAAGGGCCGGCGGCTGCAGGTGGCGATGCAGGATTCGGTCATGCATTACAGCCGCGGCATGTTCATCACGCACGCGCGCACCGGCAAGGCGGCGCCGCGCCGGCCGCCCAGCAACAACCCGCCGGGCGGAACCTATCCGTGCAAGCCCGGCGGCCCCAACGATTACGTCTACATGATGACGAGCCGCGCCAACCCCGAGCATTGGCCGCGCCTTCTGAAGCTGATCGGGCGCGAGGATTTGATCGGCGACCCGCGCTACGACACCCCCGACGCGCGCCTCAAATGCGAGGCCGAGGTCGAGGAGATGGTCACCGGCTGGACGATGCAGCGCACCAAGCACGAGGCGATGGCGCAGCTGAGCGCGGTCGGTGTCCCGGCCGGCGCGGTTCTCGACTCGATGGACCTGGTCAATGAGCCGAGCTTCCGGACGCGCGGCATCCTGCAAACGATGACCCACGGCGAGCGCAAGATGACGATGCCGACCTGGCCGGTGCGCTTCGACGGCGTCCCGACCGAGGTCAAATCGGCGCCGCTGCTCGGCGAGCACACCGCCGAAGTGCTGGCCGACTGGCTCGGCCTCGACGCCGCCGCGGTCGCGGGGTTGCGCGCAGGACGGCATCGTCTGACGCGCCGGCGGCCTCACCACGCCGGCTTTGCCCCCCAGGCGAGAAAGCCGTCGTTCTTGAGGCCGGACTTGCCGTAGCGCAGCGGCTCGCCGGCGAGGTTCAGGACACGACCGCCGGCGGCTTCGAGCACCGCCTGGCCGGCGGCGGTGTCCCATTCCATCGTCGTGCCGAAGCGCGGGTAGAGATCAACTTCGCCGGCGGCGAGCATGCCGAATTTGAGGGCGCTGCCGCATTGCCTGCGTTCCAGCACCGGCCGGTTCTGGAAATACTCGGCGAGGCGGCGGCTGTTCTGCGTTGGTGCGGCTGTGCACGACGACGATCCCGTCCGGCGCCGGCGCGCGCGCCCGGATCGGCTCGAACGCCCCGCCGTCGCGCCGCCGCAGCGCGGTGCCCGGGCCGTGCGCGGTGTAGGTCAGCCCGACCGCCGGGCCGTGCACGACGCCGAGCACCGGGCGTCCGTCCTCGATGAGGCCGATCAGCACCGCGAATTCGCCGTTCTTCGCGACGAATTCCTTGGTCCCGTCGAGCGGGTCGACCAGCCAGAACCGCGCAGCGGGCGATTCGAAGCCGGCCTCCGGCACGGTCTCCTCCGAGACCACCGGGATGTCCGGGAAGGCCTGCGCTCAGCATCGCGACGATGACCCGCTCGGAGGCGAGATCGGCCTCGGTCACCGGCGTCGCATCGCTCTTCTGCGTGACCTCGAACGGGTCGGCGTAGACGCGCATCGCCGCCTCGCCGCCGGCGAGCGCGGCGCGCAGCGCAATCTCGAGCAGCGGATCGGTCATCTCGCCACCGCGATCGCGTAGGGCTGGAGGGGCGCCGAGCGTCCTTCGAGACGCGCCGCTTCGCGGCGCTCCTCAGGATGAGCGTTATTCTCTAATGCCATCATAAATCCTTACGTCATCCTGAGGAGCGGGCAGCGCCCGCGTCTCGAAGGACGCGGGGCGCCGTTGCAGCGTCGTGGACCGGTCACGCCGCCTTCGCTGCCGCGGCGTCGCGCACGGCCCGCCACAGCCGCTCGGGGGTCAGCGGCATGTCGAGATGGTCGATGCCGAGCTCGGCCAGCGCGTCGACGACGGCGTTGACCAGCGCCGGCGGGGCGCCGATCGCCCCGGCCTCGCCGGCGCCCTTGATGCCGAGCGGGTTGGTCCGGCACGGCACGACATTGTACGAGAATTCGAGCGCCGGCAGATCGTCGGCGCGCGGCAGCGCGTAATCGGTCAGGCTGCCGGTGACGAGCTGGCCGCTGTCCTCGTCATAGACAACGCGCTCGAGCATCGCCTGGCCGATCCCCTGCGCGACGCCGCCATTGACCTGGCCCGCCAGCAGCAGCGGGTTGACGACCACGCCGAAATCGTCGACGACGAGATAGCGCAGGATCGCGATCTGCCCGGTCTCGGGGTCGATCTCGACCTCGCAGACATGACAGCCGTTGGGAAAGGTCGGCGCCGGCGGGGTGAAATGGCCGCTTTCGGCAAAGCCCGGCTCCAGCCCCGGCGGGTATTGCGCCGGGTTGAAGGCGGCGCGCGCCACCGCCTCGATCGAGACCGTGCGGTCGGTGCCGGCGATCGCGAACACGCCGTCGGCGAAGGCGATGTCGGCCTCGGCCGCTTCCGAGCAGATGCGCGGCGATCTGCTTGCCCTTGGCGATCAGCTTGTCGGCGGCATGCGCCAGCGCGGCGCCGCCGACCGGTAAGCGAGCGCGACCCGCCGGTGCCGCGGCCAAAGGCGATCGCATCGGTGTCGCCCTGCAACACCCGGATCTTGTCGAGCGGCAGCCCGAGCTTTTCGGCGGCGAGCTGGGCATAGGCGGTCTGATGCCCCTGCCCCGAGGATTGCGTGCCCATCAGGAGGGTCAGCGTCCCCGACGGATCGAAGCGCAATTCGGCGAATTCGTCGGGCGGAAAGCCGGATTGCTCGATATAGACCGCGTGGCCGAGCCCGCGGTAACGCCCGCGCGCCCGCGCCGCTTGTCGCCTGCGCCGCAAACCCGGCGGCATCGGCGGCGGCGAGCGCGTCATCCATGTTGCGGGCGAAATCGCCGCTGTCATAGGTGAGGCCGAGCGGCGTCGTGTACGGCATCGCCGCGGGTTTGATGAAGTTGCGCCGGCGCAATTCGTCGGCCGCGACCCCGAGGCGGCGCGCGGCAACTTCGATCAGCCGCTCGACCGCATAGGCGGCCTCGGGCCGGCCGGCGCCGCGATAGGCATCGACCGGGACGGTATGGGTGAAGACGCCCTTGACCGCGACATGGATCGCCGGGATCGCATAGACCGCGCTGTACATGACCGCGCCGGCGAAGGTCGGGATCTCCGGCGCGAAATTCGACAGATAGGCGCCCATATTGGCGGTGATCTCGACCTTGAGGCCGAGAAAGCGCAGCTCGTCGTCGAGCGCGAGATCGAGCCGGGTCAGGTTGTCGCGCCCCTGCGTGTCGGTCATGAACGAATCCGAGCGGTCGGGGACCCATTTGACCGGCGCGCCCGAGCTTTTTCGCCGCCCACAGCACCAGGACGTGCTCGGGATAGAGAAAGAGCTTCATCCCGAACCCGCCGCCGACATCCGGGGTCACCACCCGGATGCGGTTTTCCGGCACATGGAAGACATGCTCGGCCAAGAGGTTGCGCACGAAATGCGACCCCTGGGTCGAGCTCCACAGCGTGTAGCTGTCCTCGCCCGGATCGTATTCGCCGATCGCGCCGCGCGGCTCCATCGAGTTGACGACGACGCGGTTGTTGACGAGGCTCAGCGATACGCGATGGCGCGCCGCGGCGAGGGCGCGCTCGACGGCGGCCGCGGTCGCCGATCTCCCAGTCGAAGCACAGATTGCCGGGATGCCGGTCTCGTCTCGGGCCACACCGCCGGGCGGCCGGGTTCGAGCGCCTGCCCGGTATCGACGACCGCCGGCAGCGGCTCGTAATCGACCGCGATCCGCTCGGCCGCATCGCGCGCGGCGGCCAAGGTCTCGGCGACGACCATCGCGACGGTGTCGCCGACATGGCGTACCCGGCCCCGGACGATCGCCGGCCGCGGCGGCGCCGCCATGTTGGCGACCCCGCTCATGCAGGGGATCGTGCCGAGGCCGTCCTGCGCCAGATCGGCGCCGGTCAGGATCGCGAGGACGCCCGGCCCCGCCGCCGCTGCGGTGTCGATCGCGCGGATCCGGGCATGCGCGTGCGGCGAGCGCAGCATCACCGCATGCGCCTGGCGCGGCCGGACGATGTCGTCGAGGTAATGGCCGCGCCCGGTCAGGAAGCGCCGATCCTCGACGCGGCGAACCGGCTGGCCGATGCCGAATTGTGTCATGGCGACCCTCCGCACCCGGCTACCTGCGCACCATAGGGTGCGGCGGCGCCGGAATCCATGCGAGGCGCGATGCGGGATTTTCGGGAGCGATTGTCGCCGCCCGCGCGTTGGCGGTCTGTCGAGACACGTGGGAGGACAACCATGAAGATCGTATCAGCGGCCCTGGTTGCGGTGGGGCTCGCTTGCGCGTGCTGGTCAATGCCGGCACAGGCGCAGGGGTTGCCGCAGGGCACCTACCTGAACAGCTGCACCGGCGCTCATCTCGAAGGCGATGCGCTCGTCGCGCGTTGCCGGACGATGGATGGGCGCGAGCAACGCAGCGCGCTTGCCGGGGTCAACCGGCGTGGCTCGCACGCAATGGTCGTCGAGGCAATCGGCCGCGCCCGGTGCAAAAAGCGCGGGCTCCTCGACGCGACGCACCGGCTGCCCGATGCTGAACTTGTGTCGTGGCGAGCCTCCGCAGCCGGCTAGCAATCTGCACCATAGGGCGCGGCGGCGCGAGCGAATCCATCGCGAGGGCGATGCGAGATTGAGCGGGAGTAATCCGATCGGCTTTACGTTGTTGGTCCATCGGAACGTGCGGGAGAACAATCATGAAGATCACATCGCGAGCGCTGGCCGCGTTATTGCTCGCCGGCATCGCCTGGTCGGCGCCGGCGCAGGCGCAGGGGGTGCCGCAGGGCACCTATTTGCAGAGCTGCGGGAATGTCGGCATGGAGCGCGACACGCTGGTCGCGGTCTGCCTCACGACCGATCGCCGCGCAGCAGCGGACCTCTCTGCCCGCGGTCAGCCGCTGCGTCGGCGATATCGGCAACAACAACGGCAATCTCCAATGCAGCTATGGACAGTAGGGCGGGCAGGGCCTCGACCCGGAATGCGGTAACCGGCGCGGAGCCGCGTGGCGCAGTCCCGTGGCTTGCAGCATTCCTGTTGACTTCGGCGCCGTTCCGAGGCACCGATCGCGGCACCATTTCCCGCGCGCCAGGGAGGAGACCCATGCCGTCACCGAAAAAGCTGTCGCATCTCGTGCTGCAGACCAACCGCCGGCCGCAGATGGTCGAATGGTATTGCACGGTCCTCGGGGCCGAGCTCTTGTACGAGAACCCGCATATCGCCTTTATCAGCTATGACGACGAGCACCACCGGGTCGCCTTTGTCGACCCCGGCCCGCTCGCCGACAAGGCGCCGGCCGAGGGCAAGACCGCGCGCGCCGGGGGCGAGGTCGGCCTCCACCACGTCGCCTTCACGATGGGCTCATTGGACGAGCTGGCCGACCAGTACCTCGCGCTGAAGGACAAGGGGATCAAGCCGCATCGCTGCGTCAACCACGGGGTCACGACCTCGATGTATTTTTACGACCCCGACCGCAACCAGGTCGAGCTCCTGGTCGACAATTTCGCGACCGCGATCGAGGGCCAGAACTACATGCGCCGGCGCTCGGCCAGCGACAAAAACCCGGTCGGCATCGATTTCGACCCGGAAGAACTGGTGAAGAAGATCCACACCGGCCTCAGGCTCGAGGAACTGCAAAGCATCAACGCGTAACCGGCCGCGTGCGATCGGGTCCCTGCGCAGGCAGGGACCCATTCTTCCGCCGCACGAATGCCGCTCGTCTGCCTGCTGGCGAGCAAACCGTACGGCACGCTTTACGTCGGCTCGACTTTCGACCTGCCGCGCCGCGTTTTTGAACACAAAGCCAGGGCAGTGCCGGGCCTCACCGCCAAATACCGGGTCGATCGGCTCGTCTGGTACGAAGCCCACGAGATGCTCGAAGGAGCGCTCATCCGCGAGCGACAGATCAAGAAATGGAAGCGGGATTGGAAGATCAATTTGATCGAGCGGGACAACCCATATTGGGTTGACCTTTCGGCGTCGCTGATGCCGTGAGGACCCGGCCGGCTGGGTCCCTGTGCAGGCAGGGACCTAGTCGTTCAACAACTCATACGCTTGCGATCGGCCCCGGTTTTCGCAGGCGCTGCGGTCTCTTGCCTGGGCAAACGCAGCCGGGGTTCAATTCACCCGGAGATGGCACGACACGCCGTGCCCGGGGCTCACCTCGACCAGCTTCGGCGCCTCCACCTTGCAGCGCGGTTCGGCGTAGGGGCAGCGGGTGTGGAAGGCGCAGCCGGGCGGCGGGTTGATCGGGCTCGGCACGTCGCCCTGCAAGATCCGCTTCTCGCGCTTCAGTTTCGGGTTGGGCACCGGCACCGCCGCCAAGAGCGCCTCGGTGTAGGGGTGCAGCGGGTTGGTGAAGAGGGTCTTCTTGTCGGCGTATTCGACGATCTTGCCGAGATACATGACGGCGATGCGGTGGCTGATGTGCTCGACGACCGCGAGATCGTGCGCGATGAACAGATAGGAGAGCCGCTTCTCGCGCTGCAGATCCGTCATCAGATTGATGACCTGCGCCTGGATCGACACGTCGAGCGCGGAGACCGGCTCGTCGGCGACGATCAGCTTGGGGTTGAGCGCCAGCGCGCGGGCGATCGAGATGCGCTGCCGCTGGCCGCCGGAAAATTCGTGCGGGAAGGCGTGCATCTGGCTGCGCCTGAGGCCGACCTGATCGAACAGTTCCCCGACCAGCCCCGCTTTTTCCTTGCCGTGAGCGATGCCGTGCACCAGGAGCGGCTCGCCGACGATGTCGCCCGCCGACATGCGCGGGTTCAAGGATGAGAACGGGTCCTGGAAGATGATCTGCATCTGGCGGCGATAGGGCCGCATCTCGGCCTTGCCGAGCCGGGTCACGTCATGCCCGTCGAGCCGGATCGCGCCGGCGGTCGGCTCGATCAGGCGCAGCACGGTGCGCGCCACGGTCGACTTGCCGCAGCCCGAACTCGCCGACAAGGCCCAAGCGTCTCGCCCTCGCCGATCGAGAAGGTGACGTCGTCGACCGCGTAGACCTGGCCGACCGTGCGCCGCAGCACCCCCTTCTTGACCGGGAAATGCTTTTTCAGATTGACGACTTCGAGCACCGGCGCGCGGTTGTGGCCGCGGCTGACGGCCATGTCAGAGCCGACGATGGCAGCCAGATCAGCCATAAAGCCGCTCGGAATGCCAGCAGGCGGCCCAATGGCCTGGACGCTTCTGTTCGTAGGGCGGATAGAACGAGCGGCAGCGCTCGTCGGCAAATGCGCAGCGCGGCGCGAAGGTGCAGCCCGGCGGCAGGTTGGTCAAGGCCGGCACCAGGCCGGGGATCTCCTTCAGCCGGCCATTCGCCGCGGCGGCCGCGGCGGCATCCTCGCCGGCCATGACCGCGAGCTGCGGGATCGAGGCCAAGAGGCCGTGCGTGTAGGGGTGCAGCGGCGCGCCGAACAGCTCCTCGACATCGGCCTCTTCGACCTTCTTGCCGGCATACATGACGATGACGTGCTGCGCGGTCTCGGCGACGACGGCGAGGTCGTGGGTGATCAGCACCACCGCGGTGCCGAGCTTTTTCTGCAGATCGAGGATCAGATCGAGGATCTGCGCCTGGATCGTGACATCGAGCGCCGTCGTCGGCTCGTCGGCAATGAGGACGCGCGGATTGCAGGAGAGCGCCATCGCGATCATCGCGCGCTGCCGCATGCCGCCCGAGAGCTGATGCGGGTACTCCTTGGCGCGCTGCGCCGGTTCGGGGATGCGCACCAGCCGCAGCATTCCGATGGCCTTTTCCATCGCTGCGGATTTCGACAAATCCTCATGCAGCCGGATCGTCTCGCTGATCTGGTGACCGATCGTCATGACCGGGTTCAAGGAGGTCATCGGCTCCTGAAAGATCATCGAGATCTCGTTGCCGCGGATTTGCCGCATCTCGGCTTCGTCGAGCGTGACCAGATCCTTGCCGTCGATCCTGATCGAGCCGCCGACGATGCGGCCCGGCGGGCTCGGCACCAGGCGCAACAGCGACAGCGCCGTCATCGTCTTGCCGCAGCCGCTTTCGCCGACGATCGCCAACGTGTCGCCGCGCCGCACCGCGAAGGATACGCCGTCGACCGCCTTGACCACGCCGAGCCGGGTGAACAGGTAGGTCTGCAGCCCGGCGACATCGAGCACCATCTCGGCATTGTGGCCGGGGCGCGTCAGCGGCGCGTAGTCCGCCGGCTTTGCCTCGCTGCCTGTCGCCACGCTGCTCTCCAAGATGCGTCGGTTCGGTGGTGCCTCAGCTGCGTTGCCGGGGATCGAGCATATCGCGCAGCGCGTCGCCCAACAGGTTCGTGCCGAACACGACCAAGCTGATCGCCGCGCCCGGGAAGATCACCAGCCACGGCGCGGTGCGCACATATTCGGCCGCCGATTCCGACAGCATCCGGCCCCAGGAGGGGTGCGGCTCAGGAATCCCCAGGCCAAGGAAGGACAGCGCCGCCTCGATCAGAATCACCGCGCCGAACTGGGCCGTCATGATCACGATCAGCGGGGCGAGCGTGTTGGGTAAGATGTGGCGGATGGCGATGCGGAGATCGGACATGCCGATGGCCCTTGCCGCCTCGACAAACGGCTGCTCCCTGAGGCTCAGCGTGTTGGCTCGGATGACGCGCGCGACGGATTGCACCAGCGGGAAGGCGATGGCCAGGATTGTGGGTAGCAACGCTACCTTTAGCCATCCGTAGAAGGGAATCCAGACCCACATGTCTGGCCCGATCGCCGCCGCCATGATGATCGCCAATACCAATAGTGGCAATGATTGCATTATCTCAAGAAACCGCTGAGAAATCAGATCGACCCAGCCGAGCAGGTAGCCCGACAACAATCCGATCGCGACCCCGACCGAGCAGGCGAGCAACATTGAGCCGGTGGCCACTATCAGCGAGATGCGGGCGCCATAAATGATGCGGCTGTACACGTCGCGGCCCATGAAGTCGCAGCCGAGCCAGTGCTGCAGGCTCGGCCGTGCCAGCGAGGCCGCGGCGTTGGTCGACAGCGGATCGTAGACGGTGATGTATGGCGCAAACACCGCGGCGAACACGAATAGCGCCATGATGACCCCGCCGGCCGCGCCGAGCGGATAGCGCCGGATGAAGAAGCGCACGGCGCCCCAGCGGCTTGTTACATTGGCGCCGGCCGCGCTCAGTTCGGCATGGAAATCGAGCGTGCTCACTGTGGGGTCTCCCGATCGGGGCCGTCATCCAGTTCTAGTCGGCGTATTTGATGCGCGGATCGAGGGCCGCGTACAGCATGTCGACGATAAAATTGATCGACACGACGATAATCGCGATGAACATCACGAGGTTTTGCACCATCGGATAGTCGCGCCAGCGCACCGCCTCGACGAGAAAGCGCGCGATGCCGGGAATGTTGAACACGGTCTCGGTGACGATCAGCCCGCCCAAGAGAAAGGCGGCCTCGAGGCCGACGATGGTGACCACCGGGAGCAGCGCGTTCTTGAGCGCGTGATAGTAATTGATCGTGGTCTCGGAAGCGCCCTTCGAGCGCGCGGTGCGGATATAATCCTGGCGCAACACCTCCAGCATCGAGGAGCGGGTGATCCGCATCAAAAACGCCGAGCTGCGGAAACCCACCGCCGCCGCCGGCACGCTGTACATCAGCAAGGTGTTCCAGAACCCAACCGGTTCGTCGCTGTAGATCGGGATCGTCCCGAAATACGCGACGAACCCCATCAGGATCAACAAACCCAGCCAAAACGCCGGCATCGAGAGCCCGGACAGGCTGATCACCCGCAACACATAGTCGAGCCAGGTATTCTGCTTGACCGCGCTGATCACCCCGAGCGGCACACCGAGCAGGATTGCGAAAAGCAGCGACAAGCCGGCGAGCCGCGCGGTAATCGGGATGCGCGGCGCGATCTCCTCGATCGCCGGTCGCTCGGTCTGGTAGGAATAGCCGAGATCGCCGCGCAACAACCCGCCGATCCAGACGGCGTATTGCACCGGGATCGGCTTGTCGAGCCCGAGATCGGCCTCGATGCGCGCCTTGTCGGCCGGATCGACGAACCCCCCGGCATCGAACAGGATGTCGGCGATGTTCCCCGGGGTCAGCCGCAGCAGCACGAAGATGATGACCGAGATGCCGAACAGCGTCACCAGCATCAAGCCGAAACGCCGCACCACATAGGCTCCCACCGGCGTCCTCCCAATCTCAGGTCACGCAACCGGCGCGCGGCAAGTGGCCGAATTGACGCTAACATGCTTCGCGGGCAGCGGTCGAATCGCCCCGCGTTCAGCGGTCGAGCCAGACGTCCTCCATCCGGTAGCTTTTCGACCTCGGGAGTGCATTCGGGCTATTTGTCGAGCCAGACGTCCTCGAACCGCCATTCGTTGTAGATGCTGTTGGTCATGCGGGTCCATCCCTTGACCCAGGGCTGCCGGCAGGACGCGCCGGCCGGGTAGAAGATCACCGGGCGGAACGCCGCCTCCGCCAGTTTGCGCTCCGCCTGCCAGACAATCTGTTTGCGCTTCTCGGGATCTGCCGTCATCGACTGCTGATCGACCAGCTTGTCGAACTCGGGGTCGCTGTAGCCGGCATAGTTGCGCGCCGCGCCGGTATAGAAATTCTCGTAGAACATCTGGTCCGGGTCGTCGACGCCGCTCTCGATCGGCACCATGCCGACCGTGAAATCCTTGCGCGCCATCTTGGGATACCAGAGCGCGGTGTCGACGAGGTCGAGGTCGGCGTCGATGCCGATTTCCTTCAGCTGCGAGATCATGACGACCGCCGGATCGCGCCACCCCGGGAAGTTGCGCGTCGCAATCTTGAGCTGAAGCGGCTTGTCCGGGCCGTAGCCGAGCTTCTGCAGGATCGCGCGCGCCTCGGCACGGTTCTTGGCGACGTCGGGCCCATAGCCGGGCAGCGTCGCCAGTACCTCGGGCGGCATGCCCCAGACGCCGTCGGGCGGCGGCAGCATCAGCCCGCCGAGATTGCCGAAGCCCTCGTTGAGGATGTCGACAAAGGCCTTGCGGTCGAGCGACAGGATCATCGCCCGCCGCAATTCCGGGTTGTCGAATGGCGGCTTGTGCAGGTTGATCAGCATCGTGCGCGGCACGTTGACCGCCTTGACCTCACAGACCGCCTGCGGCGCCTGCTTCCTTGAAATCCTTGAGAGTCGGGATCGACACGCCGAGCGGGTCGGCATCGAACTTTCCGGCAAAGAACGCCAGGTGGCGCGGCCCTGGCTCGCGCATGATCGTGTAGTCGATGCCGTCGAGATAGGGCCGCCCCGGCTTCCAGTAATCCGGGTTCTTTGTCACCTTGATTGACTCGTTTGGCTTGAACTCGACGAACTTGAAGGGTCCGGTGCCGATCGGGTGCTGCCGCATCTCGCGCGCCGGCACGTGGCAGGGATAGATCGGCGACCAGCCGGAGGCGAGCAGCGCCAAGAGCGCCGGCTGCGGCTGCTTCAGATGGAAGGTGACCTCAAAATCGCCGCGCGTCGTCACCTCGACGACGTTCTCGTACCAGGATTTGCGCGGGTTGAGCCGCAGCTTGTCGCTGCCCTTGCCCATCAGCAAATCCCAGGTGCATTTGACGTCGGCCGAGGTAAAGGGTTTTCCGTCATGCCATTTGACCCCCTGGCGCAGCGGGAAGGTCAGCTCTTTGCCGTCCTCGCTCCACTCCCATTTGGTCGCCAGGTCGGGAACGATCGATGCGAGGCTGTTCTGCGCGACCTGCTGGTCGTACAGGACGAGGTTGTTGAAGACGCCCATCATCGGTTGCAGCGTCGCGCGGGTCGCCTCTTCGAGGATCGACATCGAGGCCGGGCTGTCGAAATGCGGCAGGCGCAGGATGCCGCCCGGATTTCTGTGAGAAGGCCGGATTGCCGGCGCAGAGCGCGAGCAGCACCGCACCCGTCGCCGCCCGCGCTTGTCGCCGCATGCCCTTCCTCCCTTGGCCGCTTTCGGCGCGGGGCGCCGCAGTCGGGAGGTTAGCATGGCGGGCGCCGATGCTCGCCTCTCCCTTTGTCCGTCCTTCGGCTATCCTGAGCGCCGCAGCGACGAGGAGCACGCGATGAAAGCCATTCTGTGCCGCGAATGGGGCGGCCCCGACTACGCTGCGGTTCGAAGAGGTGGCCGCTGCGCCGTTGCAGCCGCATGAGGCGCGCATCCGCGTCCGTGCCTGCGGCGTCAATTTCGCCGACACGCTGATGATCGCCGGCACATACCAGGTGAAGCCGGACTTTCCGTTCACCCCCGGCCTCGAAGCCGCCGGCGTGGTGATCGAAGTCGGCGCCGCGGTGCGCCATCTCGCGCCGGGTCGGCGCGTGCTTGCGGTGCTGCGCTTTGGCGGCGCTTACGCCGAGGAGATCGTCGTCAACGCCGACGCCGTCGTGCCGATCCCGGACGCGATGGATTTCGTCACCGCCGCCGCCTTTCCGGTCGCCTACGGCACCGCGCATTTCGCGCTGACCCATCGCGGCCATCTGCAGCGGGGCGAGACCCTGTTGGTGCTCGGCGCCGCCGGCGGGGTCGGCCTCGCCGCGGTCGAAATCGGCAAGGAGCTCGGCGCGCGGGTCATCGCCGCGGCCGGCGGCGCGGACAAGCTCGCGGTCGCGCGCGAGCACGGCGCCGACGAGCTGATCGATTACCGCACCGAGAGCATCCGCGACCGGGTGCGCGAATTGACCCAAGGGCTCGGCGCCGATGTCGTCTTCGATCCGGTCGGCGGCGACGCCTTCGACCAGGCGTTGCGCGCGGTCAATTGGGAAGCGCGCATGCTGGTGATCGGCTTTGCCGCGGGCCGCATCCAGGCGGTGCCGGCCAATCTGATCCTGGTCAAGAACATCTCGGTGATCGGGGTCGTGTGGGGCGCCCAGGCGGCGCGCGACCCGGTGCTCGTCAGCCGCAACCTCGCCCTGTTGCTGCGCTGGTGGGAACAGGGGCGGCTCAAGCCGGTTATCGCGAAGACCTTCCCGCTCGGCCGAGGCCGGCGCGGCGATGCAGGCGCTTCTGTCGCGCCGCCATGCCGGCAAGATCGTGCTGGAGGCGTGAATTGCCGTGACCGATTCCGCGGCACAGCGCGCGCGCCTCGCCGAGATCGACCGCGAGCTGGCCCGCCTGCAAGGGCAGCACGATCTGGCGATGTCGGCGTTCAAATTCGACGAGGCGACCGCGCTCTTGCCCCGGATCGCCGCGCTCGAAGACGAGCGGCGGAGCCTCATCGCGGACCTGCCGGCGCCCGCGATTTCTGCTGAACCTGAAATGGGGATCGCGCCCGTACTCGCGCGACCGCGCCGTCGCATCACACCAGCCGCTCGCTCGCGCGCTGCAACTCGGCGCGGAAGGCGGGGTCGGCGACCCTGATCAGCGCCTGGGCGCGCTCGGCGAGGGTGCGGCCCTTGAGTTCGGCGATGCCGTGCTCGGTGACGACGCAATCGGCTTCGGCCCGCGGCGTCGTGACCACCCCGTCGGCGAGCCTGGCGACAATGCGCGAATGCGCGCGGTCGCGGCTGGTCGACGGCAACGCGATGATCGAGCGGCCTTCCGGCGCCCGGTTGGCGGCGCGCACGAAATCCATCTGGCCGCCGGTCAGGCCGACATGGCGGCCGCCGAGGGTCTCGGCGTTGACCTGGCCGGTCAGGTCGATTTCGAGCGCCGAGTTGATCGCGACAAAGCGGCGGAAATTGCCGAGCACCAGCGCGTCGTGGGTGTAGCGCGGCGAGCGGATCTCGATCTGCGGGTTGCGGTCGGCGAAGGCATAGAGCAGGCGCGTCCCCATCAGCATCAGCGTGACGGTGACGCCGGCATCGATCTCCTTGTGGCGGTTGTCGACGATGCCGGCCCGCATCAGATCGGCGACGCCGTCGCCGATCGCGCCCGAATGGATGCCGAGGCCGCGTTTGTCGCCGAGCGCCGCGGTCACCGCCTCGGGAATGCGGCCGATGCCGAGTTCGATCGTCGCGCGGTCGGGCACCAGGCCTGCGACATGCCCGGCGATCCTTCGCTCGACCGGGCCGATCCGGGGCGCCGGCAGTTCGAGCGCCGGGTAGGGTGCGGGAACCAGGATATCGATCAGCCCGGCTTCGATCAGCGTGTCGCCGGCGGTCCACGGCAGCAACGGGTTGATCTGGGCGATGACCAGCCGGGCTCCGGCAATCGCCTCGCGCAGGCATTCGATGCCGAGCCCGGCATTGTAATTTCCCGCGCCGTCGGGGCCGCTGACTTGCAGCAGCACGACATCGATGCGCGGTCGGCCGGCGGCGATCAGGTCGCACAAGCCCGAGATGTTGGCCGGGATGACGTTGCCGGCGCCGCAGGCGAAAAACCGCCGCCCGGCGCCGCCGCCGCCCAAGGCGGTCACCGTCACGTTCGGATGATCCGGCGCGAAATCGCCGGCAAAGGTCAGCGCGAAGAACAGGCGAAACGGCGGGCAGCGCGGCGCCTGTGCGTTGAGCAGGCGGGTCAGGAAAACCGGCTCGGCGGTGGCCTGCGCCCAGAAGACCGTGTCGCCGTCGCGGATCAGCCCGGCGAAATCGAGCGCCTCGGGCGCGATCGTCACCGGCGTTTTCATGCCCCGGTCCGCTACACCACCGCGATCAAGCCAAACAGCGCCGTGAAGATGCGCGCAAGGCCGATGGCTGGAGATGGTTGCACGGTCGTTGTGCGTCCTTCGAGACGCGCCCCTCCGGGGCGCTCCTCAGGATGAGGAAAATTTGTTCGTGGCATTAACGACTTACCTCATCCTGAGGAGGCGCCCACGGGTCCGGCCTCCGGCCGGCCCGAAGGACAGGCTCCGCGGCAGTCTCGAAGGACGCACCGAGGT
>CAWJFM010000025.1:0-343625 GCA_963842175.1 uncultured Alphaproteobacteria bacterium
TCGGCCAGCTCGCCGGCGGCCTCCTCGCCCTCGCCAGGCTCCCCCTCGCCCACGGCCTCGGCAGCCTCCGCCGCCTTGAGCATCGCCGCCTCGGCCTCGTCAAGAATGGCGCTGCCGTAGGTTGCGTCGAGATCGATGATGTCGCGCAGCAGCATCTTGTTTTCGAGGAGCGCGTCGCGCCATCCCAAGAGCGCACGCACGGTCAGCGGGCTCTCGCAGATGCCGCCGATGATCATATCGCGGCCGGCCTCGATGCGCTGGCAATGGCGATCTCACCCTCGCGCGACAACAGCTCGACCGAGCCCATCTCGCGCAGATACATGCGCACGGGATCATCGGTGCGGCCGATATCGTCGTCATCGACATTGCCGCGCACTTCGCTCTCGCCATCCTCGGCCTCGGCCTCGGCGGCCTCTTCGCTTTCCTCGCTTTCGACGACGTTGATGCCGAGCTCGGACAGCATCGTCATCGTGTCCTCGATCTGCTCGGACGACACCTGGTCCTGCGGCAACGCGGCGTTCAGCTCGTCATAGGTCAGATAGCCGCGCTCTTTGCCGCGCAACACCATCTTCTTGATGGCGAGAGCGATCGTGTCGAGGAGCGGCGTTTCGGCCGCATCCTCCCGGGTTTCGGCCGCATCTGCCACAGTCGCCGCTTTGCTCGCCATTCCGCTGTCCCTTTACTTGATCCCACAAAGATGGGCATCCCGGCTGCGTTCGTGACGCCCCTCCACCCTATGTCGTCCTCTGCTATCCCCGGGCAGGCCCTACGAATCGATTCCGCCAATCGGGCCATCCTGAAGTTCGCGCTCCTTCAGGGCTGTCAGCCTTTGCAAGTTTTCGGCCGAGGGATCTGCCGCAAAGGCATGTTTTGCCGCATCGACTTCGCTCGGACCGCGGCGCGCATGCAGCAACTGAAGCGTCTCTTTCAGGCCGAGCCTAATCACTTCAGGATCGTCCCCCCCGCGCGCAGCGAACCCTGCATGTCTTCCGATCGTGATCGTCAAGGCACTGAGAATTTCTGCGTGGCCGCAGACAGCTAAGTGTTGATGAAGCGCGTCAGCGTCAAGCCCCGGATGTGCGTGCGCGATCTCTAAAATCGCCCGCCTGAGGCTGTCAAGCTCCGGCTCGGGAACCTCGATCGCGGCGATTTCCTCGACCCATTCCTCGATCAGCCCGGGCCAACGAACGAGCACAGCGAGAAAAACTTCGCGATTGACCCGCCCGGGCGAGCGCGGCAGCGGCGGCGGGGGCCCGTCGCGCGCCAGGCCGGGCGGCGGAACGCCAGCGCGTCGAGATCCCCGGGTCAATCCCGGGGAGGGCCGCGCGGCCCGGCCCAACTGGAACAGCCGGTCGCGCAGAAACCGGCGGTATTCGTTCTGCACCGCGCGATCGGCGATCAACCCGGCATGCGCCATCAGCCGGTGCTCGAGATCGGCGCGCCGCTCCGGCGTATCGACCGGGCGGGCCGCCAGCTCGGCCTGCCACAGCTTTTCCGACAGCGGCAGCGCCGACGTCAGAATTTCGGCAAAGGCCGACGGGCCACGGCCGCGGAGCAGCGAATCCGGATCTTCGCCCGCCGGCAAGGTGGCGAAGCGAAGGCTGTGACCCGGCCGCAACAATGGGAGCGCCCGATCAAGTGCTCTTCCAGCGGCACTCTGCCCGGCCGTATCGCCGTCGAAGCACAAAACCGGCTCGGGCGAGAGCCGCCACAACTCGTGGAGTTGCATTTCGGTCAGCGCGGTGCCAAGCGGCGCCACCGCGGCGCTGAACCCGGCGCGGTGCAGCGCGATCACGTCCATATAGCCCTCGACGACGATGACCGCCGCCCCGCCTTCCGCCAAGTTTGCGTCACGCAAGTCTTGCCGCGCGAGGGCGGCTCGCGCCGCCGCCCAGGCGTAGAGCACCCGACCCTTCTCGAAGACCGGGGTGTCGGGCGAATTGAGGTATTTCGGCTGGCCCCCATTGGCGCCATTTGGGCCAATGGTGCGGCCGCCGAAAGCGATGACCCGGCCGGCGCGGTCGCCGATCGGGAACATCACCCGGCCGCGGAAATAATCGTAGGGGCTGCCGCCATCCTCCGGGGTGCGCAAGAGGCCGGCCTCGCGCAACAGCGGCTCGGGAAATTCCGCGGCCAGAGCGCGATACAATGCTTGCCGGTCGTCGCCCGCCCAGCCGAGACGAAAGCGGCGGACCGTCTCCTCGTCGAGACCGCGCGCGCTCAGATAGTCGCGGGCGCGGGCGCCGGAAGGCGACCATAGCTGCGCCTCGTAGAAGGTGGTGGCGGCGGCGAGCGTCTCGATCAGTGTCTTCTGGCGCTGCGCCCGCTCGCGGTCCTGCGGGGTTTGCTGCGGCACCGTGAGTCCGGCCTCGCCGGCCAGCCGCTCGACCGCCTCGATGAAGTCGAGATTGTCGGCGCGCATGAGGAACCCGATCGCGTCGCCATGCGCGCCGCAGCCAAAGCAATGGAAGAACCCCTTGTCCTCGACGACATAAAAGGACGGCGTCTTCTCGTTGTGGAACGGGCAGAGCCCCTTATGTTCGCGCCCGCTGCGGATGAGCCGGACACGGCGCCCGACCAGATCGCCGAGCGGGATCCGGCCGCGCAACTCGTCGAGAAAGCCGGGCGGAAAAGCCATGCCTCAGCCGTGACCTTTTGCCCCTCTCCCGCACCGCGGGAGAGGGAGGGACCCACGCCGCAGGCGTGGGAGGGTGAGGGCGTCAGCGGGCTGTTGTTGGTGCACGGAATTGCCCCCTCACCCCAACCCTCTCCCCCGGTGGGGGAGAGGGGGTTTTTGGTGAACCGTCATCCCAGCAGCAGCTTCACTGCCACGCCGGCCTTGGCCATGTCCATCACCCCGGCGTGCCGCTCGCGCAACGCCGCCATCACCCGGCCCATATCCTTTGGCCCGGCGGCCCCGGTATCGGCGATCGCGGCCTTTGCCGCGGCGGCGATCTCAGCTTCGCTCATCTGGCGCGGCAGAAAGCTCTCGATGATCGCGATCTCCGCCTCTTCCTGTTGTGCCAGCTCGGGACGGTTGCCCTGCCGGTAGAGCACGATCGATTCGCGGCGCTGCTTTATCATGCCCTGCAGCATGCGCAGGATCTCGGGATCGGCGATGCCGGCCGGGTTGCCGGACCCGCGTGCGGCGACGTCGCGTTCCTTCAAGCCGGCAAGGACAAGGCGCACCGTCGACATCGTCCGGGCGTCTTTTGCCCGCATCGCCGTTTTGAGCCGCTCGGTGAAGGCCTCGCGCAGCATTGGGTCCCCCGGGATTGGCCGCCTGTTTCAGAGACTACCCGGTTTGACCCGCCACAGCAATTTTGCAGGGCGCATTTCTAAGTCTTTGGAAAATAGAGAAGTTCTATCGCAAGTGGGTTGACAAGAGCGCAGCAGCGCGTATCTTCGGAAGACGCCTCTGGGACATAACTTCGATGGACGATCTGACCGCGGTCCGGCCCTCGCCGCGACCGCCCGACTGCAACGCGGCCTTGGTCCTGGCGGATGGAACGGTGTTTTGGGGGCGCGGCATCGGGGCTGAGGGACAAGCAGTCGGCGAAGTCTGCTTCAACACCGCGATCACCGGGTATCAGGAAATTTTGACCGACCCATCTTATGCCGGGCAGATCATCACCTTTACCTTTCCGCATATCGGTAACGTCGGCGCCAATCGCGAGGATATCGAGACGACGACACCGGCCGCCCGCGGCCTCGTCGTGCGTGCCGCGCCGACCGAGCCCTCTAATTACCGCGCCGAGCAATCGCTCGATTCCTGGCTTAAATCGCACGGCATTGTCGGGCTCTCGGGCGTCGATACCCGGCGGCTGACCCGGTTGATCCGCGACAAGGGGCCGCCCAACGGTGTCATCGCCTATCGCCCGGAGGGCCCGCTCGACATCGCCCAGCTGCGCGAGGAGGCGGCGGCGTGGCCCGGGCTCGAAGGGATGGATCTCGCCAGGGAAGTGACCTGCCTGCAAAGCTACCCGTGGACCGAGACGGTGTGGCGGCGCGAATCGGGCTACGGCCGTCAGGAAGCGCCGCGCTGTCATGTCGTCGCCGTCGATTACGGCGCCAAGCGCAACATCCTGCGCATGCTTGCCGAGCACGGTTGCCGCGTCACCGTGGTGCCGGCGACCGCCTCGACCGAAGACATCCTGCGGCACGAGCCGGACGGCATCTTCTTGTCGAACGGGCCCGGCGATCCGGCGGCGACCGCCGAGTATGCGGTGCCGGTGCTGCGCGACCTGATCGCCTCGGGCAAGCCGATCTTCGGGATTTGCCTCGGCCATCAGATGCTGGCGCTGGCGCTGGGCGGGCGGACCCGCAAGATGGACAAGGGGCACCGCGGCGCCAACCACCCGGTCCGCGACGAGGCGACCGGCAAGGTCGAGATCACCAGCCAGAACCACGGTTTTGTCGTTGATCCCCGAGGCCTGCCGGCCGGCGTGGAGACGACCCACATCTCGCTGTTCGACAGGACCAATGAGGGGTTGCGGCTCAAAGAGCTGCCGGTCTTTTCGGTGCAGCACCACCCCGAAGCCAGCCCCGGACCGCAAGACAGCCAATATCTCTTCGAGCGGTTTGTCGCACTGATGGCGGGGGCGAAGTGAGGATGCTGCTTTACCGCCTCCGCGTCCTTCGAGACGCGCCCTTCGCGCGCTCCTCAGGATGACGAGGATTTCGAAATGGCATCAAAAAAAGTCGTCATCCTGAGGAGGTTGCGAAGCGACCGTCTCGAAGGACGCACGGTGCTTATCCAGCCCCCGTGGCGGATACGCGATGCCTAGGCGCACCGACATCCGCAGCATCCTGATCATCGGCGCCGGGCCGACCCCCTTTGGGTTCCCGGCGAAGGCCGGGACCCATTGGTGCGCCGCGCAGACGGATGAAGAATGGATCCCTGCCTACGCAGGGATCTCGCTGGTGCTGCGTTGAAGACTCATGCCTAAGCGCGCCGACATCCACAGCATCCTGATCATCGGCGCCGGGCCGATCGTGATCGGGCAGGCCTGCGAGTTCGATTATTCAGGCGCGCAGGCATGCAAGGCGCTGAAGGCCGAAGGCTACCGGATCGTTCTGGTCAATTCGAACCCGGCGACGATCATGACCGATCCGGATTTGGCCGACGCCACCTATATCGAGCCGATCACGCCGGACATGGTCGAGCAGATCATCGCCCGCGAGCGCGCAGGGGGACACCCAATCGATGCGCTGTTGCCGACGATGGGCGGCCAGACCGCGCTCAACACGGCGATGGCGCTCGCCCGCTCGGGAGTCCTCCAGCGCTATGGTGTGCAGCTGATCGGCGCCAGCGAGGCGGCGATCGCCAAGGCCGAGGACCGCCAGCTGTTCCATCAGGCGATGGACAGGATCGGGCTGGTTTCGCCGAAAAGCCGGCTCGCCGGCTCGCTCGAGGCCGCGCTCGATGCGCTGGCAGACGTCGGGCTTCCGGCGGTCGTGCGGCCCTCCTTCACGCTCGGCGGCACGGGCGGCGGCATCGCCTACAATACCGAGGAATTCGAGGAGATCGTCCGCGGCGGCTTGCGCGCCTCGCCGGTGCATCAGGTGCTGGTCGAGGAATCGGTGCTCGGCTGGAAGGAGTACGAGCTCGAGGTGGTGCGCGACAGACACGACAATTGCATCGTCGTCTGCTCGATCGAGAATGTCGATCCGATGGGGGTTCACACCGGCGATTCGGTGACCGTCGCCCCGGCCCTGACGCTGACCGACAAGGAATACCAGCTGATGCGCAACGCCGCGATCGCGGTCCTGCGCGAGATCGGCGTCGATACCGGCGGCTCGAACGTGCAGTTCGCGGTCAACCCCGAGGATGGCAGGCTCGTCATCATCGAGATGAACCCGCGGGTGTCGCGCTCCTCGGCCTTGGCGTCGAAAGCCACCGGGTTTCCGATCGCCAAGGTCGCCGCCCTGCTCGCGGTCGGCTACACGCTCGACGAGCTCGACAACGAGATCACCCGCATCACCCCGGCCTCGTTCGAGCCGACGATCGATTACGTCGTCACCAAGATGCCGCGTTTTACCTTCGAGAAATTCCCCGGCGCGGAGCCGCTGCTGTCGACCTCGATGAAATCGGTCGGCGAAGCGATGGCGATCGGCCGCAGCTTCGCCGAATCGGTGCAGAAGGCGCTGCGCTCGATGGAAACCGGGCTCGACGGCTTTGACGAGGTGGTGATCGAGGGCGTCGAAAGCGCCGGCCCGCCACAAGCTATTGGGGCGGTCAAAGCGGCGGTCAAGGCGGCGCTCGCCAAACCCTCGCCCGACCGGCTCCTCTTGATCGCGCAGGCTTACCGGCACGGGTTGACGACGCCGGAGATTTACGCCGCCTGCCGCTACGACGGCTGGTTTTTGGAGCGCATTCGCGAAATCGTCGAGGTCGAGGAGCGGGTGCGCCAGGGCGGGCTGCCGGGCGCTCCGACCGCACTGTTGCGATTGAAAGAGATGGGGTTTTCGGATGCCCGTCTCGCGCGCCTCGCCGGCATCGGCGAGGATGAGGCCACGGCGCTGCGCTATCGCCTCGGGATACACCCGGTCTACAAGCGCATCGACACCTGCGCCGCCGAGTTTCCCTCGCTGACCCCCTACATGTACGCGTGCTACGAGGGTGATGGGCTGAGCCCCTCCGAATGCGAAGCAGACCCGAGCGAGCGCGACAAGGTGATCATCCTTGGCGGCGGGCCCAACCGCATCGGTCAGGGGATCGAGTTCGACTATTGCTGCGTCCATGCGGCCTACAGCCTTTCCGAGGCCGGCATCGAGACGATCATGGTCAACTGCAACCCGGAGACCGTCTCGACCGATTACGACACCTCCGACCGGCTTTATTTTGAGCCGCTGACCGCCGAGGACGTGACTGAGATCGTGCGGGTCGAAGCCTCGCGCGGTCGCCTGCTTGGGGTGATTGTGCAGTTTGGCGGGCAAACCCCGCTCAACCTCGCCAAGGCGCTCGAACGCGCCCAAATCCCGATCCTCGGCACCTCGCCCGATGCGATCGACCTCGCCGAGGATCGCCAGCGCTTCCAGCTTCTGCTGCGCAGCCTCGGACTGCGCCAACCGGACAACGGCACCGCCTATTCGCCGGAGGAGGCCGAGCGGATCGCCCACAATATCGGCTACCCGGTGGTGATCCGGCCGTCCTATGTGCTGGGCGGCCGGGCGATGGAGATCGTCCATGACACAGCGGGGCTCGCCCGCTACATCCGCCGCGCCGTGACCGTCTCGGGCACCAGCCCGGTCTTGGTCGACCGCTATCTGCAGAATGCGATCGAGGTCGATGTCGATGCCGTTGCCGACGGCACCGAGGTTTACGTCGCCGGAATCATGGAGCATATCGAGGAAGCCGGCATCCATTCCGGCGACAGCGCCTGCTCATTGCCGCCGTACAGCCTCGACGCAGCGACGATTGCCGAGATCGAGCGGCAGACGGTTGCCCTTGCCCGCGCGCTCAGTGTCGTCGGGCTGATGAATGTGCAATTCGCGGTCAAGGACGGCGAGGTGTACGTGCTCGAGGTCAACCCGCGCGCCTCGCGCACCGTGCCGTTTGTCGCCAAGGCGACCGGGGTGCCGATCGCCAAGATCGCGGCGCGGGTGATGGCCGGCGGGAGGCTGGCGGCGCTGCTCCCCAGCGGCCAGCGCCGCGCGCGGCCCGGCGCCGGTCATGTCGCGGTCAAGGAGGCGGTCTTTCCGTTCGCGCGCTTCCCGGGCGTCGATCTGATCCTCGGGCCGGAGATGAAATCGACCGGCGAGGTCATGGGCTTGGACACCGATTTCGGGCGGGCCTTCGCCAAGTCTCAACTCGGCAGCGGCACCGAGCTGCCGCTCAGAGGCTGTGTCTTCGTCTCGGTGCGCGATTCCGACAAGGAGGCGCTGGTCGAGCCGTGCCGTCAGCTCGCCGCCTGGGGGTTCGAGCTGGTCGCCACTCGCGGCACGGCGAGGAAGCTGAGCGAGAAGGGCCTGCCGGTCGGTTCGGTCAACAAGGTGCAGGAAGGCCGACCCGATATCGTCGATGACATGCGTAGCGGCCGGATCCAGCTCGTTTTCAACACCACCGAGGGGGCCCAGGCCATCGCCGACAGTTTCAGCCTGCGGCGCACCGCGCTGACCCACAACATCCCCTATTACACGACGGTGGCCGGCGCGCGCGCGGCCGTCCAGGCAATCGGGGCGCTGCGCGAGGGCTGTCTTGAAGTCGCGCCGCTGCAATCCTATTTTTGATCGCCTGTCGCGCTAACAAGGCACGAATCCGGTCTGATGAACAAGATCCCGATGACCGTGGACGGCTTCAATCGGCTGCAGGAAGAGCTGAAGCGCCTCAAATCGGTCGATCGTCCCGCGGTCATCCGCGCCATCGCGGAGGCGCGCACGCATGGCGATATCGCGGAGAATGCCGAATACCACGCCGCACGCGAGCGTCAGAGTTTTATTGAAGGCCGCCTCGGCGAGCTCGAGGACAAGATCGCCCGGGCCGAGGTCATCGATGTCTCCAGGCTGTCGGGGTCGGCGGTCAAATTCGGCGCGACCGTGACCCTCGCGGATGAGGAAACCGACGAGGAGCAGACCTTCAGGATCGTTGGCGAGGACGAGGCGGACATCAGAAACGGCCGGCTCTCGGTGACCTCGCCTCTGGCGCGCGCCCTCATTGGCAAGGCCAAGGGCGACAGCGTCGAGGTCTCGACCCCGCGCGGCAACAAATCCTATGAGATCGTGACCGTCACCTTCGGCTGAGTGCGAAGGCGCACTTTCCTGTCATTGCGAGCGGAGCGAAGCAATCTCATCGAGATTGCGTCGTCACCTATCAGCTGCTCGCAATGACGAGTTCCTTGGCCGGTGCCTCCTCGGCGTCCGGAACGGTCTCACCGAGCGGCACGCCAGGGGCGGCTTTGGAGACGCGCAGCACCAGCGCCGATTTGACGTGCGCGACGTTGGGGGCCGCGGTCAGCTTGGCGCTGAGGAACCGCTGATAGCTGTCCCAGTCGGGCGCGACGATCTTCAGGAGGAAATCGGTTTCCCCGGCGAGCATGTGCGCCTCGCGCACTTCGGGCCAGGAAAGGACCAGGCTCTCGAACGCCTTGAGATCCCGCTCGGCCTGGCTGGCCAGCCCGATCTGGGCGAAGACGGTGACGGCGAAGCCGAGCGGCTCCGGGGCGAGATCGGCATGATAGCCGCGGATCAGGCCGGCCGCTTCCAGCGCCCGGATGCGCCGCAGGCAGGGCGGCGGAGAGATGCCGACGCGCCGCGCCAGCGCGATATTGGTCATGCGCCCATTGGCCTGCAGTAGTTGCAGGATACGCCGGTCGACCCGGTCGAGCTTTGGCCCGCGCATGCGCAATTTCGTCCTGTCCCGCGACTGGCCCTCGAAATCGCAGGAAGAATAGGAATTTCGTTGCGGGCACGCAATTTTGTTGCGCAAACGCGCTGCCGCCTTGCCGCTGCGCTGCGCTTTCCGTAAACCGGGCAGATGGTTGCTCTGTCCGCCACCGACCGCGATGAACACCCCGGCCGGCTGAGCGCGCAGCGACCGAGCGTTTGGGTGCTGCACGATGGCAAGCCCGGCATGGCGAGCCAGGCGCTCGGCCTTGCCGAGGCCACCGGGTTTCAATTCAGCGAAAAGGTGCTCAGGGTCCGCCGCCCCTGGAGCTGGTTGCCGCCGCAGCTCTGGCTCGCCCCGCTCGATGCGGCGAGGGAAGCCGGGTTGGCCTTGACGCCGCCCTGGCCCGATCTCGTGATCGGCTGCGGCCGCAATACGGCGCGGCCGGCGCTGGCGATCCGCCGCGCGAGCGGCGGCCGCACCGTGGCGGCGCAGATCCAGGATCCACGCGTCGGGCGCGGCGAATTCGACATGTTGTGCGTCCCCGAGCACGACCGGCTGCGCGGGCCGCGCATCCTGGTGACGCGTGGCGCCATCCATCGCGTGACCGCGCAGCGTCTGGCCGCCGAACGCCGCCGGTTCGCGGCGCTGGAGGCGCTGCCGCGGCCGATCATCGGCGTCCTGATCGGCGGCTCGAACCGAGCCTATCGGCTCGACCTTCGCCGGCTCGGCGAGATCGCGGAGATGATTGCGGCCATGTTGCGGCGCACTGGCGCGTCGGCCGTGGTGACGCCGTCGCGGCGCACCGGCGAGCGCGGCCTCGGCTTATTGCGCGAGCGGCTTGCCGGTCTGCCGGGATCGATCTGGGACGGCGCTGGCGACAACCCCTATTACGCCTATCTCGCGGTCGCCGATGCGCTGCTGGTCACCGCCAATTCGGTATCGATGGTCAGCGAGGCGGCGGCGACCGGCAAACCCGTGTATATCCTTGGCCTCGACGGCGGCGACGCCAAATTCGCCCGGTTTCACGAGACGATGCGGAAAGCTGGCATCACCCGACCGTTTAAGGGGCGGCTCGAGTGCTGGTCTTATACGCCGCCGGATGACACGGCGCGGGCCGGCGCGGCGCTGCGCGACCTGGTCTTGACACGCCTCGCGCAGCGGCGGCCGGTGTAGTATCCGGTGATCATGGCGCTGCGTATCGAGACCTTCGACAATCTCCGCGGCGGGAACACGCTTTATAAGGCGCTGACCCACCCGCATGCGGCCGAGCCGGCTCGCGCGCTGCTGGCGCGGCTCGCCCGCGAGGCGCCGATCGCGATCGTCGATCCCGATGGCGCGGCGGAAGGGTTCGCCGAGATTTTCGGACTGGCGGAGATCGAGATTGCCGGCGTCTACGTCCAGGATGTGTCGCGGATCGGAGCCGCGGTGCTGGGGTGCCCTGCCGCGCCGATTACCGCGCTGGCGGAGTGCCGCGCGCGCTCGGTGCTGGTAGCCGGGTTCGACGCCGATCGGCTGATCGGCCAGCTCCAGCCTTATCTGCCCGCCGGCGCGCAAACCCTGAGCCTCGATGCGATGCGCATCCCGGAGGCGCGGCTCACCAACCGCCGCGCCTACCTCGACCCGCTCAACTTCGCGACCAATTTCGCCCTGTTTCGCGACACCGGCACGCTGCGCACGCGGCTGGTCACGGCGAATTACTGGGCCGGCTACGGTTCGCCCGCGGTGACCTGCTGGCTGACCCTGTTCGGCGGCAATGGCGCGGTGATCGCCGAATGGGCCGAGACCTGCGACAACAAGGGTGGCGCGATTGCGATCGACAGTCGCCGGGTGCGCGAGCGGTTTGGCCTCGGCGACTTTGCCGGCCAGCTCTTCATCCATGTCGTCGGCGCCGCCGGCCACGACACCGTCAAATACGCGCTCGACACGTTTGGCGAATCGGGCGCGTCCCGTGACGCGGCGCTCTCCTGTACCCACGACGCCAATGCCTGGCCGGCCGACCGCTATGCCGGCCTGCCCGCGCCCGGCCCGGGCGAGCGGGTCATCCTGTGGATCCAGAACAGCCACCCCAGTCCGATCCCGGCTGGCGCGATCGGGCTCAACCCGATGGGCGAGGAGGCCGTCGTCGCGCTCCCCGAGGCGATCGGTCCCTTCGCCAGCTGCGCCGTCGATGTCGCCGAGCTGTTGCCGGGTCTCGCCTGGCCGCGCCAGATCGAACTGCGCGCCGGCAAGCATGTCGTTCGCCCGCGCTATGAGATCATCGCCGCGAACCGCCGGCGGATCGCGCACGTCAATGTCGAGCGCGGCGATCTGCAGCCCGATCCGCATCTGCCCGGGCTCGCCAAAACGCTCGGCAAGGGTTATCTGCTCCCCGCGCCGATCCTGCCGAAGGGCGAATGGGAGAGCCTCCTGTTGCCGACCCCGATGGCGCTCTCGCAAAGCGAACTGCCGATCGCCGCGTTGGTCTACGATGCGGAAGGACGCGAGATCGCGCGGGTGCCGCTCGGCCGCCTGCCGCGCGACCACGCAACCGCATTGTCGCTCGATGCCGTCGCGGACGGGCTGGGGCCCACCTATGGCCATGTCGAGCTGGTCTACGACTTCGCCAAAGGCGGGAGCGGCGATGGCTGGTTGCACGCGCTGTTCCGCTATCGCCATCGCGCGAGCAATCATGCCGCCGACACCAGTTTTGGCGCGCATGTCTTCAACACGATCCTGACCTACCGCGACGAGCCGCAATCCTATGTCGGCCGTCCGCCCGGTCTCTCGACCCGGTTGTTCCTGCGCCTCGGCGAGGGCGACTACGATACCCTCTGTCACCTGATCTATCCGGCGTCGCTGCCGTGGCATCCGACCAGCGCCACCGAGATCATCCTCCATGACCGCGAGGGGGTTGAAATCGCCCGTGTTGCGCTGGCGATTCCCTGCTCAGGCTCGCGGCTCTTCCGCTATCACGCGCTGTTCGACGCGGCTGTTCGGGCGCGGGCAGGCGCCGGCGCCTACGCCGTCATCCGCGATCCGACTTGCCGGCTGTTCGGCTATCACGGGCTCTTGGGCCGGGGCGGCGCCTTCAGCCTCGACCATATGTTCGGCTTCTGACAGCGGCCGCGCCGCCGTCGTTGCAGCGCAAAAAAATGCTATATTATTCTGTCGAATCGATTGCTGCTGAGGATTGAGAACCGCGCGATGCCGGAGCAGCACCACAGCAAGGTCTTGATCATCGGGGCGGGGCCGGCCGGCTACACCGCGGCGATCTATGCCGCGCGCGCCAACCTTCACCCCATCTTGGTGGCCGGAATTCAGCCGGGGGGGCAGCTGACGATCACGACCGATGTCGAGAACTACCCCGGTTTTGCCGACATCATCCAGGGACCCTGGCTGATGGAGCAGATGCAGCATCAGGCGCAGCATGTCGGCACCCGCATCATTCTCGACGAGATCGTCGCGCTCGACCTCGGCCGGCGGCCGTTCCTCGCCACCGGCGATTCGGGCGATCGGTACCTGGGCGACACGGTGATCATCGCGACCGGCGCCCAGGCGCGCTGGCTCGGGGTGCCGGGGGAGGAGGCATTCCGCGGCTTTGGCGTATCGGCCTGCGCCACCTGCGACGGCTTCTTCTTCCGCGACCAGGAGGTGTTTATCGTCGGCGGCGGCAATACCGCCGTCGAAGAGGCGATCTACCTGACCAATCACGCCCGGCGAGTGACCCTGGTGCACCGGCGCAACGCGCTGCGCGCCGAGAAGATCCTGCAGGACCGGCTTTTCCGCAACCCGAAGATCGACATCATCTGGGATAGCGTGGTCGATGAGATCCTCGGCGTGCCCGAGCCGCCGCAAGTCACCGGCGTCAGGTTGCGCAACCTGCGCACCGGCGCGGTCACCGAGCGGGCGTGCGACGGCGTCTTTGTCGCGATCGGCCATACCCCGGTCACTGGCCTTGTTGCCGGGCGGGTGCCCCTCGATGCGGAGGGCTATATCCTGACCGCGCCCGATTCGACGGCGACCGCAGTCCCGGGGCTCTTCGCCGCGGGCGACGTCAAGGACAAGGTGTTCCGCCAGGCGGTGACCGCTGCGGGGCTCGGCTGCATGGCCGCGCTCGAGGCGGAGAAGTTCCTCGCCGCCCAGGAGGATGTCGCGGCCGTGCGCGTCGCCCAATAAGGATCGCGGATCGGACGACGCGCGGAGAGGGGGTTCCGGAAGGCAGGCAAATGGCGATGGATTGGGACAAGTTGCGGGTATTTCACGCGGTCGCCGAGGCGGGCAGCTTTACCCATGCCGGCGAGGCGCTCAATCTGAGCCAGTCGGCCGTCAGCCGGCAGATCAGCGCGCTCGAGGAGAGCCTCAGCGTGCCGCTCTTTCACCGGCATGCGCGGGGTCTCATCCTGACCGAGCAGGGCGAGCTGTTGTTCCGCACCGCGCGCGAGGTCTTCGCCAAGCTGGCGATGTCGGAAAGCCTGATTTCCGAATCGAAGGACCGGCCGAAGGGACCGTTGAAGATCACCACGAATGTCTCGTTCGGCTCGATGTGGCTGACGCCGCGCATTCGGGAATTCCTCGAACTCTACCCGGAGATTCAGGTCAGCCTCGTTGTCGACGATTCGGAGCTCGACCTGTCGATGCGCGAGGCCGACGTCGCGATCCGCATGTCGCCGCCGCGGCAGCC
This sequence comes from uncultured Alphaproteobacteria bacterium, assembly GCA_963842175.1. Classification (GTDB taxonomy): domain Bacteria; phylum Pseudomonadota; class Alphaproteobacteria; order ATCC43930; family CGMCC-115725; genus DATARH01. The sequence goes on from CAWJFM010000025.1 coordinate 13,989, forward strand.
GGACCTGATCCAGCGGCACCTCGTCAGCGTGCAGGTGCATATCTACGGCGCGCCCGAATACCTCAAGAAATACGGCACGCCGAAGCGCGCCGAGGATCTCGACGATCATCGCCTGATCGTCTATGGCGAGGATGCCCGGACGCCGACGCCGGGGGTGAACTGGCTGATCGACACCGGCGCCAAGCCGGGGCGCGACCGCCGCCCGATCCTGACCGTGAACAATACCTACGGCATGCTGCGCGCGGTGAAGAGCGGGCTCGGCCTTGCCTCTTTGCCCGATTTTGTCGCGGCCGAGAGCAACAGCCTGGTGCGCGTCCTCCCCGAACTGTCCGGGCCGCCGAACGAGGCCTATTTCGTCTATCCGGAGGAGCTGCGCTCGTCGAAGCGGATCAGCGTGTTCCGCGATTTTCTGCTGCGCAAAGTAGCCGAGGGCCGGCTGAGCTAAATCCTGGCTGCGGCGAGTTGACGCGGGATTTTCGCGGCCCGCCGACAGCATTGCGGTTTTTGCAGACGAGGCAGACCGAATTCCCGTTGGTGATGAGCCGCGTAATCGGCGATGGTTGTTGTCACGCGATATTCAATTCGCCGCGAGTTTCCGGGGCTGGAAGCCTCGAATGAGTTTCCGGGACTTGTGCCCGGGAAGAGGGTCTTCGGATCCTTACGTCTCCTAGACGTGAAGCCTCCCTGTTCAAACTTGGCCGGACCTTCGGGTCCGGCCATTTTCTTTTGCCGGACCTGCACCACTTCGTTTCACGAATGATCATGGATAGAGACCACGGCGTTCGGCACGATCGGCAGCTTGGAAGGAGCAGCCCGTCCAGACTGGAGACGACAAATCTCAATTGGGCGGCTGCAAGAGCGCATTCATTAGCCAACGCTCCCGCAACTCCCGCTCCAATATCCACGCCGCTGCTCGATCGCGGCTTACGCCGCAATCATCCGCGTACCTGTCAAACTCGGCGGCAGCGGTTGGTGACGAAAAATGCGCCGTAACCTTAGGTCGACCCGCGGCAGAGGGAGTTGCAGAGGTCACGGCACCACCGCCCTTGATGAACGCTTCGAGCTGACGGTGATGTCCTTCACGGGCAATGAGGAGCCGCGCGAGCTCCGAGTTTTGCAAGCCGAGCTGTCGCGCATACGCGCCGAACGCATCCTTCGCCCCACCGTTAAGCCGGCAGGACATCTGCTTAACCATGCCTGGCTACCCCCTCCCATAAATCAGGGAATCCAAGTTTAGCCACAGGTTGTCTTCGGACACAACATATGGTATGAGTTCATGAACTCGAAGCGAGTCCATCGAATAGCGATCAGCGAAAGGTGTTTCACCCTTGACTCTGCTGTATCGTGAGAGTGCCCCCATGACGACGAGTCAGTCTCCGATGTCACATACCGCCTATCGGGATGCTGGAGTCGATACTGCGGAAGCCGATCTCGGTCTCGACCGTTTGGTGAAACGGATCGCCGCGACCTGGCCGCCTCGCGGCGATTTTGGCGGCGTTCAGCTTCCAATAGGCTACTTTGCGAATGTAATCAATATTGGTGGCATCGGGCTGGCTATTTGCACGGACGGGGTGGGCTCCAAGGCAATCATCGCTCAATTGATGAACCGGTATGACACGATCGGGATCGATTGCATTGCAATGAATGTGAACGATTTGATTTGCGTGGGAGCAAAGCCCATTTCCCTTGTGGATTACATAGCGGTTCAGCGAGTTAGCTCACAGGTTCTGGATGCCATTGCGATCGGGCTGGCCGACGGCGCCGCGCAAGCAGGCATTTCGATCTCCGGCGGCGAAATTGCCCAGCTCGAAGACGTTGTTCGCGGCTTCGATTTGTCAGGCACCGCTGTGGGAACGGTGCCGCTCGATAAGATCCTCACCGGTCGTCAGGTAGAGCCGGGGGATCGGATCATTGGCATTGAAAGCAACGGGATCCACTGCAACGGGTTGTCCCTCGCACGAAGAGTGCTCTTTAAGGGAGCGCAACCCTTCGCCTTGGATTACCCTGTTCCCCATACCGACGCGTCACTCGGGGAAGAATTGCTGCGGCCGACCTTGATCTATGTTCGCGAAGTGATGGAAATTTTGAAGCAGGTCCCAAACGTCAAGGCATTGGCAAATATTACAAGTGACGGGTTACTAAATTTACATCGCGTCGAGAACCCGCGTGCTGGCTTCGTCATCGATGAAATGCCGGAGACGCCGGAAATATTCAAAATGATCCAACAATATGGTGATGTCAGCACTGCCGAAATGTTCGAGGTATACAATATGGGCGTGGGTTTCTGCGTCGTGGTCAGTGATACAGATGTCGGTTCCGTTCTATCGATACTCGAACGGCATAATCGGAAAGCATGGGTTATCGGCAAGGTAATCGATGACCCGACCAAGGGTGTCTATTTGCCCCGTCAAGGATTGACCGGACATAAGAAGCGGTTTCACCCGGAATGAAAAAGGGCGCTCGACCGCCGGTCATCTCGCCGACGCTCGGGTCGTTCCTTTGACGTACGCCCAAAAGCTGTCGTCCATCGCGACTGACCGGCTGGTCAGGTACGGGAAATGGCCGTAGACGAGCGACAACTCCTGGTCTGCCTGGGTGGCGCTGGCTCCGGTTTGGCTAAAGCGATAGAGCGCGGCGACGAGGCCCGACCGGTCGGCTCCCGATCTGCAATGGATCAAGAGCGGCTTTGGCGCGTTGCGGACGATGTCGAGAACCTGGTCAATCTGCCCGCTTGTGAGGACGCGCTTCGACGACATGGGGTAATCGAAATGCGCGAGGCCAAGCTCGTCGGCCGCCGCGATCTCGTCGTCGTACCAGGACTGCCCCTTATGCGCGCCGCGCAGATTGAGCACCGATTTGATCGCGTACTCGCGGACTGCCCAGTGGATCTCGCTTTTGCTCAACTGGGCCGAACGGTACAGGACACCCGCGCTGACCGTGTGAAAATTGCCCTCGTATTGCAGAATCCCCCAATAGCCCGCGATCGCGGCGGCGATCAGGACGACCGAAACCCCGGCGACCCTGAGGCATCGCATGAGCCGCGCAATCGGCCGCGACCGGTTCGTCTGGTCGCCGGTTTCGGCGTCGCTCCGGCTCAGCGGTCGAGCGATCATTGCTGCAGCCCTGTCTTCCGTCCGGCGCTGTCGCACTCGCTGCGCGGTAATCGCGCAGCGCGAAATCAGGTATAACCGAGGCAGAGCGGATCGCCAATAAGGGGCAGCGACGAGCGAGGCCGATAAATGGCTGTGAGGATTGCCGCGATCTACCGCTACCCGGTCAAGGGAATGAGCGCCGAGCCCATGGCGCGGGTGGCGCTTGCGCCCGGCGAATGCCTGCCGCAGGACCGCCGCTTTGCGATCGCGCTGGCGTCGACCCGGTTCGATCCAACCCGCCCGGAATGGCTGGCAAAGACCCATTTCGTCATGCTGATGCGCGACGAAAAGCTGGCGCAGCTGGCAAGCCGCTTCGACGCGCAGACCGGCGAATTGACAATCGAGCACGCCGGCGCTGTCGCGGTAACGGCGCGGCTCACCGATCCGGAGGGCTGCCGGGTCGTCAGCCGAGTTCGTGGCCGACTTCCTCGGGCCGGCGGTCGAGGGTCCGCTGCGCATTGTCGAGGCGCCGGGTCATGCCTTTGCCGATGCGCGGAAAAAGCCCAATGCGACGACCGACAAATACGTCTCGCTGATCAACCTCGCCAGCATCGCCGCGCTCGAACCGGTTGTGGGGTCGCCGGTCGATCCGCTGCGCTTCCGCGCCAATGTCTATTTCGATGGGTCGCCGGCCTGGAGCGAGCTCGACTGGGTCGGCTCCGCAGATCGAGCTCGGCGGCGCGCGGCTGCGGGTGATCGCCGCGATCACGCGGTGCGCGGCAACCGAGGTCAACCCGACCACCGCCGAGCGCGACCTCGACATCCCGGCCGCGCTGCAGCGCAACTTCGGCCACAATCTGATGGGCATCTACGCCGAGGTGATGGCGGGCGGCGACATCGCGATCGGCGACGGGCTGAGCGTGCGACCACTGCCGCGACGCGAAGGCTGATGTCCGACGCTGCTAGCGCTGAGGCGGTACTTGCCGGCCCCAAGGGGAAACGCTATTCCTGCCGGGCGCGCAGAGTAGCGTTGGAACGGCCACACCGTGCTCTTGCGACTTGTGCCGGTCCCACAATCCCTCGGATAGCACCCTCCTGACGCCATGCCATTCCGCGGCAATGACAGGCACGTTTTAGACGTTTAAGGTTTTTTGCTGATGAATGACGAATACGAGTTTACCGTGGACTGGTTCTCTCAATACTGGCCAAATTGGTTGACCCTCACGGCGGATCAGACGGTATCAAAAATTCTTGAAATCGGTTCATTCGAAGGCCGCTCGGCCTGCACGATGATTGACCATTTCAGCAAGCTCGCACCGCTCGAAGTGTTCTGTATCGATAACTGGGCCGGCAGCTCCGACATCAAAGAATTTGATATGACCAAGGTAGAACAACGCTTCAACCGTAATATCCAGCGCGCAGCGACAGAGGCCACCAACCCCGTCAGGGTACAAAAATGCAAGGGACAATCGATCGATTTGCTGGCGACCCTCTTGGTCAGGGGCTATAAGGATTATTTTGATATCGTGTTTATCGACGGCAGCCATGAAGCACCGGACGTCCTGAGCGATCTGGTTCTTTCTTATCAGCTTTGTGTGATAGGTGGTCTTATTATTTGTGACGATTACTTGTGGAGCGATGTGCCGCACGGTCGCGAGGACCTGCTTGCGATGCCGCGGCTCGCGGTCGACGCGTTTGGCCGGCTGTTTACCCGAAAGGTGGCGCTATGGGGTGGCCTGCCGCTCTACCAGGTATACTTCCGGAAAACGGCGTGACCTCGTCGCCACCTCTGCCGCCCGGCCCGCGCGCCAGGCGAGCCGGCGCAATCGCCATCATGACGATGGTGTATAACGAGAGCGCCAATCTGCCGATATGGCTGCGTCACTATCGCCGAACCGCGCCGAGCGCCAATTTGTTCGTCATCGACCATTCGAGCGATGACGGCAGCACCGACCAGTTGCCCTATGCGACCAAAATCCCGCTGCCCAGAGATGAGCTGGATGAGCGTGATCGGACCTTTCTGATCAATTCATTGCAACAGGGATTTCTGCGATACTATGACATCGTGATTTACACGGATTGCGATGAACTCCTGGTTCCCGACCCGGCCAAATCAGCCACCCTAGACGCCTATTTGCGCGACCAACCTTACGCCTATGCGTCACCTGTTGGCATCAATGTACTGCATATCTCTGACATCGAGCCGCCCATCGATTACACTGGGCCGTTATTGCTGCAGCGCCGATACGGCCAATTTCAATCGAGCTTGTGTAAGCCCTTGATCACCCGTGTTTCATTGACATGGGAGCCCGGCTTCCACACTTGCAACCGGCGCCCGAATATCGATAAAAACCTCTATTTGTTTCATATAAAGCAAATTGACAAAGACGAAGCGCTCCGGCGGCATCATATTGTGCAGCAGCTTCCGTGGTCGGCAGCTGCTATTGAGGCCAACCATGGCGCTCACCATCGATATGACGATGAGCGGTTTGAGCGCGAGTTTTTTTTGGACCCGGCCAATGCTCTGCGACAGCAAGGCGCACGGGAGTTTGTATTCGATTCCGAGATCGTCAGATTGCAGCAGGAGACCTACGAGCGCTCAAACGTCTTTCATTTCCCCAATTTCAAGGGACCAATCGTAGAAATCCCGGCAGATTTCCGTACGGCGTTTTGAGCGATCTCGCTGGATCGATCGACACCAAGCGGCGCTTCGCTGACCTGTTGCAGCAGGACCGATCGCGCGACCGCACGGGGCCTTGGCGCGCATACAAACCCATCCGGCGGCGCTGACAGCGCCGCCAATATCGTGCGAAACCGACCGAAATCGTCGATCGTTAAAGCTTCGAGGCGATGTTGTTGAAGGTCGATGTGAGGCTGGTTCCGACCAGCTGCATAGCGCTGATCGCCGCGACGGCGATCAAGGCGGCGATCAGGCCGTATTCGATCGCGGTCGCCCCATCCTCGTTCCTCAATAACTTGACCAGTGTGGCAAACATTCACGTCCTCCTGTGGTCGCTGGCTTCTCGACAGCCACGTTCGGCGGCGCTACGGCGCCGCCGAACGTGGTGCGAAAACGACCGAAATCGCCGATCGTTAGAGCTTCGAAGCGATGTTGTTGAAGGTCGATGTGAGGCTGGTTCCGACCAGCTGCATAGCGCTGATCGCGGCGACGGCAATCAAGGCGGCGATCAGGCCGTATTCGATCGCGGTCGCCCCATCCTCGTTCTTCCATAACTTGACTAGTGTGGCAAACATTCAAGCCCTCCTGTGGCCGCTGACCCCTCCACCATGCACGCCAAAGCTTGCCAAAGCCTTAAAGCCAGCAACGCCGCACGATGCCATAGAGAGTTCGATCGCACAAGACGTTAGCAGGTTTGGTCGGGCATTGCCGAGAGAAACCGGTCAATTCGAATCGCCTGCTCCTCCCATTCCCGGATTGCAGCGGCACGCGGCGATCACGGCGCCACCGCTCGCCCGGCGCCGAGCGCATCGATCTCCTCGTCGGTGGGAAACCGCCCGGTCTGCTTTTTCGAGAACGCAAGCCGACCATCGACGGCGATCTCAAACACGCCGCCTACCCCGGGTACCAACTCGACTTCGGCGCCATAAGCCTCTACCAGCCTCGCCCTCGCACGGAGGGCCCGCGGTTCATAGTTTCAAGGTTTGCACCACTCGATTTTTACCTTCATCTCCGCCCTCCTTCGCACGAAGCTTTCGCCAATAAGCCTACCATGACACTTGCGGGCGTGTCAGGTCCGGTGTTTTGTTGCCCCAAGGATTGGCGTGGTACGCCGGGTTCACCTTCATCGTTGTCGCGACAGGGTTCCTTGTCGATCTAGCGTTTATGCGTATGCGAATGGAGCCCGTTTTCATCCGAACCGACGCGGTCCTGTGCGGTCTGCCATGAGCGAACATCCGGGCTCCGGGCGGGTAGCCGTGACCACTGCAAATCTCGCCTCGGCACTGAGCTGGCGCCCCGCCAGCGACAAGTTTCGGCTACTCGCCGGCGTTTTACTGGTGCTGTCCGCCACCTATGGCGCGACGTTCCTCGCGGTCGCCATAACCAGAGGCTGGCCCGCCGGGTTCGGCGATTCGTTCTCGCTGTGGAGCTGGGGCCGGTTCGTCGACGACCACGCCGCAGCCGAGATATACGACCCTGCGGTGCTCCGTTCGGCGCAGCTGGCGCTGGGTATGGATCCGGGCGCATCCTACCCTTTCGGCTACCCGCCGAGTTTTCTGCTGGTGTTGTGGCCGCTCGGGCACCTATCCGGCGCGGTCTCGTGCGCGGCGCTGATCGCGGTCGGCCTGCCGCTCTATCTCTGGGCGAGCGTCGGCCGGAATTGGCGATCGCCGGCGCTGCTCGCCGCGCTGGCGGCGCCGACCACGGCGATCGGCATGGTGTCGGTTCAGACGAGCTTCCTCGCCGCCGCCTTGCTGGTGGGCGGCTTGCGGCTAGCCGCCGGCTATCCGCTCGCCGGCGGGGCGCTGCTCGGCTTGTTGACCTTCAAGCCGCAGCTCGGACTTCTGGTTCCGGTCGCGCTCGTCGCGGCGCGGCTGTGGCGCACCATCGCGAGCGCCGCCGCGACGGCCATGCTTCTCGTCACTGTGACGAGCCTGCTGTTCGGCGGCGCGATCTGGCCGAGCTGGGTCGCCGGCTTCTTGCATTCTCTCGCCAGTTCGCCGCCGAAAGCAGCGAGATCATGCACCTGATGCCGACCATCCTCGTCGCCCTGCTGCGGCTCGGCGTCGCACCTGTCGACGGCGCAACTGGCGCAATGGGCGGGAGCCGCGGCGGCGGTGGCGATCGTGTGGACCCTCTTCCGATCCGGTCCTCAACAACTCGCCGGTGCCGGGCTGATGGTCGCGGCCCTGCTCGCGACGCCCTACGCCTTTGTCTACGACATGCAGATTGTCGCCACCGCGGTGATCTGGGTCATCGCCGAGCGGCAGCACGCCGGGGATGCGCTGGGGACGGGCGAGATGTTGGTGATGATTCTCGCGATGATCGCCCCGATCGCGCTGGTAGCTGGCGCCTCCAAATTTCCACTCGCCGCGCTGTCGCTCATCCTATTGCTCGGTGCGATCGTCCGCCGCTGCCGCCGCTTGCGTTTGCGAATGGCGGACGTCCAGCAACCGGCCCGCGGCTGAGCGCGCGAGCGCGGGCGGAGAATGCGAAGATGGCCGACAGCAGCGACACGGCGTCGGCGATTCCTGTTGGTGACTGGGATTGCCGGGACGGCGCGCGGCACCGTCGCGCTGCCCCGTCGCGCTGCCCCATAACGGCGCGCATATCTACGCCATGGGGGTGCGATGGGCGGTGGTGCCGCGATGTTGGGGCTCGGCCTCGCGCTGGCGCGGCCCTACCAAAAGAGCCCCACCAGCCTCGGTAAGTGCGCTTGCCGCCCCCGGGTCGCGAAAGGCGGCGCGGACAACGCCGCGCCGGATTTCGCTCCGGCGGCGGAAGCGGTCGGTTACAGATCCGACGCGACGTTGTTGAATACGCTGGTCAGGTTGGTGCCGACCAACTGGAACGCGGCAATCGCGGCGACCGCGATCAGGGCAGCGATCAGACCGTATTCGATCGCCGTTGCCCCGGCCTCGTCGTTGAGCAGGCGGGCGAGCGATGAGTTCCGCTCGAAAAGTTCACGCAAAACGCCCATGTGAAGTCTCCTCGGTTGAATGGGTGCCGCCTAGAGAGCCCATTGGCGGTTAAGGTGCGATTAACAGCGCCCTTTGTCGACAAGATTTCATCGGCGGCAGCCCAAGAAAATACTTCAATTCCCGCGCATTTCTGGAAGCAGCCGGCCCAACAGGAGGGGTCTACCTACCCTAAAGTGTTAGGCGCGAAATCGGCCCGACATCCCTCACCGGAGATGTCTCGCTGCGGCGTCGTGGCCCGGGGTACGGTGCCACGGCCCACCGAGGGCGGTGATAGGCGCGGCTGCGTCGATCGGCTCTTGTTCGACGGAGCGTCGACGCGATATCAACAGCGCCTTCATGCCAATCCTCTTCCTCATCGTTTTCATCGACCTGGTCGGGTTCGGGCTGATCATCCCGTTGCTGCCGTTTTACGCGGAGCGTTTCGCCGCCTCGCCGCTGCAGATGACCTTGCTCTTTGCCGTCTACTCCTTGATGTCGATGATGACGGCGCCGCTCTGGGGAAGGCTGAGCGACCGAATCGGCCGGCGGCCGGTGCTGATGGCAAGCATGGCGGCGGCGGCGCTGGCCTATCTCTGGTTCGCTTTCGCCACCGGGCTGTGGATGTTGTTCGCCGCCCGCGCATTTGCCGGCGCCTGCGCCGGCAATATCGCCGCGGCACAGGCCTATATCGCCGACGTGACGCCGCCCGAACAGCGCGCCAAAGGAATGGGCATGATCGGCGCGGCGTTCGGTCTCGGCTTTATCATCGGGCCGGTTTTGGGCGGCATAATCGCTGGTAACGATCTGGCAACGGCCGATCTCGAAACCCCCGGTCTGATCGCCGCGGGGCTGTCGTTTACCGCCTTCCTGGGCGTCGTTCTGCTGTTGCCGGAAAGCCTCTCTGCCGGGAGCACGCCGCGCGCGCGCGGCAGGCTTGCGGCGGCGCGCGAGCGCATTCGCCCGACCGGTGCTGGCGCGGCTTCTGGTGGTGTTTTTTCTGGTGATTCTCGCCTTTTCCGGCATGGAGACCACCTTCGCCTGGTGGGCGATCGCGCAATTCGGCTGGGGCCCTCGCCCGATCGGCTTTGTGTTCTTTTATGTCGGATTGCTGTCGGCGCTGATGCAGGGCGTGCTGATCGGGCCGCTGACCAGGCGCTTCGGCGAGGAGCGGCTGATGCTGGGCGGGCTCGGGGCGATCGCGCTCGGACTGCTGGTGCTGCCCTTCGCGCGCGAGGTGCCGGCGCTCGTCGTCGCGCTGACCGCGCTGGCGCTCGGCATGGGTGCGATGCAACCATCGCTCAACAGCCTGATCTCGCGCCGCGCCGGGGCCGGCGAGCAGGGCGAAGTCATGGGGCGTCGCGCAATCGGTCGGCAGCCTGTCGCGGGTGCTGGGGCCGATCATCGCGGGATCGCTGTATGGCGAGCTTCGGCCGCAGCAGCCCGTTTCTGTGGGGAGCGGCGCTGGTCGGCGGCGCGCTCCTGATCGGATGGCGCGTGCCGCGCCCCGTAGCTGCCGACGCGACCGGCGGGGCGCCGCGCCCGCAACCGCCCTTGGGGCCGGCCCAATGATGAGCCCGCACGGACCCCGTATGGTCGGGCGGTCGTCGATCCCCGGCCTGCCCGAACCGGATGAGCGGCTCGGTGAGGGGCTGCGCGCGCTGAAAGGGCTCGGGCCCTATCTGTGGCCGAAGAATGCGCTCGGGCTGCGGTTCCGCGTCGTGCTGGCGCTGGCGCTGCTCGTCGCGCGGCAAGCTCGTCAACATCGCGGTCCCGCTGTTCTACAAGCGGGCCGTCGACGCCCTTGCTGGACCCGCCGCAGCGCATGCCACCGCGATCGCCGTGCCGGTCGCGGCGATCCTCGCCTATGGCGCCGCCCGGGTGATGTCGCAGGGCTTCAACGAATTGCGCAATGCCGTCTTCGCCAAGGTCGGCCAGCGGGCGGTGCGCCAGGTGGCGCTCTCGGCCTTTCGCCACATCCACGCGCTGTCCTTGCGCTTTCATCTCGAGCGGCGCACCGGCGGGCTGGCGCGCGCCGTCGAACGCGGCACCGCGGCGATCGAGTTTCTCTTGACGTTCATGCTGTTCAACATCGTGCCGACGGTGTTCGAGATCACCATCGTCTGCGCGATCCTGTGGCGGCTCTACAGCTGGACCTTCGCCGTCGTCACGCTGACGACGATCGTTACTTACATCGGCTTCACCTTCCTGGTGACCGACTGGCGCATCCGCTTCCGCCGCGAGATGAACACGCGCAACAGCGAAGCCAACACCAAGGCGGTCGACAGCCTCCTAAACTACGAGACGGTCAAATACTTCGCCAACGAGGCGCACGAGGCCGAGCGCTACGACCGCGCGCTCCAGGCCTATGAGCGCGCCGCGGTCCGGAGCGAGACGACGCTGGCGCTGCTCAATATCGGCCAGGGCGCGATCATGGCCACCGGTCTCGTCGGCGTCATGATCCTGGCGGCGCAGGGGGTCGCGGCGGGCCGCATGACGGTCGGCGATTTCGTGCTGGTCAACGCCTACCTGCTGCAGCTCTATCATGCCGCTCAACTTCCTCGGCATGGTCTACCGCAACATCAAGCAGTCGCTGACCGATCTCGAGCAGATGATGTCGCTGTTGCAAGGTCGCGCCCGAGATCGAGGACCGGCCGGGCGCGCCGGCGCTTGCCGTCCGCCGCGGCGCGGTCGCCTTCCGCCATGTCGATTTCCGCTACGATCCGTCAGGCGCGCGATTCTGCGGGACGTCGATTTCGCGGTCCCGCCGGGCGCCACGCTCGCCATCGTCGGACCGAGCGGCGCCGGCAAATCGACGATCGCGCGCCTGTTGTTCCGCTTCTACGACGTCGATCAGGGCGCGATCGAGATCGACGGCCAGGACATCCGCGAGGTGACGCCAGGACAGCCTGCGGCGCGCGATCGGCGTCGTGCCGCAGGACACGGTGCTGTTCAACGACACGATCTTCTACAACATCGCCTATGGCCGGCCCGGCGCCGGCCGCGCCGAGATCGAGGCCGCGGCGCGGCGCGCCCATATCCACGATTTCGTCGCCGGCCTGCCCGACGGCTACGAGACCATGGTCGGCGAGCGCGGGCTCAAATTGTCGGGCGGCGAGAAGCAGCGCGTCGCGATCGCCCGGGTTGTCTTGAAGGCGCCGAAGATCCTCATTTTCGACGAGGCCACCTCGGCGCTCGACACCAAGACCGAACGCGAGATCCAGGCGAGCCTCGCCGAGGTCGCGGCCGACCACACGACGCTGGTCATCGCGCACCGCCTGTCGACCGTGGTCGATGCCGATCAGATCCTGGTGCTCGATGGCGGGCAGATCGTCGAGCGCGGCGATCATCGCGAGCTGCTCGCCGAGGGCGGCGTCTATGCCGCGATGTGGGCGCGCCAGCAGGAGGCGGCGGCGCGCGAAGCGGCGCTGGCGGCGAATTGAAGCCTCGTGCCCGGTCGACGACCTCGTCCGTCCGCCGTCCGGCGCGGCGATCGGCGCGCGCTCGCCCGTGCCGTAACGCTGGTCGAATTCGACCCGCCCCGACCATCGCCGCGCCGCCGAGGCGCTGATCGAGGCGTTCCTGCCGGCGACCGGCGGCGCCACCAGGATCGGCATTTCCGGGCCGCCCGGCGCCGGCAAGTCGACCTTCATCGAGCGCTTCGGCCTCGACGGCATCGCGCGCGGGCATCGCATCGCCGTACTCGCGGTCGATCCCGGATCGAAACGCGGCGGCGGCGCCATTCTCGGCGACAAGACGCGGATGGCGGAGCTCGGGCGCGCGGCGGCGGCCTTTATCCGGCCCTCCTCGGCCGGGGCGGAGGCCGGCGGCGTCGCCCGCCGCACCCGCGATGCGATCCTCGTCTGCGAGGCGGCCGGGTTCGACACGGTGCTGGTCGAGACGATCGGCACCGGGCAGGCGGAAACGACCGTCGCCGACATGGTCGACATGTTCGTCTTGATCCTGCCGCCGGCGGCCGGCGACGAGCTGCAAGGCATTGAAGCGCGGCATCATCGAACTGGTCGATCTGATCCTGATCAACAAGGCGGATGGCGCGCTGCTCGATCACGCTCGCCGCGCCGCCGCCGATTATGCGAACGCGCTGCGCCTCATTCGTCCGGCGGCGCCGAATGGCAGGCCGCAGGTGCGGATGGTTTCGGCCCTGACCGGCAGCGGCATCGACGCGGTGTGGGACGATGTCGCACGCTTCCGCGCCGCGCTCCAGGCTACGGGCGCCTGGGAGCGGCGCCGCGCCGAGCAGACGCGCGCCGCGTTGTGGGCCGAGATCGACGACGGCCTCCTCGAGCGCTTCCGCGCCGAGCCCGGGGTCGCCGCCCGCCTCGCCGCGATCGAGCGCGAGGTGACCGCTGGTACGCGCACCCCGGCCGCAGCGGCGCGCCTGTTGCTCGCCGCGTTTTTCGGCGAACAGGCATGATGCAGCGCGCCTTCTTTGCGCGCCTCGGCCAAGCCGCTCGCGCGGCAGCCGTTCTCATGGCGCTATGGTCGGTGCCGGCCGCCGCGCTCGACCTGTTCGCGCAGCACACGATAACGGTGCAGTTCGCGACCTCGGACGGCAAGGCGATGGCCGACGCCGAGGTGAGCGTCTTCGCTCCCGGTCAGCCCGGGCGGCCGGCGCTGACCGGGCATACCGACAGCGCCGGCAAGTTCGAGTTCGCTGCCGACATCGACGGGTTGTGGACCGCCGAGGCTCGTTCGGCGAGCGAAATCGCCCGGGTCACGATCCGGGTCGGCGACAGGGAGCGGAGCGAGCCGCTCTCGCCGTTCTGGGTGGTCGGTGGGCTCGTCTTGCTCCTGATCCTCGCCCTCGGCTACCGCGTGGCCCGCGCGCGCAGCCGCCGCGCGCCTAATCGGCCCGGTTCGCCGCCGCGAACGCCCTGAGGTTGTCGGGCACTCAGGTAAGGGTGATCAAGGTTCCGATCAGATCGGCAGGCCATACCAGGCTCACCGGCGCGCTGGTTAGCGCCTCTCCGAAGGACGGATCAATTCCGGCGGGCAGGTCGAACGCCATGTGGTGGCCAAAATGCGCGAGTACCCCGGCGAGGTAGAGCCCGACCGCCCACTTCAACGGCTGCAGGCGATCGCGCGACCGCGCTCGCGGCGACTCGGCAAAGCGAAACACGCGACGACCGATTTTTGGCAATCCCGGCGGACCGATCATGATCTCACCCAGCCAGCAGCAAGGTTGCAATACCCGATAGGCGCTCGACCGCCGCGCCATCCCCGGACGGCGCCCCGGTCGCGCTTTTTCGATCGACGCTTCTAATCATAGCGCCGTTGGCAATTGCCGTCACCGTTCTGCGGCATGATGCCCCGATCTAGGCCGCCAGCGCTCGGTCGCCGCGGCGCTTTAGCCGGGCGGCGGCGGCACGACCGAGCCTAGCGGTGGCGCGCCGACGGCCGGCGGCGGGTAATAGGCTTGCGGCGGATAGGGCGGCGGCGGCGGGGTCGTGGCGACGCCTCCGAGCAGGCCAACAGCGCCGCCGATCGCGGCTCCCAGCGCCGCACCGTGCCCGCCCGCCGCGGCTGCGCCGATCGCAGCGCCGGTCCCGGCGCCGAGCAGGGCGCCGCCAACCGCGCGCTGACCGGGGTCATAGGGGTTGGTGCAGCCGGCCAGCCCGAGAAGCAGCGCCAGACCTGCCGCGCCGCTGAGGGTCGCTCGTTTTGTCATGCTGGATGCGCTCCATCGCATCGATGCCTGATGGTGATACGCGCGCTCCGGGTCCCGCCTCCCCGCCGGATGCAGGGTCACCCGTGGCCTCAACCCAGTGCGAGCGCCGGGTGTTTCCAGCCGATCCAGTCGCATACCGCGCGTCCCATGACGAGGTCGCGGTCACGCCCGGCGAGCCACGGCAGCTCCTCGGTAAACATTGTCACGCATTGCCGATAGCTGCACGGCATCCGAGTGATGTCGGTTCCCCAGAAGCACCGCTGCGGGCCGAAGGCATCGACGATCTGCCGGATGTATTTGTGAATATTGCGGTAGGGGTAGGGCTGGCTCGAATAGCTCGGCGCGCCGGAGAGCTTGACGGCGACATTGGGATATTTGGCAAGGCCCAGCATCTCGCCGAGGTTCGCGAACGCGGCATCGTCGGTTCCGGCACCGCCGCCGCCGCCGCGACCATGATGGTCGATGTGCAGCTTGAGCCCGGGATGCCGCTCGGCGATCTTGCCGAGGGCCGCCATGTGACCGCCCGCCAAAAGGCCGACCGGCAGCCCCTCCTTCTCACACGCGGCCCAGAACCAATCGAGCGAGCCGTCGTCCCACCAGGCTTGCTGGTGCGGTTGATTGAAGGTGAAGCGGAAGCCGAGCATGCCCGGCCGTTGCCGCCAGTTCTTGACGATATCGAGCCGGTTCGGCGCCTGAAGATCGAAATTCCCGAGGATGCAGAACTTGTCCGGATGCGCCTTCACCGCTTCGACCGCCAGTTCGTTCATCGCCTCGCCGAGGGTGCTGGGCGGATGGAGGACCGCGGCATCGACTCCGGCCACAGCCATCTCCTTCAGCGCGTCCTCTTTCGAATAGGTCGGGATCTGCCGGTGATGCGCCGACATTTTGGCGTTCTGCCAAATGTGGATCTGCGAATCGACGATCAGCATCGCACTTTCTCCTCTATCGTACCGGTGATCCCGGGGGACGCCGGGATACACTCGTCAACCGCCTGTACATCGGGGGAACGGATCCCGGCTTCCGCTGGGATGACTTGCAAGTTGAAGGGTTAAGATCGCGGTAGTTTGACGAGAATCGTCGGGACCCAGGGCGGCGGCCAGCCCTCCATCCGTTCACGGCGGCGGCGGTCGGCATCGCTCTCGCCGCGGCCCGATTGGGGCTTACCCGCTCGGTCTTTTTGATCCGGGGCGCCGGCCGCGCGCTCGCGGCGCAATTCTTCAATGCGGGCGCGGATCGTCTCGAAATCGTCGGCAGCTCGCGGGCGATTCACCGGACCTCCCGTGGTTCGCTCGGCCATTCCGGCGCGGGCCGGCATAGTGATGCACAAGCCGGCCGGGCGTCAAACCCTCCGGAGTACCGTCGCCAGCGTTGCGTCCACCGGCGCGGTTGGAGTTGAATGATGCAGCGCAACCTCGAGGACGCCCCGATGGATGTCGCCTTCCTGACGATCGCCGAGCTGGGCCGGCTCTATCGCCAGCGCGAGCTGTCGCCGGTCGAGGTGACCAAGGCGCTCCTCGCGCGCATCGCCGCGCATGACGGCAAGCTGCACAGCTTTCTGCGGGTGACCGAGGAGACGGCATTGGCCGAGGCGGCCGAAGCCGAGCGCGAGCTGATGACCGGCACGCCGCGCGGGTCGATGCACGGCATCCCCTATGCGCTGAAGGACATCATCGAAACCGCGGGGATTGCGACGACCGGCCATTCGAAGCTGCGCCAGGACTACGTGCCGGCCGTCGACGCCGAGCTGGTCGCCCGGCTCAAGGCCGGCGGCGGCATCATGCGTCGGCAAGCTCGCGACCTGGGAATTCGCGCTCGGCGGTCCGAGCTGGGACCTGCCCTGGCCGCCGGCGCGCAACCCGTGGAACCTCGACTATCTTCCCGGCGGGTCGTCGAGCGGCGCCGGGGCGGCGGTGGCGGCCGGGTTTGTGCCGGGGGCGGTCGGCACCGACACCGGCGGCTCGATCCGCGGCCCGGCGGCGGTCTGCGGTCTCGCCGGGCTGAAGCCGACCTATGGCCGAGTCAGCCGCCGCGGCGTCTTCCCCAACACCTTCTCGATGGATCATTGCGGGCCCCTGACCCGCAGCGCCGAGGATGTCGCGCTGTTTTTGAGCGTGATCGCCGGTTTCGACCCCGACGACCCGGGCAGCGAGGATGTTCCGGTGCCGGATTACGCTAACGAGCTCAACGGCGGGGTGCGCGGGCTGCGCCTCGGTCTCCTCGAAGATTGGTACCGCGATGCCAATGCCCATCCCGACCTGGCGCCGGCGATCGAGGCGGCGGTCGAGGTGTTGCGCGAAGAGGGCGCCATCGTCGAGCCGGTCCGGTTGTCGAGCCTGCGCGACTACACCGATTGCAAGACGACGATCTCGAGCGTCGAGCTCTACGCGATCCACGAGCACGATCTCAAAACCCGGCCGCAGGATTTCGGCCGCATCTTGCGCAACCGGGTGCTCCCCGGCGCGTTGATCGGCGCCGAGGATTACCTTGAGGCCCTGCGCTGGCGCACTTCGCTGGCGCGCGAGCAGGCGCGGGCACTGCAGCAGGTCGATGCGTTCGTTACGGCGGCGGCGCTCAATGTCGCCGACCCGGCCGACCCCAACCTGCCCGACCGGCTGGTCAGCGCGCCGAGCATCACGATGCCGTTCAGCGTCGCCGGCTTGCCGGCGCTCGCCATCCCCTGCGGCTACAGCCGCCGAGAAGGCCTGCCCCTGTCGTTGCAGATCGCGGCCGCGCCCTTCGCCGAAGGGCTGGTGCTGCGTATCGCCCATGCCTACCAGCAGGCAACCGATTGGCACCGCCGCCACCCGAGCCTGGTCTGATCGCCGCGGAGCAGTCATCGTGACGAGCGAACAACGAACCGATCTCACCCACCTGCCGCCTTCCACTCCGGAGGAGATTCGCGCGATGGTGCGCAAAGCGGGCCTCGACCTGCCAGGTGAGCTGATGCGCCAGTTCGTCGAGGCGTGGCCGGCCTATGAGGCCATGATCAGGCGCATTCCGCGCAACCGGTCCTATGCCGAAGAACCAGCGCATATCTTCCGTCCGGCCCGGCTGTCAGGTCGCGGCCAACCCCGATGAGCGGCGCGATCAGGCAGCCGCATAGAGGCAGCGAAGATCGATTCCGGGCAATCTTCGACTCGGTCGGCGACGCCATCTTCGTGTGCAGCGCGGAAACCGGCGCGTTTATCGACGTCAACGCGACCGGCTGCATGATGTTCGGCTTCTCGCGGGACGAGCTTATCGGGCGCACGTTTGAGGCTCTTTCACCGGGCCTGTCGTCCTATGTGCAAAACGATCTGATGACGTTTTTGCGGGAGGCGCGATCGCGCGGGCGGCAGATCTTCGAGTGGCTCTGCAAGAGGAAAAACGGGAACCTGTTTTGGGGCGAGATTTCGCTGCGCTCCGGGTCGCTCGGCGGGCGTCCGGTCGGGCTGGCCGTCCTGCGGGACATTACCGAGCGCAAGAACAAGGAAGATGAAGTCGTCCAACTGGCCCATTTCGATGTCCTTACCGGTCTGCCCAACCGGCGGAATTTCGACGTCACCCTGCGGCAGGAAATCGCGCGATCCGCGCGGTACGGCGGGCCGCTCAGCGTGGCGATGGGCGATATCGATCTGTTCAAAATCGTCAACGACACCTTTGGGCACCAGGCCGGCGACGCGGTGCTCAAAAGCCTTGCCGAGCTGATGAAAAAAAACCTGCGCGAAAGCGATTACATCGCCCGCTGGGGCGGCGAGGAATTCACCCTGCTGCTGCCGGAGACGCGGCTCGATGTAGCAGAGATGCTGCTCAACCGACTGCGAACCGGCATCGCCAATCAGGTAATTCCGGAGATCGGACGGGCGGTGACGCTGAGCTTTGGGGTCACGGCATTTACCAAATCCGACACGAAATCGGACACACCGGACGACCTGCTGAGCCGGGTCGACCAGGCGCTTTACCGGTCGAAGCAAACCGGCCGAAACAAGGTGACCAAGGTCTAACGACGCTTCACAGCAATGCCGATCACAAGCCGGCCTCACGGACATTACCGCGCCTCCCGCTCGCCGATCAGCGCCCGGTTGCGGGCGACGGCCAGGAGGCGCACGCTGCCGCCGCAACGATCAGCAGCCGGGAGCAAGCGCGATGAAGACGAGCCAGGACCGCATTCTGACCACCCATGCCGGCAGCCTGCCGCGCCCGCCCGAATTGCGCGCGGTGCTGGTGAAGAAGGACCAGGGCGAACCTTTCGACAAGGCGGAATTAACGCGTCTGACGCGCGAGGCCGTCATCGCCATCGTCCGGCGCCAGGCCGAGGTCGGCGTAGACGTCATCAATGACGGCGAGATGTCGAAACCCGGCTATTCGACCTACGTCGCCGACCGGCTGTCCGGCTTTGCCGGCCACGAGCCGGCGAAGCCGCGCCTCGACACGGGGCCGCACCCGAATTTCATGGCCGCCTACGAGCGGATGACGGGCGCCAATGTCGCGCGGCGCGCGGTGTGCGTCGGTCCGATCGCGGTGAAGGACGCGGAGCCGCTGAAGGAAGACCTCGCCAACCTGAAAGCGGCGCTGGCGCAAGTCAGCGCGGTCGAAGGCTTCATGACCGCGGCCTCGCCGGGGCTCGTGCCGGTGTTCCAGAACAACCGCCATTACCCGACCTACGAGGCCTATGTCGAAGCCATCGCCGCGGCGATGCAGCCGGAGTACGAGGCGATCGTCGCGGCCGGCTTCGTGTTGCAGCTCGATTGCCCCGATCTGGCGATGGCCCGCCACACCTCGTTCCAGGAATTGAGCGAGGCTGATTTCCTGAAGCGTGCCGCGTTTCATGTCGAGGTGCTGAACCACGCACTGCGCAACGTGCCGGCCGCAATGAGCCGCATTCATATCTGCTGGGGCAATTACGAGGGCCCGCACGACCACGACATCGACTTCGCCAAGGTCGCGCCGATCCTCGTGAAAGCGAAGCCGATGGCGCTCGTCGTCGAGGCCGCGAACCCGCGCCACGCTCATGAATGGGCGGTGTGGCGCGACCTCAAGCTCCCTGCCGACAAGATCCTCGTCGCCGGTGTGCTCGACACCTCGACCAATTACGTCGAGCATCCCGAGCTGGTCGCCGAGCGGCTTTGCCGCTTTGCCGACATCGTCGGCAAGGAGCGGGTGATGGCGACCAGCGATTGCGGTTTCGGCACCTTTGCCGGCTACGGCAAAGTCGATCCCGACATCGCGTTCAAGAAATTGCACGCGATGGCCGAGGGCGCCGCAATCGCCTCGAAGCGCTTGTGGGGCCGCGCCTAGCTGGCTCAGCGAGGTTGAGGCCCGACATGGAGGGTCGCGCCGCCGCCAAGCCCCTCTCCCGCACCGCGGGAGAGGGTGGCTCGCCCGGAAGGGCGAGCCGGGTGAGGGCAAGCGGACCGCTTGCACCAATCGCCCCCTCACCCCATCCCTCTCCCCCGGTGGGGGCGAGGGAGTTCTTTGGTGCGCCCCGCCGGCGCACGATCCTCGCCGGCATCGCCGCGGCGCTGATGCCGGGGACGCTTTCCGCGCAGGCGCAGCCGCCGGGCGGGATGCGCCGCCTCGGCGTGCTGATACCGCTCCGGGCAAACGACCCCGAAGGCCAGGCCTATGCCGCTGCCTTGCTGCAAGGGCTTGGCGCGCTCTTTTGGCACGAGGGCCGCAATCTGCAGATCGATTGGCGCTGGGCCGGCGGCGACCCTGCGCTGATCGAGCGCTACGCAACTGAACTCGTGTCGCTCGCCCCCGATGTGATCGTGGCCTTCGGCAGCGCGTCTGTTGAAGCGCTGCGGCGGCAAACCAGCACGGTTGCGATCGTGTTCGTGATTGTCACCGACCCGGTCGGTCAGGGCTTTGTAGCGAGCCTGGCGCACCCCGGCGGCAACATCACCGGTTTCAGCAATTACGACCCGCCGATGGCCGGCAAATGGCTGGGGATGCTGACGCAGATCACCCCGCCGGTCACGCACCTGGCGGTCCTCTACAATCCCGCGACGGCGCCCTATGCCGGCCTCATGCTGCGCACCATCGAGGACGCTGCCCCGTCCCTCTCTGTGGCGGTGCGGGCCGCGCCAGTTCACGACGAATCCGAGATCGAGGCCGTTATGGCGGGCCTCGCGCGCGACGAGCGCGGCGGGCTGCTGGTTCTGCCGGATTTCTTCGCGAACGCGCACCACAATGCGATCATCGCCCTTGCCGCTCGGTACCGCTTGCCGGCAGTTTATCCCTGGCGCTTTGCCACTGCTACCGGCGGGCTGATGTCCTACGGCAGCGAGTACGCCGACCTGCTCCGGCGTGCGGCCACCTATGTCGATCGCATATTGAAGGGCGCCAAGCCTGGCGGTCTGCCGGTCCAGTACCCGACCAAATTCGAGCTGGTGATCAATCTGAAGACCGCCAAGGCGCTCGGCGTCACGTTTCCGCCATCGCTCATCGCCGGCGCCGACGAGGTCATCGAATAACGACGCGGGGCAGGCAAACGCTAGAGAGCTTTCCAGGGCGGTGGATAAATGTCTAATCTGTGACCGATCAGTTCTGGCAACCCGGGCCCCCGGGCCTTTCGCCAATCTTGAGGAGGAAACATGGCTGAGATCAAAGGCGCCGACCTGCTGGCGAAAAGCCTGAAGGAGCAAGGCGTGCAATTCATGTTCGGCGTCGTCGGGTTTCCCGTCGGGCCGATCGCCGAGGCGGCCCAGAAGGTCGGCCTGCCCTATATCGGCATGCGCAACGAGCAGGCCGCGTCCTACGCCGCCGGCGCCGTCGGCTTTCTGACCGGACGGCCGGGCTCGTGCATCGTCGTCACCGGTCCGGGCGTCATCCACGGCCTCGCCGGCCTCGCCAACGCCCAGCAGAATTGCTGGCCGATGATCCTGATCGGCGGCGCCTCGGAGACCTACCGCAACGGCATGGGCGCCTTCCAGGAGGAGCGTCAGGTGCTGGCGGCGACGCCGGTTTCCAAATGGGCGCATGCGATCGAGCACGTCAACCGCATCCCGTTCTATGTCGAGATGGCGGTGCGGCAGTCGACCTACGGCCGCCCCGGCGCCACCTATCTCGACTTCCCCGACGACATGATCACCGGCTCGTGCGACACCGCCGAGGTCGTGCAGGTCCACAAATGTCCCGAGCCGCCGCGCACGATGGCGATGCCGCAGGACATCAACCGGACCCTTGACCTCCTGGCGTCGGCGCAGCGCCCGCTCGCCCTCATTGGTCAGGGCATGGCGTATTCGGGCGCCACCGACGAGGTGCGCACCTTTATCGAGAAGACCCAGCTGCCGTTCGTGCGGACGCCCAAGGGCAAGGGCGTGATGCCGGACGACCACCCGCTGTCGGCCGGCGCCGCGCGCACCCTGGCATTGCAGCAGGCCGATGTCGTCTTTCTGATGGGCGCGCGCTTCAACTGGATCCTGCATTTCGGCCTGCCGCCGCGCTATTCGCCGGACGTCAAGGTGATCCAGCTCGACATCGAGCCGGAGGCGATGCACCAGAACAAGCCGGCTGACGTCCCGCTGCTCGGCGACGGCAAGGCGATCATGGCGCAGCTCAACCAAGCGCTCGCCGGCCGCCAGTGGTTCCACCCGGAGGGCTCGCCGTGGCGCGACGCCCTCAAGAAAAAGGCGGCTGAGAACGCGGCGATGATCGCACCGCAGATCGACGACGACGAGGCGCCGGGGAACTACTACCGGCTGTTCCGCGACATCCGCGAGTGGCTGCCGAAGAACGTGGTCCTGTGCAGCGAGGGCGCCGGCACGATGGATATCGGCGGCACGATGATGCCGCTCGAGAACTCGCGTTCCTACCTCAACGCCGGCAGCTACGGCACAATGGGCGTCGGGCTCGGGCTCGTCGTCGCCTCCTGCGTCGTCCACCCCGACCGGCCGGTCGTCCACGTCTCAGGCGACTCGGCGATCGGCTTCTCCGGCATGGAGATGGAAACCTTGTGCCGCTACAACATGCCGGCCAAGATCGTCGTCCTCAACAATGGCGGGATCGGCCCGGGGATGCCCGAGATCCCCAAGAACCCGATGCTCAACATGCGGCCCAACACGCTGATCTACGGCGCCCGCTACGACAAGATGATGCAGGCCTTCGGCGGTTACGGCGCCTATGTCGAGGACCCGAAAAACCTGCGCGGCGCGCTCGACGAGGCGATGAACTTCCCCGGCCCGGCGCTGGTCAACGTCAAGCTCAGCCAGGGCGCGGGGCGCAAGGCGCAGCCGTTCCGCTGGCATAGTTAGGCTGGCACTACGCCGTCATGGCCGTCCCCGGACTTGATCCGGGGATTAGCTCGGCCATCCACGACAGGGGGCCGCTCCGCAAGGGGCGGCCCCTTTTCCCACTTCCCTGCCAGCAGGGAAAATCCTTCCACCGCGACCGGCTCGTTTTCGCGCAAGACTTTGATATCGCACGCCTCTCGCCGCCAATGCCGGCGCGGAGGCAGGGATTTTTGCGCCGCCGAGCTGGGAATTCCCCGCGTGAGCGCAGGGAATTTATTGCGCGGCGCAGGGAATTTCGCGCCGTCATGGGAGATGTATATCTGATGAAATACGCAATTATTATATTGACAATCATTGGCGATAGATGTATATAGGCGACGGTGCCGTCAACCCCCCGCCGACGCTTTATGACCGAAGAGCCGCCCGACTATGCGGTCGGCTATAAGAAGCCGCCGCTTCATACCCGTTTTCAAAAGGGCCAGTCGGGCAACCCGGAGGGCGGCCGCCGCCATCGCCGCCACCGGATGAAGCGGCTGCGGGCATTGCTCGAAGAGGCACTCGACCGCAGGCCGGCAACCGCGCGCGGCCGTGTCCACCGGCCCGCGACAAGGCGCGAGGCGATCGTCGCCGCCCTCGTCGAGAAATCCGTCGCCGGCGATTTGCGCGCCGTGAAGCTGCTGCTCGACCTGATGCAGAAGACCGAACTCGCCCGCTTCCCCGAACCCGATTGCGACGAAGAGGACCCGCGCGAGTTTCTGATCCGCGAAATCGACCGCCTCGCCGCCGAACAGGCCGCCGAGGAGGTTGAGTAAACTGTCATCGTAATCCCTAATCCTAAACTGTCACGAGAATCCCTAGCTATCCACGAGAGGCCGCCTGGCGACGGGCGGCCTTTTTCAAAAGCGGCCGGTTATCCGCAATATAGCCCGCCTTGTGGCTCGAGAAGGTCAGCAGCACAAGAGGTTGATTCTGGGTTTTGATGTTGCTAGGATGTTCGCTCTGCCCTTCCGGACCCCGGGAGAGCCACCCGGCACTCGCAGCGGAGGGCGCGGAGACGCGAGCGATGAGCACCCACCGGATTCACATTTTTATCAGCCACTCCTGGTCGTATTCCGGTCACTACACCACCCTTGCCGGCTGGGTATCGAACAAGAACTGGCGTATCGGCCAAGCGTCCCTAGATTTGCGCGACTTCTCAGTTCCAAAAAGCCATCCAGTTCATAATGTGACCTCCGATAGGCAACTGCGAGCCGCTTTATACGCTCAAATTGCTCGTAGCCACGTGATCATTATTCCAACCGGCATGTATACGAATTATAGTAAATGGATTCAAATGGAGATCGATGGCGCAAAGCTTTATTCAAAGCCGATTTTGGCTGTGAACCCATGGGGCCAGCTAAGAAGAAGTTCTGTTGTCGCCGGCGCTGCAGATAAGTTAGTTGGCTGGAATTCGCAGTCTGTCGTAAGAGGCATATGGGAACTCTACTACAACGGGGTGGGAGTGCGCGTCGCTTAAAAATCCGGCAACCGAAGGGCGGAAATAACGCAGTGCAAGGGGCCGCCCCATTTGCATAGCAATAAGCATACTGTCACCGTAACCTAACGGTTCGTGTTCAGGTGATTGTCGTCAGCCCTATGCTTCGGGAGTATCGGCATCGAATGTTGGACCGACCGGATGTAGGCGCTGCGGTAGGCATTGTCGCCCTAATACTCGCCATTCCTGTCGGCGTTACGTCTCACGTGCTCGGCCATCGTTTTCTGCAACAGCTTGAAAAACGCAAGCTAGTAAAGGCTAACGCAACCCGACAGCAAGCTATTCGGACGTATAACCTCATCAAATCGTTCCACAACCACACGAAAGATAGGTACGCCTACTACCTGCAGCTCGCAAGTTGGGCAGTAATCTTCGCCATAGTATCTTCGACCAACATTATTTTGATTGTCCTCATTAAACCCAACATGGAAACAAATCCCCGCGACCCGCTGGCAGTTGTTCTGATCGCGTTGGCCTTCCTGTTCGCACTGCTCGCCGTTCTTTTGATGGCGGGTCTCTACGAAACCTCTCGACAACTTGGCCGCTTCGATGCGTACAAAGCGGAGTTGGAACAGCAATGGGGACCAATTGACCAAGAAAATCCCGAGGCGTGACTACGACAGCGAGCGTAGGGCGGAACAGCGCTGCGCATTCCGCCGATGCGGTGCGCCGGCGGATTACCCCCGGTTTCCGCCGGGGTCATCCGCCCTACATCACTCTATTTCCGGTGGTCACCGCGGCTCGTTAGGCGCGGAGGCGATCTGCCAGCGAAAAACTTGTTCGGCTGGCGGCGGGTAGCTATCTTACCGCTGTCTTACATCCCGCAAAGGCGCCCCCGATGCCGGCTTCCGGTCACGCGATGACAACCGTCTCGACCAAGGGACAGGTCATTCTGCCCAAGGCGATCCGCGAGCGCCGCAAATGGGCCGCCGGCACCCGCCTCGTCGTCGAGGAGACGGCGGACGGCGTGTTGCTGAAGCCAGCGCCACTCTTCAAGCCGAACTCGGCACGAGGACGTTGCCGGCATGCTCGCTTACAAGGGGCGACCGAAGACGATCGAAGAGATGGACGCCGGGATAGAAGCTGAAGTGCGGCGCCGGCATGCTCGCGGTCGATACTAACGTCGTCGTGCGCTTCCTGACCCGTGACGACGCGGCGCAATTCGCCAGGGTCGATGTGCTGATCCGTGACAATGACGTATTTGTTTCGGCCACGGTACTGCTCGAAGCAGAGTGGGTCCTGCGCAGCGTCTACCGCTACAACCGCACCAGAATTATCGAGGCGCTGCGCGAGTTTCTCGGCTTGGCCCGCGTCACGGCGGAAGACGCAACGACGACAGCGACGGCATTGGATTGGGCAGCGCGCGGCATGGATTTCGCCGATGCACTGCATCTGGCGAAGAGCGCTCACTGCGATGCGTTCATCAGCTTCGATCGCCGTCTCGCCAACGCTGCCGCAGCAGTTCCAGCGGTCGCGGTGCGCATGCCGTAAGCGTCACTCGGCGGCGGCGGGTGCCTGCTGCCTCAGCTTCTCGACCTTGGCCATCGCGGCGGCGCCGGGCCAGTCCTCGGCGAGCCAGGCGGGGAGCGGGTCGGCGGCGCCGGTGAGCGGCAATACCTCGTCCTCGTCGCCGCGGCCGTTCGGGAAGAGATGCAACGCGTTCGGCATCTCGTAATAGATTTCGAGGCCGTTGCCGTCGGGATCGGCGAAATAGAGGCTGCGCTGGCAGACATGGTCGGTGGCGCGCTGGATCGCGACGCCCTGTTTGAGAAGATGGGCGTAGGCCTCGCGCAGAGCCGCATAGCTGGCGACCTTGAATGCGATGTGCACCAGCCCGAGCTGGCCGCGCTGCGGTCGCGCCGCCTCCTCGGGCGCCGGATGCTGGGTAATGTCGAGGGTATGAAAACCGTCGCCCAGCGTCATGAAGACGCCGCCATGCTCGGGGTCCTGCTCGGCGATGCGGAACCCGAGCACGTCGCGGTAGAAGCGCTTGGAGGCCTCCTCGTCGGCGACCCTGAGGAGGACATGGCCGATGCCCGCCAGCTTGATCATCTCGACTCTCCCGCTCCGGCGCTGGAAATCAAGCCTTCATTTGGATGACCGGGACAAGCCCGGTCAAGGGGCGTAGAGTCGGGGCGCAGATATAAATGGAGGGTCCCATGGCCATATTCACGCACGTCGCGGTCGGCACCAACGATCTGGCGAAGGCGCGCGCGTTTTATGACGCGGTGCTCGCGCCGCTCGGCTGCAAGCGCCTAAAGGATTTCGGCGACGGCGGCTCGTGCTGGGGGCAGACGACCGAGGAGTTCATGGTGCTGAAGCCCGCTGATGGCAAGCCGGCAACCGTTGCCAACGGCGGCACGATCAGCTTCGAGGCGCCGAGCCGGGCTGCGGTCGCGGCATTCCACAAGGCCGCCCTCGCCCTCGGCGCCAAGGATGAGGGCGCGGTCGGGCCGCGCAGCTTCTGGCCCCATGCCTATGCCGGGTATGTCCGCGATCTCGACGGCAACAAGCTCGCCGTCTACTGCCGCAAGGCGGAATAACGTCCGGTTCCGAGCTGCCGCCGGCGGGAAGCGCGAGGCGGGTCGGCCTCGCTCAGCTTGACGAATACGTATTGTATACGTATCGTCAGGCTATGTCCAAAAAGCTCACGATCACCGTCGACGATGAGGTTTACGCCGGGCTGCACGGCGTCATTGGGCGAAGGCGGATCAGCCGCTTTCTCAATGACCTTGCGCGGCCGCACGTGCTCCGGCAAGAGCTCGCGCAAGGCTACAGGGACATGGCCGCCGACGCAGAGCGCGAGCGCGAGGCGGCCGAATGGGTCGAAGGCGTAAGCGGCGATATCGCGGATGAGCCCCGATAGACCGCCGCAACGCGGTGAGGTCTGGTGGGTGGCATTCGATCCGTCGATCGGCGGGGAGATCCGCAAGACCCGGCCCGCCGTCATCATCAGCAACGATATCGCCAACCAGCTGTTGAACCGGGTTCAGGTGGTGCCGCTGACCAGCAATGTCGCCCGGCTCTATCCGTCGGAAGCCTATGTCCGCTTGCAGGGCGAAACGCGCAAGGCAATGGCCGATCAGCTGAGCACGATCAGCAAGCGTCGCCTGAGGGACCGGGTCGCACGCCTCAACCCGGAAGATATCGCGGCCATCGAGCGGGCGATCTGCCTGCAGCTTGGACTTTGAGGGCCATGCCGGCGCCGGCTCGACCAAGCCGGTGTCGAACGCATAAAGCAACGCGGGTAAAATCGGTCGGCCTGCCAGGAGATCGCGTCGTGGAACAGCATCGGGTGGTTTCGAGCGCAGAATGGCTGGCGGCGCGAAAGGAGCTGCTCGCCAAGGAGAAGGAATTCACCCGGTTGCGCGACGAGCTGAGCCGGCTGCGCCGCGAATTGCCGTGGGAGCGGGTCGAGAAGGCCTATGTCTTTGAAGGCCCGGACGGCAAGACCAGCCTCGCCGACCTCTTTGCCGGGCGCAGCCAGCTGATCGTCTATCATTTCATGTTCGATCCCGGCTGGGAGGCGGGCTGCAAGAGCTGCTCGTTCTGGGCCGACAATTTCGAGGGGTTCTACCGGCACCTCAACCACCGCGACGTGACGCTGGCGGCGATTTCGCGGGCGCCATGGGCCACGATCGCACCGTTCAAACAGCGGATGGGATGGAGCTTTCCGTGGGTGTCGTCGGCGGGCGGCGACTTCAATTTCGATTACCGCGTGTCGTTCACCCCCGAACAGCTCGCGAGCGGCGAGGTCGACTACAATTTTGCCCCGCGCAAGACCGCGATGACCGAGCTGCCCGGGATCAGCGTCTTCTGCAAGGACGCGGCCGGCGACATCTTCCGCACCTATTCCTGCTATGCGCGCGGCCTCGACATGATGAACGCCGCCTACCATTACCTCGACCTGGTGCCCAAGGGACGCGACGAAGCGGGGCTGCCGTACAACCAGGCCTGGGTGCGCCATCACGACAATTACGGCGCGAGCGACAACGATCCGCGCCAGGCGGAGGGGCGTCGCAGGTAGCTCAACGGCATCCGCCCACTAAAAACATCCCCTCCCCCGGGCTTGTCCCGGGGGTCCACGTCTTTGCCGGAGAGCGAATGTCGAGGAAAAAGGCGTGGATGGCCGGGTCAAGCCCGGCCAAGGGGTTGAGAGATTGTGGCTCGCTGAGTGGCGCTCTCGTTCAGCGGGTCGGGTCGTCGGCGAGCCGAACCAGCAGCTTGCCGAAATTTTTGCCCTGCAACAGCCCGATAAAGGCCTCGGGGGCGCGCTCCAGCCCTTCGACGATGTCCTCGCGGTATTTGAGCTGGCCGCTCTTCACCAGCGGCGCCGCCATCGCGCGGAATTCGCCGTAGCGCTGCCCCTGGTCGCTGACGATGAAGCCCTGGATCTTGATGCGCTTGCGGATGACTGCGCCGAGATTGGGGCCGGGCCGCGGCGCGGTGTCGTTGTATTCGGCGATCATGCCGCACATGATCATGCGGGCGAAATCGTTGAGGCGCGGAAAGACCGCCTGTTGCACCGCGCCGCCGACATTCTCGAAATAGACGTCGATGCCTCCGGGGCAGCTGCGATCGAGCTGGGCGCCGAGGTCGCCGCGATGGTCGATCGCCGCATCGAAGCCGAGCTCCACTTCGACATAGCGGCATTTCTCGGCGCCGCCGGCGATCCCGACGACCCGAGCGCCCGCCCGCTTGGCGAGCTGTCCGGCGACCGCGCCGACCGCGCCCGAGGCGGCCGAGACGACGACAGTCTCGCCCGCCTTCGGCTGGCCGATGTCGGCAAGGCCGATATAGGCGGTCATGCCCGGCATGCCGAGGATGCCAAGCGCGGTCGAGATCGGCGCCTCCGCCGGATCGAGCCGCAGTAATCCGCTGGCCGGGACGGCGCTGTAGAGCTGCCAGCCATAGCCGCCCGACGCGTAGTCGCCGTCGCGGAAGCCGGGGTCGCGCGAGCGCGCGACCTGTCCGACAACGCGGCCTTCGATGACCTCGCCGATCCCGGTCGGCTTGGCATAGGAACGCACCCCGCTGATGCGGCCGCGCATATACGGGTCGAGCGAGAGATAGATGCCGCGCAGCACCACCTCGCCCTCCTTCGGCTCGGGCAGCGCGCCCTCGGCGATGGCGAAATCCTCCGCCACCGGCAGGCCGTTCGGCCGCCGTTTCAGGACGATTTGTCGGTTGCGCTCGGGCATGTCTCGTCTCTCCTTCGCAAGCCTGCCGCCCGATCATGCCACAACCGGAGAATTGAGTGTCATTCCGGGGCGTGCCGCAGGCGCGAACCCGGAATCCAAGAACACAGCCGGTTGGAAACCAGGTGACAACGTCTAGTACGCGCTCCGGGATGGCCGTGTTCATGGGTTCCGGGTTCCGGCTCCGCCGGCCCCGGAATGACAACTCTGAGCCTCTCGTGACGGGGACCCTGCGGCCGCGTAGGATCGCGCGGGCTTACCCGATGAGGAGAGGGACATGGCGGCGGTTCTCAAGAACACCGCGAAGGAGCGGCTGGATGCCGGCGAGCTGGCGCTCGGCGTGATCCTGCGCCAGGCGCGCACGGTCGACATCGCGCCGATCATGAAATCCTGCGGCTATGACTGGCTGTTTCTCGATCTCGAGCACAATTCGATGGACCTCGACACCGCGGTGCAGATCGCGGTCGCCGCGCTGGGCTGCGGGATCGCCCCGGTCGCCCGGGTGCCCGCCGGGCAATTGTGGATGGCGACCCGATTTCTTGATGGCGGCGGTCTCGGCATCGTCATGCCGCATGTCGACACCGCGGAGGAGGCGCGGCGGGTCGCCGAGGCGCTGCGCTATCCGCAGCAGGGGCATCGCTCGGTCGCCGGCGGGCTGCCGCATTTCGGCTATGCCAGGATGGGCCTCGCCGAAACCTGCGCGGCGATCAATGTTGCGACGCTCGTTGTCGTCATGCTCGAAACCCCGACCGCGATCGCCAACGCCGCGGCGATCGCCGCCGTGCCGGGCATCGACTCGCTCTTGATCGGCACCAACGATCTGGCGATGGAATTGGGCATCCCCGGCGGCTTTGGCGACGCGCGCATCGCCGGGGCCTACCAGAGCGTGTGTGATGCCTGCCGCGCCCATGGCAAATACGCCGGAGTGGGCGGGATCGCCGAGGAGGCGCTGCTGCGCCGCTATATCGGGATGGGGGTGCGCCTCGTGCTGCCCGGCAGCGATCTCAGCTTTATGCAGAGCGGCGCGAGCGAGCGCGCCGCGGCGATGCGCGCCTGCCTCTGAGCGGCGCGGAGCCGGCCCATGGATTTCACGATCCCCGACGAGCTGGTCGCACTGCGCGAGCGCACCGAGCGCTTTGTGAGCGAGGAGATCCTGCCGCGCGAAGCGGACAGGCGGCAGACCGCGCACGGGCCGACCGAGGCGTTCCGGCAGGAGCTGGTGGCGCTGGCCCGCGCCAAGGGGCTCCTCTCGCCGCATGTCGGGCGCGCATGGGGCGGGCTCGGGCTCGACCATCGCGGCAAGGCGATCGTCTTCGAAGCGGCCGGCTATGCGCCGCTGGCGACGATCGCGATGAACATCTTCGCGCCTGACGAAGCCAACATGCATCTGTTGGAAGCGGTCGCCGACGCGCGGCAGAAGGAGGAATGGCTGCGCCCGCTTGCCTCGGGCATGATCCGCTCGTGCTTTATGATGACCGAGCCGGCGCCCGGCGCCGGCGCCGACCCGTCGATGCTGCTGACGACAGCGCGCCGCGCGGAGGGCCACAACGCCGGCGATTTCGTCATCGACGGCACCAAATGGCTGATCACCGGCGCGGTCGGCGCCGAGCTCGCGATCATCATGGCGCGCAACGGAAGCGACAGTCTCGGGCCGGCCGGCGCGACGATGTTCCTGGCGCCGATGAACGCGCCGGGGATCCATATCGAACGGGTGCTCGACACGCTCGACCAATACATGAGCGGCGGCCATGCGGTGGTGCGCCTCGACGGGCTGCGGGTGTCGGAAAGCGCGGTGCTCGGTAGGGTCGGCGAGGGCTTCCGCTATGCCCAGGCGCGGCTCGCCCCGGCGCGCCTGACGCATTGCATGCGCTGGCTCGGCGCCGCCCGGCGCGCGCACGACATCGCCACCGACTACGCGCCGCACCGCACCGCCTTCGGCAAGCCATTGGGCGAGCATGAGGGGGTCGGCTTTATGCTGGCCGACAACGAGATGGATCTGCACACCTGCCGGCTCGTCATCTGGCACACCGCCTGGGTGCTCGACCAGGGCCAGCGCGCCAGCCGCGAATCGAGCATGGCCAAGGTGATCTGCTCGGAAGCGATCTGGCGCATCGTCGACCGCAGCATGCAGTGCTCGGCGGGCTCGGCATCACCGACGACACGATCGTCGCCAAGATCTTCCGCGAGGCGCGAGCGTTCCGCATCTATGACGGCCCCTCGGAGGTGCACCGCTGGTCGCTCGCCCAGCGCCTGTTGCGAACGGGCCGCTCGGAGTAGACCTTAAAGTGTGTCCGATAGCCGGGATCTAGAAGAGACTCGACGCGATCACGGGGGCGCTAAGCAAGCGCCCTCGCCGCCAGTTAAGTGGTGACGGCGCTGTCAGCCGGGACGACGCGACTTCAGACAGTCGTTGCCGGCCGTCTGCGCCGTTCGCCGACCAAACCCAGCATGCCAAGGAGCAGGGCGATCGCGGCGCCACCCGACCGGGCGTCGATCTCGGGAGCCTGCGTGGTCGTGCCGTCGAGGCTGAGAAAGGCTGCTGCGCCCGATGTTGATATCGTCATGACTTCTGTCAGCGCAAACGGATCGGTCGTCGTCGCATTGTTGGTCGAGGTGATTGCAAACGGAGAAGTCGTGGCGCTCAGCGAAGCCAGCGACGTGTCCGTGCCAAACATCGTGTTCGAGTTGGAGACGTACGTCTGCAATGTGGCCGAGGCTACGGCGCCGGAGAAATCTCCGCTGAACTGCGAGATCAATCCTATCAATCCGAGCGGAGAAGTCAGGCCCGTTGCCGACGCGATGATGGTTAGGGTCCCGGCTGAGCCGGTGCTAAAATTCGTTGAACCGAGGCTGAGCGACAGCGGGTTCGTCACGAGAGTGTTAACCTCGAAGTTCAGGGAGAACGTTCCAAAGCTTTGGTTAACGTAGAATGGGTCGGCGCCGCCGGTGATTGAAAGCGGTGCATACCCCGACTCTTCCAGCTCGATGCCGAGCACGGGGTCGGCAGATGCCTGCGTGACCAGCCCGAGAGCGAGGACGGAGGCAAGTCCGAGGGCTCCGATGACGTGGCGATCAAGCACTCCCTAAACTCCTGAACTTCTTCGGACCCGCACCCTCCGGGGGATAGCGTTACGACGCGCCGCTGCCTTGCTCTACGCTATTCGCGGCAAATTTTTGATAAAATTTAATCCTCATCAAATCAACCATGAACCAAATCCGTTCTTGATGGGAGGAGGAACCCGGGGTACCCCGAAATTGGTAGGGGCGGGGTTAAGCTGTGGACCAATGAACGAAGATTCAATAGCTTAAAAGAACATCGAATGGACCAATCGTGACCGGCCGGATGGGTGGATCGAACGCCGCGGCGCTGAGGCTGGATTCCGATCGCCGTCTGACGATCCGCTGGTGCGCGCTGGCGGTGTGGCTTGTCGTTGAGGGGCTTGTCCTGACGGTCAGCTTCGAAAGCCCAGGCGCATCAGCGGGCGATCACTGGTGGGTTCGGCTTGCTGGCGTCTCGTCGGATCTCGTTCGAATCGGCGTTGCCGCCTTTGGCGCCGTCTTGGTGCTGCTCGTACCTCGCCTCAAGGCCACGGTCGAATACGCCCGGCAATGCGCCGCAGGCTACCGGTGGCAGCCATGGCTGTTGCTGCATTTCCTGGCGTTCGCTGGACTCTACTCCTTCATTGCTGCAACCGGTCTTGGCGACGCTGCTGCCGGCGGGCAGGTTTCGAGTGGCGGACTGGCCCTGTGCGAAGGAATGGCTGTCGCCATCATCTTACTTTGGTTTCTCGCTCTGGCGCCTGTGCATTATTGGCTCGGCTTCGTTGCCAGGGAGTGGCTTACCCTGCTGGCCGCAATTGTGGTTGGCACGGCGGCCTGGCTAGGCGGTGAAATCGCCCAAAGCTATTGGAAGCCGCTCGCCTCGGGAACACTGTTTCTCGCGGAGCAACTGCTGCGGCTCTCTTACTCGAACGTCGTCTCCGATCCATCGCGGCTTCTGCTCGGGACGCCAGACTTCGTCGTCGAGATTAATCAGCAGTGCTCGGGATACGAGGGCGTCAGTCTCGTCACGGTCTTTCTTGCGGTCTATCTCTGGCTGTTCCGCTCTCGCATCCGCTTCCCTCGGGCGCTCCTGCTGTTTCCTATTGGGGCATTGGCAGTCTGGCTCGCCAATGTGTTGCGGATCGCGGCGTTGGTCGCCATCGGAAGCTCCTATTCCGCGGAGTTGGCGGTGGGTGGTTTCCATTCGCAGGCCGGGTGGATTTCCTTTGTCGGGCTCGCCTTGGCGGTTATCGCCGTCACTCACCGTATGAGGTTCTTTGCATCGGTGCGCCAGGACGGCGTTAGCGAGGAGATCAACCCCATCGCGATGGCATTGCTGGTGCCCTTCTTAGTGCTGATGGGATCGATGATGCTGACCGCAGCGCTCACACACGGCTTCGATCGGCTGTACCCGCTGCGGATCCTGGCCGTGGCGCCGGCGTTACTCTGGTTTCGCAGGGTCTACGCGCGATGGGATTGGGGCTGGGCTTGGCCATCGGTATGGATCGGCGGTGGTGTGTTCATCCTGTGGGTGGCGTTCGAGCGGATCACTGCGGGCGACGGCACGGTGGGTGCAGGCATTGCCGCGCTGAGTGAAAGCGAGACCGTCATCTGGTTCGGGTTTCGGGCGGTCGGGTCGGCACTCGTCATCCCCCTCGTGGAAGAAATGGCATTTCGGGGCTATCTGCTTCGCCGGCTCACTTCGGCGGACTTCGAAGGGATGGAGGCGAGCCGGTTCAGCTGGGTGGCGTTCCTGCTGTCTTCCGCCGCCTTCGGTTTGCTGCATGGGAGATGGCTGGCCGGAACGGTGGCCGGGATGGCCTACGCGCTGGCGTTTTATCGACGCGGCAAGCTGGGCGACGCGGTCGTTGCACATATGACGACGAATGGATTGATCGCGTGTTTGGTGCTGATCACCGGCGCATGGCCGCTCTGGTCGTAATGCGCATAGAATGGTTGGCGAGGAGGAAAGCACCGATCTGAACAACCCTTCCGCCGCGGTGCGCCCGCGTAAGGACCCCAAATGATGCTCCACCGGTATCTCGCAGCAAGCGTCATCGTTGTTTCGGGTTTTTTAGGTTGCCTCTCGTCCGCGGCCGCGTCGGATTATCTATCAGACGCCGAAGGCCTGATTCAAAATGGCGAATTTAGCGCAGCCGAGGTTCAATTAAAGAATGCGATCAAGGCGGACCCCGACAATCTCGAGGCCCACTACCGGCTGGGAGCCTTGGAGTTGCGCCTTGACGATGCGGCGGGGGCCGAAGCGGAAGCAAGAATTGCGCGGGACCAGGGCTATGACCCCGAGCGGGCGGTTCCATTACTGGCGCGCGCCTATTTGGCGCAAGGAAAGTTTCAATCGATTATCAACGAGTTCTCCCCGACCGAAGGCGGACCGCAGCAGCGGCAGGGGGTGCTCGTCGCCCGTGGCTACGCGCAGCTTGCCTTAGGTAAGCCGGAAGATGCCCGCGAATCCTTCCGCCAGGCAGAGTCGCTGAACCCCGATGCGGCGGAACCGCTGGTCGGAGAAGCGAAGGTTCTGATCGCCAAGGCGGATTTCGCGGCGGCCGGTGAGGCACTGGAGCGCGCCGCGAAGATCGATGCGAACTTGCCGGCAGTGCTCCTCGCGCAGGCGCAATTGCTGCTGGCGAAAGGCGATCGGGTCGGCGCGATCGCCGCGTTGGACAAGGTACTCGCGGGTTCACCGGATCTCGCCAAGGCTCGGTTACAGCGGGCCGGTTTATTATTGGAACAGGGCGAGGTCGGGCCCGCAGCGTCGGATATTGACGCGATATTGAAAGCTCATCCCAACGATGTACAGGCACTCTACCTTCGCGCAGTGCTCTTCGCGAAGACAAAGAAATACGAGGAGGCCGATGCAATTCTTCAAAAGATATTGGGGGATCCGCAAACGGCACCTCGCGCGAATTACCTACTTGCGGTGGTCAGATATAAGCTCCAGCAATACGATAAAGCGCTCGACGCCCTCACGCCTTACGCTGCCCGCAATCCGCAAGATCGCGGCGCCCAAAAGCTGATGGCCCGGCTGGACGTGGAAACAAGCCACCCGAATCGGGCGATAGAGTTATTGAACAATCTCGTCAGCGCCGGCGATACCGACGCGGAGACTTACGATATACTCGGCCGTGCGTTCGCCCTCGCCGGCAGATCGGAGCAGGCTCTTCAGGCTTTCCAAAAGGCAATCGAGCTGGCGCCGGATGACGCCGGGCTGCGGTTGCGGTTGGCGGCGACCCACCTCCGCGCCGGCGATCCCAACTCGGCGGTCGACGATCTCGAGCGGTCGCTCAAGCTGGCGCCGTCAAGCACGGCGGGTGTGCAGTTCCTCGTCCTGACCGAATTGGCGGCCGGACACTGCGACGCGGCGGCCAAGGCGGCCGATAAGCTGAGCAACCAACAACCGGACGACCCGACAGGGCGCAATCTCGTCGGTCTCGTCGAGCTGGCGCGCTTCGATCTCGATGGCGCGCGGCAGACCTATGCCAGCCTCCTCAAGACCAATCCTGATTTTGCACCGGCGCTGCTCAATCTGGCGCGCATCGCCGAGCTGCAGGGACGGCTCGACGAAGCCGATGAGCAACTCGGCAAAGTCCTGGCCAAGGATCCGGCCAATCTCGAAGCGTTATCGCGGTTGGTGGGCCTGCGGTTGCGAAAAGGCGATCACGATGGCGCAGTCGCAGCGCTGGAAAGGGCACAGCAGGCGGCATCGGGCAATGCCGGGTTGACCACCGCACTTGTCGATCTTTACCTGCGGGACGGGGATACGGATCGAGCGCTTGCGCTCGCGCGCACCGCGTCGCGCGCGGCCGATCCCGGCAATGTCTCGATCATCGCCGCCCGCGTTCGGGCCGAATTGGCGGCTGGATTGACGGATGACGCGATCACGACATACCGGCAGCTGGTCGCCATCAATCCCTCGGCGATTGTGCCCCGTCATCAGCTCGTGCGGCTCCTTGTTGAGGGTGGCAACATCGAGGAAGCGCGCAAGATCGTCGAAGACGCCCTGGCGATCTTTACGCCGACGCCCCTGCTCGTGGCCGATTTGCTTGCAATCGATCTGAAGAGCGGGGGGGTGGATGCCGCACTCGCGACCGCTAAACGGCTCCGGCGCGACGAGCGGCTCGGCGCCAGCGCGTCCGCGCTGATCGGCGATGTGTATATGGCCGCGCGACAATTCGACAAAGCGGCCGATGCTTATGAGAAGGAATTCAGGGCGACCCCAACATCGCAGCTGGTGCTGCATTTGGCGGCGGCGCAAGCAGGTCAGAAAAAAATGGACGAGGCCGCGGCAACATTACGGCAATGGCTTGCCGGTCATCCCGACGACACGCAGGTTGCGTCGACTCTGGCAAGCTACGATCTCGTGGCGCGCCGGTTCGATGAAGCGCGCGCCATTTGGGAAGCGCAGGTGGCGAAGCGGCCAATGGACGTAATCGTTCTCAATAATCTGGCATGGCTTTATCAACAGACTGGCGACCCCCGGGCGCGCCAGCTCGCCGAAAGAGCGTATCTGCTGGCACCAGAGCTGCCGCAAACGGCCGACACACTGGCATGGGTTCTGGTACAGCAGGGCCAGCCTGCCGCCGCCGTCGGGTTGCTGCGGCAAGCGAGCGCGACAGCCCCCGGCGATCCGGCGATCCGGTATCACCTCGCCGTAGCGCTTAATGACGAGGGGCATCGCGACGAGGCGATACGGCTCCTCGCGTCGCTTACCGCGGGGCGCGCGACGTTCGACGACAAGCCCGCGGCCGAAAAGCTGCTCGGCGAACTCTCTCCGCATTGACGCGGCTGCCGGCCGGCAAGACGCGCTGTCCGAACGCGAGCCGCTCGTCAGAGCGGCTCGACGGCTGTCGGTGCCGCGTAAACGGCGACAAAATTACCGCTTCAACTGGAGCGAATAGGTACAGATCGCGCTCCAAATTTCCCCGGTGAAGTCATCTCCCTGTATTCTTCCCGTGAGCTTTACGCCCCCTTGGGGTGTTGATTCGTAGGCCGAAACCTCCCCGTCGGCACCAACTGTGCCCAAAACCGCCGCCGAGGAGGTCGGGTTATAGACAAATTTTACCGTTCCACCCTTGACGACAAGCGTCCGCTTAAACGGGCCGCTGAGGCATTTCGAGTAATTTTTTACCTCATCATTCTGCGCTAACGTTTGTGTTCCCGTATAACTGCCATCATATTGTGCACCTTGCGCCAGGGCCTCGGCCATATCGACGGTTGACTTGAGGCCGACTGCAAATACTGCGATCGCCACACAACCTGCGCGCTGGCGCATGGCGTACCTGTCGCTTCTCATTTGCGTCCCTGCGGTTGCGATTGAAGCTCGGTTTCGGGTAGTGCATCAGTTTGAAATTGCGGCCTTGGAATGACGTGGCTTGTAAGGACCACGAGGCTTTTTGTTCAGGGCGGAAGGCCGAGATCTACCCCGAGGCTACGTTCAATGTTCGCTATCGTCGAAGGAGCTAAAAAATCTCCCTCGGCAAAGTCATCGAAAATGTAAAAGCCATCAGTTGCTGGATTGCGCACATAGCGAATATGCATGGGACCGTCCGGCCCCATGAATTCGCCGCTCAAATCCAAGATAACGAAGTTCCGTTCTTTGAGCCGCGATAATACCGTTGCTAGCGGATAAAATCGACCTGCAAATTCTGCCACCCCCACCTTCCACGCATAAATTTAGGCCGCCATATAGTTTTCGATCAATTTCATAATGGGAAGTATAGTAGGCACCGGGAAGGGAGACCGCATCGGGCGTTCCTCGCTGCTCACCGAAACCGTCGCCGCTTCAAACATGTCCCAGAATTTTTGTGGGGCCGATGGAATTCCCTCAAACGCTCTCTTGCCTTTCTCCTCACAAAGGCAAAGAGTTGCTACTATCTTTCTGGCAAGGCGATCTTTAACTTCTAGGATTGTCTTCCCTTGGCTCATGATGTCGTATTCAAGGCACTGAGCAATCCATGCGCGGTGCCCGTCGGGGCTGCTTTCATCGTAAATGATGACGCTCACTTTGAAGGATTCGGTCTTCATAACATCACCGCCATCTAGCCGCCGCCGCCTGTCTCGCGAAGGCCTGTCTCTCCTCTGCTGTCAAACTCTTGGCGCGAGCCGCAGCGCCAGCTTTTCCGCTGCGGACCCGACCCGAGGGAGCTTTCACGTGCTCCTCGATCTCGCCGGTTGCAATCTTTCCGACCATGACGGCACATTCGACGACACCAGCCGGTCGTCGCTCGCCTCTAGGCCCCTTCGGCACACACTTCTCCTCACTCGCAACAGCGGACACGCTGTCCGCTGTTATGATATATCGCTCTTAGTAAAGGAAACAACCCATATTCCCGATATGGCATTTAAGCCATATCGGGAATATGGGTTGAAGTCAACATGCAACATCCCCGAACCCCATCAAGCATAAATTTTGCATACCACATTCACGCTCGCTGAGCGGTCGAAATGGTCGCTCTGCAACCCTTAAGAAACAGATAAATTCAAACTGATGCACTACCCGGTTTCGCATCAGCTTGCATCAGCCGCTGGTCGCGAGCAATCGGCGCCGCGTCGCATCGCCGGCGCGGGTCGTGATACAACCCCGAGATGCTGACGATATCCGGCCTCGTCTATCGCGTTGGCGGGCGCCACGGCCGCGCGCTGTTCAATGAGGCCAACGCCCAGATCCCCGAGGGCTGCAAGCTCGGCCTCGTCGGGCGCAACGGCGCCGGCAAGTCGACCCTGCTCGACCTGATCCGCGGGCGCCTCTCGCCCGATCGCGGCGATATTTTCCTGCCGCGCGGCTGCCGCATCGGTTTTCTGGCCCAGGAGGCGCCGGGCGGAAGCGCGAGCGCGCTCGACACGGTGCTCGCCGCCGACCGCGAGCGCACCCGGTTGCTGGCCGAACTCGACTCCGCTCTTGATGCCAAGGGGCCCGCGCCGCTGCGCATCGCCGAGATCGAGGAGCGGCTCGACGAAATCGGCGCCCGCGCCGCCCCGGCCCGGGCGGCGCGCATCCTCGACGGTCTCGGGCTCGATGCGGCGATGCAGGCGCAGCCGCTCTCCGAGCTGTCGGGCGGCTGGCGCATGCGGGTGGCGCTGGCGGCGGTCCTCTTTGCCGAGCCCGACCTCATGCTGCTCGACGAGCCGACCAACCACCTCGATCTCGAAGCGGCGTTGTGGCTCGAAACTTATCTGCGCCGCTACCGCTACAGCTTTGTCCTGGTCAGCCACGACCGAGGCCTGCTCAACGCCGCGACGACGACGACGCTGCACCTCGATAACGGCAAGCTGACGCTCTATTCCGGGGGGTTCGACCAGTTTCTGCGCGCCCGGCGCGAGGCCGCGGAGCGGCAGGCCGCGCTGGCGCAGC
This sequence comes from uncultured Alphaproteobacteria bacterium, assembly GCA_963842175.1. GTDB lineage: Bacteria > Pseudomonadota > Alphaproteobacteria > ATCC43930 > CGMCC-115725 > DATARH01. The sequence continues at coordinate 53,763 of CAWJFM010000025.1, forward strand.
GCCAGCAGAAGCAGCGCGCTCATCTGCAGGAATTTGTCGACCGCTTCCGCTACAAGGCGTCGAAGGCGCGCCAGGCGCAGAGCCGCCTGAAGGCGCTGGCGCGGCTCCAACCGGTGGCGTTGATCGAAGATGCCGCGCCGCCGACGCTGCGCCTGCCGCAACCGGCGGTGCTGAGCCCGCCGATCATCAGCCTCGACAAGGTCAGCACCGGGTACGCGCCGGGCCGGCCGGTGCTGTCGCGCCTCAATCTGCGGCTCGACCCCGACGACCGGATCGCGCTCCTGGGCGCCAATGGCAACGGCAAGACGACCTTTGCGCGGCTGCTCGCCGGCAGGCTGGCGCCGCTCTCCGGACAGATGACCCGGTCGCCCAAGCTGACCTGCGCGCTCTTCGCACAGCATCAGATCGAGGAGATGCAGGAGGATGCCTCCGCCGTCGATCATCTCGCGCTCCTGATGCCCGACAGCCCGCCCGAGGCGGTGCGCGCCCGGCTCGGCGCCTTCGGCTTCGGCCAGGACAAGGCACTCGTTGCGGTCGGCGAGCTGTCCGGCGGCGAGCGGGCGCGCCTCAACCTCGCCCTCGCTACCCACGACGCCCCGGCTTTACTGATCCTGGACGAGCCGACCAATCATCTCGACATGGAAACCCGCGAGACGCTCGTCGCCGCGCTCGCCGAGTATTCCGGGGCGGTGGTGTTGGTGAGCCACGATTGGCATCTGGTCGAGCTGGTCGCCGACCGGCTGTGGCTTGTCGAGGACGGCACGGTGCGGCCGTTCGAGGGCGACCTCGAGGCCTACCGCCGCCGCCTCATTGAGCGCGACGAGGCCGCGACCGAGCGCGCCGCCGGTGCGCCAGTTGGGGGTGCGGCGGCCGGGCCCGATCCGCGCCGCGCGGTACGGCGCGGCGCGGCCGAGCGGCGCCAGCTGCTGCAGCCGTTGCGCCAAACCGCGCGCCAGGCAGAAGCGGCCGCGGCGCGGCTCGCTGCCGAGCAGCAGGCGCTCGACAGGAAGCTCGCCGCTCCGGGGGCGTTCGCCGGGCAGGGCGCGGCGCTCAGTCAGGCGTTGAAGCGCCGCGCCGAGCTGGCGCGCCTGATCGCCAAAGCGGAGGCGCAATGGCTGGCCGCCGAGACTGCGATCGAACAGTTCAGGCAGGGCGAAGCCGGGCATTAACGAAAGCGGCCATCCGTTGGTTCCGCGCGGCCAATGGCCGCATCGCGAACCGCCGAACTGGGTTTGATAATGCTGGTCTCACTGGTTTCGCCGATGATCAGTGATGCAATGCGCTTCTTGAGAGCCAGAAAGAGCCCACGCTTCACGCTGTTCGTCGCCCCTTTACCAATAGGCCGCGCCCATGGCTGAAACACCCGCGATCACCGACCGCAATCTGGAGGCGGCGACCAACATTTCTCTAAAGCGCGAGCCGGCGTGTTTTGCCTTTCTGTCGGCCCGCTCGGTCGCGCCGCCGATGCCGATCAATTCGATCAATCTCGACCTTGCCTCGGCCGATTATTTCAATGGCCGCGCCTCGCTGTGGACGACCCTCGAAATGCGCTCCTCGGTCAACAACGACCGGCCGACCGCGCTCCTCGGCTTTGACGAGTGCTTCCTGCGCCCGTTCGCCCGCGCCCTCCTCGAGGCATCGACGACGCGCGCCACCTACCGCATGACGGTTGTCGGCGAGACCGGTAACAGCGAGCATTGCCGCGTCGTCGAATACGTGACCGGGCCCGGCAAGCCGGTCAAAGATCTGGTGCTGCAGCCCTTCGACAATGTGGTGATGATCGCCGCGACGACCCCGAAGGACGGCGAGGAGACGCTGTTTCAACTGCCGCGGACCGACAGCTTTTTGCGCGCCCTTGCCAAGATGTCCTACACGGCCGACCAGGCATTGCACGATCTCCTCGATGAGATGGAGCGCCTCGCCCGCCGGAATAACAACGCCCCGGTCGCGACCCCGGAATAGCGCTGCTTCTCCGCTCGGCGATGCTCCGCGCAACCTCCACAACGCCGTTACGCTAAATGTCGGTCAGGCGCCCGTTGCGCACCGCCGTCGAGGAGCGCACATTTGGCGGCGCGAGCGGGAGTACGAGAAATGGTCGCAGCAGCTGCAATTCGGCCTGAGAAGCCGGTGCGGCGCGCCGCGATCATCGGTGGGCAGGCGGGCCCGCACGGCACGCGCACGGCAACCCGAGAGTATCGCCTCGGCTGCGCCATTGACGATGACATGCTCATCGTCACGCTGATGGAGGACGTCCCCGGCGTCGCGATCACGTTCGAGGCCGAGAATTTCGACCGGGCGTTCGAACGCGCGTTGGCGATCAGCGAAGAGATGGCCGACCTCGCGGGCCATCTTGCCGATGGCGTGTTGGTGTCCCTCGTGCTGCGCGGTAGTTTGGCCGACATAGGCGTAGACGCGGATTAGGTGGAATACGCCCGCCAACTCCGGCGCATCCTGCGGAATGCCGGCTACGCGTTGGAGCGCCAGGGCAAAGGCGATCACGAAATCTGGAAGCACCGCGAGACCGGCAAGCGAGTGACGCTCAACGTCGGGACGCGTAAGCGGAACACCGCGAACAAGATCCTGAAAGACGCTGGGCTGCCGAAGCGCTTCTGACCCGGGTATCGTTGATTTGGCCCGCCCAACGGCCCTCACGCGCCGGGTTTGGCGCGGGGCGTGCGCTTCTCGATCAGCCGGATACGGCCCGCTTTGCTCGTCACGATCAGGGCGTCAGGGGCGCGGGCCGGCTTTGCCGCCGCCGGCTTTGATGGAACTGCCATTGTGCGACGGCCGCCGCGCTAGGCGCGCGCCGGCCAGGCCGGTTCGTTGTAGCCGAGAGGAACCGACGGGCGCGCCCAGAAGGGCGGCGTCTCGGACAATTGCACGACCGGCTTCAGGTGGCGCAGCCGTCCTGCTGGCGTGTTCGACTCGATCGACCAGCGGTCGATCTCGGCCTGGGTGAATTCCTTGGGAATGTCGTTGAGCTGGGATTCCGGCACCTCGCCGCGGCCGACCAGCCAGCGCCCGGTCTGCGCCAGTGAGATGCGCACCAGCCAGCTGCCGCCTTCGCGCGCCCGCCGGGCCAGCGCCACCATCGCGCCGAACGCCATCAGGTAGCCGGTCAGGTAATCGATCGCCGAGACCGGGTAGAATTGCGGGCCGGGCTCGGCGCCGGGGAACAGCTCGCCCTGGCGCGTGGTGATGCCGCTGACATTCTGCACCACCGTGTCGAAGCCGCGCCGCGAGGCCCAGGGCCCGACATGGCTGAACGCGCACAGCGAGACGTAGACGAGGCCGGGCCGCAACCTCGACAGCTCCTCGGGCGACAGGCCGCGGCCGCCGAGCGTCCCGGGCCGGTAACCTTGGCTGAACACGTCAGCCTCGCGCGCCAGGCCGCGCAATGTCGCCAGGTCCTTGGGCTCGCGCAGATCGAGGTGGGCCGACAATTTGCCGTGCCCGGTATCGAATTCCTGGTAGCCGATATTGGGCAGGTGCGGGGCGGTGATCTTCAACACGTCGGCGCCGTGCTCGGCCAGCGTGCGGGCGCAGGTCGGCCCGGCGAGCACCCGGGTCAGATCGAGCACCCGCACCCCCGACAGCGGCCGATCGCCTTCCGGCAATTTCTCCACCGGCGCGTCGCCGATCTTGACGATCTCCATCACCGGCAGCGAGGCGATCGCCATGCCCTGCGGGTGCGCGGCCCACTCGGCCATGCTGCGCACCATGCCGCCGGCGCCCTTGGCGGCGATGATCGCCTCTTCCAATTCGAGTGCGTCCCATTTGGCCACCGCCTTTTTCACTTCCTCGCGGTCTTCGGCGCAGCCCAGCACTCTCAGCGCGGCGGCGCGGTGGTTCGGAAAATTGGCGTGGATATAGCTCCAGCGGCCATTCTTGGCCGGGTACATCCCCATCACCGGGTTGCGTTCGCGCGAGACGTCGGTCTTTTCCATCTTGAGGTAGTGCCCGCTGCGCAACGAAGCCGTCGCCTGGCGCAGATCGACCGCGACCTGTTGCCGGCGCCCGGTGCGGAGTTCCCAGAGATCCGAGGCGGCGAGCCCGGTCGCGGCGAGCGCGGCGGCGCTGGTTTCGCCGATCCGGAACGGGGTCGGCAATACCGGATCGGCGCCGCCGGTGATCTCGACCGAACGGGCGCGCTGGTCAGCTTGTTCGGAGGGCCAGCCGGCGACCGGCAGAACCGTGCGCAATGCGTCCTGAGCAGCCATGGTCGTGACCCTCCCTCGGGATGCGCGCCCATTCGGTCAGGCGGCGCGGCGCTCAATGATGCCGCGGAACTGCACCGGAGGAAATGCCGATGAGCCGCTTGGCGCGACATGTGCATGGCCAGGAGCGGATCATCGGCTGGAAGGGAGCCCGTTGCCGGCTGAATTGAGCCTGCGGCGACCGGGAATTTTGCGGCAGGATGTCGCAGCCCGCCGGCGGAATCGCGATGCCGTTTCGGCCCGGGGATGATATAGGTAGCTATTGTCTATTATAGACAACGATCACTATGGCCCGCCCCAAGGAGGCGCTCGGTATGAGGAAGGGTGCGATTGCCGCCTTCGCGGCCCTCGCGGCAAGCGCCGCCGCGGCGCTGCCGTGGGTGTTGGGATGGTCGGCCCCGACCGTCGCGGCCGAAGCTCCGCCGCCGGTCGCCGCCGGAGTTCCGGTCACGGGGGGGACCGTGACCCCCGCCGACGTCCCGGTGTTTCTGCAGGCGATCGGTTCGGTCCAGGCGTTCAACATGATCACGATCAGGAGCCGGGTCGATGGCCAGATCATGAAGGTTGATTTCACCGAGGGGCAGGAGGTGAAGGCCGGCGATCCGCTCGTTCAGATCGACCCGCGCTCCTACAAGGCCGCGCTCGACCAGGCTCTCGCCAACCAGGAAAAGGACCAGGCCAACCTCACCAACGCGCAGATCAATCTCGCCCGCGACGCCCAGATCGTGAAGAACAACCTCGCGGTTTCGCAGCAGCAATTCGACCTCGACAAGGCCACCGCCGCGGCCGACCAAGGGGCGGTTGACAGCGACAAGGCACAGGTCGAGGCGGCTCGGGTCAATCTCGACTACTGCACGATTACCGCGCCGATCGATGGCCGACTCGGCGCCCGGCTCGTCGATATCGGCAACATCGTGCACGCGGCCGACCCCACCGGCCTCGTCACGATTGCCCAGCTGAAGCCGATCTTTGTCAGCTTTACCGTGGCGCAGGAGAACGCCCACAAGATCCGCGAGCGGCAGGCCGAGGCGCCGCTCGATGCGGTGGCTTATGGCGACGACGGAAAAACCGTGCTGGCGCAAGGGAAGCTGACCCTGATCGACAATATGATCGATCAGACGACCGGCACGATCCACCTGAAGGCGAGCTTTGCCAACCAGGACGAGCGGCTGTGGCCGGGCGAGTTCGTCAATGTGCGGCTGATCCTCTCCACGCGTAAGGGTGTGCCGACGGTGCCGTCGCAAACGGTTCAGAACGGGGCGACCGGCCAATACGTCTACATCATCAAACCCGATAATACGGTCGAGCGCCGCGACGTCGAGGTCGCCGCCGTGCAGGACGGCATCGCGGTCGTGACCAAGGGGCTGGCGCCGGGCGAGCGCGTGGTGGTCGATGGCCAATACCGGCTGACCAACGGCGCCCGGGTGAAAGTGGAGCCCGGAGCGGCCGGATGACCCCGCCGATCGATCGCGCGGCTGGCCGAAAGCACTGCTAGGGCACCAGCGGTGAGCGTATCCGAACCGTTCATCCGGCGCCCGATCGCAACCTCGCTGTTGATGCTGGGCATCCTTGTGTTCGGCATCGGCGCCTATGGCCTCCTGCCGGTCGCAGCGCTGCCCAAGGTGGATTTTCCGACCATCGTGGTGTCGGTCAACTACCCCGGGGCGAGCCCCGACACGATGGCCTCGGCGGTCGCGACCCCGCTCGAGCAGCAATTCGCCTCGATCCCCTCGCTCGCCCAGATGACCTCGACAAGCGGTGTCGGATCGCTGTCGGTCACCCTGCAATTCGACCTCGAACGCAATATCGACGCCGCCGCGCAAGACGTGCAACAGGCGATCAACGCCGCGAGCGGTCTGTTGCCCCCCGACCTGCCCACCCCGCCGACCTACCGGAAAACCAACCCGGCGGACCGGCCGGTATTGATCTACGCCGCCTATTCCGATGCGCTGCCAATCTCCCGGGTCGACGATTTTGCGTACACGATCCTGGCGCAAAAGCTGTCCACCGTGCCCGGCGTCTCGGAGTCGCGGATCTTCGGGCAGCGGCCCTATGCGGCGCATGTCCAGATCAACCCCGGCGCGCTGGCGGCGCGCGGCATCGGCTTTGAAGACGTGCGCAACGCGCTGACCGCGACCACCCTCGACCGGCCGAAGGGCACCCTCGAAGGGGCGCACCAGACCTATACGCTGGATACCAATGACCAGCTGTTCAACGCCGCTGCCTTTGGCAACGTCATCGTCGCCTACAAGAACGGCGCGCCGGTGCGGATCAAGGACCTCGGCGAGGCCGTGGACTCGGTACAGAACGCGCGCATTGGCGCCTGGTATTTCGACCAGCCGGCGGAGGGTCTGGCGATCCAGCGCCAAGCGGGCGCCAACACGATCAAGCTGGTCGACACGATCAAGGCGCTGATCCCGCACATCATGCAGTCGTTCCCGCCGGCGATCCATCTCGATCTGGTGGCGGACCGCTCGCTGGTGATCCGCGCCGCGGTGCATGACGTGCAGTTTACGATGATGCTGACGATCGGCCTGGTGATCCTCGTCATCTTCATCTTTCTGCGGACGATCTGGGGGACGGTGATCCCGAGCCTGGCGGTGCCGCTGTCGCTCTTGGCGACCTTTAGCGTCATGTACGCCGTCGGCTACAGCCTCGACAACATCTCGTTGATGGCGTTGACGATCTCGGTCGGGTTCGTGGTCGACGACGCGATCGTCATGATCGAGAACATCGTGCGCTATCTTGAACAGGGCGACCGCCCGTTCGAAGCCGCGCTCAAGGGGGCCGGGCAAATCGGCTTCACGATCATCTCGATCAGCTTTTCGCTGATCGCGGTCTTCATCCCGCTCTTGTTCATGGGCGGCATCATCGGCCGGCTGTTCCGCGAGTTCGCCGTCACGGTAGCGGTCGCGGTGGTGGCCTCGGCGTTCATTTCGCTGACCCTTACTCCGGTCTTGTGCTCGCTGTTCCTCAAAGGGCAGGCCGAGCGTCCGCCGGGCCGCCTCAGCCGGCTTGCGGAGCGCGGCTTCGTCGCGATGCTGAACGGATACGACCGCGGGCTCATCTTCGTCTTCCGCCACCAGCTTGCCGCGTTGATGGCGACGCTGCTCTTGATGGTGGCGACCGGATATCTCTACGTGACAATCCCCAAGGGGTTTTTCCCGGAGCAGGACACCGGGTTCATCTTCGGCCAGGCGGACGCGCGCGAGGACATCTCGTTTGCGGGCATGTCCGATCTCACCCACAAGATCGTCGATGTCCTTCGGAAGGACCCCGACGTTTCCGGCGTCTTCTCTTTTACCGGCGCCAGCGCCTACAACCCGACCGAGAACACCGCGCGCGTGTTCATTCAGCTGAAGCCGCATGACCAACGCAAATTTACGTCGAACCAGATCATCCGGCGGCTGCGGCCAAAGGTGGCCGCGGTCCAGGGCGTCAGGTTCTTCATGCAATCGGGCCAGGACATCAGCGTCGGCGGGCGCCTCAGCCGCACGCTCTATCAATACACGCTGACCGACACCGACAGCGCCGAGCTCAATCAATGGGCGCCGAAGGTCGAAGCGGCGATGCAGAAACTGCCGGAACTCGAGGACGTCGCCTCGGACCAGCAGGTCGCCGCCCCGCACATCGCCGTCGAGATCGACCGTGACGCCGCCTCGCGGCTCGGCATCTCGCCGTCGCTGATCGATCAGACCCTCTACGACGCGTTCGGCCAGCGCCAGATCACAAACCTATACACCTCGACCAGCCAGTATAAGTTGATCCTCGAAGTCAAACCCGAATTCCAGGACGACCCGACGGCGCTTTCGAAGATTTTCGTCTCCGGGCCTACCGGCGCGCAGGTGCCGCTCAGCAGCTTCGCGCATTTCACCAAGAAGATCGAAGCGCTGTCGGTCAACCATCAGGGGCAGTTCCCGGCGGTGACCTTGTCGTTCAACCTGGCGCCGGGGTATTCGATCGGCCAGGCGGTCGAACGCATCCAGCAGCTGCAGGAGCAGATGCGCCTGCCGGCGACGATCGACGGCGCCTTCCAGGGCACCGCGCAGGCGTTCAAGGCCTCGCTGTCCTCGACCCCACTGCTCGTCGCCGCGGCGATCCTCGTCGTCTACATCGTGCTCGGCATCCTCTACGAGAGCTATATCCACCCGATCACGATCCTGTCGGCGCTGCCCTCGGCCGGGGTCGGCGCGCTGTTGGCGCTGGAGCTGATGCATTACGATCTCAGCGTCATCGCGATGATCGGCGTCATCCTGCTCATCGGCATCGTCAAGAAGAATGCGATCATGATGATCGACTTCGCGCTGACCGCCGAGCGGATCGAGGGCAAGAGCCCTCTGGAAGCGATCCACGAAGCCTGCCTCTTGCGCTTCCGGCCGATCATGATGACGACGTTCGCGGCGCTGTTCGGCGGCTTGCCGATCGCGCTCGGGCAGGGCGCCGGCTCCGAACTGCGCCGGCCGCTCGGTGTCGCGATGGTCGGCGGCCTCTTGGTGTCGCAGTGGCTGACGCTCTACACGACGCCGGTCATCTATCTCTACCTCGACCGTCTGAGCCGCTTGCTCGGCGCTTCGCGCCGCCCGTCGCGCCTCGCCGCGGCGCTGACCGACGCGCGGCAGCCGGGATTTGTGGAAGGGCGCCGCGGCGCCGCCGAATGAGAGAGGCCGATGAGCATTTCTGAACCATTTATCCGGCGCCCGATCGCCACCTCGCTGCTGATGCTGGGCGTGCTGGTGTTCGGGATCGGCGCGTACAACCTGCTGCCGGTGGCGGCGGTGCCGAACGTCGATTTCCCGACGATCAGCGTCACCGCGCAGTACCCCGGCGCCAATCCGAGCACGATGGCGTCGGCGGTCGCGACGCCGCTCGAAACGCAATTCACCTCGATCCCCGCGCTGAGCCAGATGACGTCGTGGAGCGGCGTCGGCGTCACCTCGATCACGCTGCAGTTCGATCTGTCGCGCAACATCGATGCGGCAGCGCAGGACGTGCAGCAGGCAATCAATGCCGCAAGCGGCGTGTTGCCACAGATGCCCACACCGCCGACCTATCGCAAGGTGAACCCGGCGGACTTTGCCGTCCTGATCTATGCCATCCACTCCGACGCGCTGCCGCCGTACAAAGTGGACGAATACGCGACCAACGTCGTCGCCGACCAGCTTTCGACCCAGCCCGGCGTCGGACAGGTCTTCGTCTTCGGCTCGATGCCTTACGCCGCCCGCGTCCAGATCAACCCGGCGGCGCTGGCGGCCAAGGGGATCGGCCTCGAAGACGTGCGCAGTGCGCTGATCAACTCAACAGTCAACAACCCGAAAGGCGAGATCGAAGGCGAGCATCAGGCGATCGCGCTCGATACCAACGATCAGCTGTTCGACGCCGCGCAGTACGGCAACGTGATCGTCGCCTACAAGAACGGCGCGCCGGTGCGGATCAAGGATGTCGGCGACGTCATCAACTCGGTGCAGAACGAGCGCCTGCGTTCGTGGTTCGGCGACCAGCGCGCCGAAGGCATTGCCATCGAGAAAGCCCCGGGCGCCAACACGATCGACGTGGTGGACCGGATCCAGACGTTGATGCCGAAGATCGAGCAGTCGCTGCCGCCGGCGGTCCATGTCGACCTGATGACCGACCGCTCGCAGACGACCCGCGCGTCGGTCCGCGACGTGCAGTTCACGATGATGCTGACGATCGGTCTTGTCGTCGTCGTGATCTTCCTGTTTTTGCGAACCTTGTGGGCGACGGTGATCCCGAGCCTCGCGGTGCCGTTGTCGCTGCTTGCCACATTCGGCGTCATGTATGCCGGCGGCTTCAGCATCGATAACATCTCGCTGATGGCATTGACCATCTCGGTCGGCTTCGTCGTCGACGATGCGATCGTCATGATCGAAAACATCGTGCGCTATATCGAACAGGGCGACCGCCCGTTCGATGCCGCCCTCAAAGGCGCCGGGCAGATCGGCTTTACGATCATCTCGATCACCTTTTCGCTGATTGCGGTGTTCATCCCGCTGTTTTTCATGGGCGGCATCATCGGCCGGCTGTTCCGCGAATTTGCCGTCACGGTCGCGGTCGCGGTCGTAGCCTCGGCGGCCATATCGTTGACCCTGACCCCGGTCATGTGCTCGCTGTTTTTGAAGCAGGAAGGGCTGCACCCGAAGGGACGCTTCAATCGCGGCGCCGAGAGGGTCTTCCAGGCAGCATTAAATGGCTACGACCGGGGGCTCACTTTCATCTTTCGCCATCAATTGTCGGCGCTGCTGGCGACGCTCCTGCTGATGGTCGCGACCGGGTATCTCTACGTGAGGATGCCGAAGGGCTTCTTTCCGCAGCAGGATACCGGGTTTGTCTTCGGCGAGCTCGACGTTCGCCAGGACGCTTCGATGACCATGACCGACAAGATCCGGCGCCAGGTCGTCGACATCGTGATGCACGATCCCGGCGTGCAGGGCGTTTTCTCCTATGACGGCGCAACGACCTACAACCCTGCGGAGAATACCGCGCGGATCTTTTGGGGGTTGAAGCCCTATGACGAACGCGACGCCAACGCGGAGCAGATCATCCAGCGCTTGCGCAAAAAGGTGGCCGGCATCGAGGGCGCGAAGTTCTTTATGCAGGTGCCGCAGAACATTACGGTCGGCGGCCGGCTCAGCCGCACCCAATACCAGTACACGCTGACCGACACCAACAACGATGAACTCAATCACTGGGCGCCGATCCTCGAAGCCGAGATGCGCAAGCTGCCCGAGCTTCAGGATGTCGCTTCCGATCAGCAGATTGCCGCCGCACACTTGGCGATCGAGGTTGACCGCGATACCGCCTCGCGTCTCGGGCTGTCGGCCAACCTGATCGACCAGACGCTTTACGACGCCTTCGGCCAACGGCAGGTCGCGACGATCTATACCGCGACCAATCAATATAAAGTGGTCCTCGAAGTACAGCCGCAGTACCAGCACGATCCGAACCTGCTGTCGAAGATTTACGTGTCCAGCCCCACCGGCGCGCAAGTGCCGCTGAGCAGCTTCGCCCATTTCACCCGCACGACCGAACCGCTGATGATCAGCCACCAAGGCATCTTCCCGGCGGTGACGCTGTCGTTCAATCTCGCGCCCGGCGTCGCGCTCGGCCAGGCTGTCGAGAAGATCCAGGCGGCCGCGGAGCGGCTGCACGCGCCGCCGACCCTCAACACATCGTTCCAGGGCACGGCGCAGGCGTTCCAGGCCTCGCTGTCGTCGATGCCGCTGCTGGTGGCCGCGGCGATCCTCGTCGTCTACATCGTGCTCGGCATTCTCTACGAAAGCTACATCCATCCGCTCACGATCCTGTCGGCGCTGCCCTCGGCCGGGGTTGGCGCGCTGCTGATGTTGATGCTGATGCATTACGAGCTGTCGGTCATCGCGATCGTCGGCATCATCCTCTTGATCGGCATCGTCAAGAAGAACGCGATCATGATGATCGACTTCGCGCTGCAGGCCGAGCGGCTGGAGGGCAAGAGCCCGCAAGAGGCGATCCATCAGGCCTGCCTGTTGCGCTTCCGGCCGATCATGATGACGACGTTTGCGGCGCTGTTCGGCGCGATGCCGATTGCCTTCGGCCAGGGTGGCGGCTCGGAACTGCGCCAGCCGCTCGGCGTCGCGATCATCGGCGGGCCTGCTGGTCTCGCAGTGGCTGACCCTCTACACGACCCCGGTCATCTATCTCTATCTCGATCGCCTGAGCCGCCTGCTCGGCGGTTCGCGCCGCCCCTCGCGCCTCGCCGAGGCGTTGACCGACACGCCCCGACCGCGACTGGCGGAGGATCCCCATGGCGCCGCCGAGTGATGCCGTTCCGGTGGCGCCGCTGATGCGCCCGCCAGCCGAAGCCGCGGACCGCCCCGACCCGGCGGCGCTCCAGCCCAATATCGGCGCGATGATGCGCGATGTCGCGCGGCTGATCCGCCGCCGCTTCGAGCGGCGCGCCCGGCAAACCGGGCTGCCGATCACCCGCGAGCAGGCCCGCGCGCTCTTGCATATCGCCCGCAACGAGGGGCTGAGCCAGGCCGCGGTCGCGACGACGCTCGACATCGAGCCGATCGCCCTGGTGCGCATCATCGACCGGCTGCACGAGGAGGGCCTCGTCGAGCGCCGCCTGCATCCGACCGACCGGCGGGTGCGCACGCTGTGGCTGACCCCGCTTGCCTGGGGCGTGGTCGAGCGGGTGCTGGCGCTGAACGCGGAGACCCGCGAGGCGGCCTGCGCCGGGCTGCCGCCAGCCGTGCGCGAGACGCTGATGCGAGCGCTCGTCCAAATGAAGGCCAATCTCACCGAAGCAGAGGCGACCGAAAGCGCTGCCGCCGAGTGACGCCGGTCAGGCGTCGAGAACGTCGCGAATAATGCGACCGAGATCGTCCCTGCGGTAGGGTTTGCTCAGCAGCCGCAGGTTGGGCGCGTCGGCGTCGCCATTGATCCTGTTTTCGGGAAACCCGGAGGTCAGCACGATTTTGATCGCCGGCCAGCGCGACAGCACGGTGCGGGCCAACTCGTAGCCGCTGGTCCCGCCGGGCATGACGATATCGGTGAATAGGAGATCCACCGGCTCGCTCTCCAGGACCCGCAGCGCCGTCTGCGCGTCCTCCGCCTCCAGGACGCGGTAGCCCAATTCGGTGAGCTGACGCACCACGACGCGGCGCAAGCTCGCATTGTCTTCGACCGCTAGCACGCTCTCGCCGCTGCCGCGAGCCAGCGCGATGGGCAAGACCACCCCGTCCGCCTTTGCGGCGGCATCGGCGCGCCGCAGAAAAAGCCGAAACGTCGTGCCGATCCCAGCTTCGCTGTAGACGTTGATATGCCCGCCGGATTGCTTGATGAACCCGAATACCATGCTGAGCCCGAGACCGGTCCCCTTGCCTGGTTCCTTGGTCGTGTAGAACGGCTCGAAAATACGGCTGGCGACCTCGGCCGGCATGCCGGTTCCGGTGTCGCTGACCTCGATCATCGCATAGTCGCCCGGCTGTACCTCGGCATGCTGCGAGGCGTAGTCGGCGTCCAGCGATCTGTTTTCCGTAACAATTATCAGCTGGCCGCCGCCCGGCATCGCGTCCCGCGCGTTGGTCGCGAGATTGGTGAGGCTCGATTCGAGCTGCGCCGGGTCCACCACCACAGGCCAAGTGTCGGGATCGAGATCCAGAGTGATTTGGATCTCCTCGCCGAGCGTCCGCTCCAGCAGCTTGACGATCCCGGCGATCAGCCCGTTGACGTCGGTCCGTGCCGGCTGAAGCGGCTGGCGGCGGGCGAAGGCGAGCAGCCGCCGCGTCAGATCGGCGCCGCGCAACGCCGCATCGAGGGCCTCGCGGCTGAGCTCCTCCGCATCGGGGTCGCCGCTTTGCCGGTCCCGCAGCAGATCGAGGTTGCCGATGATGATTCCGAGCAGATTGTTGAAATCATGCGCCATGCCGCCGGTCAGATTGCCGATCGCCTCCATCTTTTGCGCCTGGCGAAGCTGCGCCTCGCTTGTGCGCAGCGCCGCCTCGGACCGCTTACGCTCGGTGATGTCGCGTGTGATATTGGCAAAGCCCACCAGTTCGCCCGCCTCCTCGCGCATCGCCGTAAGGGCCACATCCGCGAAAAAGGACGTGCCGTCCTTGCGTACGCGCCAGCCCGCGTCCTCGCAACTCCCCTCGGCCGCCGCGAGCGCGCGCAGCCGGGCTGGGGTTCCGCTGGCGATATCTTCCGGCGAATAGAAGCATTCCATCGGCTGGCCGACGATCTCCGCCTCCGCATAGCCCTCAAGCCGCTGCGCGCCCTCGTTCCACGTGACGACCCGTCCCTGCGGATCGAGCATGATGATTGCGTAATCGTTGACGCTGTTGACCAGCAGACGCTGGCGCTCCTCGCTCGCGCGCAGTTGCGCCGTCCTTTCCCGAACGCGCTGTTCCAATTTTTCGTTCTGCTCCCGAATTGTCCGCTCGGCCCGGCGCTCCTCGCTCACGTCGCGGAAGACGAGCACCACGCCGCTCACCCGCCCCGCGACATCGCGGATCGGCGCCGCGCTGTCGGCAATCGGTCGTGCGGCGCCGTCGCGCGCGATCAGCGCGGTGTGGTTGACAAGGCCCTGGGTTTCGCCGGTCGCGAGCGCCTTCGCCACCGGCCCGACGGCCGGCTCGCGCGTCTGCTCATTGACGATCCGGAACACTTCCTCGACAGGCCGGCCCCGCGCCTCGGCGCCGGGCCAGCCCGTGAGCCGCTCCGCCACCGTGTTCATCCGGGCGACACGCCCTTCGAGGTCGGTTACCAGCACCGCGTCGCCGATCGAGTGCAGCGTGATCGAAAGGTTTTCCTCGCTCTCGCGCAGCGCCATCTCGGCACGGTGGCGCCGGGCAAAATCGCGGTGGATGATGAAGCTGGCGAACAGCACCACGAGCAGCCCAAACAGGCTGGTCGCGGCGAGCGTTCCGTAGAGCTGCACGATGCTCGCGCGCTCTTCCTCGGAGCGTTCGCTAAGAAGCCGGTCTTCCTCCGCGTCCATCTGCGCGATCGCCCCGTTCAGGGCTCCCGCCAAGCGGTTGCCTTCGCCGCTGACAATCAACGGCTCGACGGCCGCGGCGCCGCCGCTCCGCCGCACGTCGATCTCGCGCTCGGGATGTTCGAGCCACTGTTTGCTTAGGGCTCCGAGCGCCGGCAAACGCGCGGCCTGCACCGGGTTGTCCTGCACGAGCGCAGCGAGGTCCCGAAAGATGCCATCGATCTGCGCGCGTGCCCGCTCGTAGGGTTCTAAATATTCTATCTGTCCAGTAATAATGTAACCTCGTGCCGTGAGTTCTGCGGCCTGATGCACGGAAAGCAAGAGCAGGATCTGCCGCCGCACCTGTTGGCTATGGTCCACCCAACCGGACCGATCGACCGAATTCCGAACGCTGAAGAACGTCGCCGCGCTGGTCGCTAGCAGAACCAGGAGGCCAAGCGCCAGCGCGAGATAGACCCGGCGTTCAGGGGTGCTCACGATGCAGGACCTCCCTCGATCGGGAGCGCGGGGCGGGAACGCGGCCGCCGAGCGCGGTTGTTGCCGTCGTGGGCGCTCGCATCCGATCGCTTCGACGGCACAGATGACAACTGGGTGGGTAGTCCGGCGCAATCGGCGAACGCGATGGCTCCCGCCACCCAAACCGCTGCCACCGGGCGAGCATGCCATGCGTTACCTTAGAACATATCTACGAAACACTCGTTCTAAGATATATAACACTCTCTATAATACGTGTATGATCGGTTTACAACCTGTTCCACGAATACACCTCATCGAGAAAATCATTTTCCGCGATGGGTATAGGAGTGCACGGACCATGACCGACGACCTCTTGGGCGACCGGCTGCTGGTGATCGATGACGAGCCGGCCTTTGGGCAAATCGTCAAAGGAGTTGCTGAGGCTTGCGGGTTCGAGGTGATCGTTACCGACGATCCGTCCGCTTTCGTGAACGCGGCGCGGCAGTGGCACCCGACCGTCATCATGCTGGACCTGAAAATGCCCGGCACCGACGGGGTGCAGCTGCTCCGTACCCTCGCCGCCGATAACTGCCTCGCGAATGTCGTTCTGACCAGCGGCACAGACGGAAAAGTATTGGAGTCGGCGATGCAGCTCGGTCGCGAGCGCGGCCTCAAGATGAGCGAGGCGCTCTCGAAGCCGATGCGGGTGGAGCGCCTGCAAGAACGGCTCGCTGGGTTGAAGGGGATGGCGAAACCGCTGCTGGCGGCCGATCTTGCGGCCGCGCTCGCGGCGGATCAGCTGTTCCTCGAGTATCAGCCGAAGCTCGATTGCCGCCTCGGGCGGATTACCGGCGCCGAAGCACTGGTGCGCTGGCGTCACCCCACGCGGGGGATCATCCAACCGATTCAATTCATTGCGCTCGCCGAAGAGACCGGTCTGATCCATGGCGTGACGGATTGGGTCGTCGCCACGGCGGCGGCGCAGGCGGCCCGCTGGCGTGCCGACAATCTTGGTCTCGAAGTCGCGGTCGCGGTGAATTTTTCCGCGCGCGACCTGGTGGACCTCGATCTGCCGGATCGGCTGGAGCAACACTGCCGGACTGCGGGAAGCGACCCGGCGTTTCTGACCCTCGAACTGACCGAAACCGGCGCGATGCGCGAGGCCGTGCAGATGATGGACGTCCTGACCCGCTTGCGGCTCAAGGGCTTCAGGCTGTCGATCGACGATTTCGGCACCGGATACTCGTCGCTCGTGCAGCTCCAGACGGATGCCGTTCTCGGAGATCAAGATCGACCTGTCGTTTGTCACGCAAATGATGAGCAACGAGGGGTGCCGGGTCATCGTCGAGATCATCATCGACCTGGCGCGCAAGCTCGGGCTGAAGAGCGTCGCCGAGGGCGTCGAGGACGATGCCGCGCTGAAGACCCTGATCGACATGGGCTGCGACATGGCGCAGGGTTATTACATAAGCCGGCCGATCGCGGCGGACCTGATGCCGCAGTTCGTCGCCAACTATGAGGCCGCGTGGGAGAAGACCGCCGCCTGACCGTTGCACGGCCGGCGGCCCGAACGGCGCCCGCCGGCATGAGGGCCAAACCCTCCGTCTTCGCCGGTCTCCGTCCTCAGACGGCGAGAAAGCCGCCATCGACGTAGAGCTCGGCGCCGGTGATGTAGGAGGCTTCGTCGGAGGCGAGGAACAGCACCGCGTTCGCCACCTCCTCGACCCGCCCGGCGCGGCGCAGCGGCACGCCTTCGAGCATTTTCGCGCGCACCGCCGGGTCGGCGGTCCGTCCCGAGGTGCGCATCGGCGGCATCAGCCCGGGATGGACCGAGTTGACCCGGATGTTGTCGCGCCCGTGCTGCACGGCGGCCGCCTTGGTCAGCGTGCGCACCGCGCCCTTCGAGGCGTTGTAGCCGACATGGATGCCGCGCTGGCCGGTGACGCCGGAGATCGACGAGATGTTGACGATCGCGCCGCCGCCGGCCTTCTTCATCTCGGGGATCGCGAATTTCATGCCGAGAAAGGCGCCGGTCGCGTTGACCGCCATCAGGCGCTGCCAGGCCGCGGTGTCGAACAGATCGTCGACCGCGCTGCCGCTGATCCCGGCATCGTTGACGAGGATGTCGAGCTTGCCGAAGGCGGCCAGGGTCGCGGCGATCGCGGCCTGCCATTCGGCTTCGCTGGTCACGTCGAGCTTCTGGAAGATCGCCGCGCCATTGGCGCGGGTGATCTCGTCGACGATTTTCTTGCCGTCGTCTTCGAGCATGTCGGCGACCGCCACCTTGGCGCCTTCGCCGGCAAAGATCCGCGCCATGCTGGCCCCCATCCCCGACGCGCCGCCGGTGATCAGCGCGACCTTGCCATCGAGCCTCATGTCGCAGTCCCCTTTGCTGTCATTGCGAGGAGCAGAGCGACGAAGCAATCGCGATCTGGCAATACTCGACCGACGAGATTGCTTCGCTGCGCTCGCAATGACGGTTCTTTGTCATACCACCGCGATCTGCCGGCGCAACTCGCCGGTGAACAGGTTCTTCGGGATCATCGCGTGCACGCCGCGCACGATATCGACGACCTGGGTCACCCGGAAGCTGACCGCGATGCTGCAGAGGGCATAGGCGTCGAGCTTGCTGAGCTTGGCGCGGGTCGCCAGAAAGTCGATCGCGTTGCGTGCGGCCAGCGTCATCGCCGCGTTGAGGTCCTTGTCGAGCCCAACGGTGATCCAATGCGTCGCGGTCTCGGCGACCGGCCAGGCAAATTTCTTCTGCTTGTGCAGGATGACCTGGATGCGGACTTCCTGCATCCGGGTTTCGAGCGCGGTCAGGCTGATCTCGCCATCGCCCTGCACGGCGTGCGAGTCGCCGGTGTAGATCAACGCGCCTTTCTGCCACACCGGGATGAAGAGGGTCGAGCCCTCACCCAGTTCGCGCAGATCGAGGTTGCCGGCATGCGGCCCCGGCGGCACCGAGCTGGTGACCCCGGGGCTCAATGGCGGGAAAAAGCCGTCGGGCGGCGCGAGGCCCAGTGTGCCCTGAAACGGCGCCAAGGGCACGCTGATGTCGGGGGCGAATTTGCCCTTCATATGCGCCAGATCGAGATCGACGTATTTGATCTGACCCTGCGGGAAATCGCTGGGGAGGAGCCCGGTCCCCAAGGATGCCGGGTTGTTGAACACCGCCCCCCAATTGTCGGGGCGCAGGCGCAGGTAGCGGATCTCGACGACATCGCCCACTTCGGCGTCCTTGACCGCGATCGGGCCGATGATCGAATGCGGCCCGCGCCCGGGATTGCTCACGCGCAATTTCGCGAGGCGGTCGATCGGCACGCCCGGCTGCATCTCGTTGAGGAAATGCGACCAGGTGTTGGGAAAGCTGACGACATCGCCCGAATCGACGGTCAGGATCGGCGGCAGCGTCGCGTCGAACACGCCGAGCCGCACCGTTTCCTTGGTCGAACTCGACGGTATGAAGGCGGCCATTACCGGCCGCCGGGGTGGCCATGCCGGGGGCGGCCGCCTCGGCCAGCCTGGCAAAGGCCGGCATGATCGCCGCGAGCGCTCCCATAAAGCTGCTGGCGCGCAGCAATTGCCGGCGGGCATGTCCGCGCGCGCTCAGATAACCATCGAGCCGCTCCTGGTCGATTTCGTCCCCGTGCGACAGGCGGTCGGCGCTCTTTGGCGTGACGGCGCCATCCTTGATGTCCTCGCGGATGATCCCGGTGCCCTTCTCGTCGCCGCAGCCGAAGAGGTTGCCGCAATCGTGATGGTGAGAAGCGATATGTTCCTCGCCCTCGTGATCATGCTCGTGTGCCATCAAAACCCCGCAGCTCGCTAGTT
The DNA here is from genome assembly GCA_963842175.1 of uncultured Alphaproteobacteria bacterium. Lineage (GTDB taxonomy): Bacteria > Pseudomonadota > Alphaproteobacteria > ATCC43930 > CGMCC-115725 > DATARH01. The sequence goes on from CAWJFM010000025.1 coordinate 72,768, forward strand.
GACGCCGACCGCGGCGCCGAGCGTATCGCCGATGCCGTGGTGGATCACCAGATCGGCGAGTTCGTCGAGCCCGGTCGGCTCGCGGTTGACAATGGCCAGCACGGCGCCGTTGCGCTTCGCCAGCTCGGGAAACCCGGCCGCCGGATAGACCACCAGCGAGGAGCCGAGCACAAGAAACAGATCGGCGGCCAGGGTCGCGATCTCGGCGCGGCGCATTTCCCCTTGCGGCATCGCCTGGCCGAACGAGATCGTCGCGGTCTTGACGAACCCCTGACAGCGCCGGCAGCGCGGTGCCCGCCCATCGCTCTCGAAGGCAATGCGGATATCGGCGAGCTCGTGCCGAGTGCCGCAATCGAGGCAGGTGGCGTAGGTGGTGTTGCCATGCAGCTCGACGACCTTCTCAGCCGGGATGCCGGAGGCCTGGTGCAGCCCGTCGATGTTCTGGGTGATGACCGACGCGACCTTGCCGCGCCGCACCAGCGCATCGACCGCGCGATGGCCGCGGTTGGGCTCGGCGCCGGCAAAGGTGTCCTCCATCGCAAGGCGGCGCCGCCAGGTTTCGCGCCGCGCCGCTTCGGAAGCGAGGAAATCGTCGAAATAGATCGGCGCCATCTGCGTCCAGATGCCGCCCGGGCTGCGGAAATCCGGGATCCCCAATTCGGTGCTGATGCCGGCGCCGGTGAACACGACGGCGCGGCGCGCCTCGTTGATCAGGCGGGCGAGCGCGGCGATCTCGCGGTCCGGGTTGATGGCACTCGTCATGCCGGTACTTTGGCAAAACCTGCGCACCGCGCCAAGCTTGTTTGCCCCCGGAGTCATGCCCGATCGGGATTGCTTCGTTGCAGCGCTCCTCGCAATGACATTCGAGGGCTGTCATTGCGAGCGAAGCGAAGCAATCTCATAGTGACCATGGAAGCATCACCGCCGCCGCGCACCGCATACCTCGCCGCCGATGGGTTCGTCGCCGAGCTGGCGCACGAGGTCGGGCCGGTCGAATTCGCCTGCGAACGGCTGCTGGTCGCGCGCGGGGCGCCGCGCCCCTATGCCTGGGCGCAGAACATCTGGCTCGATCCGCGCGAGCTCAGGGTTGCCTCGATCGGCGACGCCGCCCGCCAGCTGCGCGCGATCCAGCGCAACTGGGCGCCCTACGCGCCGCGCCTGCATCGCCGCGCCATGCTGATCCAGGCGCGCTTACCGGCGGTCTCGGGCAAGCCGCTGGTCTTCGGAATGCCGGCACCGACGGCGCCGCTCGGCTCCTGGACCCTGCTTGACGCCAATACCGTGCTCGCGTCGCCCCGTTGCACGAGCCCGTTTCCGAACGCCGAGGTGCGTTTCATCGAGGACCGCACCGGCCCGCCGAGCCGCGCCTATCTCAAATTATGGGAAGCCTTGACGCTGATCGGCCAATTTCCCGGTCCGGGCGAAATTTGCCTCGATCTCGGCAGCAGCCCCGGCGGCTGGAGCTGGGCATTGGCGCGCCTCGGCGCCCGCGTCATCAGCGTCGACCGCGCCCCGCTCGCGCGCGAAATCGCGCAATTGCCCGGCATTGAATATCGGGCCGAGAGCGCCTTCGCGCTCGACCCCGCTGCGATCGGGCGGGTCGACTGGCTGTTTTGCGATGTCGTGTGCTATCCGGCTCGGCTCCTGGCGCTGGTCGAGCGCTGGCTTGCGGCCGGGACCTGCCGCCGCTTTGTCTGCACGATCAAGTTCCAGGGCGAAACCGACCACGCGGTTGCGGCGCGCTTTGCCGCGATCCCCGGCTCGACGCTGCGCCACCTCTACCACAACAAGCACGAGGTGACCTGGATCAAGCTGGATTAAGGTGCGATCATCGGGTTCATGGAACAGCCTCGCGTCGATCAACCCTTGTCGGTCAAGCGACTGACACCCGCGGTCCTGATCGCGGCGGCGCAAGCCGTCGCGACGATCTTGGCGATCAACCACGCGGACGCGGCACCGGCTGGACAAGGGTCATTCAGCCTCATCGTAGAATGGCATGACCGTCCCGCCGGCGAGCGCTGGTCGATCGCGCTGACCGACGCGAACGTCCACCTGGATCGCGGCGCCGCCGTGGCGGAGGCCGAGCGCCTGCTCCAACCGATCCTGCAAGCGATGCAGCCGCGAGCGGTGCGCCATTTCTTTCGCTCGCCGATGGACGAGCTGACGCTCGAAGACATCAACGCCATCGGCAATGCCGGCGTGATGCCGTCGGCCTCGGCCTACGAGCCGCGCTGGGTCGAGGACAGGACCGTGCTGAACGTCAGGCCCGGGACCGGCGCCGGCCCGGGGGCGCTGGAGGATGCCCGCGCCGTGCTGGCCGATGTCAGTGACAAATTGGGTATAACGGTGGCCGAGAGCGCGCCGCTCGGCTTTATCGGCATGAGCCTTGAGGAGGCCGCCAAGAGCGAATTCTTCCAGTGGTTCCACTTCGCGCCGGTGGCGTCTCCCGCCGCGGACATGGCGGTCTTCAAGCCGAGCGGGGAGAAATTCCACGATCTGGCGACCCTCTCGGTCACAATTGGCGCCAACCGGCGGATCACGTCGATCGACCTCGCCATCGCCCGCAGCTTTATCGACGATCCGCGCGACGGCATCTTCGCCGCCGATCTCGGCAAGAGCTTTCTGGCGGCGGCGCTGCCGCCCGACGACCGCACCGCGATGCAGCACCTGATCGACACGATCGGCTATGGCGGCAACTTTGGGCAGTCGGTGATCCTGCGCGCGCCGGGTCCGGAGAAGCCGGAGATCGTTCGCGACAGCGCGCCCTACCTCGTGTGGCTCGATCGCAACGAATATTGGCAGCGCCCGGTCGGCGCGGTGTCGCTGCGGCTCGAAAATACGCGGGTCGACGATACCGCCGTGCTGCGCATCATTGTCGGCGCGAAGCCGGCGGACAGCAAATAGGAGATTGCGATGGATCTGGGTCTGCGGGGCAGGAAGGCGCTGATCACCGGCGCGTCGAAGGGGATCGGGCGCGCCTGCGCCGAGGTGCTGGCCGCGGAAGGCGTCGACCTGGTGCTGGTGGCGCGCACCGCCGCCGACCTCGAAGCGGTGCGCGCGAAGATCGCCGGCGAGCACAATGTCGCGGTGCGCTATTACGCGCTCGACCTCTCCGACAGCAAGAATGTCGACAAGCTCGCGGCCGAATGCGCCGACACCGATCTCCTCATCAACAACGCCGGGGCGATTCCCGGCGGCACGATCGCCCAGATCGACGAGCAGCGCTGGCGCGAGGCCTGGGACCTCAAGGTGTTCGGCTACATCAACATGACGCGGCGCTTTTATGCGCTGATGGCGGCGCAACGGCAGGGCGTCATCATCAACATCATCGGCGCGGCCGGCGAGAACCCGGATTTCAGCTATGTCGCCGGCTCTTCGGGCAATGCCTCCTTGATGGCGTTCACCAAGGCGATGGGCGGCACCGCGCCGCGGGATAATCTACGCGTGATGGCGATCAACCCTGGCCCGGTGATGACCGAGCGCCTGATCACGCTGATGAAGACGCGCGCCCAGAGCGATCTCGGCGACCGCGAGCGCTGGCAGGAGCTGATGAAAGGCTATGCCTTTGGCCGCGCCGCCAAGCCCGAGGAGATCGGCTATATGGCGGCCTTTCTCGCCTCGGATCGCTCGGCCTATACCACCGGCACGATCGTCACGATCGACGGCGGCGGCGGGAGCAGGAGGAGCGCGCTGTAGTATTCGCGGCGGTGCGTCGCGAAAACCGAGCGCATCGGAGGCGAGTGCGATGCCCTTCACCAATACGACAGCGGCTGCTTATGGGCTGCTGGCCATGCACGCGATGGATATGTATCGCTCGCACGGCTCGCTGACGCCTCCCCCGGCGCCGGGTTTGACCGCGGCCGGTTGGACCATCGAGGGCTATATCGCCGGAACCGACTCGGTGCTGCGCAAGGGGCCGCTCCAGGTGCTCGGCGCGACCGTCTTTTACGGCTTTCTGGCGAGACGAGCCAGCGGCGAGCGGGTCGCGGCGATCCGGGGAACTGACGGGTTTGTCGAATGGGTCGAGGATGGCGAATTCGTGCCGATTCCCTATGCGCCAAATCCGGCGTTGCCGGCCGGTCAGGCGCCTGTGTCAGTCGAGCAAGGCTTCTGGACGCTTTACCAGAGCATGAAGCTGATCGACCCGCACGGCGCGCCGCTCGGCGACCTCGCCCCGGCGATCACCAATGCGACCGGGGCTGTGGGGGCGGTGACGGTCGTTGGCCACAGCCTCGGTTCGACGCTGGCGACCTATTTGACCCTGGATCTGGCGCGCGGTGGCCTTGGAGCGGGCGTGTCGGCCTGTCTGTTCGCCTCACCGCATACCGGCGATCAAGGCTTTGTCGATCTGTTCGACCGGTCGGTTTCTGATTACCGCCTGTTCAACTACATCCTCGATATCGTGCCGCGGGTGCCGCTCGGGCTTGGCTATGCGCCGTTGCCGCGGCGCACGGTGATCCAGCCGGCAAACGCCGAGGCGAGCATTCGCGTCGATATCGCCTGCAACCACCATGTGATCTGCTATTGCGCGATGCTCGATTACGAGGGGACGATCCGGGCCACGACGCCGACCCCGCCGGGCGAAGAAGGCAGCGCCCCCTGCATTCTCGGGCCCGAGACGGGCAGCCCGGGTCTCGCAAAAGAATTGGTCGACGCCCTCGCCGGCGTGGTGCCGGTATGACGCGGCCGTTGTCGTGCTCTTTGGCCAGCTGCCCGTGGTGAATTGTCATCCCGCCTTGAGGCGCTTGGCGGCCTCGACCGCGAAATAGGTGAGGACGCCGTCGGCGCCGGCGCGCTTGAAGCAGCTCGTAGGATGGGTGGAGCGCAGCGAAACCCATCGATCGCGAGGGACCGGTGCGGTGATGGGTTTCGCGATGCTCAACCCATCCTACAATTCACCACCGACAGGCCGCTCATCCCGCCTTGAGGCGCTTGGCCGCCTCGACCGCGAAATAGGTGAGGACGCCATCGGCGCCGGCGCGCTTGAAGCAGAGCAGCGATTCGAGCATCGCGCGCTCGCCGTCGAGCCAGCCGCGTTCGGCGGCGGCGCGGATCATCGAATATTCGCCCGAGACCTGATAGACGAAGGTCGGCATGCGGAAGGCTTCCTTCACGCGCCGCACGATGTCGAGATAGGGCATGCCCGGCTTGACCATGACCATGTCGGCGCCCTCGGCGATGTCGAGCGCGACCTCGCGCAACGCTTCGTCGCCATTCGCCGGGTCCATCTGGTAGGTGCGCTTGTCGGCGCTGCCGAGCGAGGAGGCCGAGCCGATCGCGTCGCGGAACGGCGCGAAGAAGCACGAGGCGTATTTCGCCGCGTACGACATGATGCGCACCCGGTCGATAGCCGGCGTCGTCGAGCGCCCGGCGCACCGCGCCGACCCGCCCGTCCATCATGTCGGAGGGGGCGATGATGTCGCAGCCGGCCTCGGCCTGGACGATCGCCTGGCGCTGCAGGATCGCGACGGTCTCGTCGTTGGCGACGTAGCCGTCGCGGATGACGCCGTCATGGCCGTGCGAGGTAAACGGGTCGAGCGCCACGTCGCACAAGACGCCGAGATCGGGCAGCGCCTTTTTCAAGGCGGCGACGGCGCGGCAGACGAGGTTGTCGGGGTTGACCGCCTCCCGCCCCTCCGGGTCCTTCAGCGCCGGGTCGACCGCCGGAAACACCGCGACGGTCGGGATGCCGAGCCCGGCCGCCTCGCCCGCGGCATCGACGAGGGCGGCGATCGAGAGGCGCCAGGCGCCGGGCATCGACGGGATCGGCTCGCGCGCTTGCCCTCGTCATGCACGAAGACCGGCCAGATCAAATCGCCGGGTGTCAGCACGCTTTCGGCGACGAGCTTGCGCGACCACGGGTCGCGGCGGTTGCGGCGCAGCCTGGTGGTCGGGTAGGGCGCCAGCGGCGGGAGATAGGATTGGGTCACGGGGTCACCCCGAGGGACAAGCGGCCGATGCCGCGGATGGCGCGAAAATAAGGCCGCCAGCGCGCCGCTGCAACGCGCGTCGCTGTCCGTCACCCCCGCGTGATCCCCGGATCAAGTCCGGGGAGGGGTCCAGGGCAAGCGTCGGGATCGAAGCTCTGGATTCCCGCTTGCCGCGGGAATGACGTATCTTGCCTCGATCAACGGGGAGGGTGCGATGCTGGTCTTCCGTCAACTCTTCGATCCGCAATCCTCGACCTACACCTATCTGTTGGGCGACCGGCGCGAGCGGCGCGGCGCTGCTGATCGACCCGGTGTTCGAGCAGGTGCGGCGCGATGCGGCGCTTGCTCGGCGAGCTTGGCCTCACCCTGTTCGCGACGCTCGAAACCCATGTCCATGCCGATCACGTCACCGGCGCCTGGCTGTTGCAGCGGCGCACCGGCAGCCGGATCATGCTGTCGGCGGCGAGCGGCGCCACCGGCGCCGACCGCACTCTCGCGCAGGACGACGTCGTGGCGTTCGGCACCCGGCGGCTGATGGTGCGCGCGACCCCGGGCCACACCAACGGCTGCCTCACCTATGTGCTCGACGACCGCAGCATGGCGTTCACCGGCGATTGCCTGTTGATCCGCGGCGCCGGCCGCACCGACTTCCAGGAAGGCGACGCGGCGACGATGTACCGCTCGATCCACGAGCAGATCTTCACCCTGCCCGGAGGAATGCCTGCTCTACCCGGCGCACGACTACCGCGGGCTGACCGTGACCAGCGTCGCCGAGGAGCGCCGCTTCAACCCGCGCATCGGCGGCGAGATCGGCGTCGGCGATTTCACCGGCTACATGAAGAATTTGGGGCTCGCGCACCCGAAGCTGATCGATGTCGCGGTGCCGGCCAATCTGCGCTGCGGCCGCCCCGAGAACGAGGCCGCCGCGGCGCGCCGACCCGAATTGGGCGCCGCTGCGCTACAGTTTCGCCGGGGTGTGGGAGATCGACCCGCACGGCCTCGAGGAAAGCACCGGCGAGCATGAGGGCGCGGTGCAGATCCTCGATGTCCGCGAGCCCGCGGAGTTCACCGGCCCGTTGGGTCATATCGCCGGCGCGGTGCTGATCCCGCTCGGCGAGTTGGCCGGGCGCGCCGGCGAACTCAAGCGCGAGCGCCCGATCGTCGCGGTGTGCCGCGCCGGCGGCCGCTCGGCCCAGGCGACCGTGATCCTGCAGCAGCAGGGGTTCAAGGATGTCGCCAATTTGACCGGCGGCATGCTGCGCTGGCGCGCCGAGGGCCATGCGGTCGAGGGCGGCAGCGGGTAGGGCCAATTCGGGCCGCCGGTGGCCTGTCCGCCCGGGCGACCTGTCCATAATGGTGGAAATCAAGCGCTGGTAGGTTTGGCTTCTCTCAGCGCGCCCACTTTGCTATGTTGAACATAACCGGAACAAGCGCGATATGCTGCTCGCAACCGAGCGGCAGAAGAGAAAGGCCATGCCGTCTGACCTGACCATCTATGCCGTGCTCATGCTTGCCATCGCAAACCTAGCCCTGGTCGGCTGGATCTTGTTCGTGGTCAAATCCCGGAGCGGCGGCGCAAGCGGGATTGCGATCGGCCTCGGTGGTCGGTTCGACGCCATGGAGCGCAACAACGAGACGCTGCGCCGACAGCTCTCGGACATGGACCGCGATCTGCGGGGTGAGATCTCGCAAGGCGTGAGCAATGGTCTGGCGGTCGCTTTCGACAAGGTTCAGCAAGGTACGCAGGCCCAAGCCGAGCAGCTCGGCATATTCGGAAAGCAACTTGCCGAGGGGATCGGCACTGTCCGACAGGCGATCACCGCGCAGCAGGAACAACTGCGCGACAAGGTAGAAGGCAAGCTCGAGGATATCCGCACCGGCAATGAGGCCAAACTTGAGCAGATGCGCCAGGCGGTCGACGAGCGGCTTAAATCGGCGCTCGAAAAGGGGCTCGAAGACAGTTTCCGCCGGGTGACGGAACAGTTTGCGCAGGTTCAACAGGCTATCGGCCAAGTCCAAAGCGTGACCGGCCAAATCGGCGATCTGAAGCGGCTCTTCTCGAATGTGAAGGCGCGCGGTGGTTGGGGCGAGGCGCATCTGCGGGCGCTGCTTGACGATGTATTGCCGCCCGGTGCGTACGAGACCAACGTGCGCATCGGCGAGGAGACCGGCGAGGTTGTCGAATTCGCTTTGCGGATGCCCCGCCCAGGAGCAACCGACGATAAGTGGCTCGCGATCGACGCCAAGTTTCCGGCCGAGGATTATGACCGGATGGTCCTCGCGGGCGAAGCCGGCGACCGCGATCAGGAACACGCGGCGCGGAAGGCGCTTGAACGTCGGATTCGCGATGAGGCAAAGCGGGTCGGCAGCAAATACGTCAGGCCGCCGCGGACGGTGGAATTTGCCGTGATGTATCTGCCGAGCGAAGGGCTTTATAGCGAAGTTTACCGCATGCCGGGGCTTTTGGAGATCGTCCGGCGTCAGCACAACGTCATGGTTTTGGCGCCGTCTTCGATGCCCGGCTTCCTGCATTGCATCCGGGTCGGACATCTGACGCTCGCGTTAGAGCAGAATGTCGCGCAAATCGGCGAGACGCTGGCGGCGGTCAAGGCTGAATGGGTAAATTTAGGAAAATCGCTCGACGCACTCGCGCGGAAAGCCGACACACTGAGCAACGGGATCAAAGACACGCAGCGGCGAACTCGCGTCGTCGGCAGGACATTGCGAACCGTCGATGCGCTCGATTTCGAGCGTGCGCAGCAGGTGCTGGGGCTGTCGGACGAGACTCTGCTGATCGAGGCCGATGCGGAGGACGAAATCCCGGTGCTCGCACCGAGCCTGGGGACGCTGCTCGACGACGCGGCGTCGCGCGACGCCGCCGAGTAAGTGTATCGAACTACCCGGAGATGGTCGGGTCCGGCCCGGCCACGCAACCGAGGAGGGAGGAGCTGATGAGCGCGCGCGAGGAGGCGTTCGAGTTTGCGCCCGAGGACGATATCCCGATCTCCTATCTGACGCGCATCCGCGATTATTATCAGGCGCTTGGCTATGGCGCGCCCTATCGCTGGGCGCATTATGCCGAGGTGCCGTTCGCGCCGCTGCGGAAGCCGCTCGCCGACAGCCGCATCGGCCTCGTTACGACGGCGGCGCCCTACCAGCCGAACAACGGCGATCAGGGGCCGGGCGCGCCCCCCAACGCCGCCGCCAAGTTCTACAGGGTCTATTCCGGCGACAGCGCAGCCGATCCCGATCTGCACATCTCGCATGTCGCCTACGACCGCGACCATACCACCGCGGAGGACGCCAACACCTGGTTTCCGCTGAAAGCGCTGCGTCGCTCGGCGTCGGCGGGCCGGATCGGCGAGGTGGCGCCGCGCTTTCACGGCGCGCCGACCAACCGCAGCCAGCGCGCGACAATCGACAGGGATTGCCCGGAGCTCTTGGCCCGCGTTCGCGAGGACAGGGCCGACGCGGTCATTCTCCTCGCGGTGTGACCGGTGTGTCACCAGACCGTGGGTCTGGCCGCCCGTCACCTCGAAGCCAATGGCATCGCGACCGTGATCATGGGTTGCGCCAAGGACATTGTCGAATATGTCGGCGTGCCGCGCTTTCTGTTCAGCGATTTCCCGCTCGGCAACCCGGCTGGGCGCCCGAACGACCCGGAGTCGCAGGCCATCACGCTGGAACTCGCGTTGCGCGTCCTGGAAGCGGGGCCGGCACCGCGCACGACCGTGCAATCGCCGCTGCGCTGGAGCGCCGACCCGGCATGGAAGCTCGATTATTCCAATATCGCGCGCCTCTCGCCGGAGGAGATTGCCCGCCGCCGCGCCGAATTCGACCGGCAGAAGGAGATCGCCAAAAGGGTCCGCGCCGGGTCTCGCACAGCGCAGTGACCCGAAGCGCGGCCTGGGTTGCGTCTAAAGCCTCAGGCGGTCTCGGGCGGACCCTTCAGCTCGACGGTGTTGCCGTCGGGGTCGGTGATGTAGATCGACGAGCCGTAGCCTTCGGCGCCGTAGCGCCGCCTCACTTCGCCGGGATCGATGCCGTGCCGCTTCAGATGCGCGGTCAGCGCCGGCACGTCCATCGCCTCGATCTGCACCGCGAAATGGTCGACGTTACGGCCCTCGTCCTCGTCTTCGGTGCGCGGCACCAGATCGATCAACGCCGCGCCGGCGCGCAGCTGCACCAGGCCGATCGCGGCAAGCCGGCGCTCGACGTGAAGGCCCAGCACCTGGCCGTAAAAGTCGATCGAGCGGTCCTGATCGGCGACGCGCAGGACGATGTGGTCGAGACCCTTGACCCGCAGCGAGGGGTCGCCGAGGGCCTTTGTCGGGGCGGTTAGAATGATGTCGTCAGGCATCGCGGGCTCCTTTCCTCATTGCGGCGGGCTGCGCCGTTGGGCGCGGTAGGCGCGGCGTTCCTCGGCGGTCAGAATGCCGTCGTGGTTGGCGTCCATGCGGTCGAACCGCGCCTCGGCGGCGCGCCGGGCGCGGTCCACCGCGCGCTGGACATATTCCTCTCGCGTGATGTCGCCGCCCCGTGTCGATGTGCTGCCCGGGCTGGCGGGCGCAGCGCTCGGCGCGGCTGTCGGCGGCGGCGCAGCAGGTGGCGCTGGCGTGGTCGATGGCGCGGTCTGCGCCAGCGCGGCTGCCGGACCGAGCAGGGCGCAGAGGCCCACGACAAGCAAAGCGCGCATGGTCGGCCCTCCCCGGCTGGTTGCGCCGCGCGAGCCTAGCGAACCTGCGGCAGCGGAGCAACGATTGCGCGACCTCATGCTGTCATTGCGAGGAGCGCAGCGACGAAGCAATCCCGATCGGGGAGGGCAAAGGCGGCAGGAGATTGCTTCGCTGCGCTCGCAATGACATCCGGGGTTGATCGCGCTAGGAATCGCGGCCGGCGCGGCGCTACAGTCGCAGCCCGATCCTAACTCAGCCAGCGAGGACAGATGCAGCCCATCCGCATCGGCAATTTCGAGATTGCCCGCATCGCCGATTACCAGGGTCCGTTTTTCGACCCGCCCGCTTTCTTTCCCGATTTCGACCCCGAGGTGGTGCGCTCCAACACCGCGTTATTAGGTCCGCGCCTGCTCGATCCGGCGACCGGCAAATTGATCTTCAGCTTTCACAGCTTTGTGGTGCGCACCGGGCACCACACGATCCTCATCGATTCCTGCATCGGCAACGACAAGGAACGCCCGAGCCGGCCGCAGTTCCACCGCATGCATACATCGTTCATCGGCGATCTCGCCGGGCTCGGGGTCAAACCGGAAGAGGTCGACTTTGTCATGTGCACGCATCTGCACTGGGACCATGTCGGCTGGAACACCCGGCTCGCCGACGGCAAATGGGTCCCGACCTTTCCCAACGCCAAATACGTCATGGCCAAGCGCGAATTCGACCACTGGCAGGAGTTCTCGACGAGCGGCGTCGACTCGCCGCATGCCCGCGCCTTCGGCGACAGCATCCTGCCGGTGGTCAAGACCGGGCAGGCGCTGTTGGTCGGCGACGATTACGCGCTCGACGACGGGCTGTGGTTCGAACCCTATCCCGGCCACACCCCGGGCAATGTCGTGATCCACGCCAAATCGGGCGGCGAGCGCGGGGTCTTCATCGGCGATGTGCTGCACCATCCGCTGCAATGCCTGAAGCCGGAATGGTCGACGATGGCCTGCACCGACCCTGACCTGTCGCGGGTCAGCCGCACCCGGCTGGTCGAGGAGCATGCCGACAGCGCCACGCTGATCATGCCGGCGCATTTCCCCGAGCCGACCGCCGGGCACATCAAACGCCACGGCGCCGCCTACCGCTTCGCCTTCCGGGAATGAGACGACGCGACCTGATCGTGCTGCTGGCGGGACACGACAGCAAAATCAACTCGCGTCCTTCGAGACGGCGCTCCACGCCTCCTCAGGATGACGTAAGGTTATGATCGCATTAAGAAATAATGTCATCCTGAGGGGCCCGCGCAGCGGGCGTCTCGAAGGACGCACTGCACCGGCGAACCCCTAACGCGTTACGGAAAGAGAGCGAGGGCGCGCAGCTTCCGATCGGAAATGGCGCCCGTGGGGCCGCTCGGGCATAGTGGCGGCCATGATTGGCGCCATGGGGCGACAGCCCGTTCCGATCGCTCAGGATCTCGTCCTTGTCGGCGGCGGCCATGCCCATGTCCATGTGCTGAAGCGGTTTGGCATGCGCCCGGTCGCCGGCGTCCGGTTGACCCTGATCACCCGCGATGTCGAGACGCCCTATTCCGGGATGCTGCCCGGCTATGTCGCCGGGCTCTACCGGTTCGAGGAATGCCACATCGATCTGGTGCGCCTCGCGCGGTTTGCCGGCGCGCGGCTGATCCATGACGAGGCGATCGGCCTCGACCGCGCGTCGCGACGTGTCGTCTGCCGCGACCATCCGCCGATCCGCTACGATGTGGTGTCGCTCGACATCGGCTCGACGCCGCGCCCGGGCGACGTGCCGGGCGCCGCCCTGCACACGACCCCGGTCAAGCCGATCGACCGTTTCGCGGCACGCTGGGAAGCGCTTCTGGAGCGCGCGCGGGCTGAGGGTCACATGCGGCTGGCGATCGTCGGCGGCGGCGCCGGCGGCGTCGAGCTGGCGCTCGCGGCGCAGCACCGGCTGACGGGCCTGCTCGGCACCGCGCCCGAGATCACGCTGGTCACCCGCGAAGGGCTTCTGCCCTCGCACAATCGCGAGGTGCGGCGGATCTTCACGCGCCTGCTCGCCGAGCGCGGCATCCGCACCGTCACCGCATAACCCGGTCGTGCGGGTCGAACCCGGCCGCCTGATCGCCGCCGACGGCAGCGCGATCCTCTTCGACGAGGCGCTCTGGGTCACCGAGGCGGCCGGCGCGCCGTGGCTCGCCGCGACCGGCCTGCCGCTCGACGCGCGCGGGTTTGTCGTCATCGACGAAACCCTGCGCTCGCCGGCCGACGCCGCCGTCTTTGCCGCCGGCGACATCGCGACGATGCCGGCCCATCCGCGCGAGAAGGCCGGGGTCTATGCCGTCCGGGCGGGACCGCCGCTCGCCGACAATCTGCGCCGCGCGCTCGCCGGCAAGCAGGTTGCGGCGCGCCGTGCCGCAGACGCCGCGCGCTGGCGCTGATCGGCAGCGGCGACGGCCGCGCCGCCGCCTCGCGCGGGCCGTTCGCCGCTTATGGCAGAAGCCTGTGGCATCTCAAGGACTGGATCGATCGGCGCTGGATGCGGCGCTACACCGAATTGCCGGAAATGGCCGCCGAGGAGGGCCCCGAGGGCGAAGATGCGATGCGCTGCGGCGGCTGCGCCGCCAAGGTGCCGGCCGAGGTGCTGGCGCGGGTCATCGCCCGGCTCGATCCGGCATCGAGCGATGCGGTGGCGATCGGGCTCGGCAGCCCCGACGACGCCGCGCTGCTGTCGTTTCCCGGCGCGCCGCCGTTGTTGCAGACCGTCGATTTCTTCCGCGCGATGGTCTCCGACCCCTATCTGTTCGGCCGCATCGCCGCGACCCATGCGCTCGGCGACATCTACGCGATGGGCGGCCTGCCCGAGACCGCGCTGGCGATCGCGACGTTGCCGCCGGCCCGCCCGGCGATCGTCGAAGAGGATCTGTTCCACATGCTGAAGGGCGGCACCGAGGTGCTCGAAGCCGCCGGCGCCGTGCTGGTCGGCGGCCACAGCGCCGAGGGCGCCGAGCTGGCGCTCGGCTTCGCGGTGACCGGGCGCACCCGCCCCGGCCGCCTCTTGCGCAAGGGCGGCCTCAGGCCCGGCGACCGCCTGCTGCTGACCAAGCCGCTCGGCACCGGCGTCATCCTCGCCGCCGAGATGCGCGGGCAGGCCGCCGCGCGCAGCGTCGAGGCCGCGATCGCGGCGATGCTGCAGCCCGCCGCCGCGGCCTCCGCCTGCCTCGCGGCCCATGGCGCCACCGCCTGCACCGATGTGACCGGGTTCGGCCTCTTGGGGCATCTCATGGAGATGCTGACCGCGTCCGGCGCGCGATGCGCGGCTCGACCCCGCGGCGATCCCGGCGCTCGACGGCGCGCTGGCGCTGCTTCGCCGGCGGGCTGACCAGCTCGCTGCACGGCGCCAATCTCGCGGCGCTGGCGTCGCTCGCCGACGCCGATCCGGCGACGCCGCTCGCCGCGCTCCTCATCGACCCGCAGACCGCCGGCGGGCTGCTCGCCGGCGTGCCGGCCGAGCGCGCCGCCCTCTGCCTCGACGAGCTGCGCCGGCTCGGCTACCGCGCCGCCGTGATCGGGGTGGTCGTCGCGAGCGATGGCGGCGCGCCGCAGGTCCGGCTCGATCCGGGCTGCGCGCGTCAGGCGGAGCTGCCGGTGCCGGCGGCGGCCGGCTGATGCGCGAGCAGGCCCGCGACAAGAGGGCGGCCCTGCCCGCCGTCGACCGGGTGTTGCGCGCGCCGGGCGCGACCGCGCTGATCGAGCGCCATGGCCGCAGCCTCGTTACCGAGGCGGTGCGCGACGCGCTTGCCGAGCGCCGCAGCGCGGGCAAGCCCGCCTCGGTCGAGGCGATCGTCGCGGCGAGCGGCGCGGCGCTGGCGCGGCTGATGCAAGCCTCGCAGCGCCCGGTCTTCAATCTGACCGGCACCGTGCTGCACACCAATCTCGGCCGCGCGCCATTGCCCGAGGAGGCGGTGATGGCGGCCGCCGCGGCGATGCGCGCGCCATCGACGCTCGAATACGATCTCGACCAGCGGCCGGCGCGGCGAGCGCGACGATCATGTCGCGGGGTGGCTCATGCGGCTGACCGGCGCCGCGGCCGCGCTCGCGGTCAACAACAACGCCGGCGCGCTGCTCCTCGCGCTGAACGCGCTGGCGCTGGGGCGCGAGACGATCGTCTCGCGCGGCGAATTGATCGAGATCGGCGGCTCGTTCCGGCTGCCCGACATCATGCAGCGCGCCGGCACCCGGCTGCGCGAGGTCGGCACGACCAACCGCACCCATCTCAAGGATTTCGCCGATGCGATCGGGCCGGAGACGGCGCTGATCCTCAAGGTGCATACCAGCAATTACCAGGTCCAGGGCTTTACCGCGGCGGTGCCGGCGGCGCGGCTCGCAGAGCTCGCGCAGCGGCACGGGCTGCCGTTTGTCGAGGATCTCGGCAGCGGCACGCTCGTCGATCTCGAGCGCTGGGGCCTGCCGCACGAGCCGACCGTCGCGCGAAGCCCTCAAATCCGGCGCCGATCTCGTCACCTTCAGCGGCGACAAGCTGTTGGGCGGACCGCAGGCCGGGCTCGTCGTCGGCCGCGCCGATCTCGTCGCCGCGCTGGCGAAGAACCCGCTGAAGCGCGCGCTTGCGCCTCGACAAGATCCGGCTTGCAGCGCTCGAAGCGGTGCTGCGGCTCTATGCCGATCCCGACCGCCTCGCCGCGCGGCTGCCGGCGCTGCGGCTCCTGGCCCGGCCGCGCGCCGAGATCGCGGCGCTGGCCGAGCGCGTGCTGCCGGCATTGGCGCAGGCGCTCGACGGCATCGCCGGCGTCGCGCTGGTCGAGACGAAGAGCCAGATCGGCAGCGGCGCGCTGCCGGTGTCGCTGCTGCCGAGCGCCGGGCTGGCGTTGACGCCGCTGCGAGGTGCCGGCGGCGCGGTCGAGACGCTGGCACGGCGCTTGCGGTCGCTGCCGGTGCCGGTGATCGGCCGGATCGAGGCCGGGCGGGTGATCCTCGACCTGCGCTGCCTCGAAGACGAGGCGGGGTTCATCGGCCAGTTACCCAACCTCGGGGACGCATGACGCGCATGCCGCCGATGCGCTTGCCCCTTCGGGCGAACTGAGCCACGCTGCCCACAACGACTTGAGGAAACGGGGGTAATCAGGATGGACACGCTCGAAACCCAATTGGCGGCGCGGCCGCGCCATGTCAGCCCCGAGGAATGGGCGGTGCGCGTCGATCTCGCCGCGTGCTATCGGCTGATCGCGCATTTCGGCTGGGACGATCTGGTCCTGACCCACAATTCGGCGCGCGTGCCGGGCACCACCGACCAGATGCTGATCAACCCGATGGGGCTGATGTTCAACGAGATCACCGCCTCCAACCTGCTCAAGGTCGATATCGAAGACGGCCATCTGATCGAGCCCTCGGAATATCGAGCCGATCAATGCCGGCGTCGTCATTCATGGCGCGATCTATCTGGCCCGCCCGGACGTCGAATGCGTCGTTCACACCCATACCGAGGCCGACATCGCGGTCGGCGCGCTCGAGGAAGGCCTCCTGCCGCTGAGCCAATGGGCGATGCGCTTCTACAACCGGCTCGGCTATCACGATTACGAGGGCGTCTCGCTCGACATGGACGAGCGCGAGCGGCTGGCGCACAGCATCGGCAACCACCCGGTGCTGGTGCTGCGCAATCACGGCCTCCTGGCGACCGGGCGCAATGTCGCCGAGGCGTTCTCGCTCGACCTACCATTTCGAGCGCTCGGCCGAAGCTCAGCTGAAGATCCAGGCCGCGGTCGCCAGCGGCGCGAAGATGGTGATCCCCTCGCCCGAGACCTGCGAGCGCCAGGCGGCCCAGTTTGCCGGCAACATGCCGCGGCTCCAGGGTCAGCGCGAATGGCCGGCGCTGCTGCGGCTCGCCGACCGGCTCGACCCGAGCTATCGCACCTGAGCTCTCCAACCGTCATGGCCGCGGCTTGCACCCGGCCATCTACGACAGATCCCCGGGTCAAGCCCGGGGATGACGGAAGAGAGCATGCGAGCTCTCAGCGGCCCGCCAAGGCACGGGCAAGCTGGCTGACCGCCTCCTGGTGCTTCTCGTTCTGGATCTCGCCGAAATTGCGGGCGATCTCCAGCAGCATGCGCTGATGCGGCGGCGCCGCGCGCGGCGCCTCCACGCCCAGCCCCTCGTAAAAATAGGTTATCGGCACATTCAGCACGCTCGGCGATCTGGTACAGCCGGCCGGCCGACACGCGGTTGATGCCGCGCTCGTATTTGTGCGCCTGCTGGTAGGTAACGCCGATCATTTCGGCGAGCTGCTGCTGGGTCAGCCCAAGCATGATGCGACGCTCGCGGATGCGCGAGCCGACATGATCGTCGATCGCCGCCGTTGACCGCCCTCTCCTCGGCTTTGTCATTTTGCTTCACCTGAATTGTTCGGCGCGGACGCAGTGTCGCGCACCGGCATATATCTCGTCATTCCTGTCAACGCGAACAAGCCGCGGAAATTCCCAACCTCAACGAAGGGGCCAGACGATCAGGATCAATGGAACACCGAGACCGACAACGAGGAGCGACAGCGGCAGCCCAAGATGCCAATAATCGCCAAAGCGGTAACCCCCCGGGCCCATGACAAGCGTGTTGGATTGATGACCGATCGGCGAGAGAAAATCCGAGCCGGCGCCGATCGAGACGGCCATCAGGAACGGGTCGATATGATAACCGAGTTTTTGCGCTAGACTGGCGGCGATCGGTCCCATCACCAACACCGCCGGGGCGTGGTGCACCACTGGGGTGACGAGCATGCTTGCGGCGAGGATCACGGCGAGTATGCCGTAGGGCGGCAGCACCGTGGCGAGCTGCGACAACTCGTCCGCGATCAGGTCGGCGGTGCCGGTCGTCGCCACCGCCTCTCCCACCGGGATCATCGCGCCGATCATAATCAGGATCGGCCATTCGATGGCGGCATAGATCTCGGCGACCGGAAGCAGCCGCAACAGCGCAATGGCGAGCGCGGCAGCGAGGAAGGCGATCGCCACCGGGACGAGCTCGAAACCGCTGGCAATCATTGCAACGGCGAGAATGGCAAGCGGCAAGGCGAGTTGGCGCGGCCGGCCGAGCTTGAGCCGGCGCTCGGCGAGCGGCAGGCAGCCGAGCGCGGCGAGCGTGTCGTAAATCGTGTCGGCATAGCCCTGGAAGACAATCACATCGCCGAGCTGGAAGCGCATGCGCCGCAGCCGGGCGCGCGTCCGCCGCCCGCGCCGGCTGATCGCTAGCACATTCACCCCGTGACGCTCGCGCAGATGCAGCTCGGCGGCCGAGCGGCTGATCAGCCCGGAATCGGGAGTGATCACGGCCTCGATCACCTCGAGCTGGGTGAGCGGTGCGTTATCGGCGGCCGGGGTTGCCCGCTTGGCTTCCTCAACCGTAGCGGGGACGGCGCTGGCCGGCGCCTTCTCGCCGCCAACCACCTCCAGATTGCCGTCCCGCGCCAGCTGCTCGATCGCCTGCGGCTCGGCCTCGACGACAAGCACGTCCTCGGGATGGAGCCGCCAGCCGGCGGCCGGAATATAGCGGCGGGCGTCGTCGCGGATCACCGCGATGATCGAGACCGCGCCGCCCGACAGTTCCTCGACCTCGCCGACGCTGCGCCCGACATAGGCGGAGCCTTTGCCGACCCGCAGCTCGCTCGTGTAATCCTCGACCGAAAAAGCGAGCTCCCCGGTCCGGCTGCGCCGGCGCTGCGGGATCAGCCGCCAGCCGACCGTGAGGAACATCACCCCGAACAGCGCGATCCCCGCGCCGACCGGAGTGAAGTCGAACATCCCGAACGGCGCTCCGACCAGATCCTGCCGCACGCTCGAAATCAGCATATTGGGCGAGGTGCCAATGAGGGTCATTGACCCGCCGAGCAGCGAGGCGAAAGCGAGCGGCATCAGAAACTCCGAGGGCGAGCGCTGGTTGCGCCGCGCCACCTGCACCGCGGCCGGCAGGAAAATCGCCAACGCGCCGACATTCTTCATGAAGGCGGATAGGACCGCGACGCAGCCGACGAGCACCCCGACCTGCAGCTCCTTCGGCCGGAGCACCGGGTTCAGCCAGCGCAGCAGGATCTCGATCGCCCCCGATTGCCCGATCGCGGCGCTGACCACCAGGGCGGCGGCGATCAGCGGCAGCACCGGGTTGGCGAAACCGGAAAACGCGTGATCGGCCGGCACGACTCCGGCAAATACCGCGGTCACAAGCCCCAAGAAGTCCTACCATGTCGTAGCGCAGGCGGTTCGACAGGAACAGCACGATCATGCCGGCAAGGATGGCGAGCGTGAGGATCTGATCGCGGGTCATGCAGCATCAACCGGAGGGCCGCGGAAACGTCGCTAGGATGGGGCAGACCGCCGCGGCGCGAAACCGCTAACTCGGCGCTTGCCGGGGCGCCCGGTCGGGCGGCAAGCTAGAGCCTTCCGAATTGCGAAAGGCGCCGCGATGAGCGAACCGGCCGGCATTGCCCCGCATGGCTTGAATGTGGGGCTGACCAATTACGGCGATCCCGATTTCGCGCTCTATCTGCGGCGCTCCTTTGCCCGCTCGATGGGCTATTCGACGGAGTTGCTGGCAAAGCCGGTGATCGGCATCGCCGACACGTGTTCCGGCTTCAACAACTGCCATCGCCATTTCCCCGAGCTGATCGAGGCGGTAAAGCGCGGTGTCCTCGCCGCCGGCGGGTTGCCGCTCGTCTTCCCGACGATCTCGCTGGGCGAGGTGTTTCTCACCCCGACCAGCCTGATGTTCCGCAACCTGATGGCGATGGACACCGAGGAGATGATCCGCGCCCAGCCGATGGATGCGGTCGTCCTGGTCGGCGGCTGCGACAAGACCGTGCCGGCGCAGCTGATGGGGGCGCTGTCGGCTGGTCGGCCGGCGATCGGGCTCGTCGCCGGACCGATGCTGACCTCGCGCTGGCAGGGCGAGCGGCTCGGCGCCTGCACCGATTGCCGCCGCTTCTGGGCCAAGTTCCGCGCCGGCGAGGTGAGCGCGGCGGAGATCGGCGAGATCGAGGGCAATCTCGCGACGACCGCGGGGACCTGCGGGGTGATGGGCACGGCCAGCACGATGGCCTCGGTCGTCGAGGCGCTCGGCATGATCCTGCCGGGCAGCGCGGCGATCCCGGCGGTGCATGCCGACCGGCTGCGCGCCGCCGAGGCGACGGGCCGCGCCGCGATGCGGCTCGCCCAGACCCGCCTCACCCCCGACCGCATCGTCACCCCGCAGGCGGTCGAGAATGCGCTGCGCGTCTTGATGGCGATCGGCGGCTCGACCAACGCGGTCCTGCACCTGACCGCGATCGCCGGGCGCGCCGGCATCGACATCGATCTCAAACGCCTCAACGAGATCAGCGATTCGACCCCGGTCCTGGTCGATCTGAAGCCGACCGGGCCCTATTACATGGAGGATCTGTTCGCCGCCGGCGGCATCGGCGCGGTGTTGCGCGAGCTGACGCCGCTGTTGCATCTCGATTGCCTCACGGTCGCCGGCGAGACGCTCGGCGAGCGTCTCGCGGCGCCGGCCGAGCGCATGGTCGACCGCGACGTCGTGCGGCCGCTCGGCGAGCCGCTGCAGCCGGTCGGCGGCCTCGTCGCGCTGTTCGGCTCGCTGGCGCCGAAGGGCGCGATCTTCAAGCGCTCGGCCGCCGACCCCAAGCTGTTCGAGAAGGAAGGCCGCGCGGTCGTCTTCACCTCGCTCGAGGATCTGTCGGCGCGCATCGACGATCCCGGGCTCGACGTGACGCCGGACGATTTCCTGGTGCTGCAGAACGCCGGCCCGCTGTCGGCTTCGGGCATGCCCGAGGCCGGCTATCTGCCGATCCCGGCAAAACTGGCGCGCGCCGGGGTTCGCGACATGGTGCGGATCTCGGACGCGCGGATGAGCGGCACCGCCTACGGCTCGATTGTGCTGCATGTGACGCCGGACGCGGCATCCGGCGGGCCGCTCGCCAAGGTGACGGAACGGCGACCGCATCCGGCTGTCGGTCAAGGGAGCGCCGGCTCGACCTCCTGGTCCCGCCCGACGAACTGGCGCGCCGCAAGGCGCCGCCGGCGCCGATGCCCGAGCGCGGCTATGCAAGGCTCTACCGCCGCGAGATCCTGCAGGCCGACCGCGGCTGCGATTTCGATTTTCTGCGCAAGCACCCGCTCGGCGACGGCCGGGCGTGATGCTGCTTTCAGAGTTCTGCCAAGTTCTTGCTTAGGATAAATTGTCATCCCGGCGGAAGCGGGGATCCACTGATCAGCTTTCTGAGAGCTTGATGAGTGGGTCCCGGCTTTCGCCGGGACGACACCGTTGTTGGAGTTGGTCGCGCCATGCCGATATCGATTCAACCGCTCACGCCGGTCTTCGCCGGCGAGGTTGCCGGCATCGATTGCCGCAAGCCGCTCGATCCGGATGAGGTCGCCGCGATCGAGCGGGGCATGGACCGCTACGCCGTGCTGGTGTTCCGCGACCAGCCCCTGACCGACGCCGAGCAGATCGTCTTCACCCGCCATTTCGGCGAGCTGGAGAACTACGCGACCGGCGGGAACATCAGGAAGCGCGAGGACACCCGGCTGGGGCCGGGCATCATCGATTTCTCCAACCTCGACAAGGACGGCAACATCATGTCGGCCGAGGACCGGGTGTGGTTCTTCAAGCTCGGCGACCGTCTGTGGCATTCGGACAGCTCGTTCCGCCCGATCCCGGCGAAGTATTCGCTGCTGTCCGGGCGGGTCATCCCGTCCTGGGGCGCCGACACCGAATTCGCCGACATGCGCGCCGCCTATGACGCGCTCGATGCGCGCACCAAGGCCATGGTCGAGGATCTCGTCTGCGAGCATTCGCTGATTTATTCGCGCGCGGCGATCGGCTTCACCGACCTCTCGCCGGAGGAGCTCGCCGCGTTCAAGCCGGTGCGCCAGCCGCTGGTGCGCAAACATCCGGTGACCGGCCGCAAATCGCTGTTCCTCGCCTCGCATGCCGGGGCGATCGTCGGCTGGACGGTGCCGGAGGCGCGGATGTTCCTGCGCGATCTCGTCGAGCATGCGACGCAGCGCGAGTTCGTCTACGTGCACAAATGGCGGGTCGGCGATCTCGTGATGTGGGACAACCGCCAGACGATGCACCGCGCCCGCCGCTTCGACCCGAGCGAGGTGCGCGACGTGCGCCGCACCACGCTCGGCGGTGAGGCGACAATCCCGGCGAAGGCCGGGATCGGGCAGGCTGCATGATGGCGGGTGCGGTGCCGGAGCGGGCGCGGGCGCTCATCGATTTCTGGTTCGGGCCGCCGGGCGACCCGGAGCGCGAACATCATCGCCAGATCTGGTTCAAGAGCACCCCCGAATACGACGCGACGCTGCGCGATCTCTTCCTCGCCGATTACGAACGGGCCGCCGCGGGAGCGCTCGCCGGCTGGGAAGCGATACCGGAGAGCGCGCTCGCGCTTGTGCTGCTGCTCGACCAGATCCCGCGCAACATCTTCCGCGCGAGCCCACGCGCCTATGCGACCGATCCGTTGGCGCGCGAAGTTGCCGACCGTGCGCTGGCCCGCGGCTTCGACCAGCATTTCCCGAAGCCATGGCGCAAGTTCGTCTACATGCCGTTCCACCATAGCGAAGACCTCGCCGACCAGCGCCGCTCGACGGCGCTGTTCGAGAGCGTGCGCGAGGACCGCGACCCCGACGACCGCGAGGAGCGCGGCGGCCTGCGCCGCTATGGCCTGCCCTATCTCGAGGTGATCGAGCGCTTTGGCCGCTTCCCGCACCGCAACGCGATCCTCGGCCGGGTCTCGACGCCGGAGGAGATCGCCTTCATGGAGAAGGCGAAGGCGTCCAGGTAATTTTGTATGTTGTGATCCCGGCGAAGGCCGGGACCCACTCGTCAGCCGTTCCGTCGCCCGAGTGATGGGTCCCGGCTTTCGCCGGGACGACAGGAAGAGGGGGCCGCGATGACGCCACCGGAAACCCGCTACGCCAAAAGCGGCGATTTGAGCATCGCCTATCAGGTAACGGGCAGCGGATCGCTCGACCTCGTCTTCGTGCCGGGCTTCGTATCCAATCTCGAGCTGGCCTGGGAAACCCCCGGAATGGCCCACTTCTTTTCGCGGCTGGCGACATTCTCGCGGCTGATCCGCTTTGACAAGCGCGGCACCGGCCTCTCCGACCGCATGTCCGGCGTCGCCAATCTCGAAGACCGTATGGACGATGTCCGGGCGGTGATGGACGCGGCGGGCTCCGAGCGGGCGGCCCTGTTCGGTATCTCGGAAGGCGGCCCGATGAGCCTCCTGTTCGCCGCCACCTATCCGGAGCGGACCAGTGCGCTCGTTCTTTACGGCACCTATGCCCGCCATCCGACGATCAATTCCGACAACATCGCGGAGCACCTGGAGATCATCGACCGCGCCTGGGGCACCGGAGAATACATCGTCCGCTTTATGGCGCCGCATGGCACCTACGATGAAGCCGCGCGGCGCGAGATAGCTCGGAACGAGCGACAGAGCGCCAGCCCCTCGGCGGTGAGCACGATCGTGCGGATGAACGCCGAAATCGACGCCAGGCACATCCTGCCGACGGTGCGCACGCCAACCCTCGTGCTGCACCGGAAGGGCGACATCCGCATCACCCTCGACGCCGGGCAATATATCGCCGACCACGTTCCCGGGGCGAAATTGGTAACGCTGCCGGGAGACAATCATGCCTTTTGGTTTGAGCGGGAGATCATCGACCGCATCGTCGACGAGACCGAGGAATTCCTGACCGGCTCGCGCGGCGAGGTCGAGGTCGATCGCGTGCTCGCGACCGTTCTGTTCACCGACATCGTCAATTCGACAAAGCGCGCCGCCGAGCTCGGCGACCGGCAGTGGCGCGCGCTGCTCCAACGCCACGACGAGGCGGTGCGAACGCAGATCGGCCGGTTTCGCGGCCATGAGGTAAAGAGCCTGGGCGACGGCTTTCTCGCCACCTTCGACGGCCCGGCGCGCGCGGTGCGCTGTGCCGCGGCGATCGCCGGCACGGTAGAGCCGCTCGGCCTCACTGTGCGCAGCGGCCTCCATACCGGCGAGATCGAGTTGAACCGCGACGACATCGGCGGCATCGCCGTGCACACCGCGGCCCGCATCGTCGCGATGGCGGCGCCCGGCGAGAGCCTGGTGTCGAGCACCGTGCGCGATCTCGTCGCCGGGTCGGGGCTGCGCTTCGAGGACCGCGGCCACCACACGCTGCGTGGCCTCCCCGAGGAGGTGCATCTCTATACCGTGCTGGGCGGGTAGAGGTGGTGATTCAGATGCTTGCCATCCATAACAGGGCATTTGCGGCGCCCCCCATTTGGTGTCATTCCGGGGCCGGCGAAGCCGGAACCCGGAACCCATGAACAAAGACGGATCATGGAGCGCACCGGCGATCGCGCGATGCCGCCTACCGACCGTGTTCTTGGGTTCCGGGTTCGGCGCTTCGCGCCGCCCCGGAATGACAACGATTAGGTGCGGCGGCTCGCCAGGGTCGTCCGCCGGATGCGATCCACTGAACGGCGCCCGAACATTTCAGACGCGTACCGCGCCCGCCGATTGAGGAGCTACCATCATGCCGATCACCGATATCGCCGTCACCGACATCGCCGATTTCGCCGACGGCCACGAGTTCGGCGCGGCCGGCGCCTATGTCCGCATCAAGGGCGTGGCGCGCGGCACGCTCGATCCCGCGGCGCCGGCCAATCGCGGCATCGTCGATCTCGATCAAGGCGCCGATGAACGCCAAGGGCCTCGTCGAATACGCGACCGATTTCGACATCCTGCGGCCGAAGGATGCGACGCGCGGCAGCGGTATCCTCGTCTACGACGTGCCCAATCGCGGCTCGAAGCGGATCTTCAACCTGCTCGACGACGTGGTGCCGCGGCGATCCGGCGCGCAACAACGACCCGAAGACCAAGGAGGATGCCGGGCTCGGCTTTCTGCTCGGGCGCGGCTATTCGCTGGTGTGGTCGGGCTGGGACCCCGGCGCGCCGCGCGCCAATGGCAATCTCGGCGCCGACTTCCCGGCCGCGCTCGAGAACGGCAAGCCGGTCGCCGGCCGCATCCGCGACGAGTTCCATTTCGGCACCCGCGCGGCCGGCGACGGCAGCGTCCGCCGCCTCAGCTATCCCGGCCGCCTCGACCGACCAGCCGCAGGCGCGGCTCACCGTGCGCGACCGCGAGAGCGACCGGCGCACCGAGATCGCGCGCGGAGACATGGGAATTCATCGACGAGCGCTCGATCCGCCTCCTGCCGGAGGGCCGCAACTTCGAGCCGGTCAAGATCTACGAGCTGTGGTACGAGGCGACCGGGCGCGAAGGTGCTCGGCATCGGCTATGCCAGCGTGCGCGACCTCGTCTCGTTCTTCCGCTACAAGAGCGCCAA
This sequence comes from uncultured Alphaproteobacteria bacterium, assembly GCA_963842175.1. GTDB lineage: Bacteria > Pseudomonadota > Alphaproteobacteria > ATCC43930 > CGMCC-115725 > DATARH01. The sequence goes on from CAWJFM010000025.1 coordinate 97,771, forward strand.
TCGCGGCGGCATCCCGAACCCGCTCCTCTCGGGAATGAGCGAAATCCGCCACGCGCTGGCCTTCGGCGTGTCGCAGAGCGGGCGCTTCCTGCGCCATTTCCTCGAACTCGGCATGAACGCCGACGAGGCCGGGCAGCGCGGTGTTCGACGGCGTCTTCAGCCATGTCGCCGGCGCCGGCAAGGTCTTCGCCAATCACCGCTTCGGCATGCCCGGCCGCACCGCGACCCAGCACGAGGACCGGCTCTATCCCGAGAACTGGTTCCCGTTCAGCACGGCGCGGACGGTCGATCCGGTGTCGGGCCAGATCGGCGGGCTGCTGAGCGGCGCGGCGACCGACCCGAAGGTGATCGAGACCAACAGCTCGACCGAGTATTGGCAGAAGGGCGCGTCGCTGATCCACACCGATCCCGGCATCGGGCGCGATCTGCCGCTGCCGGCGAATTCGCGCGCCTATATGATCGCCGGGACCCAGCATGGCGGGCGCCCGGGCGTCGATCCGCGGCCCGGCCCGTGCGTCAACCCGCGCAACCCGCACAGCGCGACGCCGGCCCTGCGCGCCCTCTTCGTCGCGCTCGAGGAATGGGTGACGCAGGGGATCGCGCCGCCGCCGAGCCGGGTCCCCTCGCTTGCCGCCGGCACTGCGGTCACCGCCGACCGCGTCACGATGCCGGAGGTCCAGGGCTTTGCCGTCGCCCCGGGCGCCAACCCGATCCTGCCGCCCATCGATTGGGTCGACCCGCCGGAAACCGCGCCGCCCGCTCCCTACACGACCTTCGTCTCCGCCGTCGACAGCGACGGCAACGAGGTGGCCGGCATCCTCTTGCCGCCGATCGCGGTGCCGCTCGGCACCTATACCGGCTGGAACGTCTACCGGGCGCAGCCCGACGCGCTCGCCGACCGCGACGGCTCGTTGATCCCGTTCGCCGGCGACCCGCGCCGAGCGCGAAGCCGCCGACGACCCGCGCCCCTCGCTCGCAGAGCGCTACGGCAGCGCGCGAGGCCTATGTCGCCCGGGTCGAGGCCGCCGCCGCGGCGCTCGTCGCCGAACGCCTCCTGCTGCCCGACGACGCCGACGGCTTATGTCACGGCCGCGCGGAAGTGCGACCGGTTCTGACCGGGTTCGGCTTGCGCTTGCGGAAGCAGCGATCTCGCGGCAGCATGGTAACGCGACGCCGGAGCAGCGCCGAAAAACACCTGGAGGGAGGGGCATGCCTGGATTGCAGACTCGTCGGCCGCAGCGCGGCCGCGACGGTATTTGTGTTGATGCTCGCATCTGGCGCGGCGCGCGCCCAGCTGATGATCGTCGGCAACGACGAGAAGATCAGCATCGTCGACGGCAAGGCGACCCAGAAGGAAGGGGGTCACGACACGCTGTCGATCATCGACATGTCGAAGCCGGCGGCGCTCAAGATCATCGCGACGATCCCGCTCGACAACTCGATCATCGGGCCGCCGACCAATCTGGCGATCACCCCGAACCGTGAACTCGCGCTGGTCGCCAATTCGGTAAACAACGCTCCGAAGGATGGCGGGTTTGCCCCGGTCTCGGACGACCGGCTGTTCGTCATCGATCTGAAGGCGAGCCCGCCCAAGGTCATCGACACGCTGCACCTCGGCAAGCGGCCCTCGGGCCTGGCGATCAACGCCGCCGGGACGATGGCGCTGGTCACCAACCGCGACGACGGCACGATCTCGGTGCTGTCGATCAAGGGCAAGGAGGTCAAGGTCACCGACACGGTCACGATCGGCACCGGCGCCGACAATGTCTCCGCGGTCGCGATCACCCCCGACGGCAAGCGGGCGCTCGCCACCAAACCTGGCGCCAACAAGATCGCGCTGTTGTCGATCGACGGCGACAAGGTGACCTATGACAAGCGCGATCTGCCGACCGGCATCTTTCCCTACAACGTCGCGATCAGCCCGGACGGCAAGCTGGCGCTGACCGTCGACAACGGCAATGGCGGCGGCTCGGACGGCAACGCCAAGACAGTCGGCGTCATCGATCTGGAGGCCAATCCGGTCCGAGTCATCGACCACGTCACGGTCGGCGACTCGCCGGAAGGGTTGGCGATCAGCCCGAAGGGCAATATTGCCGTTACGATCGAGGCGCGCGGCTCAAACCAGCCGCCGAGCACCTGGTTCTACCATCCGGGCGGTGCCGTCAGCGTCCTCAAGATCGCCGGCAAGAAGGTGACGAAAGTCGGCGAGGTCACGGTCGGCGCTCTACCCGAAGGCGCGGCGTTCAGCGCCGATGGCAGCTACCTCTATGTCGGCAACTTCATCGACGAGGATCTGTCGGTGTTGCGGGTCAGCGGCGACAAGATCACCGACACCGGCCAGCGCTTCAAGCTGCCGGGCCATCCCGCCTCGATGCGCGGCGGCCCGCAATAACGGCGGGTTCTATTTCCCGGCGCGCAGACAGGCGCGCGCCGCGGCGTCGATGATCGCCTCGCTGTCGATGCCGTAAACCCGGTAGAGATCAGGAATGTCGCCCGATTGGCCGAACCGGTCGACCCCGAGCGGCACGACGAAATTGTGCGCGACGCCGCCGAGCCAGGACAGGATCGCCGGATGGCTGTCGGCGACGGTGACGAGCGCGGCGCCGGGACGCAGCCGCGCCAGCAGCCGCTCGGCGATGCCCGGCTTGCCGTCCGCCAGCGCTCCGCGCCAGTCGCGGTGCAACCGGCCGGGCGAGGTGATCGCCAGCAGCCCGGCGCCGGGCAGATCCTCGCGAGATCGCCTCGTAGGCGGCGAGCGCCTCGGGCGCGACCGCGCCGCAATAGGCGATCGCCAGCTCGGCATCGGGCGCGGGTTCGCGCAGCCAATAGGCGCCGGCGATGACCCGCCTCGGCAAGCGCCGCGTCGAGCTCGCGTTCGGGCTGCTCGACCGGCCGCGTCGACAGCCGGAAATACACCGACTCGCCGCCGTCTTGCGCTGGGCGCTGGATTTCCGCCAAGGCCCAGCGCAAGAGGATCGCGAGCTCGTCGGCATAGGCCGGCTCGAACCCGACGAGCCCCGGCTGCGCCAGGCCGATCAGCGGCTCGACGACCGATTGATGGGCGCCGCCCTCGGGCGCCAGCGTCACCCCCGACGGGGTCGCCACCAGGATGAAGCGGGCATCCTGGTAGAGCGCATAGTTGAGCGCGTCGAGCCCGCGCTTGATGAACGGGTCGTAGATCGTGCCGATCGGCAGGAGCCGCGCGCCGAACAGCGGCCCCGCCAGACCGAGCGCGGCCAGCTGCAGGAACAGATTGTGCTCGGCGATGCCGAGCTCGATGTGCTGGCCCTGCGGCCCCATCGCCCAGCGCTGCGCCGAGACGACCCGTTCCTCGCGAAAGGTGTCGGCGCGCTCGGCGCGATCGAAGATGCCGCGGCGATTGACCCAGGCGCCGAGATTGGTCGACACGCGTCACATCGGGCGAGGTCGTGACGATATGGGCGGCCAGCGCGCCGTCGCCCGAGGCGAGCCCGCCGAGGATGCGGCCGAAGGCCTCCTGGGTCGAGAGGCGCCGGCCGCGCGGCACCGGCAATGCGGCCGGAACGGCGATCGCGGCGGCGTCGTGGCGGCGCTTCCCGGCGCGGGCGAGCGGCACGCCGGCGAGGAAATCGGCGAGCCGCTCGGGCGACACATCGAGCCCGGCGAACGGCTCCCATTCGGCGCCTTCCGGCACCGCCATGCTGTCCTGAAACAAGCGCCATCTGCTGCGGGTTCATCAGCCCGGCGTGATTGTCCTTGTGGCCGGCAAAGGGCAGGCCGTAGCCCTTGATCGTATAGGCGATGAAGCAGGTCGGCTGGTCGTCGGTGACGGCGTGGAAGGCATCGAGCACCGCGCCCATGTCGTGGCCGGCGAGGTTTGTCATCAGCCGCGCCAGCGCGCCGTCGTCGTGCTCGTCGAGGATGGCGCGGATGCCGGGATAGCGGTTGAGGTCGCGGCGCAGATGCTCGCGCCAGCCCTCGCCGCCCTTGTAGACCAGCGCCGAATAGAGCGAATTCGGGCAGGCGTCGATCCATTCGCGCAATTGGCTGCCGTCGGGGCGGGCGAAGGCGGCCTCCAGCAGATGCCCGTATTTGAGGGTGACGACGCGCCAGCCGAACATCTCGAACAAGGCGTCGATGCGCCCGAACAGCCGGTCGGAGACGACCGCGTCGAGGCTCTGGCGGTTGTAATCGACGACCCACCACAGATTGCGCACATCGTGCTTCCAGCCCTCCATCAGCGCTTCGAAGATGTTGCCCTCGTCGAGCTCGGCGTCGCCGGCCAGCGCGATCATCCGCCCCGGCGGCGCGTCGGCCGGGGTGAGGCGGTGCAGCCGCAGGTAATCCTGCACCAGCGCGGCGAACAGCGTCACGCCGACGCCGAGGCCCGACCGAGCCCGGTCGAGAAATCGACGATGTCGCCATCCTTGCTGCGCGAGGGATAGGCCTGCGCCCCGCCGAACGCGCGGAACCGTTCGAGCTTCTCGCGGGTCTGCTGGCCCAACAGATATTGCAGCGCGTGGAACACCGGGGCGGCGTGCGGCTTGACCGCGACCCGGTCCTGCGGCCGCATGACATCGAGATAGAGCGCGGTCATCAGGGTCGCGACCGAAGCGCTCGACGCCTGGTGGCCGCCGACCTTGAGCCCGTCGCGCGAGGGCCGCAGGTGATTGGCGTTGTGGATCATCCAGGTCGACAGCCACAGCACCTTCTGCTCGAGCGCCGTGAGGCAGGCAAGCTTATCGCCGGCGCCGCCTCCTTCTGCCGCGCGCGGCCCCCGGGCAATGCCCGCAGCATGACCCTCTCCTTCCTGCGAGACGGCGCTGTGCCGTCGCGATGCGCCGCCCGCTTCATTCTCCTGCTTTGACAGCGTGCCGAGAATGCCTAAATACACACTCGCGCGAGGCGCGGGCGAGAATGGAGCGTACAGCACATGGCCGAAATCATGCCGCAAGAAGTCGGTTCCGAAGCGGGGGGCGTGCGCAGCATCACGGTCACCGAGAGCGCGGCGCGCCGCATCGCCCTCTTGAAGCAGCAGGAAGCAGGCCGAGGGCGCCTTTCTGCGCATCGCGGTGTCGGGCGGCGGCTGCTCCGGGTTTCAGTACGGGCTGAGCTTTGACGATCAGCGCAACCCCGACGATCGCGAGTTCGAGCGCGACGGCGTCGCGGTGGTCGTCGACGATGTCTCGCTCGATTTGTTGAACGGCGCCGAGATCGATTTCGTCGAGGATCTGATGGGCGCCTCGTTCCAGATCAAGAACCCGAACGCCGCCTCCTCCTGCGGCTGCGGCAATTCATTCTCGATCGCCCTCTGACACGCCCGCGAGCCGCCGCGGCTGGCGGTTGCCGCTATTAGGGGCGGCCTCGATGAGCAGCCCTCTGACCGTCAAGCGCGCATAACGGAAAATTTCTTTAGCTTTATGGGGCAATCCGCCTGATTCACCGGGGGCGGGGAAGTCTTAGCGCATTTCCCCTACGTTCCACCGCTGGATTGGCTGGGCCGCACCAGGTAGAGCGAAGCCCCAACAAGAAAAATTGCCAGCGAAAAAGAGAGCGGCCCAGTAACAAAAAAGCCCCATAAGCCACATAAGTTGGGTGCTCCGGGAAAAGAACAGGCGCGCTCAACCCCAAAAATCAACCCAAAAAAACCGGCCGCGACACCGCAAGCAGCCACCAGGATGGCATATCCCACAGCCGAAACCCGATGTTCCGGTGCAACATGGTTGCAATGGAGTCCATAGAAAATAAATGTGGACATAATTGCAACCAATGGCGATGCAAGCCCAATAATCATGAGAGGAGGAAAAAATTTGTCCATTATGCTTATTTTCGCGCGAGCCTCATTAGCCCGTGCTTCGTTCAACAGTTTTGCCTCGGCGAAGTCCGCAGCTGCGCGATCCTGCTCCCCAAGAGCGCGGAAGGCGTCGCCTCGGGCGGAGAAGGCGGTGGCGTTCGGGAAGAGCCGGATGGCTTCGCTGTAATCCTGAATGGCGCGGTCGTACTGAGCCGTCTCGGCGTATAACCTGGCGCGGCCGAGAAAGGGTTCTGCTCGCCAGGCAGCCCCAAGGTCATGGGGATCGAGCTTGATCGCTTCGTCGTAATCCTGCATGGCGCGATCGGTCCGGCCCATCTGAGCGTACAGGTTTCCGCGTTCGATCAGATAAAAGGCCGGGTTGGTCTGATTTGGCGGGTGTTCGAATGCTTGACCGAAGGCGGCAATCTGAAGCCCGTTTCTGGCAGCGGCGTTGCGTGGATCGAGGGCGAGGGCTCGCTTGAAATCCTCGACGGCGAGATCGTGCTCTCCCTTGTCGCTGTGGGCGGTGCCGCGTGCAGCGAACGCGTCGGCATAATCCGGCTTGAGCTTGATCGCCTGATCGAGGTCGTCGATCGCCCGGTCGTTTTGACCCTTTCGGTTGTAAGCGGTGCCGCGAGCCCCGAAAGCAGTGGCGTGATCCGGGTTCTGCTTGATGACCTGGTCGAAATCCTCGATAGCGCGGTCGTATTGCCCCTTCTCGAAATAAGCGGCGCCGCGGGTTTGGAAGGCGAAGGCGTCATTCGGGGAGAGCCGGATAGCCTGGTCCTCGTCCTGAATGGCAAGGTCATATTGGCGCGTGTTAGCGTAAGTCCAGCCTCGAGAGTCGAAAGCTCTAGCCAGATTTTCCTGCGTTTGTTGGCCCGACTGGATGATTGCGGTGCAACCAAGGATGCGGACCTCGAGATCTTTGCCGGTGCATCGCTCCCAGTCGCCTTTGCGGGTCAGCAAAACCGCTTCCACGGTCGCCAGAATCAAGATACCCGCGGCGAGGACCGCTACTCTCCAGCGCATGTGCCTACTGCCCGCCTTCTAGCGCGTAAGCGTCCGGTCTGTGCCGTGTAGCGCCGCCTTTGGGGATGGCCGATCTTGAACCTCGCTGGAGGCTCCTTCTGTAGCTCCAGAAGGAGGCAAGCTTGGCGGATGTGGAGATCATGGCGCGGGTCGAGCGGCGTCGGAAGTGGACCGACGAGGAGAAGGCGGCGCTGCTTGCCGAGATTGAGGCCGAAGGCGGCAAGGTGGCGGTGGTTGCCCGGCGCCGCCAGGTATCGGAGAGCCTGCTCTATAACTGGCGCTCGGCGTGGAAGACGGCAGCGGCATTGGCGCGGACGCCGGAACCCGTGGAGTTCGTTCCACTCGGCGTATTTGGCCGGACGGCCGACAAAGGCTCGGCCATGCTGGCGGCTCCCCTCGATGTCCCGGCGCCGGAACGATCCCGGCCCACCGGCATGACGATGGCAGAGCGGGTCGGCATCATCGAGGTTGCGCTACCGAGCGGCGCCCGGGTCCGCGTCGACGCTTTCGTCAACGAGAAGGCGCTGCGGCGGGTGTTGCGGGCGATCAAGGGCTCGGCGTGATCAGCCTGGCTCCCGGCACCAAAGTGTTTCTCGCCTGCCATCCGGTCGATTTGCGCAATGGCTTCGACGGGCTGGCGGCCAAGGCCAAGCAGATGATCGGCGCCGATCCGTTCAGCGGTCACCTCTTTCTGTTTCGCGGCAAGCGTGGTGACTATTTGAAGGCGCTTTACTGGGATGGCACTGGCCTGTGTCTATTCGCCAAGCGGCTGGAGCGGGGCCGCTTCGTCTGGCCGCCGATCGTCGATGGCAGCGTCGTACTCAGCCCCGCGCAATTGGCCCTGTTGATCGAGGCAATGGACTGGCGCCGAACCGTAGCACCGCCGCTGCCGCGACAACCAATGCTGGTCTGACAAGGCAGCGATTCGCTTGCGATTCTGGTTCGCGGTGCGTGGTTTTGCTAGGGTCGGTCATGTCGCTGGCCACGGCTGATCTGCCCTCCGATCCGGAAGCGTTGCGCGCTTTTGCGCTGGCCTGTCAGGCCGAGCTGGCGGCGGCAACTTCGGAACTGAGGGCGGCCCAGCTCTCGGTGCAGTTGCGGACCCTGGAGATCGAGAAGCTGAAGTTCCAGATCGCCAAGCTGCGGCGGATGCAGTTCGGCCGGTCGTCGGAGCGGATCGCCCGGCGGATCGAACAACTGGAGCTGCAACTCGAGGAACTGGAGACCGGCGCGGCGCAAGAAGAGGCCGAGGTGGCGATCCAGGACCGCCCAACCTCGGGCATCGAGCGCGCGAAGCCCAAGCGCCGACCGCTGCCCGAGCATCTGCCGCGTCAAGAGGTTGTGCATGAGCCCCGGAATGACGGCGCCTGCACCTGCCCCGAGTGCGGTGCCGGCATGGCCAGGCTCGGCGAGGATATCACCGAGGTGCTGGACTATGTGCCGGGCCACTTCCTGGTGATCCGCCATGTCCGGCCGAAGTACGCCTGCAAGTCGTGCGATGCGATCATCCAGGCCCCGGCCGCCGCAATGCCGACGCCGCGCGGCCGAGCCGCTCCCGGCATGCTGGCGCATGTGCTGGTCTCGAAGTATTGCGATCACCTGCCGCTCTATCGGCAGAGCGAGATCTATGCCCGTGACGAGCTCGACCTCGATCGCTCGACCTTGTGCGATTGGGTCGGTCAGGCGGCCTGGCTGCTTCAGCCGATCGTTGCCGGCATCCAGAAGCACGTCTTTGCCGCCGAGAAGATCCACGGCGACGACACGCCGGTCCCGGTGCTGTCACCGGGGCTGGGGCGGACCAAGACCGGGCGGCTGTGGGTCTATGTGCGTGACGATCGGCCGTTCTGCGGCACAGACCCGCCGGCCGCCGCCTACTTCTACAGCCCCGATCGCGGCGGCGCGCATCCGGCAGGTCATCTGGCGGGGTTCACCGGCTTTCTCCAAGCCGACGCCTATGCCGGGTTCGAAGCGCTCTACGACGCCACCCGCACCGAGCCGGGGCCAATCACCGAAGTGGCGTGCTGGGCGCATTGCCGACGCAAGTTCTTCGACGTGTGGGAAGCCACCAAGTCGCCGGTCGCCAAGGCGGCGCTCGATCGGATCGCGGCGTTCTATGTGATCGAAGCGAAGGCGCAGTTCGCCCCGGTCGCCGAGCGCCTGGCGCACCGCGCCGCGACGGGGCCGCTGCTCGTGTCGTTCTTCGAATGGGCCGACCAGACCGTAGCCAAGCTGTCCGCGAAGTCGGCGCTGGCCGAGGCTTTCCGCTATACGACCAAGCGGCGCGCGGCGCTGTCACGCTTCCTCGCCGACGGCCGCCTCGAAGTCGACAACAACATCGCCGAGAACGCGCTGCGCGGGATCGCGCTGGGGCGCAAGAACTACCTCTTTGCAGGCGCCGATACCGGCGGCGAGCGCGCTGCCGCCCTGTACACGATCGTGCAGACGGCCAAGCTCAACGGGGTGAACCCGCAAGCCTATCTGCGCGACACGCTCGCCAAGATCGCCGCCGGGCATCCGATCAATCGGATCGACGAGCTGATGCCATGGCGATTCTGGCCGACCAACGTCCAGCCGGAGGCCGCCTGACCATCGACGGCATCCCGAACCGGCCGGACCCCGCCAAAGGGGGAATGCCATGAATGCAGCCGGTCATCCTCTGGGCTTTCTGCGGGAACTGACCTGGAGCCATGTTCTTCTCGTCTTTGTCGTTCTCGTCGGTGGCCAGTTGCTGGTCCTGGCGGTGCGCCGGATCGTGCGCCGCGCTGCCGAGAGCGCACCCTCGCACCGACGGCTGTTGATCCTGCGGGTGGCGCCGCTCGCCCGGCTGCTGATCGTGATCGCCGGCATCACGATCATTGTTCCGATCTTGGTCGAGCCCACCTTCGAGAACGTTGTCGCCCTGGTGGCGGCGGTGAGCCTGGCGCTCGCCTTCGCGCTCAAGGATTATGTGAGCTGCCTGGCCGCCGGAATCGTGACGGTCATCGAGCACACCTACCAGCCGGGCGACTGGATCGAGCTGGACGGGACCTATGGCGAGGTCAAGACAATCGGCAGCCGGGCCGTGCACATCGTGACCGCCGACGACACCGAGGTGATCATCCCGCATGCTCGGCTGTGGTCGGCCAGCGTCTTCAACGCCAGCGGCGGCAAGCCGAGCCTGCTCTGCGTTACCGACTTCTACCTCCACGCCGACCACGACGGCGCCGCCGTGCGCCACGCCCTGGCCGAGATCGGCGAAACCAGCGGCTACCGAAAGCCGGAAACAAAGGTGACAGTCGTGGCGGCAGAAACGCCCTGGGGCACCCACTACAAGATCAAGGCGTACGTGACCGAAAGCCGTGAGCAGTTCGCCATGATCACCGACCTGACGATCCGTGGCAAAGAGCGCCTCCGCACCATGGGCGTCGCCTTCGCCCAGGCACCCTATGCCCAAACCGCGAGCGGCTGAGCACCATCGCCGCTGCTCCGGCGACAAGCCTTCACGTTCCAGACCGGACGCTTACTCTAGCGCCGCACGGTCGCATATTTCAGGCGATAGGGCCAACATCCCTCCGGATTCTCGGCCTGCTAGACATCATCGCGACTTTAGTTTTCGCCGTGAACGGGACGTTGCGGTTCGATAAGATAATCGAGCGCGAACGGGGGCGCGTTCAAGCGGCTCTGGTGCCTCCGTCCTTGAAGGGTGCGACGAGCATAACGACCATTAAATCGGAGGGACGGAAATGAGCCTCGCAACCTTAGCCAATGACGAGATCCTGAGAACTAATCGGCAAACTCTTGATCTGGCGCGGATTTATGAGCCCCACCTCGCTCCGCTTATGAACAATCTAGCACAGATTACTCCGGGGGATTTGCGTGCAGCGGTGAGGCCCGTGGCTGCAGCGGAACCACTCGAAAAAACGCCTGCGTCGAGCGCGCTTGACGGTTTAGTAAGATATATTCCAACGGAATTTATCACGTTGTACGTCGCCGCAACGGCCATACCGGATCTCACGAAGACCTTCCCCTGCGTAACTCCATTCTGGCTTTATTTCGGCTTCGTTGTGCTCACCCCGATCCTCTTCCTCCTGATCTATATCGGAAAGCGACGAAGCCAAAACCTGTCGGCTCTACCTCAAGGGGCGGCGAAGTGGCCGTGGTGGAAATTGATTGCCTCAACTATCGCCTTTGCGACGTGGGCGTCGGCAGTTCCGCCGCTCGTCACTACCGGACCCGGCAAAATCGTAGCCGCCTTTGGAGCGCTCCTCGTCTCAACGATGCTGAGCGTAGTGGGCGGTGCGGTCGAGCCCTCAGAAGCTGTTGCCGCTTAACCGCCTTCAGTCCCGATCTCCGCATCAGGTTTTCTTTTTTGCTCGCGGCTTGGGAAGAGTTATGCCGATCGCGGCTAACGCGCTGACGTCGTAGTGCGGTTGGCCAGCAATGCAGGTGCAGCCATTTCCGCAAGAGTCCCCGTCGCTCTTACCATCGCAAGGGCCCGGGACGATAGGTACTGCATAAAGATCTTTGCCGTTGTGGTTACGCATGACCAGCTTGATCTTTGCGGTTCTTGTGACCGGTTTTTGTGGCATGTTCAGAGACTCCCCAATCGACTGGTTAGCAAGCTACGGGGTCTGGCTCTTATTCTGAGAGGCGACAGATCCGCCAATGATTCCGGCTGTATGCTGCGAGGCGGCAGGTTCCCCCAACTGCGGCAGTAGATTACCGTCCTTGTCGGTAGCAAGAGGTCCTAATGTAATAAGGACGTCTCCCGTCGTCGTTCTCGTAGCGCTAAATGAGATTTCCGGATGTGTTGGCCGACACTCTGGTTAACTTCCAAACTGGTGTCACATTGCCACTCAAGGTCGCAACAAAAGTTAAATCCTCTTGGAATGTCGAAAATTGCGGCCTGCCACGATCAACTGTTGTCGCAACCGCAGTCGCCGCAACGGTGGCTTTGTCATAAATGAATTCCTCTATCCGCAGATCGCTCTCGATCATGATCCCCGTTTCGCGCTTGCTACAATCCTGTCTGCCCATTCGCTTCGCGGCAGCAAGGAGCCCTCTATTTTCGAAGAGAAAAGTAATAGTTTCAAGACGCGTGGCATGGGCGGTAGCTGAAGCTCCAAGACTTACGGCAAAAGATTGCATCATTGCAAGTGGATTGATAATCGACACGCTAGGCGCCAGACCTGACATCTCGTCCCATGTCAGTTTCAGAGTAACCTGTGTTCCCCACGTAGTGCCGAGATAGGGCATACTTCCGAGCTTATCAGCTTCATACACCGCGTTTTGAATCTCGCACCGAATGTTTCCCACAAGGTTTTGTTCGATTCGCCCTTCGCGGGAGTAGTTGTTCTCATCCAGGGAATTTGCGCGGAGCGGGTCTGTGAGCGGAACATGTGTGCCGCATCCGCCTATTAAGATAAAGGCTATTAAACCCATCCCGACTGCCGCGAATCTCTTTACAGAGTGCCTGAATAGGGGCCTGCGATGATCTCCGAACCGAAAGCGGGCAGCGCCGTGCGTGGGCCGTTTAAACGCTTCCGATACGGAGTTTGTTTCGGCCGGAGACCTAACTTGGCACAGCGGATCCATTTGATGCCCGCCCTTATTTCGTCGCAAAAAACCTCGCCGCCTTCTTGGGCTATACTCTCCAAGCCTGCAGCTTAGCGGTGCTCGGATTGCGATGGCCAGCGCTTTTTTGCACATCCTGTAGTTGGGCATCTCGTCGAGCGTCGTAGGATTTGTGACCGCCATGTTGTTAGACTGCGTTCCACGACGGTCAGGGCCACGGGCGCTCACGGCGAGGATCGGGTGGGTCAGGATCGGGTGAGCAACCTGTGGTTGCCGCGACTGGGGTGTTTGGGTGGGGTGAGGCGCCGGTGAAGATCGCCAGCTGGAACGTCAATTCGGTCAAGGTGCGGCTGCCGCATCTGTTGGCGTTTCTCGAAGACGCCCGGCCCGATGTCTTGTGCCTGCAGGAAACCAAATGCCTCGCCGACGAGTTTCCCCGGCTCGAACTTGCCGCGCTCGGCTACCGGGTCGAGACGCTCGGGACAACGCGCTTATAACGGCGTCGCCCTCTTGTCGCGCGAACCCGCCCGCGACATCGTCTTTGGCCTGCCCGGGTTCGATGACGAGCAGGCGCGCTATGTCGAGGCGTCGTTTGGCGCCGTGGGTGACGGCGGCGAGGTTCGGGTCGCTTCCGCCTATGTGCCCAACGGCAACCCGGTCGGCCCCGACGAATTAGGCGACAAATTCACCTACAAGCTCGCCTGGATGGAGCGGCTCGTACGCGCACGCGCGGGACCTCTTGCGCCGCGAGATCCCGTTCGTCCTCGCCGGGGATTACAACGTCTGCCCGGCCGACGAGGATGTCTACGATCCGGTCGCCTGGCGCGACGACGCGCTGTGCCGGATCGAGACGCGCTCGCGCTTCCGCGCGCTCCTCCATCTCGGCCTCAGCGACGCCTACCGCGTCTTTCACCGCGAGCCGCACCGCTACACCTTCTGGGATTACCAGGCCGGCCGCTGGAACCGCGACGAGGGGCTGCGGATCGACCATCTGCTCTTGTCGCCGCATGCCGCGGACCGGGTCGTCGCGTGCGAGATCGACAAGGCCCCGCGCGGCAAGGAGCGGGCCTCCGATCACACCCCGATCTGGTGCGAGCTGGCGGTATGAGTCCCGGCTGGGCCGCCGGTCGCGCGCCGCCTATTGCAGCGGGGCGGCGCAGCTATGCGCGTGGAACTCGATTGTGTCGCTGCGGCAATCCTCGAAAGCAGATCGCCGAGTTGCCGGTGTTGAGATCGGCGCGGACCACGGTTGCCGCGAACGGGAGCGCCTGGCTCGATCCGGGGACGCCCATCTCGCCGCGCACCCGCATGCCGACGACCTCGCAAATGCCATACAGCAAGGCGCCGCGCATCGACCAATTGATGGCGCGAAAATGCTCATCGCCTATGACGACTTCCAACACCGGCAGAGCATAGCGACGATCGCGTCGCTGTTCTGTTAAGATTCCGGTTTGCCGCATCGTATCCATAAAACAATTTTCAAAAAACCGCGACAGAAACGCCAGAGAATTGATGCTTAACGCGATTTGCTCATCCGTCATACGCGTGCTCGGCAATCGCGGCGAGACTGGCCTGGCCGTCGCGCAACGGGGCGAGCGGCACCAGGATCAGCGCCCTCGTGCCCTGGCCGCAGCCCGGCGAAATCGCGGCTCAGCGCGAAATCGCCGCCGTCTTCCGCCGCGGCGAGGGGAATCGCCAGGCGCAGCACCTCGTCCTCGATCGTCGGGCCGAGGATGATCTCGGCGATGGCGAATTCCCGGTCGTCGAAGGCGATCCGGCCGCGCGCGCCCGGAAACCGCGCCAGCCCGGCGAAAACCGGCCCGGCCAACGCGGCGACCGAGAAGGTCGTCTCGAACGCGAAATGGCGGGCGATCGAGGCGGCGAGGTTCGCCTCGGCGATGCGCAGCACGATCGGCATGCTGGGATTGCGGGCGCGCGCGCCGAGCGCGATTTCAAGGTTCAAGGTATCGACATTGGTCAGCGCGACGAGGCTGTGCGCCGCGCCGAGATTGCACAGGTCGAGCGTGTCGTCGCGGCTGGCGTCCCCGGTCAACAGGTCGAAACCGCGATCGCGCGCGCGTTCGACCAGGGCGGCATCGGGGTTCTGCTCGACCACGACGAGCTGCTTGTCGAAATCGAGCAGCAGGTCGATGACCCCGGTCCCGATGCTGCCGCAACCGCAGACGACGATGTGACCGTGCCGGTGGATCGGGCGCAGCCCCTGCATCCGCACCCATTGCGCGCGGGTCAGCCGCGACGCGACAACGGCGATGAAAATCCCGGTGAAGACGACGCCCGACAGCATCAGCATCATCGCGACGGCGATGTCCAACGGATTGTCGCGATTGGGGGTGATGTCGCCATACCCGGTCGTCGTTATCGTGGCCAGCACGAAATAGGCGGCGGTCAGCCAATCGCTGTCGAGGGATCGGTGGAAATACCATGCGCCGAGGCTGAACAGCGCGAGCGCCGTCGCCGCAAAGGCCCCGATATACGGGTCGGTCCGGCGGATCCGCTGATGGCAGCGGCGCAGCGCCTGGCGCAGCCGCGCATGCCATCGCGGCCGGCTCCGCGGGATGGGCTGGCGCGGCGTCGACGAGAGCAGCCGCTCGACCGCAGCGTAGACGATCAGCCGGGCTCCCGGCGCGATCGGGCGATCGCGGTCGAGGTTCGTCTCGCCGTCGATCGCGACGATGCGCGCCCCGAGCGCTGCCTCGGCCTCGCCGACGGTGTGCCCGGCAACCGCCGCCTGATCGGCCATCCGGGCGGCGAAACCGGTCAGCGGGCCGTCGCGTTCCGGGAAATTGCAGCCCGCGCAAGCAGGACGGGTCGAGCGCGGCGGCGGCGTAGGTCGCGGCCGAATGCCAGGCCAGCGACAGGACCGAGCAATCGGGCAGGTTCTGCTCGATCTTGGCGGCGAGCGCGCGGTTGAACTGACGCAGGACGATGCGGATGCGCGGATTGGCGTCGCGCGCGCGCAGCGCCACCCGCAGATTGAGCTGGTCGTCGCCCGACAGCGCCAGGATCGAGACCGCGCGCTCGACCCCGGCCAACTCCAGCCCGTCGCTGCTCTCCGGCCGGCCGGCGACGAACCGCGCGCCGACCGCCTCGACCGCGGCGGCGAATTCGGGCTCGCCGGGCCACAGCACGACGACGCGATTGCCGGGAATGAGGGAGATCTCGCGCGCGGTGCCGAGCGCCAGCGCGTCGCCGCCGACGATGATCATGGTGGGGATCATCGTGGGGTCGGCTGCCATCATCGGCGTCGCGCTCAGCCCTCGGCGCAGTCGCCGGCAGGCGGGGGATAGCGATGCTTGCGGCCGGCAGGGTCTTCGACAACCCAGCACCCCGGCTGCTCGCCCGGCCCGGCCGCGCTCGCCGCGATCGGCACCTTGCCGTAGCCGCCGGGGATGTCGAGCACATAGCTCGGCTGGCACAGCCCCGACACCCGGCCGCGCAGCGCACCGACGAGCGCTTGGCCCTCGTCGATGCCGAGCCGGAAATGCCCGGTGCCGCGAGCGAGATCGGGATGATGCAGGTAATAGGGCTTGACCCGCATCGCGACGAGCCCGCGCAACAGCGCCTCGAGCACCGCGACGTCGTCGTTGACGCCGCGCAGTAGGACGCTCTGCGACAAGACCGGAATACCGGCGCGGACGAGCCGCCCGACCGCCTCGCGCATCGCCGGGGTCAGCTCGCTGCGGGTGGTTGGCGTGGATGACGACGTAAAGCGCCTTGTCCGCCGCCAGCGCGGCAATCAGCGCGGCGCCGACCCGGCGCGGATCGACGACCGGCACGCGGGTATGAAAGCGGATGACGGCAAGGTGCGGGATCGCTTCGAGGCGGCGGACGATCGCGGCGATCCGGCGCGGCGACAACAGGAACGGGTCGCCGCCGGTGACGATGACCTCCCAGATCTCGGGATGCTCCGCGATATAGCCGAAGGCGCGGTCGAGCGCCGCCGGCGCGAGCAATCCGTTGCCCTTGCCGACCTGCTCGCGGCGGAAGCAGAAGCGGCAATAGACCGGGCAGATGAGGATCGGCTTCAGGAGCACGCGGTCGGGGTAGCGATGGACGAGGCCGGGCAGCGGCGACCAGCGTTCGTCGCCGATCGGGTCGGGCTGGTCGTCCGCCGTGGTGTCGAGTTCGGCGGCGCGCGGCACGAATTGCGCCGCGATCGGATCGGCGGGGTCGGCGGGGTCGATCAGCGCCGCCATCTCGTCGGTCACGGCGACCGCGAACTCTGCGGCGACCCGGCGCAACTCGGGAGCCGCTCCGGCGCGACGAGGCCGCGTGCGACCAGATCATCGGTGTGAAAAGTCATCCGGCTCGCCCCGCCAGGTTACTCAAGGGGCGAAAACGAAGCCGGCGCTTTGGGGGTCTGGGGACCCGGTTCGACTGATCGATCGGTATTGCCTGGATTAACTTGACAGCTTTGTTTGTATATGCAATATGTATGTCGTCTTGGCTGCTGCGCTGCGAGAGCGCGGTAGGCCGCATCTCCTCCCGGGGGAGCTCTGCGGCAGGAGCAGCGCAGTGGACGGACTTTGAGTGGGATCCAGACAAAGAAGAAACCAACATCGCGGACCGAGGCCTCGAATTCACGACAGCCTCCCGGATTTGGGGTGGGCCGGTCCTCGAAAAAATAGACGACCGGCACGATTATGGTGAAACGCGCATTTTGGCGTCTGGTAAGGTCGACGGTCGCCTGATGGTCGTCGTCTACACGCTGGCGCGGAGAAAATCGTCGTATCATTTCGGCGCGAAAGGCTAACCGGCGTGAGCAAAGACGCTTCGAAGCAGAAATCCGCGACAGACCCAGCCCCCGGACTGACTGGGTGCGGTTCGATGCAATTACAGACGACGAAATCGATGCTTCAATCCGGGATGACCCGGACGTCGCACCCGAGCGTTGATGAGGCCTGGTTCGCCTCGGCGACACTGGTCATGCCGAGGCCGAAGGAGCAGATCAGCATCCGGCTCGACCGCGATGTGCTGGAGCATTTCCGGCGCTACCCGCGCTACCAGACCCGGATCAACGCGATCCTGCGGGCTGCGATGGAGCACGAAAAGAAGGCTGAGTGACGATCGGCCGCCATAGCTGGGCCGGCACGTTCACGCTGTCGCAGATGCCGGCTCGAGCGCGCGCGGGTCGTGCGCGTAGAGCCAGCGCAGCGCGTCGGGCGAGCGGTCGCCGGCGCGCGACCATTCGGCGTCGCGCGCCCGTTGCGCCGGGCCGTCGGGCATGTGGAAGCGGGTCTTGTTGGCGCGCGAGAGTTCCTGCAGCCGGGTGACGCGCGGCAGGCGCAGCTGCTTCGTAGCGCCGGAGCGCCGCGGCCGGATCGCCATCGCCCGCGGCAACGAGGCAGGCGGCGAGCGCGGCGCCGTCCTCGATCGCCTGCGCCGCGCCCTGGCCCATGAACGGGTACATCGGGTGACAGGCATCGCCGAGCAATGTCGCGCGCCCGACCGACCAGCGCGGCAGCGGGTCGCGATCGAACAAGGCCCAGATGAAGCAGGTGTCGGCCGCGTCGATGATCCGGCGGATCTGCGGATGCCAGCCCTCGAACGCGGCGAGCGCCCGCGCGATCGTGGCGCGGTCGGTCCAGTCCTCGCGGTTCCAGCTGTCGTGCTCGGTCCAGCCGACGAAGTTCAACAGCCGCCCGCGCGAGACGAAATAGTGGACGAAATGGCCGCCCGGGCCGACCCAGGACTGGCTGCCGAGTTCGAGCCCGAGATCGGCGATCCGCTCGGCCGGCACCAGCCCGCGATAGGCGACGCAGCCGGCAAAGCGCGGCTCCTCCTCGCCGAACAGCCGCGCGCGCACCGCCGAGTGGATGCCGTCGGCGCCGACCAGCACATCGCAAGCGATCCGCGCGCCGTTGTCGAACCATGCCTCGACCCCGTCGCCCTTGTCGGCGAGACCGACGAGCCGGTGGCCGAGATGAACCCGCTCCGGCGGGAAGCCCGCGGCGATCACCGCCAGCAGATCGGCGCGGTGGATGGTGATGTGCGGCGCGCCATAGAGCTGTTCGCATTGCGGGTTGAGCAGTGCCTTCTGCAAGGTGCGCCCGTCCTGCCAGCGGCGCTGGTGGGTGCCGAGCGGGCGCACGCCCTCGCGGTCGAGCCCCGGCCCGAGGCCGAGCCGGCACAGCACGCGCGCCGCATTCGGACCCATGTTGATGCCGCCGCCGATCTGGGTCAGCTCGGGCGCCTGCTCGTAGACCTCGACCTCGAAGCCGGCCTGGCGCAGCGACAACGCGGCGGTAAGGCCGCCGATGCCGCCGCCGATGACGGCGATCCTGAGCGGTGCGCTCTTCATCTGTCAGACGAGGCGCGGCCGCTCAGGCGGCCCAGGAAAACGGCGCAAAATGCCCGTTATTGCCCCGGCCCGCCAGGTCCAGGTCGAGGCCGAAGACGTGGACGTGGGTCTCCGTGGACCGCGCCAAGGCGAGGCGGCGGCCGGCCGGGTGCCCGACATTGTCGAGGTAGTATGGGTCGCCGCTGCGGTTGCGCGAGGCCACCCCCTCGATCTCGAACGACAGCATCCCCGGGACCGCGGCGCGGCGCGTCAGCCCGGCCATCGTGAATTCGATCGGCTGGAAGGCGACGCCGCGGAAATCGCCGACCAGGTTCTGCCGGATGAACGAAGGCGGGCCGCCGGCCTCGCCGCCGGCGATGGCCGAGAGCGCCTGGCGCTGCGCCGGATCGGCCGCCTCATCGACGATGACCCCGAAAATCCAGTTGCCATCGGCCATCACCTTGCCGGAGCGGATGACCAGCGCGAATTTCAGCCCGTCGAGCCGGATCGTCCCGGACCGGCCCTCGTCGACCCGGAACACCATGACGGCCGTGCAGTTGTCGTAGGTCGCCGGACCTTGCGGGTTGGTGTAGACGCACGGGCAGAGATAGTCGCAGTTGCAGCTTTCCATATACTCGCCGCGCAGCGACCAGTTCGGTTCGGGCATGAGCGGCTCCTCCGCGCGGGCGCCCGGGCATCGCCGGCCGGGCATTTCCGCAAGGCTAGTGAGGATCGTGCGCCAGCGCAAATCATCAGCGCGCCAGCGCCGGCACGATGCGCGGCGCGGTGTTGTGCGTCGTCGAAGAATGCAGTTGCGTCGCGGGCCATCGCGCGCAGCATAGCGTTTCTGGGCGATGGGATGGAGGGAGAGATGCCGGAACCGTTGACGCGAAGCCACATCAAGCGCGAGGCGGCACAGGCCCGCGGCTATTCGCAAGCGGTCATCACCGCAGGCGGCCGCACGATCTGGCTCGCCGGGCAGGTGGCAAACGAGGATTCGTCGGGCCGCTCGCTCGCCGCCGATTTCGACGGCCAGGTCCGCGAGGTGTTCGCCCGGCTCGGCCGGACCCTGGCGGAGGCCGGCGCCAGCCTTGCCGACATGGTGACGATGACCGTGTTCATCACCGATGCCCGGCTCGGCGACCGTTTCACGCAGCTGCGCTGCGAGATCTTCGGCGACAATTTCCCGGCGAGCGCCTTAATCACGGTCGCCGGCCTGGCGCGGCCGGAGCTCCTGGTCGAGGTGCAGGGAATCGCGGTCGCCGGCTAGGTCAACGCGGCCGGTCGCCGGCCAGCGTCACCCGGTGCATGACCCGGCGAAAGCCGTGATAGTCGTTGATCGGGTTGTGCTGGGCGCAGCGATTGTCCCAGAACGCGAGCGAGCCCTTCTCCCAGCGAAAGCGGCAGGTGAATTCGGGCCGCGTCTGATGCGCGAACAGAAAGCCGAGGAGCGGCGCGCTTTCTTCCTCGGTCATGTCGTTGAACCGCACGGTATGGCCGCCATTGACATAAAGCGCCTTCCTGCCGGTCTCGGGATGGGTGCGCACGACCGGGTGCAGCGCCTCATATTCGGCGCGGGCATCCTCGCGGCCGTGCTCGCGGATGCGGTCCTCGCGCGTCTTGGTGACGTCGGCCTTGGCCGAGGAATTGACCGCGACGAGGCCGTCGAGCAGCCGCTTGAGGCCAGCCGATAATGTTTCATAGGCGAGATACATGTTGGCGAACAGCGTGTCGCCGCCATAGGGCGGCACCTCGCGCGCGATCAGCATCGTGCCCATCGGCGGGATTTCCAGATAGGCCGTATCGCTGTGCCACAATCCGCCAAAATTGACCCGCTCATGCGCCAGCTTGACGACCGGGGTAATCTCAGGGAACCCGTCGAGCCCCTGCAAAAACGGGTACTCGATCGGCACACCGAAGCGCCGGGCGACGGCAAGCAGCCGCGCGGGCGGCAGGTCCTGACCGCGAAAGAAGACGACGAGGTGGTCGAGCCAGGCGCGCCGGATCGCGGCGATCGTCTCGCCGTCGACCTCGCCCGCCAGATCGACGCCGGTGATCTCCGCGCCGATCGCCCCGGCGAGGGGACGGATTTCCAGCGAATTCCGTCTCATCGTCATGTCAGCCGCGGCCATATTTGGCGTGGAAATGGGGCAGCACCCGCTTTCCCATCATCTCGATCGACGCGCAGGATCTTTGCCGACTCCATGCCGGGCCAGCCCATCCGGAAGATCAAATAATTGGATTGGAGGCGCCGGACCCGCTCCTCGATCTGCTCGATCGACCTCGTCGGGCGTGCCGAGGATGAAGCGGTCGCGGGCCAGCGCAT
Organism: uncultured Alphaproteobacteria bacterium; assembly: GCA_963842175.1. Taxonomy (GTDB): domain Bacteria; phylum Pseudomonadota; class Alphaproteobacteria; order ATCC43930; family CGMCC-115725; genus DATARH01. Next base: position 118,756 of record CAWJFM010000025.1, read on the forward strand.
CGAAGGCGACCCGGAAGCTTTCCTCGCCCGGCAAGACCTTGTCCTGTCCCCATTCGGCATAGGCGTTGTACTTGCCGGCGAGGAACGGGCGCGCGGTCTCGACCGCCTCCTCATGGGTCGCCGCGACATGCAGCTCGAGCGCGATCGGCCGGGCGCCCGGCATCGGATGGTTGGCCTCGGCGAGCGCCTGCTTGTAGCGCTCCCACTGCCGCTCGATCGTCGGCAGCGCGGCATGCGGGTTGACGAACCACGGATAGCCGAGCCGCGCGGTGCGCACGACCGCCGGGTCGGCGTTGGCGGCGATCCAGATCGGCGGATAGGGCTTCTGCACCGGGCGGATCGTGCAGGTGGCGTTGTGGACGCGGAAGAACCGGCCCTCGAAGGTCACCACCTCCTCGGTCCACAGAAGCTTGATCAGTTGCAGCGCCTCCAGCATGCGCGGCACCCGGTCGCGCGGCGCCACGCCAAAGGCCTCGTATTCGACCTCGCGGTAGCCGATCCCGACCCCGAACACGACGCGGCCCTCGGACATGATGTCGAGGCTGGCGACCTCCTCGGCGGTCTGCACCGGGTTGAGCAGCGCCAGCAGCAGCACCGACAGGCACAATTCCATCCCCGGCGCCTCGCCGGCCAGCCGCGCCAGTAGCGGCAGGCTCTGCAGCGACTGGTAGGGCGGCGACAGGTAGTGATGGCCGGCGGCGAGGGCATCGAAGCCGGCCTCGCGCGCGAGCCTGGCCTGCTCGACCGCCTCGCGAAACCGCCCGACCGGATCGTCGGAGCGCGGCTGCTGCGCGCTGATGAAGACGCCGAATTTCATGCCGCGCTCCTACTCGCTCGGCCGCTTGTAAAGCGCGCCGTCTTTCATGATCATGGCCAGGTGCTCACCGTCGCCGTCGAGCAGCGAGATGTCGGCGAGCGGGTCGCCGTCGACGGCGATCAAATCGGCGCGGGCGCCGGGCGCGACCACCCCCAATTCGCCGGTGCGGTTCAACAGCGCGGCGTTGACAATCGTCGCCGAGCGGATGATGTCGAAGGGCGCCATCGCCTCGGCGCGGAGCACGAATTCGCGCGTCTGATACTTGTGCATCGGGCCCAAAAGGTCGGTGCCGTAGCCGATCGGTACCCCCGCCGCCTGCAATATGTCGAGCGACTTAAGCCCGGCCTCGCGCACCTCGGCGAGCTTGGCGAGGCTGACCTCGGAAAAGCCGAGCTCGCGGCCAAACCGGTGCAGCGTGTCATACGTCACCAGGGTCGGCACGACAAAGCCGCCGGCGGCGGCGACCCGCTCGGCGGTTGCGCGGTCGATCAGATTGGCATGCTCGATCGAGCGCACGCCGTTGTCGACCGCGCGGCTGATCGCCTCCGGCGTATAGGCATGCGCCAGCACATAGGTGTGCCAGCCCTTCGCCTCCTCGACGATCGCGCGCATCTCCTCGTTGCTGTATTGCAGGTTCCAGATCGGGTCGTAGGGCGAGGCGACGCCGCCCGACGCCATGATCTTCAACTGCGTCGCGCCCTTGCGCAATTCGTCGCGCGCCGCGCGGCGGCACTCGGCGACGCCGTCGGCGATGCGGGCGAGACCGGCGCCGTATTCGCAGCAGGCGCAGCTGGCGACCGAACGGGTGCGCGGCCGCAGATCGCCATGCCCGCCGGTCTGGCTCAACGCCTGCCCCGATGGAAACAGCCGCGGGCCGGCAACCAGACCGCGCTCGATCGCCTCGGCCAGCCCGCCATCGGCGCCTCCGGCATCGCGCACGCGTCGTAAAGCCGCGCCGCAGCATGCCTTCGAGCACCCGCGCGGCCTGCATCGTCACCAGGGTCAGCGGCTGCTCGGCGAGGCGGGCGAGCGCCGCATCGACCGCCATCACATGGACATGCGCGTCGATCAGCCCGGGCATCAGGGTGCGGCCCTTCAGATCGATCGTCTCGGCCGCCGCGCTGGAGAGCGGCCGGTCGGAGACCTCGCGGATCCGCTCGCCCTCGACCAGCACGTGGTGATCCTCGCGACGCTCGGCGCTCGTGCCGTCAACGATCGCGCAATTGGCGAGGATGATCGCGGTCATGGCATCGCCTCACAGAACCGCCGGCTTGCAATCTCGGCGTAACGCGTTACCTTGTTACGCGTTACGCTCTGCGGAGATCGACATGGCCGAGCCGGCCGAACGAATGAAGCTAATGCGCGAGCGGCGCCGGCGCCAGGGGTTGCGCGAGTTGCGCCTCGTCGTCCCGGATGCGCGCTCGCAGGCCGTCCGCCAGCGGATAGCAACGCAGATCGCAAAGCTCAGCCCCGACAGCGAGCGCGACGCGCTCTTGTGGATCGAGGCAGTCTCCGAATTCGACGGCGATGAGCCCCCACCCTGACCCTCCTCCGCGTGCGGGGGAGGGAAGGGTGGGGGTCCGCGGCGACGTCGTGATCGTTGCTGCGCCAAGCGACTACGGCAAACCGCGGCCGGCGGTGATTGTACAGTCGAATGCGATCCCGAAAAGTCATGCCTCGGTCGTGATCTGCCAGCTCACTTCCGATTTGGCCGAAGCGGATTTCCGCATCACGATCGAGCCCGGCGCGGAAACCGGGCTGCGGGTTCGATCTCAGGTGATGGCCGACAAGCCGGTGACGATCCGCCGCGAGCGCGTCGGCCGGCGGATCGGCCACATCGGCGCGGCCGACATGGCGCGGGTCAACGCCGCCTTGGCATTTGTGATGGGGCTGGCGGACTGACGATCATTCCTCCGGCAAGCCCGCTTTGCGCAGCCCCTCGACCCAGATCGCCAGCGTCGCCGGCGACAGGAACTTGCCGCCGAAATTGCGGAACCAGGCGACCGTGTGGAGCGGGTTGAGCGCCAGCAGCCGGGCGATCCACTCCCTCGCCTCTTCGGTGCGGCCGAGATAGCCGCACAGCGCGAGCCGCCCGCGGATGGATGGGTGAAAAGTCGGGCGATCGTGCAATGAGCGGTCGACCCATTCGATCGCTTCCTCATACCGGCCGGCGAGCATCAGCGCGTAACCGAGTAGCCATTCCCACTGATAGAGAGCTGGATCGAGCGGGCTCAGCCGCATCGCGCGCTGCGCCGCCTCGATGGCAGCGTCCGGCCGGTTGGCATAGCAATGCACTGCCGCGGCGTGAGCCCATGCGGCAGCACAGTTCGGGTTAAGCACGATGGCGCGTTCGATCGCCCGCATCCCTGCCGCGTGTTCGCCGCCCAGCAAAGCCAGGTTCCCGCCTGCCTGCGCGAGCGCGTTGGGATCGTCCCGGCCGACCGCGATCGCGTGGTGCGCGAGGCGCAGCGCCTCGGCGATCTCGTCATTGGCAAGCGGCGCACCCGAGACATTTTGGTAGCGACGGACGAAGCCGATCAGGGAGGCCGCCGGCGCATAGGACGGGTCGATCGCGAGCGCCTGCCGCGCCAGTGCAAGGGCAGCGCCACAGCCTTCAAGGTTCGGTTTGTAGAACTCCGCCAGGGCGCGCAGGTAGAGGTCGTAGGCGTCGAGGCTCGCGGTCGGCTTGCGGCTTGCGCGCTCGATCTCCGACTGCCGCAGGCGCGGTTCGATCGCGCCGACGACGCTGGAGGCAATTTGGTCCTGAAGCTCGAAGATGTCGTCGAGCGAGCCGTCGAAGCGGTCGGCCCAGATATGAGCGCCGGTGGTCGCGTCGATCAATTGCCCGGTGATCCGCACCCGGTTGCCGGCCTTCCTGCACCGAGCCTTCGAGCACGTAGCGCACGCCCAATTCGCGCGCCACCTGCTTCACATCGACGGCCTTGCCCTTGTACGTAAAGCTCGAATTGCGCGCGATCACGAACAGCCAAGGCAACCGGGAAATTGCTGTCGTGATCTCCTCGACCATGCCGTCGGTGAAATATTCCTGCTCCGGGTCGCCCGACATGTTCTGAAACGGCAGCACGGCGAGCGACGGTTTGTCGGGAAGAGCGAGCGCGGGCGGCGCACCAACCCCCACCCGCGCGCTGCGCGCGCTTCCCTCCCCCGCTCGCGGGGGAGGGTTAGGGAGGGGGCTTTTCGGAGCGACCCGATAGACATGCACCGGGCGGGCGATGTTCTTGACCTGCTGCTCGCCCATGGTCGTCGAAGGCGAGATCGAGCTTGTCGCGGACCTGGTCGCGCACGACCCGGCTGACGCAGATCCCGCCCGGCTCGGCCAAGGCTTCGAGCCGCGCCGCGACATTGACGCCGTCGCCGTAGATGTCGTTGTCGTCGCTGATGATGTCGCCGAGATTGATGCCGATGCGGAACTCGATGCGCCGCTCGGCCGGCGTATCGGCGTTGCGCTCGGCCATCCCGTGCTGCATCTCGACCGCGCAGCGCACCGCGTCGACGACGCTGGCGAATTCGACCAGCATACCGTCGCCGGTGGTCTTGACGATGCGGCCGCGATGCTCGCGATCCTGGGGTCGGCCAGCTCGCGCCGCCGATCGCCTTCAGCGCGGCGAGCGTGCCTTCCTCATCCTCGCCCATCAGCCGGGCATAGCCGGCGATATCGGCCGCCAGTATCGCCGCCAGATGGCGCTCGACGCGTTCTCGTTTCGCCGTGTTCACGCGGGGCATGTTACTGCGCGCGGCACTTTAGCAACAGCAAAGCATACGCGATGGTCTGCCGAGAGCGTCGGGTCACAAGCCGAGGGGAGGTGGTCGCAATGAGCCGGGGGCTGGGACGAGCGAGAGGCTGCGCGGCCGGCGACCGGCTGTTCCCGGCGACCCTCGTGTTGCCGCGGTTCGCGCCTGCTTCGATTCGCATGCTTTGCGATGGTTCAGCACGTCTTCCCGGCAAGTCGGCCGTCTGGTTTGATCGGGATGTTTTCGCCCCTGGGTTGATTTCATGGTAATATTCCGGGGGTAGTTTTGCTCGCGCGACCGAGCAGGGAGATCGCGATGGGCCGTCTCGAGAGATCGAGCAACCGTCGGCGCGCCGGTGTATCGGCAATCGTACTCGCATTGGTTCTCGGTATAGCTATACCGGCGCGTGAATGCCTCGCCTATACCGCGGCAGGCGATCGGGTGTTTCCGGCGCTCGGGATATTGCCGCAAATTGCTCCTGGTGACGAATTCTACGCCTGGGCTTGGACCGTGCCGCTGGCCGGCGGACCGCCCGGATCGCCGAACGAGGCGACCAATCTCGGCGCCGTCCTCGACAAGACGATCACCGACGACCTCGGCATCACAATCAACGAGAGCTGGTTCCGCCTCGACCGGGTCCACGCCGGCTCGTTCGACGGCTTTGCGAACCTGCAGACCGAGGTCAAATACCTGAGCCGATCGACGATCAGCCGCACGAGTTTCTGATGACGCTCGGCCTCAACCGCGAGTGGGGCGGCACCGGGGCGCTACACATCGGCGCGTATCCGGCTGGCGCCACGAGCCGCGGGTCTACTTCGGCAAGGGGCTGGGCGATCTCGATATCGGCTATCTGCGGCCGCTCGCGGTCGAGGGGTTCGTCGGCTATCAGTTTGCCGATGCCGCGCCGCGGCCCAATCTGGTGGATACGGGCTTCGTCGTCGAGTACTCGATCCCCTACCTGCAGTCGAAGGTGCAGAGCCTGCGACCTCCCCGGGTGGGTCCGCGGATTGACGCCGATGACGGAGGCGTTGTTCACGATCCCCGGCGGGCGCAGCTTCGGCGCGCGGACCACGGCGCTGATCGCGCCCGGGGTCAGCTATGCCGGTCAGGGCTGGGAGTTCCTGATCGAGGCGCTGGTGCCGGCCAGCCAATGCCACCGCTGCCGGGGCCGGCGTCCGATCGCGCAGCTCCACCTGTCGCTCGATTACCTGTTCTCCGAGACGATCGGCCGGCCGTTGTTCTCGGAACACTGACGGGCCCCGCGCGATGCCGCCGCGAGATTGCCGTGATCACGCTGTTGTATGTATTGCTTGACGTCCTGTTCTCGAAGCCGATCCGCCGGCTATTGTCTTCCCGCAGCTTGACGAGGATCGCGCGATGTTGAGCAGCACGAAACGCATCGTTCCGCCTGCCTTGATCGCGAGCGCTGCTTGCTGATCATCTCGATGGGCCTCGCGTCGGCGGCGCCGGCGGGCACCGTCGTCGGGCTGTTCGGCGTCGTGCTTTGTCGAAAGCGGCGGCGCGCGAAACGCGGCCACGCTCGGCCAGCCGGTGCAGGTCGGCGACACGGTCGATGTGCCGGCTGATGGCAAAATGAAATTGCGGATGGTGGACGGCTCGGTGGTTTCGGTCGCCTCCGGTACGCGGATGACGGTCGCCGCCTTTACGGTCGACGCCGCCGGGCAGCGCCAGGACGCCCATCTCTCGCTGGCACAGGGGCTGTTGCGAGCGGTCGTCGCTCCGGTCGAACGCCCGGCGAACTTCGAGGTCGATACCGCGGTCGGCACCGCGGCGGTGCGCTCGACCGACTGGTTTGTCGAGGCATCAGCGACGGCGATGCAGGTCGGCGTGCTGACCGGCAGCGTCGAGATGACGAGCGCGGCAACAAAGCGCCGCGAGACGATCCCGGCGCGCTGGGGCGCCCGCCTCGAAGCCGGGCGCGATCCCGTCCCGCCGCGGCTGTGGAGCCAGGCGGAGTTCGCCGCCGTCATCGCCCGCACCAACGTGCCATAGGCGGTCGTGTTGCGCTGGCCGGCATTCGCGTGGCCGCGCGGCGTCCGCGAGGCGGGGCTGGCCTTTCTCATCGCGATCGGTGTTCTGCTCTTCCTGACCGCCTCCAGGACCCGGCCGCTGCATCCGCGGCCTCGAGACCGCCTCGCTCGATCTGCGCTTCCGGCTGCGCGGCGTGCAGACGCCCGACCCCGAAACCGTCGTCGTGCTGGTCGACGATCACAGCCTCGCCAAGCTCGGCCGATGGCCGCTGAGCCGGCGGCTGTTTGCCAAGGCGGTGCAGATGCTCGATCGCGCCGGCGCCCGGGTCATCGCCTTCGATCTGTTGTTCGCCGAACCGGAGTCAGCCGATCTCGAACGATCTGCGCAGCGCGGCCCGGGCCGCGGCCAGCGGGCTTTCGGCAGACGCAAGATCCCCGGCTGCGGCAGGCGCTTCGCGCCTCGCCGACGACGATCCCGACGGTGATTTCGCCGCCGCCCTGCGGGCGAGTGGCAAGGTGCTGCTGCCGCTTACCTTTTCTTTTCAAGGGCCGGCCGAGGAAGCGCCGCGCGCCATTGTCGCAGCAGGTTTATCTGCGGCTCGATCAGAGCCTGCAACGAGCCGATCTTTCCGCTGCAGCCGCAAAGCGCGGTCTTGCCGATCCCGGTGCTGGCCGAGGCTGCCGCCGGCCTCGGCCATGTCGCATCGCCTTCGACCGCGATGGCGAGCCGCGCTACGACTATCTCGCCGCTGCCGTTCAGCGGCGATTTTGTCCCCTCGCTGCCGGTGCGCATCGCCGCCGCCTATCTCGGGCTGCCGTGGAGCAAAGTCGGCCTCGCGCTCGGCGACGGCGTCCAGCTCGGCGACCGGCTGGTCCCGACCGACCCGGCGATGCGGCTCGTCGTCAACTATCGCGGCCCGCGCGGCACGATCCCGACCTTTTCGTTTGCCGATCTGGTCGAGGGCCGGCTCGCCGCGGATTTGTTCAAGGGGCGCATCGTCCTGATCGGCGCCTCGGTCATCGGCATCGCCAATTCCTACTCCGGGCCGTTCGGCAACACCCCGATCCCCGGCACCGAACGCCTCGCCAACATCGTCGACACGATCCTCGCCGGCGATTTCATCCGCGAGAACCCGCCGCCCTGGCCGTCGATCGTGATCGGCGCTGGTGGCGGGTTTGGCGATCGCGACCGGGCTCGCGGCGGCGCTGCTGCCGACCCGGCTCGCGGCGCTCGGCGGGGCGGTGCCGATCCTCGGCTGGGCCGGCGGCGCCCAGATCGCCTTCGAGCACGGGCTGTGGCTGCCGCTCGTCAGCCCGGTCGCCGCCCTCGCGGCGGCAACCGCTGGCGTGCTGCTGTTCCGCTACGCGCGTCGTCGACCGGCAGGGGCGCTTCATTCAATCGGCGTTCGGGCTCTACCTCGCGCCCGACCTGGTCAATGCGCTGGCGGCGCATCCCGAGCCGGCTCCAGCTTGGCGGCGAAACCCGGATGCTGAGCGTGATGTTCTCCGACATCCGCGGCTTCACCGCGATCTCGGAGCAGTTCAAGGCGAACCCGCAGGGGCTGAGCCGGCTGATCAACCGCGGCTTCCTGTCGCCGATGACCAAGCTGATCATGGCCCGCCGCGGCACCATCGACAAATACATGGGCGATTGCGTGATGGCGTTCTGGAACGCGCCGCTCGACGATCCCGACCATGCCGACCACGCCTGCGCGAGCGCGCTGGCGATGCTCGCCGAACTCGATCGCATCAACCGCGAGCTCGCGGCCGAGGCCGAGGCGGAAGACCGGCCGTTCCACACGATCCACATCGGTGTCGGCATCAACACCGGCGAGTGCGTCGTCGGCAACATGGGCTCCGACGAGCGCTTCGCCTATACCGCGATGGGCGATGCGGTAAACCTCGCCTCGCGCCTCGAAGGCCAGAGCAAGACCTATGGCGTCTCGATCGTCATCGGCGAGGCGACGCGCGAAGCCGCTCCCTCCTGGGCCGCGCTCGAACTCGACCTGATCGCGGTCAACCGGCAAGCAGGAGGCGGTGCGGGTCTATACGCTGCTCGGCGATGCGGCCTATGCCGCGACGCCCGGCTTCACCGAGCTGGCCGAACGGCACGCCGCGATGCTCGGGCATTACCGGGCACGGGATTGGACACTGGCGCGGGCCGCCCTGTGCCAATGCCGCGGCCGCGATCCCCGGCTCGAGCCGCTCTACGATCTCTACGCCGAGCGCCTCGCCTATTTCACCGAGAATCCGCCGGCACCCGACTGGGACGGTGTGTTTGTGGCGCTGACAAAATAAGAAGAATCACCACGAAGACACGGAAGACACGGAGAATTAGAAAGCAATTCTGTCATTGCGAGCAAAGCGAAGCAATCTCAACTCTCGATCCATCGAGATTGCTTCGTCGCTGCGCTCCTCGCAATGGCGATTATCCGGGTGTTGACACCATGAGTGAGAAACGCTATATTCTCCGCCATGAAAACGCGCATGACATTCTCCCAATTGGTCGCTCGGTTCCAGACCGAAGATGACTGCAAGGCGTTTCTCGCCGAGCGTCGTTGGCCCGAGGGCGTCCGTTGCCCGCGCTGCGGCAACCCCAAGGTATTTGCCATCAAGAGCCGTCCGTTTCATTGGGGCTGCAAAGCGTGCAACAAGAACGGCTATCGGTTCTCGGTCATCAGCGGAACGATCTTCGAGAACACAAAATACCCGCTGGTCGAGTGGTTTAAGGTCGCGTTCCTGATGTACCACTCGAAAAAGGGCATGAGCGCGCTTCAGATCCATCGGATGATTGGCACCGGCTCCTACGAAACCGCTTGGTACATGTGCCATCGCCTCCGCGTCGCGATGAAGAATAGCGCCAAGGGCCAGTTGTTCGGCGAGGTCGAGGTTGACGAAACCTTCGTCGGCGGCAAGGCGAAGAACCGACATGTAGGCGAGCGTGGTGGCCCCGGTCGTGGCGGTATTGGCTCGGGCAAGGTGCCCGTCGTCGGCGCGGTCAGCCGCAAAGGCAAGGTTGTGGCACGCGTCATCGACAGCGTTGACAGTGCGACCCTTAAGGGCTTTGTGCGCGAGGTCGTGTCCAACAAGGTGACGTTGCTGGTCAGCGACGAATGGGTTGGCTACCACGGCCTGAACCGCGAGTATCCGCATGAGATTATCAGCCACACGCACGATCAATACGTTGTCGGCGCGGTGCACACGCAGAACATCGAAAGTTTCTGGTCGCTGATCAAGCGCGGCATCGTTGGCAATTTCCATAAGGTCAGCGAAGCCTATTTGCCCTTGTACGTTAACGAATTCGAGTTTAGGCATAACACCAAGGATGAACCCGATCCGTTCGGGCTGCTCATAGCGAGTTGCTGAGGTCGCCCCACTGGGTTCGGCCTCGGCGGCAGAAAACCCCAGCAACGCCAGTAGGGAAGGCGCAGTGGCAGAGAAGAACAAGGATGGTGGACAGACGCCAGAACGGGCGAAGCCGAAGCTTGGACCCGAGACAGTTGACGCTCCCTTTGACGACATCATTGACGCGATCCTAGACGCCAACCCCAAAAGTATCAGAGAACATCGAATTCGTCGCCGTGCCCCAAAGCATCTTACGGAGCGCAATTGCTAGTGCACTGAGAGCGAAAGACCGGGGTAATATTTTGGATTCGCTATATTCGATTTAATTGGCACGTTATATGTATAATGTTTTCCGAGCACATCATCAAAAAATAGCGTCAAATTTAACACATGATTCTTGAACATCCCCAAGTCTGTATTCTCGAACCAGACCCACAATACGCCGGGCACCTCACCGCCTGGCGGAATTGGGTATAGCACCCGTGAATAAATCGCATCGCGAGCATGAACCGTTACCGTTTTACCATTATCCATTGGCAAATCTAACGTTTCTGGTAATTGTTCGATGCGCCCCATATAACTTTCCCTATTATCAATTGTGGCCTCTAAATTGAAATCCCGCACAACGCTGGCGAGGTCGCCGCGATTAAGCAAATCTATTATAAGCAATATTGATGTGGTCGGCGGCGTATTTGCCTTACTTACCCCGCCAATTATTATCTGAGGCACTTCAGCAATAAGCTCTGGAGATGCACGAGGCGGCTTAATCAGAATCGCAAGAAGGAATACGACAATAAATACCGTAGTCCACCCAGCGATAATCTGCCTACGCTCGGTAATAGCTCGTATGACAGGCCCGAGAAAGACAGTAGCTCCACTTGCCATCACAAGAGCCACAATGAGCGCCCAAACCCAGTTAAACGCCAAGTTTGGCACAAACCAATCCCATAACAATCGGTAAAGAAGATCGTGGCTAGCCATCGGCTGCACTTGCAATCAGACTGGACACGTGCGAACCCTACCAGACTATCTGGCGGTGTCAAGTGCCGGATAATCGCCCTCGCAATGACGGAACTCCTGTACTCCGTGACCTTCGTGTCTTCGTGGTAAATTCCTTCTACCTCTCGTAGCCCGGCGTCGCGAGCATCGGCGGGTCGGCGACCTCGGCCGTCAGCGCGCCGTCGAAACCGTTGAAGCGGGTGCACAAGCAGGCGCCATAGGCCCCAAGCTGCCCCAACTCGACCCAATCGCCTTCGCGCATATCGGCGGGCAGCAGGAACGGCCCGGCCATATAATCGGCACTGTCGCAGGTCGGCCCGAACAGCGAATATTCGCGCAGCAGCGTCGCATCTCCCGCATCCCCGATCCGCCGTGCCGGAAAGCGGAAGCCGGGCCTGCCGGCATCGCTCAGGCTGCCATAGACGCCGTCGTTGACGTAGAGCATATCGCCGCGCCGCAGCTGAACCTGCACGACGACCGAGCCGCCGCCGGCGACGAGCGCCCGCCCCGGCTCGGCCCACAGCCGCACCGTAGAATCGAAGCCCGTCGCGGCGCCACCACCGATCGCCGCGATATAGCGATCGAGCGAAGGCGGGATGGTCCCGCGATAGCTGACCGGGAAGCCGCCGCCGACATCGACGACATCGACGCCAACCCCCGAGCGGGCGACCGCCGCCGCGGCCAGCTCCACCGCGGCGACATAGGCCCCGGGGTCAAGGCATTGCGAGCCGACATGAAAGGCGATGCCGAGCCGGGCGGCATGCGGGCGCGCGGCCCGCAGCAGACCGGCCGCCTCTGCGACCGAGACGCCAAACTTGCCCGAGAGGTCATAGGCGCCGCCCTGGCCGACAGCGAGGCGCACGAACAGCCCCAAGGTCGGCGGCGCGCCGACCAGCCCGACAGGCACTGTCTCCTGCAGGATTTTCGCCAGCTCGTCTGCGCTGTCGAACGCGAAATCGGTCACCCCGTGCTGGGCGAAGGCGGCATGGATCGCGCCGCGCCCCTTGACCGGGTGCATAAAATGCACCGCGGCCTCGGGCAGCAGGCGGCGCACCAGCGCGATCTCGGGCAGCGAGGCGCAATCGAAATGGCGAACCCCGCCGGCCCACACCGCACGCAGCACGCGCGGCTCCGGGTTGCACTTGACGGCATAAAGGACATCGCCGGGGAACGCCCCGACAAAGTGCCGCGCCGCGGCGCCGATCGCCGCCGGACGCAGGCACAGCAACGGCTCCGCCGGGCGCTCGCGCGCGACGACGGTATCGACGGAGGGGAGAACGCCGGTCCGTGCCGGACGCCCAATAGACTGCAGAGTGACAACACGGGCTTTCGCCATCGGACGATCCTCCCTGGGCAAGGAGGCGACAACGGCATCGCGCGCTCAGCGCGCGGCGCCGTGACAGGTCAGGGTGAATGGCGCCGGCGGAGCGATGCGCTCCGAGGCGTCAGACGATCGTGCGAGGTTTTCGAATCGCGTGCCGGACCATAGCCGTTTCCCTTAAGGATGCCGGCCCACAGCTGGCCGGCTCTGCCGAAAGAGACGCGTTACGTCGTAGCAGCACCCCTGGGGGTAAATTGGGGTTCTAGGCACGTGCGATTGCGTCGGACGCGTTAGATGGGACGCGCGTCCACCGATACAAGCAAATTTTTTGGTTAACTCAGCGACTTGTACGCGGCGCCAGCAGCGCGAGGTATTCCCAAGCCATCGTTGCCGCGGCGAGCGCGGTGATCTCCGACACATCGTAGGGGGGCGAGACCTCGACGACATCCATCCCCCTGAAATCGAGGCCGGCGAGGCGGCGCAGGATCGCCTGCGCCTGCCAGGTAGCGAGCCCGCCGATCTCCGGCGTGCCGGTGCCCGGCGCGAAGGCCGGGTCGAGCACGTCGATGTCGAAGGTCAGATAGGCGGGCCGATCACCGATCGCCTCGCGAACGCGCTCGGCCGCGACCCTTGGTCCGCTCTCGTGGATCTCCTGCGCAAAGAGGATCGTGACGCCCTTGCCGACGGTCCAGTCATAGACCGACTTGTCCATCGGCGAGCGGATGCCGACCTGCGCCATATGGCACGGATCGACGAGCCCTTCTTCGATCGCGTGATAAAACGGCGAGCCATGCCCGTAACGCAGGCCGAAGCTTTCCGGCCAGGTGTCGACATGCGCGTCGAAGTGAACGAGCGCCAGCGGTCCCTTGCGCGACGCCAGCGCACGCAGCAGCCCGAGCGTGACGGTGTGGTCGCCGCCCAATGCGACGAGGTGGCTGAGCTGGCGCGCCTGCGCCTCGATCGCCGCGAGCGAGCCGGCGATGTCGCCATGGGCGATGGCAAAGTCGCCGATATCGGCGATATCCCCCTTGGCCGGCCTGAACCAGGCGGTCGGGTGGTCGCCATCGGCGAGCATGCGGCTCGCCTGGCGGATCGCCGCCGGCCCAAAGCGGGCGCCGGGCCGGTTCGAGGTGCCGAGATCATAGGGGATGCCGGCGATGCAGATCGCCGCGGTGGGGTCATTGCGTTCGATGCCGAGAAAGCTCGGCCGGGTGGCAAAAGTCGGGACGGAAGTCATGCTCCCTATATAGGAAGCACGGCCTCAAGCCCCCACCCTCCCGCGCCTGCGGCACGGGTCCCTCCCTCCCCCCGCTTGCGGGGGAGGGTTGAGGTGGGCGGCTACACCCGCTCCAAGACCGCGGCGATGCCCTGGCCGACGCCGACGCACATCGCGACGAGCGCGTAGCGCCCGCCGGTGCGCTGCAATTGCCGCGCCGCGGTCAGCGCGATGCGCGGCCCCGACGCGCCGAGCGGATGACCGATCGCGATCGCCCCGCCATTCGGGTTGACCCGGCTGTCGTCGAACGGCAGTTCGAGCCCGCGCAGACAGGCCAGCACCTGGGTGGCGAAGGCCTCGTTGATCTCGATCACGTCGATGTCCTTGAGCGTGAGGCCGGCGCGCTCGAGCGCCTTTTTCGCCGCCGGCACCGGGCCGAAGCCCATGATGCGCGGCTCGACCCCGGCGACGCCGGTCGACAGGATGCGCGCGATCGGCCTGCGCGCCGGCGGCATCGCCCGGCCTTGCGGCTGGCGACGATCATCGCCACCGCGCCGTCATTGATGCCGGAGGCGTTGCCGGCGGTGGTGACGCCGTCCTTGAACAACGGCCGCAATTTGGCGAGCGCCGCCATGTCGGTCTGCGGCCGCGGATGCTCGTCCTCGGCGACCGTGACCGGCCCGGCGCGGCCGCCCGGCACCTCGACCGCGATGATCTCGCCGGCGTAGAACCCGTCGGCCTTGGCGGCGGCGTATTTCCGCTGCGAGCCCTCGGCGAAGACATCGGCCTGCTTCGCGGCTGATCTGGTAGTCGCGGGCGAGGTTGTCGGCGGTCTCCGGCATCGTGTCGGCGCCGTAGCGGCCCTCGACCTTGGGGTTCGGGAAGCGCGCGCCGATCGTCGAATCGAAGACCCGCGCGTCGCGGCTGAACGGCGCCTCGGCCTTGCCCATCACAAACGGCGCGCGGCTCATGCTCTCGACCCCGCCGGCGACGAACACCTCGCCCTCGCCGCAGGTGATCGCCTGCGCCGCCACCGCGATCGCGTTGAGGCCGCTGCCGCAATTGCGCTGCAGCACCGAGCCCGGGATCTCGATCGGCAGCCCGGCGACGAGCGCGGCGTGGCGCGCGACGCAGCGGCTGTCCTCGCCGCCCTGGTTGGCGCAGCCGACGACGACATCCTCGATCTTGTCGGCGGCAAACCCGCTCTCGGCGACGACCCTGGCGATGACGCCGGCGAGCATGTCGTCGGGCCGCAGCCGGGCGAGCGCGCCGGCATGGCGTCCAAAGGGGCTGCGCAAACCGGTGTAGAGATAGGCTTCGAGCATGGGTCGGCTCCGTGCGTTCTGGGGCGGCGCAGTGACGCGCGCCCGGGCGTCACTGTCAAGCGCTGGCGAAAAGCGCTGACGGCACGAGACTCCTGCCTTCGCCGGCGTTTCCGCTATGATCGGACAAGTTTCGCCGCGGGGACGCGTTTGGCGCACGATCACCACGCCCATCATCACGGCAATGCCCGCGACCAGGCGCACCCGTCGCTCGATTACGGCCGCGCCTTCGCCATCGGCATCGCCCTCAACCTGGCCTATGTCGCGGCCGAGGCCGGCGTTGGCCTCGTCGCGGGCTCGCTCGCGCTGCTGGCCGATGCCGGGCACAATCTCGGCGACGTGCTCGGCCTGGCGCTGTCCTGGGGCGCGGCGGTGCTGAGCCGGCGCCGGCCGAGCCAGCGCTTCACCTATGGCCTCAGGTCGAGCTCGATCCTCGCCGCGCTCGCCAATGCGATCGTCCTCCTCGTCGTCACCGGCGGGATCGCCTGGGAGGCGCTGTGGCGGCTGGCGCATCCGGTCGCGGTCGCCGGCGGCACGATCGCCTGGGTCGCGGCCATCGGCATCCTCGTCAACGGCGCGACGGCGCTGTTGTTCACGCGCGGCCGGACCCGCGATCTCAACGTCAGAAGCGCCTTTGTGCACATGATGGCCGATGCGCGCGGTCGCCGCCGGGATCGTCGTCGCCGGGATCGCCATCGCGCTGACCGGGCTGCCCTGGCTCGATCCGGCGGTCGGCCTCGTCGTCTCGGCGATCATCGTCTACGGCACCTGGGACCTGATCAAGGACGCGATGAGCCTCGCCCTCGACGCGGTCCCGGAGGGGATCGACGCGATCGCGGTGCGCGCCCATCTCGCGGCGCTGCCCGGGGTCGCGGCGATCCACGATCTGCACATCTGGGGCATGAGCACGACCGAGACCGCGCTGACCTGCCATCTGGTCATGCCGGGCGGCCATCCGGGCGACGCCGCGCTCAGCCGGCTCGGGCGCGAGCTCGACGAGCGCTTCGGCATCCACCACGCGACGATCCAGATCGAGCTGGCCGACAGCGCCGAAATCTGCGCGCTCACCCCGGAACACGTGGTCTAGTGTCGCGAATCCGAAAATGCCGAATGGCGTCGGGGAGCTTGATGTCGATCAATCGCGTATGGGGCCGGATCATGTGGCCCTGAGCCTCATCTGCTGCGTTCTGGCTCAGCCGGCCGCCGCCGATGGCCTCAGCCGTTTCAAGGAGGCGATGAAACAGGCGCCGCCCGGAGCGCTCACCTACAAAAGCGCCAAGCCGCTCGGCGACAACGGTTTCGTCCTCGAAGGCGTGGTGCTGACGCCGCCCCCGGACAAGACCCCGGGCGGCAAGCCCGAGCCGGTCGAGATCAAGCGGATTGCGGTCGAGGATTTCGACTTCGACGCGCTCGACAACAACGCGCCGCCCAAATTCCTCAAGATGCGGGCCGAGGGCATCGTCATCGCAGCCAAACCGGCCGAGGGGGTCGATCTCGACGCAGCTGGCCGGCATCGACAAGATCACCGCCGACTTCCAGCTCGATTACCGGCTCGATCCGGAAAAGAAGACGATGACGCTCAACCGCCTCGACCTCGACCTCAACGGACTTGCCCGGATCGAGCTGTCGATGATCCTCGACGGGGTCAGCGCCGACGCGGTCGACAAGCCGGAAGCGGCGATGAACGATGCGACGCTGCGCACGGCCAGCCTGCTCTTCGAGGACCGCTCGCTGCTCGGCAAGGTGCTGCCGGTCGCCGCCAAGATGCAGGGCATCGAGGTCGATGCGCTGTCAAAATGGGCGAGGCGGCGCTCGACGCCCTCCGCGCCGGACAGGGGCCGGCGACGCTCGCCGTGCTCGACGCGCTCGGCTCGTATCTCGACGATTACAAACACCCGAAAGGGCCGTTGCGCGTGACCCTCAACCCGCCGGGCAAAATCTCCGCCGCCGAGATCGCCGGCATGACGAAGCCGGACGAGGCGATCACCGCCTTGGGGCTGGTGGTGTCCTATGCCGGCACCCGACCGCAGGCGCCGGCCCGCGCCCGCCGCGGCCATTCCCGCGCAGGCCGAGGCGAAGCCCGGCTGCACCCGGGGGCGCGGTTTTTCGTCATGCAGGAGGACGGCGTGGTGGCCGTGACGGTGCGCGAAGCCTCCACCATCGGGCGACAAATGCATCGCCCGGATCGATGGCGGCGGCACCGACGACGATGTCGCCTTCGCGCCCGATGAGACCCTCGCCTGGTCGATCGACGGCCCGGGCAAGCCGGTCGCCAAATGCAGCGGCGGCGACAAGGTGCTGGTCGAGAACGATGGCGGCTGGTACCCCGCCAGGGTCACTCAACACGCCGGTCGCCGAGGGCCAATGCCCGATCAAATACGAAGCCGACGACGACGAGGAGACCGTCCCGCTGAAGCGGGTGCGGCGGCTCGATTGAAGCGAGAGCAGAACGCGGCGCTCGCGTCACACCTGCGCCAGCACCATCGGGCTCGCCTCGAAGGCCGGCATGATCTCCTCGGCAAAGGTGCGCAGGCCGGCGATCGAGGCGCCGGGCGCGGCGAACAGCACGTTGTGGACGCCGCCGGCCTCGAGCCGCTTCAGCCGGCGCGATGATCTCCTCCGGGGTGCCGAGCAGCGGCGCGTCGTCGAGCTCGAAGGTGTCGGGATCGTCCTTGATCTGGTGATAGCGCTCGGCGTCGGGGCCGCGCGCCAGATCGCCGATATTCTTCAGCACCTCGCGGCGGGTGAGGATCGCGCGCTTGCGCTCTTCCTCGTTGTGCACGATCTGCAGCCCGCGGGTGACGCCGACCATCATCGGGTCGTAGGCCCGGCCGACGCTCTCGCATTCCTCGCGGAAGATGCGCACCCGCTCGATGATCAGGTCGATCGGCGCGATCTGGTCGAGCAGCAGATTGTAGCCCTCGCGCGCCGCGCGGCGGATCAATTCGGCGCTGCCGGCGCCCAGCCATAACGGCGGGTGCGGCTGCTGGATCGGCGCCGGCTCGACGACGATGTTGTCGTAATGCCACCATCTGCCGTCATAGGAAAACCGGCCCTTGCTGGTCCACGCCTTGCGGATCACCGCGATCGCCTCGTCGAAGCGCGCGCTCGCCTCGTCCTGCGGGCACGCAGAAGCCGGAGAATTCGTAGGGCCGATAGCCCTTGCCGACGCCGAAATCGAGGCGCCCGTTCGACAAGAGATCGAGCGTCGCCGCCTCTTCGGCGACCAGCGCCGGATTGTGCCAGGGCAAGACGACGACCGCGGTGCCGAGGCGGATCCGCTCGGTGCGCGCGGCGAGGTAGGACAGCAGGTTGAGCGAGGCCGAGACCTGACCGAACCCGGTGAAATGGTGCTCGACCAGGAACACGCTGGAAAAGCCGAGCTCCTCGGCGGCGACCACGTATTTGATGAAATCGTGGTAGCCCTCGCTGTCGCCGGCCGGGCCGCCGCGCGCCCGCGCGCCGCCGAACAATCCGAATTTCATGCGCTCTGCTCCAGTGATTACGCTCGCGCGGCGGCGACGATCGCGTGCCGATCCTCCTGCCAGCGGCACTCGACGGGCGCGAACCCGGCCTCGCGCATCGCCTCGAGATGGGGCTCGACGCCGTTGAAGAACAGGTCATAGTCGAAAAACCAGCCGCCCGGCCGCAGCAGGTCGTGGATCGCGCGATAGCAGGCGTAAATCTTGGCGTAATCGCCGAGATTGTGCAGCGCGATCGCCGACATCGCGAGATCGAACGGTCCGCCGACAGCGCCGGGCCATGCCGGATCGGTCAGGTCGCACACGACATAGCGCAGCTGATCGGCATGCGCGGCGAGGCGCCGGCGCGCCTCGGCCAACATCGGCTCCGAATAATCCTGCAAGGTGACCTGCGGCCGCCGGGAACACCTGCAACAGCTCCTCGGTCACCGCGCCGTAGCCGGCGCCGACATCGAGCACGGCGATCCGCGCATCGCGCGCAAACGGCGCCGTGGCGAGCATCTCGCGCAGGCGCGGCCGGCGCACCGGATCGCGCGCCTCGTCATGGGCGATCCAATCGGCGACATAGTCCTTCGAATGCCAATCATGCGGGACTGACAATCTACCCCTCGAAAGATCGGACGGCATCGGTGCCTCTCCCTGGCTGCGGGCGTCATCGGACGGCGCGAATCTAACCCGACCCGATACCCACCGGAATGGAAGATTGCGCGGCGCATGATCCGGCCGCCGCAACCTCAGGCCCGGCGGGCCGCGAGGATCGCGACGGGATAGGCGTAACGAAGCGTGTCGCCGTCGCGCGAGACCGGGATGCCGAGGCGGTCGTCGATCGAGCGATGCGGCGAACAGGTCGATGATTTTTTGCTCATCGCCGGGGTTCGGGAACGAGCGCGCCAGCAGGTTTGCGACCTCGTCGCGCAGCTCGTAGAAGCTCGCCCGCGGCTCGCCGAGCCCGGCGATGCGCGAACAGATCCTGCAACTCCGCCAAAGCGAGGCAGCGCACATGCGACGGGTCGCGCAGCTTTTCGAGCCGGTTGAACTCGGCGGCCTTCGCGGGATCGGGCGAGGCATAGGTGTCGACGACGACGACCCGCCCGCCCGGCGCGCACACCCGCACCATCTCGCGCAATACTCCAAGCGGGTCGGGGAAGTGGTGCACCGCGAAGCGGGTGACGACGATCGTGAACGCGCCGTCGGGGTAGGGCAGGCGCGCGACATCGCCCTCATGCCAGGTCACGTTGGCGATGCCCTTTTCGGCGGCGAGATCGCGCGCCCGCTCCAGCATCGCCCGCGTCATGTCGATGCCGGTCGCGTGCGCGCACATGCGGAGCGAAGGCGCACACCACGATGCCGCCGCCGCAGGCGACATCGAGCACCAGATCGTCCGGGCCGGCCTCGGCGGCGGCGACGATCATTTGCAGCGCGCCGGCATCGGCGATCGGCGCGGCGGTGCTGAACGGCGTCGCCTGGCGGGTGAACTGGTCGCGGATGAGGCTCTGATGCGCGGCGTCGGTCATTCGCGGCTCCCTGTCACCCTGCTCTGCCCGAGATTGCTTCGCTTCGCTCGCAATGACACTTAAAAAAGGGCGGTCATTGCGAGAAGCGAAGCGACGAAGCAATCTCGGCGATCTGCCGCCGATCCGTCCTTGGCGTCCCGCGCTCCGGCAAATCGCTCGCGAAATAGTGATTGGGAAAGCTCCGCGGCTCGTCAAAAATAGCACGTTTCCGTGGCGTTTCCTGCGGTCGTACGGCGTCGGGGAGAGCGATGCGATGCAACCCGTCCCGCGTCTGGTCGCTCTGGCCACCGCCGTTCCGGCCTATCCGCTCGATCAGCCGGCGGTGGTCGAGCGGGCCCGGCGGCTGTTTAACGGCGCGGCGGGTCTCGACCGGCTGCTGCCGGTTTTTACCAATAGCGGGATCCGCCGGCGTTACTCGTCGGTGCCGCTCGACTGGTTTGCCGAGCCGCATGGCTGGCCGGAGCGCAACCGGCGCTATTTGGAGACCGCGCTCGACCTGCTGGAGAGCGCGACCGGCCGCGCCCTCGACCGCGCCGGCATGCGATCTTCGGAAATCGGCGCGATCGTCGTCGTCTCGACGACCGGCATCGCCACCCCGAGCCTCGACGCGCTGCTGATCGAGCGGATGCATCTCGCGCCCACCGTGCAGCGGCTGCCGATCTTCGGGCTCGGCTGCGCCGGCGGGGTCATCGGTCTCGCCCGGGCCGCGACGCTCGCGGCAGCGATGCCCGCCAAGGCCGTGCTCTTCCTCGTCGTCGAATTGTGCTCGCTGACCTTCCGCCGCGGCGATCTTTCGAAGAGCAACATCGTCGCCGCCGCGCTGTTCGGCGACGGCGCCGCGGCGGCCGTGCTGCGTTGCGGCGGCGAGGGGCCCGCGGTCATCGCCACCGGCGAGCACACCTGGCCGCAAACCCTCGACATCATGGGCTGGGAGATCGCCGAGGATGGGCTGAAGCCGGTCTTTTCGCGCGACATTCCGCGGCTCGTCGCCGAGCGAATGGGCGCGGCCGCGGGCGACTTCCTCGGCCGTCACGGCTTATCGCTCGGCGATATCGACCGCTTTGTCTGCCATCCCGGCGGCCCCAAGGTGATTGACGCATTGGAGCATGCCTTTGGGCTCAGCCCCGGCGCACTTGACGGCGCGCGGGCCGTGCTGCGCGAGTATGGCAACCTGTCTGCCGCAAGCGTGCTGTTCGTCCTCGAGCGGATGCTCGCGCAGAACTGGGAGCGCGCGCTGCTGACCGCGCTCGGCCCCGGTTTCACCGCCGGCTTCGCGGTGCTGAGCCGGGGGTGAGCGTCCTTTATGCCGTCCTCGCCTTCGTTCTGTTGCAGCGCGCCGCCGAGCTGGGCTTTGCGGCCACCAATACACGCCGGTTGCGCGAGGCGGGCGCGGTCGAGGTCGATCGGCGCGGCTATCCCGGGTTCGTCCTGTTGCATGCCGCCTGGCTCGTCAGCCTGTTCCTGCTGGTGCCGGCGGATGCCGCGCCGTCCTGGGCGCTCCTCGGAGTCTTCGCGATGCTGCAACTCGGCCGGCTGTGGGTTATCGCGACGCTCGGCCGGCGCTGGACCACAAGGATCATCGTACCGCCGGGCGCGACGACTGGTGGAGCGCGGGCCCTACCGCTATCTGCGCCACCCCAACTACGTGATCGTCATCGCCGAGATCGCGGTCGTGCCGCTGGCTTTCGGGGCAATCGCGCTCGCGTTGGTCTTCTCGGCCGTCAACCTCGCGCTGATCCTTCGCCGCGTCAGGGTCGAGGACCGCGCCCTGGCGGAACTGACGACCGGCTTGCCGGGTTTCATGTCTTCGGGGCGACGGCGCTCCGCGGATTGAGGCTCTGGATGTGGCCGCTCTCGGTGCCGGCGGTCGGGTCGATGACGGCGTTGATCAGCGCCGGCTTGCCCGAGGCGAGCGCCTCGGTCAGCGCCTTGGTGAGGCTCGGCGTATCGGTGCAGTGATAGCCGGCGCCGCCGAACGCCTCGATGATCTTCTCGTAGCGCGCGTCGCGCAGGAGGCCGGTCGGCGAGTAGGCGCTGCCCGGCGCATCGCCGCGATAGACGCCGTTGTTGTTGAAGATGATCGTCGTCACCGGCAGTTCGTAGCGGCAGATCGTCTCCACTTCCATGCCGCTGAACCCGAAGGCGCTGTCGCCCTCGATCGCGACGACCGGCTTCCCGGTCACCGCGGCCGCGCCGATCGCGTAGCCCATGCCGATCCCCATGACGCCCCAGGTGCCGCTGTCGAGCCGGTGCCGCGGCTGGTTCATGTCGATGATGTTGCGGCCGAAGTCGAGCGTGTTGGCGCCTTCGTTGACGATATAGACGTCGGGCTGGGTGGCGAGCGCGTTGCGCACGGCGCGCAGCGCGGACGAAAAATTCATCGGGCTCGGATCGGCGTTGAGCCGCGCCGCCATGCGCTCGACATTCTGCTGCTTGCGCTTGGCCATTTCGTCGAGCCAGGCCACCTGAGCGCTTGATTTGTCCGGGCTTGAGCGCGGCGTTGAACGCCGCGAACACGCTTCTGATGTCGCCGACGACCGGCGCGGCGATCGCCCGGTTGCTGTCGAATCTCGGTCGGCGAGATGTCGACCTGGACGAACTTCGTGCCCTCGGACCACGAGCGGCGGCCTGCCGTGCGACAACAGCCAGTTGAGGCGCGCCCCGGCGAGCATCACGACATCGGCGTGGCCGATCGCAAAGGAGCGCGCGGCGGCCGCCGATTGCGGATGGTCGTCGGGCAGGAGCCCCTTGGCCATCGACATCGGCAGGAACGGCATGCCGGTCGCCTCGAGGAACGAGCGGATCTCCGTCGTCCGCCCGCGCATAGGCCGCGCCCTTGCCGAGGATCGCGAGCGGGCGCTGGGCATTCGCCAAGAGCTCGATGGCGCGCGCGACCGCTTGCGGCGCCGGCGGCGAGGGCGGCGCCGGGTCGACGACCTTGACCAGCGACTTCCTCGCCGGTCTCGGCGTCGAGCGCGGAGCCCAGCACCTCGGCCGTCAGGTCGAGATAGACGCCGCCCGGGCGCCCCGAGGCGGCGGCGCGGATCGCCCGCGCGATGCCGATGCCGATGTCCTGCGGGCGGTTGACGCGGTAGGCCGCCTTGCAATGCGGCCGGGCGACGGCGAGCTGGTCCATCTCCTCGTAATCGCCCTGCTCGAGATCGACGATCGCGCGGTCGGAGGAGCCGCTGATCATGATCATCGGGAAGCAGTTGGTCGTGGCGTTGGCCAGCGCGACCAGGCCGTTGAGAAAACCGGGGGCCGAGACGGTCATGCAGATGCCCGGCTTCTGGGTCAGATACCCGGCGATCGCCGCCGCGTTCCCGGCCGATTGCTCGTGGCGGAAGCCGAGGTAGCGGATGCCTTCATTCTGCGCCAGGCGCAACAGATCGGTGATCGGGATGCCGGCCACCCCAAAGATCGTATCGACCCCGTTCAGCTTGAGAGCCTCCACCACCAGGTGAAAGCCGTCGGTCATATCGCCTGGCATCGCCGCGTCGCTCATATCGTTCACCCTTCCGAGACTTCAGGAGGGTCTAATGAGAGTTGGCCTCGGCCGTCAACGGAAGCGATGCGGGCGGGCCGGGCGCCAACGCGCGCGAGTCGATGAGAGATCAGCACCAAGTAATTGAAATTACTTGATTCTAGACCTGGAAAGCGGGAGATAACCGGTATTATGACGCAAAGTCTTGTCCCCCCCGCTTGCTGCCGGGATCTTATCTCCATCGCAGCGTTTGCTATCGGACTCGATGAATCCGAGAGTACACCGATGCCGGGCCACCCCACGCCATCGTCGATGGTCAACAGGAACGTCGTAATGGGCAGCAGGCGAACCAGTGTTAGCTTGGAGGCCGTGTTCTGGGTAGTGCTAAAGGATATCGCTAAACAACAGCAACGTACCGTGAACCGTATCGTGACAGAGATCGCCAGCCGTCGCCCAGAATCCACCTTGGCGTCGGCGATCCGCGTATATGTGGTCGAACAACTATCGAGGAGTACGGGTACGGTGGAATTGATGGCTAGAGACCGCGAGGCCAGTTAATCATTTTGCTTGGCGACTTATTTTTACCCCTCATCGTGCTTCCCTGTCACAGGGATTTGCGCCATAATACCGGAGATAACCGGTATTAGGTAGCAACCGCCACCGCGATCACTCGGCCGCGCCTCATTGCTTTCGCAGAGAGAAATGAGGACCTGCCGGTTACGCGTGTAAGGGCAAGCCGATCATGAAGCCGGTAAGCTTGAGCAACTCGCTTGACTTCCATGGCTTGGCGAGAACCTCACCGTAGGGAGCGCCCAGCGACCTCACTCTAACAATGCCACCACCATAACCAGTCGTATAGATGATGGCGATGTCAGGCACCAGGGTCTTGGCTTTACGGGCTAATGCAAATCCGTCGAAGAGGCCAGGAAGAACAACGTCGGTGATGAGAAGTCGAAATCGGAGGTTCTGCTCCAGGATGACCAGCGCGATATCACCACTGCTGACAGCAGTTACTCCATAACCGGCTTCCTGCAAGACGAAAACACTAAGGTCAAGGATAATCTTGTCATCATCGACCAAAAGAATTTCTGGCTGCATGACGTATCCGCAAAGCGAGTTCCCGCTTGAGCAACAGCCGCCACATCTTTTGGTTCCCGCGAAATAGCAGCCGCAAGATAGTTTCCATGTGAATTATGCCGGCTCGGCTGCGCTGCCTGTCAATCGCCGATCATCCGCTTTACCGCCTCGATTAACTCGCGAGCGCGCACCGGCTTCAATAGAACCTCGTAGCGAGCGAGGAGTTCGCCCGGTAGCGATAAGGCATATCCGGTGATAATCAATGCCTTGGCGCCCGCTTCGCCCGCCTTCTCGGCGACCGCCATTCCGTTGCCATCCGGCAACCGACCATCGGCTATTACGAGATCGTAGGAGCCAGACCCAAGCAGTTCGGCACCGCCGATCATCGTTCCGATAACGTCGACCTCATACCCGGCATCAAGCAGGACGTGCTCCATCGCGAACCGCACGTCCGGATGATCCTCCACCACTAGGATGCGAGACATAGGAGGCCGCCCCCCGCGCAACAACCTTTCAGTAACACGTGGCCGCGTCGATCGTTCCAACACGCCGGAAGGGACAGTGTGACGATCATCGCCGGTGGCGTTTGCTACCTAATACCGGAGATAACAGGATGGATCAGGAGTATCGACTTTCCCGCGGCGCGGGATTCGCACCATAATCCCGGCTAAGGTCGGAACGAGTGGCGTAGCCGCGCGTTGCCGGTAAGAGGGTGTGCCGCCGATGTTTATCCTCATTCAGCCACAGCGAAGGGCAGCGAAATGACCGCAGCAAAGGGCTTTGTCATACCCGCGGGCGGCGGGAAGCATTTTGCCTCGCCGACGCCCGGGCGTTCCTTTGCCATGAAGCTCCTCGGCCGCGAGACCGGCGAGAGCATCATGATGTTCGAGGAAACCCTGCCCGCCGGCACCGCGAGCCTCTTCCATCTGCACCGCGACAGCGACGAGGTCGCCTGGGTGCTCGCCGGCGAGTTCACCTTTATGATCGGCGACGAGGTCACGGCCGGCGGGCCCGGCACCTGCGCCTTCATGCCGCGCGAGGTGCCGCATGCCTGGAAGAACACCGGCAGCGAAACCGGCCGCGTCCTGTTTCTCTACACCCCGGCCGCCGCCGGCGACCTCATCGAAGCGCTCTCCAAGCACCGCCCGACCAACGACGACGAGCGCAACGAACTCTACCAGCGTCACCGCTGGGAAGTCGTCGGGCCAAACCCGCTTTGAGGCGACGCGCCTTTGTAGCCGCCGATGGCGGCCTCCGTGTCGCAAAAGCGGGTTGCCGTCTTCTGGTATACCAGATACCATGAGGCATGCCCGAAGCCAGCCCGCGCCCCAGCCCCGCCCTCGACATGCCGCGCCTGGACACCGCAATCCACCTTCCGCGACCTCGCCTATGCCGCGCTGAAGCGGGCGATCACCGCGATGGACATCTACGACCATCCGCAGGAGATCCGGCTCGACGAGCGGCGGCTCTCGGAGGGGCTCGGGGTCAGCCGCACGCCGATCCGCGAGGCGATGACCCTGTTGGAGCAGGAAGGCTTTGTCCGCACCCTGCCGCGCCGCGGCATCTATGTCGTGCGCAAATCGAAGCGCGAGATCGTCGAGATGATCACGGTCATGGCGGCGCTCGAAAGCATGGCGGCGCGGCTTGTCGCATTGAACGCGCGCCGACGACGACATCGCCGAATTGCGCCGGCTGATGGACGCGTTCCACGACGGGCACCGATGGCTCGAGCGGCTGGAGGAATATTCCGACGCCAACATCGCCTTTCACCAGGCGATCATCCGGATGAGCGGCTGCGCGCTCCTCGCCGAGATGACCGAAAACCTGTTCATCCACATGCGGGCGATCCGCAAGATGACGATCCACCAGGACAATCGCGCGGCGCGCTCGATCGTCGATCATCTGCGCGATCATCGAGGCCTTGGAGCGGCGCGACCCCGACGCGGCGGCGCGCCTCGCGCGCGAGCACACGCTGGGGCTGGCCGCGCATGTCGAGCAGCACGGCGATTTTCTCGACTGGGGCGCGAGGATGGCTGAGATCGTCAGCGCCTACATCGAGAAGGTCCCTGCGGAGGCAGGGACCCAGGCTGCCGGCTGCCCGAGTGGCTCGATGCCATGGATCCCGGCCTGCGCCGGGATCTCGTCTGAGGTTGCGCGAATTGGAGAATCGCATGAGCAAAGCTCTCGAAGGGGTGCGCATTCTCGATCTGGGTCATGTCCAGGCGGCGCCGACCGCGACCCAGCTGCTGGCCTGGATGGGCGCCGATGTGATCAAGGTCGAGATGCCCGGGCGCGGCGACATCACGCGCGGCCAGCTGCAGGACGTGAAGGGCGCCGACAGCCTCTATTTCACGATGCTGAACTCGAACAAGCGCTCGATCACGATCAACCTGAAATCGCCGGGCGGCAAAAAGGTGCTCGAAGAGCTGGTCCGCCGCTGCGACGTCGTCGTCGAGAATTTCGGGCCGGGCGTGCTCGATCGCCAGGGCTTCACCTGGGCGCGCTTCCAGGAACTGAACCCGCGCGTCATCTATGCCTCGATCAAGGGGTTCGGCCCCGGCCGCTATGCCGATTTCAAGGCCTATGAGAATGTCGCGCAATGCATGGGCGGGGCGGCCAGCACGACCGGCTGGGACGACGGCCCGCCGACCGTGACCGGCGCCCAGATCGGCGACAGCGGCACCGGCGTGCATCTGGTCGCCGGGCATCCTCGCCGCGCTCTTCCAGCGCGAGCGCACCGGCAAGGGCCAGCGCGTCGAGGTGGCGATGACCGATGCGGTGCTCAATCTGTGCCGGGTCAAGCTGCGCGACCAGCAGCGCATCATGAAGGGGCCGCTGTCGGAATACCCGAACAAGGAATTCGGCGACGCGGTGCCGCGCGCCGGCAACGCCTCGGGCGGCGGCCAGCCCGGGCGCGGCGCTGCGCTGCGCGCCGGGCGGCCCCAATGATTACGTCTATGTGATCATCCAGCCGCCGTGCTGGGAGCCGCTGATGAAAATCGTGCGGCCGCGAGGAGTTGATCACCGATCCCGATTACGCGACGCCGGCGGCGCGGCTGCCGAAGATCCCGGAATGCTTCTCGATCATCGAGAAATGGACGATGACCAAGACCAAGTTCGAGGTCATGGCGGTGCTGAACGAGTTCGACATACCGTGCGGCCCGATCCTGTCGATGAAGGACATCTACGACGACAAGGAGCTCTACGAGCGCGGCTATCTGGTCGAGCTCGACCACCCGACGCGCGGCCGCTATGTCCAGCTCGGCATGCCGATCAAGCTCTCCGACTCGCCGGCCGAGGTGAGGCGCTCGCCGCTCTTGGGCGAGCACACCGACGAGGTGCTGGGCTGGCTCGGCTACGGCGAGGGCGAGATCAACAAGCTGCACGACGACGGGGCGGTGTAGCGACTGAGCTCCCTCTCCCCCATCGGGGGAGAGGGTTGGGGTGAGGGGGCGCATCTGCGGAATTGCGCCTATAATCACCCTCACCCGACCGCCGCTGGCGCGGCGGCCACCCTCTCCCGCAATGCGGGAGAGGGGCCCTGAGGAGCGCTATGCATAGCATCACCCCACCACGACCGCCGCATCCATCCCGGCTCCGGGCGGCGGCGCGGGCCGGATCACCCGAAGGGCCGCCAGGTCGATCCCGCGGCGCTCGCCGAGGTCGAGGCGCTGCTCGGCGAGCGCGAGCGCCGCCGCGACCTGCTGATCGAGCACCTGCATCTGCTGCAGGACCATTTCGGCTGCCTCCACGCCCGCCATCTGGTGGCGCTCGCCGAGGAGATGCGCCTCGCGCTGACCGAGGTTTACGAGGTCGCCTCGTTCTACGCGCATTTCGACATCGTCATGGACGACGAGGCGGCGCCGCCGGCGCTGACCGTGCGGGTGTGCGACAGCCTCAGCTGCGCGCTCTACGGCGCCGAGCGGCTGCTCGACGATCTGCGCGCCCGCCTCGGCGACGGCGTGCGCGTGGTGCGGGCGCCGTGCATGGGCGGCTGCGACAAGGCGCCGGTCGTCGCGATCGGCCACGCGCTGCACGAGCACGCCACGAGCGGACAGCGTCGCCGCCGCGGTCGCCGCCGGCGATACCCACCCCGCGATCCCGGCCTATCCCGGCCTCGACCGACTACCGCGCCGGCGGCGGCTATCGGCTGCTGCAAGCCTGCCTCTCCGGCGCGCGCCCGGTCGAGGAGGTGATCGCCGCGCTCGAAGGCTCCGGGCTGCGCGGCCTCGGCGGCGCCGGGTTTCCGACCGGGCGCAAATGGCGCTTTGTGCGCCAGGAGCCGAAGCCGCGCCTCTTCGCGGTCAATGCCGACGAGGGCGAGCCCGGCACCTTCAAGGACCGCTATTTCCTCGAAACCGACCCGCATCGCTTTATCGAGGGGATGCTGATCGCCGCCTGGGCGGTCGAGGCCGAGGACAGTCTACATCTATCTGCGCGACGAATACCCGCAATGCCGGCGCGATCCTCGAACGGGAGATCGCCGCGGTCGAGGCGGCCGGGCTCGCGCCGCATACGAAGATCCATCTGCGGCGCGGCGCCGGCGCCTATATCTGCGGCGAGGAATCGGCGATGCTCGAAAGCATCGAGGGCAAGCGCGGGCTGCCGCGCCACAAGCCGCCGTTTCCCGTCGCAGGTCGGCCTCTTCGGCCGCCCGACCCTCATCAACAATGTCGAGACGCTCTATTGGGTGCGCGACATCGTCGAGAAGGGGCCGGAATGGTTCACCGGCCAGGGCCGCAACGGGCGCCAGGGCTTGCGCACCTTCTCGGTGTCGGGGCGGGTCAGGGAGCCCGGGGTCAAGATCGCGCCGGCCGGGATCACCGCGCGCCAGCTGATCGAGGAATTCTGCGGCGGCATGGCCGACGGCCACGCCTTCAAGGGCTATCTGCCGGGCGGCGCCTCGGGCGGCATCTTGCCGGCCTCGCTCGCCGACATCCCGATGGATTTCGGCACGCTCGAGAGCGAGGGCTGCTTCATCGGCTCGGCCGCGATTGTCGTGCTGTCCGACCAGGACGACATGAAGGCGGTGGCGCTCAACCTGTTGCGCTTTTTCGAGGACGAAAGCTGCGGCCAATGCACGCCGTGCCGGGTCGGCACCGAAAAGGCGGTGGCGCTGATGCAGGAGCCGCGCTGGGACGAGGCGCTGCTCGCCGATCTCGCGCGCGTCATGGGCGATGCGTCGATCTGCGGGCTGGGGCAGGCCGCGATGAACCCGGTCAAGCTGGTGCTGAAGCATTTCCGCGAGGATTTGAAATGACCGGCACGACCGTCTATAGGGCGGAATTTCCCGCCGACCTATCGTTGGTCGAGGAATTGGCTTGCGAGGATCTCGTCGAAATGGCGAACCTGACGAGCGCGCAGACCGGCGTGCCCGGCACGATCTTCATCTCGACCGCGATGGGCGCGCATGGCCCGCGCGTCAAATATTTCGTGCGGCCCGGCCGCACTCAGCCGAGCTTTTCGGTGTCGATTGCCGACGCGCCGACGGTCGTCGCCAACAGCCTCCCGGCCCGCACCGCTGCATCAACTGTCGCCGCAAGTGATCGACGTGGGTATCGCGGAATAAGGACGACCTGCTCGATTTCTGGCACCACGGCGACACCTGGACGCAGCCGGAGGTCAACGATTTCATCCAACGGCTGCAACGTGTTTGACGGAGGTCCGGCATGACCGATCAGACCCGGTTTTCCCTGGACGGCCGGGAGGTCCCTGCGAAGGCAGGGACCCATCCTGCCGACAACGAGGCGGTTGAACCATGGGTCCCGGCCTGCGCCGGGACCTGCGCTGGACGATCCTAGAGAGATGACATGACTGATCCGATCCGCTTCACCCTCGACGGCCGGGAGGTCCCTGCGAAGGCAGGGACCCATCCTGCCGACAACGAGGCGGTTGAACCATGGGTCCCGGCTTTCGCCGGGAATGCGGTTTGGAAAGGATGTGGTAATGGCGATCCGATCCGCTTTTCTCTCGACGGCGCCGAGGTCGAGGCCCAGCCGGGCGAGACGATCTGGCAGGTGGCGAACCGGCTCGGCACCGAGATCCCGCATCTGTGCTGGCTGCCCAAGCCCGGCTACCGCGCCGACGGCAATTGCCGCGCCTGCATGGTCGAGATCGAGGGCGAGCGGGTGCTCGCCGCCTCGTGCATCCGCCCGCCGGCGCCGGGGATGAAGGTGCACAGCGCGAGCGAGCGGGCGAAAGCCTCGCGCCGCCTCGTCTTCGAGCTGCTGGTCGGCGACCAGCCGGAGCGCGCCGCGGCGCACGACCCGAATTCGCGGCTGTGGCAATGGGCCGACGCGCTCGAGGTCGAGGACAGCCGCTTCCCGCGGCGCGCGCCGCCGGCGCCCGACCGCAGCCATCCGGCGATGGCGGTGCAGCTCGACGCCTGCATCCAGTGCAATCTGTGCGTGCGCGCCTGCCGCGAGGTCCAGGTCAACGACGTGATCGGCATGGCCGGGCGCGGCTGGCACGAAAAGATCGTGTTCGATTTCGACGACCCGATGGGGAATTCGACCTGCGTCGCCTGCGGCGAATGCGTCCAGGCCTGCCCGACCGGCGCCTTGATGCCGGCGAGCCTCGTCGACGACAACGGCGTCTATGCCAACGCCCCCGACCGCGAGGTCGAGAGCGTCTGCCCCTATTGCGGCGTCGGCTGCCAGCTGATCTACCAGATCAAGGACGACCGCATCGTCGCGGTCGAGGGCAAGGACGGGCCGGCCAACCACAACCGGCTCTGCGTCAAGGGCCGCTTCGGCTTCGATTACGTGCACCATCCCGACCGGCTGACCGAGCCGCTGATCCGCAAGGACGGGGTCGCGAAGGACGACGTCGCGATCGACCCGGCCAACCCCTACACCCATTTCCGCAAGGCGACCTGGGAAGAGGCGCTCGACCGCGCCGCCGCCGGGCTCGACGCAATCCGCGACCGCGACGGCAAGCGCGCGCTCGCCGGGTTCGGCTCGGCCAAGGGCTCGAACGAGGAGGCCTATCTGTTCCAGAAGCTGGTGCGCACCGGCTTCGGCAGCAACAACGTCGATCACTGCACGCGGCTCTGCCACGCCTCCTCGGTCGCGGCGCTTGATGGAGGGGATCGGCTCGGGCGCGGTCACCGCGCCGTTCACCGCGGCGACCGATGCCGACGTCATCATCGTCATCGGCGCGCGGCCGACCGAGAACCATCCGGTCGCCGCGACCTTTTTCAAGCAGGCGGCCAAGCGCGGCGCCAAGCTCTTCGTGATGGACCCGCGCGGCACAGGCTTGATGCGGCATGCGACCGCGACGCTGCGCTTCAATCCCGGGCGCGATGTCGCGATGCTCAACGCGATGCTGCACACGATCATCGAGGAGGGCCTCTACGACCGGCAATACGTGCAGGCGCACACCGAGGATTTCGAGGCGCTGCGCGAGCATATCCGCGACTACAGCGCCGGAAAAGATGGCGCGAGATCTGCGGCGTCGACGCCGCGACCCTGCGCGAGGTCGCGCGCACCTACGCCCGCGCCGAACGCGGCGATCATCTTCTGGGGCATGGGCATCTCGCAGCATGTCCACGGCACCGACAACGCGCGCTGCCTGATCGCGCTGGCGCTGGTCACCGGCCAGGTCGGCCGGCCGGGCACCGGGCTGCACCCGCTGCGCGGCCAGAACAACGTGCAGGGCGCCTCGGATGCCGGCGCTGATCCCGATGTTCTATCCCGACTACCAATCGGTCGAGGACCCGGAGGTGCGCGCAGAAATTCGAGGCGCTGTGGCAGACCCCGCTCGACGACAAGCGCGGGCTGACCGTCGTCGAGATCATGGACGCGGTGCATCGCGGCGAGATCAAGGGCATGTACATCATGGGCGAGAACCCGGCGATGTCGGACCCCGATGTCGAGCATGCGCGCGAGGCGCTGGCCGAGCTCGAACATCTCGTCGTGCAGGACATCTTCCTGACCGAGACCGCGAAATACGCCGATGTCGTGCTGCCGGCCTCGGCCTGGCCGGAGAAGGACGGCACCGTCACCAACACCAACCGGCAGGTGCAGATGGGCCGCGCCGCGCTGCCGCTGCCCGGCAACGCGCGGCAGGATTGGTGGATCATCCAGGAGATCGCGCGGCGCATCGGGCTCGACTGGTCCTATACCGCATCCGCGCGATGTCTTCGCCGAGATGAAGCTGGCGATGCCGTCGCTCGACAACATCACCTGGGAGCGGCTCGAGCGCGAAAGCTCGGTCACCTATCCGTGCGACGCCGAAGACCAGCCGGGCAACGACATCGTCTTCGGCGACGGCTTCCCGACCGCGTCCGGGCGCGGCCGGCTGGTGCCGGCGGCGATCATCCCGCCGGCCGAGGAGCCCGATGCCGATTATCCGATGGTGCTGACGACCGGCCGCCAGCTCGAGCATTGGCATACCGGGGCGATGACCCGGCGCGCCACCGTGCTCGACGAGATCGAGCCCGAGGCGGTGGCGAGCCTGGCGCCCGGTCGAGTTGCGCCGGCTCGGCATCGCCGCCGGCGACCCGGTCCGGGTGACGACGCGGCGCGGCGTCGATCGAATTGAAGGCGCGCGCCGACAGCGCGGTCGCGCCCGGCATGGTGTTCATCCCGTTCTGCTATGCCGAGGCCGCCGCCAATGTCCTGACCAACCCGCAGCTCGACCCGTTCGGCAAGATCCCGGAATACAAGTTCTGCGCCGCCCGGGTCGAGCCGGCCGCGGCGCAGAAGGCGGCGGAGTAGCAAGAGGGCTGATCGAGATTGCTTCGTCGCTGCGCTCCTCGCAATGACGCACTCTCTCTTTGCTGTCATTGCGAGCACAGCGAAGCAATCTCGTGCCGAGATAATCTTTTCTGCTTTGCTGCTTGCGGCGCTGGCCGCGTGCGCCGCGGCGCCAACGCCAGAAGCGCCGCCGCCGGCGCCCTATTCCTGTCTGTTGCCGTCGGAGCAGCGGATGCTCGTCGCCGAGCTGTTCTTCGGCCGCAACATCCGCGGGCGGGCGCCGCTGACCGAGGCCGAATGGCGCGCCTTCGCCGCCGAAATCGTCACACCGAACTTCCCCGACGGCTTTACCGTCTTCGACGGCGACGGCCAGTGGCAAAATCCGGCAACCCGCGAGATCACCGCACGAGCGCGCCAAGATCCTGCTGGTCGCCGCCAAGCGCGACCCCCGATCTCGCGCCGCGGCTATCCGCGGTGATCGACGCCTACAAGGCGCGCTTCGATCAGCAATCGGTCGGCGTGATCACCCGCGATTCGTGCGCCGCGTTTTAGTTGAGGCTGGGCGTGATCAGCTCGATCCCCGGGAAATAGGCAAGGTAGCGTCGCGGGTCGCGGGTGAGTCAAGGCTGCGTCGGTGACGACCGCGTGCGCACCGATGAAGAAGTCCGGCAGGACGCCAGTCCGCGGGCCGCCGGCACGGCGGTAGCGCTCGAAATGCTTTCCCCGCAAGGAACAGCGCCAGGCGAGGCGTGCGCATCAGCACAAAACCGGCAGCGGCTATGAATGCGTCGACTTCTGCATAATGTCGGTAGCCAGCGGACAGCTCAGCATAAACGACATCGTTGATCGCCAAACTCTGGGTCGATGCTGCCGCATTCAACTGCAATCGGGACCACTCCGCCCACATCGGGATCGTCGGTCGATCACATCAAGGATTACGTTCGTGTCAACGAGGATCATTCGTCGGGATCGCCCCGGATCAACCGCATGAACTCGTCCGTCGTCATGCCTAGATCCAGCGTACCAACGAGAGCGTCGAACCGGCCCTTCGCGGGCTTCGTCTTTACCCTGAGGCCGATTTGGCCGTCGCCGACGAGAACGAATTCGACTTCCGAACCGGGTTTGAGGCCCAGGTGATCGCGGACGCGCTTGGGGATCGTCACCTGGCCCTTGCTCGTTATCCTCGGCATGGTAATACCTACGACTAGGATGAATCGACATTTAGCGCATCCAGATCATAGCGCTGGCGAGATGGAGGGCGGCCAGGAAGTAGACGGCGCGCCTGTCGTAGCGGGTGGCGATGTGTCGGAAATGTTTGAGCTTGTTGAAGAAGCGCTCGATGCGGTTGCGGAGTTTATAGGCGAGGCGATCATGCGGGATGACGATCTTGCGGGCGCTGATCGAAGGGATGACGGCCTGTGCCCCGGCCTCGGCGATCAACTCGCGCAAGCCATCGCTGTCGTAGGCTTTATCGGCGATGACGCCGGTGGTGGTGCGGCCGGCAAGCAGATCGGCGGCTGTCGTGCTGTCATGGGCCTGGCCGCCGGTCAGAATGAAGCGCAAGGGGCGGCCCTGGGCGTCGGTGAGGGTGTGGATTTTGGTGGTCAATCCTCCTCGGGAACGCCCCATAGCCTGATCTTTGGCCCCCCTTTTCCGCCTGCGGCCTGCTGGTGGACCCGCACCAGCGTGCTGTCGAGCATCAGGATCGTCCTCAGTCCGGTATTACCATATCGCAAGGGGATGCGCCGGCGGCAAGCTTTTGCGAGAATGGCCCGGATGCTGAATGACATGAGAGCCCGTCTGAGCCGATGTCGCTTCCCTCGGGTTTGTGCCTGGTTACCGGCGCCACCGGGTTTGTCGGCTCGGCCGTCGCGCGGGCGCTGCTCAAGGCCGGCCATCCGGTGCGGGTGCTGGCGCGCCCCAACAGCGACCGCCGCAATCTCGAGGGGCTCGCCGTCGAGGTCGCGCGAAGGCTCGCTCGAAGACGCCGGACTCGCTCGCCGCGGCGGTCGCGGGCTGCCGCTACCTGTTTCACGTCGCGGCCGATTACCGGCTGTGGGTGCCCGACCCCGAACCGATGTTCCGCGTCAATGTCGCGGGCACCCGCGACGCTGATGCTGAGCGCGCTCGCCGCCGGGGTCGAGCGCATCGTCTACACCAGCAGCGTCGCGACCTTGGGGATCGTGCCGGGCGGCGTTGCCGACGAGGAGCACGGCGAGCTGCGCCGCGGACATGATCGGCCCCTACAAGCGCTCGAAATTCGAGGCCGAAGGCGCGGTCGCGCGAGCTGGTCGCCGAGCGCGGCTTGCCGGCGGTGATCGTCAACCCATCGACCCCGGTCGGTCCCGGCGACATCAAGCCGACGCCGACCGGCAGGCTGATCGTCGAGGCGGCGCGCGGCCGGATGCCGGGCTATGTCGATACCGGGCTCAATATCGCCCATGTCGACGACGTCGCGCTCGGCCATCTGCTCGCGGCCGAATCCGGGCAGATCGGCCGGCGCTATATTCTGGGCGGCGAGAATCTGAGCCTGGCGGAAATCCTCGCCGAGGTCGCCCGCCTCACCGGGCGGCGCCCGCCCGCCGTTCAAGATCCCTTACGCGGCGCTGTTGCCGATCGCAGCCGGCGCCGAGGCCATCGCGCGCGTCACCGGGCGCGAGCCGTTCGCCACGGTGGACGGGGTGCGGATGTCGAAGAAGAAGATGTTTTTCAGCCACGTCGCGCGCCGTTGCCGAGCTGGGTTATGCGCCGCGGCCGGCGCGCCAGGCGATCGCCGATGCGGTCGCCTGGTTCACGGCCAACGGTTATCTCGGATGACCGCGCTCGAGGCCGGCACGCCGCCCGATACCGCCCCGGGACCGCAGCGTCGAGACGCCCTCGGGCAAGGGGCGCGGCGACGAGAATTTTCCGGTCGGCTCGTGGCTGATCCGCCGCGACCTGCGCGTCCATGTCCATGCCTTCTACCGGTTTGCCCGCAACGCCGACGATATCGCCGACAGCCCGACGCTGGCCGCCGCGGACAAGCTGCGCCGGCTCGACCGCATGGCGGCGATCCTGGATGGGGTTGCCGGGGACGCGGCCGGCGGCAATTCGCCGGCCGCCTCGGCGATGCGCGAGAGCCTCGCCGCCACCGGCGCTCACGGCGCAGCATTGCCATGACGTGCTGCGGGCGTTTCGTCAGGACGCGGTCAAGCTGCGCTACCGCGACTGGGACGATCTGATGGAGTATTGCCGCTATTCGGCGGCGCCGGTCGGGCGCCAGCTGCTTCGATCTGCACGGCGAAAGCCGCGACACCTGGCCGGCCTCCGACGCGCTGTGCTCGGCCTTGCAGGTGCTCAACCATCTGCAGGATTGCGCCGCCGATTACCGCGCCCTCGACCGGGTCTACCTGCCGCTCGCCGATCTCGACGCGGCCGGCTGCCGGGTCGAAATGCTGGCGGCGCCGGCGGCGAGCCCGGGATTGCGGCGGGTGCTGGACACCGATGCTCGACCGCACCGACGCGCTGATCGCGACCGCGCGCGGCCTGCCGCCGCGGGTCGCCGCCCGCGGGCTGCGCTGGGAATCGGCGGTCATCGTCGCGCTCGCCGCGCGCCTCGCGCGCCGCCTGCGCCGCGGCGACCCGCTGGCAGGCCGCGTCGCGCTCGCCAAGAGCGATTTCGCGGCGGCCTTCCTCACCGGCATCCTCGCCCGCCGCCGGCGATGACCGAGATCGGTCTCCGACGGCGTCGGGGCCGTCCCCGACGATGCCGCGCTGCGCGAGAGCATTCGCCAGAGGGTCGAGGCGGCGGGCACCTCGTTCTATTGGGCGATGCGGCTTTTGCCGAACGACCGCCGCAACGGGATGTACGCGGTCTATGCCTTCTGCCGCGAGGTCGACGACATCGCCGACGACACCAGCCGCGCCCGAGCACAAGAAGGCAGCGCTCGCCGCCTGGCACGCGGAAATCGATGCGCTCTATGCGGGACGCCCGCGCCGGCTCGTGGCCTGCGCGCTGCGCGACCCTGTGCCGCGCTATGCGGCTGCGCCGCGAGGACTTCCACACCGTTATCGACGGCATGGAGATGGACGCGGCGCAAGACATTCGCGCCCCCGATCTGGCGACGCTCGACCTCTATTGCGCCCGCGTCGCGAGCGCGGTCGGCCATTTGTCGGTGCATGTCTTTGGCGATCCGAGCGCCGCGGCGCATGCCGTCGCCGACGCCCTCGGCCGCGCCTTGCAGCTGACCAACATCCTGCGCGATCTCGACGAGGATGCGCAGCGCGGCCGGCTCTATCTGCCGCGCGAGATCCTCGATCGGCACGGCATCCGCGGCGCCGAGCCGACCGAGGTGCTGCGGCATCCGGCGCTGCCGGCCGCCTGCCGCGACCTCGCCGCCATCGCCGAGCGGCATTTCGCCGAGGCCGATCGGGCGATGGCCGGCTGCTCGCGCCGCGCGATGCGGCCGGCTGCGGTCATGGGCGCGTTCTACCGCGCGATGCTCGATGCGCTGTTGCGCTCGGGATGGCGCGATCCGGCGCGGCGCATCAGCCTGTCGAAGGGGCAAAAGCTGTGGCTGGTGCTGCGCCACGGGCTGCTATGATCGGCGCCGCTCGCCGCCGGGACGGGTGCATGTCGTCGGGGCCGGGCTCGCCGGTCTGGCCGCCGCGCGTCGCGCTGGCCGACAGGGGCATGCCGTCACCCTCTACGAATCGGGGCCGCAGGCCGGCGGACGCTGCCGCTCCTTTCTCGATGCCGAACTGGGCGTTCGCATCGACAACGGCAATCACCTGCTGCTCTCCGGCAACACGGCGGCGTCCGCCTATATCGAGCGCATCGGCGCGCTCGACACCTTCGAGCGGCCCGCCGAGGCGGCGATCCCGTTCGTCGATATCGAGACCGGCGAGCATTGGGCGTTGCGGCCCGGAACGGGCGCGGTGCCGTGGTGGGTGTTGCGCGCGGCGCGGCGGGTCCCGGGGACCCGGGCGCGCGATTATCTCGAGGCGCTGCGGCTGCGGCGGGCCGCGCCCGGGGACACGGTCGCGGCGGTGCTGCGTCCCGATAGCGTGCTGTTCCGGCGCTTGTGGCAGCCGCTCGCGGTGGCGGCGCTGAATACCGGGGCGGCGGACGGGTCGGCCCGCTTGTTCTGGCGCGTGCTGGCCGAGACGATCGGGCGCGGCGCGGCGGCCTGTCGGCCGATGCTGGCGCGCGAGGGGCTGTCGGAGAGCCTCGTCGATCCGGCTCTGTCGTTGCTGTCCCGCCGCGGCGCCGAGATCCGCTTCGGCAGCCGGCTCCGGGCGCTCGGCTTCGCGGACGGCCGCGTCAGCGAGCTTTTGTTCGATGAAAGCGCGCTCGCGCTGCGGCCGGAGGACAGCGTGATCCTTGCCGTTCCGGCCGCGATCGCGGCGCGCATCGTTCCCGGCCTCATCGTGCCGGACGATTACGCGCCGATCGTCAATGCCCATTTCCGCTGCACCTTGCCGCCGGGTGCGCCGCTGTTCGCCGGGCATCATCGGCGGTACCGCCGAGTGGGTTTTCAGCAAGCGCGAGGTCGTGTCGGTGACGGTCAGCGCGGCCGACCGGATCGTCGACCGCCCCGCCGACGAGCTGCGCGATCTGCTGTGGCGCGACCTGAGGCTCGCCTTCGCTCTCCCGGCCGCACCGACGCCGCCGGCCCGAATCGTCAAGGAGCGCCGTGCGACATTTCGCGCGACGCCGGCCCAGCAGGCGCGGCGGCCCGCGGCCGCGACGGCGTGGACCAACCTTCACCTGGCAGGCGATTATGTCGATACTGGCTTGCCTGCCACGATCGAAGGCGCTATTCGCTCCGGCTTCGCGGCGGCGGCGCGCGTGCGCCAGCGCCGCGATCGGGCGCCGGCGACGAATACCGGCCCGGCGCCGACGACACCGACCCCGACACCGATCGAGGATTGCCAGCGCGCGCTGCCATGATGAGCGGAATGACAGCACAGCAGACGAACGCGCCGATGCTCGGCGAGGCGATGCGCCCGGCGGGCCTCGATGCCGCGATCGCGCGATCGGTCGAATCGCTGCTGTCGCTGCAGCACGAGGACGGCCACTGGGTGTTCGACCTCGAAGCCGACGCCACGATCCCGGCCGAATACATCCTGCTGCAGCACTATCTCGGCACGATCGACCCCGAGCTCGAACAGCGCATCGCACGCTATCTGCGCGCCACCCAAGGCGGGGATGGCGGGTGGCCGCTGTTCTTCGGCGGCGATTTCGACCTGAGCGCCTCGGTCAAGGCGTATTTCGCGCTGAAGGCGGCCGGCGACCCGATCGATGCGCCGCATATGGCGCGCGCCCGCGCGGCGATCCTGGCGCGCGGCGGCGCGCGGCGCTGCAATGTGTTCACCCGGATCACCCTCGCCCTGTTCGGCGAGGTGCCGTGGCGCGCGGTGCCGGTGATGCCGGTCGAGATCATGCTGCTGCCCAGCTGGTTTCCGTTTCACATCGACAAGATCTCGTACTGGTCGCGCACGGTGCTGGTGCCGCTCCTGGTGCTGATGGCGCTGCGGCCGACGGCGCGCAACCCGCGCGGGGTGACCATCGCGGAGCTGTTTGTCGAGCCGCCGGAGACGGTGCGCAACTGGATCGCGCCGCCGACCGCCTCGCCGGTCGGTCACGCCTTTGCCCTGCTCGACCGGCTGCTGCGGCTGGCCGAGCCGATGTTCCCGGCGGACCCGCGGCGGCGCGCCATCGAACGAGGCGGTCGCCTTCGTCACCGAGCGGCTCAACGGCGAGGACGGGCTCGGCGGCATCTTCCCGGCGATGGCGAACGCGCTGATGATGTTCGATTGCCTGGGATATCCGCCGGATCATCCCGATCGCGCCACCGCCGCCGGAGCGATCCGCAAGCTGCTCGTCTTCGACGGCGAGCACGGCTACTGCCAGCCCTGCCTCTCGCCGGTGTGGGACAGCGCGCTCGCCTGCCACGCGCTGATGGAGGTCGGCGACGCGCGGCTTACGCCGACGATCCGCCGCGCGATCGACTGGCTCGCCGACAAGCAGGTGCTCGACACGGTCGGCGACTGGGCCGCGACCCGTCCCGGGCTGCGGCCGGGCGGCTGGGCGTTCCAGTACGCCAACCCGCATTACCCCGATCTCGACGACACCGCCGCGGTTGCCCTGGCGCTCGACCGCTTCGACGGGACCCGCTACCGCCAGGCGATCGACCGCGCCGAGGAATGGGTCCTCGGCATGCAGAGCCGCAACGGCGGGTGGGGCTCGTTCGACGCCGACAACGTGCATTTCTATCTCAATCACATCCCGTTCGCCGATCACGGCGCGCTGCTCGACCCGCCGAGCGCCGATGTCAGCGCGCGCTGCGTCGGCTTTCTCGCCCAGCGCGGCATGTCGCCCGATCATCCGGCCCTGGCGACGGCGCTCGCCTATCTGCGGCGCGAGCAGGAAGCGGATGGCAGCTGGTTCGGGCGCTGGGGCACCAACTACATCTATGGCACCTGGTCGGTGCTGGCCGGGCTGAACGCCGCCGGCGTCGACCCGGCAGGCGCCGGAGGTGCGCCGCGCGGTCGCCTGGCTGATCGCGCAACAGCGCGCCGATGGCGGCTGGGGCGAAGCGGGCGAGAGCTATTGGCCGGACGGCGCCGCGCGGCGAGGCGCCGTACAGCACGGCATCGCAGACCGCATGGGCGTTGCTCGGCTGATGGCGGCCGG
Source organism: uncultured Alphaproteobacteria bacterium (assembly GCA_963842175.1). Lineage (GTDB taxonomy): Bacteria > Pseudomonadota > Alphaproteobacteria > ATCC43930 > CGMCC-115725 > DATARH01. Next base: position 159,454 of record CAWJFM010000025.1, read on the forward strand.
CGAGGTCGATCATCCGGCGGTGGCGCGCGGCATCGCCTATCTGATCGCGAGCCAGGACAGCGACGGCAATTGGGACGAGCCGTGGTATACCGCGGTCGGTTTCCCGCGCGTGTTCTACCTGCGCTATCACGGCTATCGCGCGTTCTTCCCGTTATGGGCGCTGGCCCGCTACCGGCGCTTGTCGCTGGCCAATTCGCCGCGGGTGACGTTCGGTCTGTAGCGCAGATGCGGGCAGGGTTTGCGCTTGATAAGGGCCGCTGCCTCAGAGCCCGCCTTGCTCGATGACGAAATCGACGACCCGGTCGAGGCCTTCGCCCGATTTGAGGTTGGTGAAGACAAAGGGCCGCGCGCCGCGCATCTGGCGCGCGTCGCGCTCCATCACCGCAAGGCTCGCCCCGACTAAGGGCGCCAGATCGATCTTGTTGATGACCAGGAGGTCGGAGCGGGTGATCCCCGGCCCGCCCTTTCGCGGGATCTTGTCGCCGGCGGCGACATCGATGACGTAGATCGTCAGATCGGCCAGCTCGGGCGAGAAGGTCGCCGCCAGATTGTCGCCGCCCGATTCGATCAGCACGATGTCGACCGTGGGAAACAGCCGCACCATCTCGGCGATTGCAGCGAGATTGATCGAGGCGTCCTCGCGGATCGCGGTATGCGGGCAGCCGCCGGTCTCGACGCCGCGGATCCGCTCCGCCGGCAGCGCGCCGCTCCGGGTCAGGAACTCGGCGTCCTCGCGGGTATAGATGTCGTTGGTGATGGCGACCAGCTCGAAGCGGCCGCGCATCGCCTTGCACAGCCGGTCCATCAGCGCGGTCTTGCCCGAGCCGACCGGGCCGCCGATGCCGATGCGCAGCGGTTCTTTGTGGGTCATGAGCGGAAGAGCCTCGAATATTGGCGTCTCATGCGCCATCGAGGCGAGGTCGACGGCGAAGGTCGCCGCGCCGAAATCGGCCATATCGCGGGTCAACGCCGCGGACGCCGCGCCGCCGACGACCGGCTCCAGCGCGGCGAGGATGCGCTGGCCGTCGGTCTGGCCGATGATGCCGAGGCGCAGCCCGGCCGACACCAGATTGGCCGCGAAGGCGTGCAGATAGCCGAGCAGCGCGTCATCCAGCGCGATCCCGGCACGCGCCGCGACCGCGCCGAAGGCGGCGGAGTGGCAGACCGCGTCGGCGGACCAGTCTTCGATAAACGGTTCGGGCCAGGCGGCGCGGCACGTAGCGAGAAAGGCCCCGCCCTGCTGCGCGGCTTCGAGCGCCAATTCGGCGGTCGCGCGGAAGGCGAGGCCGCGCTGGTTGGCGGCATCGAGCGCTCGCAGATCGCCGGCCGCGGCCGCGCGATAGGCTTCGCACAGGATGTCGGCGTCGATCCTGCCGCTGCCTTCGCTCACGACCGCCGCGATCCAGCCTTCGAGGCTCGTCCGGTCATGCAACCGCGCCGTCGGCGACGGCGGCTTCGAGCCCGTGCGAATAGCTGAAGGCGCCGATCGGGAAGCTCGGCGACAGCCATGCCAGGAGCCGGTAGAGGGCAGGGCCGGCGCGCAGCTCAGCCGTCGTGGTCATGGCCATGCGCGGCCCCGGCATAGGCGCCGATCTCCGGGTCGAACGGCGCGTCGAGCCGGGTGATATGGCCGCCCAGCCCCTCGACCATCGCGGCGATGACATGATCGTCGCGGATGCGCAGCCGCCCCTCCAGCGCTTGCAGCGGCAGGTGCCGGTTGCCGAGATGCCAGGCGATGCGCAACAGATCCTGCGGGCCGTCGGCGGCGATCTCGATGACCGGCTCGGCGGCGGAGCGCACCCGGATATAGCCGCCGTTGTCGAGTTCGAGCCCGTCGCCCTCGGCGAGATGCTGGGCGCGCGCCAGATCGAGCAGAAACGGCGCGCCGGAATCGGCGACGAGCCGGATGCGGCGGCGGTGGCGGTCGAGAAACGGCAGCGTCACCGTGTCGATCGCGGCTTCGTCGGGCCAATGGCCGCGCGTGTGAACGCTGATCGCCCGCCGCATTCGTCTTTCAGTACAGGAAATAGCGCTGCGCCAGCGGCAATACCGTCGCCGGCTCGCAGGTCAGATGCACCCCGTCGGCGCGCACCTCGTAGGTCTCGGGGTCGACCTCGATCCGGGGCGTCGCGGCGTTGTGCACCATGCGGCTCTTGTCGACCCCGCGGATGCCGCGCGCCGGCAGGATCATCCGCTCGAGGCCGAGCCGCTCCGGCACCCCGGCGGCGATCGCGACCGCCGGCAGAAAGGTCACCGCCGACGCCGGCAACGCCCGGCCGAAGGCGCCGAACATCGGCCGGTAATGCACCGGCTGCGGCGTCGGGATCGAGGCGTTGGGGTCGCCCATCAGGGCCGCGGCGATCATCCCGCCGCGCAGCACCAGATCGGGCTTGACCCCGAAGAACGCCGGCGACCACAGCACCAGATCGGCGAGCTTGCCGACCGCGACCGAGCCGATGTGCTCGGCGAGGCCATGCGTCAGCGCCGGGTTGATCGTGTATTTGGCGATGTAGCGCTTGACCCGGAAATTGTCGTTGCGCTCGCTGTCCTCGGGCAGCTTGCCGCGCTGGCGCTTCATCTTGTCGGCGGTCTGCCAGGTGCGGATGATGACCTCGCCGACCCGCCCCATCGCCTGGCTGTCCGACGACATCATGCTGAAGGCGCCGAGATCGTGCAGGATGTCCTCGGCGGCGATCGTCTCGCGCCGGATGCGGCATTCGGCGAAGGCGACATCCTCGGGGATGCGCGGGTCGAGGTGGTGGCACACCATCAGCATGTCGAGATGCTCGTCGATGGTGTTGACCGTGTAGGGCCGGGTCGGGTTGGTCGAGGACGGCAGCACGTTCGGCAGGCCGCACAGCTTGATGATGTCGGGCGCGTGCCCGCCGCCGGCGCCTTCGGTATGGAAGGCGTGGATGTTGCGGCCCTTGAACGCGGCGATCGTGTCCTCGACAAAGCCGGATTCGTTGAGCGTGTCGCTGTGGATCGCGACGGCGATGTCGAGCTGTTCGGCAACGCCGAGGCAGCAATCGATCGCCGCCGGCGTCGTTCCCCAATCCTCGTGCAGTTTGAGGCCGCAGGCGCCGGCCTCGACCATCTCGACGAGCGCCTTCGGCTCGGAGGCGTTGCCCTTGCCGAAGAACCCGAGATTGACCGGGATGCCCTCGGCCGCCTGCATCAGGCGGGCGAGGTGCCACGGGCCCGGCGTGCAGGTCGTCGCGGCGGTCCCCGCGGCCGGCCCGGTGCCGCCGCCGAGCATCGTCGTGACGCCGCTGTAGAGCGCCTCCTCGCAGAGTTGCGGGCAGATGAAATGGATGTGACTGTCGATGCCGCCGGCCGTGACGATCTTGCCTTCGCCGGCGATGATCTCGGTGCCCGGGCCGATCACGATGTCGACCCCCGGCTGGATGTCGGGGTTGCCGGCCTTGCCGATGCCGCAGATGCGGCCGCCGCGGATCGCGATGTCGGCCTTGACGATGCCGGAGTGGTCGAGGATGACCGCGTTGGTGATGACCGTATCGACGGCGCCCTCGGCGCGGGCGCGCTGCGACTTGCCCCATGCCGTCGCGGATCACCTTGCCGCCGCCGAACTTGACCTCCTCGCCATAGACCGTGCGGTCCCTTTCGATCTCGATCACAAGCTCGGTATCGGCGAGGCGCAGCCGGTCGCCGGTCGTCGGCCCGAACATCGCGGCATAGGCGCCGCGGGAGATGCGTGTCGCCATCGCCTAATCCAGCGCGCCGTTGATCCGGCCGGTGAAGCCGACGACACGGCGCGCGCCGGCATAGGCCACCAGCCTCACTTCGCGGGTCTGGCCCGGCTCGAACCGGGTCGCGGTGCCGGCCGGGATGTCGAGGCGGAAGCCGCGCGCCTGCTCGCGGTCGAACTGCAAGGCGCCGTTCGTCTCGTAGAAATGATAGTGCGAGCCGACCTGGATCGGGCGGTCGCCGGTATTGGCGACGGTCAGGGTGACCGTCGCGCGGCCGGCGTTCAGCTCGATATCGCCGGCGGCCGGAAACAGCTCTCCGGGGATCATGGCCGGCCGGCGCTGCCGGCTCAGTGCCGCTCGGCGACCGGGATGTAGTGGCGCGGCGGCGAGCCGGTGAAGAGCTGGCGCGGCCGGCCGATCTTCATGTCGGGGTCCTCGATCATCTCGGTCCACTGCGCGACCCAGCCGACCGTGCGCGCGATCGCGAACAGCACGGTGAACATCGAGGTCGGGAAGCCCATCGCCTTGAGGATGATGCCCGAATAGAAATCGACGTTCGGGTACAGCTTGCGGCTGATGAAATAATCGTCGTTGAGCGAGATCTTTTCCAGCTCCATCGCCAGGTCGAGCAGCGGCTCGTCCTTGATGCCGAGCTCGTCGAGCACTTCGTGGCAGCTGTCGCGCAGGACGCGGGCGCGGGGATCGTAGTTCTTGTAGACGCGATGGCCGAAGCCGAACTGGATCTCGTGTTCGTTCTTGTTTTTGACGTGCTTGATGAATTCCGGGATCTTCGACTTGTCGCCGATCTTCGCCAGCATCTTCAAGACCGCCTCGTTGGCGCCGCCATGCGCCGGACCCCACAAGGACGCGATGCCGGCGGCGATACAGGCGAACGGGTTGGCGCCCGATCGACCCGGCGTTGCGCACCGTCGCGGTCGACGCATTCTGCTCGTGATCGGCGTGCAGGATGAAGATGCGGTCCATCGCCCGCGCCAGGGTCGGGCTGACCTTCATCTCCTCGCAGGGCACGGCAAAGGCACATGTGGAGGAAATTCTCGGCATAGCCCAGCGAGTTCTGCGGATACATGAAGGGCTGGCCCATGCGAATACTTGAACGCCATGGCGGCGATCGTCGGCATCTTGGCAACCAGGCGGTAGGACGCGACCATCCGCTGGTAGGGGTCATGGATGTCGGTCGAAGTCGTGATAAAACGCCGACAGCGCGCCGACCACGCCGCACATGATCGCCATCGGGTGCGCGTCGCGGCGGAACCCGTGGAAAAAGCTGCTGATCTGCTCGTGCACCATCGTGTGATGGGTGATGTCGTAGACGAACTGTTCCCGTTGCTCGGCGGTCGGCAACTCGCCGAAGAGCAGGAGGTAGGAGACCTCCATGAAGTCGCTCTTGGCCGCCAGCTCCTCGATCGGATAGCCGCGATAGAGCAGGACGCCCTCGTCGCCGTCGATATAGGTGATGCTGGAGCGGCAGGCTGCCGTCGCCATGAAGCCCGGATCGTAGGTGAAGTATCCGGTCTGCGCGTAGAGCTTGCGCACGTCGATGACCTTGGGCCCGATCGAGCCCTCCAGCACCGGCAGTTCGACCGACTTGCCGGTGGCGTTGTCGGTCAACGTCATCGATCCGCTTACCGTGCCGACATTTGCGTTGTTGCCGTCCATGGATCACCTCGATGTGACGCCCGCAGGCGGTTGGCCGATCTGTCGCGGAGAATAGCCGCTGGGGGCCAATTATCAAACGTCGTTCGGATTTTGCAATGCAATATCGCAGGTGCGAGATCAGGAAAGCTCAGTCTGCTACTTCAATGCAGCATCCGCGATGCGTCCCAGAGACCTCTTCGCGGCCAAGCACCTCCATGGCGATCTGAAGATGCCGGGGGAGGCGACGCTGACCGGTCAGCGCGGCGCGCAACGGCTGAGCAACAGCGCCGAGCTGCATAGACGCCGCGCTGCACCGGCGTGGATTTTGCGCAACTCGCTCGAGTGCGGCGGACACTGCGGTCTGCGACCAATCTGCTCGTTCGAGTACATCCGACCAACGTCGGCAAATAGCGCGCTTAGCCAAACGGAGTCAGCACTCTTCGCGCATTCGTCGCATCGGCGAATCGGCCGCGGCGAGACATAAAAGCGAGCCTTTTCGGCCAGCTCGACGAGGGTCTTGGCGCGCGGCTTGAGGCCCGGCATCGCCTTCAGCAGCCGTTCACGCTCGGTCGCGGACAACGGTCGTGCGAATTCGGCCTCCAGCCGTTCGGCAACCAGCCCGACGAGGCGCGCATCGTCCGCCTCGCGGATATAGTGCGCGTTGATGCTGTCGAGCTTGGCGAAATCGAATTGCGCCGGGGCGCGCCCGATGCCGCCAAGATCGAACCACAGGATCGCCTGGTCGGTCGTGATGATCTCGTCGTCGCCGTGGCTCCAGCCGAGCCGCAGCAGATAGTTGCGCAGCGCCTCGGGCAGGTAGCCCATCTCGCGATAGGCCTCGATCCCGAGCGCCCCGTGGCGCTTCGACAATTTGCTGCCGTCCGACCCGTGGATCAGCGGGACGTGGGCAAATTCGGGCACCGGCCAGTCGAGCGCGCGGTAGATCTGCGTCTGGCGGAACGCGTTGCGGAAATGCTCGCCGCCGCGGATGACATGGGTCACGCCCATGTCGTGATCGTCGACGACGACCGACAGATTGTAGGTCGGGGTGCCGTCAGAGCGCAGGATGATCAGATCGTCGAGTTCCTGGTTGTCGACGCTGACCTCGCCCTGCACCAGATCATCGATCGTCGTCGCGCCCTGTTGCGGCGCCTTGAAGCGGATCGACCGGATGCGACCCCGGGCGGCGCCTCCGTGGGATCGCGGTCGCGCCACGGACTGTCGATGCGCACCGAGCGCTTCTCGGCGCGCGCCTGCTCGCGCATCGCCTCGAGTTCGGCCGGCGTGCAATAGCAGTAATAGGCGCGGCCGGCGGCGAGGAGCTGGCGCGCCATCTCGGCATGCCGCGCGGCGCGGTCGAACTGGTGCACGATCTCGCCGTCCCAGGCGAGGCCCAGCCATCGGAGCCCGTCGATGATCGCGGCGACCGCCTCCGGGGTCGAGCGCTGTCGGTCGGTGTCCTCGATGCGCAGCCGGAAGATCCCGCCATCGCCATGCAGCTGGTGGTGGCGCGCGAACAGCCAGTTGAACAGCGCGGTGCGGGCGCCGCCGATATGGAGGAAGCCGGTCGGCGAGGGAGCAAAGCGGACGACGACGCTCATGGCCGGTATCTGGGGCTTCTTACGCGATAAAAAAACGCCATCCTCGGGTGTGTCCGGAGCAAGTCCAGGCATGACCGGAGAACCAGCGGACTGCCAGCCCCGCTCATTGAATTGGGTCCCTGCGCAGGCAGGGACCCAGGGTTCTGCCTAGCTCCACGCTGGGAAGAATGGGTCCCCGCCTTCGCGGGGACCGCAAATTCAATTACGACGGCATCGGGCCGAGGTAGTCGCGCTTGCCGATGGTGATGCCCATGCTGCGCAGAATGTCGTAACCGGTCGTCGAGTGGAAACCGACCTGCAGCATCGCGAAGTGCAAGAGGTAGTTCTGCGCCTTCATCGTGCGCGGCTGGCCGCCGATGGTGACCGTGACGTCGCTGTCGTCCTTGCCGTCAAGCTGGTTGGGACGCAGCCCTTTCAGGAAGTCGACGGTCTTGTCGATGCGCGATTGCATCTCGGCAAAGCTGTTGTCCTGGTCGGGCAGCTTCGGCAGATCGACCCCGGCGACGCGTCCGGCGCCGAGCGCATGGTTGCACACCTGCCGCACCTGGCGTTCCATCGTGAACATATCGGGATAGAAGCGCCAATTGAGCACCGTAGCGGTGTCCCAATTCTGCGCGGTGGTGTGCTCCTCGGCCTTTTTCAGCACGGTCTTCATGCCACCGAGCAGCTGCAGGCATACCGGCACGAAGGCGGAATACAAAGAGACGGCCATGAAAACTTCTCCCATAGGGCTGGCGGCGTGTTGTGCCGAAGCGATCTTAACGGCTGAGGCGCGGGGCGGGAAGAGATGCCGGTTTGGCGCCGGCGCGCCCTACCCGACAGAGCGCGGCCGGCGCAGCATCGGGCCGAGGTCGCGGCCGCCGAACAGGTGCAGATGGAAATGCGGCACGTCCTGATGCGCCGCCACGCCATGATTGGCGAGGATGCGGTAGCCGCTCGCGGCGACGCCTTCCTGGTGCGCGATCCGGCCGATCGCCCTGACCAAAGCGGCCAGCTCGGCCTCTGAGGCTTTTTCGGAGAAATCATCGACCGAGATGTATTCGCCTTTCGGGATCACGATGACATGCGTCGGCGCCTGCGGGTTGATGTCGCGAAAGGCGAGGACGTGCTCATCCTCGTAGACCTTGGTGCAGGGCAATTCGCCACGCAGGATGCGGGCGAACACATTGTCGCGGTCGTAGGGCATTGCGCCTCCCGATAAGCCCGGCGTCGGCGTCACCCGATCTCGCCGCGGACCTGTTGGCGCAGCCGGTCGATCAGCACCAGCTCGCCCTTGCGCTCGACATGCCAGAAGGCCCAGCCGTTCCAGGCCGGTGCCCCTTGCAGCTCGGCGGCCAGGGAGTGGATCGAGCCGCGATGCTCGCCGGAGATCAGGCTGCCGTCGGCGCGCACCCGCGCCTGCCACCGGCGCGACTGATCGGACAACACCTCGCCCGGCTCAATGAGGCCGCGCTCGACGAGGCTGCCGAACGGGACCCGCGGCGCCTCGCGCCGGGATTCCAAGGCGACGAGCTCGGGCGGCGCCGGCCGGACCGCGGCGATGCGGCGCCGCGCGATCGCGACATAGGCGGGGTCGCGCTCGATGCCGATAAAGCGGCGCCCCAGCCGCTTGGCGACGGCGCCGGTGGTGCCGGTGCCGAAAAACGGGTCGAGCACAATCTCGCCCGGCCGGGTCGAGGCGAGCAGCACGCGGTGCAGCAGCGCCTCGGGCTTCTGTGTCGGGTGCGCCTTCCTGCCCTCCCCGTCGCGCAGCCGTTCGGGCCCGCCGCATAAGGGGATCAGCCAGTCACTGCGCATCTGCAATTCGTCGTTGAGCGCCTTCATCGCCTCATAGTTGAAGGTATAGCGCGCCTCCTTCGAGTGGGCGCACCACAACAGCGTCTCGTGCGCATTGGTAAAGCGCCGGCCGCGGAAATTCGGCATCGGGTTTGATTTGCGCCAGATCACGTCGTTGAGGATCCAGAAACCGAGATCCTGGACCGCGGCGCCGATCCGGAAGACGTTGTGATAGGTGCCGATCACCCAGAGCGCGCCCGCGGGCTTCAGCACCCGGCGCGCGGCCGCCAGCCAAGCGCGGGTGAAGCGGTCGTATTCGGCAAAGCCGGTAAATTTGTCCCAATCCTCCGCGACCCCGTCGACCCGGCTGTTGTCGGGACGGTGCAATTCGCCGCTGAGCTGCAGATTATAGGGCGGGTCGGCGAAGACGAGATCGACCGAGCCCTCCGGCAGCCGCGCCATCGCTTCGAGGCAATCGCCTTCGATGACTTGATCGCAGGAGAGCGCTGTCGTCTCAACCATGGCGCGAATTGTGAGCGCTGCCGCCGGCTCGGTCAATTCCCCGGGCAATTTCCGCGGCTGCGCCTATTCGCCCGCTTCGGCAAATGCGCCGGCTCCGAGCAAGGCAAAGAAATCGGAGGGACCCGAAAGCGCCAGGCGAACCGGCTCGAACGAGCGACGGTGATGCGGGGTGACGCCGAGCCGCCGGATCGCCTCGCCATGCTCGGCTGTGGCATAGCCGACATTGGTCTCCCAGCCGTAGCCGGGATAGCGCGAGGCCAACTGGTGCATGATTCGGTCGCGCGTCACCTTGGCGACGACCGAGGCCGCGGCGATCGAGAAGCTGAGCGCATCGCCCTTGACGATGGTCTTCACCGGGCACGGCAATTGCGGCGCGACATTGCCGTCGACCAGGGCGATGTCGGGCCGCAGGCCAAGCGCGGCGACCGCCCGCGCCATCGCGGCGAGGCTCGCGCGCAGGATGTTGATCCGGTCGATCTCGCATCGGCTCGCCGCCCCGATGCCGATCCTGACCGCGCCGATCCGGGCACCGGCAAATAAGCCGCGACAGCAGCTCTCGCGCAGCTCGCGGCTCAACACCTTCGAATCATCGAGCACGCGGCGCAATTCGCCGCGGAAGCGCCGCCGATCGATGATGACCGCGGCGGCCACGACCGGGCCGGCGAGCGGTCCCCGCCCGGCCTCGTCGATGCCGCAGACGATCCCCGCCGCGCAGCGCTCGAAGGCGAAATCCGGCATGCCTGCTTCCCCCGCTTCCCCCAGGCCGCTTGTGCCATTCCGCCGCCGCGGAGGCAAGCGGCCCGACATCGCCCGTATGAGATCGAAACGTGAACGTATTTCGTTGACTCAACTCGACATATTTAATATTCTTGGTTTGTTCTCAACCCGAACCGGGAGGAAATCCGATGCGATGGACCCTTCTCGCCGCTTCCGCGGCGATCGCCGCAACCCTGTGGCTGCCGGGCGAAGCTGCCCAGCCGACCGCCCCCGCGGCGGCAACCGCCGGCGCCGACAACCCGATCACCTTCGAGCAATACCGCGATTGGCGGCTCAATTTCATCGAGCGGCGCCAAAACGAACTCGCGCTCCAGCTCGCCGCGGCCGATCTCCCGGCGGAGCAAAAGGCCCGGCTCGATCAGGTCAAGGCCTATTACGACTGGCTCGCCGGCCTGCCCGCGGCCGACCGCGACCGCCGCTTCCGCGAGCGCTTCGACCGCATCGACGCCAATCACGACGGCACGATCGATCAGGCCGAGCGCGCCGCGTGGCGCGACAAGCAGCGCGCCTTTTACCGCCGCGATCGGGCCGCACCGCAAAAGCCCACCGAAGCCGCGGCGCAATAGCACGCCAACCGGCCGGTCTTTCGCGGTGGCGCGGGGCACGGGCCGGCTCGCGGACGCGATGGAGCTGCAAAAGCCAGGGGCGGCTGGTCCCGCCCTCCCCGGCTTACGTCGGGCCGCGTTCGGGCGGCGGCGGCAAACCCCGCGCCGCCGCGCCGCGCAGGTCTAATCGAGCGACCAGCGGTAGCCGACCGTCGGCGCTCGGCGGATCGCCGACCCCGCTCCGGTCGTCGGGCCGAGCGTCGGGCCGGTATAAGCCGGCGCCGGGTCAGCCTCGGGCGCAGGTTTCGACGGCGCCGGCGTGCCCTCGCCGGCGACGATCTGCTGTGAAATCTGGGGAACAATACCGAGATCGACGCAATTGTTCGATTGGTGCGGCAGGCATGCCGACCAGGCCGTGCTGCCGGTCAGGACGGAGGCCGCGACAATCGCGGCCGACACACCAGCGCGCATGGCTGCCTCCTGTTTTCCGTCTCTTAATCCAATTGTTACATGAAAAATTCGCAATAGACGAATCGGAAATCGACGTCCGCCGGCCGGCGCTGCACAGGCCCGGGCGGGATCGCAATAGTTGCAGCGAGGGCACCGGTCGCGGATCGGCATTTGCCCTCCCGAGCGATGCCCTTTGGGTGCGCGTTGCACCGGAAGCTGAAAAACCGGTATGGTTGCGACAATCTGCGTGTTATCAACGTTATAGAAACTAATCGAAATTAGGTTGCTGGGACGGATCGTCGGTGCAGCGGTTCGCTCGTGCGGTGCGGCTTGACGCGGGAACCCGAGGTCAGCGGTGCCGTTTCCACCCTGGATCATGCGCCGGTCGCGCAACCATCACGGGACAAACGAGGCGATTGTGTTGACGCCCCCCAGGATCGCCCGCAACCGTCCGCTACGGCAGCGCGGCTGGGCCGTTTGCGGCGTCGCGGCGATTGCGGCCGCGGGCCTCTTGGCGGCGGCAAGCGCTGGCGCGCAAGTGCCGGGGAGCGATGCGGCTCGGCTGCTTCCCGCCGCCTTGCAGCCGGCCGACACGGCAGCTGCGGCGAGCCCGGCCGCCCCTGGCGACAGCGACCTCAGAAACCGCATCGAGAGCGCGGCGGGGCTCGTCGTTGCCGGCGAGAAGCTGCACGGCGCGCTGTTGCGGCAATTCTACGCGGCGCACAATTTCCAGCCGGTCTGGGCGACGCGGCAGCCGCAGGCGCAAGCGCTGGTCAATGCCGTGCTGCGGGCCGGCGAGCAAGGGCTCGACCCCGATCTGTTTCACGGCGCGCTGTTGCGCAACGCGGCGGCGCTGCCGCCGCTCGAGCGCGAGCTGCTGCTGTCGGATGCCGTTCTCGCCTATGCCGACGCGCTCGCCCGCGGCGCCGTGCCGATCGAGACACGCCTGGATGACGAGGATCTGACGCCGGAGCCGATCGACCTCGTCGCGACGCTCGACAATGCCATCGCCAGCCCCGATCCGGCGAAGGCGATCGAGGCGCTGGCGCCGCAATTCGCCGGCCTATGCGGCGCTGCGGCGAGCCTTGCGGGACTACCGAGCGGCGGCCGCCGCCGGCGAGACGGCGCAGCTCGGCGCCGAGGATCCCGGGGCTCACCGGAAGCGGCCGGGGTCGGCCGAGGCGACCGGCGAGTCCCGGCTTGAACAGATCGTGGTGAACCTCGAGCGCTTGCGCTGGCTGCCGCGCAACCTCCCGCCCGACCGCGTCTGGGTCAATACCGCGAACGCCCGGCTCGTGCTGTACCGCGATGACCAGCCGGTCTTCACGACCCGCGTCGTCATCGGCGAGGTCGACAAGCAGACCCCGGAATTTCAGACGACGATCGACAGCCTGTTGTTCAATCCGCCGTGGAACGTGCCGCCTTCGATCGCGAGCACGGAGATCCTGCCAAAGCTGGCCGAGGAACCGGATTATCTGAGCCACCATCACATGGTGATGCGCGCCAACGGCTCGATCGAGCAGCTTCCGGGAGCGGGAACCGCGCTGGGCCTGCTCAAATTCGAGATGCAGGACCGGTTCGATGTCTACCTTCACGACACCCCGTTGAGGGGTCTGTTCGCCCGCGACAACCGCCGCCAGAGCCATGGCTGCGTGCGGGTGCAGAACCCGCGCGAGCTGGCCGCGCTGCTGCTGCAGCAACCGGTCGCCGTGATCAACCAGGGGATCGCGCTGGGCTACACCAATCGCCGCATGCTGCCGACGCCGATCCCGGTGTTCGTGGTCTACCAGACCGCGTTCCTCGGTGCCGACGGCACGATCGAGTTTCGCCCGGACGTGTACCAGCGCGACGACGAGATCTGGCAGCACCTGCGCCCGGCGGGGCAAGCACCGGTGGCGCAAGACAACCCGACGAGCCAACGTCGCGGCTGAAAATCCCGACGATCTGTTCACCCGACGCAAGAGAAATTGCGGCGAACGCGGCCGTCCCGGCAGTGCGTCGCTACAACAGACTTGTTTGAGCGGCGGGCCGGTGCTATGGCGTCCCCGGGGATTGTTGGGGGGATTGGCCATTGCGAGCATCTTCTCTGCTGACCCGGCGCCGGGTCTTGGGCGCCGCTGCGGCTGTCGGCGTGGCTGCTTTCGTCAGGCCGGCGCCGGCCGTCTCCTTCGCACCGCGCTCGGTGTCGCTCTACAACATCCATACCGGCGAATGGGTCCGCACCGTCTATTGGGCGGATGGCCATTACATCCGCGAGGCGGTGCGCGACATCAACTGGGTGCTGCGCGACCATTATTCCGATGAGGTGCGGCCGATGAATGCCGGGATCCTCGATCTCCTCGGCATGCTGCGCGGCCGCCTCGACTGCCATGACCCGTTTCTGGTGGTCTGCGGCTATCGCTCGCCGACGACCAACCACCGGATGTACCTGCGCCACGAGGGGGTCGCGAGCAACAGCTATCACATCCAGGGGATGGCGATCGATTTGCGCTGCGAGCGGCGCGATCTGTCGCAGGTCCGCGGCGCGGCGCTGAGCCTGGAGGCCGGCGGCGTCGGCTATTACCCGCGCTCGGATTTCGTCCACGTCGATTGCGGGCCGGTGCGCACCTGGTAGGGCCGCCAGACTAGCGGGCTGCGCGCCGCATTCCGTCGAGCCGCAGCGGCAGCTTCCTGCCGAGCCACAGCGCGTGGCTCGCGTGATCATTGTAGGAATTGCCGGTCTGCGGGTGAACAAGGACATCGAGCCCGCCGCGGTTCAGCATCAGCCACGGCACCAGCCTTGGGAATTCGGCGACCGCGAACGCCACCTGATACATCGAGGTCGGGTGCGGTCCGACCGGCTCATCGTGCCAGCGCCCGAGCTCGACCGTGAAACGCTCGCCGATCGCCTCACGCAATCGCTCGGCGACCGGCCGGGTCTCCGCGTCGTAATAGATGTGTGCGTGATAGATGTGTGCGTGGTAGCCGCGGATCTGTTTGGGATCGGCAAGCTTCTCTGCCATGCTGGTCTCCTCAAATTGGCGCGCCCTCAGCCGGGCGGGGCGGCGGCGCCCAGCCCGAGCGCGCGCTGCATCAACACGATATCGATCCAGCGGCCGAATTTGAAACCGACCGTCGGCAGCACGCCGACATGGGTGAAGCCGACCGCCTCGTGCAGCCGGATCGACGGGACCGTCTCCCGGCCGCCGATCACCGCGACCATCTGGCGGTAACCGAGCTCGGCCGAGCGGGCGAGCAGCGGCTCCAGCAGCGCCCGGCCGATGCCGCGCCCGACCTCGGCGGCATCGACGTAGATCGAAGTCTTCGAGCGTGAAGCGATAGGCCACGCGCGGGCGGAACAGCCCGGCATAGCAATACCCGACAACCCGCCCTTCTCGCTCGGCGACGAGATACGGCAGGCCGCGCGCGACGATCTCGCCGCGCCGGCGGGCGATCTCCTCGACCGCGGGCGGAACCTCCTCGAACGAGGCGACCCCGTGCATCACGTGGTGGCCATAGATCGCCGCGATCGCGGCGACATCATCGTCGCGCGAGGGGCGGATCAATGGCGCCGCGCCGCTCATCGCACCGCCAAGGGCTCAGATCGCCCGGACCGGCTTGCCGTCGAGAAAACCGAGGACGTTCTTCGACGATCTGCGGGTAGGAGCTGCGGTAGTTCTCGTCGGTCACATAGCCGATATGCGGCGTCAGGATCACATTGGGCGCCTGGCGCAGCGGATGATCGATCGGCAGCGGCTCCCGGTCATAGACGTCGAAGCCGGCATAGGCGAGCCGCCCGGCCGTCAAGGCCTCGATGACCGCCTCGGTATCGCAAATCGGCCCACGCGAGGTGTTGACGAGGATCGCCGACGGTTTCATGAGCCCGACCTCGCGTCTGCCGACGAGGCCGCGCGAGCGCGGGCTCAGCACGAGATGCACCGAGAGGATGTCCGAGCGGCGGAACAACTCGTCCTTCTCGACCCGCTCGACGCCGTGTTCGGCGGCCTTCTCGGCGGTCAGGTTCTGGCTCCAGGCGATCGCTTTCATCTTGAAGGCGAGCCCGACCCGGGCGACCGCGCTGCCGAGCCGGCCGAGGCCCAGGAGGCCGAGCGTCTTGCCGGCGACGCGATGGCCGATGCGGGTCTGCCAGCCGCCCTGGCGCATCAGCTGATGATCCTCGGCGATGCGCCGCATCGCGCCGAGGATGAGCCCCCACGCGAGTTCGGCGGTGTCTTCGTTGCCGCCGCCGGGGCCGCCGGTGCCGCAGACGGTCACCCCGCGCTCCTTAAGCGCCGCCATGTCGAAGGAGGCGTTGCGCATGCCGGTGGTGATCAGGAGTTTCAGCTTCGGCAGGCGATCGACGACGCGTTTGGGGAAGGCGGTGCGTTCGCGCATCGCCGCGACGATCTCGCTGTCGGCAAGCGAGCGCACGACGTCGTCCTCGTCGGCGAAGGGGAAGCGTTCGACCGCGATCTCGACCCCGCGCGCCCGCACCGGCGACCAATCGGCCATGGCGAGCGAGACGCCCTGGTAATCATCCAAAATGCTGAGCCGCATCGCCGGTCTCCCGTCCTTTTTGCTGTCATTGCGAGCCGCCCCAAAGCGGCGAAGCAATCCCGTCCAGATTGCTTCCTCGCAGTGCTCCTCGCAATGACAATCCTCTAGTCCGTCAGGCGACGCGGCTCGGCGCCGCCAGCGGCAATTCGATGGCGCCGGCCGCGGTCGCCACAACCGCGCCTTCAACGACCGGGACATCCCGCCCGCCCGTCGCGGGGTGCGCCGGCTCCGCTGCCGGCACGGTCTGCAGGATCTGGGCACCCGAGGCGAACGAGATCCCCTTCTCGGCGAACACCTGGTACATGCGCTTCAGGTATTCGCGCTGCACCCAGCTCGGCTTGACCGGGCGCGCGGTGAATTTGAAGCGCAGCACCACCGCGTTGTCGACGACCTCGGCGAGGCCTTGCAGTTTCAGCGGCAGCATGATTTCGGCGGCGAGTTCGGGGTTCTCCTCCTGCATCGCCAGGCCGATCTGCTTTGTCGTCTTGCGGACCAGCTCGATGTCGGTGCCGGGTTCAAACCGCAGATTGAATTTGATCGTCGCAAAATCGCGGCTGAGATTGGTCACCGCGCCGAGCTGGCCGTAGGGGATCGTGTGGAGCGGTCCGTTCTGATGGCGCAGCTTGACCGAACGGATCCCCAGGGTCTCGACCGTGCCCTTCAATCGGCCGGTGTCGATGTATTCGCCGACGCGAAACGCATCGTCCCACATGTAGAACAGCCCGGAGATGATGTCGCGCACCAGGGATTGCGCGCCGAACGAGACCGCCAGCCCGAACACCCCGGCGCCGGCGATCAGCGGCGCGGTGTCGATGCCGAGGCGCGACAGCACGATCAGCACCGCCAGCACCGCGATCACCGTGCCAAAGGCCGCTCGCAGCAGCGGCAGAATGGTTTGCAGCCGCGAGGCCGGCGCGGCCGCGTCGTCGTCGTCGGCGCCCGGCGCGCTCGGCCCGCCGCCGACATCCTGCAGGTGCCGGTCGATCGCCAACCGGAGCAGCTCCCAGGTCAGATAGGCGACGAACAACGTCCCCACCGCCGCCGCGCTCGACTGCAGCGCGCGGGCGGCGGCGGCCGCGGATAGCTCGACCGCATCGATCCAGATCCAGGCCAGCGTCATCACCGCACCAAGCAGGACGGCCGCGCGCAGGAGGCGGTGAAAGCTGCGCGCCACCAGCCGGTCGACCCCGCCCCGCGCGCCGCCGCTTGCCGGCTCGGAATCGCGCCACCCTCGTTCGGTCAGCCTCTCGAAGACAAGCAGCAGAAGCCACACCCCGAGCGTCGAGACGACTGCGTGATAGTAGGACAACAGGCCGAGCGATAATCCGAACACGAAGAACACCAGCAGCCCGGCGACCGCTGTAAGGCCACCCGGCAACCAGGCGCGTGCGAGGCCGGCGCGCAGCGCGGCAACGACGCCGCTGCTGTCGCGCCCGCGGATCAAGGCCTCCGCCGCGCCGCGCGCACGGAACACGATCAGCGTGTAAAGGCCGCACACCGCAAAAGCCACAATCAATGCAACGACATGCGGCGCGCCGCTGTCCTCATCGGCCAAGCCATAACGGCCAAAGCCGATGAGCACGACGATTGCCAGGATCGTCGCGGAAAGAAACCGCGCGAGGCGGCGCGCCTCGGCATCGGGCACCTCGATCAGGCGAGCGACCGGTTCGCTCGGGCGCAGCACGGCGCGGACGACCAGCGCGGCGATCCGCCAGCGGATCAGCACATTGGCGGCAAACAGGATGAGATTGAGGGTGACGCCGACGGCCAAGAGCCAATGGCGGCTGTAGACGAAAACGCCGCCAAAGACCGCCAGGCCAAGCGCGTCGTAGAAGAGCAGCAGCAGCAGGCCGACAACAGTCGGCCCCTCGGACCGCACCCGCATCGTGCGGCGCAGATGGCGGCTGAGGCCCCGGGCAACCGCCCGCTCGGCGGCCAGCGCGATGATTGCGGCGAGTATGACCCAGCCGAAATTAAATAACGCGCCCAAGGCGGAGCCATTGCGGTCGAACGAGCGCCATTCGCGAGCCAGCGCTGCCGAGGTGTCCGGCAACATGCTGACATCCGACATCGCCTCGTTTTCGAGCTGCATGGCGATGTGTCCCAGCCAGCCGGCGGAGCTCATGTCGCCGGCGGGAGCTGGCGCGGCCGCGGCCGATTGGTGGGGAGCCGGCGGTATGGGCGGCGCGTCGGCCGCCCGGCAGGGCGCAGCGGCGGCAAGCACCCAGGCGAGCATCGCGAGCCACAGCAGCGGCCGCCCCGATCGGCACGCGCGTGCGCCGCCCTTGAACCATCCCCGCATACCCCACCTCCCGCGGGATGAGGCCATATTCACCGCATTGAACCCAAGCGCCGGCATGCCAACTCCGACCTACATCCGAACGCAACAAATCGGGTGGCGCGACCGCCTCGTCAACGCCGCAGGCGCCAGCCGATTTCGCTTGCTAGGCTCTCGTAAAAGTCGACGTCGTAGGCGCACTCCGGAGCGCGGCGAACCAGATCATCGAGGCCCTCGGCGTCCTCGCCGACAAGAATGCGCCAACGATCGGCTTTGACCCCGTCGAGAATGATGGTCGCCGCTTGCGCCGCGCTGGTCGGAGCCTCCTCGCGAAAGCGCCGTTCGCGTTCGATCACGATCTTCTGAATGTCTTCGTCCGACATGCCCGAAACGTCGGTGCCCTGCGCGGCGAGGCGCGCCCGCACCAGCGCGATCTGCGTCGCGGTCAGCACATCGGAATCGTTGCCGCTGTGGATCTTGCGCGAATTGGCGGCGATCGAAGTGCCGATTTGGCCGGGCATGACGACCGAGCATTTGATATGCGGGGCGTTGAGCCGCAAATCGGTGATCAGCGCCTCGGTGAAGCCTTTGACGGCGAATTTCGCCGCGGAATAGGCGGTGTGTGGGGTTTGCGGCCCCAACGATGCCCAAAAACCGTTGACGCTGCTCGTATTGACGATGTGCCCCTCCTCGGCCTTCTGCAGCATCGGCAGGAAGGCGCGCGTGCCGTGATAGACCCCGCCCCAGCACACGTTGAATGTCTTTTCCCACTCCTCGCGGCTGTTGGCGATCATGCTGCCGCCGCCGCCGATCCCGGCGTTGTTGAACAAGAGATGGATCTTCTCGGTGTCGTGACGCTCGGCGACCTCGTCGCGAAACCGCAAAACCTGCGCCTCGTCGGACACATCGGCGAGGTGCGTGGTGATGCGCAGGCCTTGCGGCACCCGCTCCGCTTCGCAAAGCTGCTTGGTCTCCGCCATCGCGGGCGCCGAGAGGTCGCACGTGGCGACATTGCAGCCCTCGGCGACGAGCTGGCGAACCAGCTCTCGCCCCATCCCCATGCCGCCGCCGGTGACGACAGCGATCTTGCCTGCGAAGTCCTTCATCTGTCGCGCCCCTCTCAGATGAGCCCGCCGCTTCACCCCATCGTCGAGTTGAACGCGCCGCCATCAAGCAGCAGGTTCTGGCCCACGATGAAGCCCGACGAGGCAGCGCACAGAAAGACGCAGGCGGCGCCGAATTCGGCGGGGTCGCCGACCCGGCCGGTCGGGTTGGTGGCCGAGCGCTTGGCCAGCATCTCATCGAACGAGATATTCTGGCGGCGCGCCTCGAATTCGATCCCCGAACGCAGCCGGTCGGTCAGAAAGGGACCCGGCAGCAGATTGTTAATCGTGACATTATAGCGTGCCACTTGGCGCGCCAGACCGGCGACAAAGCCGGTCAGTCCGGCGCGGGCGCCGTTGCTCATGCCGAGGATGGCGATCGGCGATTTGACCGAGCTCGAGGTGATGTTGACGATCCGCCCGAATTTGCGCGCGCACATCCCGTCGACCGTCGATTTGATCAGCATGATCGGCGTCAACATGTTGCCGTTGACCGCTTTCTGCCAATCTTCGATCGCCCATTCGCGGAAATCGCCATGCGGCGGCCCGCCCGCATTGTTGACGAGAATGTCCGGCTCGGGACAGGCAGCGAGCGCTGCGGCACGCCCCGCTTCGGTGGTGATGTCGCCCGCCACCGCGGTGACTTTGGCGCCGCTCGCGCGGCGGATCTCCTCGGCGGTCTGTTCCAAGGTCTCGGCCGTGCGCGCGGTGATCGTCACCGCCACGCCGGCCTGCGCCAGCGCCATCGCACAGGCGCGCCCCAGCCCCTTGCTCGCCGCGCAGACGATTGCCGTGCGCCCGGCAATGCCCAGCTCCAGCATCTCTCCTCCTCCTGTCCTTGTCGGTTGCTGCCACCTTCACCGCAGCCGTTATAGCGGAGATCGCGCGCCGCGGCACCGGTTCCACCAACACGCGCCAATGATGGCAGCGACGATTTCGCGCACCTGCCCCGCGAGAAACTCGTTTGCCGCTTGCCGCTTCCTTGCTATCTTGCGAGCGATTATCAATTGCACAGACTCGCAATGCCCCGAGCTATCGTTTTCGCGCTCTTTGTGATTGGTGCCGTTCCCGCGCTGGCCGAGGAGCCGACGATCACGATCACGCTGCGCGATCACCAGTTCGTGCCTTCCGAGGTGCCGGTTCCAGCCGGCGTCAAGGTCACGCTGGTCATTCGCAACGAGCAGCCGACGACGGCGGAATTCGAGAGCACCAGCCTGCACCGCGAGAAGATCGTCAACGCCGGCGGCGAGATCACTGTCTTCGTCGGGCCCCTGGACCCGGGGAGCTATGAGTTCTTCGACGATTTTCACGGCGCGACCCGCGGGCATCTGGTAGTGAAATAGGACAATGCTGCCGACCGCGATCATCGTCTTCCGCGAGGTGCTCGAGGCCGCGCTGATCGTCGGCATCGTGATGGCGGCGAGCCGCGGCGCGCCGGGGCGCGAGCGCTGGGTCGGCGGCGGCATCCTCGCAGGGATCCTCGGCGCGCTCGGCGTCGCCGCCGGCGCCGGGGCAATCTCGGAGGCTGTCGCCGGGATCGGGCAGGAATTGTTCGACGCGACGATCCTCTTCGCCGCGGTGGGAATGCTCGGTTGGCACAATATCTGGATGAGCCGGCACGGCCGGGATCTCGCCGCCCATGCGGTCGATCTCGGCGCGAAGGTGCGGTCCGGCGCCGAGCCGCTGTGGGCGCTCGGCTTTGCGGTTGCGCTGGCGGTGCTGCGCGAAGGCTCGGAGATAGTGCTGTTTCTTTGTGGGATAGCGCTGGCCGGGCAGGGCGGCGCGCTTGCGATGGCCATTGGCGGCGCCGTTGGGCTGGCGCTCGGGGTCGCCGCCGGCACCACGATCTATTGGGGCCTCGTCAGCATCCCGATGCGCCTCTTGTTCACGGTGACGAGCTGGCTGGTGCTCCTGCTGGCCGCCGGCCTGGCGTCGCAAGGCGCGGCCTTTTTGATGCAGGCCGATCTGTTGCCGCCCCTTGGCAGCAATCTCTGGGATACCTCCTTCCTGTTGTCCGATCAAAGCCTCGCCGGGCGGATCCTGCATACGCTGATCGGCTATACGGCGCAGCCGGCCGGGGTTCAGATCGTGTTCTACCTGGCGACGCTCGTGATCATCGGCGGGCTGATGCGCGTCACCGGCAATCAGGGGGCGACCGGCGCCGGCCACTCCCGCCGCGATCCCCAGCCGGGCGTTGGCGCTGCCGAGTAGTCTTCCTGACGACTATTTTTCATTGGAATCTGCAAATGCGTTGCATTCGCATAATGGCCCAAAGGGTCTCCTGTCGTGCCGCGCTGGCGATGATTGCCGCCGCGAGCTTGATGAGCGCCGCCGCCCGGGCCGATTTCAAGGTGCACTTACCCGACGCCGAGACCGGCGAGTGGGAATTCGAGCCGATCGGCTCCTACGGCGCCAGTGGCCGGCCCGCCACCGACAACGAACAGAGCTTCGTCGCCGAATTCGGTTACGGGGTCACCGATTTCTGGCACACCGAAGTTGAATTCGAAACCAATCGCCCGGCCGGCCCCGCCAACCACATCAAATTCACTCAGCTCACCTCGGAGAATGTGTTTCAGTTCACCGAGCGCGGCGAGTACTGGCTCGATCCCGGGTTTTTTTGCGGAATATGGCCAGGCGCTGTCAAAGGGCGTCGCCGAACGAGACCACCTTCGGCCCGATCTTGCGCAAGGAATTTTTCCACACGATCAACACGGTCAACCTGTTCATCGAAAAGGATCTCGGCGGCTTCGCGTCGGGCCGGCCCGTATTCACCTATGCGCTCGAAAGCCGGCTCGACCTCGGGACGCCGGTCGAGCCCGGCATCCAGGCCTACGGCACTCCCGGGCCGTTCGGCCATTTCTCGCCGATCGGCGCGCAGGATCACCGCGTCGGGCCGCAGCTCTTCGGCTCGGTCGCCCAGCTCGGACCCGGCTCCCTGAAATGGAATGCCGGCATCCTCTTCGGCTTGACCCCGGCCGCGCCGCGGCGGACGCTGCGCGGGCAATTGGAATACGAGATCCATTTTTGACCTTCGCGATGGTTCGACTGGCCGCTGCGGCGGCTGCTGTGGGCGGCCGGTGCCGATCGCGGCTGCCGCCGCAAGACGGCAGCGTCATGGCGAGCGAGGCCACGCTGCGCGATTTCCTCGTCCAGAATGTCTGTCTCGACGCCGGCGGTGCGGTTGTCGTCGGGGTCTCGCCGATCGACGGCGACCGGCGCTGCGCCGCCCAGCGCGATTTGCGGCCGGGCGAGCGGCTGCCCTATCACAAGCATGACCACCCTTCGCCCGACCAGCAGGCAACAGCGCCCGCTGGGCTATCAGCGCCACGATTCGTTTCCGGTCGAGACCGCCGCGTTCGGCACCGTCGTCGAGCACTCGTTCGATTTCGGGGCGGGCGAGGGGCGGCGCTTTGGCGTCTTCGACGCCGGCAGCGACGGCGGCGACATCGCGATCCTGTCGCCCGGCATCGTCTCGTTCGGCGCGACCGAGGATGGCGGCGCCGGGTTCCAGCTGTTCGTCGGCGAGTGCACCGGCCCGGTCGAGCCGGCCGCCTTGACCCATTCCTGGATCGTCGCCGAGTTCGATCCCGGCCGGCCCGGCGCCGCTGGCGGGCGAGACCATCGCCCGCCTCAACGATCTGACGGTCGGCCACCAGGACACCTGCCCCAGCCCGCTTCAACCCCGCCTTCACCGACTGGCGGGTGGTGCCGTTTCGCTATCGCGCGGCGCCCGGCCAGGGTGACGCCGATCACGCTGACGAGCCTGATTTCCGAGCATTACGGCGGGGCCAGACCGCGCCACGGCCGACCATGTCGAGCGCTTCTATTTCACCCGCGAACTCGGCGGCACGCGCTGGGAACGCTGGCAGAATGCCGACGGCAATGCGCGGCTCAGCGCCGCGAAAATCGCCGAGATGGCGGCCTGGTTCGCCGCAACCGGGCGCTGCAGCGCGCCCGAGATGCCCGGCGGCGGCGCCAGCGATGGTGCTGGTCGACTGCCGCGAATGGACCCGGATCGAGCCGCCGGCCGATCCGTCCGGCGACCGCCCCGGCTTCTTTATCGACAGCATCCGCGCCCGGCCCGACGCCCCGGCGTTTTTCGCGCCGCCGGCCAGGTAGGCGCCTGCGCTCAGGGCTGGTCGGGAACCAGCGGCGGGCCGCCGACCTCGTCCCAGATCTTCACATGGTGATACGGCTCGCGCAGGAAACCGAGGCTGACGACGACCCCGACCGCCGCGATCGCCATCGGATACAACAACCCGGCCGAGGGCGATGCCGGTCAGCGCGGCGATCGAGGCGCCGGCCGCCGGGACGAGGCCGCCGAACACGCCGTTGCCGACATGGTAGGGCAGCGACATCGAGGTGTAGCGGATGCGCGCCGGGAACAACTCGACCAGGAAGGCCGCGATCGGCCCGTACACCATCGTCACCAGGATCACCAGGTAGAAGACCAGGATCGTCAGGATGACCGGGTTGTCCTTGAATGTCCCGAGCCAGGTGAACACCGGCCAAAAGGTGATCACGGCGAGCCCGAAGCCGATCGTCATGATGTTGCGCCGGCCGACCCGATCGGATAGCGCGCCGAACACGATGAAGAACGGCGCGGCCGCGCTCAGCGCGATCATCATGATGACGAAGACCGTGACATAATTCATCTTCAAGACGGTCGTCATGTAGAAAAGCGCGTAGAATTGCCCGGTGTACCAGACCACGCCTTCGGGGGCGGTGGCGCCGAACAGCGCGAACAGGATCAGCCCCCAATTCCTGTCCGCTGCTGAAGCTTTCGAGCGCCGGGTTGGCCGATGCCTTGCCCTGCTCCTTGAGCCGGGCATAGAGCGGCGATTCCTCCAGCTTGAGGCGGATATAGATCGACAGCCCGACCAGGATCGCCGAGATCAGGAACGGCACGCGCCAGCCCCAATCGCCAAAGGCCTGATCGCCGAGGCTGAGGCGGCAGACCAGGATCACCAGGAGCGCCAGGACGATGCCCATCGTCGCCGTGGTCTGGATCCACGAGGTGTAGAACCCGCGTTGGCCGTCCGGCGAGTGCTCGGCGATATAGGTCGCCGCGCCGCCGTATTCGCCGCCGAGGGCCAGACCCTTGCAGGACACGCATCGTGACGAGGAGGATCGGCGCGAGGGCGCCGATCGTGCCGTAGCCCGGCAAGAGGCCGACGACGAAGGTCGCCGCGCCCATCAACATCAGGGTCAGCATGAAGGTGAATTTGCGGCCGATCAGATCGCCGAGATGACCAAAGACGATCGCGCCGAACGGACGCACCAGAAACCCGGTCCAGAACACGAAAAGGCTCGCGATCAGGGCGAGCGTCGGGTCCATATCCGGCGAGAAGAAGTGCTTGCTGAAGAAGACCGCGAGGACGCCGTAGAGGTAGAAATCGTACCATTCGATCAGCGTGCCGACCGAAGAGGCGCCGATGATGAACGGCAGACTCTGGCGCGGCGCGGCGGTTGCCGCTAGCGCTGGTGCGGTTATTGCCATCCCGGTCGTCCCCCCATTGGGCGAGCCGCGAGCCGGCTCGCATTGCGCATGAAATTATCGCAATAGGCAAAGGAACGGAACGGCACAAACCTTCGGGCTGATTGGCGCGGCCGAAAACGCCGGATCACGCAAGAACCCAGCACATCACCGCGCCTCTTCCTGGGTCCGCCGCAACGAATCAGCGTTCGAGCAGGGCGCGCAGGCGTTGCGGAACCGGCTCGGCGAGGACGTGATCATAAAGCGCGTGGAGGAGGGTTTCCCCATCGCTCTTGCCGGCAACAAAGTCGCGGATTGCTTTGTCGATCGACGACATCGCGATCCGGGGCTCCGCGACGCGGCGCTTTACGGCGAGGTACATGGCGAGGTCTTTCTCCTGCGGCTGGAGATCTGTCGTTGTCGCATTTGGCGCCGGTGCGTCCGGTTTGGTCACGGTCGGTGTCTTTCTGATGTCAAAACGCCAACAGTTTGTAACACCGGACAATCCAATGCAAAATCAGCAAGGCAGCCATGCATTTCGGCATGGGCTGAGCTGGCGACCCGCAACAGCCGCGAGCCAAGGAAGAACGGCGGCTAGCGCAATGCAGTGCGGCTTTGCCCGCCGCCTGAGTATGATCGACTGATAGGACGAGCGAGGTGGGAACGGGATGAGCGGGTCGATCGAGGCTGACGGTTTCCTCGACACCTTCCGGGCGCGCGGCGCGGCGATCGCCGATGCCTGCACCCGGTGCGGCGATTGCTTTCGCGCCTGCCCGATGACCGGGCCGGCCGGCATCGGCGACGCTGATCCGAGCGCGACCGCCGGCGCCATCGTCGATCTGATCACCGGCGGCGAGGGCAATGCCGAGGCGGTGCGCTGGAGCGAGGCTTGCAGCGGCAGCGGCTATTGCATTCCGGCCTGCAAGCACGGCATCAACCCGCGCTTCATGGTGCAGCTGGCCCGCGGCTTTGCCCGGCGCAACGCCGGGACCAGCCCGCTTGCCGACGCGCTGGCGCCAGGGGTTCCAGACGATGAGCCGGGGCGTTCGCGTGCTGTCGCGCCTGCAGCTGCCGCCCGAGATGCTGGCGCGGTTCGCGCCGTCGCGCGAGGCGCGCACGCGGCCGCCCGACGTCGTTTTCTATACCGGCTGCAACGTGTTGAAGACGCCGCACATCGCGCTGTTGTGCCTCGACATCCTCGACCTCTTGGAGATCGATTACGAGGTGATGGGCGGGGTCGGCCAGTGCTGCGGCGTCTACCAGTACCGCGCCGGCGATTTCGCGACCAACAGCAAGGTCGCCTATGCGACGATCGACGGCCTCGCCGCGGCCGGCGCCGTCGACGGTGCTGTCGTGGTGCCCCTCCTGCCAGATCTCGATCGGCGAAGTGTCGTTGCCCAATTACGAGATGCAGTTCGGCACCAAGCCGTTCGACCTCAACCCGTTCCTCGGCTTTCTCGCCGGCCATGCCGACCGGCTCGCGGGCTTGATGAAGCGGCGCGTCGAAAAGCGCATCGCCTTGCACGAGCGTCCGGTCTTCCCCGAGGTCATCGCCGCGGTCAAGAAGCTGCTGTCGATCGTCCCCGGCGCCGAGCTCGTCGACATCGACGTGCCGCGCGTCGGGACGCAGGCGAACTCGCTCGCGCAACTGCCCGAGTTCAAGCGCGAGCTGGTGCGGCGCGAGCTGGCCGCGGTCGCCGATGCGGGGGTGACGACGCTGGCGACGATCTATCACGCCTGCCACCGCTCGATCTGCGATGCCGGCGACGGACGCAGCTTCGAGGTGGTCAATTTCATGGAGATCCTCGGCGAGGGGCTCGGCCTCGAGGCCGCGGACCTCTATAAGCGCTTGAAGCTGATCGGCGACATCGACGAGATGATCGTCGAGACCGCGCCCTTGATCGAGGCCCACCGGCTCGATCTCGACACCGTGCGCGACGCCCTCCTGGCTGAATTCGGCACCGCCCAATAAGGGTGACTGCCGGTCATTGCGAGGAGCGGAGCGACGAAGCAATCTCGACGAAAAGGGGCGCACACTCGCCCGAGATTGCTTCGCTACGCTCGCAATGACAGCATCTGAGTGCGCCCGGCTCAGAGATTTATTGACGCGCGTAGCGCCGCCTTTTAGCTTCCCTCTCATGCTTTCGTTCCTCGCGCGCAGCGAACGACCCCGACGCCGCTTGAGCGGCGGGGCTCTCGTGTCGTGCGCGAGGCATGCTGCCGGTCATCGCAGGGGCTCCCAAAAGCCGCGTTGACCCGCATGCCGATGGCGCAGACCCAGCACCCGCCGGTTCGCCCCCGGCGGGTTTTTCGTTGAAGGAGCAGGAGATGGCATCGAACAAGCCCGGCGTGTTCATCGACGGCGAAGCCGGCACGACCGGGCTCGGCATCCGCGCGCGGCTCGAAGCCTTGCCCGAGATCGCGCTCAAAAGCCTGCCGCCGGCGCTGCGCAAGGACAAGGCGGCGCGCCGCGACATCATGGCCGAAGTCGACCTCGTCATCCTCTGCCTGCCCGACGATGCCGCGCGCGAGGCCGTGGCGCTGGCCGATGGTCTCGGGCGGGCCGCGCCCAGGCTGCTCGACGCCTCGACCGCGCATCGCGTCGATCCCGACTGGGTCTACGGCTTTCCGGAGATGATGCCGGGTCAGGCCGCGCGTATCGCCGGCGCGCGCAAGGTCAGCAATCCCGGCTGCTATCCCACGGGCGCGATCGGCCTCTTGCGGCCGCTCGTCGAAGAGGGGCTGATCCCGCGCGACTACCCGATCGCGATCAACGCGGTCAGCGGCTATTCCGGCGGCGGCCGGGCGATGATCGAGGCGCATGACCGCGCCGGCGGCCCGGCCTTCGAGCTTTACGCGCTCGATCTCGAACACAAGCACGTGCCTGAGACGCAGCTTTACGCCGGGCTCTCCCGCCGCCCGATCTTCGTGCCCTCAGTCGGGCATTTCCGCCAGGGCATGCTGGTGTCGGTGCCGCTGCATCTCGACGCGCTGCCGGGGAAGCCGCGCGGCGCCGATTTGCACGATGTCCTGGCTGCGTTCTACGCGGGCTTCGACCATGTCCGGGTCGTCGCGCCCGCCGAGGGCAAGCTCGAACCGGAGGCGCTCAACGATACCAACCGGCTCGAACTGCGCGTTTACGCCAACGAGCCGCGGCGCCAGGCGGTCTTGGTGGCTCTGCTCGACAATCTCGGCAAGGGCGCTTCCGGCGCCGCGGTGCAGAATGCAAGCCTGATGCTGGGGCTGGATGGCGCCCAGTCGTGACGTCGCAACGGGCGGGATTGGCGCAGCCAGCCCCTCACCCGTCCTCGGCTTCGCCTCAAACTCCCTCTCCCCGCCTGCGGGGAGAGGGTTGGGGTGAGGGGCAATCGCCGGAGCCAATACACCGGCGGGCATTGCTGTCTGCAATCAGCGCTGCGGCGATACCGTCGTGGCTCCTCACGGGGATAAATGTTGCCATGGCCGCTCCTGCGATGATCACCCGCCCGATCCCGTCCTCCGGCGAGGCGATGCCGGTCGTTGGGCTGGGCACCTCGCAGGTCTTCGATGTCGGGGCCGATGCCGCGGCGCGCCAGCCATTGCGCGAGGTTCTGCGCCTCTTCCTCGAAGCCGGCGGCAGGATCATCGACACCTCGCCGATGTATGGCCGGGCCGAGGTGGTGACCGGCGATCTCGTTGCCGAGGCGAGTGCGCGCCCGCGGGTATTTCTCGCCACCAAGGTGTGGACCAGCGGGCGCGAGGCCGGGATCGCCCAGATGCGGCGCTCGGCCGAATTGCTGCGCAGCGATGTCATCGATCTGATCCAGGTGCACAACCTCTTGGACTGGCGCACGCAGCTCGCGACGCTGCGGCAGATGAAGGAAAAGGGGCAGGTCCGCTATATCGGCATCACGCATTACACGACCGGCGCGCTCGCCGAACTCGCCCGCATCCTCGCAAGCGAGCCGGGCATCGATTTTGTCCAGTGCGCCTATTCGCTGGCGACGCGCGATGCCGAAACCGCGCTCTTGCCGGTCGCCGCCGAGCGCAAGGTCGCGGTCATCGTCAACCGGCCGTTCGAAGACGGCGGGATGTTCCGCCAGGTGCGCGGCCGGGCCGTTGCCCGAATGGGCCGCCGAGTTCGATTGCGCGAGCTGGGCGCAGCTCTTCCTCAAATACATCTTCGCCGAGCCGGCGGTGACCTGCGCGATCCCGGGCACCGCCAGCCCCGCGCACATGGCCGACGATCTCAAGGCCGGTTTCGGCCGCCTGCCCGACGCGAAGCAGCGCCAGCAGATCCGCCAGTTTTGGGACGCGCTGTAGTTAGCCGGTCCCAATGGCTGCGATCGCGGCAAACAGCGCCTCGACCGTCGCCTTCGGCAGGTTGCGGGTGATGAAGACGAGGCGCGAGCGGCGGTCGTCGTCGGGCCAGTCTTCGAGCTCGACCGGGCGGTGCGCGACATGCTGCACCGCCTGGACCACGACCGGCCCGCGCACCCCCGCGACCGCGACGAGGCCCTTGACGCGCAACAAATCGGGGCCGCGCAGCGCGGTCAGCACCGCCATCGCCTGCTCGACGACCGGCCACGGCAAGGGCGCCTCGAAAAACAGCGCGAAGCTGTCGATCCCGTGCGAGTGGGCGTGCGCGTGGTCGTGCTCATAGGCCGCGACCCGCACCGGCAGGTCGAGGCTCTCGTCGAGCAGAAAGCCGGGGTCGATCGCGCCATGCGCGGCGCTCGCCAGCGGCGCCGCGGTCAATTCGCCGGATCTGCGCGGTCAGCGCCGCGATCGTCGCATTGTCGGCGCGGTCGGTCTTGCTCAGGACGATGCGGTCGGCGAGCGCGACCTGCTGGCGCGCCTCGGGCGTGCGGGCGAGGTTGCCGGCGCCGCCCGGCGCATCGACCACGGTAATGAGCGCCTGCAGGTGAAATTCCTCGCCCAATGCGCGGTCGCTGGCGAAGGTCTGCAACACCGGGCCGGGGTCGGCGAGGCCGCTGGTTTCGATGACGACGCGCTGAAAGCTCGGCACCGCGCCGCGGGCGCGGTCGGCGAACAGCATGCGCAGGCTCTCCTGGAGGTCGGTGCGCACCGCGCAGCAGACGCAGCCATTGCCGAGCAGCACGGTCGCATCGCTCGACGCGCGCAGCAGCGCGTGGTCGATTCCGACTTCGCCATATTCGTTGATGACGAGCGCGGTGTTGGCGCCCTCGGGGCGCGCCAACAGCTCGCGGATCAGCGTCGTCTTGCCCGCGCCGAGAAACCCGGTGACGACCGTCACCGGAATGCGCGCGCCGCGCGGCCGCCGCTGACGCCGCCCGAACGGCAATGCCTCGGCGCCGGCGAAGAGATCGGCAGTCAAGGAGGAACTCAAACCCGCTTCCCCGTCATCCTGTCGACAGCCCCTCACCCCAACCCTCTCCCCGCAGGCGGGGAGAGGGAGAGCTGCGGCAAGTTCTGTAACATCTTGCGAAAGATTTGCACGGCGTCCTGACCGCGTTCCCTCTCCCCGTTCTACGGGGAGAGGGACAGGGTGAGGGGCTCTCGGAGTCAGGAAGCGCCTCAGAAATCCATCTCCAGCGCGTAGAGGCCGCCGACGATGCGGTCGACCGCGAAGACGATGCCGCGGTCGTCGACAAAGACGTCGTTGATCTGGCAGCGGCCGTTCTGCGCCTCGGGGATGTGCGGCACGAAATAGCCGACTTCCTTCGGCTGGTACGGGTTCGACAGGTCGAAGGCGCGCAGCCCGCCGCCGAAGAACGTGCCGAGCACGATGTTCTCCGATTTCCAGCAGCCTTCCTTCGGCAGGTTCTCCCACAGATTGTGCGCGCCGTAGCGGCCGCCGCGGCGGGCAAAGGTCTCGACCGGCGGGACCGGGCAGGTGGCGATCGACACCGGGTTTTCCTCGGTGCGGTTGTCGACGATCCAGATCAGCTTTGGCCAGTCGGCGCCGTCAAAGCGGGTGCATTCGTCGCTGACGATCAGCAGGTTGCGCGAGAAGAACGGCACGACGGTGTGGGTGAAGCCGGGGTTGGGCGGGTGGTAGTCCCAGCGCGCGACCATCTTCGGGTGCGCCTTGTCGGCGATGTCGAGGGTGATCAGCCCGCCGTCGATATAGCCCATGTACACGCGGTCCGGCCGCTCCGGGTAGACATTGGTGTTGTGCGGGCGGAAGCCGCTGTCGAACTCGACGTGGCGCGTCGGCGGCGCGACGTTGTCGCCCTGCTGCGTCCCGGGCAGCCACCAGCGGCCGACCTCGGTAGGCTTGGACGGGTTCTTGACGTCCCAGCACTGGTAGAACTGGTCGTCCTTCGGATGGGTCGGCTTCGAATCGGGCGAGCCCGAGCTCATGTGAATGTATTGGCCGTCGGAGAACCACAGCTGATGGACCCCGCGCGAAGTCGGCCCGGACAGATCGACGAAGGTGATGCGTTTCGGGGTTTCCGGCGTCGAGATGTCGAAGAGTTCGAAGCCGGCGGGCTTCAGCCCCGGCTCCTTTGTCTGGTAGGCGATCGCCATGACGTCGCCGACCGTCTCCAGCGAGTTGGAGCGCATGTGCGATTGCGGCAGGTCGGCGCGGGCGACGATCTTCAAATTCTTCGGGTCGGTCACATCGACCGCGGTGAAGTTCTTCGGCGCGCTTTCATGGGCGAGCCACAGGATGCGCCGCCCGTCCTTGGCGAGCTGCAGCGACATGCCCTCGCCCATCCCGCCAAAACCGTCGAGCGTGTGGTGCCCGAGTTGCTTGAAATTCCAGATCAGCGTGTCGCTGGCGGGGCTCGTCGCGCTTTGGGTCATTGCGGCCTCTGCGGTGGGGTGGTTGGGGGATTGCTGCAACGATACAAGCGGCAAGGCCGCAAAGTCCACCGGGCCGGCTCGGGTCCGGTACGGTACGGTTAGCTGACCGGCGATTTTACGGCGCTCTGAGCATATCAGAGGCCGGCCCCTTGTGCTGCAAAGCGGGCGCTTCGCCGGCGATGCCGGACCGTCCAACCGCAAGGCGGTGGAGGTCAACATGTACGCCAAGGCGGTGCAGGGCCTGAGGCCGGCGGCGAAGAGTTCGGCGCCGCTGCCGGTCATCGGGGGATTTCGCGGTCGATCAGCACCGCATTGTGCGCGGCGAAAGGATTAACGAAACGAACCCCCTCGAGGATGCGTCCGTTCTGAAAATCCTCGGTTATCAGCAGCCCGACTCCGGCCCGCCGCACCGTCGCCCAGAGCATTGCATCCCAGAACGCCAAGCCATGCTCGCCGACCGCGCGCATTGCAGCGCCGAGATCACTTGCCGTTGCGGCCTCGGTCGGGATCACCTCCTGCCAGCCCGCGACAAAGGCTGCGGCGATGCTGGGACTTGTCCCGAGCTTTCGCGTGGCGACGTTGAAGAATTCGGACAGCGTCTGGAGCGCCTGGATGCAGCTGCCTCTATGGATCGCGCGCTCGATCAGATCAACTGATTGGTCGTGTCGCCTTCCGGCATTCGCGTCGGCGGCATAAACCAATATGTTCGAATCGAAGCTGATCAACGCTCGTGCATCTCGTCACGCGTGAACCGGCGCCCGCCCAGCGGTATCCCTTTGCGCATCAGCGCAACGATCCGCTCAACTGCCCGCTGCCGATTGCTCGCATCGAGCGGGCGATACGGCGCCAGCACCGCCACGGGTTTCCCGCGCCGGGTGATGACGACCGAGTCGCCGCCCTCAGCCTCCTGCAAGATGCGCGAAAACGACTGGTTGGCCTCGCGAGCCGACACCGCGCGCATGGGTTGCCCTCTAATAGTGAATAGCACTACATAGGGCGCGAGCCGCCATCTCGCAACAGGAGCCTCCCAACGTGGACCTCGTCGTCCGCAACGCCCGCCTCGCCGATCGCCTCGCCGACGGGCCGCTCGACATCGCCGTCGCCGACGGCCGGATCGCCGCGATCGGTCAGGAGCTGGGCGAGGCGGACCAGAGCTACGATGCGGCCGGGCGTCTGGTCTGCGCCGGGCTGATCGAGACCCATATCCATCTCGACAAGTCGCGCATCATCGACCGCTGCTCGCCGCCGCCAAGTCATCAAGTTGAGGGGCGCCGGGTCAACCCGGTGACGATGACGGCGCCCTTGAAGAAGGATTTCACGGTCGAGGACGTCCGCCAGCGCGCCGAAGCCACCTTGCGCGAGTGCCTGGTCAACGGCACGACGCGGATGCGCACCCAGGTCGAGATCGATCCCGCTATCGGCCTCCGCGGCTTCGAGGCGGTCCACTCGCTGATCGCCGATTACCGCTGGGCCATCGACATCGAGATCTGCGTCTTCCCGCAGGACGGCCTGACCAACTATCCCGGGACCGAGGAATTGCTCGTCGCCGCGCTGAGGCAGGGCGCGCCGGTGCTCGGCGGGGCGCCGCGCTACGACAGCGATCCGGCGGCGCAGTTGGAGCGCATCTTTGCGCTCGCCTGCGAATTCGATGTCGACCTCGATCTCCATCTCGATGTCGGCGACAGCCCCGAAGGCATGCTGATCCATCAGGTCCTCGCCCTGACCGAGCGCTACAAGCGCGGCGGGCGTGTCGTCGCCGGGCATATGGCGAAGCTGTCGCTGCTGCCGCCGGCCGAGGTCGCTGCGCTGGCGCGCCGCCTCGCCGATGCCGGGATCGCGGTGACCGTGCTGCCGGCGACCGACCTCTATCTGATGGGGCGCGAGCGCGACCATGAAGTGGTGCGCGGCGTCGCCGACGCCAATTTGCTCGCCGCCTGCGGCGTCGCCTGCTCCTTGTCGAGCAACAACATCCTGAACCCGGCGACCCCCTACGGCGATTGCTCGTTGATCCGCATGGCCAACCTGCACGCCAATGTGCTGCAGATCGCCGCGCCCGAGGAGCTCCGCCAATTGTTCGTGATGCTGACCGCGCATTCGGCGCGGCTGCTCAATCTCAAGGATTACGGCCTCGCGCCCGGTAACCCGGCCGATCTCGTCGTGATCGACGCGGCGAGCCCGGAGCAGGCGATCGCCGAGATCCGCCCGCCGCTCGGCGTGTGGAAGCGCGGCCGGCGCACCGTCATCCGCCACCCGCCCGAACTCCTCGTTCCGGCCTCTGACTAGGGGATCGACACCCGACCCAGCCAAACCGGCCGGTCACATAGGCCGTCGGCGTTTCCATAGGCGAACGGCTTGAGCGCCCGGATGGGCGGCGACAGCGGGAAGCGGTATCGGCCGCTTAACCCAGCGCCGCCGTAGGTCTTATTCTGCGGCGTGCTGTTGCTCGGGAGCGAACACGTCGTAGGTCCGCTTTTGATACTGGATCATGTAGTCGGTGTAATAGGTCGTCGGGTATTTCGCCGGCTTGTCCGGCCCGAGGCAGCTCGGCACGGCGGCGACTGGCCAATCGATATTGGCGTCGCAGAAAAACGCCAGCGCGTAGCGTTCGCCGCCCGAGCGGTTGACGGCGCGGTGCGGCGTGGCGAGAAAAAAGTCGTTGGTCCAGCGCTGCAGCAGCTGGCCGCCGTTGACGACATAGGCGTCGGGAATGGCCGGCGCGTCGATCCACTTGCCGCTTTGCGTGCGGATCGACAGACCCGGCACCTCGTTGGGGGCAAGCAGCGTGAGGAAACTGGTATCGGTGTGCGGGGCAATCCCGAACTCGTCGTCCGGCGCGTCGGCCTGGTGCGGGTAGTGCGTCATCCGCAATTTGTACTGCGGCTCCTTGAACGGGAGGTCGAAATATTCGGCCGGCAGGTCGAGCGCGCGGGCGTAGAGGCGCACCAGCTTCCGCACCAGCCGCTCCATCGTGTCGCAATACTCGACGATGACCTCGCGGAATCCCGGTAGATCGGACGGCCAGCGGTTGGCGCTGCGGAAGCGCCGGTCGGCCAGCGACGTCGGGATGGTCGTTCGGCAGATCGCGCGCCACAAACAGCGCTTCGTTGAGATTCGGCTTGGTGACGGTCGCGACGGTCGAGGTGCGCAGCGTGTCGCCCCTCATCGGCAGGTAGCCGACATTGTGCTTGTCGATCTTGATCTCGAGCTTCTTTTGCCAGCGGCTGGGCGTGAAAACGCGCGGCTTGTGCGAAAAACCTCGCGGATCAACCCGGAAGGCACGCCGTGATTGACGATGAAGTAGAAGCCGATCTCGGTCAGCGCAAAGCGGAGATCCGCGCCAGCGCGGTCGATCGCGCCCGGAGCGCCAGCCAAGTACGGGCCGAGATCGATGACCGGGATGATTTCAGCGTCGGCCATCCGACACTCCTCCATGCCCGACGCACGATAGCGCCGCGCGATTATCATGGTCTAGCACCGCGACGGCAGGAGTTCCCATTTATCGGGAGATGAGCCAGCGAGCGAGTTTCCCGATGTCGGTCAGCGCCGCGCAATCCCGCCCATCCTCGCGTCCCGCTGGCACAAGAATGGGCGGGGCGGCGCTGTGGACGCCGCGGATAGATCGCAACTCGCCGGTCGCGCTGTCGCGCCAGCTTGCCGCGGCGTTGCGCGAGGCGGTCTCCGACGGCAGTCTCGCCGCCGGCGCGCGGCTGCCCTCGACCCGCGCGCTGGCGGCCGAGCTGGGGCTGGCGCGCAGCACGGTGGTCGGCGTTTACGAGCAGCTGACGGCCGAAGGTTTCATCGCAGCGCGGCCGGGTTCGGGCCACGCCGTGCCGGCGCGGCCCGAAGAAGCGCGCCAACCTCGGCGGGTCGAGGCGGCGAGCGCCGCGCACCCTGTCGCGTCAGGCCGCGTTGTTGCGCAACGTCGCGCCGGATCGGCGCGGCCCGCCGCGGCCGTTCGAGATGGGCCATGCCGAGATCGACGGGCGCTTCATCACGACCTGGAAACGCCTCGCCGGGCGTGCGCTGGCCGGGCGGTCGCGGGTCGAATGGGGCTATGGCGATCCGCAGGGCGAGATGCGCCTGCGCAGCGTGATCGCCGAGTATCTAAGGGCGGCGCGCGGCGTGCGCTGCCAGGCGGAGCAGATCGTGCTGACCTCGGGGACGCAGCAGGGCCTGTCGCTTGCCGCCCGCATCCTCATCGACCCCGGAGATGCGGCCTGGGTCGAGGATCCGTGCTACCGCGCCGCCTTCGACATCCTCGCCGCAGCCGAGGCCAAGATCGTGCCGGTCGCGGTCGACGATCAGGGCCTCGACATTGAGACCGCGGCCGCGCGCCAGCATGCGCCGCCGCGGCTCGTCTACACGACGCCGTCGCGGCAATACCCGCTCGGGATGGCGATGCCGCTGCCGCGCCGCCTGGCGCTTCTGGCCTGGGCCGAACGGGCCGGCGCCTGGATCATCGAGGACGATTACGAGAGCGAATTCCAGCGGCCGGGCCGCGCTTTCCCGTCGCTGCAGGGGCTCGATCGCGCCGGGCGCGTGATCTATCTCGGCACCTTCAGCAAATTGCTGTTTCCGTCGCTGCGGCTCGGCTACGCCGTGCTGCCGGACGATCTGGTCGCGCCATTCGCCGCGGCGCGCCACCTGACCGACCGGCAAAGCTCGGGCCTCGCCCAGGCGATCATGACCGACTTCATCGTGGAGGGGCATTTTGCCCGCCATTTGAAGCGCATGCAGGCGCATTACGCCGACCGGCAGGCGTTTCTGATCGGGCAGGTTGCGCGCCGCCTCGGCGGGCTGTTGGACATCCGGCCGGTCGAGTCCGGCATGTATCTGACCGCCTGGCTGCCGTCCGGCTGGGACGACCGCGCGGTTGCGGCAGCGCTCGCCGAGATCGGGGTGGTGGCGCTGCCGTTGTCGGCGCTGACCCTCGTCGCCGCCCGCCCGCCCGGCCTGGTTATCGGATACGCCGGCCTCAGCGAGCCGGCGATCAGCCGCGCCGTCGAGCGCATGGCGCTCGTGCTGGAAGCCAAAACTGGTCTGACGCTTTTAACGGAAGCGGAGCTTGGGCCACACCAGTCGAGGGCGTAGCTTCCGCCGGGCACCCGCCTGCCCGGAGTTCGGAGCCGATGCCCGACACCCTGACCCCGCCCGCTTTCGCGCCGAGCGCGCGCAGCCGCGTGCGCCGCCACCCCGAGCGCGCGCATTACGACCGCGAGACCGTCTTCGCCATTCTCGATGCGGCGCTCATGTGCCATGTCGGCTATGTCATCGACGGCCGGCCTTACGTCACCCCGACGCTGTTCTGGCGCGACGGCGAGCGGCTTTATTGGCACGGCTCGTCGGCGAGCCGCATGCTGCGCACGCAGCGCGCCGGCATCCCGGTCTGCCTGACCGTCAGCCATATCGATGGCCTCGTACTGGCGCGCTCGGCCTTTCGCCATTCGCTGAACTACCGCGCGGTGATGGCCTTCGGCACCGCGGCGATGGTCGAGGACGAGCGCGAGAAGGAGAAGGCGCTCAACGCCTTTATCGAGCGGCTCTACCCCGGCCGCACCGGGTTGATGCGCGCGATCCTGCCGCAGGAATTGAAGGCCACCGCCTTGATGCAGCATGGTCATCGAGGAAGCCTCGGCCAAGATCCGCGATGACGGCCCGCTCGATCTCGAAGCGGATTACGCAGCCCCGTGCTGGGCCGGAATCGTCCCGATCGCGCAGCGCCTCGGCGCCGCGCTGCCCGACGCGCGGGTCGCGCCGCACAATGCGCCGGAACCGGAGATCGGCCATTTCGCCGAGGGGGCGGTGTTCGACCAGATCCTGCTGGCGCTCGCCCGGCGTTCGGCGGGCTGACGGGTCAATCGGCCGAGGCAGACTGCCGCCGCGCGTCGCAGCCGAGGCGCGGCGGTCGCCGACCAGCGCCAGCGCGGCGACCGCGATCATCAGGATGACGCTGATGCCGAACACCCATTGCGGCGCGCCATGGTCCATCGCAAAGCCGAACATCAAGGGCCCGACCATGCCGCCCATGCCGAAACCCGAGGTGACGATGCCGAAGGTGCGGCCCATCGCCCCCGGCGGCGCGGCGGCGCGCACCAGCATGTCGCGCGACGGCATGATCATGCCGCTGAGCAAACCGGCGGCCGCCATCGCCACGATGAGCGGCGCGGCAGCGAGCCCCATGGTCCCGATCGCCAAGACAATGCAGGCGTTGACCGCATAGCCGACCGCCGCCACCTCGCCGTGGCGCCGCGTCACATCGGCGACAAAGCCGCCGGCCAGCACCCCCAGCGCCTGCGCGCTGAGATACGCGGTCAACGCCAGATTGGCGACCGAGAGCGAGGTGCCGAAGGCGCTGGTCAGCGCCACCACCGAGAAATTGCTGATGCCGCTGCCCGAGAGGCTCATCAGCGCAAAAAAACCGGTGAGGCCGATGATCGTCGGGGTCAATATCGCGGTCATCCCGGCGCCGCGGCCCGAGGCCGATGGCGCCCTGTGCAACGGCCTCAGATCGTTGTCGACGGTGCGGGCGAGCACCAGCGGCACCGCGACGACCAGCGCGAGGATGCCGGCCGCCATCAGCGCGAAATTCAAACCGATGAATGCGGCGAGCGCGATCATCGTCACCGGGGCGATCGCGGTGCCGAGAAATCCGGCGAAGGTATGGATCGAAAATGCGCGGCCCAGGCGATCCGGCACGATCTTGCGCGAGAGGAGGGCGTAGTCGGCCGGGTGGAAGACGGCGTTGGAAAGACCGACAAACACCATCGCGATGAGCAGCGCGGAATAGGATGGGGCCAGGCCGAAACCGAGATAGGCACACCCGGAAACAAGGAGGCCGAGCACCAGCATTCGGCGCGAGCCGACTCGGTCGACCAGATAGCCGACCGGCAATTGCGCGGCGACCGCGACGACTGCTGGCGACGGTCAGCGCCAGGCCAAGCTCGAAAAAGCCGATGCCGAGCCGCGCCTTCAGCAAGGGAACAACGGCGGCAAGACCATGCCTTGGAAGTGATTGACGAAATGCGCCGACGACACCAGCGCGATCGCCTGGTATTCCCGCGTCTTGCCGCGCTCGCCGCCGGCCATCGCCAGCGCTTCGGTCGTCATCCCGGGGATTGCCTCTTATTTCACCAATTGCCCAAGATGGCGTGCCTGCCCGGCATCGGCAAGCACCGGATGGGCAGGGCTGCCCTCATAAAACTCCGCAGTGGGGTTGCGTCACAGAAAGACGGCGGATGACGCTGCGCTCTTCCGCCCTGCGCCTGCTCTGCTTTACCATCGAGCCACCGGGATGGCGGCGAGGGCCAGGGCGATGAGCGTGCAGGGGATCGGACAGCGGGTGCGCCGCGAGGAGGATTGGCGCCTCTTGACCGGGCGCGGCCGCTATGTCGACGACGTGCCGGCGCTGGGTGCGGCGCGCGGCTATGTCCTGCGCTCGCCGCACGCCCATGCGCGGATCCGCGCCATCGACATAGGGCGCGCGCAGCGAGGCGCCGGGCGTGCTCGCGGTGCTGACCGGCGCCGATCTGCGGCGACGCGGGCTCGGCACGCTGCGCCCCGGGGTGCCGCGCCGGCGTCGCAACGGCGCCCCTGCTTTCGTCTGCCCGCAGCCGCTCCTGGCGCAGGACCGGGTGCGCTATGTCGGCGATCCCGTTGCGTTCATTGTTGCCGAAAGCCTGAGCCAGGCGAAGGATGCCGCCGAGCTGATCGCGGTCGAGTACGAGCCGCTGCCCGCAGTCATTTCGGCCGAGGCGGCGCTCACGCCCGGCGCGCCGGCGGTGTGGGACGACAACCCCGGCAACGAGGCCTTCACCCACGCGGCCGGCAACAAGGAGGCGGTCGATGCCGCCTTCGCCCGCGCCGCGCATGTCGTGCACGACAGGATCGTCGTCAACCGGGTCAGCGCCAACAGCATGGAGCCGCGCGGGTGCCTGGCGCACTACGACCGGGACGAGGAGCGCTACACGATCCGCTGCACGGTGCAGTCGGTGCACGGGACCAGGGCCGCGCTCGCCGGGCAGATCTTCCGGGTGCCGCATCACCAGATCCGCGTCGTCTGCGACACGATGGGCGGCGGCTTCGGCATGAAGGGCGGCTGCTACCCCGAATACGCGCTGGCGCTATGGGCCTCCGAGGTCACGGCCGCCCGGTGCGCTGGACGGCCGAGCGCAGCGAAGGCCTCCAAAGCGACGAGCAGGCGCGCGGCAGCACCATCGAGGCCGAGCTGGCGCTCGACGCGCGACGGCAAGTTCCTCGCCTTGCGGACGCGCTGGCAATCCTCGATCGGCGCCTATTTTTCGAGCGACCGGCCGACGATCCCCATCACCATCGGCATGGCCTGCCTCGTCAACACCTACACCTTCGCGGCCGTCCACGCCGAGGTGACGGCGGTCCTGACCAACACGATGACGACCGCGCCCTATCGCGGCGGCAGCCGCCCCGAGCCGATCTACGTCACCGAGACGATCATCGACAAGGCGGCGCGCGAGCTGGGGCTCGACCCGGCCGAGCTGCGCCGCCGCAACACGATCCCCGACAGCGCGATGCCCTATGCGACGCCGATGCAGCAGACCTATGACAGCGGCGATTTCGCGAAGAATCTCGGGCGACGCACTGGCGCTCGCCGGCTATGACGGGATCGCCGCACGGCGCGCGGCGGCGCGCCGGCGCGGCAAGCTTCTCGGCATCGGCGTCGCAACGACCGTGGCCGCAACCGGCGGGCGCGACTACGAGCATGCCGAGATCCGCTTCGACCCGGCGGGCGGGGTGGTGCTCCTGACCGGCAGCATGGACCACGGCCAGGGCCACGCCACGACCTTCAAGCAGGTATTGTCCGACAAGCTCGGGATCGATGCCGACACGATCCGCTACCGCTATGGCGACAGCGATCTGGTGACGATGGGGATCGGCACCTTCGGCTCGCGCTCGGCCCAGCTCGCCGGCTCGGCGATCGTCGGCGCCGCCGACCGGCTGATCGAGAAGGGCCGGCGGATCGCCGCGCACATCATGGAAGCCGCGCCGGGCGACATCGCCTTTGCGCAGGGCCGTTTCACGATCGCCGGCACCGACCGCTCGGTCGCCATCGAGGAGGTGGCGCGGCAATCGTTTCACGCCGCGCAATTGCCCGAGGATATCGAGACCGGGTTTGCCGAGCGCTCGAATTTCGGCCCGGCCGATGCGGCGACCTTCCCGTCGGGCGCGCATGTCTGCGAAGTCGAGATCGATCGCGAGACCGGCGAGGTTGCGCTCGTGCCGCTACTGCGCGGTCGACGATGTCGGGACGATGCTGAACCCGCTGTTGTGCGAGGGCCAGATCCATGGCGGCATCGTCCAGGGGCTGGGGCAGGCATTGCTGGAAAACCTGGTCTATGATCCTGAGAGCGGCCAGCTTGTCACCGGGTCGTTCCAGGATTACGCGATGCCGCGCGCCGACAATTTCTGCGCCTTCGAGCTCTCCGAGAATTCGACGCCGACCGACAAGAACCCGCTGGGCGTCAAGGGCGTCGGCGAAGCCGGCACGATCGGCTCGATCCCGGCGGTGATGAACGCGGTCAACGACGCCCTCGCCGCGATCGGCGCGCCGCCGGTCGCGCTGCCGGCAACGCCCGAAAAGCTGTGGCGCGCGATCCACGCGGCCGGGGTCTAAGCAGCAATCGTTCGATCGCTACACATTTGCTGTCATTGCGAGGAGCGGAGCGACGAAGCAATCCCGATCCGGGTGTACTCTGCCCAACGAGATTGCTTCGCTGCGCTCGCAATGACATCGATGTGGGAGAACCAACTGAACCTTGCTTAGCGGGAACCGGTCTTGATATGCGCCGTCGTCGCTCCATATAATGCGGAATGGATAATTGCCGAAAAGACCACGAGAACGACAGCGATGACCATCCTGAATTCCCTGCTCGCCGCGAAGACATTCTCTGCTCGCAGGGAATTTCACCGCGGCGCGCTGCCCGCGTTAGGATGGATCGGGCAACCCTGAGCGGGAGGACAGAGATGACACTCAACGTACGCCGCATCGTCACCGGGCATGATAGGAACGGCAAGGCCATCGTCGCCAGCGACGAGCGGATGACGGGCGCCAGCGCGCCGGCGCGGCCCGGCATTTCGCGCTGCGAGGTCTGGTCGGCCGACAAGATGCCGGTCGACAATTCGGAAGGCGCCGCCGCGGAGGCGCAGAAGAAGGGCTTTGTCGTCCGCCACAATTACGTCGGCTCGGGCCAGGGCCATGTGTGCCGGGTCGTCGAGTTCGCGCCGGGCGGGACGAAATTCATGCACCGCACCGAGACGCTCGATTACGCGATCCTGTTATCGGGCGAGTGCGATCTCGAGCTCGACGACGGCAAGACCGTGCACATGAAACAGGGCGATATCTGCGTCCAGCGCGGCACGATGCATGCCTGGGTTCCGACCGGCCCGGGCCCGGCCGTCTTCGCTTTCATCCTGATCGATGCTGATCCGGTCGAGGCCGGCGGGCGGAAGCTGACGACGCATTACCCGGCGCGATGAGCAGGGAAGGCGGCGGGCTCGCCTCGCAAACCCCTTGGCCGGGCTTGACCCGGCCATCCACGTCTTCAACATTCGCTCACGACCAAAGACGTGGACCCCCGGGACAAGCCCGGGGGAGGGGTTATTTGAGCGCTCGGATGTGATCGGATACCGCTCTGATGGAAGCATTGTTCAGCGACTACGAAGATGTAAGAAAATCCGGGCTGTTTGACGCCGAATACTATCTGGTGACCTACCCGGATGTCGCAGAGCGCAACATCGATCCATTGGTCCATTACCTGGAGGAGGGGGCGCGCGAGGGCCGCAATCCCTATCCCGATTTCGACGCCCGGTTTTACCTCGATCAATGCCGGCTGCGCGGAGAGCAGCCGAACAACCCGCTTTTGCATTACCTCCGGATCGGCGCCGCGCGCGGTTTCAGGACGCGGCGCGAGGAGGCCGGCCGCGAACCTGCTGCCGCCCGGAGGTCGGGTGCGACGGACCCGACCGGCAAGCCGCCGATCCTGGTCGCGATCGAGTCGCTCGGAGTTGTTGGCGTCCCCGATGGAACCTCGCAGCTTTCGGTAGGCGGCTGGGCGCTGGCGGAGGCCCCGATCGCCGAAATCGGCGTCTCGATCGACGAGGAAGCAGTCGGCACCGCCGCTTACGGTTTGGCGCGGCCGGATATTGCCAGGCTCTATCCCGAGCGCGCCGCAGCCCCTCGTTGCGGCTTTATTCTCACCCTCGATCTGCCGGGCCCGACGAGCGGCGCGATCGAGCCGTTGCTGACCGTGCGCACCGCCGACGGCGAAATCGGCGAGCAACGGTTGCGGGTTGCGATCCCGCCGCAGACGATGGCCGTTGAAGTGGTTGATCCCTCGGACGGAACTTCCTCCGACATGCTGGCGGTCGGCAAGGCGCCGATGCAGCTCGCTATCGACGGTGTTGCCGTCGACCACAACGGCGTCCTTCGCATCGACGGCTGGGTCCTCTGCGTCGTCCAAATCGAATCCGTCGAAGCCTTCATCGACGGTGCGCGGATCGGCAAAGCCGAATTCGGCCGAGTGCGCAGCGATATCGAGAAGCTGCATCCCGATTACCCGAATTCCCGGTTTTCGGGCTTCGCGCTCTTCGTCGACGCCCGCGGCTATGGTTCCGGCGGAAAGACCATGGCGATCAAGGCAACTGCGCGCAGCGGCATTGTGCGCGTCGCGACGGCGCAAGTGGAAATTCCCGAGCTACCCGCCGCGGGTGCCCTGGTCCACGACCCCGGGTTTCGGTATCACTGCGAAAAGATCACGTTAACCCCAACCGGGCGGATCGCGGTCTGCGGCTGGACGGTCTGCCGATCGCCGGCCGCGGCGGTCATCGTGCTCCTTGATGGCGAGGAAATCGGCCGGGCCGAGCTCGGTCTGGAGCGGCCCGATGTGGGCAATCTGTTCCCCTTTCTCGCGCATGCCCGGCAGCCGGGCTTCACATTTCAGCGCGCAGACCGGCAAATCCCTTATCGGAGAGCACCTGATCACACTTCGGGTATGCCGCGAAGATGGGCAAATCCACGAAGCCCGGGTTCCGGTCCGCGCCGGCGAGCAAACGAGGTCTGGCTCAGCGCAGACAGCCGCCGATCCCGACCTCAAACTGCGCATCGACAGCCCCAAT
Organism: uncultured Alphaproteobacteria bacterium; assembly: GCA_963842175.1. Taxonomy (GTDB): domain Bacteria; phylum Pseudomonadota; class Alphaproteobacteria; order ATCC43930; family CGMCC-115725; genus DATARH01. The sequence continues at coordinate 202,805 of CAWJFM010000025.1, forward strand.
CTGATCGGCCGCTCGGCAGACGCGCCGGTTCGCGGCAATCTGGAAATCGCCGGCTGGGCCCTGGCCAGAGCTGGTGTTGCGGCGATCGAAATCGCCATCGACGGCATCCCCACGGCGCTGGCCGATTACGGCTTGCGGCGCCTCGATATCCAGGCCGCTTATCCCGATTGGGACGGCGCGGTCGCCAGCGGCTATCAGGCATTGCTGCCGCATCGCATCCTGCCCAAAGGCGGCCACACAGTATCGGTCACGTTGCGCGACAAGGCTGGCCGTACGACGAGCACGAACTTCGGGATCGCCGTCGAGGAACTCGCCGACGTGTCCGGGCCATGGGCGCTGCGGCGCAAGATGGGTCAGGCCGAAATCGACCTCTACCGGCGCATTTTGGAGCGAAGCGGCCGGGATCCGCTGTTCGCAATCATGCTGAGGGTTAAAGGGGATAAGGAGTCACTGCGCAACGCCCGCGCGACGATCGCCTCAATATGCGCCCAGGCCTATCCGAACTGGCGGCTCTTGATCGTGCCGCAGGGGGCGGGCAGCAAGCCGGGTCCGATCCGAGATCGGCTGCTCGCCGGAACGCCGGCGGTGCAGGACCGGATAGCGGTGATGCGCAATCTCACACCCGCCCTTGCCGGCATCGCGTCGGGCGCCGGCGTGGCGGAGGGCGAGGTGTTCTTTACCGTGCTATCGGCGGGCGACGAACTCGGCGTCGATGCTTTTCTCGAGATGGCGATGGCCACGGCGACCTATCCCGAGACAGATTTTCTCTACAGCGACGAGCGTTGCCGCAATCCGGCATCCGGCGCCGTCGAGGCTTTTTTCAAACCGCAATGGTCTCCCGACCTGATGCTGTCGACCCATTACGTCGGGCGGCTGTGGTGCGTGCGCGCCGATCTGCTCCGATCCGTCGTCGCCCCAAGCGAGTTATTGCTGGGCCATGGCGAATACGATCTGGCATTGCGCTGCACCGAGGCGGCCACCGCGATCCGCCACGTTTCGGCGGTGCTCTGCGAGCGCGCGGCTGAGGGTGCCGAGGATCCGGAACAATCGAAGCAGGCGCTCGAGCGAACGCTCGCCCGGCGCGGCATCGCCGGCGAAGTCCGCCTGGGTGCGGTTCCCGGCACCTATCAGTTGAAGCGCGCGCTGACCAAACCCGGACTGGTCTCGATCATGATCCCGACCTGTGCCGCGCAGGGCATGATCGAGACCTGCATCACCACGCTGCGGCGGGTCACCGCCTACCGCAATTACGAAATCATCTGCATCGAGAACATCGCGCCCAAGGATCGGAAATGGCGCAGCTGGCTGCGGCGCAACGCCGACCAGGTGCTCAGCACCAAGGAGCCGTTCAACTGGGCGCGGTTCAACAATCTCGCCGCGGCGCAGGCCAAGGGCGAGTACCTCTTATTCCTCAACGACGATGTCGAAATTATCGACCGCCATTGGCTCGAGGCGCTGCTCGAACAGGGGCAGCGACCGGAAGTCGGGGTCGTCGGCCCGCGCCTGTTGTATCCCGATCGGCGCGTCCAGCATGCCGGAATGTTCCTGGCCGCTGTCGGCCAGGCCCGCCACGCCTTCCGCTACGCCGCGGAACAGGATCCGGGATATTTCGGCCTGGCCTTGACCCAGCGCAACGTCATCGCGGTGACCGGAGCCTGCCTGTTGACCCGGCGCGAGACCTTTGACGCGCTCGGCGGTTTCGACGAAACGCAGTCCATCGTCAACAACGACGTGGATTATTGTCTGCGGGCCTGGCAGAGCGGCCTCGTCAATGTCTATACGCCGCATGCGACGCTGATTCACCACGAGGCGATCAGCCGGGCCGCGCTCGATGATGATTACGATGTCGCCGTGTTCGACAGCAAATGGCGGGATCTCTTTCTCGCCGGCGACCCCTTCTTCAATCCGCATCTGTCGAAAAACCACGATGGCTTTGCCATCGATCACGAGCCGACGCGCCTGTTGGTGACCGGCCGGCCGACACTGAGGCGCGAGGAAATCAGGAAGATCCTCGTCGTCAAGCTCGACCATATCGGCGATTGCATCATCGCGTTCCCCGCAATTCGGCGCCTCAAGCAGCATTTCCCCGATGCCCGCATCTCGGTCCTGACCTCGCAGGCCTCCGGGCCGGTATGGTCCCTGGAGCCTGCTGTCGACGCGACGATCGAGTTCGATTTTTTTCACGCGCGCTCAGGTTTGGGAGAACTCGCGCGCACGGAAGAGGATTGGCGGCAATTGCACCGGCGCCTCGAGGTCGAACGGTTCGATCTCGCGGTCGATCTGCGCAAGCACACCGAGACCCGGCCGGTCCTCCAGCGCACCGGCGCGCGCTACCTGGCGGGGTTCGATTTTCGCAATCAATTCGCCTGGCTCGACATCGCGCTCGAATGGACCGGTGACCAGGCCTACGCGCGGAAGCGCCAGCATAATGCCGACGACCTCGTCAATCTGGTCGACGCGATCGCCGCGGCGTGCGAGAGCGACCGCACGGTGATCGCCTCCCGCCCCACGGGTACATCGCCGGCGCTGATGGCGCTGCAACGGAACTCCACCGGACCCTTGGTCTGCGTCCATCCGACCGTCGGCAACGACGCCAGACAGTGGCCGATCGAGTATTTTGCCGTGCTGATCGATCGGCTCGTCGAGGCCGATGGGGCGCGAATCGTGCTGATCGGCGCCCCCGGCGAAGAGGAGATCACGGCCGATATCCTCCAGCGGGTGCGCCATCCGGAGGCGGTCAGCTCGCTGGTCGGAAAATTGCCGCTCGCCGAGTTGCCGGCGCTGTTGGCCGGCGTCGCCCTGTTTGTTGGAAACAACAGCGGACCCAAGCACATCGCGGCCGGCCTCGGGGTGCCGACGGTCGGCATCCATTCCGGCACTGAGGACGTCCGCGAGTGGGGCCCGGTGGGTCCGAGCGCGATTGCCGTCGCACGCGAGGTGATCTGTGCTCCGTGCTATTTGGCGTATGCTGCGGATTGTCGCCGCGGTCTGGCCTGTCTGCGGCAGCTCGAGCCGGCCCGGGTCTACGATGCCTGCAAGCGGCTGCTGCTGATCGCCGGCACCGCAAATTCCGATCGCGTCGGCTTGCCCCATGCCAGCCCGTCACCCTCCCATCGCTCACGCGGCGAGTCCCTCCCTCTCCCCGCGGCTGCGGACAGAGGGTTGAGGTGAGGGGCCGGCACCGGCGGGTCACCGCGGCGCTGCCGGCTGAATTGCGCGGCTCAGCCCTTGGGCTTCAGCGCATCGGCCAGGCGGGCGGTCGCGCTGCCCCGGCGCAGCGGCTGCGGCTGGCTCGGATGCGGCGCCCAGCCGCACAGAAACAGGATCTCGAAGTTCGCCCTGATCCGCCCCGCGGCATCGCCGAAGCGCTCGGCATAAAGAAGGGCAGCGCGCGCCAAGGTCGCGCGGCGCAAGCCGCCGCGGCGGCGGGCGGCGAGCGCGTTGGTCTCGCCCATGCCGCGCAGATCGCGCAGCAGCGCCAGCATGTCCGGATAGGTGACCGCGATGGTCTCGCTGTCGGCGACCGGGAGCGCATACCCGGCGCGCTGCAACAGCGCGGCGGCGTCGGCGAGATCGATCGCCGGCGAGACGAGCGGGCTGACCCCGCCCTCCTCGGCCAGTTGCGCCTCGAACAGCGCAGTGCGCAGCTCGACCAGCGTGCTGCCGCCGAACATCGCCGCCAAGAGCAGCCCGTCGGGCTTCAGCGCCCGGCGCAGCTGAACCAAAGCGCCCGGCAGATCGGCGGTCCAGTGCAGCACCAGATTACTGGCGACAAGGTCGAAGCTCGCATCGCCAAACGGCAGCAGCTCGGGGTCGGCGGCGATTCGCGGGCCTGGCGCACGGGCGAGAAACCCCATCGCCGGCTCGGCGGCGACGACAAGACGGGTCCCCTGCCGCGCCGCGAGGGCGCGGGCGAGGCCGCCGTCGCGGGCCCCCAGATCGAGCGCCACGGCGAATTCCCGGTTGACGACATCGAGCCGGTCGATCAGCCGTTCGGCGATCTCGGTATGCAGAAAATCGATCGAGCCGCAGCGCGCCGCGCGGGCGCGGTGAAGGCGCCAGGCACGGCGATCAAAGAGTGCGGCCGCGGGTTGCTCGGTTTGCTGCATTCGCTGCCTATTGACGCGCGCCTTTGCTGCTCGATGATGGGGGCCGATGCAGTTCTCGGCAACCCCGCCCATCCAATGGCGCCAAGCTTGTCGCCGGATCGGCCGTACCCTGGTCGACGCCGTCCTGCCGCCGCGCTGCCTCGCTTGCAGCGCGGTCGTCGACGAGCCGGATGCGCTGTGCGGCCCGTGTTGGGCGTCGATGACGTTCTTCGCGCCACCCTGGTGCGCGGTCTGCGGTCTGCCGTTTCCGCACCCGATGGGCGAGGGCGCGGTGTGCGCCGACTGCGCGCGCCAGCGGGCGAATTGGGACCGGGCGCGCTCGGTCATGCGCTATGACAAGCACAGCCGCCAGCTGGTGCTGGCGCTGAAACATGCCGACCGGACCCATCTCGCCGGCGCGCTTGGCGGCTGGATGCGGCGGGCCGGTGGCGAGATCCTCGACGGGGTCGATTTCATCCTCCCGGTGCCGCTGCACTGGACCCGGCTGTTTGCGCGACGCTACAACCAGGCCGGCCTCCTGGCGCACGCGATCCACGCCGCGGGCGGCCCGCCGGTCGCCCCGGACTGGCTCATTCGCCGCCGGCGCACGCCGTCGCAAGGCCGGCTCGGCGCCGCGGGGCGCGCCCGCAACGTGCGCGGCGCCTTTGCGCTGCGCTCGGGATGCAGCGTCAAGGGCAAGCGGCTGGTCGTCGTCGACGATGTGCTGACGACCGGGGCGACGGTCGAGGAATGTGCCCGCGTGCTGCGCCGCGAGGGCGCGGGGTTCGTCGGCGTCTTGACCCTGGCGCGGGCCCTGCGCGCCGGAGGTTGAATCTCGGGAGGCAGGCATGGGAACGATGCGCACATCTGGTTATCGCCCGGGCCTCGTCGATTTGAGAGCGGGGACGATCAGCCGCGAGATTTTTGTCAACGAGGCGATCTACGCCGAGGAATTGGAGCGCGTCTTTGCCCGCTCCTGGGTGTTCGTTGGGCATGAGAGCCAGATCCCCAACCCCGGCGACTATGTGGTCTCGCGCATGGGCGAGGAGTTGGTGCTGCTGTGCCGCGACCGGCGCGGGCAGATCCACGCCTTCCTCAATTCGTGCCGCCACCGCGGGATGAAGGTGTGCCGCTACGACGAAGGCAACACCACGGTCTTCACCTGCCCCTATCACGGCTGGAGCTACGGCACCGACGGGCGTCTGGTCGGCGTGCCGTTCTTCCGCGAGGCCTATCACGGGGCGCTCGACCGCGCGCAATGGGGCCTCGTCGAGGTCGCGCAGCTCTGCGCCTACAAGGGAACGGTGTGGGCGAATTGGGATGCGACGGCACCGTCTTTTTTCGAATATCTCGGCGATTTTCGCCGCTACCTCGATCTCTCGCTCGACGGCTGGGACGGCAGCGAGGGCGGCAGCGAGGGCGGCAGCGAGGTGCTGGCCGGCGTGCAGAAATGGCTGATCCCGTGCAACTGGAAATTCCCGGCCGAGAATTTCAGCGGCGACAGCTATCACAACATCAGCCACCGCTCGGTCGATCTGGTCGGGATCGGCCCCTCCGGCTCCAGCCGCCGCGATCTGCAGGAGCGGATGCTGGCCCGCCGGCTGCAGATAAACTTTCCCGACCGCGGCCACCAGACCGGCGTCTATGTGCTGCCAAAGGGGCAGCCGACCCCAGCCGCCTATCAGCAGTCGCCGGTGGTGGCGGAATATTTCGCGCATTGCGAAGCGGAACGAAAGAAGCGGCGCGGCGATTGGGGGCGGGTCACCGGCAGCCCCGGCGAGATTTTCCCGAACACCGCGCTGCATCCGCGCCAGCCGCGCACGATCGCGGTATGGCACCCCCACGGCGCGCACCTGACCGAGGTGTGGCGCTGGTACCTGGTCGATGCCGCGGCGCCCTCCGAGGTCAAGAACTTCCTGCGCGACTATTATATCCGCTATTCCGGCCCGGCCGGGCTCACCGAGCAGGACGACATGGAGAACTGGAACTACGCCCACGCGGCGAGCCGCGGCGTGATCGCGCGGCGCCATCCCTACAGCTACGAGCAAGGGATGGGCTACGAGGTCGAGAATTACGAATGGGATGGGCTCTACGGCTTCCCGGCTCGGTCATGGATCTGACCGAGGCGAAATCGAGCGAGCACAATCTGCGCAACCTCTATCGCCGCTGGGCGCAATTCATGGAAGCCGACAGCTGGGCGGAGCTGGCGGGCTGGCGCCGGCCAGCCGCCGCGCATGCGGCCGAGGGTGATTGAGCGGGATGCGGCAATCGCGCTTTGCCTGATGGCATCACCGCGCCATATATGGCTGGCCGGAGGAGCAGGAAATTTCGGAGCGGAGAGGCGATGGCGCAGGTCGAGATGTATGCGACGGCATGGTGCCCCTATTGTGCGCGGGCCCGCGCGCTGTTGCAGAAGAAGGGCGTCGCCTACACCGAGATCGACATCGAAGAACAGCCGGCGCGGCGCGGCGAGATGATCCGGCGCTCCGGCGGGCGCAGCTCGGTGCCGCAGATCTTCATCGACGGCGAGCCTATCGGCGGCAGCGACGAGATGGCCGCGCTCGATCGCGCCGGCAAGCTCGACGCGAAATTGGGGATCGCCACATGAGCGCACCGTTCACCGCCGCGTGCATCCAGCACACGGCCGGCCCCGACCCCGAGCCCAATCTGCGGCTGGTCAGCGACCTCATCCGCCGGGCGCGCGAGGCCGGCGCCGATTTCATCATGACCCCCGAGGCGAGCAATTTCATCGAGAGCGGCAAGCGCCGGCGCGACAAGGCGCGGCGCGAAGCGGACGACCCGTTTCTCGCCGGCATGCGCGAGCTGGCGCGCGAATTAGGCGTCTGGCTCCTGCTCGGCTCGCTGGTCATCGATCCCGCGGGCGAGCCCGGTGCCGCGGAAGGCGAGGAGCGGCTCGCCAACCGCTCGTTTCTGCTCGATGCCACGGGCCGGATCGTCGCCCGCTACGACAAGATCCACATGTTCGACATCGACCTGCCGGGTGGCGAGAGCTATCGCGAAAGCAACGCCTATCGCCCCGGGGGCCAGACCGTCGTCGCCGAGACGCCGTGGGGCAGGCTCGGCATGAGCGTGTGCTACGATGTGCGCTTCCCGCACCTTTATCGCGCGCTGGCCCAGGCCGGAGCCGATTTCCTCAGCGTGCCCAGCGTGTTTACGGTGCCGACCGGGCGGGCGCATTGGCATGTGCTGCTGCGCGCGCGGGCGATCGAGAATGGCTCCTTTGTCTTCGCGCCGGCGCAATGGGGCGAGCACGCGGCCGGGCGCAAGAGCTATGGCCACTCGCTGATCGTCGATCCGTGGGGCGAGGTGCTTACCGATGGCGGCGAGGAGGTCGGGTTCGTCACCGCGCGCATCGATCCGGCGCGGATCGCCGAGGCACGCCGCTCGGTGCCCTCATTGACGCACGATCGGCCCTTTACGCCGCCGGCGTTGGCGCCCCGCTCGCTGGCCGCCGAGTAGGGTCGAGCTCGGTGTCTTCGTAGATTGTGTCGAGGCTCAATTCGACCCCGATGCTCGACAGCTTCAGAACCGCCTCGTCGGCAACGACCTCGTTGACCCAGCCGGCTTCGGTGCGGGTGTAGAGATCGACCAGGCGCTCAGCCTGCTCGACGATCGCATACTGGCGGATGGACGCGGTGGCGAAGTAATCCGATTTCTTCCGCCCGCGATCCACACGTTCAGTGCTGGGCGATACTACCTCGATGATGACGACAGGTTCGGGGACAATATCATCCCTGTCTGCCATCGGCTGACAGGTCACAGCAATGTCGGGGTAGCGGACCGATCCGCCCGCAATTACCTTTGCATCGCTTGACAAGGGCCGGCAGCCCGTGCCGCGTAGGCCCTGTCTCAAGGCAAAGGCGAGGTTCATTGTAATCTTGACGTGAGCCATCGAGGCTCCCGTCATGGCGATGATGGTGAACCCATCAAATTCATGCCGCTCGGGCTGCTCGCGCTCCCAGGCGAGGAATTCGTCGAGCGACATCAGTTTTTCAGCTGCGCTTGGCATGGCGATAATTTAATCCCTGTCGGCCTATTTGTCCAAACCCACCGGCTCCGGCAGCCGGCCGAGCGGGCCGGCGACCGCGGCGATGCGCTGGATGACGGCGGCGCGCGGCAGGGTCACTTCGCCCTGTTCAAAGGCGATGATGGTCAGCGCTGCGAAAACGTCGAGAAGCTCGCCCGGGCGCAGCAGGAAATCCGGGTTGCGCGGCCGGCCAAAGCGTTCGTTGCCGACCGCGAAGGTCTCGTAGATCAGCACGCCACCCGGCGCCAGCGCCGCCGCGATCGGCGCGAACAGCGGACGATGGAGGTAATTGGTCACGACGATGCCGTCATAGCCGCCGCCAAGGGGCACCAAGGCACATTCTGGCGCACCGGTTTCGAGATCGATCGCGCGGATGTCGCATTTGTCGCCGGCGAGCGGCTGCAATCCCGCGATGTCGCGGTCGACGGCGGTAACGGCAAAGCCCATATCGAGCAGCAGCCTGGTGTGGCGCCCGGCGCCGGCCGCGAGGTCGAGCACGCGGCCGCCCCGCCGGATCAGCGGGGCAAAGCGCCGCACCCAGGCGGAGGGCGTGTCTTTATCCATTGTTTAGCACTCTGGGCAGATGATTGCCAAAGTTGCGCCGCTCGGTGTAAATAGGCGCGTGCGGAGATCTTCGCGATGATCCTGTTCAGCTTGCGCTGCGCTGCGGGCCACGAATTCGAGGGCTGGTTCCGCGACGGCGACGGCTTTGACGCGCAGCAGAAAGCCGGCGAGGTCGCCTGTCCGGAATGCGGCGACACGCAGGTCGAGAAGGCGGTGATGGCGCCCAATATCGGGCGCTCGCGCGAGAAGACCCCGGCGATTTCGCCCGCTCAGATGCGCGCGGCGCTGGTCGAGTTGCGCCGCCAGGTCGAGACCAATTGCGATTATGTCGGCGAGCGCTTTGCCGAGGAAGCCCGCCGCATTCACTATCGCGAGGTCGATCCGCACGGCATCTACGGCGAAGCGAGCGCCGACGAATCGAAGGAGCTGGCGGAAGAGGGCATCAGCTTCGGCCGCATCCCCTGGATCCCGACAACCGACGCCTAGGGCGGCGAGCGTCATGCTCAGCGGCGCACCGCGACGAGCATGTAGTTGACCGACAGATCATCGGATTCGCACCAGCCGCCGCGTTGCCAATCGTAGCTGAGGCCGGCGAGATGGATCGTCGCGAGACCGGCGCGGCGCAGGCCGAGCACGAATTCCGAGGGGCGCACGAAGCGGCGCCAGTCATGCGTGCCGCGCGGCAGCCAGCCCAGGACATATTCGGCCCCGACGATCGCCAGCGCGAACGAGCGCGCGGTGCGGTTCAAGGTCGCGCCGATAAAGGCGCCGCCGGGCTTGATCAGCGCGGCGAGGGCGGCAAAGAAGGCATCGCGATCGGCGACGTGTTCGAGGATTTCGAGCGCGAGGACGGTGTCAAAGCGCTCGCCGGCACCGGCCAGGCGATCGATATCGGCGACGCGGTAATCGATCGCGAGCCCGCTCGCCTCGGCATGGGCGCGGGCCGCAGCGATCGCCTCGGCGCCGGCGTCGAGGCCGGTGACCGTGAAGCCCAGCCGGGTCATCGGCTCGGCGACGAGGCCGCCGCCGCAGCCGATATCGGCGAGGCTGAGGCCGGTGAACGGAGAAAGCGAGCGCGAATCGCGGCGAAAATGCGCGAGCAACTGGCGGCGGATGAAATCGATGCGAGCGGGGTTGATGCGATGGAGCGGGCGAAAGCTGCCCCAGGGGTCCCACCAATCCGCACTCTGCGCGGCGAAGCGATCGATATCCGCCGGGTCTACGGTGGCGCCGAACTCAGCCATGTCTTCGGCTCTGCGCGATAGGGTGGCCCGCCGGCCATTGCGGTCCAATAGATAGCGTATTACGAGACAGGGATGGCGCGGATTGTTCAGAAATTCGGCGGGACATCGGTTGCCGACATCGAGCGGATCGGGAATGCCGCCCTGCGGGTCAAGCGCGAAGTCGATGCCGGCAACCAGGTCGCGGTCGTCGTGTCGGCGATGGCCGGCACGACCGACCAGCTCGTCGCCTGGACCCGCCAGGCGAGCCCGCTGCATGACGCGCGCGAATACGATGTCGTCGTGTCGTCCGGCGAGCAGGTGACCGCGGGGCTGATGGCGCTGTCGCTGCAGGCGCTCGGGCGTCAATGCGCGCTCCTGGCTCGGCTGGCAGATCCCGGTTCGCACCGATGGCGTGCACGGCAAGGCGCGGATCGACTCGATCCGCACCGCAGAGATCGAGCGGCGAATGGCCGAGGGGCAGGTCGCGGTCGTCGCCGGGTTCCAGGGGATCGGCCCGCGCGGGCGGATCACGACGCTCGGGCGCGGCGGGTCGGACACCTCGGCGGTTGCGCTCGCCGCGGCGCTGAAGGCCGACCGCTGCGACATCTTCACCGATGTCGACGGCGTCTACACGACCGATCCGCGCATCGTTGCTAATGCGCGCAAGCTGAATAAAATCACCTATGAGGAGATGCTCGAGCTGGCATCGCAGGGCGCGCGGGTGTTGCAGACGCGCTCGGTCGCGCTGGCGATGAATCATCGGGTGCGCCTTCAGGTACTGTCGAGCTTTTCCGACAGCCCCGGGACGCTCGTCGTCGACGAGGACGAAATCGTGGAAAAACAGGTCGTCAGCGGCATCGCCTACAGCCGCGACGAAGCCAAGATCACCGTGCAGCGGGTGGCCGACCGTCCTGGCGTGGCGGCGGCCATTTTCGGCCCGCTTGCCGACAACGCGATCAATGTCGACATGATCGTGCAGAACGTGTCCGAGGACGGCAAGACGACCGATCTGACCTTCACGCTGGCGCGCAGCGATCTCGACCGCGCCCTCGCGGTGCTCGACGGCTGCCGCGGAAGTCTCGGCTTTGCGGCGCTGAAGCCGGATTCGAACGTCGTCAAGATTTCGGTCATCGGCGTCGGCATGCGCAGCCACGCCGGCGTCGCCAAGCAGATGTTTCAGACGCTTGCCGACAAGGGCATCAACATCCAGGTGATCTCGACCTCCGAGATCAAGGTCAGCGTGCTGATCGCCGCCGAATATACCGAGCTCGCGCTGCGCGCCTTGCATACCGCATACGGGCTCGACGACCCCGGATGAACGAGGACACTGGCCGCCGCCGATCGCGCGCAGGCTGCTGCTCGGGGCGGCGAGGCGAACGGCGATGCCGACCCGTCGCGCGCCGAACTCGATTCGTCTGTGGGCGCGCGGCCGCGCCTTCCTTGGCACCGATCTTGCCATCATGGGCGGAGCGATGACCTGGGTATCGGAGCGCAACCTTGTCGCGGCGATCTCGAATGCCGGCGGTTTTGGCGTGATCGCCTCGGGTGCGATGTCGCCCGGCCTGTTGGCCGAGGAGATCGCCGCCACCGCAGCGCTGACCAAGAAACCGTTCGGGGTCAACCTGATTACGATGCACCCGCAGCTCACCGAGCTGATCGATGTGTGCATCGCGCAGCGGGTCGGTCACGTCGTGCTCGCCGGCGGCATTCCCGAGCGCGGCGGCTATCGAGCGGATTCGTAATGGCGGCGCGACGCGTGGTCTGCTTTGCCCCGGCGCTTGGAATCGCGAAAAAGCTGGTGCGCATGGGCGCCGACGCGATCGTCATCGAGGGCAGCGAAGCGGGCGGGCATATCGGGCCGGTATCGACCGCGGTGCTGGCGCAGGAGGTATTGCCGCATCTGGCCGAGGTACCGGTATTCGTCGCCGGCGGAATCGGCCGCGGCGAAGCGGTACTGTCTTATCTCGAGATGGGCGCTTCCGGCGTTCAGCTCGGCACCCGCTTTGTCTGCGCGCACGAATCGATCGCCCATCCGCGCTTCAAGCGCGCCTTCATCCGCGCCGCGGCGCGCGATGCGATGCCGTCGCCGCAGCTCGATGCGCGGTTTCCGGTCATTCCGGTGCGCGCCCTCGTCAACCCGGCGACCGAGCGGTTCCGCGCGGTCCAGCGCCAGGTCATCGACCGCTTCCACCGGGGCGAGCTGTCGCAGAAGGAGGCGCAGCTCGAAATCGAGCATTTCTGGGCCGGCGCCCTGCGCCGGGCGGTCATCGATGGCGATGTCGAGGCCGGCTCGCTGATGGCGGGTCAAAGCGTCGGAATGGTGACGCGCGAGCAGAGCACCGCCGAGATCCTTGCCGAGCTTGTCGACCAGGCCCTCGCGGTCATCGCCAACCGCCAGCGCCGGTTCGCCAGATCGTCGCAATTCTCGGGCTCGGTGCACGGCCAGGATCGCGGCGGATGAGCGAGGTCATCGGGAACGCCCCGGAAAGCACGCCGGCGACGGCCCGAGACGACCCCGATGGGCATGTCACCGCGACCCGCCGCCTGTTGCGCCGCCTGCGCGGCATCATGGCCGGGTCGGGCAGCGCGCAGGAGCGGCTCGACCGCATCGTGCGGGTGGTCGCCGCCGAAATGGTCGCCGAGGTCTGCTCGGCCTATGTCATGCGCGCCGGCGAGGTGCTCGAGCTGTTCGCGACCGAGGGTCTGCGCCCCGAGGCGGTCCATCGCACCCGGCTGCGCGTCGGCGAGGGTCTGGTTGGCGCGATCGCGGCGAACGCCCGTCCGCTGGCCTTGGCCGACGCTCAATCCCACCCCGATTTCGCCTATCGCCCGGAAACCGGCGAGGAGATCTATCACTCGCTGATGGGCGTGCCGATCCTGCGCGGCGGACGGGTGCTGGGCGTCCTGGTGGTGCAGAACCGGACGCCGCGCCATTACACCGAGGACGAGACCGAGGTTGTGCAGACGATCGCCATGATCGTCGCCGAGCTGGTGGCCAGCGGCGAACTCGTCAATCCGCTGGAGATGGCGCAAAGCCGCGTCGGCGCCTCGCTGCCGCTGCGGCTCGACGGCATCCGCCTCAACCCGGGTCTGGCGATCGGCGCCGGCGGTCCTGCATGAGCCCAAAGTGGTGATCCGCCAGGTCGTCGCCGAGGATGTCGCGGCCGAGCACGAGCGGCTGCGCCAGGCGGTCGGGGCGATGCAGCGATGCGATCGATCGGCTCGTCGACACCAGCCGCGGGCTTGGCCCCGGCGAGCACCGCGACATCATCGAGACCTACCGGATGTTCGCCGCCGACCGCGGCTGGCTCGAACGGATCACCGAGGCGGTGCGCAGCGGCCTCACCGCCGAAGCAGCGGTGCAAAAGGTGCGCGACGAGACCAAGAGCCGCATGATGCAGGTCACCGACCCCTATCTGCGCGAGCGGCTTTACGATCTGGAGGACCTCGCCAACCGGCTGCAGCAGTCCCTGTCCGGGCGAGGTAGCCGGCATGGCCGTGCCCGAGCTGCCGGGCGAATTCATCCTGGTCGCCCACGCCATGGGACCGGCCGAGCTGTTGGATTACGCGCACCGGCGGATCAAGGGGCTGGTGCTTGAGGAAGGCTCGCCCACCGCCCATGTCGCGATCGTCGCGCGCGCTTTCGACATTCCGGTCGTCGGCCGCGTCGCGGAAGCGACGCGGCAGATCGAGGCCGGGCGATATCGTGATCGTCGATGGCGAGCACGGGACGGTGCTGATCCGCCCACGTGCCGATATCCAGCAAAGCGTCGCGGCGACGCTCGCCGTCCGCACGCAGCGCCGGGCGTTCTACGAGACCCTGCGAGACACCCCGGCGGTCACCCGCGATGGGATCGAAATCCAGCTCTTACTCAATGCCGGGCTGTTGCTCGATCTCGCCCAACTGCGCGCGACCGGCGCCGAGGGGGTCGGGCTGTTCCGCACCGAGATCCCGCTCTTGACGCGCAACGCCTTTCCCGATGTCGCCGATCAGACCGCCTTCTATCGCCGCGCCTACGATCAGGCCGAGGGCCGGCCAATCGTGTTCCGCACGCTCGATATCGGCGGCGACAAGGTGCTGCCGTATCTGGCGCATACGGTCGAGGACAATCCGGCGATGGGCTGGCGCGCCATCCGCATCGGCCTCGATCGCCCGGCGATGCTGCGTCAGCAATTGCGGGCTCTGCTGCGCGCCGCCGGTGGCCGCGACCTCATGGTCAAATTCCCGATGATCGCCGAGATCGCCGAGCTCGTAGCGCGCACGTCGGCTGCTCGGACAAGGAGATGGTGCGGCCGATGGATGAGGGGCGTGAGGCGCCGCGCTCAGTCCAGGTCGGCGTCATGCTCGAAGTGCCCTCGCTGCTGTGGCAGCTGCCGGCCCTGTTGCGCCGCGTCGATTTCCTGTCGATCGGCACCAACGATCTGGCCCAGTTCCTTTATGCCTGCGACCGCGGCAATCCGCGCCTCGCCGAGCGCTACGATCTGGTGTCGGCGCCAATGGTCGCGTTGTTCCGCCAGGTCATCGCGCAATGCCGCGCCGCTGAGACCCCGCTCAGCATGTGCGGCGAGATGGCGGGCAATCCGATCGAGGCGATGGTGCTGATCGGGCTCGGTTTCCGCACGCTGTCCCTGGCGGCGACGGCGATCGGGCCGGTCAAGGCGATGATCCGCAGCCTCGATGCGGGAGCGCTTGCGCGCTATCTCGACGAGATCGGCGATCGCCCTGACCACTCGCTGCGGCGCTGGCTCGAAGCCTATGCCCATGACCATGCAGTCGTGTTGTGAATAAAACGCGAGGATCGCATAAGGCGGAAAAAGACGACGCCGGATCGCTTCGCCGCACGCGCAATGACCGCAAGAAAATTTTTCATGGCAAGGCGCGAAGCGACAAAGCAATCGCGACCCGATCGCTTCGATTCGACAGCCTCGGCCCCGTGCCTTAGGATGACCCGATAGCGAGTGGCGCCGTGAGCCTGTTCCAGCGGATCAAGACACCGTTCAGCGAAATGGCGGACGACCAACCGGGCCCGCCGCAGAATCGCACGCACGCAGTCGGCGCGCTGTTGCGCGAGCGGCGCGAAGAGCTCGGCCTTGACCTCGACGCCATCGGCGAAGCGCTGCGCATCAAGCCGATCTATCTGGCCGCGCTCGAGCAGGGCCGCGCGCAGGATTTGCCGGGGGCGACCTATGCGATCGGCTTTATTCGCTCCTATGCCCAGCTCCTCGATCTCGACAGCGACCGCATCCTCGACAGCTACAAGGCCGAAAGCGCCGAGGTGCATATCCGACCGGATCTGACCCTGCCAGTGCCCCTCGACGCGCGCAGCCTGCCGCGCGGTCCCATCCTCCTGGTGGGTGTGATCCTGGCGGCGTGCGGCTACGGCACCTGGTACTACCTGTCGACCGGCGAGCGCAGCCGCCCCGAGCGCGTCGCCGCGGTGCCGGCGGAGCTGCAGCGGGCGGTGCAGGGGACTGCATCCCCGCCGGCTGAGGTTGCGGCTGTACCGATAACGTCCACGCCCGCTGCGACGGTGTCCTCCGTCCCGCCACTCGGCTCGGGGGTGTCATCGCCGCCGGGTCCCTCCTCGGCGCCGCCCGTGCCCGCTGCCGGCTCGCCGGGCCCCGGCCTCGTCGCCAGCCCGGCGGCGGCGGCCTTGCCGCGGTCGGCGGCTTCTGTGCCGCTGGCGGGCAGCGACACGGCCCGCGAGACGGCTTCCGCCGCCGCACCAACAGCCGATGCCGGCGCCAAGCCGGGCGGACATATCGACATCCGCGCCCTCGCCGATTGCTGGATCCAGGTGCGCTCGGGCGAGGATCAGTCGGTGGTCTTCTCGCGGGTGCTCAAGGCCGGGGAAACCTATCATGTACCACGCGCCGGCCTGGTCCTGCGCACCGGCAACGCCGGCGCCCTCGCGATTGTCGTCGACGGCAAGCCGGCGCCGCCGATCGGCGGCATCGGCGCGCGGCGCCGCGACGTCGCCCTCGACCCGCAGGCGCTGCTCGCCGGGACCGCGGTCCACGGGTAGCGGTCTTTTTTCCGTCACCGAAGCGTTCTATAAGCCGAAGAGCCAATTGCGAGGTTTGACGATGAGCGTTCGGCCGTACCGCGACATCCACCGCCGGCCCTGCCGCATGATCCATGTCGGCAAGGTGCCGGTCGGCGGCGACGCGCCGATCACGGTGCAGTCGATGACCAACACCGTGACCAGCGACGTCAAGGCCACCGTCGAGCAGGTCCAGGCCTTGGAGCGGGCCGGCGCCGACATCGTTCGGGTGTCCTGCCCGGACCAGGAATCGGCGCTGGCGCTGAAGCAGATCGTGCGTCAGGTCGAGGTGCCGATCGTCGCCGACATCCATTTTCACTACAAGCGGGCGATCGAGGCGGCCGAGAGCGGCGCCGCCTGCCTGCGCATCAACCCCGGCAATATCGGCTCCGCCGAGCGGGTGCGCGAGGTGATCAAGGCGGCCAAGGATCATGGCTGCTCGATGCGCATCGGCGTCAATGCCGGCTCGCTCGAACGCGACCTCCTGGAAAAATACGGCGAACCCTGCCCGGAGGCGATGGTCGAAAGCGCGCTCGATCATGCCAAGATCCTCGAGGACAATGATTTCTTCGAGTTCAAGATCTCCTGCAAGGCCTCCGACGTGTTCCTCGCGGTGGCGGCCTATCAGCAGCTCGCCGAAGTCTGCGATTACCCGCTGCATCTCGGCATCACCGAGGCGGGCGGGTTGCGCAGCGGGACGGTCAAATCCTCGGTCGGGCTCGGTATGCTGTTATGGGCCGGGATCGGCGACACGATCCGCGTCTCGCTCTCGGCCGACCCGGTCGAGGAGGTCAAGGTCGGCTTCGACATGCTGAAATCGTTGGGGCTGCGCCGGCGCGGGGTCACCGTGATCTCCTGCCCGTCCTGCGCGCGCCAGCAATTCCAGGTGATCAAGACGGTCGAATTGCTCGAGGAACGCCTCGCGCACATCACGACGCCCTTGACGCTGTCGGTGATCGGCTGCGTCGTCAATGGCCCGGGCGAGGCGCGCGAGACCGATATCGGCTTCACCGGCGGCGGCAACAACACGCATCAGGTCTATATCAGCGGAATTACCGACCACCGGCTGAAGGATGCCGATATCGTCGATCACCTCGTGGAGCTGGTCGAGAAGAAGGCCGCCGCAATCGAGGCCGCGAAGCGCGAGGAGGCGGCAGCCGCCCTCGAACCGGCGCAGTAGCCGCTGCGGCCGCGGGAGGCTCGACAGCGGAGCAGCTCTGATCGATCAGGGCCCTTGGTGAAGATATTGCACCGGCGGTTGGACCACCCGGGCGCCGCCGCTGCGCAGGCGCGGCACCGGCGCGGCACGCTGCCTCTTCGCTGGCATATCGGTGATCCAGGCGAGGCCTTCGGGGATCTGGGTGGTCGTGAAGACGCGCATATCACTCGGGACCAGCAAGCGAACGGCTTGCAGCGCATGGCGGACGAGGGCGACGTCGGTGACGACCGCAACCCGCTCCCAAATCGAGCCATGCTCGCTGGCGAGCGTGATGTTCTCCCAGGCGGCGCCGGGATAGCGCGAACGGATTTCGTAATAGAGGCGCAGCCTGTGATGCCATTCGAGCGCGGTCTCGATCGCCGGGACCAACACCTCGTAGCAATCCGCCTTCGTCATCCGCCCCTTGACGACGAGACCCACGACATTCTCGGGAAGCCCCTCGATGATCTCGATCATCGGCTGCTCCTTAAATTCACCGACGAGGCGCACCGGCGCCCGGCACAGCCATCCGTGCCGGGCGCCCGCGATGTTCTCGTATCGCTGTCGCTAGAACTTCACCATGAAGTCGAAATCGATGACATGTGCGTCGCCGCGCTGGTTCCAGACCGTCAGGCGATGGTCGTAGGTGTATTCGAAGCCGGTGTTGATGAACGCCACCGGGCTCCAGATCAGGTTGAGGTGCGCGGTCTCCAGTTCCGTGTTGTACTGGAAGTTGGCCGCGGTGGGGCCGAATGGCGCGATCAGGGCCTTGTTCAGCTCCTGGTGGGCGATGCCGAAGGTCGCGGTCGAGCGCAGGGTCGGTGTCCACCAGTGCTGGTAGTTGACCTCGCCGCCCCACGCCGGGACCGTCTGGGCCCGGATCAGCGACGCGGCGGCAGCCGTGATTGGGCCGCCCGTCGAGCCGTAGAGACCCGGCCCGCCGAAATTGCTGACCAGTTCCTGCGTCGTGTTGGTGGAGGTGCCGGTCCAATTGCCCTCCTGGTGGCCGAGCCCATTGGCGATCCACGCCTGGGCGCCGAGATTGTCCTTGCTCCAGCCGAACCAGGCGGGATGCACACTGCCGCTCCAGCCGCCGCCGGAGCCGAGATACGACTTGCTGAGGAAACGGCCGTCCTGGATCTCGGTGTCGCGGACCGCGCCGTGCAATTGGAAATGCCCCCACGGCTGCTCCCAGTTCAGCACCAGCGCGCCGTCCGGGAGGGGGTCCTTGAGGGGATTGATGGCGAGAGCGGCGAGGTTGGCATTGGTCGAGACCACGTCGTCGCTCTCCAGCCCGCCCACCGGGGTGGCCAGCTCGCCGGTCGCCTGCACCGCGTAGAAGGCGACGGTGCCGTCGCCGAGCCAGGGAACCGGCGTCTTGTAGCCGACCTGCGGCACACGGGCATAGCCGAAGGTGCCGACATCGCCGAAAAAGTCGAAGATTTCGGGCGATGCCTCGAGATCGTTGCCCGGATCCCAGTTCTGCCCGGCAATGAACCCGCCCAACGTGCCGTAAGCGAGGCGGAGGCGTAACAGGGACGGGTTGGTCGACCGGTTCAGCCCGGAACAGGCGACGGCGGAGGCGGTACAGCCCCAGAAGTCGGCTTCGAGATGGGTCATTGCCTCGCCCCAGGGGGTCGGCGTCCGGGTCTCGATGAAGAAGCGCGATTCGGAGGCCTGCATGCGGAACCAGCCGTTCTGGCGCGCCGCCGGGTTGAAGGCCGGTGGCGCGAACAGCCCGACGCCCTTCAGATTGAGCGGTATGCCGGCCGCCAGCGCGCCGCCGGTGCCGGCCTGCGTCGCGTTGGTGTTCGGGCCGCCGCCAGTGATTTCATAGTTCGCCGAGAAGTCGACATAGCCGCCGACCTCGAGCGAGGTGTCGGTGCCGGGGATCAGGAACGAGCGCGGAAAGCTGCCGGCAAGAGAGGCGGTGCCCGGCGGCAGTTGCGGTTTCGCCGTGCCGACCTGGGCCAGCTGATCGAGGCGTTGCTGGAGGACTTGGTTGTTGGCCTGCAGATCCGACAATTCGTCGGCCCGCGCCGCATACGGACCGATCGCCAATGGCGAAGACAGCACGCAGGCAATGGCCGCGGTAATGGCGGCATTCCGCCGGTTCTTCATCGTTTTTACCCCCGTTGACGCCTACCCAGGTTTGTGCCGAGTGTTCAGTGCTCAGCACACGAGACCAACTTTTGGGTTGGGCTCGCGGCGGACAGTCTTCCCGTTGGGCGAGGCTGTCCTTGTGTTAATAGATTCATCTATGTGATTGCGAAGTCGCGAACTCTGCGGTACAAGCCTCTATCGAAAGGATAATTTCGCTTCGCTCTTTTCTCGGTTAGTATATCGGCGCTTGCTGCGGCTTCTGGGTAATCGCCGTGCGTGGCAAAAAGGCAACAGCGACTGACGCAAAAGCGATACAGTCGCGGGAATGCAAAGCATTCCGTGAACAGGGAGGTCCAGGTGGCAATCCAATCGGCAGTCGCGTCGCCCCGGCCGAAGGTGCTCCTCAACTATCGGTTATCCTCGTCTTTGCCAATGGTCGTGGAGGAGGCGGCAGGTCTGCGTGACCTGATGACGGCCAGCCGCACCCTCCGTCCTGGGCAGGAAATCATCAGCGAAGGAAAACCGTGTAGGTCGGTATTTCTGATCACCGAAGGGATCGTGATCCGCTATCGCATCTTGCGCGACGGGCAGCGCCAAATCCTGAACTTTCTGCTTCCCGGAGATTTCGCCGGCCTCACCTCCTGCCGCTTCGAGAGCGCCCTCTACTCGATCAAGGCGCTGACCCACGCGACGATCTCGCCGATACCGCTGGCCAAGCTGATCGAGAATTTCGGGAGTCACCCGCGGCTCGCGGCCAAACTGTTTTGGTCGCTTTCCGTCGAGTTGGCGATCTTGGCCGAGCATCTGATCGCGGTCGGGCGGCGGTCGGCCATTGAGCGGGTGGCGCATCTCCTGCTCGAATTGTTCAGCCGGTTGCGGCTCGCCGGATTGGCCGACAAGCGATCCTTCCGCATGCCGCTGACCCAGGAGATGATCGGCGACGCGCTCGGCCTCAGCGTCCCCTACGTCAACCGCGTACTGCGCGACTTGCGCGACGACGGTCTGGTGACGATCAAGGATCAGCTCGTGGTCATCGATAATCTGGAGGAGCTGTCGGCGATGGCCGATTTTGACGCCTCCTATCTAAAGCCGCTGTCGATCGCCGAATTGCTGACCGAGCCCGGCTGAGGTCATCCCGAGGAGTGTGGCAACCGCGGTCGTCATCCCGACGCTCAACGAGCGCGACAACGTTCCGCTCGTGGTAGATCGCCTCAACCGGGTGCTCGCCGGCCTCTCCTGGGAGGTGATCTTCGTCGACGACGATTCGCCCGACGGGACCGCCGAGGTGGTGCGCGGACTAGCGCAGCAGCAAGCCAACATCCGCGTTCTGCAGCGGCTCGGCCGGCGGGGCTGTTTCGGTGGTGTGGAACTACGCGATGTCGGCGATTTTCACCTCGTCGGTGCGGCCTGCCGCGGCGCCGGCGATCGCCCAAGAGGGCGTGCCGCAGCCAGTCCCTTTGCCAACCGCCGAGGCGGTGCTGCCGCGCTGATCGTCGCCCCGCTGGCGCCTGGCGCCTCTATCGACAAGCCACCGGGGCTTTGTTATAGACCGCGCCTCTCGCGCCATGGCGCTCGGTGGGTGCATAGCTCAGTTGGTAGAGCAGCTGACTCTTAATCAGCGGGTCGCAGGTTCGAGTCCTGCTGCACCCACCACCGCTGGAATGTACATCACAAAGCCCGGATGACGGAAATCGGGTTGCCAGCGCGTCGCCAGTCGCTCTCTTTTTCAGAATCTGATGTTGTTTCGTATGCTTGGCAGGTGGCGTCGGCATGGCATCATATGTGCGGCCAATAGCAACAATTGAGCCAACCGCCATCGTTTTCGGTCTACCGGTGGATGCCAGCATCGGCGTTTCGAATATCGACGCTTTGCGGCAGAAGCTTGAATCCCCGGAATACCAGAGCGCTCTTGTTGTCGTTGCGTGGGAGCACACCGACAACGCAAGGCTGGCTCGCCTTCTGGTCGCGGATCACGGTGGCGACCCCGCCGGTGTCCCGATTGGCAACGGGGCGACTTCGACAGCATGTATGTGATTAGGTTAACGCGGACCAGCACGGGTACCGCGGTTACATTCGGCCAGGGCCATGAAGCTCTTGATGGAGAACCGACGGCATGTCCGGGTGATCCAAGATGAATCAGCCCTGGGCACCGAAGCTCACCGTGAGACCCGGCGCCTGAATGTCCCTCCTGGCGCCGAGACGCGAATGGTGGCGCCCATCGCGGAATGGCGCATTTCCACCCAAGAACGAACCCGCTCTCGCGGGAGGGGTGGGCGGCTCGGTCGGTGCGTTTCCGGCCACGGCGGTGAACGGGTGAACAGGAAGGGGTGACGATCGGGGCATCCGATAGCCGAGCTGCATGCCCGCATGATCGAAGACATGATGGTACCCGGCTTCACCGAGGAGACGCGCACCGACTACGTTCGGCATGTGCGGGCGTTCGCGGCCTTTATCCGCCGGCCTCCCGATACGGCGACGGCGGATGACCTGCGCCGCTTCCAGCTGCACCAGAGGCAAAGCCGCATGCAGCCGCCGAGCATCAACAACTCGGTCTCGGCGCTGCGCTTCTTCTTCACGGCGACGCTTGACCGCCCGGACCTTGCCCGGCGGCTCCCGGTGGGTGCGCGAGCCGCTCCGGCTGCCGGCCGTGCTGAGCGTCGGCGCCGACGACGCTGCCACCCGTCGCCCGCGCCCTAACCCCAACGCGGTTCCGAGAGCGCGTCATGGCTGAGTTCACTGTAGCATTACGACCGAGCGATCGTCACGCGAGCAGGGGAATTGAAGCTCCGGCTCAAGCGGTTCTTCAGCGGCGCTTCGCACCAGGAGATGTGCATCCGCACTCGACAGCGCAACCAAACGGGTCATAGTCGTCAACTTCCCGGGTGATCGAAAATCGGGCGCTATTGGCTTTGACCGCGCCGGGAGGGAGCGAATATGCGGAGAATATCCGCGTGGCTCAGCTTGTCGCTTTGCGCCGCCGGTCTGCTGACCGCGATCGCGGATGCCGCACAAACTGAGCGCCTGGTTTTCCTGTCGACGCAACTGCGCCCGATCGAGGAGGCGCAGAAGATGCGTAACTTGATCCTCAAAGATTTCCCGCGGGAGGTCGATTACATCACCGAGCTGCCGCAGCAGTTTCCGGTGCGCATCAAGGCAGAGCTCCAGGGCGGCACGCACACGATCGATGTCGTCGGCGCGCTGCACGGCGAGCTGCAGCCGCTCGTGCCGGCGGACGCCTTGGTCCCGCTCGATGACCTCGCCGGCAGGCTGACCGGTCGCGGCATCCCGGACCCGCTGTTGACGCTCGGCAAATTCGGCACCGCGCACCAGCTCTATATTCCGTGGATGCAGGCGAGCTACATCATGGTCGCCAACAAAAAGGCGCTGCCCTATCTGCCTGATGGGGCGGACATCGACGCGCTCAGCTACGACCAGCTCGCTGGTTGGGCCGCCGCGATCGAGCAGAAGACCGGTAAGCGCTTGCTCGGATTTCCCGCCGGGCCGCAAGGGCTGATGCACCGGTTTTTCGAAGGTTTCCTTTACCCGTCCTACACCGGCGGCGTCGTGGTTCCGTTCCGCTCGGAAGCAGCCGAAGCGATGTGGACCCAGTTCGCATCGTTATGGAAGAGCGTCAACCCGAACTCGACAACCTACAATTTCATGCAGCAGCCGCTGCTGTCAGGTGACGTCTGGATCGGCTTCGACCACATTGCCCGCGTGCTCGACGCGCTGCGCCAGAAGCCGGACGAGTTCGTCGCCTTCCCCGCCCCTGCCGGGCCCAAGGGGCGGGGCTATATGCCGGTTCTGGCCGGCCTCGCCGTCGTGAAGGGCGCGCCAGACCTGAAAGGCGCGATGGCACTGATCGACTATCTGACGCGGCCCGAAGCGCAGATCGCCACCGCCCGCAGCGTTGGCTTTTTCCCGGTGGTGAAGGTGGAGTTGCCGCCGGACCTGGAGCCTGGCCTGAAGATGGGCGTCGCTGCGATCGAAAAAATGCAGTCGGCAGCAGACGCGCTGCCCGCACTGCTGCCGATCGGTCTCGGCGAGCGCGATGGCGAGTTCGACAAGGTGTTCATGGACACGTTCCAGCTCATCGTGCTGCGCGGCCAGAAGCCGCGCGCTGTGCTCGACCGCGAAGCGGAGACGCTGCAGCGCCTGTTGACCGAGGCCGACGCGCCATGCTGGGCGCCCGACCCGCCCAGTACCGGCGCCTGCCAGGTGCAGTAGGGGGGCTCGCCCTGACGGCTGACACGGGGTGTACGTCGATGACAGCCCGCTCAAATCGAATCTTGAGCTGCCGGCGCGTTCCGTAACCGAAGGGCGTCCTCGGCAAACGCTTCGACCAACTCATAGACGCGGGTTTCGGTCGTCATCCCCTTGGCGATTACCGAGGCGACGGCCTTGAAGCGAAAGCAATGCTCGACCCGCTGGCGGACGGCCTCACTGACGAGGATCGTGGTCCCGTACTCCTTGTTCAGCCCTTCGAGGCGTGCTGCCAGGTTCACACTGTTGCCCAGCGCCGTATAATCCATGCGTTCCGCCGAACCCACATTTCCCACCACCGCGTCCCCGGAATGGATGCCGAGGCGAACGGTGAACGGGGGCAGACCCTCGGCCTCAAATTGCGCATTGAGCGCGTCGTTCGCCGCCTTGGCCGAAAGCGCGGCGCGACAAGCGCGCTCGACATGATCGGGCTGCAGATGGGGGGCGTTCCAAAACACCATCACCGAGTCTCCGATGTACTTGTCCACCGTCCCGCCCTCAGCAAGAAACGCTGCCGTCAGCGCGGTGAAATGGCGCGAAGTCTGGTGCATCAAACTGTCCGGGTCAGCCGCCTCGGCAATGCCGGTAAAATTCGCGACATCGGTGAACAGAATGGTCAGCTCCTGCCTGACCCCGCCAAGCTCGGTGGAGATGGACGCATCAATGATCCCCCTGACGATATCCCTCGGGACAAAGCGGGCGAAGGAACCGATCGTGCGCTCGGCGACCGCCATCGTGCGGCCGAGTTCGTGAATCTCCGAGACATGGGATGTGACCGGAACATCATCCGGCATCGCTAACGTCCGCAGCCTGATCGCCTGAGCGGTTATGCGTTTCAGCGAACCCGACATCCGGCTGCCGAAAATCCAGACCACGGGGACAAAGCAGCCGCTGGCGATTAACGCGATAATTATCCCTCTTATCTGCAAATTTCGTACATTCTGGACGAAATCATCTTCGGCTGCAAGTAACAGCGAGTGGCCGCTAAATTCGTCCCCTTGAGAAAACTTCTGAAGGCGAAAAAAGTAATCCCGGCCATCTTTGTCGCGAATGCTGCCCTCATAATGGTCACCACCATCCCACCCCCGCATTACTGTTCCCACCAGCCCAGTCCGGATTTCCCCGATCTCGGGGAGCTGGGGGTGCGAGGGATGCGCCCTCGCGGAGGCTACCAATCGCGCGAAGTCGGGATATGCGATGAGCACGCCAAACGAATCGAAGATTATGACCGTTCCATGCTTTCCGGGGCGTTGCGCGTAGGCCAAATCGCTGAACTTGTCGAGCTTGAGATCGGCGGCGATTACACCGCGCACATGCCCTTGCAGGGGTGCGCTCAGCGTGATCATCGGGGTGCCGATGCTGAACGAGGCATAGGGTGACGAAACGACAGCCCGGTCCGCCTGGATCGTGTCGCGATACCAGGGCCGCGTTCGTGCGTCAAAGCCATAGTCCGGCAGATCGAGCTGCTCGATCTTGTCGCCGTGTTCGTCTTCAAAGATCCGCCGCATCGGGAGGGCGCCGCCCGAGGTCGGGCGGACCAAATTGACATTGTAGACGGCACCGGAGGGTGCCTCTAACCGCTGGCGCTCCGCCGGGTCGAGGACATCGAGGCGCCGGACTTGCAACCAGCAACCGTTGTCGTAGCCGACATAGAGGCTATCCGTCTGCGGCAATTCGTGCAGCGCGGCTTTGAAGAGGACGATTGCGCCATCGACCTCGGTCCTGTCATCCGAGTCGGCGAGAGAGTGATTTGTCGACAGCACGCGAACAACGGCGGCCACCTCCACCAGCTGAGCCTCGAGGTAGCTCAGCGTGCGCGCGCTGGCGGCATCCATGGCGGCAGACGCCGCCTCTCCCGCCGCCGCGTGATAGGTCGCGATCTGGATGAATATCAAACACAGGGTGAGAGCCGTCAGGAAGGCCATCACGGCGGCCGTTATCGCGACTCTGAACGTCAACATCCGATCTCGCCCGCTCCCCCGCCCGTCGCCCGATTGACCATCCAGGTCTAGCTCGACAGGGATTTTCAGCTTCCTTCACTAACTGGCCGGCCAGCAGCGGGTGACGCGATGGCCACTAGCCGCCAACTTATCGGCCCGGAGCGAACAGTAAGGAATACAGCTTTTTCTCGCCGATCGCTCGCCCGACCTCCTTGAACGCAAAGAATGGAATCAATGCAACGGCCATGATCACCCCTACCGCCAATATTCCGCTTAAACTACCGCCGCCTACGCTCGTTACACTCTCTGATATTGGCTTATTCTTAACCAGATTGACAATGAGTTCTTCAATGATATGCGCGAGGATAAAGACCACCGAGAATATCACGGATTTATATAGGATCGGGTAAACCGGTGGTTTTGCTTTAAACCTGTCTCCAAGGTGCATATCTTCAGCGACCAGCATCACTTTTGCCAACACAAATGCGTTAATGATCGCGAAGCCATAAAATCGGTAATCTATTTTGTATTGTGCCAACACCACAAATTCATGAAGGACAAACAAACCGATTACCACCCAAAGATAAATCGTCATTCCTATAAATCTTTTGATCTCCTCGGTAATTCTCTGCACCAATCCGGCCTTGGGCCGGTCCGGTCCGTCGGGGCCAGGGACTTCGGAAACCCTGGAAGGCGACGCTGGGTCGGTGCTCATTTCCTGCATCCTCTGTTCGATGCGGCGCGACTTTCGGTAGAGAAATCATTCATGCGGTTTATGTAACGCCTTCCGGATCAATGATCGCGCGCGATACAGCCATTCGCGGACGGCCGCCGACTACTGACCGAGACGAGCGAGGGCTTGACGCAGCGGCGCGGCCGAAACCTGGATCATTCCCGTGTATGATCGATCAAGCTCCAGTATCAGAAAGATCGCACCGGAAACTGAGAGCGCGCAAACGACGAAAACGCTGGTTACGATCGCGTTAGCGGGTGCAAACAGGCCAAAACTGGCGAAGATTATCGTTAGCCAGAACACCATCACCACCAGGAATGGCAAAGGAATCGAGCTGCTGATCCCCTCGAATAACAGAAAGCGAATGTGCCCCAAATCCGTTGTTGTCGTCAATGCCTGGGCTTTCAACGAGCGCTGATAGTCATTCTGCGGGGACAATTGCACGATTCTGTCATAGATTGCTTCGAAAGGGTTTGCTGTTGGTTTGAAGTCGGTGGGTCGGGTCCCGTTCGTCGGCCAAAACCGTTCGATTCCCGCAGCCAGCCAATTGCGGAGCAGAGTCCGGGTGTCATTCGTCTCCGGTCCGTAATGGGCCAACAAGCGGTCGAGCTGAACGATATCGGCGGACATCTGTACGAGTTCGCTGTTGCGCGTATCATAGCCGGTCTTTGCCGATGAGATCAGCAGGCTGAGGACCAGCGCGGCCATTGTTGCGATCAGGGCGATCGCCACCTTGACGACATCCTTGGTATCGCCGCTCAAATGCTTCTCGGGCACCACGGAGCGAAGAAACATCCCGAGCAGGGCACCGGCGAAAACACAGGCGAACACGATCCAGGCGATTGCCATCGCGCTCATAACCCATCTCCCACTGGGCCGGAATTCCCCTTGGGTCGCAGGGAGGTATCGAACACCACCTGATCATACAACCACAGCCGTTCAAAGAAGCCACGGGTCACGTTGACCCGCGTTTTCCCGTGTGACGATTTCGACTTGCTTTCCACAATATCCTTAATACTACCTTCACCATCAATTGCATCAAATAAACCCTTTTCTATTTGGTCGATTGGTAGAAAAAGATCCTTGTAGGTGTGAGCTCGGTTGATCAGAACGGCGGCGGCGCCCGGCGGCAGCCGTTCTTCGACACAGATTGTGTCCGCCATGCGAATGGGTACATAGCCAAGCCAGGCCTCACCGGCAAAACTGACCGGCGGCGCGCCGTCAGGGTGATCGTTTCGGTAAACAACCACGCTGTGGCGAACCATCGTGCCGCGAAACAGTTCGACCGCGGCATACTGCTCCGCCGGGGAAAGCTGCGCCAGCCGGCGAGCCTGCGGGATCCCGGCCATGACACCGCACTGAGGGGTGTAGGGCGCTTGCCGTACCCACCGGCCGAATGTCAGTCCTCCCCTCTCGATAAAATCGAATAATTGCGGGACTGAATAGGCGCGGTCCTGCGGGTGCAGAAGGGCATCGGCAAGCGCCGCCTCGTGCCGGAAGTCCGGGGCTTCGCGCAGCAGATTTTCCAGCGGATGTCCGGGCGGCAACGCCCGGAGCGCGCCGATGAGGTCCCGAATTGCCTGATCGCTGGCGGAAATACCGATCCGCTTGCAGAACTCTTGCAGCATGTAGATGCCGGTCCGCCCGTACGGCGCATACACCATCAGGTGCATCGCCCCGTCCGGCTTGAGCACGTCGCGCAGCGCCTTGAGCCCCGCATCGGGGTCCGCGAGATGATGCAGAACCCCGGTGCACACGATCTGGTCGAAGCTCGTCCCGAGCTCGCCTGACCCGCTCGATTGGGAGCTGGCGCACCTGAAGATTCTCCAGGCGGTATTTCCGCTTGAGTTCCTCGGTGCAGCGCACGCTCGTTGCGCTGAAGTCGATGCCGGTAACCTGGGCCGCAGGCCAACGCATCGCATGCTTTGCCGCCTGAGATGTGCCGCAGCCGGCGACGAGGATGGAGTGGTCTTCCCGGTAGGATCGGGCAGGCCAAAACAGATGATAATCGGCGCGGCGCCGTTGCCGGTCTTGCCAGAGCCGCCGATAGTTATCGAGGCTGTCGACCGGCCGGGGATACGGATATCGGTCGTAGAAGTCGCGGACTTCCTCGGCGATACCAGGTGCTGTCGAATGTGTGGTTGTTGTGGTTCGCTCATTTTCGGCTCGTGCGGCCCATGCACGGGATGATCCCATGCATGGGCCGTTTCGATCATGGCGCGCACGAGGCGCGCCTGTTTCTATGCCGCAAGACCCTGTCGAGGTCAGCTATGACCGTGGGTCGAGACTTGCGCCAGCACCGCGTCCAGGTTGAACGAGGCCGGTTTCTGGCGCGGCGGGAACTTGGCGAAGTCGGCGATCTGCCCCGCGATCACCGCCTGCATCAGGTACAGCTGGGGAACGTGATCGACCATCCAGTCCAGGTAGGTGTTCGAGTTGAAGTCGGCCCGCTCGAACGGATCGCGACGCAGGTTCATGATATACGGCAACCGAAGCTTCACGAACGGCTCGGCCCACTGTCGCATCGTATTGGCGCGTTGCACCGCCAGATGGAACTTCCAGTCGCCAATCCGCACCGCGATGACGTCGCCGTCGTCGCTGAAGTATATGATGGCGTTTCTCGGGCTCTCCGTCACCTCGCCGGTCAGGTAGGGGATCTGGTTGTAGCCGTCGAGATGGACGTGGAACTTCTTGCCGTCGACCGTGCAGCCGTTGAGAAGCTGCTCGTTGACGTCCGGATTGCCGGCGGCGGCCAGCAACGTCGGGAACATGTCGATGTGCGAGACGATGCCGTTGAGGACCGAGCCGGCCTTGATCTTGCCCGGCCAGCGGATGAAGCACGGCACGCGCCAGCCGCCTTCCCAGTTGGAGTCCTTCTGCCCGCGGAACGGGGTGTTGGCGCCGTCCGGCCAGGTGTCGTTCTCCGGCCCGTTGTCGGTGGAGTACATGACGATGGTGTTGTCGGCGATGCCCAGCTCGTCGAGCTTGTCGAGCATCATGCCGATCTGCTCGTCGTGCACGACCATCCGATCGCTGTAGGGGTCCTGCCCGCTCTTGCCGAGGTTCTTTTCGGCGACGTGGGTCCGGAAGTGCATGGCCGTCGAGTTGTACCAGAGGAAGAACGGCTGGTCGGCCTTGGCCTGCTTCTCCATCCAGGCGAGGGCGGCGATCGGTGATCTCCTCGTCGATGGTTTCCATGCGCTTCTTGGTGAGCGGGCCGGTGTCCGCGATCGTCTGCCCGCCCTTGCCGTCGGACAGGCAGTGGAGCACGCCGCGCGGCCCGAACGTCTTCTTGAACGCCGGGTCCTTGGGATAGTCGGGCAGTTCGGGCTCTTCCTCGGCGTTGAGGTGATAGAGGTTGCCGAAGAATTCGTCGAACCCGTGCACGGTCGGCAGGAATTCGTCGCGGTCGCCCAGATGGTTCTTGCCGAACTGGCCGGTGGCGTAGCCCAGCGGCTTCAGCAGTTCGGCGATCGTCGGGTCTTCCTTCTGCAGGCCGACGGTGGCGCCGGGCATGCCGACCTTGGTCAGGCCGGTGCGGATCGGGTTCTGGCCGGTGATGAAGCAGGCGCGGCCGGCGGTGCAGCTCTGCTGGGAGTAGTAGTCGGTGAAGATGACCCCTTCGTTCGCCACGCGGTCGATGTTGGGGGTCCGGTAGCCCATCATGCCGTGGCTGAAGTGGCTGATGTTCCAGATGCCGATGTCGTCGCCCCAGAGTATGAGGATGTTCGGCTTCCTTGTTTGAGGCATCTCGATCTCCTTTGGTTAACTTCGAAATTTCGCGGCCCGACTGCTCACTTCGGGCGGCTACACGGAACGAAGCAGAACGGCAAAGAACGCGAAGACGCCGACCAGAATGACGGCGACCGCGACCGCGTAAAGCGGTGTCTGGCTGCCCTCCTTTGTCATTCCGGCGACTGCCGCGAAACTTCCGCTCCACAGGTAACGCAGCGTCCAGTGGTACTGCCAAATCGAGACGACAAGCGTCAGGATGCCGCAGAAAATCAGCGCCAGCCCCAGGTAGTACGGCGCCTCCGGAATACAGGGCGGGCTTGACGCCGGGCACGCTTGCCAGGTGATTGTAGAACTGGACGATCGCAAAGCCGAAGCCGATCAGCGAGACTGCCGTGCGGATGCACGACATCATCGTGCGTTCGACGCTCAGCCGCGTGCGCAGCCAGCCGAAATGCGTGTCCGCCGTTACCCTGACTTCGAACCGGTCCGCGATTGGATCTGGCATGCAGGTCATCTTTCGGTGGATCAGCGCGGAAACAGGAACTGCACCTGGAAGCGGACCGCCCAGCGCGGGGCCGGCTGGGGCGCTCGACATAGTCGAAGGCTTGGAACGAGGCATTGATCGGTTGCCCGTCGATCTTGAAGATCTTGCCGCCGCCGCCGCCGATCGGGACGGTCCAGCGCTGCGATGACGCGGCGCTCCAATTGGCGGTGATGACCGGCGAGGTGCGACAAGTACCAGCCGTCCGGCAGGTTGTAGTTGACGAAGGGCTGAAGCAGGGTCTGGTTGACGTCGGTGCGCCCGCTCGGCCCGGCGATCGAGAACAGCTGACGCGCCAACATGCCGATGACCCAGGGTTTGGGCATCACCAGCCCGACTGCCGCAGGGCCGAGGCTGAGCTTGCCCGAGCCGATGACATTGGCGGTCGCCGTCGGCAGGGTGACCGACGGCCCCACCCCCCAAATGAACTCGCTCGGTGCGGCCGGCGAGAAATAGAATGTCTGGTTGATATCGCCGAGGCCGAAGGTTTCCGGGATCCCGCCCGACCCGGTATTCGCCGACGTCGTGTCTTCGCCGAGCGCGTCAGCACCGAGGCCGGTGCGCACATTCGGCACATAGATCAGCGGCGCGATCGTGCGGCTGATGATGTTCCAGTCGCCGTAGGTGAACGGCAATACCGGCTGGATGTTCAGCACATTGGCGGTCTTGTCGTGGCTGGGGCCGGCCCCGAAATAGGTGTTGTTCTGAAACGGCAGGCTATACATCGCCGCGACCGGGTTCTGCGCGGCGGCGGCCAAAGCCTCGGTCGATTCTTGCGCATGGGCGTATCGCCCGGCCAACGAGGCGATTGCGAAGGTCAATATGGTCGCCCGCAACAGCCGGCGTCGCATCGGCAGATCAGCCATGCGGGCTCCCTATTGCATCGATGCGTCCCATCGCCGCCCCTCACTAACCTACTGAATCGCCATGGCGAGACTCAGGCGTTGTTCCGGCGAGATGAGGTGATCGAGATTCACGGCATCCTCGCCGAGGTCGATCTCCACCCAGTTCACCTCGCCGCTGAACTGGTTGCCCCTCGGCTCCATAGTCCGTGCTCGAGGGCGAACCGGCTTGATAGCCGACGTCACAGGTCTCGTCGGCGGAGAAGACCAACGGCTCGGTCTGATCGACACGGCCTTCGCCGACCTTCTTCCCGTCCACGTACAGCGTGACCGTGCCGCCCTTCGCCAGGCCGCCGCCGTCGTAGTTGAACTCCATTCGCACCTGGTGTGTCCCCGGCGGGATCTCCGACGTGCCCTCGACCGTGTACCGGTTCACACCGTAGAAGTTGTAGTGGTATCTTAGCTTGCCGTCCTTGGCGTAGAGGCTCCAGCCGCCAATGATGCCGCCCACGGCGATGATGACGCCTTCCGCACCGGATGGCGGAACGACTACCTCGGCCGTCACGGCGTGCGACTTGTTCTTGTAGTTGACGATCGAGCTTTCGGTCAGCCGCCCCATGCCGCCGAACAGCAACTGCCGGTTGCCCTTGATCAATTGCGGCCGGCCGGCGAGCTCGGCGTTGGCACGCTCCGCAAAGCGGTCGTCCAGGGGCAGTACGTTGTACTTGACCGCTTCGATCAGCCACAGCCGCTGCAGTTCGTGCAGCTTTTCCGGATTGTCCTTCGCCAGGTCCTTCGACTG
Organism: uncultured Alphaproteobacteria bacterium; assembly: GCA_963842175.1. Classification (GTDB taxonomy): domain Bacteria; phylum Pseudomonadota; class Alphaproteobacteria; order ATCC43930; family CGMCC-115725; genus DATARH01. The sequence goes on from CAWJFM010000025.1 coordinate 234,929, forward strand.
GCTCCAGTCCGTGGTGGTGTCGTACAATTCCCAGACATCGTCGTCGAAAGCTGGCAACTGGACCCGACCGGTCTCCCACGGCGTGCGGTGCCTGGTCACCGCCGTCCAACCCTTGTGGTAGATGCCGCGGTTGCCGGCCATCTCGAAGTACTGCGTCTCGTGCCGCTCGGCCGCCTTGGCGTCGTTGAACGAGTACAGCCATGCTGACGCCTTCGATCGGGTGCTGCTGGACCCCGTTGACGAAGACCGGTTCGGGCAGGCCCGCCGCCTCCAGGATGGTCGGCGCAACGTCGATCACATGATGGAACTGGCTGCGGATCTCGCCCTTGGCCTTGATCCCCTTTGGCCAGTGCACGATCGTTCCGTTGCGGGTTCCGCCAAAGTGCGAGGCCACCTGCTTGGTCCACTGGTAGGGCGTATCCATGGCGTGCGCCCAGCCCACCGCGTAGTGGTTGTACGCCTCGATGCCGCCGAGCTTGTCCAGCCGCTCAGTCAGAAACTCGGGCGTCTCCAAATGGGGAAAGCCGGTAAGCGGAGCCATCTCGTTGAAGGCGCCCTGGAGCGAGCCCTCGGCCGAGGCGCCGTTGTCGCCGATGATGACGTAGATCAGGGTGTCCTCCAGGATATCCAGATCCTCGAGCGCGTCGATCAGCCGCCCGACGTGGTGGTCGGTGTGCTCGAGAAAGCCCGCATAGACTTCCATCTGGCGGAGCGAGCACCGGCTTCATCTCGGCCGAGATCGTGTCCCAGGCCGGAATCTCGGGATGACGCTTGGTAAGTTGGCAGTCCTGCGGGATGACGCCGAGTTTCTTCTGCCGGGCGAAGGTCTCCTCGCGCAGTTTGTCCCAGCCCTGGTCGAACTTGCCCTTGTACTTGTCGGCCCATTCCTTGGGAACATGATGCGGGGCGTGCGTGGCGCCCGGTGCGAAGTACGTGAAGAACGGCTTGTCGGGCATCAGCGCCTTTTGCTGCCGGATCCACTTGATCGCCTTGGTGGTCATGTCATCGGTGAAGTGATAGCCCTCCTCGGCGGTCTTCTCCTGCTCGATCGGCGTGGTGCCCTCGTAAAGTGCCGGGTACTACTGGTTCGTCTCGCCGCCGATGAACCCATAGAAATATTCGAACCCGCCGCCGCCGGTGGGCCAGGCATCGAACGGACCCATCGGGCTGGTCTGCCAGACCGGCACTTCATGGCACTTGCCGAACTGCGAGGTCGAGTAGCCGTTGAGCTTGAGAGTCCGCGCAATGGGGCGAGCAGGTGTTGGGCAGGATCGAGTTGTAACCGGGCGCCGATGTCGCAATCTCGGTGATGCCGCCCATGCCCACCGAATGATGGTTGCGGCCGGTGTTAGAGCGCCTGACGGGTGGGCGAGCAGAGCGCGGTCGTGTGAAACCGGTTGTACCGGAGGCCATTGGCCGCGAGTTTCTCGAAATTCGGCGTCTGGCACGGACCGCCGAAGGCGCTGGAAGCGCCAAAACCGACATCGTCGATGAGTACGATCAGGACATTGGGCGCGCTCGTGGGCGGCCGCAATTGCCGGATCGGCGGATACTTCGTGTCTGGATCTTTGGCGTCGTAGGTCGTCAGACCAACGTGCGGTAGATCCGGGATCGGAAGAACGGTTCGCTGAACCCTGTCTTGTTCACCCATAGGACGGACCTCCTCGTTCGCTCATCGAGCGCTATGATTAGAGGGTGCATCGCCGCGCCAGCGGCGCGCGATGCGCGCGGCCGGGCCGCGGATCAGCACATACGGAACAAAAGCCAACAGGAGAGCGATGATCAGCGCCTCGACCGGATAGAACGTCTCGAACTCGATGCGCTGGTACATCACGTCCATCGCGAGCCCGAGCAGGATGACCCTGGCGGTCGCATTCAGCCCTTCGTTCAAACGTTCGATGCGCTTTTGCGGCTCGCGCAAGATTGTCCACAGAAAGGGAGACCGGCCGGTCCGCGCATCCCTGAGGCCCTCGTGAATCGCGAGGATCGCGGCCACCGACGGCTGCAGAATAAAGCGAAATGACATCGGCCCGGTCGGGCGAGCGATCAGGTTCGCCCACATGCGTTCCACGACGTTCTCTGTAAAACCGTGCCAGTACACCCCGGCGGCGATCAGCACGATGGCGAATGCGACGACGAGCTTGGACAGAACGCCTAGTGTTTGCGGATGCGCATCGCTCATCGCGACGCGTCTGCCCGACGAACGACGCAGCGGAAACCGACATGGCTGGTCGACGTGTCTACCGGCTCCGGATGCCGCGCGGCCGGGCGGTAGCGGCGGCAATAATTCGGCGCGCAAAGGTGCGACCCGCCCTTGAGCACCTTGCGAGGGATCTTGATTTCGGGCTGGCAGGAGTCGTAGCTCGCCTCCTCGCGGCCGCCGCGCGGGTTTTCGGGAATGCAGCAGGCCTTGGCGGCATCGGCCTCATGTTTGGGCGAGTACCAATCGCTGGTCCATTCCCACACGTTGCCGATCATGTCGTAGACGCCGCAGCCGTTCGGCGGGAATGCGGTCACCGGCGAGGTGCGTTCGTAGCCGTCAAGCTTCAGATTCTCGTGCGGGAACGCGCCCTGCCAGGTATTCGCCATCTGCTTGCCGCCGGGCGTGAGTTCATCGCCCCAGGCAAACTCGGCGCTGTCGAGACCGCCGCGGGCGGCAAACTCCCACTCGGCTTCGGTCGGCAGGTCCTTGCCGGCCCATCGCGCGTAGGCCAGGGCGTCCTTGTAGGCGACGTGAACCACCGGATGATCGTTGAGCCCGGTGATCGAACTGCGCGGTCCGTAAGGCCGCTTCCAGTTGGCGCCGAACTTGAAGGTCCACCACTGGCTCCAATCGCGCGTATCGACCGGATGCTTCGGCGGATTGAAAACCAGCGAGCCCGCCTTCAGCATGTGCGGCAAGGCGCCCGGATAGTCCTTCGGATCGGGCGCGATCTCGGCGAAGGTGACGTAGCCGGTGGCCTTAACGAACTCACGGAACTGGCGGTTTGTGACAGGGGTGCGATCGATCCAGAAGCCATCGACGGTGACGCGATGGACCGGCGCCTCTTCCGCATAGTGCCTGTCCGAGCCCATGCGGAACGTGCCGCCGGGAAGCCGGATCATATCGGCATGATTGGAACGCTGCGAGGCTGGACTTTGCGGCCGCATCAGCGTGACCGCGTCGTGCTCCGTCATCGTCTCGTTCTTCCTATTATCCCCCGACGGCCGGGCAGGCAACCTCGCTGCACGAAGGCGTTACGGGCAATACGGGGTATAGGGCGGCCCGCACGGAGGCGCATAGTATGGCGCCGGATAGTACGGCGCTGCCGCCGCGGCACCGACAGCAGCGCCCACCGCTACTCCAGCCGCAACGCCGTACCCCGGGGCACGATAGACGCCGCCGTAGACATTCGTCGGACCGCGAACCGCGACGTTGCCCGCCGGCCCACGAACTGCGGCCGCACCACCTGGGCCGCGTACCGCCACGCCGCCCGCCGGCCCGCGGACTGCGGCGCCACCCGCCGGGCCGTGATAAACCCCACCGCCGCCGCGCCAGGCAAACGCTCCCGGCGCGAGCGACACCACCAGACAGAGAGCCAGGGAGATCAGGACCAGGCGTTTCATGACCGGATCCCCTCTACTTAGCCGGCGCCGGCGCAGCGCCCGCCTTTGCCTTCATTTCGACCTGCGTCACACCCGCCGGCGGCTGAAAAGTAAATTCGGCGTCGGTGGGATGAATCGAGAGATCCCAGTCCGACAGCTCGGCGAGAAAGGTCGGGTGACCCGGCAAGGACCGATAGGTTATGAAGACGCGCCGCGGCAACGCCCGTTCGTTGTCTTCTACCCAAAGTTCCATCTCGAGGTCTGGCGCTTGGATAAAATAGAAATGACGGCACGACACGCCATCGATTGTTGCAGTACCGACTTGGCCTCCGGAAGTGACCCCGGCAAGTACCGATTTTTCTGGATTACCGCTCAGTAAATCGGCCAACGGAAAGTCGGCACCCATGCGGTTCTCGGCAAGATCGAGCATCGCATCGATGTTGCCGGGTGCCGGAACAGACGCGTATTGCTTTTGCGTCACGTCATAGACGACGAGTGTCTTGCCGTCGTAGAGCATCTTGGTCGCGCCGTCGTCGCCCGTCGCGTCGACCAATAGCCGATCCGGCCGCCGCACGACGATTTTTGCGGTGTGAGCGATGTGCAGCAATTCGCCGTTCGACCCGACATACGCGCGCACCGTATGCGAGCGAAAGGAAAACTCCTTCGACATGAGGGTCTTGTTCATCCGGGCGAGCGCTGTGTTCGCCTCCTCGCCGATCAGTGCCGCCGTCGGGTCTTCCGCGCGGGCAGGGGCAATTATTGCTGACATCGTGCCAATCGCCGTGCTCGCCAGCAACCCGGCGACTACGACGCCCCACCGCAGCTTTTTAAGTCGGTTCATCAGTTCCTCCACCGGCCGAAGACCTTGCAAGGTGCTGGTTGACAGAATGGGCATCTTACGACCCCCGATGCGATCGCGGTAGCGCAGTCAGCGGCGTCCGGCGTGCCGGGCCACGCGCCGGGAATCCTCGATGGCTACCGAATCGTCAGAATCACAACGCGGTTCGGGCGCAGGCGCACGCCCGCTGCGAGGCTGAGCCCCGCACAGGCTAAGCTATCATCCCTTGAAGCGATCCGCAAAAATAACCGGCCGCACTTCAGCGCCCTAAACCCTCTTTCACATTCTCCATCGCCTGTTGGCCGACGGTGATGAAACCGCCCTGCGAGCGGTCGAGGTCGCCAACGACGGCAATCACGCTTGCGATCATGACGGCCATGATCGCAACCGGGATCCGTCCCTCCCTACCTCCCGCCAGACCTTCAACATAGCCGCTTAACCCAATCGCAACAACGCCGACGGCGTAGAGCAGAAAGAACACCACGGCCGGTACCCGGTTGCGCCCTGCGGCGAGCCGCGTTTCCTGAAGGTCGATCATTTCGTTCACCGCCTGCACAAACAACCCCGCCGGGACCGAGCGAGGATCGGCCGCGCTGACCGCCGCGGCATGCTGCCAGAGTTCAGCCTGAAGTTCGTTGCTACGGGCGATCACCCGTTCTAACGAGGTCGCGCTCGCCGGCGTTCGGGTCGCATCGATGCGCAGCTGAACATAGGCGCGCAGCAGTTCTTTCACATCGCTGGCATGAGGCTCGGGCAGCATGCGCGCGCGCAATGCGGTAGTGCCGATCGCATTGGCTTCGTTCACGACGCCGCTCAGCCGCGCATCAAACCGGCTCAAGGTCATCGAGAAGGTAAACCCGATCATCAGCGAGAGCAGGCCAAGCGCCGCCCCGACGAATATCGGGATGTTCGCCGACATGGCCTCGTGATGGCGGTGATCCCACCACACGCCGATCAACCGGCCAAGCTCCGCCGCAGCCAGCATGGCCGCCATGCTGAGACCGTAGGCGGCCCAGGGGCTTAGGATGTAGAGCCGATCCAGCACCCGGTTGCGCCCTCGTCCATGCCCGGTTCATGCGCAACGGCGTCCTGCGGGCGTCTTCGCATCATTGGTTGCCGCACAAGGCCGACTTTGGTCAAAAACGGAAGGTCGCGGCGACGATCGGGCCGTACATGTGCAAATCCAGGCCGGCGCGCGGGAGGCTGTAATTGAAGTTCAGGCTGCGAAATCCGGCCTGCAGGTCGATCCAGGAGTTGTACTTGTAATCGACGGTGCCGAGCACCTGCCAATCGACATTGGCGGCGAGCCCAAAGCCCCCGACATCGCCATAAGCGGTCGCGCCGAACCCGTTTCCAAAGTCGTAATGATAGCGGACGGAGAGAAGCGGGTCGGCCCATGCGCCGCCGCCCGTGATGCTGACAGGCCGCAGCAACCCCTGGTTCAGCGAAAGGGTGGTATTGAACCCCCACACCCGTGCGCCCGCTCCAAGGTCGAGATATTGATTGGGCTGTGCATACGCTCGATAGAGGAAGATCGCACTGCCGGTATCCACCGTCCCTGCGACCCCGGCGCCGCCAAAGAGGATGTTGGGGGTGTTGAGCCCCGTCCGCACCGGCGCGTGCAGATAGTCGAGCAGGATGCCGTAATCGCCGTTGCGAAACTCGGCGGACCCCATGAACGGAATCCAGCTCAGATGATCGATGAGCTGGCCGGGATCGACCGTGCCGGATTTGCTCGGCAATCGCTCCCGAGACGGATTGACCCCGACACCGGTCCACGGCATCCACAGATAGGGGGTGACCAGCGCCTGCCATTCGGGCTCGACGCTCGCCTGCTGCGCGCGAGCCGGATAGCCGCCGATCCCGAGCAGGGCCACGACCGCAGCAACGCGCACCAGCAACGACAAGACGCGCTTGCAGCGGTCGCCGAAGAAATCGAGAGTTGGTCCCATTTTTTCTCCGTTCAGTCTTGATGTTCTTCTACTTCGTTGATTTTCGCCGGCGGCTTTTTCTGCGGCCCCTTCTGCGGCAGGAACTCATTTTATCCGGCTCAATCGTTATCTTGTGGATCGTCCCGGTGAAGCCGTCCCGACGCAAGACCATTTCGTCCCGCATCCTGGGGTCAATTTTCACTGGATATCCACACGCGCCCAGCTGATGTCGGGGTTGAAGCCAGTCATCGCGCCGGCGAGCTTGGCGGTGCGCTCGCCAAGATCCTTCTGGAACACGGCGCCGTCCTGGTCGACCAGAAACGTCATGATCCCCGAGACGCCGTAGGACGCCGGCCACGCGACCAGCGCGAAGCCGCCGGTCATCTTGCCGCCCGCGATGTAGTCCTTTGCGCCGCCCGGCGCATTCTCGCCCTGTCCCTTGAGGATGCGGAAATAGTATCCCTGATAGGGGATCGGCTTGCCCGAGGTGATCGCGCCGGGATAGCCCTCGTCGATCGCCTGATCGACCAGCGGAGCGAGCGGACTTTCGAGTTCGCCGGCTGCGGCATCCCAGTAGAGGCCGTCATGTTTGGTCGGCGTGCTGACCAGGCGCTGCGCATACTCGCCGGCTCCGGCGGTTTGCTTCATCCGCTCGAAATAGTCTTTCTGCGCATCGCCATAGAACAACGATACGCGGATCGCGGCGATCTCGTTGCGACCGATCCGGCGGTTGATGATCTCCTGCGCTCCCGCCGCCGTATCGAAATGCCAAAGCGCGCCTTGCTTCACTACCGGGATCGGCGCCGGCCAGTCGTTCTTGCCGACATCGAGCACCATGCGGTCGTCACCCGACGGCACTAGCTTGTGCTGCTCGGCGTAAGCAGAGAGGAACACCTCGCGCCTGCGCTTGTCGGCATAATGATCGCCCGAGTTGATCAAGCGCTCGCTGCCGGGCCCGAGAATGCGGTGCAATGCCGCCGTGTCGTCGGCGGTCAGCGCGGCGATCAAGGCGCCGACCGCCTCGTCGGCACTGGCGAATGTGGCAGGCTCGGCTTGGGCCGAGGCCGCACCGAGGACTGCGACGAAGATCGCGGCCGCAATCACGCGCAATAGGCGCCCGCCGGGCGCGGCAAGACGGATCGTTCTGAACATCACTGCAACCTCGCTCTATCGGCGCCCGCGGGCCGCGCCGCCACCTCGCGCCGCAGCGCCGCCACCACCGCCGCGCGCCGCGCCGCTGGCCGAAGCGCCGACCTGTTGGCGCGATTGGAGGCTCTGATTGCCGCGTGCACCATATTGGCCGGCGCGCGCGCCGTCGCCGACCCCGCTCAAGGCGCCGCCGCGGTTTTGAACCTGCGGCCGCGTGGCCGGTGCTGCGGGCCGGGCTGCTGGCGCGTTCGCCCGAGCCGGCTGTTGCGCCGGGCGCTGCGCCGCGCCGGGCCCGCCCGTCGGCGCGTTGGGACGCGCTGGCACTTGCGCGGGCCGCTGGGTCGGACGATTGACTGCCCCGCTGGGAACCTGAACGTTGGCTCGCCCGACAGCGTTCGCCGGCAAGCCGGCTGGCCCGCCCGGTCGGCCGACCGGTCCATTGCCGCGCGCGGGCAGTTGCGCGGCGTTCGCGGGCGGCCGCCAGGTCGCAGAATTGATCTGGGTGCGGTTGACGTTGACGCTGTTCCACCGGTTGACGTTGACGTTGACGTTGCCGTAGCGCCAGTTCGGGTAGCCGACCCCCCACAACCCGCCGGCAATCGCGACCCCGGCACCGAAGACGAGCCCGGCGGCCAGCGCGGTCGCGGCGACATAGCCGGGCGGCGGTGGGTAGTAAATTGGCGGGTAGGCAGGATAGGGCCAGGCGCCGTAAACCACCGACGGGTCGTAGACCGGCACGTAAACCGTCGTCGGTTCGGCCGGTTGGATCACCACCGTCGGTCCGTCATTGGTGATCGTCTGCTGCGGGCTTGATTTCAGGTTGCCGGTGCTCTGCGCCTGATGGCGCAGCCGCTGCACCGAATCCATCACGTCCTTTTCCTGGGTGGATATCGCGTAGCCGAGCTGCTGCGTCCAATCGAGTTGGGCGCTCATCATCGAGAGCACTTGTGGGAACGGCACCAACGACTTGACGCTCGGGTCCCAATTCTCCGCCTGCAGCGCCCTTTCGAGCGCGGCGCCGGACAGCGACTTATGCACCGGGTCGTCGAGCCAGCGCTGCGCCTGGACGATCTGCACCGGATAGGCCGAGGCCATCAGCACCTGGGCGAGGAGCGGATCGGGGTACAGCGCGATCGGTGCCAGCAGCGCGTCGAGCTGCTCGACGCTGAACTTCTCCGTCGCCGCGGGGGCCGCAGGCGGTGGCGCGGCCAATGCCGATATCGGTGCGGGAAGGGTCCCGACGGCGACAACCATCGCGGCGAAAACGCGGAACAGCGCCGCGGCGGCAGTGATGTTTCGGCTCATTCTCCTGTCATCCCGTTTCAGTTCCAGAGGGCGCTCATGAGCCGGTCACGAGAAGAAAGGTGGTTTGTGGGCCCAGTCGTAGCCATGCCGGCCGCGCTGGTAACCATAATCGAACAGGGCGCGCATGTAGCCGGGATCGAAGGGCTCCGGCAGCTTTTGCGTAAACCCGGGATCGATATAGGCCAGGTTGAAGCCGATGCCGTCGCGCTGCGTGTTGTTGTAGATGCGCAGCACATCGTTGAACCCGCTGGCCGTAATCATCGTCGAAATCGCCCGCCCGATGATGCCGAGCGTGCGTCGCTTCACGTCCGACCACTGGGGATCGAGCCGGCCATTGCGAATGATATAGGCTTGGGCCTTTATCACCGGCTCGCCGCGCGCCATCCGCTCCTGGCGCTGTCGTGTCAGCGACGCCGGGTAGAGGAAGGTCTGCGCCAGGGCGCCGCCGTCGACATGCATCTCCTGGTAATGCTTGCCGTCCAGCGTCACGTCGAACATCATCGGCGGGAAAGCGCCGGGTACCGCGGCGGAGGCGAGGAGAACGCGGCGGATCGTGTCGAGGGCGCGCGGATGGCCGCTCCGGGCGATGGCGCCGATGTTCCAGAACACCGGCTGCTGCGCATCCAAATCGGTCGTCGCGATCAGCAGCAAGCGACCCTCGTCATAGGCCTTGGCGATGGCCGCCAGCATCTCCTCATTTACATAGCCGGAGATGGTCTTGAACAGCGGATGGTTGTCCTCCAGCGCATCATCCAAAAAGACCGCGGTCATGGCGCGCTTCTCGAACACCTTGTCCGGCGAGAGCCGCGTAAAGACGGTGCGAAGTTGCGCATCGTAGCCGGTGCCCAGATAGGCGAAGGGCGCAATCAGCGAACCGGCGCTGATGCCGGTCACCAGTTCGAAAGTGGGGCGATCACCATGCTCGGTCCAACCGCACAACAGGCCGGCACCAAACGCCCCGTCCTCGCCGCCACCAGAGAGGGCGAGCAAGGACACCTCCGGCAGCGGCGCGTCCGCCGCCAGGCCGCGCGCTCGGCGCAGCCGCACAACAGCAGCGTTGAACTCCGCCTCTAGCGGCGCGATGCCGGTAACCGGAAAGAACCGCTCGTTCGGTATGCCGAGTACCGTAGCGTGAGCGGTCTCGCCGCTCGGCACGCCGGCTTCGCGTTCGGGCGTGGCGCAGCTTGGCAACAGGATCACGACGCCGCCACTCGCGGCGAAGCTCAACAAGCGCCGGCGGGATGGATGACCAGGCATGGTATGCGCAATCTCCCAGGTAGCGGCGGCTGGGGTTAACCAGCTTTGCGGCCAGATCGCCCGGCGCGCTATGCAGTTTCGGCAGAAATGCCGGAACGCAGCCGGTAGCGATCTGCGGTCAACCCTACGCGTTGATCCAGATCAGCGGGTAGTAAATGTTCTTTCGCGCTCACGCTTCCGGGATAATCTGGACCCGATTGTGTATGGGGCCTCGCCTCGCCGCACCTTCGAGATCCGGCGGAACCGCTGAACTCATTCCGAGATGTTCGGCGCACGGCCGGGCGCAGTAGCGGAGCGTGAGCCCCAGCGCCGCGCAGATTTCCGTCATGCGGATATGTCGAACCGGCTGGGCCTGTAGCAGATGCTCGAAGGGGACCATGATATCCTGGTGCCGGCGGGCCATTGCCACACCCTTGTCCGCCGAACCTCCCGATAGGCATTCGATAACAACATGGATCAATTGCTGCTCAAGGCCGTGTGCGGCTTCGGCGTCGGCAAGAACTTGCGGTCGAATTGCGGCCATTCGGATGGCGGCGGCGTGGAGACTGCGCAAACGTCTGCCTGCCGCCAGCGGAGGGCGCCAGCATTGCGCGACCGGTAGGAAGCCGAACGCGCTTCCGGTCAACGCGCGGCCGTATTCGACCAGTTCCTCGACCGGCATCCAGATCGCACCCCAGCGGCAGGCTGCGTCGGTTCGCGTGTGTAAATGCTCGCCGGGGCTGAGGGTAATGATCTCACCAATCTGTAGTCTGCTGCCGCCAGGTATCACCAAAAATCAAGTCCCAGGCTACAGATGGTAATAATCGCGTCATCAAGACATTTGATATGCCTTGCTAGGGGATACGCTCGGACACAGGCCGAAACCCCGGATCGGAAACTCTTAATCAGCGGGCCGCAGGTTCGAGTCCTGCTGCACCCACCAACCAGCCGACCGCGGAAGCCCGTGTCTTGAACCGCCGGATCATTGCGAGATAGGCAATGGCGCCATCGAGCGTACGCAGTCGCGGGTAATCGGCCTCGGCAATATCGATGCCGGTGCGGTCGTGAAGCGCCACCACGAAATTCATGGAATCCATCGCATCGAGATCGAGTGCCTCGCGCAAATCTTCGTCGCCCGCGAGGGTGGCAGGATCGGCCTCCGGCGCGATGCCGGCGAGAATGTCGTAGATCGCGGTCCTGGCGTCGGTTTCGATCATAGCCTTTCGGGCTCCTGCAATAGCCGTTCGATCGCGGTCAGGAGGCGGGTGCCGATGTGCCCGTCGGTCGCCCGGTGGTCGGCGGCGAGGCTCACACTGACCAGCGGCCGCGGCGCGACCTGCGGCGGGTAAATGAGGAGCGGTCGTTCGAGGACGGCGAGCACAAGATCCGTCCGCTGGTCGATGTAAACCGGCGCGACGTTTTCGTGATCCACTCGCTCTACGGCAGTGCCGATGCCAGCCCCAACGATAAGCTGTGCCGGTTTATGTTCCTGATCGGCGCACTGAAGGATGCCGGTGCCGCGCGCGTCACGGCGATCGTGCCCTATCTATGCTACGCTCGCAAAGACCAGCGCAGCCAACTGCGCGACCCGATCACGACGAAATACGTCGCGCGAATGTTCCAGGCGCGCGGCGTCGAGGCGGTGATGACGTACGATGTGCACAACCGGGCCGCTTTTGAGAACGCGTTTCGCATTCCCGCCGCGAACATCGAGGCGATGCCGCTTTTTGTCGAGCATTTCGCCCGCCTGCTGCGCCACGACAAGATCGCCGTCGTCTCGCCCGATATCGGTGGCGCAAAGCGCGCCGAGCGCTTCCGGCGGGTGCTCGGCGGGACCGAGTTCGACGGAATCGTCGTGTGCGACACGGTGCGCTCCGCGGCCGAGGCGGCCGGCTCGCTGCCCGCGACTGTCACGATTGTCGATACCTTGCCCCTTGTCTGCGAAGGCAGCGCTCTCACTCATAGCGGTCTTCAGGAGCTGGCGATGAAGCGGATCCGGCGCGATGTCGATTGGTTCCGTCCCAGAGTGGTGCACGCCTCGGGGATGCTCGCCGCGATCCTTCCGCTGCTGTCGCCGGTTGGTGCGGTCGCCGCGCCAAAGCGGCTCGATTGCAAGCTGACCTCGCTTGAAACCAGGACCGTGCAGACAACGGATGTCGTGGCTGAGAACCGGTCGATCGCGGTCGTATTCGATCAGGAGGCGAAGGCGCTCACCGTATACCCGGATGGCAGCGCGGTCGTGCTGACGAACGTCACGATGTCGCAAATCGCCATGAGCGGCTATGTCAGCGGCGAGGTCAGCCTGAGCATCAACCCGTCGTCCTGGGGCATCGTCTTCCAGACCTACAAGCCTGCTTCGACGACCACCGAATTCGGGACGTGCAGCCCGAGCGCGGAACCGCTGCCATGAAGCATGGCTCGATGATCCCTCTCTCGACTGCAATAGCAGTCTGAGCGCAAATTGACCGCCAAGCGAGGCGACGTGCTATTCGTAGCGCAGCGCCTCGATCGGGTCGAGGTGGGCCGCTTTGCGCGCCGGGTAATAGCCGAAAAAGATGCCGACAGCGGCCGAGAAGGCGAACCCGCCGAGGATCGCGGTCAGCGAAATCGGTGTCGGCCATCCGGCGACGAGAGAGATCGTTTCCGACACGGCGACGCCGAAGATGATGCCTGCCATGCCCCCGACGAGGCTCAGAAACACCGCTTCGGTGAGAAACTGCAACAGCACGTGCAGGCGACGCGCGCCGATCGCCATGCGCAAGCCGATCTCCCGGGTGCGCTCGGTCACCGAGACCAAGAGGATGTTCATGATGCCGATCCCGCCGACGAGCAGCGAGATCGAGGCGACGGCGGCGAGCAACAGCGCCATGACCTGGCTGCTGCCCTGCGCGGCGCTGGCGATCTGACTGAGGTTGCGCACGGCGAAGTCGTTGACATCCCCTGGCCTTATGCGGTGCCGGCGCACCAATGTCGCGGTCGCCTGTCCGATCGCCGCCTGAACCTGGGTCGCGTCCCGCGCCTGGACGTAGATCTGGTTGACGAAGCCGGTCAGCCGCGGCTGGATGTTGTAGGGGTTAGGCTGCGGCAGAAAGATTGCGCTGGTCGTCGCCACTTGGGTCGGCGCCGCGACGCCGAGCACCTTGGTTTCGGCGGTGGTGAACGGCACCATCACCAGATCGTCCTGATCCTGGCCATAGGTCGATTGGCCTTTGGCCGCCAGCGTGCCGATGACGCGCAGCGGCACGCCCTTGACCAGGATGACGGCCCCGATCGGATTGTCCGAGGGCGCAAAGAGATTGCTGACAACGGTCTGGCCGAGCAGCGCCACGAGGGCGGCGCCGCTCTCGTCGTCGCGGCTGATCGCGCGGCCGGCGGCAATCTGCCAATTGGTGATCGGCGGGTAGTTGGGGGTAACCCCCTGGATGGTCGTCGTCCAGTTCTGGTTGGCGTATTCGGTCTGGCCCGACTGCCGGATCAGGTAGGCGACCTGCGCGACGGCCGGGTTCTCGCGCCGGATCGTCTGAGCATCGGTGACCGTCAGGGTCGAGGCGCTCCCCGATCCGCCGCGCGCTCCCATGCTGGTCACCGCGCCCGGGACGATGACAACCAGGTTGGTGCCGAGGCTTGCGAGCTGCTTCTCCACCGCATCGTTGGCGCCTTGTCCGATGGCCACCATCGCGATCAAGGCGGCGACGCCGATAAAGACGCCGAGCATGGTGAGCGCCGAGCGCATCTTGTTGCGCGCCAGTGCCTGCGCCGCCGCGGCCAGGATCATCAGACCGAAGGCCCAGGAAAGGGTGGCTCCGCTCGCCATTTCCGCCGGCGAATGCGGGTGAAAGATCGACAGGTCCGCCGCCGCCGGCGGTGGCGCGGGGACGGTGGACTTCTTGCGCTCGTCGGTCAGGATGCGGCCGTCGCGCATCGTCACCATGCGGTCGGCGTAGGCGGCGATGTCGGGCTCGTGCGTCACCAGCACGATCGTGACGCCTTCCTCGCGGTTGAGCTGCGTCAAGGTCTGCATGATCTCGTGCGAGGTGCGCGTATCAAGATTGCCGGTCGGCTCGTCGGCCAGCAGCAGGCTCGGCGAATTGATCAAGGCGCGCGCGATCGCCACCCGCTGCTGCTGGCCGCCGGAGAGCTGGCTCGGCGTGTTTCCGGCGCGATCGCCGAGCCCGAGACGGTCCAAGGCCTCCCGCGCGCGCTCGAAACGCGTCTTGCTCCCGGATTTTCCCCCATCCGAATACAGCAGCGGCAAAGCCACGTTTTCCACTGCGCTGGTGCGCGACAGCAGGTTGAACATCTGGAAGACAAAGCCCAGCCGCTCGCTGCGGATGCGGGCAAGGTCGGGCTCCGGCAGGCTCGCGACATCGATGCCGTCAAGCAGATAGCGGCCGGCCGACGGGCGATCGAGGCAACCGAGGATCGACATCAGCGTCGATTTGCCGGAACCCGACGATCCCATGATGGCGACGAACTCGCCGCGCTCGACGGTGAAGTCGATGCCGGCGAGCGCGTGCACGTCGACATCGCCGACGTGGTAGGTACGGGTCACGCCTTCGATCTGGATGACCGCGTCGGACATTGGCGGTGCCGCCATTGCTACAGGTGCGGCAGCGGGACGGCCGAATTGGCGCTCGCGCCGCGTTGTTCGGACAGGATGACCTGATCGCCGACCTTCAACTCTCCGCCGATGATCTCGGTATAGGTGTCGTCGTCGAGCCCGAGCGTCACGGCAACGCGGACGGGCGTGCCGTTTGCCAGAACCCAGACCTGCCCCTGCCGGGTCGCCGCGACCGCTATCGGCGCAGGCGGGACGGCAATGGGTGCAGCCGGTGTTGTTGCGGTGGCTGGCGCTGTCGGCGCCGGTGCCACAGGCTGCGCCGGTGCGGCGGCCGTTGCGTTTGGCGCCGGCGCGGTGGCCGTTTTAGTCGGCGCCGGTGCTGCGGCGGGCGCGCCGGCGGGCAGGTAACGAAGCGCCTGATCGGGGACGCGAATGACATTGTCGCGCTCGGCGGTGACGATCTTGGTCGTGGCCGTCATCCCCGGCATCAGCGCCAGGTCGGGGTTGGCGACGTCGACAATCACGTCAAACGTGACGACGTTCTGCAGCGTCTGCGGCGCTTGCCGCACCTGGACGACATTTCCCTGGAACGCGCGGTCGGGAAAGGCCTCGACCGTGAAGCTTGCGGGGTTACCTTGCTTGACGGTGCCGATGTCGCTTTCGCTGACGTTGGTGTCGACCTCCATCAGGGTGAGATCGGTGGCGATCAGGAATAAGGTCGGCGTCTGAAGGCTCGCCGCGACCGTCTGGCCCTGCGTTACGTTGCGCGACACCACGGTGCCATCCACCGGCGAAACGATGTCGGTGTAGTCGAGGTTGACCTCCGCGCTCGCGAGCTGGGCTTCCCACTGCTCAATCGTCGCCTGGTCGAGCAGGACCTGCGCCTCCCCCTGATGGTAGGTGCTCCGCGATTGGTCGGCGGTGTCTATGGCGATCGAGTTTTGTTTCGCCAGCAAGGCGGTGCGCCCGGAATTGGCCTTGGTGTAGACGAGGCTTGCCTGGTCCTTTTCGAGCTGCGCCTTAGAGACCGCCAGGTTCGCCTTGTCCTGGTCGACGATTGCCTGAAAGGAGCGCGGATCGATCTTGGCGCAGATCTGCCCCTTGGTCACTTTTGTGTTGTAGTCGCATTGCAGCGACTGGATGACGCCGGATACGGCGGTCCCGACGATGATCGTCAGCACCGGGTTGATCGTCCCGGTCGCCGTGACGGCACGGGCAACCGTGCCCTGCGTAACCGGCGTCGTCGTATAGTGCATGGCCGCGCCGCGCCCGGCGATCCACCACACCGCGCCACCCGCGATCAGCAGCACCAAGAGGACACCCGCAAGCACGTACCGCCACCGCGACCGCCGCGGAATTCTCAGCGTTGGCGGAGGAGGCACTTTGACTCGAGGAACCTCCGCCGTGCTACTAGCGACCCCATCATCCATCGCCGGACTCCGCAGGACTTGGGCAACATTGCCGCGAACTTGGCCGCTAAGAATTGATCCGGATCAATCGCCGAAGGCAATGATTCGGCACCCCCTCATCCGTCAGCTCGGGTCTCCCTGGCGAACCTGAACGAGGCCGATTATGCCCGGATCGGCCGGGTCGTTGGGTGGATTATCGAGGAATACGCCGACGAGCACCAAGCCGCCAAAGGTGACCGGCCACAAAAAACGCCGCATCGTCCGCGACCAGCCTGGCGGGCGCATTGCCAGCGGACGGTGCCGGAACTGCAAACTGCGGTATTCTCTTCGCCTGATTTGCCAGCTACCGAGGACGCAATCATGCTCGAGACGCGACAGCTCCACCCCTCCCTGGCCCGGGAAGTTGTGGGTCTCAGGTTATGGGAGCGGCTGGACGACGCGATTGTCGCGGAGCTGCGCGCCCTATATGCGCAATACGGCGTCCTGGTGTTTCGGCGCCAGGCGCTGAGCGAAGTAGAACTCGTCGCGTTCTGCGGCCTGTTTGGGCCGCTGGAGCGCACTGTGCGGAGCGATTGGGCCTCGCCCGCAATGCCCGAGGTGACGGTTCTCTCCAACCTGAAGGATGGGTTCGGCCGACCGATCGGCGGGCTCGGCGACGGCGAGCTGCAATGGCACTCCGACCAGTCCTATATGCTGGACCCAGCGACCGGTGCAGCGCTCTACGCGCTGGAGTTGCCGACCGAGGGTGGCGAGACCTTTTGGGTCGATTTGCGCGCCGCCTATGCCGGCTTGCCCCGTCAGCTGCGGGCGAGGATCGCCGGAAAGCGCGGCATTTTCGATTACACGAAGCGGCTCGCCGGGTATGGCCGCGAGGCAGATCGGCAGATTTCGGAAGAGGCGAGGCGCCTGACGCCGGCGGTGACGCACGCGCTGATCCGCGCCCACCCCGAGACCGGCGAGCGCTCGCTCTACCTCGATTCGACGACGACAATCGGCATCGACTATATGGACACGGCCTCAGGTCTCGCTCTGCTCGATGAGGTCTATGACAGCGCTACCCGCGACGAGTTCGTTTACGCCCACCAATGGCAGGTCGGCGACCTGGTCCTATGGGACAACGGCTTCACAATGCACCGGCGCACAGCATTCGACCCGGGCGCGAGGCGCCTGATGAAGCGGATGACGATGAAGCTCGACCGGCATCGCCATGTCGTGCCCGACGGCAGGCTTGCCCAATCCGAGGTCGGAATGCCGATCTAATTGTTTTGCTTCCATCCAAACAAGTGACCGCGCCGGGCTGAAACCAGCGCTGAGGAGGATCGGCATCGTGGCATATGAGCTTTATTACTGGCCGTCGATCCAGGGGCGCGGTGAATTCGTGCGCCTTGCATTGGAGGAGGCCGGAGCCGAGTACGTCGACGTCGCGCGCCGCAGCGGCGGCGTCGCGGCGATGCAGCGGCTGATGGACGGAGCAACCGCTGCGCATCCGCCCTTTGCGCCGCCGTTCCTCAAGGACGGCGAAATGCTGATCGCACAGACGGCGAACATCCTCCTCTACCTCGGGCGGCGCCATGGCCTGGCGCCGCGCGACGAGGCCGGGCGGCTGTGGGCGCATCAGCTGCAGCTGACGATCGCCGATGTCGTCGACGAAGCGCACGACACGCATCACCCGATCGCCTCAAACCTGTATTACGAGGACCAGAAGGCCGAGGCCCGCCGCCGCACCGCCGATTTTATCGCCAACCGCATCCCGAAATATTTCGGCTATTTCGAGCGGGTGCTCGAACGCAACCCGCGGGGCGAGCGCCATCTGATCGGACGCCGGGTCAGCTATTGCGATCTGTCCTTGTTCCAGATCGTCGCCGGCCTGCGCTATGCCTTCCCGCGCGCGATGTCGCGGCTCGAACCGCGCTTTGCGCGCATTGTCGCGTTGCACGACCGCATTGCCGCCCGGCCGCTCGTAGCTGCCTATCTGAAGTCGGCGCGGCGTATCCCGTTCAATGAGCAGGGCATCTTCCGGCATTACCCGGAACTCGACGCCGCGAATTAGCACTCAATGCGGGAGCAACGATGACCCCTGGTACTCATCTGACGCATTTTCTGGTCGTCGGCGCTGGCGCTGCGGGGCTGATGGCTGCCCGCGAGCTTGCACGCGCGGGCAAAAGAGTGACCATCCTGGAGGCGCGAGATCGATGCGGCGGACGTATCGATCCGCTGCCTCCCCAAGAATTCGGCTATCCAGCCGAGGGTGGCGCCGAGTTCGTCCACGGCGCCGCGCCGGTGACGCGTGCACTGATGCGCGAAGCGGGTCTCTCGTTGCAGCCACGCTCGGGTACGCGATGGAGTACCCGCACGGGTGCGTTATCGCCCGATGAGTTTCCCCTTCCTCATGCCGATCGATTTTACCGGGCGTTGAGCGCGGTGATAGCCGATCTGCCGATCGCCGAATTCCTGGAGACCCATTTTGCCGAGCGGCAATACGATGCGCTGCGGCGTGCGGTCACGCGAACCGTCGAAGGCTACGATGCAGCCGACCCCCGCCGTTTCAGCACCCTTGCGCTGCGCGACGAATGGCTGGGCCGGGACGACGGTGAGCACGGGCGGATCGCCCAAGGCTATGGCGCGCTTGTCGAATTTCTCGCAGCCGAATGCCGCAGGCGCGGCGCGACGATCCAGCTCGGCGCTGCCGTAGCCGCGATCGAGGACACGCGCGGCGGGATTGCCGCACGCTGTCAGAGCGGCGCCATCTTCGAGGCCGATGCCGCGATCCTCACCGTGCCACTCCCGCTCTTGTCCGAAATCGCGCTTCCGGCGGCGGCGGGCGAGCGGGCAGCAGCCGCTGCCGATATCGGGTTCGGCAATGTCGTCAAGATTTTGCTGTGCTTCGCGACGAGATGGTGGGCCGATTGTCGCGGACGCGACCTCGCCGACCTGTCGTTCCTGATCTCGGACGCAGCAGTCCCGACCTGGTGGACCCAGCACCCGGCCGGTCATCCGGTGCTGACGGGCTGGTTCGCCGGACCCAAGGCCGACCGAGTGTCGTCACTTGCCGCGGCCGAGTTCGTCGAGATGGGGCTCCTCTCGCTCGGCGAAATTTTCGCTCTGCCTCCCGACCGCATCAGGAAGGATCTGGTCGCGTCGCGGGCGATCAACTGGGGCAACGACCCGTTCGCCCGCGGCGCCTACTCGTATGCCACGCCCAGAACGCGGGCAGCGCAGTCGGCCCTGAGCAAACCCGATGGCGGGGCCATCCTCTTTGCCGGCGAGGCGCTCTACGCCGGCCCGGATATGGGCACGGTCGAGGCGGCGCTGGCCAGCGGGCTGGAAACGGCCCAAATGGTTCTGGCCACAGGACCATAACCGCCGCGAGGCGCGTCCCCGCCGGGTTGCATATTCCCGTGACAGGCGCTACGTGAGCGAAGCCCTGTTGACGATGTGTCTGGCAGGTCATCGGTATTCAAAATAGATATTGGAATTCAGTAGCATGCCCGCCTACCAGTACATCTACGTGATGAAAGGGTTGAGCAAGACCTATCCCGGCGGCCGCGAGGTGCTGAAGGATATCTGGCTGTCGTTTTTTCCCGGCGCGAAGATCGGCGTCTTGGGCCTCAACGGCGCCGGCAAATCGACGCTGCTGCGGATCATGGCCGGCGAGGAGCGCGAGTTTGCCGGCGAGGCCTGGGCGGCCGAGGGCGCGCGCAGCGGGTTCCTGCCGCAGGAACCCGCGCTCGACCCGGACAAGGACGTGTTCGGCAACGTCATCGAGGGGCTTGCCGAAACCAAGGCGCTGATCGACCGCTTCGAGGCGGTGAGCGCCCGCTTTGCCGAAGACCTCACGCCCGAGGAGATGGAGGCGCTGATCGCCGAGCAGGGCGAGCTGCAGGAAAAGATCGACCAGGCCGACGCCTGGGAACTCGACCGCACGGTCGAGATCGCGATGGACGCGCTGCGCTGCCCGCCGGGCGAGGCCTCGGTCGCGACGCTTTCGGGCGGCGAGCGGCGCCGCGTCGCGCTGTGCCGCCTGTTGTTGCAGCGCCCCGACCTCCTCCTGCTCGACGAGCCGACCAACCATCTCGACGCCGAATCGGTCGCCTGGCTGCAGCGCTTCCTCAAGGACTACCCGGGCACCGTCGTCACCGTGACGCATGACCGCTATTTCCTCGACGAGGTGGCGGGCTGGATCCTCGAACTCGACCGCGGCCGCGGCATCCCGTTCGAGGGCAATTATTCCGGCTGGCTCGAACAAAAGCAGGCGCGGCTCCTGGGCGAAGGGCAAGGCCGAGGAGGCGCGCCGGCGCACGCTGGAGCGCGAACTCGAATGGGTAAGGGCGAGCCCGCGGGCGCGCCAGGCGAAGAGCAAGGCGCGGGTCTCGGCCTACGAGACGCTGGTCGCGCAGAGCCGCGAGAAGGCGCCGGAGACCGCGCAGATCGTGCTGCCGCCGGGGCCCCGGCTCGGCGACCTCGTGGTCGAGGCCGAGCGGGTGAGGAAGGGGTTCGGCAACCATCTCCTGATCGAGGAATTGAGCTTCCGGCTGCCGCCCGGCGGCATCGTCGGCGTGATCGGGCCGAACGGCGCCGGCAAGACGACGCTCTTTCGCATGATCACCGGCGCAGGAAGAGCCCGACAGCGGCCGCTTCCGCATCGGCGAGACCGTGAAGCTCGGCTATGTCGACCAGTCGCGCGACACGCTGGTCGCCGGACAACAGCGTGTGGCAGGAGATTTCCGGCGGCCAGGACGAGATCGATCTCGGCCGCCGCAAGATCGCCAGCCGCGCCTATTGCGCGCTCTTCAACTTCCGCGGCCCCGACCAGCAGAAAAAGGTCGGGCAACTCTCGGGCGGCGAGCGCAACCGCGTGCATCTGGCGAAGATGCTGAAGGAGGGCGCCAACCTGCTCCTGCTCGACGAGCCGACCAACGATCTCGACGTCGACACGTTGCGCGCCCTCGAAGAGGCGCTCCTCGACTATCCCGGCTGCGCCGTCATCATCACCCACGACCGCTGGTTCCTCGACCGCATCGCCACCCACATCCTCGCCTTCGAGGGCGACAGCCAGACCGTGTGGTTCGAGGGCAATTACGCCGATTACGAGGCCGACCGCCACCGCCGCCTCGGCGCCGCCGCCGACCAGCCGCACCGCATCAACTACAAGCCGCTGGTGCGGGGCTGAGCGATCGTCGGATGCCGACTTGGTCTGAACTATCCCAATTTACCCGCATTCCCGGCGAAAGCCGGGATCCACCTGTCAGCGCCCGAGTTGGTGGAGGGATGGATCCCGGCTTTCGCCGGGAATGCGGCTGAGAGGATGGAGGATGACCGACGACCAGATTCTGGAGGCCAGCGACATCGTGCTGCAATTGAAGAAAACCGGGAAGCATGACTGGGGCCGGTTCGACGCGCTGACGGATGAGGAGGTCCATGCGGCGGCGCTTGCCGATCCGGATGCGCTGCCGGCGGAATGTGCTGCGCTTTTCCGCCCTACGATTGCTCGCTACGCTCGCTAGCAATCATCCGGGGAGCCTATCGGGATAACCTGGTGCCCGACCGGATGTCCATTCAGTGAAGGAACGTTTCGAGCCACTGCCATGAAGTGATTCCATGCGTCGGGCCACAGAACCGCTGCAGTGGTACGACTGTTTCCACCCCAATTCCAGCTTCCATGAGCATACCCTCCCCCGAGATATAGGATCGTTCGCACTAGATCCCGAGAACACCTACTATCATCGAATCGTGACTTGGTCTCCTGGATTAACTCCTTGCCCTTGATTGGATCATTGAATAGCACTTCCATGCTTATCATGATCGGGGTCCAGCTTTCGTACGAGTATCCAGCAATGGACACGACCTGAAACATATCGATCTGGAAGTCGCGGTCGGGCGTTGTGTCGATGACTAGGGCGTGCGCGTCGGGGTCGAAGCCGCTCGCCTGCAACAGGTCACTCTCGGAAACTGTCCAGCCGAGATCATTGCTTCCTAGGAATTGCCTGCATGCCGTTTGAATAAGCCCTCCGCCACCCAAGATAACGTGACTGGGGTTGAAAAATTGGTGCTGACCATCCGGTAGCTTGATTTTCTGATAGACGAGGTACGCCAATGTACTTCCCCCCTCTTAGGTCATAGCGGGCCTCATCGGGTCCCGCCCGGCTTCCGGCATCATTCCAGCGTGACGCCGTGGAGTTACAACAGTAGGTTGTCGTTTAATGTGATGCCACTTCGCAGGGGGTCCTTTCGCTTGACCCATACGAAACCATCGCCTTTTGAGATCATCGCGACATCTATTGGACCACCAACGGTGTCAACGTCCGCAGCAGACATTCTTGCCTTGAACGCCGTCAGGCTTACCAGGGCTTCCGCCATCTTTGCCAGATCGTGACGTGGCAGCGCAGCCACTGCTTCAAGTAGCGGTCCCTGATAATTATCCACCTGCTCATCCGTAGATTGCCGCACCGCTGCCTCGACCCTTTCAACGAGAGCCGGATCAGGTTCATGATCCCCCTTGTCCTCTGGCTTGAAACGGGTGAGGGATGCAACGACAATCTTAGAAAGATTTGCTTCTATGTCAGAATGAATACCCCTGTAAAACATATCTATCATTTCTCTCTGACCAAACGGCGCAACGCCAGCATTTGTCTCGTCGCAAATATGTATCTCGCGCTGGATTTGGTTTACCCAACGCAACCGACCGGCAGCTACGCTTCCGACCCGGTATTCCTGAAGAACAGGGAAGGCCTCGGCGTCGCCCAATCCAGCAAACACCAACCAGCTTCTGTCTGGTGGAGCGAACCAGTCCTTGCAGTACATTGATTTCACAACATTTCTAAGCCCACGTTTGATAATTTTGTTCGATTTTACCGATGAAAATAAATCATCTTCAACGTAATCCAATTGTTCTTTGTATTCCGCTACTACACGCTCGCCGTAACTTTCGCCGAGATGCTCGATAGTGGGGTATGTATTCCAATTTTTGTTATCACGGTTTACTACCTCGGCGAAGGCTGATGCCGACGCAAGATTGCCCGTGTCTTCTGATTGGGTCTCACCCAACTGGCGTCCAAGGTAATTTTTCCAATAATCCGATACTACATCCTGGAACCATTTTTTTTGAAGTGGCGCGGTAAAAATATCTGCCGACGTTTCCACAAATCTCAAAAATTCGGCAGCGTAATCTTGGAGTTTTGGGAGTGTTTTGTTACCAATTTTTTGTTTAAACATATGAATGATTATTTCCCAAGGAACGCCCATTATATCTGCGTTACCATAAGTCATTATCGCAACGGGCGCATTAAAAACAAGTTGGAATAACTTTTCGGCGGTGTAGTAAACCTTCCGTCTCTCGCCGAGTGTCACGGCGCTGTTCGCTGCCAAGCCGATCCCTCTTTTATTCAGCACCGCCACTTCGCAGGTCATGCACTATACTCACCAAAAATTTGGCAGTTATGCCTTTAACAACGGTTTAGAACTTAGCGTCTATTAGTAGCAACTTTTATACTGCGCCGGATGGCGCAGAAGCGAGCGAAATTAAGGCGTGGGACTTGGGAACGCGGCACTAGGGCGGAGCGCCGTAAGCGCCTCGAAGACGTTATTCGCCGCCTCGGTGAGCAGATGCAGCGCTTGGAATATCTCGCGGTTTCCGGGTCCGAGAAGATCGTTAAATGCAAGAAAAAACCTCGATGGGAGTTCAGTCCCTAATACGGGAGTGCCAGCGTAATTAGGCAATCCCACGACAATTTGTCCATCGTTCACGATTATCGTGGTGATGCTTTCTATCTTTATCTCTGGAGGAAGGTTCAAGATACTTCTGATGGGAACCGTCGTAGCCCCAATCACCGGCAAGAGCGTTTGATGCTTGTCCGCGATATCGATATCATGGACTGCGCGCAAGGCGATGTTGCCGCCCTTGTAGGGTTTGAGGCTGCGGACAGCTTGCACAATGTCCGGACCCGCCCGATGCAGGTTACGCTCTTTGATGATCCTCGGCAGATCAGCGGCGTTCTCACAGAACGGGAAGTAGACCCCTTTCGCGCTTTTGCCGGCCAACAGTACGAGATCACAAGCCAGGAGATCGAGCGCGGCACGAAGATTGTGTACCAAATCCCCGACGATCGCCGACAGCGCGAGAGGCACGGGCTTTCGGATGCGCGCGAGCCATGCGCGAGTGCCGAATGCTTCCGCTGCACCCCCAGGGAACGGCTCGACGACGATGGCGACGGGCTTCTCGGCGAGATACGTTGCCACAGCATTTTCTACCTCCGCGAGGTGTTTAGCGGCGCGGTCGAGTTTGAGCTTCGATGCCTCAAATGGGGCGATCATGGCCGGTACGATCGAAGTTGATTTATCAGCGGTTCTTCAAGGCATCTTTGATGGCAGCCTCGGCCTTCTCTTTAACCGCGTGGAGGGCTGTGTGCCGGAGGTCGGCATAAGTGCCGAAGCGCTCTCCGCAGCCCTTGCAGAATATCTCGGTTTCGTCGATTGCGTCGTCAGTCCAGGTCAGCTTCGTGCCGCACTTCTTGCAATGAAATGAAACGGGTACTGGGATGGTGGACATGGGGCGACGCGCCTCTCAGAACGGCGAGAGCCGATCGCCAGGGGAAGAGATTGCGTCTCGCGATTTCGGCTCTGACAGGCCGCGAGGCGTAGAGGGGTCGGGGTGGTGCCCGACCCCTCATTTATGCGCCAACGCTGTGGTCCGCGCAATATCTGGTAAATTTTCCAGATACCGCGAGCCGTGCTATAATTAGCGCATGAGCGAAAAGCCCAGGCCCAGGCCGACGACGCCAGAGGAAGAAGGGATCGAGCTATATCCCGACGCGATGGAACGCACCGAGCGCGCCATCAAAACCTCTTTCCGAACCGGGCATGTGTCGAAAGAGACAGTCAAGCGCACCGTCGCCACGAAGCGTCGCAAGGCCAAGGGCAAGCGCTAATCGTCCGGGAATGGCAATCGCAACTGGCGCGGCAACGGCGGCGCGGGCGGTAGAAGCTTCGGCCTCTCGCGCCTAGAACGGGATCTCGGCCTCGGTTTCTTGGGGCCGACGAGTCCGCCGATAGGTCAACCGCTTGCCGACGATGCCCTTGGCGGCCTTCGCCATGCGCTGATCATCGTCGATACCGAGCGCGGCACGCTGATTGTAACGGAAGTCGAACTCGGCGGCGTATCGGTGCAGATGCGTTTCCGAGACGTGGTGGTACACGCCGGTGATGCCACGTTTGAAGATCGAGAAGAAATTCTCGACGGTGTTGGTGTGCCAGAAGTAGGCGCGGACGTATTCCTCGATCGAGTGGTTGACCGAGCCATGACCGCCGAAGCCGGCGCCGATGCCGGGATAGACCGGACTGCCATCGGTCATCAGGTACGTCGCCTTGTCTATATTAGCGGTGATGACCGGGCCAAGCGTTTCGGCGGTCACGTTCGGTACATGGAAGCTGCGCACAGAGCCGTCGCGCTCGACCAGCGACACGACCGGTGCCTTGTTCGCTCCGCCCTGGCTGCCCGGCGTGCGTTTCCATGCGTGCTTGTTGGCCTCTTTGCCGCCCACGTATGTCTCGTCGATCTCGACGACCTTGTTCGCTCCGCCGAGCTGCACCGGGAATTTTCCAGATGCCAAAGCCTCACGGATGCGGTGGCACATGAACCACGCCGACCTATAGGTGATCCCCATCATGCGGTGCATCTGATGCGCCGAGATACCCTTCTCGCTCGCGACGATCAGGTGAAACGCCAGCACCCACTTGTTTAGCGGGATATGGCTGCGCTCGCAAACGGTGCCGACCGTGACCGTGAATTGTTCGGAGCAGCCTTTGCACTCATAGAGGCCGGCGCGTTGCTTCTTGCCGTTTAGCTTATAGGCCGCACCGATCAGGCCGCAGTGGGGACAGATCGGACCATCGGGCCACAATAGGCTTTCGAGCCATTCGCGGGCTGCTTCGGCATCGTGGAAAATCGGGTTGTCGGCGATCGACATAAGTGGCCTCCAAATCTGAGGCCAAGATTACCATATGTAGATCGCAGTTGTAAAGGGCATAATTGCCAAAAAATTCGTCTGACGGGATAGTCAGCCCAAGCTAACATGCAAAATAACAGGCGTGCACCAAGCCGCGGTTCTGCACATTGTGGTCGCCCTTGGTTGACAGAATGTCGGCCCGGCGCTGGGATTCCTCATTCCCCGGATTCCGGATCATTGGTAGGCATGGTCGCCCCTTCGGGCGTCTTGGGCAATGGCAAATCGCGCACCGCGTCCGCAGCAGGCGGTCGAAACGGCCAGTTGACTGCGTCGAGGCGCTGAGACGCGCTGCTTTGCGTTCATCCAGGTGCACCTCCCCCGTCGTGTGTCATAAAGGACGTTATGATTCGTTCGCTAGATCGCGGCGGTTAAAATTTGCAAACGACCAAATTCAGGGCGCGGCGATGACCGACTACCAGATCTTCGAGGCCGGCGATGTTGTGCTGCAATCGGGGCTGACCTATCGGGGGGCGCGGCTCGCCTACAAGACCTACGGCACGCTCGATAGGGCGAAGTCGAACACGATCGTCTATCCGACCTCGTTCGGCGCCCAGCATTACGACCTCGAATGGGCGATCCAGCCCGGCAAGGCGCTCGACCCGATCGAAATACTTCATCGTCATCATGAACAAGTTCGGCAACGGGCTGTCGTCGAGCCCCAGCAACACGCCGCCGCCGTTCGACCGCGGCCGCTATCCGCATTTCACGATGACCGACATGGTCCGGGTGCAGCAGCGCCTCCTGGCGGAGGTGTTCGGCATCGAGCGGGTGCGGCTCGTCTACGGGTTTTCGATGGGCGCGCAGCAGGCGTTTCACTGGGGCGCCCTGTTCCCGGACCGGGTCGAGCAAGATCGCGCCGATCTGCGGCTCGGCCAAGACGTCGCCGCACAATTTCGTGTTTCTCGAAGGGGTGCAAGACGGCGCTCTGCGCCGACCCGGCGTGGCAGGACGGCTGGTTCGCCACCCCGCCGACGCGCGGCTTCCAGGCGATGGGCCGGGTCTATGCCGGCTGGGGCCTCTCCCAGGCCTTCTACCGCGAGGAGGTGTGGCGCAAGATCGGCTTTTCCTCGCTCGAGGATTTTCTCGTCGGCAGCTGGGAAGCTGGGTTCCGGCGCCGCGACGCCAACGACCTCCTCGCCATGCTGTGGACCTGGCAGCACGCCGACATCAGCGCCAACGAGCTGTACGGGGGCGATCTCGGCAAGGCGCTCGCCGCGATCACGGCCGACGCGATGGTGATGCCGTGCGAGACCGACCTCTATTTCACGGTCGAGGACAACCGCCGCGAGGTCGCCCGCATGCCCCGGGCCGAATTGCGCCCGATCCCGTCGATCTGGGGCCACCGCGCCGGCAACCCGGTGCTGAACCCCGAGGATGCGCGGTTCATCGACGCGGCGGTCAAGGAATTGCTGGCTCGTTGACCCTCGGTGTCATCCCGGCGAAAGCCGGGACCCATTTCGGGGCGACACGGCCATTACCCAATTACGCGATCAGGAATTTGTTGCACCGTGGATCCCGGCTTTCGCCGGGATGACAGGGGGTAGGGTTGCTCCTATGCTTCACTTCCCGAGCGCACCCGATCCCGCGAAAGGAGCGAGAAATGGCAAGGCTCCCCCCGATTACCGCCAAGAACCAGGTCGCGGCCAAGGACCACGCGACCTTCGACAGCATCGTCGCCAGCCGCGGCGCGGTGCAGGGCCCGTTCACGATGTTCCTCCATTCGCCGCCGGTGGCCGAACGGGTCGCCCATCTCGGCGCCTATGTGCGGTTCGAGGGCGAGCTCGACATGCGGGTGCGGGTGCTGGCGGCGATGACGGTCGCCCGCGAGTACGAGGCGATGTATGTCTGGGGCGCGCAGACCGGCGGGGCGCGCCGGCAGGGCGTCCCCGAGACGACGATCGCGGCGATCCGCGACAACCATTCGCGCGGCCTCCCGGCCGAGGACGCGCAGATTATCGACTTCACTCGCCAATTGCTGCGCAAGCACCGGGTCGACGAGGCGAGTTTCAAGGCGATGCAGACCCGCTTCGGCAACGACCAGCTGGTCCAGCTGACGACCGCGATCGGCTATTACAGCCTCTTATGCATGACGGTGAACGCCTGCGAACTGGAAGCCGCGCCCAACGCCGAAGTCTTGAAGGTATAACGCTAGGACCAATCGACATTAAGGATTCCAGCCCGCTGGAATGTGTGATTCATGGGACTCCAGATTCGTCGATCTGGAGTCCCGATCATGGCAGGACGGTATGAAATTTCTGACGCGCAGTGGGAACGGATCGCCCATCTGGTGCCCGGCAAGCCCGGCGATCGGGGCCGGGCCGGGGCGGATAACCGATTGTTTGTGAATGCTGTTTTGTGGGTCTTGCGGTCCGGGGCATGGTGGCAGGACCTGCCCGAGCGGTACGGCAAATGGAAGACCGTCCACAAGCGGTTTACCCGCTGGGCCAAAAGCGGGGTGTGGGAAAAGGTCTTCGATTCGCTCACCACCAATCCCGACAACCAGTACCTGATGCTCGACAGCACGCTGGTGCGGGTCCACCAGCAGGCCGCAGGCGGAAAAGGGGGGCCAAAGATCAGGCTATGGGGCGTTCCCGAGGAGGATTGACCACCAAAATCCACACCCTCACCGACGCCCAGGGCCGCCCCTTGCGCTTCATTCTGACCGGCGGCCAGGCCCATGACAGCACGACAGCCGCCGATCTGCTTGCCGGCCGCACCACCACCGGCGTCATCGCCGATAAAGCCTACGACAGCGATGGCTTGCGCGAGTTGATCGCCGAGGCCGGGGCACAGGCCGTCATCCCTTCGATCAGCGCCCGCAAGATCGTCATCCCGCATGATCGCCTCGCCTATAAACTCCGCAACCGCATCGAGCGCTTCTTCAACAAGCTCAAACATTTCCGACACATCGCCACCCGCTACGACAGGCGCGCCGTCTACTTCCTGGCCGCCCTCCATCTCGCCAGCGCTATGATCTGGATGCGCTAAATGTCGATTCATCCTAATCTGCCATCCCCGGGCCAAGCTCTGGGTTCCCGCTTTCGCCGGAATGACGGATAAGGGGGCATGGGAGGCGCGACAATGAAGCTCGTCTTCACCAGCGGCATCCGCACCCTGCCGGGGAAGCCGCAGAGGCTGGCCGACCTCTACCGCGACCATCTCGAAGAGGCGGTGCTGGCCGAGGAGCTCGGCTTCGACTGCGTGTGGGCGAGCGAGCACCATTTTTCGCCCGATGCGTGGAACCCCTCGCCGTTCACCTTTCTCGCCGCGGTCGCGGGGCGCACCGAGCGGGTGCGGCTCGGCACCTTTGTGCTGCTCTTGCCATTGCATAACCCGCTGCGGGTCGCCGAGGATGTCGCGGTGCTCGACAACATCTCGCAGGGCCGCGTCGATCTCGGGGTCGGGGTTGGCTCCGCCCCCAATGAGTTCGCCACCTTCGGGGTCCCGGTCGAGGGCCGCCTCGGGCGCACCTTCGAGGCGCTGCGCATCATCGAGCGCTGCTTCACCGGCGAGGAATTCAGCCACCACGGCAAATATTACCAGTTTCCCAATGTGCACTTGACGACGACCCCGGTGCAGCAGCCGGGGCCGCCGATCCTCGTGGCCGCGATGGGCGAGCAGAGCGTCCAATGGACGGCGCGGCGCGGCTACGGCATGGCGGCCGGCGCCGGGCGCGGCCACGACAGATACATCGCGGCGCTGCGCCAGCACGGCCGCGATCCGGCCTCGCTGCCGATCGCCTCGGTGCCGCTGCGCGTGCATGTCGCCGAGAGCCGCCGGCGGGCGTGGGACGAGGTCGAGGCCGGGCTGCATCAGGTGCTGCATTTCTACCGCACGCACGGCAATCCGGCCGCTGGCAGCCGCGGGGCCGACCCGCTCGGCGCGTTGCCGCCGGTCGGCGAATTCCGCGACGTGCCGGGGATCGGCCATGGCGGCCAGCCGTTCGCCGTCGGCACGCCGGATGATGTGATGGCGGCGCTGGCTCCCTACCGCGCCCTGCAGCTGACCCATCTGTCCTTGAACCTGCATCAACCGGGGCAGGACAGCGCGAGCGTGCGCCGCTCGATGCGGATCTTTGCGGCAGAACTGATGCCGGCGCTGAAAGCGTGGTGAATTGGATATCGGCTCAACCTCCCTAATCCGTCATGGCCGGGCTTGACCCGGCCATCTAGAGATCCCCGGGACAAGCCCGGGGATGACGAATTGGGGCATGCAAAGAGGGACGTGGAGTGGCACAAACAGGTAATGGCGCAGCGCCGGGTGCGGCGTTCCGCGAAGGTTTTGTCGAGGCCGACGGGTTTCGCATCCGCTATGCCGAGGCCGGGGACGGGCCCCCGCTGGTGCATCTGCACGGCGCCGGCGGGCTGCGGCTCTCGCCGGCGCATGACCTCCTCGCCCGGCAATTCCGGGTGATCGCGTTCGAGATGCCGGGCTTTGGCGAGTCGGCGGAGAATACCCGCACCCAGTCGATGGCCGAATTGGCGATGACGATGGCGCATGCTGCCGCCGCGCTCGGCCTCGACCGCTTCAACCTGTGGGGCACCTCATTCGGCGGCAAGACGGCCGTATGGCTGGCGGTGCAGGCGCCGGAGCGGCTCTCGGCGCTGGTGCTGCAGGCGCCGGCGGCGATCCTGCCCCCTGGCGGCGCGCCGGCGGCGCGGACGCCGGAGGAAATGGCGCGGCTGCTCTACGCCCATCCCGAGCGGATGGGGCCGGGGCCAAAGCGCGACCCGGCGGTCTTGGCGAAGCAGCAGAAGCTGGTCGGACGCCTGCGCGGCCCGGCTCGCGACAGCGATCTCGAAACCCGCATGGGCACGATCGAGGTGCCGACGCTGGTGCTGTGGGGCACGCTCGACCGGATGATCCCGTCGGAGATGGGCCGCATCTACAAGGAATTGATGCGCAACTGCCATCTCGTGCTGGTCTACGATGCGGGCCACGCGATGGACGCCGAGCGCCCCGAAGCCTTCGCCGAGGTGGTCGGCGATTTCGTCGAGCGCCACGAGGCCTTTCTGATCAGCCGCCACGACACGGTGATCCACCCGTAGCGGCAAGATATATCAAGGTCCGGCGCAGGCCGGGACCCATTCTTCAGCTGATCACCAAGTGGGGAAATGGGTCCCGGCCTGCGCCGGGAACACCGAGATTTCTTGGCGATATCGTTACCGGAACATCCGGCCTTCCGGCGGCAGCCCCATCAGCATCTGCCCGACCGTCTCGAAATGGATGGGGCGGCCCTGGCCCTGCTGCGTTCCGGCATGGATGTCGCGCATCCGCCGCTCGAGCGGGTTGTTCTCGAAGATCGCCGTCGCCCCGGCCGCGTGATAGACGGTGGCGACGACATCGCGCGCCTGATGGATCGCCCAGGTCGCCGCGAGGCGCAGCTGCGGGTGGTGTTCGGGGCCGATCCGGCCGGTCTCCTGCGCCTCCTCCCACATCTCGCCGATGACGCCGCGCAGATAGGCGCGCGCCGATTTGAGCCGCGCCTCGCATTGCGAGACCTGCGACTGGACGACGTTGTTCTCGCGCAGCGTGCCCTTGGCGCCGCGCGGGATCTTGTCGCGCGCGATCTCGATAAAGGCGTCGAAGGCGCCGCGGGCAATCCCGAGCGACACGTGGGAAAAACTCATCGCGTAGATCATGCCCGAGGTGAACTGGTAGAGCGGCCCCTTCTCGCGCCGCTCGGCGTCGTTGTCGCGCGCGGCGGTATAGGCCTCCCGCACGAAATGGTCGTCAAAGCGGTAGCTGTCGCTGCCGGTGCCGCGCAGCCCCAGCACCTGCCAATTGTCGATGATCGTGGCTTCGCGCTTGGGCACGAGCATCGTGCGGACCAGCTGGCGCCCGTTGGGTCCCATGCGCGGGCTGCCGTTCTCCTCGAAGATCGGGCAGTGGGCGCCGAGCCAGGTCGCATGGCGGCCGCCGGTCGCAAAGCCCCATTGTCCGGTGACCCGGTAGCCGCCATCGACGGCGACGCACTTGCCGGCCCCGGGCAATTCCGGCCCCCAGGCGAGGATGCCGTGCGGCGGCCCAAAGATTTCGCGGGCGATCTCCGGCGCCAGATAGGGCGCCGTCATCGAGCACCCGGAATTCTGCCCGAGGCACCAGGCCGTGCTGCCATCGCCCTGCCCCAGGATTTCGAGGACCGCGGTGTAGGTCAAGGGGTCGAGCTCGGCGCCGCTCAATGAGCGCGGCAGCAGCATCCGGAAGATGCCGCGCGCGATCAGCGCCTCGACGATCTGCGGCGTTACCTCGCGGCCGCGCTCGATCGCGTCGCCGGCGGCGGCGAGCATCGGCTTTAGTTCGCGCGCCCGGTCGAGATAGGTCCGCGCCAACCCAGCGTCGCCCGCCGCCTCCGTCACATCCATCACATGTCCTCCACACGCGGCGCCAGCCGCGCCACTGCCGCCGCCCGCATTGTGCCCCGATTGTCACGCGATGAGAAATCCCGACCGCAAACGGACTGCTATGCGCGACCGCGGGTATCTCGATCACATTTATTCACAGCATCCCGGCGAAGGCCGGGACCCATCGTCGAAATGGACCCCGGCCTGCGCCGGGGTGGTCGAGATCATCGTCCCGCCGCCGCGCGCAGCTTGTCGAGGCCCTGCGCCAGATCGGCGATCAGATCTTGCGGGTCTTCGAGGCCGATATGGAGGCGGATGCCGGGGCCTTCGGCGTCCCATCGGGTCGCGGTGCGGATGCGCTCGGGGTACATCGGCTGGATGAGGCTCTCGAAACCGCCCCAGCTGGCGCCGATGCCAAACAGGTCGAGCGCGTCGATCATCGCGTAGACCGCCTCTTTCGGCGCCGGCTGCAGGACCACGCCAAAGAGGCCGCAGGCGCCGAGGAAATCGCGTTTCCACAGCGCGTGGCCGGGGTCCTCGGGCAATGCCGGGTAGAGCACGCGGGACACCTCGGGCCGGGTCTGCAGCCAGCGCGCGACTTCGAGCGCGTTCTTCTGATGCCGTTCGAGCCGCGCGCTCAAGGTCCGCATCCCGCGCAGCGCGAAGAACACGTCGTCCGGGCCGGCGCAGTGGCCGATCTGCGCGGTCGCCGAGCGCACCGGCAGAAAGCTCTCCTCGGTGGTGATGACGGCGCCGAGCATCGCGTCGGAATGGCCGCAGATGTATTTGGTCGCGGCGTGGATCGATACGTCGACCCCGTGCTCGAACGAGCGGAACAGGTATGGGGTGCCCCAGGTATTGTCCATCAGCACCTTGGCGCCGTGCCGGTGCGCCACCGCGGCGATCGCCGGGATGTCCTGGATCTCGAAGGTCAGGGAGCCCGGCGACTCGCAATAGACGACCTTTGTGTTGGGCCGGATCAGCCGGGCGATGCCGTCGCCGATCAGCGGGTCGTAATAGGTCGTCTCGACCCCGCATTTTTTCAGGATGCCCTCGCAGAAATTGCGCGCCGGGCCGTAGCACGAATCGACCATCAGGCAATGGTCGCCGGCGCCGAGCAGCGCCTGTAACGGCGCCGTCACCGCGGCCAGCCCCGATGACATCAGCATCGCGCGATAGCCGCCCTCGACCTTGGCCAAGAGCTCTTCGAGCGCGAAGGTCCCGGGCGTGCCGTGCAGCCCATAGCGCACCCCGGTGAACGGCGGCGCCGCGCGTTTTGCTTCCCATTCCGCCATGTTCTTCGAGAGGATCGTCGAGGCATGATAGACCGGCGGATTGACGGCGCCGTGATTGGCCTCCGGGTTGCGGCCGACATGGGTGAGGAGCGTGTCCTTGCGGTAATGGCGCGGCCTGGTGTCGTTTTTCATGGGCGGATGGCTTTCTTTCGTGAAAGGCGGCTCGGGCTGGTGGGCTCCTATCATTGCAGCCCGACAGTAGCGCGAGCCAGAGAGAGAACGCGGCCGGTCGACGCGGGATTCAGGGAATCAGCAACAGCGCTTTTACCTTGCCCTTCGTCTCCATCAACACACCGGGCGGCCCTGCGCAGCGAAAGACGGCGTTTCGCCGCTGCCATGACAGGCTCTTCACCTGGTCGGACAAAACCACACCCGTAACTGGGTGCCCGTTTGGAATCACGACCTCAAATGGATACCCTTTTTGCTGGTTCGTGATCGGACACAGCACACATAGCCCGGCACGGCGGTTATAGGCACGCGTCGTTAGCACCAGGGCGGGCCGCCGGCCGCGCTGCTCTCTGCCTTCTTGTGGGTCGAAGGTGATGTCAACGATTTCGCCGACGTCAGGGCAATAATTGCCGCGCATCAGGCGAATTCGTCACCGAGAGCAGGACCGGTGCCGATCTCATCGTGGCGGTTCTCGTCGGTGATTTGGGCAACCAGCGCATCGAGATCGAATTCGGGGGTCTGGTTGAGCGGCGCTACGACGAGTTTGCCGCCTTCGATCGTCAGCTCGGCCTGGCCATTCTCGCAGGCGCCGATCTCTCTCGCGTAGGCTGCCGGAATCCGCAGCGCCAGGCTGTTCCCCCATTTCGCGAAGTGCATCAGCAATGCAGGGTCCTCCAAAGAGCCTAGCGCTGTATCGACGTTGACGATACATTTAGCCGGCAGAGACCGCAACGCAAGCTGTGGAGCCCGCCATGCCCGACCCCGTCACCGTGATCCGCGAAGAGGAGCGCCCGGTCGTCGATTTTCCGGGCGGCGCGACCTACCGCACCCTCATTGGCGACGACAACGGCGCCGGCATCCCGATCCGCACCGGCATCCAGACCTCGCAGCCCGGCTACGCGACGCGGGTGCACTCGCACCCCTATGTCGAGGTGCTGACCGTCATCGAAGGGCGCGGCGAAGCCTGGCTTGACGGCGAAGCGGGCACGATCGCGATGGAGCCGGGGGTGACGATCTCGATCGCCGCCGGCCGGGTGCACGGGTTCCGGGTCATCGGCGACCAGCCGCTTGTCACCTACGGCATCCACACGCACCCGAAGAGGATCGTTCATTACAAGGAGGGCGCGGCGGTTTGCTGAGAATTGTCGCCGCCGCCCCGGCGAACGCTACCGCCTTCCCTTCCCGGCGACGCCGGGCCACACTGGCGTCGCTTACCGCAGCACGGAGGGAACCCATGCCAGACATCCGCCGCATCGACATCACCCAGCCGCCGGGGCCGCGCATGAGCCGCGCCGTAGTGCACGGCGATCGGGTTTTTCTCGCCGGTCTGACCGCCGCCGACACCAGCCAGGACGTGCAGGGCCAAACGCGGCAGATCCTCGAGCGCATCGACCATTACCTGCGCGAGGCCGGGACCTCCAAAGCGAAACTGCTGACGGCGAATTTGTGGATCAAGGACATGGCGATGTTCCGCGACATGAACGCGGTATGGAACGAGTGGGTCGATCCGCAGAACCCGCCGTGCCGCGCCTGCGTCAAGGCCGATCTGGCGCGCCCGGAGGTCTTGGTCGAGATCATGGTCACCGCGGCGAAGTGATTCGCCGGCAATAAATAATCCCCG
Source organism: uncultured Alphaproteobacteria bacterium (assembly GCA_963842175.1). GTDB lineage: Bacteria > Pseudomonadota > Alphaproteobacteria > ATCC43930 > CGMCC-115725 > DATARH01. Next base: position 270,372 of record CAWJFM010000025.1, read on the forward strand.
TGCCCGGCCTTGAGCCGGGCACCCACGTCTTGCTTGCACTGCAAAACCAAAGACGTGGATGGCCGGGACAAGCCCGGCCAAGGGGGCCTGTAAGGTAGCGAGTTTGAGCACATCTAATGACAAGACCGAGTGGGCCGGGCCGCTCCAGGGGATCCGGGTCATCGATCTGACCCGGGTGCTGGCCGGCCCGTTCGCGACCCAGAGCCTCGGCGATCTCGGCGCCGAAATCCTGAAGATCGAGCCGCCGGGCGGCGGCGATGAAACCCGCCGCTTTCCGCCCTTCATCGCCGGCGAGAGCCATTATTTTCTCGGGATCAACCGCAACAAGAAGAGCCTGGTCATTGATCTCCAACAGGCGGCCGGCGCCGACATCCTGCGCCGCCTCGTCGCCACCGCCGACATTCTTGTCGAAAACTACCGCCCCGGGGTGATGGACCGCCTCGGCCTCGGCTACGAGGCTCTCGCAGCGCTCAACCCGCGCCTCATCTACTGCGCGATCAGCGGCTTCGGCCTCAGCGGCCCGCTCCGCGACAAGCCGTCCTTCGACATCGTGACGCAAGCGCTGACCGGGGCGCTCAGTATCAATGGCGAGCGCGGCCGCATGCCGGTCAAGCTCGGCATCCCCTTGGGCGACATGGTCGGCGGGATTTTCGGGCCGATCGCCATTCTCGCCGCGCTGCACGAGCGAAGCTCGACCGGGCGCGGCCGGCTGATCGACATCGGCCTTTATGACGGGCTCATCGGCATGCTCGGCTATTTCGCCCAGCTCGCCTTCATCACCGGCGAGGACCCGCCGCCAATGGGCTCGAGCCATCCCAACATCGTCCCCTACGGCAGCTTCCCGGCGGCCGACGGCTCGATCATCATCGCGGTGTTGTCGGAGAGTTTTTGGGGCAAGCTGTGCGAGGCGCTGGAACGGCCGGATCTCGCTCAAGACCCGCGTTTTGCGACACCGACCTTGCGACGGGATCGCCGCGACGAGGTCGACCGCATCATCGCCGAGGTCACCCGCACCCGCAGCGTCGCCGAGTGGCAGGAGCGGCTGACGGCCTTCGATGTTCCGCATGCGCCGGTGCTCGGCGTCAGTGCGGCTCTTACCCACCCGCACGCTCGCGCGCGCGAGATGGTGACGGAGGCCGAACACGCGACGGCCGGGCGTGTGCGCCTGGTCGGCCGCCCGATCAAGTTTCCCGGCTCGCCCCAGCCGCCGTCGACCGCGCCGCCGAGCTTGGGTCAGCACACGGTCGAGGTCCTGCGCGACGAACTCGGCTGCAGCGAGGCAGAGATCAACGCGCTGTGCCGCGACGGCGTGATCGATCGGCTGACCGCCCGCACCCGCCGCTGAGCGCGGCGCGCTCGACGAAATAAGCTGGGGCGACGGCTTCTCATTCGGTGATTGTCGGGCGCGCGGCCAACCATATGACCGGGTTGCCGGGCAGGCAAATCGCCGGCGCGTGAATGAGACCGATTCGGGGGAAAAGGAATCGCGACCGGTTCCCATAACACAACAGCTTGTGTTTTCGATCGCGCTATTATCTAAATGTGGATGACAGATCGAACGAGCAATGCTAATCATTTATTAATCATCCCGTAACATGGTAGTTTAACCATCGGTCGGATCCCGGATGTCCGACCGGCTCTGCGTCGAATCTTTATGCCGCCGCGGCTAGCCCGCAGGCATCGAAACGCGGCGCAGTGTCTGCTGGAGGTGCTGGCCTTTACCATGACGCTCCATCCTCAAGCCATCGTGCTTACGGCGTTCGGGGTCGTGATGGCTGCCGCCGCATTCGAGGACTTTCGCCGGCTGATCATACCCAATCTGTTGCCGATCCTGTTGTGTGCGCTGTGGCCGCTCTACTTTGCCGCCGCCCCGAGCCTCTACGGCGCGCTCGACCGCGGTCGGCTGCGCCGCGGCGGTGTTTCTGGTCGGTGCGGTTCTGTTCGCCCGCGGCTATCTCGGCGGCGGCGACGTCAAGCTGCTGAGCGCGGCCACGCTATGGGCCGGCCCCTCGGGGACGCCTGAGCTGCTGATGCTGACCGGCGTGCTTGGCGGCGCGCTGGCACTGTTTTTGCTGATGCCGTTTGGCACGCAGATCGCGGCGGCTGCCCGCGGCATGCTGGGTCAGTCGGCCATCGATACCGGGCGCGGGCTGGCGATGCCGGTGCCCTATGGCGTCGCCATCGCCAGCGCTGCTCTCATCGTAATCCTTCACCCTTATTTCGGTTGAACCGCCATGCGCGCCCGCACCCTGCTCCTATTGTTCCTCGCCGTCCTGCTTGCCGGCGGCACCGTCATCCTCGCCCGCAACTACCTGACGACACAACAAAACAAGCTGGTCGAGGAGCAGAAGGCCATACCGCTGGCGGCGACGCCGTCCAAGGACGTGCTCGTCGCCAAGGGCGACATCAAGCGCGGGCAAATCCTGCGACCCGAGGACACGACCTGGCAGATCTGGCCGGAGGGCGCCCTCGACAAGAACTATGTCGTGCGCGGCGGTCCCCCGCTCCCCGCCCGCACCCCGGAATCGTTTGCCGGCTGGGTCGCCCGCAACCCGATCGCGGAGGGCGAGCCGATCACCGAGGCCCGAATAGTCGCCCCCGGCAACCGCGGTTTTCTTGCAGCGGTATTGCGGCCGGGCATGCGCGCGATCTCGGTCCCGGTGTCCATTACCTCGGGCATTGCCGGCTTTATCTTTCCGGGAGACCAGGTCGACCTGATGATGACCTTTACGATCCCGGCGGCCGAGTTCGGCGGCGACTTCGAGCACAAGGCGGTAGAGACCGTGCTGCACGACATTCGGGTGATCGCCATCGATCAGCGGCTTGAGAGCAAACCCGGCGAGGCGGTCCCTGCTCATACCGCGACCTTTGAGGTAACCCCCAAGCAAAGCGAGGTCATCGCGCTCGCGAGCAAGATGGGCGAGATGTTTCTGACCTTGCGCAGTCTGGTTCCCGCCTCGCAAGAGACGCTGGTTGCCGGACCGGCGGACGGCGAGACGGCAAGCCGGAACGCGCCCAATTCGTCGGCTGCCGAGACGGCGACCTGCACTATGGACAGCGACGTCAACCCGCTATTGCCTAAAGTCCTAACCGGAAAAGGTACTTGCGTGGCATCCGTCGTCACAATATTGCGCGGCAGTGGAAAAGGGAGCAAGTCTTCCGCCTCGACAACCACGGGCAAGGGATCGTAATGCGCAAACTTCTGGCCCTCGCGGCTGCAGCATCAGGGTTGATCCTGTACGTCGCCGCCCATGCCGCGGAGGTCGAGGCGCCCTCTGCCACCCCTTCGCCAACCGCAACACCACAAGCGCCGCCAATCAGCATCGCCCCGGCCAACATCCGCCCGACCGGACCGCCGATCGTGCTCGAGATCGGCAAGGGCACGCTGGTCCGTCTGCCGCGGCCGGCGGCGACCGTTTTTGTCGCCAACCCCGACATCGCCGACGTCCAGGTCAAATCGCCGACGCTGATCTACATCAGCGCCAACAAGACATCGCCGGGCGAGACCGTGGTTTACGCCGTCGACGATAAGAACAATGTGCTGGTCAGCGCGCTCGTCCGCGTCGAGTACGACCTGTCGGGGCTGCGCCAGTCGATCAAGCAGAATTTGCCCGGAGAGCGGATCACGATCAGCTCGGTTGAGAACAGGCTGGTGCTGAGCGGCGAGGTTTCGAGCGCCACGCTGGCTGAGAAAGCCGACGCGCTGGCCATCGCGATCGTCGGCAAAGACAAGGCCGACCAGGTCGTCAACCAGCTTACGGTGGCGACCCCGAACCAGGTCAATCTGCGGGTCCGCATCGCCGAAGTGGACCGCAACGTGCTGAAGCAGCTCGGGATCAACTGGCAAAAATTTGGCAGCCACGTCACCGTCTCGACCAACAACCCGACGACTGCGGCTTCCGTGACGGACATTGTCGGGTCAGGCGTGACAAACACCTTTACCGGGATGATAGGCACCGCCGCGAGCAGCATCGCCGGCACGCTCGATGCTCTCGCCCAGGAGGGCCTCATAACCACCCTGGCCGAGCCGAACATGACCGCGATGAACGGACAGGCCGCGAGCTTTCTCGTCGGCGGCTCGTTTCCGGTGCCGAGCAGCGTCTCCCCGGCGGCGGCGGGCGCCGCCCCAACGATCGGCATCACCTACAAGGATTTCGGCGTGAAGCTCGATTTCACGCCGACCATCCTCGATGCCAATCATCTCAACCTTAAGCTTCGACCCGAGGTCAGCAACCTCACGACCAACGGCGCAATTTCCCTGCCCATCACGGACACGAGTTCGCTAACCATCCCGGCGATAACCGTGACACGTGCCGAGACCACGGTGGAGCTCGCGAGCGGCCAGAGCTTTGCCCTCGCCGGTTTGCTGCGGCACGATACGGCCCAGGACATCTCCAAAGTGCCGGGGTTGGGCGACATCCCGGTCCTCGGCCAGCTGTTCCGTTCGGACCAGTTCCAACGCGACGAGACTGAACTCGTCATCATTGTCACCCCTTACCTGGTCAACCCGGTCGCGACGGCGAACCTGGCAATACCGACAGACGGATACGTGCCGCCGCATGACGTGGCGCGGATCCTGACCGACGACATCTACCGGCAGCAGCTGCCGCCGCCGCCGCGCGGTCCGCTGCAAGGCGGCAGCAACGGTCTGATCGGCCCTGCTGGCTTCCGCCTGGATTGAGGAAGGACCCCGAGCAATGAAGAGGTCTCTCTACCTCCTCGCCATCCCGGCGATGCTGGCGCTGACCGCATGCGCGCCCGGAGCTGCCGAGTATACCGACGCCGAAGCCCCAAAACAGCTGCGGGTCGACAGCGCCGCGGGCACGCTCAACCTCGCCTTTGTCCCCGGATCCGACCAGCTGGCCCGGGGCCAGGCGGCCCGGCTGCAACGCCTGGCGATGTCCGGGAGTATCAGCCCCCAGGATCGCGTCACTGTCGCAGCCGCCGGCGGTCCGCTTCTGCGGCAGCACCGCTTCGACATGGTTTCGCGCGAGCTTGTGCAATACGGCATCGTCGCGACGGCGAGCCCGCTTGTTGGAGTGCCGCGTGATCGCGCGATCATCGCGGTCGGGCGCTACCTGGTGACCCTGCCGGCCTGCCCGAATTGGAGCCAGTACCCGGCATCCGATTTCACCAACGAGAAGTCGAGCAATTTCGGCTGTGCCACGGCGGTCAATCTCGGACTCATGGTGGCGAGCCCGGCCGATCTCGTCAGTGCGCGCGAGCTCGCCCAGGCCGACGGGACACCTGCGGTCAGCGCCGTCACCCGCTACCTGACCGACAAGGTGAAGCTGCCGGAAACGACCGCCGGGGCTCAGGCTTTGGCGGCGGGCTCCAGCCAGGGAGGCGCGCCGGCAGCCGGGGCCGCCGCCCCCACCGGCACACCATGATCGCAGCGCGCCGCAGCCCTGCCGGCAAACCTGAACGGCAGGGAGTGCTCGACTTCGCCCAAGCACCGGCCGATAAGCCGATCGTCGAGGTCGCCGCGCTGGGCTGCCCGAATGACAAGATTCAGCTGTCGCCTGCGGCTATGCTATGATTGAGCAAATAGACCCAACTTCCACTCGAACACCCGGCGGCGCAGGCGGCAACGCGGGAGGGAGTCAACCGTGAGAGCAGCCACCGCAGTCAGCGCCCCGCCCCCTGCTGCGAAAACGCGCGAGGGCATCATTGCCGTCCTCCAGGATCAGCCGACACTCGATCGGGTCCAGGGGAGCATCCGCGAGCTTCAGCTCGATGACGAGCTGATCCTCGATCCGAACTCTCGAATCCGCGCTGCGTCGCATCCGCGAGGGATCGGCTCCGCGCATCCTGGTTCTGGATCTTTCCGAATCGACCGCGCCGATCGCGGAGCTCAGCGCAGCGCGCTCGGTCGGCGGCCCCGATCTCAAGATCCTGGCGCTCGGCACGGAGGACAAGGTAGACACCTACCGCAACCTGCTCGCAGCCGGCGCATCGGATTACCTCATCAAGCCGCTAACCCGCGAGGCACTCGCGGTTGGCCTCGAAAAGCAGTCGACCGCGACAAGCGGCGGGGCGGGCTCCGGCCTTGGCCAAATCGTGGCCTTCATCGGCAGCCGCGGCGGCGTCGGGACCACAACAGCGGCGGTCGGCTGCGCCTGGTTGTTGGCCGACAAGCGCAAGGAGAATACCGCGCTGGTCGACCTCGATCTGCATTTCGGCACGGTGGCGCTCAATCTCGACACCGACCCGGGCACCGGCTTGTGCGAAGCACTCGAACAGCCATCGCGGATCGACGCCCTGTTCGTCGATCGGGCGATGGTGAAGGCATCGGAGACGCTGCGCATCCTGGCCTCTGAGGCCGCGGTCGGCGAGACGCTGATGATCGATGCCGGCGCAATCGACGTCCTGCTCTACGAGTTGCGGCGCAAATTCACCTGGATCGTCATCGATTTGCCGCGCTGGGTGACACCGACACAGCGCCTCGTGCTGGCCGCGGCAAGCCGGGTCGTGATCGTTTGCGAGCGCAGCTTGGCCGGTCTGCGCGACACTATCCGCCTGCAGACTTTGTTGCGCGAACACGCGCCGCAGGCTCAGGTGCTGATGATCGACGCCGGCGCCAGCAACGAGCGAGCGACGGTCGGTAAGTCCGAGTTTGAAAAGGCGGTCGGTAAATCGCTTGACGTGACCCTGTTTCACGACGCCAAATCGGCGGCGGCGGCGACGAATGCAGGTCAGCCGTTGCCGCTGGCAGCGCCGCGCAGTCCTGTGGTGCGCGAACTCGAACAGCTTATCGGCTTGATCGCCGGCACCGCCGAGGCGCAGAAACGCAAGATCTTTGGGTTCCCCCGATGGTAACGATGTTCGGACGACAACAGACTGACGGAGGGCTTGACGCCCGCATCCGCCGGCTGTCGGAAGGGCGCGAAAGAGACGATGGCGCCGCCGCGGCCGGCAATGTGACATTGCCGGAAAAAACGGTGGCGGTGGCGGCGGCGCCTGCGCCCGCGCCGGTGATCGACTCGGGGGCGACGATCGAGGAACGCCTCCTGATCGCCCGCGAGGAATTGAGCGCCCGCCTGGGGGCGGAGATCAAGCCGGAGCGGCGCGCCCTGCTCAGTCGCGGCGATCTCGCCAAGATCGTGGACGCCGCGGTGCAGGCTTATTTCGTCCGCCACCAGATGGAGGCCAACCCGCTCGCGCGGCGCGATCTGATCACCGACATCCTGCAGACGCTGATCACCCCTGATGCGGCCGAGGCGGGCCGAGGGCGCAACACCCCCCACAAAGCCGCGATCGAGGCGGCGAAGGCGCAAATCCAGCCGCTTGTGCTCGAGCACATGGACGTCGGCGCGGCCGCCGAGATGCCGCGCCCGGCTTTCGAGGCTCAGCTTACCGGCTGGGTCAAGGAGCTCCTCGCGGAGACCAAGATCCAGCTCAATTTCACCGAGCAGCGCGAGCTTGTCGAATCGCTGATTTCCGACATGCTGGGGCTCGGCCCGCTCGATCCGCTAATTGCGGACGAGACGGTCAGCGACATCATGGTCAACGGACCAAAGCAGGTCTACGTCGAGCGTCGCGGCAAGCTCGAACTGACCGACGTAACGTTTCGCGACAACCCGCACCTGATGAACATCTGTACCAAAATCGTGACGCGGATCGGTCGCCGTATCGATGAGTCGCGGCCGCTCGTCGATGCGCGTCTGCCCGACGGCAGCCGCGTCAACATCATCATCCCACCGTTGGCGATCGATGGAGCCTCGGTTTCGATTCGGAAATTCTCCAAGAAATCGATCACGCTCGACGTCATGGCCGCCAACAACAGCATTTCGCCGGCGATGGCGACATTGCTGAAGATCGCTGCCCGGTGCCGGCTCAACATCCTGATCTCCGGCGGCACCGGGTCGGGCAAGACGACCCTCTTGAACGCGCTGTCACGCATGATCGACAGCACCGAGCGCACGGTCACCATCGAGGACGCCGCCGAGCTCCAGCTGCAGCAGCCGCATGTGGTTCGGCTCGAGACGCGCACCGCCAACCTCGAAGGCACCGGGGAAATCAATATGCGCGATCTGTTGAAGAACGCGCTGCGCATGCGGCCCGACCGCATCATCATCGGCGAGTGTCGCGGCGAGGAAGCGCTCGACATGCTGCAGGCGATGAACACCGGTCACGACGGCTCGATGAGCACGATCCATGCGAACAACCCGCGCGAGGCGCTGACCCGGCTCGAAAACATGATCGGGATGGCCGGCATCAACCTGCCGTCGCGCGCCATGCGTACTCAGATCGCGTCGGCCGTTCATCTGATCTGCCAGGTCAACCGCATGCGCGACGGCTCGCGCCGGGTGACGCACGTTACCGAAGTGGTAGGCATGGAAGGCGACATCATCACCACGCAGGACCTGTTCACCTTCCAGTTCCAGGGTGAAGGCTCCGACGGCAAGCTGAAGGGCGCGTTCCTGTCGAGCGGCATCCGGCCGGCGTTTTTGCCGCGCGCTGAGTATTATGGCCTCGATCGGGCGCTGCTCGAGGTGATCTGACTATGTTCGGAGCACTCGACCCGGGAATGCAATTCGCGCTCGGCATCGGGCTGATGAGCTTCCTTGCCGTGGTGTTGGTCGGCCTCGCCTTCGCCGGTGGCGAGTCGCGGCGCTTCGCACGGCGCCTGCAAGAGGTCACGACCCGCCGGCCGGAAGTCGCGCGCGCAGTTCAATCGGAACAGCGCTCGCTGGCCCGCCGCGAGAGCGCCACGCCTGGCATCGATCGCATCTTTCAGCTGCTGCCCCGCCGCGAGATGCTGGTCGAGCGGCTGGCTCGGACCGGCCGCGAGATCAGCGTCGGGCAGTACATGCTCGTGATGATCGGGGTCATCCTCGCTTTGACTTTAGCCTTCCTCGTTTTCACCCGGTCCGGGCCATGGCCGAGCCTGATGTTCGGCGTCGCATTCGGGGTGTTTATTCCGCATTTCGTGATCGGCCGCATGGGGAAAAGACGCGTCGCGCGTTTTGTCGGTTTGTTCCCCGAGGCGATCGATCTGATGGTCCGCGCGCTGCGCGCCGGTCTGCCGATCACCGAGGCGATCATCAATGCGGGCCAGGAGATCGGCGATCCGATCGGGGTTGAATTCCGCGGCATCGAGGCTGGCATGCGGCTTGGTCGCGATCTCGATTCGCTGCTGTGGGACATCGCCAAGCGCATCGACGTACCGGAGTTTCGGTTTTTCATCATCGCATTGAGCGTGCAGCGCGAAACCGGCGGCAATCTTGCCGAGACGCTGAACAACCTCTCTCTGGTCTTGCGGGGCCGCCGGGCGATGCGGGCGAAAGCCCGCGCGATGGCGAGCGAAGCGCGCGCCAGCACGGCAATCCTCGGGTCGCTGCCGATCCTGGTGACGATCATGCTCAGCTTTACCTCGCCAACTTATATCGCGCCGCTGTTCACCGATGTCCGCGGGCTGATCCTGTTAGGGATCGCCACCGCGATGCTCCTCGGCGGGGTCGGTATCATGATCTGGATGGCGAAGTTCGAGATATGACCAGCACGAAAGTTTCAGATTTCAAACTCGAAGACTGGCTGCCCCAGTGGCTCAGCCCAAACGATTTGATCTCTCTACTCGCTGCCCTGGCGGTGCTGGTAGCGTTCCTTGCGGTGTGGCAGGCCTTGCGCGGCCCCGACCCGTTCACGCGGCGCTATTCCCAGCTCGCTCGGCGGCGCGAAGGGCTGCGGCAGACAGCAATCGAGACGAGGCGCAATCGGCCGCAGACGACCCCTGCAGGGGTGATGAACAACGTGGTGACGCACCTCAACCTGTTGCGCTCCAAGCACGCGCAGGACGCGCGCATGCTGCTCGCGCGAGCGGGAATCCGCTCGAACGAGGCGATGATCAGGTACCTCTTCGCGCGCCTCGCGATGCCGTTTGTGTTCGGCGCGTTGGTGGTGGCCAACTCGTACAGCACGCACCTGCTCCCGGTGCCGGATAAGTTTCGCACCTTGGCGGCGCTCGGCGCGGCCGTGCTGGGGTTTTTCGCCCCGGATGTCTATATCAACAACCTGGTCAAAAAGCGGGCTCATCAAATGGAGTTGGGCCTGCCCGACGCGCTCGACCTGCTGGTGATCTGTGCCGAGGCGGGGCTGGCCCTCGATGCGGCGCTGCAGCGGGTGTCGCGCGAGTTGGAATTCACCTGGCGGGAGCTCAGCGAGGAATTTGCGATAACCGCCGGCGAGTTGACCTATCTGCCCGACCGCAAGCAGGCATTCGAGAATCTCAATCTGCGCACCAACATAGCACCAGTCCGTGGGGTGGTGAACACGTTGCTGCAGACCGCCAAATTCGGCACGCCCCTGGCCCAATCCTTGCGCATCCTGGCGGCCGAATTTCGCGACGCACGCCTCATTCGCGCCGAGGAAAAGGCGGCGCGCCTGCCGGCGATGCTGACCGTCCCGATGATCCTGTTCATTCTTCCGACGCTGTTCATCGTGCTGCTCGGTCCGGCGGGAATGACCATCGCCGACACCTTCTCGCATAAGAACCCGAACGCACCAAACACGACCGGCAGATAAAGGCGCGCCCTGCGGGATCCCGAGAGGCGGCGCCGAGGCGCTTCGCGCCGGCCCCGCCGGCACAGCGTGCAACCCTCAGACAAGTCAGCTTCGTCCGGATCCCCCGCAGATCCGGGTGGAGCGCGCAAATATCACGGCGCGCTCAGGAAGGTTGCTTTGATTTTGCTTGTGCCCCGAGCAACTCGATCGCCCGATGCAGTGCCTCCGGCGACAGCTTGCGCAAGCTTTCATAATAGGCGAGGTTGTGCTGCACGGATTCCGGATCCAGGTCGAGCCGCGCCATCTGCGCGGCTGCCGCCCGGTCGCCTTGCAACCCATAGATCAGCGCCAGCGTCTGCCGCTCGCGCGGCGTCGAATTCGGCGCAGTGGCAATTGGGCGCAATACGCCGATCGCCTCTGGGTAATTTCCACTCAGCGCCAGGGATAACGCCAGATCGTGCGACAGGCCAGGGTCCGCCGGTGCCAGCTCCAGGCCGCGCCGGTAGCGCGCCTGTGCCTCGTCGTGCCGGCCGACCAAATCATCGGCGACGCCAACCAGCTCAAGGAGCTTTGGATCGTCCGGATTGTCCTCAAAAGCGATCATGAGTGACGGGCCGGCAAGCGCCGGTTTGCCGCTCGCCAGGTAGGCGCGGGCGAGACCGCGCAAAGCGCCGGGATCACGGGCGTTGCGCGCCAACCCCGCATTGTAGGAGACAATCGCCTCGTTGAAATTGCCCATTTCGAGCAGCGCGTCGCCAGCGGCGACAAATGGCGGGACCGCGGTCGCATCCATGGCGGCGGCGCGGCGATAGACGGTCACCGCGGTGGCGAGATCGCCGCCGGCTCGGGCCGCGTCGCCGACACGCATCAGGGTGGTATAACTGAGCCGCTCGCCGTAAGTGGCGCCGACCGGCAATGGGCCGGGCGTGGCGAACGGGGCGCCCTGGTAGGGAAAATCGCCGCACCCGCCGAGCATCAACAGACCGAGCGCAACGTAAAACGGCGCTGCCGCGTCGAAGCGTTTCATCCCTGTGCGCACCGGCCCCCTCGTCCGGCAGGTCGGCGGACCCCCCCACCGCTGCCAGCGCTCATCATGAGATGCCCCGGCGGCACCGTCGAGCGGCTTTGCTAGCCTATACGGAAAAACAATAGCTTAGGTCGCGTTTCTTGTGCCTCACAGCACCTCAGGTCTGCAACCGGCTGGCGAATCAGGCGACATGAGCGCGCCGTGCGCGGTCAGCGCGGCGTCGCAGACCCCTCGCCTACCCGGGTCCTGAGCGCCTGCTCGACCGCGGCGAGCGCCGCCTCGGCGCGGTCCGCCTCGGGTCCACCCGCCTGCGCCATGTCGGCTCGGCCGCCGCCGCCTTTGCCGCCCACCACCTCGGCACCCAGCCGCACCAGCGACACGGCATCGAACCGATCGGTGAGATCGGCGGTCACGCCGACCACGATCGCCGCCTTCCCGTCGGCGCGCGAGACGATTGCGACGACCCCCGAGCCGATCCGCTTCTTCAAATCATCGGCGAGCGAGCGCAACTCGCGACCGGGCACATCCTCGACAAGCCGCCCATCGAACGCGATATCGCCGATCTGCTTGCCTGCCGGCGCCGTCGCGCGACCGCCCCCTGCCAGCGCGCGACGGGCCTCGGCCAGCTCGCGTTCGAGCCGACGATGCTCGTCCACCAGCCGCGCGAGCCGGGCGGGCAGTTCGGCGGGGCCGATGCGCAAGGCCGCCGCCGACTGGCGCAGCAGATCCTCCTCGCCGGACAGGTAGGTTTCGGCCGCGGCGCCGGTCAGCGCCTCGATCCGCCGCACTCCCGCGGCGACCGCGCTTTCGCCGATGATCTTGAACAGGCCGATGTCGCCGGTGCGGCGTACATGAGTCCCGCCGCACAGCTCGACCGAATACGGCCGCCCCTCGCTGTCCGCCTCACCCATGGCGACGACGCGGACTTCCTCGCCGTATTTCTCGCCGAACAGCGCGAGCGCCCCCTCGGCGACCGCCCGCTCGGGGGTCAGGAGCCTGGTGCGCACCGCGTCGTTATCGCGGATCCGAGTGTTGACCTCGGCTTCGATCGCGGCGATGTCCTTCTGGGTCAGCGGCCTGGGATGGCTGAAATCGAAGCGCAGCCGGTCGGGCGCGACGAGCGAGCCCTTTTGCGTCACATGCTCGCCAAGGCGGTGGCGCAGCGCCTGATGCAAGAGATGGGTGACCGAGTGATTGGCGCGCAGGCGACGCCGGCGGTCGTCATCGACGCGCAGCTCGACCGCCTCGCCGAGCTTCAGGGTGCCGTGCCGCATCGCGCCGAGGTGAAGATGCAGATCGCCGGCCTTCCTCTGGGTATCGCGCACCGCGAGCTCGCCGCCCGCCGATGAAAAGATCACGCCGGTATCGCCGACCTGCCCGCCGGACTCGCCATAGAACGGCGTCTGGTTGACGATGATGCCGACCTCGTCGCCGGCGCTGGCTTCGCTGACACGCTCCTGTTTGTCCGAGTTTGGCCCGCGCAGGATCGCGAGGATGACGCCCTCGGCGGTTTCGGTCTCGTAACCCAGGAATTCGGTCGGCCCGACCTCCTCGCGCAGGGCGAACCAACTCGCCTCGGTCGCCGCCTCCCCCGAGCCGACCCAGGAGGCGCGCGAGCGGGCGCGCGCCTGCCCCATTTCCAGGTCGAACTTGGCGACATCCACCGCGATGCCGCGCGGCCGCAGAATGTCTTGCGTCAGGTCGAGCGGAAAGCCGTAGGTGTCGTACAGGGCGAACGCGACACTGCCGTCGAGGGTCTTGCCGTCCTTCAGTCCCTTGCCCTGGGCCATTTCCTCGAGCAGCGCCAGCCCGCGGCCCAGCGTCTGCCTGAACCCCTCCTCTTCGAGCCGCAGCGTCTCGGTAATCAGCGGCTGGGCGCGCAACAGCTCGGGATAGGCAGCGCCCATCTGCTGCACCAGCGCCGGCACGAGCCGCCACATCAGCGGTTCCTTGCAGCCGAGCATCTGGGCATGGCGCATCGCCCGCCGCATGATGCGGCGCAGCACATAGCCGCGCCCTTCCTTGCTCGGCAGCACGCCGTCCGCGATCAGGAATGCGGCGGCGCGCAAATGGTCCGCGATGACGCGGTGCGAGACCGCCTGCGGACCGTCGGCGGCGACCCCCGAGGCCTCCGCCGAGGCCGCGATCAGCGCACGAAACAGGTCCATGTCGTAATTGTCGTGCTTGCCCTGCAGCACCGCGGCGATGCGTTCGAGCCCCATCCCGGTATCGATCGACGGGTTCGGCAAGGGGATCCGCTCGCCGCCGGGCAGCTGGTCGAACTGGGTGAAGACGAGGTTCCAGATCTCGACGAAACGGTCGCCCGCGGCATCCGGGCTGCCGGGCGGGCCGCCGGGGATCGCCGCGCCGTGATCATAGAAGATTTCCGAGCACGGGCCGCACGGGCCGGTATCGCCCATCGCCCAGAAATTGTCCGAGGTCGCAATCCGGATGATGCGCTCTTCCGGCAACCCGGCGATCTTGGCCCAGAGCCGCGCCGCCTCCTCGTCCTCGGAATAAACCGTCACCAGCAGCCGCTCGCGCGCCAGGCCGAACTCGCGCGCGACCAGGTTCCAGGCCAGCTCGATCGCCCGCTCCTTGAAATAGTCGCCGAACGAGAAATTGCCGAGCATCTCGAAAAACGTGTGGTGCCGGGTGGTGTAGCCGACGTTTTCGAGGTCGTTGTGCTTGCCGCCCGCCCGCACGCATTTCTGTGCCGTGGCGGCGCGCCGATACGGCCGCTTCTCGACGCCGGTAAAAACGTTCTTGAACTGGACCATACCGGCGTTGGTGAACAACAGGGTCGGGTCGTTGCGCGGCACCAGCGGGCTCGACGGCACGATCTCATGATCGTGACGGGCGAAGTACTCGAGAAAGGCGGTGCGGATGTCGTTGGTCGTCTGCATGAGAGGATTGTGGGGGTTCTATCGGGCCATGCAAGAGGCGGCGCGCATTTCTCGTGCTCGCCGCGGGCGCGGCCGCTCACAGGGACCGGTCGCTCAGCGGGGCTCGGCGCCGATGCGCCGGTGGATCACCGCGCGCTTATCGGCGTAGACCCGTTCCCACCCGGCGAGGCGGTCCATCACGCCGACCGCGCCGGCCTCGGGCAGCAGCAGCGTCCAGGCGATATGATAGCGGGCGAGCAGCTCCTCGAGCGCCGCCGCGTCGCCGCGCTCGGCCCGATAATCCTTCGCCACGAAATCGTTGCCGTACATCTCGACGCGGCCGTCGATGAAACTCGGCACGCCGCGGAAAATCAGATAGTCGCCGAACTTCTCGCTATTGAAGACCGGCCCCGTCAGGCCGAGACGCATTGCCGCCGCCAGCGCGGTGCTGGGGGTCTCCGGGTCGTCGGCGCGGACAATCGGACGCAGCGCCGTCGGCAAGGCCAGCGCGACGGCAAGCGCGAGCGTCAGCACTACCGCCACAGCGTCGGGCGGCCGGGCCAGGCGATCGGCCCAGCCGAAAAGCCGCGATGGTGCCTGCTGCGCCATGCGGGCGGCCAGAGCGCGCCCGAGCGGGGCGGCGAGTGCGAGCGGCCCAACGATGGCGAGGACGTCGCCGTGCCGGGCGTGCTGCAGCGTCATGTGGACGAGGCTGAGCAGCAGCAGCAGCCGGGTCGGCGGCAGCCGCACCCCGCTCGCAAAGCCGATCAGGAGCGCTCCGAGGATCCACATTTCGAGCGCCGGCGATTTCTGGAAATCGGGGCTCAACCATTCGGCAAAAGTCGTCTGCAACGCCGGCATTTCCATCAGCCGGAATGGCTGCACCAGACCGGCGACGCCGTGAGGCGTCAGCAGCGCGGCAACAAATGCGGCGAGGACAAACGTGGCCCACCTTCTCGCTGCCGCCCAGCGCGGTTGGCCGGCGCCGGCCAGCACCACCGCCTCGCCGCCGAGAAAGGCGGCGAGCGCCAGCCCGGCCATAAAACTGGCATGCAGATTGGCCCACAGCGCCAACACGGCCAGCGCCGCGAAGGGCGGCGGGCGATCGGCGTCGCGCGCGCCGATGAGCAGCCCCGACCACAGCACGAGGAGCGGCAGGGCTAAGACGTGCGGCCTGGCCAGGGCGTGCGCCTGCAGCAGCGCGGCGGCGGCAACGGCGGCGATCAACGCCGCCGGCGGCGCCAGCCTTTGCTGCAAAAAATGCATCAGCAGGGCGACGGCGAGGGCGACGCCCGCCGCGGTCAGCATGATGACGCCGCCCCAGCCGAACGCGTCGTAGACCGCGGCAAGGATGATTTGCGCCAGCCATTCGGACGAGATCCAGCGCGCGCCCGGCATCGTATGCGAGAACGGGTCGTGCAGCGGCAGCGCCCAATGCGCCAATATCCAGTTTCCGGCCGCGATATGCAGATAGGTGTCCGGGTCGTCGAGCAGCGCCATCCGCGCGGCCAACAGGCGGCCGAACACCGCCAGGCCGACGATCAGCGGCCAGGACGGAATGAGCCGGTCCCAGGCGCGATTGAGCGGGCGGCGGCCGCTCGGGGGGCGGGGCATCGGTTTCGCGGCGTCGTCCGCGCTCACTGCTCTGCCGGCATCAGCCGCAGCGTCTGGATCTCGAACGGGCGAAAGGCGAGCGGCAAATCGCGCCCGGCGATCTCGACCACAACCGGATTTTCTTCGATCAGATCGCTCGCCTCGGCAGCGGCGAGAGCAAAGCCGCAATGCAACACCGTCTGCGTCGCGACGCCGGCCGCCTCGTGGAGCCGGACGATCAGCCCGCGACCGTCCTCGGCCTCTTTTACCGCGGCGACGACGATATTCGCCGCCTCGGGTTGAAGCCAGGACGCCATCGCCGGCAGCTTTCCGCCGCCGGGAGCGCCAGCGAGCGGCCGCAGCGGCACGTTCAACTCCCATCCGGCGCGCGCCACGGCGCCCGACACATGATCGCCGGCATGCGGATAGAGCGAATAGGTGAAGCAGTGATGCCCGCGGTCGGCGGTTGGGTCCGGGTATCCGGGGCTGCGCAACAGGTTGAGGTCGAGGAGGTTGCCGCGCAGGTGGTGGCCGTATTTGCAATCGTTCAACAAGGCGACGCCATAAGAGCCGTCGGACAAATCGACCCAGTGGTGAGCGCAGACCTCGAATTTGGCGAAACCGGCGGGGCTGTTGCAGTGCGTTGGCCGGCGGATCGAGCCGAATTGGATGTCGCAGGTCGCCTCGCTCGCCGTGATGTCGACGGGAAAGCTGGTGCGCAGCATGCGCCCGCTTTCACGCCAATCGACCGAGGTGATGAAATCGACGCGGCGGCTGCCGGCAAACACCACCACCTCCTGGCGCAACACCGAATTGCCATAGCGGTAGCGGTGGCAAACCGCCGCCCGCGGGCCCTCCGCGACCCTCTCGACCGCTTCGAGCACGAGGCGTTCGGGCGGGCGGTCGCGGTAATCCATCGGAATATCCCAGGCGTCGCCGTCGTCGCGGTAGATCGCCAGCAAATTGCCCACCGCTCCCGGAGCGAGCACCTCGCGCCCATGCTCCTTGTCGAAACAGGAGCAGATCGAGCCATCGTCATTGAAGACGATCCGTAGCGCCTCGTTTTCGAGAAGCGAGCCGTCGACGGCGGGCGCGACAAAGCTGGCTTGCGCCGCGGCGTCGATGACCGCATAGCCGAGCGGCGGCGCCTGCGCCAGGACCCAGCGTCCGCCGAGGCGCAGCCATTCGCTGCGTTGCCAGGACAGGCTGTTGGCCACCACGACCGGCTGTTCCGCTCGCGACCGATCGATCCGGCCGCACAACGCGGCGTCCGCCGCCGCGGTCAGCGCCGCGGTCTCCTTGAGCAAGGCCTCGTAGCGCGGGGTCGCCTCGTCATAGACGCGGGTGATCGACGAACCCGGCAGGATGTCGTGGAACTGATAGAGCAACACCTCTTTCCAGATGCGTTCGAGCCGGGCCCGCGGGTATGGCATCCCGGCAAATATCGCGGCCATGGCCGCCATCAGCTCGAGCTCGCGCAGCGCGAGTTCGAGCTTGCGGTTGAAGCGTTTGATGCGGCCCTGGGTGGTATAGGTGCCTTGATGCCGCTCTAGATAAAGCTCGCCCGACCAGGTCGGTAAGCGCGCGCCATCCGCGGCGATATGGTGGAAAAACGCCCGCGCCGGCTCCTGTACCACCGGGCAAAGCCCGGCGAGGTCCGCCTCGCGCGCCAGCCGCTCGAGATGCTCCTCGCCGGGCCCGCCGCCGCCATCGCCGATGCCGAACAGCATGAGGCAGCGATCGGAGACTCCTTTTTCCAGGAAATTCTGCGCCGCGGCGAGGACCGAACGCGGATCGGCCGCGCTGTCGTAGGTCGCCTCCGGCGGCATGTGCGCCAACACCTTCGATCCGTCGATACCCTCCCACCAAAACGTATGGTACGGGTGCCGAGTAACCAGGCTCCACGACAATTTCTGGGTCATGAAATAGGGCACGCCCGACTTGGCCAGGATCTGCGGCAGCGCGCCCGAATAGCCGAACACGTCGGGGACCCACAGGCAGTCGGGATCTTTTCCGAATTCTTCGCGAAAGAAGCGCTTGCCATAAAGGATCTGGCGGATCAGCGCTTCGCCGCCCGGCAGGTTGGTGTCCGGCTCGACCCACATCGCGCCCTGGACCTCCCAGCGCCCTTCGGCGACGCGGCGCTTGATGCGCGCGTAGAGGTCGGGATAGTGCTCTTTGACCCAGTCGTATTGCTGCGGCTGGCTCGCCCCGAACACATAATCCGGATAGCGCTCCATCAAATCGAGCGTCGTCGCGAAGGTGCGGCCGCATTTGCGGATCGTCTCGCGGATCGGCCACAGCCAGGCGAGGTCCATATGGGCGTGGCCGACCGCGCTGATGGTCAATGACCGGTCGCTGCCGCGCGCCGCCAGCAGCGGCGCGAGGATGGCGCGCGCGACAGCCGCCTTCGCGTCGGTGATGTCCCGCAGCAATCCCGCCGCGCGCACCAAAGCCTGGCGCAACGAGACCGCGCGAGCACTGGTCGCCGGCAGCAGCCGCAGCAGTTCGTGAAGAACCTCGAAATCGTATTGCAGGACATGGAGGTTCGGATTTCGCAGTGCGACAAGCGCTTCCTTCAGCTGCCCGTTGTCCTGGCGCACTCCGAACAGATCGTTGGCGCCGGCCTCGACCCAGATCTCCACGATCTCGCCGCCCTCAGCCGGTGCGCGGAACGGGACGACGCGCTTGCCCGGTTCGCCGTGCTCCCGATCAAAGGTCGAATTGACGTTGGTCAGCCCGAGACGCGGCCTGCCGGCCTCGTCGACGACGCAGCCCTCGCCGTTGACGTCGATCAGCAGCACGACGTCCTTGCCCTTGGCGGCGGCCGGCACCGTGCCGGTAAACCGAAACCAGGCGCAATCGAAGACCGCCTCGCTCCACTGGTCGCCGGGGAGCAGCCGCAGTTCGCGGCCGTCACGGCGGCGGGCAAAGGGCACCGGCTCCGGGGTCACCCAGGCGGTCGCGGCGAGCGCCGCCAGAGGCGTGTACACGGCCGCCTTGATGCGGTGCTCGACTTCGGCCAGCGAACCTCGGGCGACAGCGGGACGATACGGCATCGGGCCTCCGTTGCGGCGCGGGGGCCACGCGAGCGGGGTCGTCAGCCCCGCTTCAGTGGGCGGCGGAGCGCGCCGGCCGGACTATGCCGGTGCCTACTCCTCTTCGGCAATATCTCCCGGCGCCGCCATCATCGCATCGGCGACCAGACCGGCATTGCCGCGGATCGCGCGCTCGATCAGTTCGCCGATCTCGGGGTTCTCCTTCAGATAGAGCTTGGCGTTCTCGCGCCCCTGCCCGATCCGCTGACCGTCATAGGAGAACCACGAGCCCGATTTCTCGACGACGCCGGCCTGCACGCCAAGGTCGATCAGTTCGCCGCGCTTGGAGATCCCCTCGCCGTACATGATGTCGAAATCGACGACCTTGAACGGCGGCGCCATCTTGTTTTTGACCACCTTGATCCGGGTCTGATTGCCGATCACCTGGTCGCGCTCCTTGATCGCGCCGATGCGGCGGATGTCGAGCCGCACCGACGCATAGAATTTGAGCGCTTGGCCGCCGGTCGTCGTTTCCGGATTGCCGAACATGACGCCGATCTTCATGCGGATCTGGTTGATGAAGACGACCATCGTGCGCGAGCGCGAGATCGACCCCGTCAGCTTGCGCAAGGCCTGGCTCATGAGGCGCGCATGCAGCCCCATGTGGCTGTCGCCCATCTCGCCTTCGAGTTCGGCGCGCGGCACGAGCGCGGCGACCGAATCGACGACGAGCACGTCGATCGCCCCGGAGCGCACCAGCGTATCGGCGATCTCGAGCGCCTGCTCGCCGGCATCGGGCTGCGAAATCAAGAGATTGTCGATATCGACCCCGAGCTTTTTGGCATAGGGCGGGTCGAGCGCATGCTCGGCGTCGATAAAGGCGCAGGTGCCGCCGGCCTTCTGCGCCTCGGCGATGACATGCAAGGCCAGCGTCGTCTTGCCCGAGCTTTCGGGGCCGTAGATCTCGACGACCCGGCCGCGCGGCAGCCCGCCGATGCCGAGCGCGATGTCGAGGCCGAGCGAGCCGGTGGAGATCACGTCGATATCGGAGGCCGCCTCGCGCGAGCCGAGCTTCATGACCGAGCCCTTGCCGAAGGCGCGCTCGATCTGCGAGAGGGCCGCATCCAACGCCCGCTGCTTGTCCATCACATCCTTGTCCAAAAGGCGCAACGCGGTCTGCATGATCTGGCTCCCTCCCTTATTCCACACCGGGCCCTACCGCGCAACGCGCGGCAGAACGTTATTGTACACGATTTGTTCCGTCCTGCAACCCCGCTGCAACAGCGCTGCGGGCTGAAGCGGCGGGTGAGCCGCAATGGGGTTGATTCGGCGCGGCGAAGCCCCATGCTTAGAGGCGCCCCTTTTCCTCAGTCATTCTCGCGCGGAGCCCAGAGATGTTCATCCAGACCGAGCAGACGCCGAACCCGGCCACGCTGAAATTCCTGCCCGGCTGCACGGTGATCGCGTCCGGGACTGCGAATTTCCCCGAACGCGGCACAGCGGCCCGCTCGCCGCTCGCCGAGCGTCTGTTCGAGCTTCCCGAAGTCGCTGGGGTTTTTCTCGGCACCGATTTCATCACCGTCACAAAGAACGGCGACAGCGAGTGGCACCAGCTGAAGCCGGCGGTGCTCGCCGCGATCATGGAGCATTTTACGGCCGGGCGTCCGGTCCTGATCGGCGGACGAGAGCGGGGCGGAGGGCGAGGCCGCCGGCGAGGACGACGAGATCGTCTCGCAGATCAAGGAGCTCTTGGAAACCCGGGTGCGCCCGGCGGTCGCGATGGACGGCGGCGACATCACCTTCGAGGATTTCGCAGACGGCGTCGTCTACCTGCACATGCAGGGCTCGTGTTCGGGATGCCCCAGCTCGACCGCGACGCTCAAGGCCGGCATCGAGAACATGCTGCGGCATTACATCCCCGAGGTCACCGAGGTACGCGCCATCTGAGCAATCGGCGTGGTGGATTTGAAGTTCCCCAATTCGAGTTGCGGCGCCGGAGGGAACTCAAATCCATACCGCCAAGTCGATGAGTTGCGCGTGTGGACGAATCCGAAATTCGTTCAGAGCTTGAACCGAGAGACGGCGAATTTCGGATTCGCCACACGCGGCGCACTTACCCTCTTGCGATCGAGACGGCCGGGTCGGCCTGCTCGGCGGCGGTCGTGCGCGACGGCGCGCTGCGGGCGGCCGAATATCGGGCGCTGCGCCACGGCCATGCCGAGGCGCTGTTCCCGATGATCGAGCGGGTGATGGCAGAAGCCGGGCTGGCGCCGTCGCAACTCGACGCCGTCGCCGCCGCGATCGGGCCGGGCGGGTTCACCGGGATCAGGGTTGGCCTCGCCGCCGCCCACGGCATCGCGCTCGCGGTCGGGGCGCGGCTCGTCGGGATCAGCAGCTTTGCGGCGGTTGCCGCCCGCCTCGCAGCGGTCGGCGATGCCGGTTGCGAGACGCTGCTGGTCGCGCTCGACAGCCGACGGGCCGATCTCTATGTGCAGCTGTTCGCGCGTGACGCGACAACCCCGCTTGCCGCACCGCAGGCTCTCCTCGGCGACCGCCTCGCCGACTATGTCGCGCGCTTCGCCGGGGACGGGGGGGTGCTGATTGCGGGCGACGCCGCCGCGGCCGCGGCGGCCGCGCTCGGCGGCGAGATCCGCTGCGCCATCGCCGGCGATGCGGTGCCCGATGCGCGGGGCGTCGCCGCCGCCGCGCTGCGTCGAACTGCACTCCGGTGCGCCGCCCGGCCCGGTGCGGCCATTCTATCTGCGGCCGCCCGACGTGACGCCTGCCAACGCGGCCGCGGCCGACCTCGGCCTCGCTGCGGTGACCCGGCGCATCACCCCAGTTCCGGCGAACGCGGCCGTGCCGCTCGCGGCGATGCACGGCGCCTGCTTCCCAGACGAGCCGTGGGACGCGCCGACGCTCGAGCGGATCCTCGCACTGGCCGGCGGATTCGGCTATCTGGCGTGGCAAGGGGACAGCCTTGTCGGCTTCATCCTGGCGCGCGATCTCGGCGGCGAGGTCGAACTGCTGTCGCTTGGCGTGTTGCCCCAGTGGCGCTGCCGGGGCATCGGACGCGCGCTGATCGATGCGGTGGTCGCTGAGGCGGAGCGTCGGGACATCGGCTCGATCGTGCTCGAAGTAGCGACCGAGAACACGCCGGCGCGTCGGCTCTATGCCGCTGGCGGTTTTGTTCAGGTCGGTCGGCGTCCGCGCTACTACCACCGCGGCACGGGCGGCCGGAGCGACGCCTTGATCATGCGTCGCGGGAACGCCGGCGAGCCTCGGTCGGTTGAAGCGGCCGGGTCGGCGACGCCGGTATTGCGCCGCCGCCAGCGATTACTTATATATTCCAAACAGTCGAATGCCAGGAAGAGCGTTATGGATGACACTGGGCAATCAAACGATTTGTTGACGCTGACAACGGAAATCGTCGCCGCGCACGTGTCCAACAACACGGTGGCGCTCGGCGATCTGCCTCAGCTGATCAATCAGATCTACAACTCTCTCGCCAATATCGGAACAGCTCCGGCGCCTGCGCCGGCGGCACGCCCGCAACCCGCGGTCAGCATCAAGAAGTCCGTCCAACCTGATTACATCGTCTGCCTTGAGGACGGCAAGAAGCTCAAAATGCTGAAGCGGCACCTGAAGACCGCCTACAATATGTCGCCCGAGGCGTATCGCGAGCGCTGGAAACTGCCGTCGGACTATCCGATGGTCGCGCCGAATTACGCGCGGCAGCGCAGCCGGCTGGCGAAAGAGATCGGCCTCGGTACGCGGGCGCGCCGCGGCCGGGCCTGAGCGCCCGGCTCTTTGTTCGTCCGTTGCTCGGAGGCATAGGCTGGTCGGGCGGGTTCGGCTATAATGCTGCGGGCACACTCCGCCCGGATCGCGAAGCGATGACCTCCCGCCTCGAGCAACTCTGTCTCGACAAAGGGTTAAAGATGACCGAGCAGCGCCGCGTCATCGCGCGGGTGCTGTCGGATTCGGCCGACCATCCCGATGTCGAGAAGGTCTACCGCCGCGCCACCGCGATCGATCCGCGGATCAGCATCGCCACGGTCTATCGCACCGTGCGGCTGTTTGAAGAGGCCAACATCCTCGCTCGGCACGATTTCGGAGATGGCCGCTCCCGCTATGAGGAAATGCCGAGCGCCCATCACGACCACTTGATCGATCTGCAAACCGGCCGCGTCGTCGAATTTCGCAACGAGGAGATCGAGAAGCTGCAGGAGATCATCGCCGGCGAGCTTGGCTACGACCTGGTCGGGCACCGCCTCGAACTTTATGCCCTGCCGCGGCGCGGCAAGCAAAAGGCGGATCAGGACTGATGCGGCTTCGTTGCCGAACGCGGGCTTGCACCGCGCCGGTCGCGGCCCCATCGCACCGCGCTGACGCCAATTCATCCGGATCGAGGGAACGCCTCGCGTGATCACCGGCGCCACGGCCCCGTCGCGACTGACCGGCGACACTGCGGCACGTCCGCCGACCGGCGCGGAAGCCGGGCGAATCGTCGATATCGTATCCGGCCCGCTCCAGGTGCGCCTTGCGGAAAGCGGCGCCGACATCGACGCGGCGCAGGCGCTGCGCTACCGGATTTTCTACGAGATCATGGGCGCTCTGCCGCTGCCGGACATGGCACGACAGCGCCGCGACTACGACCGCTATGATCAGATCTGCGATCATCTGTTGGTGCTCGACCACAGCCGGGGCCGCGGCGCCGAGGCCGTCGTCGGGACCTACCGCCTGATCCGGCGCGACGTGGCGGCACGGTTCGGCGCGTTCTATTCGGCGGCCGAATACGACATTGCCGCGTTGATCGCGTATCCGGGCGAAATTCTCGAACTCGGCCGCTCTTGCGTCGATGCGGGATACCGCGCGCGGCCCGTCATGCAGTTGTTGTGGAGCGGCATCGCAGCCTATGTCTTTCACTACGACATCGCGTTGATGTTCGGCTGCGCGAGCCTGCCGGGCACCGACCCGGACGCTTTGGCCGCGCCGCTGTCCTACCTCTACTACCACCACCTGGCGCCCCCGGCACTGCGGGCGCGGGCCTTGCCGGAGCGTTTTGTCGATATGCGCCGGCTCGATCCCGCGGCGCTCGACCCGGTGCGCACGCTGGCGGCCTTGCCGCCGCTGATCAAAGGCTATTTGCGACTGGGCGGGTTCGTCGGCGACGGTGCCGTCATCGACCAGCAATTCAACACCACCGATGTCTGCATTGTGGTCAAGACCGATCTCGTCGCCGAAAAGTATTCGCGGCATTA
This sequence comes from uncultured Alphaproteobacteria bacterium, assembly GCA_963842175.1. Classification (GTDB taxonomy): domain Bacteria; phylum Pseudomonadota; class Alphaproteobacteria; order ATCC43930; family CGMCC-115725; genus DATARH01. Next base: position 294,682 of record CAWJFM010000025.1, read on the forward strand.
CGAGCGGCAATCGAAAGAAACATGGGCGGCGTAGAACGCATGGGCTCGCCGGCGCTGAGAATATGGCGGCTGGCGCTTTACCTCGCCTGGACCTTCCTCTTGATGCCGGCGCAAGCGTTCGGCCTGGCGTTGCGGCGGCCCTGGACGGCGACCTTGCCGCGCTTCTATCACCGCGGGTGCTGCCGCATTCTGGGTTTGCGGGTGCGCCGGATCGGGCGACCGACGCCCTCCCGCCCGGTGCTGTTTGCCGCCAACCACGTCTCCTATTTGGACATTACCGTTTTCGGATCGCTGATTGCCGGGTCATTCGTCGCCAAAAAGGAGGTCGCCCGCTGGCCGCTGTTCGGTTGGCTGGCGCGGATGCAACGCTCGGTGTTTATCGACCGCCGGGTGCACAGCACCGCGCGGCAGCGCGACAGCATCGCCGGCCGTCTCGCCGCCGGGGATGCGCTCATCCTGTTCCCGGAGGGAACCAGCGGCGATGGCAACCGGGTTCTGCCGTTCAAGAGCGCGCTGTTCAGCGTCGCCGACCATAGGGCGGCGGGGCCGGTGACGGTGCAACCGGTCTCGATCGCCTATACAAGGCTCGACGGCATGCCGATCGGGCGGCGTTTGCGCCCGCTGTTCGCCTGGTACGGGACGATGACGATGGCGCCGCATCTGTGGACCGTGCTGGGGCTTGGCACGATCGAGATCGTCGTCGAATTCCACCCGCCGACGACCCTGGCCGATTGCGGCTCGCGCAAGGCGCTGGCGCGCTATTGCCAGGAGCGCGTCGCCGGCGGCCTCGCCACCGCGCTGAGCGGGCGGCGCGGCCCGCGGCCCGACGCGCCCCGCGCAAAGACGCCCCTTCCCGCCGCGGCCGATACCGCAGCCCCGGTGCCGGGATGACCCTTTTGCCTCCCTGCCGCCACAGGTGCCCATGACAAAACGGCTCTTCATCAAGACGTATGGCTGCCAGATGAACGTCTACAATTCGGCGCGCATGGCCGAATTGATGGCGCCCTTTGGCTATGCCGCGGCGGCAGGCGCCGAAGGCGCCGATCTCGTCATTCTCAATACCTGCCACATCCGCGAGAAGGCGGCCGAGAAAATTTTCTCCGAGCTGGGCGCGATCCGCCGGCTCAAGCGGGCCCGCGAACGACAAGGCGGCCGGATGATCGTCGCGGTGGGCGGCTGCGTCGCGCAGGCGCAAGGCGAGGAGATCCTGGAACGCGCCCCGTTCGTCGATATCGTCTTTGGGCCGCAGACCTATCATCGCTTGCCCGAGATGGTGGCGCGGGCCGGGCGCGCGGCGGGCGAGCAAGTCCTCGACACGAGCTTCCCGGCCGAGCCCAAATTCGACTCCCTGCCCGAGACTCGCACGCCGCCAGGGGTCAGCGCGTTCCTCACGGTCCAGGAGGGCTGCGACAAGTTCTGCACGTTCTGCGTCGTGCCGTATACGAGGGGCGCGGAATATTCGCGTCCGGCGGCCGAGATCATCGCCGAGGCCGGCCGGCTGGCCGCCGCCGGGGCGCGCGAGATCACGCTGTTGGGTCAGAATGTCAATGCCTATCACGGCGCCTCCCCCGCCGGCGGACAATGGGGGCTGGGCGAGCTGATCGGCGCCCTCGCCGCGATACCGGGCATTGCCCGTCTGCGCTATACGACATCGCATCCGGGCGATGTCGATGACCGGCTCATCGCCGCCCATCGCGACGTGCCGCAATTGATGCCTCATCTCCACCTGCCGGTGCAGAGCGGCTCCGACCGCGTGCTCGCGGCGATGAACCGGCGGCACACCGCCGACCAGTATCGCCGCACCGTCGAGCGGCTGCGCCAGGCCCGCCCGGATTTGGCGTTGTCGTCGGATTTCATCGTCGGCTTCCCGGGCGAGAGCGATGCGGATTTCCGCGCGACCTTGGATCTTGTCGGCGAGATCGGCTTCGCCCAGGCCTTCTCGTTCAAATATTCGCCGCGGCCCGGCACCCCGGCGGCGAGCGCCGCCGACCAGGTACCGGAACCGGTCAAGACCGAGCGGCTGGCCGCATTGCAGGCCCTGTTGCAGCAGCAGCAGCGCGCTTTCAACCAATCCTCGATCGGCCGCGTCCTGCCGGTCCTGTTCGAAAAGCCGGGGCGCTATCCAGGGCAGCTCGTCGGCCGCAGCCCCTATCTGCAAAGCGTCCACGCCGAAGCCGGGCCGAGCGGATCGGCGAGATCGTCGCCGGTGACGATCAGCGCCGCGCAGCCCAACAGCCTCGCCGGCACGATCGTGGCCGGCGCACCGCAAGCGGAGCGCGGGGCATGAGCGCGCTGCCGCCGGCAATCGCCGCCGAGATCGCGGCCGCGGGGCAAAGCCAGCTCGAATTCGACGACAATCTGCTGTTGCCGGCGCTCTACGGCGAGCGCGACCAGCATCTCGACCGCATCGAGCGGCAGCTCGGCGTGTCGCTGGTGCCGCGCGGCAATCGGCTCTCGATCGCCGGGCCCGCCTCGGCCACCGAGGTCGCCCGGCTGGCGCTGTCCCGCCTCTATGAGCGCCTGAAGCGCGGCAACGAGATCGACATCGCCTCGGTCGAGGCGGCGATGCGGCTGGCGCAGGCCGAAATCGACGACAAGAGCCTCAGCCTGTGGCGCGACGAGACCGGCTTCCGCACCCGCAAGCGGCGGATCGCGCCGCGCAGCGCCGGGCAGGCCCTTTACGTCAAGGCGATGCGCGAGCACGAGCTGGTGTTCGGCCTCGGCCCCGCCGGTACCGGCAAGACCTATCTCGCGGTTGCCGCTGCGATCGATCTGTTGATGGCCGGCAAGGTCGAGCGCATCATCCTGTCGCGGCCCGCGGTCGAGGCCGGCGAGCGGCTCGGCTTTCTGCCGGGCGATCTGCGCGACAAGGTCGATCCCTATCTGCGGCCGATCTTCGATGCGCTGAACGACATGCTGCCGGCCGACCAGCTCCAGAAGCGGCTCGGCAGCGGCGAGATCGAGGTGGCGCCGATCGCGTTCATGCGCGGGCGCACGCTGTCGCACGCCTTTGTCATCCTCGACGAGGCGCAGAACACCTCGCCCGTGCAGATGAAAATGTTCCTCACCCGGCTTGGCGAGGGCTCGCGCATGGTCGTCACCGGCGATCCGACGCAGGTCGATTTGCCGCTCGGCAGCCGGTCGGGTCTCGCCGACGCGCTCGATGCCCTGCGCGGCGTCGAGGACGCCGCGATCGTGCGCTTCACCGACAAGGATGTGGTGCGCCACCCGCTGGTGGCGCGGATCGTCGGCGCCTACGAGGCGCGCGACCGCGCCGCGCGCGACGACGACCCGCCGGGATGAGGGGATTTCGGCGGGGCTCATTTGCGTCCTTCGAGACAGCGCGGAGCCTGTCCTCGGGCCGGCCGAGGGCCGGGCCTGGGGGCGCTTCCTCAGGATGACGTACACCGTTAATGCCACATTCAAATAATGCCACATTCAAATTTTGCTAATGCCACGCAAACACTTACGTCATCCTGAGGAGCGTCCCGAAGGGATGCGTCTCGAAGGACGCAGTGCGCCGATACAGCCCGTGATGGGCATTTCGGTCGAAGTCTCTGTCCATTGCGATGCCTGGCATGTCGCCTGTCCCGATGCCGCGGTGCTTGCCGAGGTGGCGGCGCGTACCACGCTGTCTCGTGCCGCCGCGCCGCTGGCGGGGGCACCCGTGATCCTCGGGCTGATCCTGACCGACGATGCCGAGCAGCGGCGAGCTGAACCGCACCTATCGCGGCACCGACGCCCCGACGAATGTGTTGTCCTTCGCGATCGCCGATCCGCGGGGCGAGCCACCGATGGGCGCGCCGGTGCTGCTCGGCGATGTCGTGCTCGCGCTGGCGACGATCGCACGCGAAGCGAGGGAGCAGCAGAAGCCGCTGGCCGACCATCTGCGCCCACCTCGTCGTTCATGGCGTGCTTCACCTGCTCGGGTTCGACCATCAGACCCGGGCAGCGGCCGCCGCCATGGAGGCCCGCGAGATCGAGATATTGCAGGTTTTGGGGGTGCCGGATCCTTATCGCGATACTATGTGAGCAGGCAGACCCGGACACCCTCCATCGATGAGCGACCCCGAGCCGCCCGCCAGCGACGGCCAGCCTGAGCATACCGAGCCCAAGAACGGCGGAGGATTGCTGTCGCGTCTGCGCACCTTGCTGCGCCTCTTGCGCCGGCCGCGCGGCTCGCGCGAGACGATGGACGCGCTGATCGCGGCGGCCGCGCTCGAGGGCGTCGCCCCGATCACCCCGCAGGAGCGGTTTCTGATCGGCAACATCCTCAAGGTTCACGACCGCAATGCCGCCGATGTCATGGTGCCGCGCGTCGACATCGTTGCGCTCGATGTCGAGCAGCCTTTTGCCGAGGTCGTCAAATGCATGGTCGAGCACGGCCATTCGCGGGTGCCGGTCTATCGCGACTCGCTCGATGACGTGATCGGCTTCGTGCACGTCAAGGACGTGCTGGCGCCGGTTGCCGACCGCCGCCCGGGCAAGCTGTCGCGCCTGTTGCGCAAGGTCCTGTTCGTCGCCCCCTCGCTGCCGATCCTCGATCTGCTCGTGCAGATGCGCCAGGCGCGCACCCACATCGCGATGGTCGTCGACGAGTTCGGCGGTATCGACGGGCTGGTGACGATCGAGGATCTGATCGAGGAGATCGTCGGCGAAATCGAGGACGAGCACGACGTCGCCGAGGCGCCGACCCTGATCGAGCGGCCCGACGGCAGCGTCATCGCCGATGCGCGCCTGCCGATCGAGGCGCTCGAGGAACAGCACGGCACGCGCCTGCGCCCCGTCGGCGACGAGGAGGCGGTCGACACGCTGGGCGGCCTCGTCTTCATGCTGGCCGGCCGCGTGCCGAAACGGGGCGAGGTCATCACCCATCCCGACGGCATCGAATTCGAGGTGCTCGACGCCGATCCGCGGCGCGTCAAGCGGCTGCGCGTGCGCGGCCTGCCGGCCGCGAGCGGCGGCAAAGGAGCGGCTAGTGCCTGAAACCTCGGTGCTGCGCGTTCATCCCGGCGCGCGGACCGAGACGCCGCTCTGCCGGCTCGCTCAGGAGCTTGCCGCGTTAGCGGGCTGGCGGCGCTATGGGTTGGGGTTTGCGCTGGGGGCGCTGCTCGCCGGCGCGCTGCCGCCGGTCGATCTGACGCCGGTGATCTTCATCGCCTTCCCCGGCCTGTTGTGGCTCGATGAGGGCAGCGCCGGACCGTGGGCCTCGGCGCGGCTCGGCTATGTTTTCGGGTTGGGCTTCTTTGTCGCCGGGCTTTACTGGATCGCCGCGGCGCTGTTCGTCGACATTGCCCGGTTCTGGTGGGCCTTGCCGTTTGCCGTCCTGGGATTGCCGGCGTACCTGGCGTTCTATCCGGCCGCGGCGCTGGGCGTGACCAGCCTCGCGACAATGCGGCTGCGCTTGCCGCCAGGCGCACGGATCTGCCTCTTCGCGGTGGCGTGGAGCGCGGCCGAATGGGCCCGCGGGCATTGGTTGACCGGGTTGCCGTGGAACCTCGTCGGCTATGCCTGGTCGGGCGGCTTCCCGGGCTCGCTGGCGATGCTGCAAAGCGTCGCCTGGGTCGGGATTTACGGGCTGAGCCTGGTCACGGTGCTGGCCGCCGCGCTGCCGGCGCTGATCGGAACCCCCTCGCTGCTGCCGATGACGCAAGCCCGCCGCGCCGCACCCGCGCTCGGCGCCGCGCTGTTGATCCTGGTCCCGATGGCGGCCGGCGCGATCCGGCTCCAGCTGGTGCCGGCCGACCTGACCGGAATATGGCTGCGCCTTGTCCAGCCCTCGATCCCCGAGACGCTGAAGTGGGACCCGGCGGCGGCAGAGGCCGATTTTCATCGGTTGATCGAATTGAGCAGCGGCCCCTTCGAGCACCCGGTCGCGGCGGTGCTGTGGCCCGAGGCGGCGACGCCGTTCCTGCTCGGCCGCGACGGCCCGCACCGCACCGCGATCGCGGCGGTCGCGCCCAAGGACGGATACGTGATCACCGGCGCACTGCGCGCTGCCCCGCCCTCCGGCCCGCCGACCCGGATCTGGAACAGCATCGAGGCGATCGACAGTCAGGGGGTGATCCGCGCCCGCTACGACAAGGCGCATCTCGTGCCGTTCGGCGAATACATGCCGCTGAGCAAGTGGCTGCCGCTCGCCAAGATCACCCCCGGCAGCATCGATCTGAGCGCCGGCCCGGGACCGCAGACGATCGCGCTGCCGGGGCTTCCGGCCTTTTCGCCGATCATCTGCTATGAGGCGATCTTCCCCGGCGCGGTCGTCAATGCGCGCGCGCGTCCCGCCTGGATTCTCAACGTCACCAATGATGCCTGGTATGGCCGCAGCTCCGGGCCCTACCAGCATTTCGCTATCGCCCGGACCCGCGCCATCGAGGAAGGGCTGCCGTTGGTTCGCGTCGCCAATAACGGCATCAGCGGTGTCGTCGACCCCGCGGGGCGGATCGTGGCGCGCACCGGTCTCGACAGCATCGGTCATGCCGATGCGCCGCTGCCCGCCGCGCTACCGCCAACGCTGTACGCAACGACCGGCGATTGGCTCTTCGCGGCGCTGCTGCTGCTCTGCATCCTTCCAGCATTGCCGCGCCGGCGCTAGAGTCCGCCAGCCCGAGCCGCGAATCTTGCCTATCATAAGTTGCAGAGCGCCGTTGACGACATACTATCGTATGAGCTATCACAGTCCGCTTTTCCTTGACGGGCGGATTTATGGCGATATCGCGACCGATACGGCGGCCAACCCGGCGCACATCGGACAAACCGGACCCGATCGACGTGCAAGTCGGCTCCCGCGTCCGGTTGCGCCGCAACATGCTCGGGCTGAGCCAGGAGAAGCTCGGCACGGCGATCGGCCTGACTTTTCAGCAGGTGCAGAAATACGAGCGCGGCGCCAACCGCATCGGCGCGAGCCGGCTGCATGAATTGAGCCGCGTCTTGGACGTGCCGGTCTCGTTCTTCTTCGACGACATGGATCCGGTGCGCGCGCCGGCGATCCCGGGCGGCTTCTCCGAGCCGCCGGCCGAGGCGTTCGATTCCGATCCGCTGCGCCGGCGCGAAACCGTCGAACTGGTCGACGCCTATTATGCGATCGAAGATGCCGCCGTGCGTCGCCGCCTCTTCGAACTGGCTCGGGCGCTCGCTGCAGAGGGCGGGTCGGCAACCGGGAAAGCCCCTGCCCGATCGATCAGGCGAGCCCGGCGACGCGATCCTGCTTGACGCTTGCGGCCGCAGCCTCGACAAGGTGCCGCCGGGACGCAGGCAGCGGGTGGCTCTCGCATTCGCGGGAGGGCGCCCGTACTTGGCCCAGGCCGATTGAGGGGAGATGGTCTCTTGCCGATGCACGATTTTGTTTTTACCAGCGAGTCGGTGTCGGAAGGACACCCCGATAAGGTTTGCGACCGCATCTCAGACGCGCTGGTCGACACCTTCCTCGCCGCCGAGCCCGAGGCGCGGTGCGGCCTTGAGACCCTGGCCACGACCAATCATGTCGTGCTCGCCGGCGAGAAGCGCGGTCCGGCGTCGATCGACCGGGACGTCATGATCGATGTGGCGCGCCACGCGATTCGCGATATCGGTTATGAGCAGGAAGGCTTTCACTGGCAGCGGGCGACGATCGATTGCCTGATCCATGAGCAATCGGGGGATATTTCGCAGGGTGTTGACGCCAAGGGCAACAAGGACGAGGGAGCGGGCGACCAGGGCATGATGTTCGGCTTTGCCTGCCGCGAGACCCCCGAGCTGATGCCGGCGCCGATATTTTATGCCCACGCTATTTTGCGCTCGCTGGCCGAAGCACGGCACTCGGGTGCCGCCCCGCTGCTCGGGCCCGACGCCAAGAGCCAAGTCACCCTGCAATATGTCAGCCGGCAAGCCGGTGCGGGCGAGAGCGGTGCTCGTCTCTGCGCAGCATTCCCCGACGATCGGTCCGGAGGAGGTGCGCGAGATCGTCCGGCCGCATGTCGTCAACGTCCTTCCCGAAGGGTGGATGTGCGACGAACCGCATTTCTACATCAACCCGACCGGGCGCTTCGTGACCGGCGGCCCGGACGGCGATTGCGGCCTGACCGGCCGCAAGATCATCGTCGATACCTATGGTGGCGCGGCGCCGCATGGCGGCGGCGCGTTTTCCGGCAAGGACCCGACCAAGGTCGACCGCTCGGCCGCGTACGCAGCGCGCTACCTTGCGAAGAACGTCGTCGCCGCGGGTTTGGCCGAGCGCTGCACGATCCAGGTCGCCTATGCGATCGGCGTCGCCAAGCCGCTTTCGGTCTATGTCGCAACCGACGGCACCGGCAAGGTTGATGAGGACAAGCTGTCGCGCGTGCTGCAGGAGATAATGGATCTGTCGCCGCGCGGGATCCGCACCCATCTCGGGCTCAACAAGCCGATCTATGCCCGCACCGCCGCCTATGGCCATTTCGGCCGCCCGCCCGAGCCCGATGGCGGCTTTTCGTGGGAGCGGCTCGACCTGGTCGACGCGTTGCGCCGCGCCTTTTAGCTCTGGTGTCATTCCGGGGCCGGCGGAGCCGGAACCCGGAACCCATGACCACGGGCGGAGCAGAGAGGGTATTGAGGATCGTGTGAGGCCGGCTGTCTGCGGTGTTCATGGGTTCCGGGCTCGCCGCGGAGCCTGTCTTCGGGCCGCGCGGAGCGCGGACCCGGGGGCGCCGCCCCGGAATGACGACGTTTCTGCGCGTTGAGCGAAACGACTGCACCACCCCGGCGGCTTTACGGCCGCCGCCGCGGCCGCCCATTGCGCCAGGGGCGGCGCCGGCTTGCCGAGAGCCTGTTGCCGCGGATCGCGGTAACCCTGCCGGACCGGCGGCTGCTTGACCCGCGGACCTTGTTCGCGACACCGCCGGCGGCGGTTTGGCTCGAAATCGGTTTTGGCGGCGGCGAGCATCTCGCGGCACAGGCCGAACACCACCCGGAAATCGGCTTTATCGGCTGCGAGGTGTTCGAGAACGGCATCGCCCGGCTGCTCGGCGACATCGCGCGCCGCGACCTCGGCAATATCCGCATTTTTGCCGACGACGCACGGGCGTTGCTCGATTGCCTGGTCCCGGCCTCGATCGGGCGGGTGTTCATCCTGTTCCCCGATCCCTGGCCGAAGCTGCGCCATCACAAGCGCCGTCTCGTCGCGCCGGCGACGCTCGACCGCCTTGCGAGCGTGATGCAACCGGGCGCGGAGCTGCGGCTCGCCACCGACGACCGCGGTTATCTCCTATGGATGCTGGAGCATCTCACCGCGCACCCGGATTTCGTCTGGACGGCGCGCACCGCGGCCGATTGGCGCGAGCGCCCGCCCGATTGGCCGGCGACGCGCTATGAGGAAAAGGCCCGCGCCGCCGGTCGCACGCCGGTGTTTTTGCGGTTCGTACGGCGCGCGAGTTAGCATCTGCCAAGGCGGTTGCGCCTTGCCGGTCGCGCCGGTTTCACTATATATACCCGCAAAAGTCCCATAGGGTCTGCCTGGGCGAGAGCGCCTCGGCCGGGCCGGTTGTTGGAGTGGGCCCGACGGCCCGCTTTTTGTTTGCGTTTCTGCAGAAAGGCGTCGGTTGCCGATCGACACGAACGAGATTGCCCGCATCATCGAGCCTTCGCTGGAGGCGATGGGGTATCGCCTGGTGCGGGTTGCGCTGACCGGCTCGCAGCGGCCCACCCTTCAGGTGATGGCCGAGCGCGGCGACGAGGCGGCGATGAGCGTCGAGGACTGCGCCGAGATCAGCCGGTCGATTTCGGCGCTGCTCGACGTGGCCGACCCGATCGCCGGGACCTATACGCTCGAAGTCAGCTCGCCGGGGATCGACCGCCCGCTGGTTCGTCCGGAAGATTACGACCGCTTCGCCGGGTTCGCGGCGAGGATCGAACTGCACGAGCCGCTCGACGGCCGCAAGCGCTTCCACGGGCGGCTGCTCGGGACGCACCGAGCATGCATGTCCGGCTGATCGGCGAAGCGGGCGAGGTTCGCCTGCCGCTTGCCGCGATCGCCCGGGCCAAGCTCGTCCTGACCGAAGATCTGCTCGCGTCGGCGCGGCGAAAGCCGGCGTCGAACCATTGACACGGGGAACACCATGGAGACCACGACCAGCTTCGCCCGCCCCGAATTGTTGCAGGTCGCCGATATCGTCGCCCGCGACAAAGGCATCGACCGCGACGAGGTGCTGGAAGCCATGGAGCAGGCCGTCCAGAAGGCCGGGCGCTCGAAATACGGCCAGGAATACGACATCCGCGCCGAGATCGACCGACGCAACGGCGAGATCCGCTTGTTGCGCTTCCGCGAGGTCGTCGAGACCGTCGAGAACGAGGCGACCCAGATCGCGCTCGACGCGGCGCAGCGGCTCAACGCCGAAGCAGAGATCGGCGATTTCATCACCGACCCGCTGCCGCCCATCGATTTCGGCCGGATCGCGGCGCAGACCGCCAAGCAGGTGATCGTGCAGAAGGTGCGCGACGCCGAGCGGCAGCGCCAGTACAAGGAGTTCAAGGACCGCGTCGGCGAAATCGTCAACGGCCTCGTCAAACGCGTCGAATTCGGCAATGTCGTCGTCGATCTCGGCCGCGCCGAGGCGATGCTGCGCCGCGACGAACTGTTGCCGCGGGAGAGCTTCCGGCAGGGCGAGCGGGTGCGCGCCTATATCTATGACGTCCGGCAGGAAGCGCGCGGCCCGCAGATTTTCCTGTCGCGCACCCATCCGCAATACATGGCCAAGCTGTTCGCCCAGGAGGTGCCGGAGATCTACGACGGCATCATCGAAATCAAGGCGGTCGCGCGCGACCCCGGCAGCCGCGCCAAGATCGCGGTGATCTCGCGCGACAGCGGCATCGACCCGGTCGGCGCCTGCGTCGGCATGCGCGGCAGCCGCGTTCAGGCGGTGGTCGGCGAGCTGCAGGGCGAGAAGATCGACATCATCCCGTGGTCGTCGGACCCCGCCACGTTTGTCGTCAATGCGCTGGCTCCGGCCGAGGTGACCAAGGTGGTGATGGACGAGGAACAGCGGCGGATCGAGGTCGTCGTGCCCGACGATCAGCTCTCGCTGGCGATCGGCCGACGCGGCCAGAATGTGCGCCTCGCCTCGCAGCTCACCGGCTGGGACATCGACATCCTGACCGAGGCCGAGGAATCGGAGCGGCGCACCGAGGAGTTCCGCACGCCGCAGCCAGATGTTCATCGACGCGCTCGACATCGACGACGTGATCGCCCATCTGCTGGTCACCGAGGGGTTCGGCTCGCTCGAGGAGGTCGCTTTCGTGCCGGTCGACGATCTGGCCGAGATCGAGGGTTTCGATGTCGAGGTCGCCGCCGAGCTTCAGGAACGCGCGCGCAACGCGCTGGAACGCCGCGACCGCGAATACGAGAGCCGCTCCCGCGAGCTGGGCGTTGCCGACGACCTGGCCGCGCTCGAAGGCTTGACCCCCGGCATGCTGGTCACGCTTGCCGAGAACGGCATCAAGACCTTGGACGATTTCGCCGGGCTTGCCGGCGACGAGCTGATCGAGATGCTCGCCGCCTCCGACAAGGGCGGCGTGAAGCTCGAACTCGACGATGCGAACGCGCTGATCATGGCGGCCCGCGCCCATTGGTTCGAGCAAACCGGCGCCGACGCCGGCGCGGCGCCGCAAGGAGTAAGCGCCACGGCTGCCGCCGAGCGCCGCGCGCCGGAAGCGGGCGAGGTGCCGATGACGGCACCGGCGCCGCAGCGTCGTTGCATCGTCACCGGCGAGGTCCGCGACCGCGATACGCTGGTGCGCGTTGTCGTGGCTCCGGACGGCGCGATCGTGCCCGATATCGAGGCGCGGCTTCCCGGACGGGGTTTGTGGTTGACGCCGCGCCGCGATATAGTGGAACAGGCGGTGGCAAAACGGATCTTCGCGCGGGCGGCGCGACGGCCGGTCGCGGCGCCGCCGGAGCTTGCCGACCGTATCGAGAGCCTGCTGGCGCGGCGGTGTTGCGACGCCCTCGGTCTCGCCCGCCGGGCCGGTCTGGCCGTGGCCGGGTTCGAGCGGGTGGGCGAGGCGGCACGCCGGGGTCGGGCTGGATTGTTGCTGTTTGCGCTTGACGGCGCGGAGGGCGGGTACCGCAAGCTCGCCGCGTTCGGGCGCGATCTGCCGTTGGCGCGGGTGCTGACGGCGGCCGAGCTCGGCGGCGCGTTTGGCCGCGAGCGGATCGTGCACGCGGTGTCGCCGCCGGTCCGCTGTGCCGGCGGTTGCTGATCGATCTGTCGCGGCTCGTCGGCCTGCGCGCCGGGGCGGCGGTAGATCGCAGGATGGATCTCGCGCCGGCCGGGCCGGCGCCACAGGATGGTGGTATCGAAGCGCATGACTGAAGCCAACGAGCAAGAAGCCACCGAGCAGGAACAGAAGCGGCCTTTGACCCTGGGCCGCAGCGGCACTCGGCTCGAGCTGCGCCGGCCGGTCGAGACCGGGCAGGTCCGCCAGAGCTTCTCGCATGGACGCTCGAAGACCGTCACCGTCGAGGTGCGCAAAAAGCGAACGCTGTTGCCGGGCGGCGCGCCGGAACCCGACCGCGCCGAACCGGCCGCGCCGGCCGGGACGAGCATCGTCGCGCGCGCCCAGCCGGCCGCAACGCCGGCGGCGGCCGAGCCGATCCGCCGTCCGGTGACCGTACCGCGCGCGCTCACCGCCGAGGAACGGGCGGGCCGGGTGCGCGCCCTTCAGGACGCCCGCAAGGCCGACCAGGACCAGCGCTCCCGCGCCGCCCTGGCCGAGGCCGACCGGCGGCGCCAGGAAGAGGAACGCGCCGAGAAGAAGCTCGCCAGCGTGCCGAGGAAGAGACCCGCCAGCGCGCCGAAGAAGAAGATGCCCGCAAACGGTCCGAAGAGGAGGCGAAGCAGCGCGCCGAGGATGAAGAGGCACGCCGGAAGGACGAAGAATCGCGCCGCGAGGTCGCCGAGCGCGCCGGCAAGGCGGCCGCGGCGAAGGTTGCCGCACTCGCCGCCGCCGGCAAGATGGCGCTGCCGGCCGAAGAGGAGGAAGAGCCTACCGGCGCGCTGCGCCCCGGCCGGCGCCCCGAACTCAAGCGCCCCGCCGCCCCGGCCCGCCGCGACGAGCAGCGCCGCCGCACCGGCAAGCTGACGGTGACCCGCGCGCTCGACGACGATGCCGGCGAGCGGATGCGCAGCCTCGCTTCGGTCCGCCGCGCCCGCGAGCGCGAGCGCCAGCGGATGCTTCGCCAGGAGCAGCCCAAGATCGTCCGCGATGTCGTCATTCCCGAGACGATCACGATCCAGGAGCTGGCGAACCGCATGGCCGAGCGCGCCGCCGATGTCATCAAATCATTGATGCGCATGGGCGTGATGGCGACGATCAACCAGGTCATCGATGCCGACACGGCCGAGCTGATCGTGACGGAGTTCGGTCACCGGCTGCGCCGCGTCGCCGAATCCGATGTCGAGATCGGGCTGCGCGGCGACGCCGACGATCCCGAGATGACCGAGCCGCGCGCTCCGGTCGTCACGATCATGGGGCATGTCGATCACGGCAAGACCTCATTGCTCGATGCGTTGCGCGAGACCGATGTCGCCGCTGGCGAGGCCGGCGGCATCACCCAGCATATCGGCGCCTATCGGGTCACCCTCAAAGGCGGCAAGCAGATCACCTTTATCGACACGCCGGGCCACCAGGCCTTTACCGCGATGCGCGCCCGCGGCGCCAATGTCACCGATATCGTCGTGCTGGTCGTCGCCGCCGATGACGGCATCATGGAGCAGACGGTCGAGGCGATCCGTCATGCCAGGGTCGCGGGCGTGCCGATCATCGTCGCCATCAACAAGATGGACCGGCCCGACGCCAGGCCGGACCGGGTGCGCCAGGAGCTGCTGCAGCACGAGATCGTCGTCGAAGAGCTCGGCGGCGAGGTGCTCGACGTCGAGGTGTCGGCCCTGAAAAAGACCAATCTCGACAAGCTCGAGGAAGCGATCCTCCTGCAGGCCGAGCTGCTCGACCTCAAGGGCAATCCCAACCGGTCCGCCGAAGGCGTCGTGCTCGAAGCCAAGCTCGAGCGCGGCCGCGGCCCGGTCGCCACCGTGCTGGTGCAGCGCGGCACGCTGCAGGTCGGCGACGTTTTCGTCACCGGCGGCGAATGGGGCCGGGTGCGCGCGCTGGTCGACGAGCGCGGGCAGGCCCAGCGCGACGCCGGCCCCGCAACCCCGATCGAAGTCCTGGGGCTCAACGGCCTACCGCTTGCCGGCGACGATTTCGTCGTGGTCGAAGGCGAGAGCCGGGCCCGCGAAGTCGCCGATTTCCGGCAGCGCCGGCGCCGCGACGACGCCGCCGCGGCGGGTGGCCGCGGAACCCTCGAGCAGATGTTCTCGAAGATCGCCTCGGGGGCCGCGAAAGAGCTGCCGGTCGTCGTCAAATCCGATGTTCAGGGTTCGCTCGAAGCGATCGTCGGTTCGCTCGAAAAGCTGTCGACCGACGAGGTCGCGGTGCGGGTTCTGCACTCCGCGGTCGGCGGGATCAACGAAAGCGACGTGATCCTCGCCAAGGCGACCGGCGCGCTGATCATCGGCTTCAACGTCCGGGCCAACCCGCAGGCGCGCGATCTGGCGCAGCGCGACGGCGTCGAGATCCGCTATTACGCGATCATCTACGACCTGATCGACGATGTGCGCAACGCGCTGTCGGGCATGCTGTCGCCGACCCTGCGCGAGCAGTTCCTCGGCAACGCGGCGATCCGCGAGGTCTTCAACATCACCCGGGTCGGCAAGGTGGCCGGCTGCATGGTGACGGACGGCGTGGTTCGCCGCGGCGCCAGGGTGCGCCTGTTGCGCGACAACGTCGTGATCCACGAGGGCGCCTTGAAGACGCTGAAGCGCTTCAAGGACGAGGTCCGCGAGGTGCGCGAAGGCTACGAGTGCGGCATGGCCTTCGAGAATTACGAGAACATCCAGCAGGGCGACGTGATCGAGTGCTTCGAGGTCGAGGAAGTCGCCCGCGCCTTGTAGCCGTGATCCCGGCGAAGGCCGGGACCCATCGACACGAGTTGCGAAGGTCGTCGGCTTCGCCGGACGCCGTTAGCCGGTAGCATGCCGAGAAGACGCGATCGGATCACGCGCCGGCCGCACCCAGCCAGCGGCAATTGCGCGTCGGCGAGGAGTTGCGCCACGCGCTGGCCCAGCTGTTGCGGCCCGGCGCTGTTGCGCGACCCGGCGCTGCGCGAGGCGAACATCACGGTGAGCGAGGTGCGGGTCAGCCCCGATCTGAAGAACGCCACCGCCTTTGTCATGCCGCTCGCCGGCGCCAAGGCCGACGAGATCATGGCCGGGCTCGAAGCGCAGCGCCGTTTTTCTGAAGGGGCGGGTGGCGCGCATGGTCGAGCTGCGGCAGGTCCCGAATATCGTCTTCGCCCTCGACGATGCCTTCGACAATGCCGCGCGGATCGCGGCGCTGCTCGGCCCGCCCCGAGGTCGAGCGCGATCTCCACGCGCCGCCGGACCATGATCCGATAACATGCCGAGCGTCACGACCAGCTTCTGCGGCACTCCCTCAGTCCACACCGGCGAACGCCGGTGCCCAGCTGCCATGGGTCCCGGCCTGCGCCGGGATGGACATTATTTGTGTACAGCTCTCTTTAGCCCTCGCGGAGTGGAGCGAGGCTTGAGTGCGCGAGATTGCAGTTCGGGCGCATGGCTGGCTCGTCATCGACAAGCCCTATGGCATCAGCTCGGCGCGGGCGGTCGCGCTGGTGCGGCGCAGCAGCGGGGCAAAGGTCGGGCATGCCGGCACCCTCGACCCGCTCGCGACCGGAATCTTGCCGCTGGCCTTGGGCGAAGCGACCAAGACAGTCCGCTTCGTCGCCGCCGGCAGGAAGCGCTACCGCTTTCGCATCCGCTGGGGCGAGGCCCGCGACACCGACGACCGGGAGGGCGCGGTCACCGCCGAGACCGCGGCGCGGCCGGATCGCGGCCGCGATCGCGGCGGCGCTCCCGGCGTTCAGCGGCACGATCCTGCAGCGGCCGCCGGCCTACTCGGCGATCCAGCTTGGCGGCCGCCGCGCCTATGCGCTGGCCCGCGCCGGCAAGCCGCCCGATCTGGCCGCCCGCCCGGTCGAGATCGCCGAGCTGCGCCTCATCGCGGTGCCCGACCCCGACCACGCCGATTTCGAGGCGGTGGTCGGCGCCGGCACCTATATCCGCGCCCTCGCCCGCGATCTGGCGACGGCGCTCGGAACGCTCGGCCATATCGCCGAGCTGCGCCGGCTCGCCGTCGGCCGCTTTACCGAAAGCCAAGCGATTTCGCTGGATTCGGCGGTGGCCCTTGGGCATAGTCTGGCCGCTTCCGAGCATCTGTTGCCGATCGAGACGGCGCTGGACGACATCCCGGCCCTCGCCTTGACGGCAGACGAAGCGGCTCGATTGCGTCACGGCCAGCGGGTGCGGCCGCTCGACGCGCGCGAGGGAGCGCGCCTCGACGACATCGCCCGACGGCACGATCGTCGGCGCGCGGCTCGACCGGCTGGTTGTCGCCCTGGCGCGGATCGAGGATGGCGCGCTTCGGCCGGTGCGCATCATCAATCGCTGAAGGGACGAACCCGATGTCGATCACTGCCGAGCGCAAGCAGACGCTCATCGGCGAATATGCCGTCAAGCCGGGCGATACCGGCTCGCCCGAGGTGCAGGTCGCGATCCTGTCGGAGCGCATCCGCAACCTGACCGACCACCTCGCCACCCACAAGAAGGACTTCCATTCCCGGCGCGGGCTCCTGGTCATGGTCGGACTGCGTCGCCGGTTGCTCGATTACTTGAAGCGCGCGGATGCCGACCGCTACACGACCGTGATCGGCCGCCTCGGCCTGCGGCGTTGACTTCTCGTTGATCGCGGTCACGCTCCCCGTCGCAAATCGCCGGCCGGATTGCGGCCGGCGCAAGAATTGCCATATGCGTGGGGATATGGCGTCAACGCGATATCGCGACCGGTCGTCGCGCGGACAGCGCGCCGGGGGATGGCCTCCGGCGGCGCTGTCGGTCTGTTTGGAAGGATGAAGAGGGATGTTTCAGGTTTACCGTAAGGAGTTGATGTGGGGCGGACGCCGCCTCGTGCTCGAGAGCGGCAGGATTGCCCGCCAGGCTGACGGCGCGGTGCTCGCCACCTATGGCGAGACGACGGTGTTGTGCACCGCCGTCGCATCGAAATCGGCCCGGCCGGGGCAGGATTTCTTTCCGCTCACGGTCAATTACCAGGAAAAAACCTTCGCCGCCGGCAAGATCCCCGGCGGTTTTTTTAAGCGCGAGGGCCGGCCTTCGGAAAAGGAGACGCTGACCTCGCGGCTGATCGACCGGCCGATCCGGCCGCTGTTCGTTCCCGGCTTCCTCAACGAAACGCAGATCATCTGCACGGTGTTGAGCCACGATCTGGAGAACGACCCCGACATCGTCGCGTTGGTCGGCAGCTCGGCGGCGCTGACCTTGTCGGGGATCCCGTTTCTCGGGCCGATCGGCGGCTGCCGGGTCGGCTATATCGATGGGGAGTACGTGCTGAACCCGACGCTCGACCGGCTGCCGCGCTCGCAACTCGACCTGATCGTCGCCGGCACCAGCGAGGGCGTGCTGATGGTCGAGTCGGAAGCCAGAGAGCTGTCCGAAGAAATCATGCTCGGCGCGGTGACCTTCGGTCATAAGAGCTTCCAGCCGGTGATCGACGCGATCATCGATCTGGCCGAGACCTGCGCCAAGGAACCGTGGAACATCGGCACGCCGCCGGCGAACAAGGCCGCGATCGAAGCGCGGTTGCGCGAGGCGGTCGGCCCGCATATCGATGCCGCCTATCGCGAGCGCGGCAAGCAGGAGCGCAGCAACCGGCTCGACGCCGCCAAGGCGGACGCGGCGGGCCTGTTCGAGAACGAGGACGAGCGAGCCCTCGCGCTCAAGCTGTTCAAGGACATCGAGAAGGAGATCGTGCGCGGCGCCATCCTGCGCGACGGGACGCGGATCGACGGCCGCGACACCAAGACGGTGCGGCCGATCGAATGCCAGGTCGGGCTCTTGCCGCGGGCGCATGGCTCGGCCTTGTTCACCCGCGGCGAGACGCAGGCCATCGTCGTCGCCACGCTCGGCACCGGCCAGGACGAGCAGATCATCGATGCGCTCGAGGGCGAGTATCGCGAAAACTTCATGCTGCATTACAATTTCCCGCCCTATTCGACCGGCGAAGCGGGCCGGATGGGCTCGCCCGGGCGGCGCGAGATCGGTCACGGCAAGCTCGCCTGGCGCGCGGTGCGCCCATTGCTGCCGTCCAAGGAGAGCTTTCCCTACACGATCCGCGTCGTCTCCGAGATCACCGAGTCGAACGGCTCGTCGTCGATGGCCTCGGTGTGCGGCGCCTCGCTCGCGCTGATGGATGCCGGGGTGCCGCTGGCCAGCCCGGTCGCCGGCATCGCGATGGGGCTGATCAAGGAGCCGGACGGCTTTGCCGTCTTGTCCGACATCCTCGGCGACGAGGACCATCTCGGCGACATGGACTTCAAGGTGGCCGGCACCGAGCGCGGGGTCACCGCGCTGCAGATGGACATCAAGATCACCTCGATCACCGAGGAGATCATGCGGGTCGCGCTGGCGCAGGCGCGGGACGGCCGCACCCACATCCTCGGCGAGATGGCCAAGGCGCTGACCGGCGCGCGCGAGGAGGTCAGCGAGAACGCGCCGCGGATCACCACGATTTCGATCCCCAAGGACAAGATCCGCGAGGTCATCGGCTCCGGCGGCAAGGTGATCCGCGAGATCACCGAGACGACCGGCGCCAAGGTCGACATCGCCGATGACGGCACCATCAAGGTGGCCGCGGTCGACGGCAATGCGGCAAAGGCGGCGATCGACTGGATTCGCGGCATCGTCGCCGAGCCGGAGCTGGGCGCGATCTACAACGGCAAGGTCGTCAAGGTCGTCGATTTCGGCGCCTTTGTGAATTTCCTCGGCGCGAAGGACGGGCTCGTTCATATCAGCGAGTTGGCGCAGCAGCGCGTCGGCAAGGTGGCCGATGTGGTCAAGATGGGCGATACGGTCAAGGTCAAGGTTCTCGGCTTCGACGACCGCGGCAAGGTCAAGCTCAGCATGCGCCAGGTCGACCAGCAGACCGGCGAGGATCTGGGCACGGCGCGGCGCCAGCCGGAACCGGCGCAGGCAGCGGTCTGACCGGATCTGCGGCCAGTCGGGCGGTCATGCGTCCTTCGAGACGGCCGCTTCGCGACTCCTCAGGATGAGGAGTTTTGGCCACCGAGTTCTCATCCTGAGGAGCGCCCGGAGCGCGTCTCGAGGCGCACTGCCTCCGCCGCTCCCGCCAGTGATCGGCCATCGCGGCGCGGCGGCGTACGCGCCGGAAAACACGCTGGCCGGGTTGCGGCGCGCCAAGGCGCTCGGCTGTGCTTGGGTCGAATTCGACGTGCGGCTGACCGGTGACGGCGCGCTCGTGCTGTGCCACGATCCGCGGCTCGACCGCACGACCAACGGCAGCGGGTTGGTTTCGGCCCAGTCATTGGCGGCGATTCGGGAATTGGATGCCGGGAGCTGGTTCGACCCGAGCTTTGCCGACGAGAGGGTGCCGACCTTGGATGAGGCTTTGTTGCTGGCCTCCGAGCTGGGCCTCGGCGCCAATGTCGAGATCAAGTCCGATCGGGGCCGCGAATACTGCGACCGCCGCCGCGGTCGCGACCGCCGTCGAGCGCCTGCGCGGCCGCGCCCCCGCGGTGCTGGTCTCGAGTTTTCTGCCGTCCGCGCTGGCCGCGCTTCGCGATCTTGCCCCGCAGATCCCGCGCGGCGTGCTGTTTCGTTTCATCCCGCGCGGCTGGGCAGAGATGGCGCTGCGGCTCGGCTGCGCGATGATCGGCGCCGATCATCGCCGCTTGCGGCGCGCCTCGCATCGCCGCGATCCGGGCCGCCGGATACGGGCTCGCCGCCTACACCGTCAACGACCCGGCGCGCGCGCGTCTCTTGTTCGATTGGGGGGTGACTTCCGTTTTTTCCGACGCTCCCGATATAATCTGCAACGTGAGCGCGGGTCACAGCCCGGCCTTGGCGCGGCAGGGAGCGATGCGGTGAAACCGCTCAATCCGATCGTGATTTCCGGCCGCGAGGTGCTGCCGCTGGTCGAAGGCGGCAAGGGCATTTCGATCTCGAACGGCGAGAGTTCCGGCGCCTGGGCCGCCTCGGGCGCGGTCGGCACCTTCTCCGGGCGTCAACGCCGACAGCTACAACGAGGCGGGCGAGCCGATCCCGCAGCTTTATTTCGGCCGGACCCGGCGCGAACGCCACGAGGAGCTGGTCGCCTACGCGATCGCCGGCGGCATTCAGCAGGCGCGCGTCGCCCATGAGCGCTCGAACGGCGAAGGCCGCGATCCACATGAACGTGCTGTGGGAGATGGCGGCGGCCGAGCGGGTGCTGCACGGCGTCCTCGAAGGGGCGCGCGGATTGATCCATGGCGTCACCTGCGGCGCCGGCATGCCGTACCGGATCGCCGAGATCTCGGCCCGCTACGGGGTCTATTACTACCCGATCGTGTCCTCCGCCCGCGCCTTCCGCGCCTTGTGGAAGCGCGCCTACCACAAATTCTGCGACTGGCTCGGCGGCGTCGTCTACGAGGATCCGTGGCTGGCCGGCGGCCATAACGGCATCACCAACAGCGAGGACCCGGAGCGGCCGGAGCCGGCCCTGTCCGCGGGTTCGCGAGCTGCGCAACCTGATGACCGAATTCGGCCTCGCGGAGACGCCGATCTTCATGGCCGGCGGGGTGTGGTACCTGCGCGAATGGGCCGACTGGATCGGCAACCCCGAGCTCGGTCCGGTCGCCTTCCAGTTCGGGACGCGGCCGCTGTTGACCCAGGAAAGCCCGATCTCCGACGCCTGGAAGCGCAAGCTGATGACCCTGCGCGAGGGCGACGTGCTGCTCAACCGGTTCAGCCCGACCGGGTTCTACTCCTCCGCGGTACACAACGATTTTCTCAAAGAGCTGCAGGAGCGTTCCGAGCGCCAGGTCGCCTTCACCGTCGAGCCGGTCGGCGAGCATGTCGCGCCGTTCGGCGTCGGCGCGCGCAGCCGCATCGTCTACCTGACCGCGCACGATCGCCGATCGGCGCGAGCGTTGGGTCGCGGACGGCTTCACCGAGGCGTTGCGCACGCCGGATTCGACGCTGATCTTCGTCACCCCGGCAGAAGGCGCTCGACATCCGCACCGACCAGATCAACTGCATGGGCTGCCTCAGCGCCTGCCAGTTCTCCAACTGGGCGCAGAACGAGAACGCCACGACCGGCAAACGGGTGGATCCGCGCAGCTTCTGCATCCAGAAGACGCTGCAGGCGATCCGCCACTCCGACGATGTCGAATTCCAGCTGATGTTCGCCGGCCGCAACGCCTATCGCTTTGCCTCCGACCCGTTTTACGCGAAGGGCTATGTGCCGAGCGTCAAGCAGCTGGTCGAGCGCCTGCAAACCGGCGATTGAGCCGCCGCCGTTTCAGCGTGCTTTATTTTTACGCGGGCGCCCCGTATGATCTGGTCATGGAACCGTCACAGTCGACCTCCGCGGTGATCGAGCACCTGCGTTCCGTGGGGCTGCGGCCGACGCGGCAGCGCCTGGCCTTGACGCGGCTGTTGTTCGACAGGGGGAAGCGGCACGTCACCGCCGAGCAACTGCACGGCGAAGCGCTCGCCGCGGCGATCCCGGTCTCGCTCGCCACGGTCTACAACACGCTCCACCAATTCACCGAGGCCGGGCTGCTGCGCGAGGTCGTGGTCGAGCCGGGGCGGTCCTATTTCGACACCAACATCGCCGATCACCATCATTTCTTCTGCGAGGCGATCGGGCTGTTGCAGGACATCGCGGCCGAGGATCTGACGGTCATCGGACTTCCTCTGCCGCCCTCGGGGACCGAGATCGGGCGGGTCGAGGTCATCGTCCGCGTGCATCCGGGCAACCGCTGATCGGTGACGGGCAATCGATTTTTCCAGTTTGGAATTTTTCTTATCTGTTGACTCGCTCCCTGCCTCAATCTATACCAGCGCATCGTATCGGCCCGGCCGCGGTTCCGCGACCGCCCGTTCCAAGAATATCGAGGGACGGATGGCGTATTCGAGCAATTTCAAGACCGAAACGGTGATCGCGGAGGCTGCCGGCGAGATCGTGGGGCGTTGCCCGCGACGGTCGCTCGCAGTCATCGTGCTCCGCAATTGGTAATTCGACGGCAACTCTGCACTGAGCAAGAAGGAGACCTCGGGATGGCATACCAAGAAGACATCGCTCTGATGGCGCATCTGATGCGGCGGGCCGGCTTTGGCGCAGGCCGCGACGAGCTCGAGGCGCGCGCCGCCAAGGGCTACGAGGCGACGGTCGAGGAATTGCTGAATCCCGAGACGCAGCCGCCGGTCGATGCCTACACGCTGCTGCGCTATCAGCCGGCGTCGCTGCTGCCGGGCGGGCAGCCGCCGATGGGCAACGTCAACTGGCTGTATTATCTGGTCAACACCAAGCGGCCGCTCGAAGAGAAGATGGCGCTGTTCTGGCACCATGTGTTCGCCACCGGCAATTCCAAGGTCGACAATTACGACCAGCTGTTGGAACAGATCGAGCTGTTCCGCGAACACGGCATGGGCAACTACCGCGAGCTGCTTGTCGATCATCGCGAAAAACCCGACGATGATCTTCTGGCTCGACAACCAGCAGAACCACGGCACCGCGGTCAACGAGAACTGGGGCCGCGAGCTGCTCGAACTGTTCAGCCTCGGCGCCGGCAACTACACCGAGACGGACGTCCGCGAATGCTCGCGCGCCTTCACCGGCTGGACCTTCGAGACCAAGATCCCGCGCGCGCCCTATGGCCGCTTCCCCTGGAAGTTCGAGTATCGCCCGGAAGATCATGACGACGGCGAGAAGGAATTCCTCGGCTACAAGGGCCATTTCAACGGCGAGGACATCCTCGACATCATCGTGCAGCAGCCGGCGTGCGGCAAATTCATCTGCCGGCATCTGTACAACTTCTTCGTCGCCGACGAGCCGCAGGTGCCGGCCTGGCCGATCGAGTCGCCGCGCGACCAGAAGGCGATCGACACCTTGGTGGAGACGTTCCGCGACTCGAAGTTCGACATGACCGCCGTGCTGCGCGTGCTGTTCAACTCGGACTTCTTCAAGAACGCCCGCTTCCAGCACGTCAAGTCGCCGGCCGAGGTCGTCGTCAGCACGCTGCGCCTGGTCGGCGGCCACGAGCTGCCGATGCCGGGCTATGGCGAGTTGTCGATGAACACCGCCTATATGGGCCAGGACCTCCTCAACCCGCCGTCGGTCGAGGGCTGGCACACCGGCAAGGAGTGGATCAACAGCGGCTCCTTGATGGCCCGCATCAACTTCATGGCGGAAAAGATCGGCAACACCTCGGCGCCCGGGCGTGCGCAGCATCGTCGACCGCCTGAAGGCCAGAGGCTCGCTCAGCCCCGATCAGCTGGTCGACGGCTGCCTCGACCTGCTTGGGCCCGCTCGAGGTCGAAACCGACACCAAGAAGCAGCTGCTCTCGCAGGCCAATGAGTGGGGCCAGATTTCGTGGGGCAGCCGCGGTTCGCATGCCGCCGATCAGCATGTCGCGCAAATGCTGCAGCTGATCGTCGCCACCAGGGAATATCAGTTCGCTTAAGTATCGAGGTTCGTTCGACCAGTCAAAGAAGGAGGAAATGCGTTATGGCAGCCAATGACCCGTGCGTCGTGGTCTTGCAGCTCACTGGCGGCAACGACTACATCAACACGATGATCCCGTACAACAACCCGCTGTATCGTGACAACCGGCCGGCGGTCGGTCTCCCCGATAGCAGCATGATTCACATCGACAAGGACTACGCCATCCCGAATTACATGGCGCCGATGAAGAAGTTCTGGGATGACAAGAAGCTCGCCGTACTGCACGGCGTCGGCTTCAAGGATTCGCCGCGCTCGCACTTCCGGGCGATGGACATCTGGCATACCTGCGAGCCGGAAAAGGTCGGCACCGAAGGGTGGCTCGGCCGCGTCGCGCGCGAATTCGATCCCAAGAAGGAAAACGTCGTCCAGGTCGTCAGCATGGGACCAAGCCTGCCGCGATCGCTGGTTGCCCCCGGCGTCCCGGTCGCCTGTGTCGCCGGCCCCTTGGAGCGCTACGGCTTCCTGCCGCAGGTGCAGGGCAACGAGCGGGCCCACGTGCTCGATCGCTTTGCCAAGATGTACAGCCCGGCGATCGGCCGCGGCCCGGTGATGGATTACCTCAGCGAGACGGCAATCGAACTCGCTGAAGGGCGAAGACATCATCAAGGTCGTGCCGGAGAAGTATTCCTCGACGGTGCAGTACCCGAACAGCCCGATCGCCCGCAAATTGAAGGGCATCGCGCAGGTGCACATCGGCGAGATCGGCAGCCGGATCTTCTATTGCGACCACAGCACGTTTGACACGCATGCCGGCCAGAACCCCGGCCACGGCAATCTGTGGAGCGCCGTCACCCAGGGCATCGAGGCGTTCTTCGCCGATCTGCGCGAGCACAAGAAGTCCGACAACGTGATCATGCTGCTGTTCTCCGAGTTCGGCCGTCGCGTCCACGACAACGGCTCGGGAACCGATCATGGCGCCGGCGGCGTCGCCTTCGTGATCGGCGAGAAGGTCAAGGGCGGGCACTATGGCGAGATGCCGTCGATGAAGGCGGAACACCTGGTTCAGGGCGATCTCGACCCGAACATGGATTTCCGCAGCGTCTATTCGACGATCCTCGACAAGTGGCTGAAGCTGAACCCGAAGCCGATCGTCAACGGCACGTTCGAAAAGCCGGCCTTCCTCAACTAGAGGAAGATCACAGGCAGCGTACTCCTCCGCCTGCTGCCACCCCTCCCCGCGATCGGGAGGGGGTGGCGGCGGCAAGGGGCCCGGACGAAGGCAAGCAGACACAATGCCTTCCCGACTGGGAAGGTCGCGTATCGAATAGGAGGAAACTATGCCGCTGACAACGGTCGCACGCGGACGGGTCTTCGACTGGAGCCACGCCGTCGGGCGGGGCGCAGCGCGGGGTACTGGCTTCAATTACATCCAAGGCATGTGCCTCGGCAAAAGCGGCGTCATCTACACGACCAATCGGGGCAACGAGAACAATTTCGGGATGCACGCCAACAAGGTGCAGCTCGGCGGCCCCGGCGAAGAGGAATTGCTCCACGACTTCTACGAATACGGCGAAGGCGATGGCCATTCGACCTGGCCGTTCGGCGTCGCGGTCGACGAGGGACGGGACCGCGTCTATTGCTCGGACGAATGGACCAACACGATTTCCGTGTTCGATACCGGCGGGAAGTTCATCACCAAATTCGGCAAGACCGGCAGCGGTGATGGCGAGCTGATGCGTCCGGCGGGTCTTGCCGTCGAGAAGAACGGCAATCTGATCGTCGCCGACAGCGGCAACAACCGGCTGCAGGTGTTCAGTCCCGACGGCAAGTTCGTCGGCAAATGCGGCGGGCCCGGCAAAGGCCCTGGCGAGTTCGACCAGCCCTGGGGCGTTACCCTCGACAAGGACGGCCACATCTGGGTCGCCGATTGGAACAACCACCGGGTCCAGAAACTGTCCTCCCAGGGCAAATGCCTTGATGACCATCGGCAGCTTCGGCAAGATCGAAAAGCCGGAAGGCGCCTATGAGGTGACGATCTTCGGGCCCTACATCTCGGGTGTGAGCGAGAAGGCCGGCCACCCGCGGACCGATCAGTTCAACCATCCGACCGATGTCGCCGTCGACAGCGACGGCGACATCTATGTGTGCGATTGGGGCAACCACCGGGTCTGCGTCTTCGATCCCGACGGTGGCCCGATCACCACGCTGATCGGCGATGCGCACGTTCTGTCCAAGTGGGGCCAGCAGAGCATCGACGCCAATCCGGACATGATGAAGGCCCGGCGCCGGGTGAAGAGCCTTGAGCCGCAATGGCGGTTCTGCTTCCCGACCCAGGTCGAGTTCGACCCGGAGAGCGACTCGGTGATCGTCGCCGACAGCCAGCGCAACCGGTTGCAGATCTACAAGAAGGTCCGCAACTACTCCGACTTCCAGGCCAACCTGTAAGCATCAGCCACCTGCCGGACGCAGCGCGCGCTGCGCCCGGCAACACCAACCCCGCCGTCTCTGCCCCTGCCCGGGTGGAGGCGGCGGTTTTTTTGGGCGCCTGGCTCAACGACCCGCGGCTTCCTCCGATCACACTCTCCGCATTCCCAGGCCGCCGGCCGCGGATGACCAGGCTGCGACAACTTTGCTAGTTAGAATGGCTCTAATCTATTGAACCGGTCACGCGGCTGACCTATGTCAATGCCATCATGCTGTGCGGACCCTGCTGGGGTCCCGACAGCGTGGCTGGCGCAGCGCGGCATAGGCTCTGATCCAGTCAGCGTCATCGCTACGGTCCGCCTCGGGCGCGACGTTGCTTGATCCTTGACGTAGAGCAGAGCGGAGCACGATCGGAGAGAAACATGGCAAGTGAAAGCAAGTGCCCGTTCGCGGGCGGAACCCGCGGACCCACAAACCGTGACTGGTGGCCCAACCGGCTCGACCTCCAAGTGCTTCACCAGCACTCCACCCTTTCCAATCCGATGGGCGAGGCATTCGACTACACCACGGAATTCAACAGCCTCGACCTGAACGCCGTGATCAAGGACCTGCATGCCTTGATGACGAACTCGCAGGATTGGTGGCCGGCCGACTTTGGCCACTACGGGGGGCTGTTCATTCGGATGGCGTGGCACCTCGCAGGCACCTACCGCATCGGCGACGGCCGCGGCGGCGCCGGAGCCGGCCAGCAGCGCTTTGCGCCGGTCAACAGTTGGCCCGACAACGCGAACCTCGACAAGGCGCGCCGGCTGCTGTGGCCGATCAAGCAGAAATACGGCCGGAAAATCTCCTGGGCGGATTTGATGATTCTCGCCGGCAACATCGCTCTCGAGTCGATGGGCTTCAAGACGTTCGGTTTTGGCGGCGGGCGCGCCGACGTCTGGGAGCCCGATGACTCCATCTACTGGGGTCCCGAAGGCAAGTGGCTGGCGGACGAGCGGTACACCGGCGACCGTGAGCTTCAAAATCCTCTCGCCGCCGTGCAAATGGGTCTTATCTACGTCAATCCGGAGGGGCCGAACGGCAACCCGGATCCGCTCGCGGCGGCCCGGGATATTCGCGAAACTTTCCGCCGCATGGCGATGAACGACGAAGAGACGGTCGCGCTGATTGCCGGCGGTCACACCCTCGGCAAGACCCACGGCGCGGGCGACCCGTCACTGGTGGGCCCGGCGCCGGAAGCCGCTCCCATCGAGGAACAGGGCCTCGGCTGGAACAGCAGGTTCGGCACCGGCAAAGGAGCTGACGCGATCACGGGCGGCCCGGAGGTCACCTGGTCGCAGACGCCGACGACGTGGAGCAATCACTTCTTCGAGAGCCTGTTCAACAACGAATGGGAGCTGACGAAGAGCCCGGCCGGCGCGTATCAGTTTAAGGCGAAAGGCGGCGCTGCAACGATTCCGGACGCTTACGATTCGTCGAAGCGGCACGTGCCGACCATGCTGGTCACCGACCTCTCGCTGCGCTTCGACCCTGCCTACGAAAAGATCTCGCGGCGCTTCTACGAGCATCCGGATCAGTTCGCAGACGCGTTTGCCCGGGCGTGGTTCAAGCTGACGCACCGCGACATGGGCCCGATCGTGCGCTATCTCGGCCCGCTCGTCCCGAAGGAGCCGCTGCCGTGGCAGGACCCGATCCCCGCTGTGGATCATCCGCCGATCGGGGAAGAGGACATTGCTGCTCTGAGGGCGCAAATCCTCGCGTCTGGCCTCTCCGTTGCCGAACTGATCGCGACGGCTTGGGCGTCGGCGTCGACGTTCCGCGGCTCTGACAAGCGCGGCGGGGCGAACGGCGCGCGCATTCGCCTTGCGCCGCAACGGGACTGGGAGGTCAACCAGCCGGCTCAGCTGGCGAAGGTGCTGCAAACGCTGACGGTGATTCAACAGGACTTCAACGCGTCGCATTCGGGCGGGAAAAAGGTCTCGCTTGCCGACCTGATCGTTCTCGGCGGCTGCGCGGCGATCGAGAAAGCCGCGAAGGGCGCCGGGCACGATTTGACAGTCCCCTTCACGCCCGGGCGCATGGACGCCTCGCAAGAGCAGACCGATGTCGACTCTTTCGCGCCGCTCGAACCGACCGCTGACGGGTTCCGCAACTATCGCCGCGGCGAGCAACTCCTGTCCGCCGAGGCGCTGTTGGTGGATCGGGCGCAATTGCTGACGCTGACGGCGCCTGAGATGACGGTCCTCGTCGGCGGCCTGCGCGTCCTCGGGCGCAAATGCCGGGAAATCGGCGCACGGCGTCCTCACCAAGCGGCCCGAGACGCTGACGAACGATTTCTTCGTCAACCTGCTCGACATGAGCACAGAGTGGCAGCCCGCGGTCGGCTCGGATGGCGTATACGAGGGGCGCGACCGGAAAACGAACGAGGTCAAGTGGACTGCCACCCGTGTCGACCTGATCTTCGGTTCGCACTCCCAGCTCCGGGCCCTCGCAGAAGTTTACGCGTGCGCGGACTCGCAGGAGAAGTTTGTGCGCGACTTCGTGGCCGCCTGGACCAAGGTGATGAACCTCGATCGCTTCGACCTCGCTTGATCTCTGCGGAGCGGCGCTTCCCGGCTTATCAGCCAACGGCGGCTGACCGGACTTTCGCCGCGGCGGGGACGGATACCGCAATATCGCGCAATTGACCTTGATAGCATTGTCTTTTTGCCGCTATTTGCCTATATCGGATGACATGAAGATCGTTTCGACCCCAACCACCTCTCTTGAGCGTTTGCGCGCGGCGGGGCTGCGCCCGACGCGCCAGCGCCTGGCCCTGGCCCGGCTGCTGCTCGAAAACGGCAACCGCCACGTGACCGCCGAGCAATTACATAGCGAGGCGCTGGCGGCGGCGATTCCGGTATCGCTGGCGACCATCTACAACACGCTGCACCAGTTCATCCAATGCGGAATCCTGCGCGAGGTCGTGGTCGATTCCGGCCGCTCCTATTTCGACACCAACATCGACGACCACCATCATTTCTTCTGCGAGTTCGAGCGGTATGCTGCAGGATATTCCGAGCGAGCTGGTCTCGGTCGGCAATCTGCCGCCGCCGCCCGCCGGCGCCGAAATCCGCCGGGTCGACGTGATCATCCGCATCCGTCCCGAAGCGCGACCCAACGCCACATCGTCTTAGAGTGGTCGACCCGATTTTTCGCGATTTTGCGCACGGGGTCTGACGGGGCGAGCCGCGTAACGCAGAAGGAGACCGCTCGTGATCCGCGGCTACAGCGACCATGCCGCCAATGAGCGGACGTATCTCGCCTGGATGCGCACCGGGATCGCCGTGATCGCCTTCGGTTTTGTCGTCGAGAAATTCAATCTTTTCATGCGCTCGCTCGCCAGCATGACCTCCGACAAAACGGCGCTTCCGGTGCCGATCGAGAGAATCTCGGGACCGGCGGGCCGGAATGAGGGCATTGCGCTGATCGTCGGCGGCGCTGCGCTGATCGCGCTCGCAACCTTCCGCTTTGTCCGCACTGCGCGGCTGCTCGACGATGCCGAAACGCATGCCTCCGACAGCGTCCGCACCGAGCTGGTCTTTTCGACGGTGCTGCTTTTGGGTCTTGCCGGGTTCGGTATCTACCTGTTGCTCGGCTGATCGGGAGGGGCCGATGCAATCGAACGAAGCCGGCTGGCCCGCGCTCGATTACGATGCGTGGCAGGACAGCTGCGCCACACTGCACATGTGGACCCAGATCGTCGGGAAGATCCGCCTGGCGCAGGCGCCGATGGCGAACCATTGGTGGCAGGTGCCGCTGTATTTGACCGCGCGGGGGCTTACCACCTCGCCGATGCCCCATGGCGAGCGCATTTTCCAGATCGATTTCGATTTCATCGACCATCAGCTGCGCATCGCCGTCAGCGACGGCAGACGCGACAGCCTTCCGCTCGTCCCGTGCTCGGTCGCCGATTTCTACGCTGAGGTCATGGGCCGGCTGCGCGCGCTCGGGCTGGAGGTCCCGATCTGGACCGATGCCGGTGGAGATCGCCGACCCGATTGCGTTCGACCAGGACCGCATCCATGCCGCCTACGACGCCGAGCGGGTCAACCGGTTCTGGCGCGCCCTCGCCCAGATCGATCAGGTGTTCGCGGTTTTCCGCGGGCGCTTTCTCGGCAAGGCAAGCCCGGTGCATTTCTTCTGGGGCAGCTTTGATCTCGCGGTCACCCGCTTTTCCGGACGGCGCGCCCCGCCCCCGCCGAAGAACCCGAACATCCCCGATGTCGTCAACCGCGAAGCCTATTCGCACGAGGTCAGCAGCTGCGGGTTCTGGCCGGGCAATGGCGGGTTTGGCCGCCCGGCCTTCTACTCATACGCCTACCCGCAGCCGGCCGGGTTTGCGGCGGCCGCGGTCACGCCCGGCGCGTTCTATGCCAAGGATGTGGGCGAGTTCATCCTGCCCTACGACGCGGTGCGCGAGGCCCCGCGCCCGCGCCAATTTCTGCTCGATTTCCTGGAGACTACCTACGCCGCGGCGGCCGACCTCGCGAAATGGGATCGCGCCCTCTTGGAGCGGCCGCCGGCATAGCTGGCATCGCCGGCCTGCCGCTAGAATTGGAAGTAGATGAACGGCTTCTCGACCAGCGGCATCAGAGTCAGCGCCGCCGCTGCGAGCGCGCCGATCCCGATCCAGAAGATCGAGCGACCAGAGGCGAAGACGGGCCTCATGCGGTACGGCGCCCGTCGCAACAGATGGTCGGCGCCAATCACGGCGATGACCCAACCGATCAGCGCACTCGGCAGCCCGAGTCCCGAGCCATGCCGAAGCCCGGCCATCGCCTTCAGTACCTCGATCGCGTCGGCAAAGCTGCCGCAGCGGAAGAACGCCCAGGCGCACAGCACCCATGCCTGCGTCAGCAGCAGCGCGAACCCGCGCCAAGCCCAGCCATCCCAGTTGATCCGGGCGAACCGGGGCCGAACCTCGAGCCACAGCTTGTGCGCGCACAGGCCGAGACCGTGCAGCGCGCCCCAGGCGACAAAATTCCAGCTCGCGCCGTGCCACAGCCCGCCCAGCAGCATTGTCGCCATCAAATTGCGGTAGAATGCCAGCGGCGAGCCGCGATTGCCGCCGAGCGGGATGTAGACGTAGTCGCGCAGCCAGAACGACAGCGACATGTGCCAGCGCCGCCAGAACTCCGTCACTGAAGCTGCGGCATAGGGACAATCGAAATTCTTCGGGATGCGATAGCCGAACAGCCGCGCCGTGCCGATCGCGATGTCCGAATAACCGGCGAAATCGAAATAGATCTGCGCGTAAAAGCCGAAGATCGCGGTGATCAGCGCGCTATTGTTGTACCGGGAGAGATCGGCGAAAACCGGATCGCAAATCTGCGCCAGCGTGTCGGCGATCAGCCCCTTGCTGATCAGCCCCCGCAGGATCAGCCACGCCCCGTGCGCTTGCGCTGCGCTCGAAAACGGCGGCACCCGTCGAAGCTGGGGCACGAAAAACGCCGCCCGCACGATCGGGCCGGCGATAAGCTGCGGGAAAAAGGCGATGTAGAGCGCGACATTGGCGAGCGAGCGCTCGGCCGCCACTTTGCCGCGATACACGTCAATCACGTAGCTGATCGCATGGAACGTGTAAAAACTGATGCCGATCGGCAGCACGATCGACAGCATCGCTACTGGCGGGGTCAATCCCAGCGCCGACAGCGCCGCGGAGGCGTTGGCTACGAAAAATCCGCTATATTTGAAGGCCCCCAGCACGCCGAGATCGACGCCGACACTCGCCCACAACACGCGCAACCGCCATCGCGGGGTCAGCCTCGGCAATATTCGTCCCGCCCAATAGGCGTTGACGGTGACGAACAGCATCAATCCGCAGAAGCGCCAATCCCACCACGCGTAAAACACGTAGCTCGCAGCAATGAGAAAATATTTCCGTGCCTCACCTTCGATCAGGTTCCAATAGGCGGCATAGACTGTGAGGAGAAATACGAGAAACGTCAGCGAAAGAAAGTTCACGGCAGCGCCAGCTTTTCGAGGAGGCGGTCCGCAAACCAGAGGGTATAGAGGCGGCGGCCTTCGTCGATCAGATGGCCCCGGTCATACCAGTCGGCGTCGTGTTTGAGGTCGGCAAGAAGTTTGGGGTCGCCGGCGAGAATGCACGGGTAGATCCGCATCGCCGCACAGAACCGCGATCCATAGGCATACTCCTCCCGATAGGTCGTAGGCGGCTGAAAGAAGCCAAAAGCCGTGGCGCCCCGGTCCCGGAACAAGTCGATTTCCCTGTCGAGAAGGTGGGCGACCCACGGACTCGGAACCGGCGTCTCGGAAACCTCTTCGGGTGGGTCGGTAACCTCGGTCAGAGCGCGGGCAAAATAGGCATCGCCGAGCGCTTCCGGCTTTGGCGGTTCCCAGTCGAACGCCTGCGGCACCACTTGAGCCTGTCTGATGGCATGCGGCACGAACCCGGCGTGAACCGCGTTCAGCAGGAAATGACCGATCACCGCTCTCGCCAGATCGACGCGGCTGGCGAACGACTGGCCATTATAGGACGCGAAGACCCATTCCAGGTTCAGCCAGGCAGTCTCGAAATCCATCCCGGCAACTTCCTGGTCGGCATAGAGGTTCTGCTGCAATTGCCGGAGCGGATCGACATCGTAATATCGGGAAATCTCGAACAGCACCAGGCTCGGGGGGCGCCCAGCAGCCGCCAAATATTCTTTGACATAGTGGAACCGCTCGGCAAGCGACAGACCGCCGAAACCAAGCCGGCCAACGCTGACGGGATGCCCGGCCGCGGCGAGCCGGGCCGCGAGCAGGTCTCGGTCGATGCCATATTGGGTGAGGCTCGACCCCACGAGGAGAACCACGGGACGGTCGGTCGGCAGCTCGGCGAGATATTTGACCATCTGGCTGGGCGCAAGATTGTACTGGAGATGCAGGCCGGCGATCGCTGCCGAAATGCCGATCTGCGCCAGCACAAATCCGGCGGTGAGAAGCACGAAGGGGTTGCGGCCGCGCGTCCGGCGCACGCGCGGCAAGGCGTGAACGGCCGAGAGCAACAGGATACTCGCGGCAATCGTGCCACTAGCCACGGGCGCCCCCGGCCAACGCGTTTTGATCCCTTCAACGCCGGCAGTCTATGTCGCCGGTTCGCTCGGTTGTACCCCGATATCGCCGCGCCGAGCAGCGACCGCCGCGACCGTGTTGCGCAGGCTGCCACCCGGCGCTAGGGTTCCGGCGTGCTCGCGTCGTCGTAGCGGGGAGGAACGTCCATGTCGATCATGATCATCGGCGGCACCGGGTTCATCGGCCGCCGCCTCGTTCCGCTGCTTGGCCAAGCGCGGCGAGGAAATCGTCTGCATGGATATGAACCCGCAGACCGCAGATTACTCTGATCTCGGCAAGCAGGTCCGCGTCACCCGCGGCGATGTCAGCCAGTTCGACGACGTCATGGCCGCGATGACCAGCGCCAAGCCGTCGCGGGTCATCAACCTCGCCTATTTCCTCGGCAGCGAACACCCGCCGCGCGTCGCCTTCAAGCTCAACATCCTCGGCATGGATAATTGCTTCGAGGCTGCGCGCCTCGCCGGGGTCAACCGGGTCGCCTATGCCAGCTCGCTGGCGGTCTCGGGCGAACAGAAATTCTATGGCGACCGAATCGTCGACGAGAACGATTTCCGCCACGGCCACGTGCAATACGCGATGCACAAGATCTTCAACGAGTGGCAGGCCCAGGATTACCGCGAGAAGCACGGCATGGAGATCACCGCGATCCGCCCGGCCAATGTCACCGGCCCGGACAAGATCGTGGGGTCAGTCGACCACGTCTACTGCATCACGACGCCGGCGCGCGGCAAACCGGTCTCGTTCCCCTATAAGGACGCAATGCGCTGCCCGATCCATGTCGACGAGATCGCCGAGATCTTTGCCCGCGTCATCACGACCGACAAGCCGAAGGATTGGATCTACAACACTGGCGGCCAGGCGATCAGCCTGGGCGAGCTTGCCGATATCGTGCGCGAATTCCTGCCTGACGCGAAGATCACCTTTGACAAGGAGGTGGGCGGCAAGGAGCTGTCGGGCAATTACCTGATCGACAATACCCGGCTGGTGCAGGAATTCGGCGTCCAGTACCGGCCCTATCGCGAGCGGGTATTGCAGATCATCAACGACATCCGCCGCGAGGAGGGCTTGCCGCTGGTCCGCGAGCGCTGACCGGAGGGACTGCCCGATCGTCAATCGGCCCAGGGGTTGACGACCGGCACCGGCAGATCATCGAAATGGCGGGTGTTCCGCGTCGCCAGCGTCGCGCGGCGGGCGATCGCGATACCGGCGATCATGCTGTCAGTCAGATCGCCGGTCCTACCGCTCTGTCGCCGTGCGGCCATAAGTTCTGCCATTGCCTCGGCGGCGGCGTCGTCGAACGGAATGATCCGCCCTTCGAGGTCCTCGCCGACCACAACCTCAAACTCCCGCTGTAACCCGGCTCGCCGCCTCCCCAAAGGCATCAGGGCGAGGCCGAAACGGATCTCCAGGATAGTGACCGAGGTCGTCCAGATCGATTCGCGCGGCTGGCGATCAAGCCATTTCTCAATTACCGGCTCCGGCCGCTCACGCATCAGGGCCGACAAGACATCGGTATCGAGAATGATCACGGATCCTCGAAGGACGGCGGCTCCAAAGTGTAACCGCGCAGTTCCGGGATCTCGCCTTCCTTGAAGCCGCGCCCTCTGAACCGGGCCGCGATTTCGCTGCCGAGACCGCCGCTCGGGCGCTCGTCCTTCGCCGCGTCGCGCAGGATGTCGCGCACCAGCTCCTCCAGACTGCAGCCGTGCTTTTTTGCGCGACGCTGGAGGCGGTCCTTTACGTCCTGCTCGATATTGCGGACGACCAGCTGAGCCATGATCACCTCCGATCGATATCATGATATCGCCAATGGCGTTTTGCAAGATCGGTCGCGTCGCCGCGCAGGCAGAAGATCACCCGCGGTATCGCTGTCCCGATCATCAGCCGATGCGCCGCCGCCAACAACGGGAAAGGCCGCCCCCGAGGGACGGCCTTAACGCGTGAAAGTGGTTTGTCAGCGGCCTGATCTCAGCGGCCGGAGGTCAGGCTAAGGCCGGTAACCTTAAGATTTGCCTAAAACGCTTGAGATCTTTATCGCTTGAACAGCGCCTCGGCGCCGCTGCGCTGCTTCTCTTTGGCCGCGATCTCGGCCTTGGCGCGAGCGATCTCGCTGTCGAGGCGGGCGATGTACTCCTCGAGCTCGGCGATGCCCATCAGCGTCAAATCCTTGAGTTTCGGCGGCTGCCGCTGCGGCGCCAGATCCTCCTCGTCCATGCCCGTCCCCTTTGTTCCGCGCTGCCGCCTTCCCTCGGCCGGCGCGGCCCATTATATCCACCGCAAGCCGCATGTTCGCGCGGCTCCATCGGGAAATTTGCCATGCCCGCTCCGTTGATGCCAAAAGCGACCGCCGTGTGGCTGGTCGAAAACACCTCTCTGACCTTCGAACAGATCGCCGATTTCTGCGGGCTGCACCCGCTCGAGGTGCAGGCAATCGCCGATGGCGAGGTTGCCGTGCAGATGCAGGGGCTTGACCCCGTCGCCAACGGCCAGACCACGGCCGAGGAGATCGCGCGCTGCCAGACGGACCCCGGCGCGCGCCTCAAACTGGCGCCGCAGGCGATCCCGCAACAATTCGTTCGCCACCGCGGCCCGCGCTACACTCCGATTTCCAAGCGCCAGGACAAGCCCGATGCGATCAACTATCTGGTGCGCAACCACCCCGAATTGTCCGACGCGCAGATCTCCAAGCTGATCGGCACGACCAAGCCGACGATCGCCGCGGTGCGCGAGCGCACCCATTGGAACAGCACAAACATCAAGCCGCGCCACCCGGTCGGGCTCGGCCTGTGCACGATGGAGGAACTCGACGCCGCGATCGCCCGAGCCTTGCGCGGGAAGGCCCGGCCGACCGATGAGGAAACCGGCGCCGCAGAAAGCGAGCCGGTCGAAACCTGAACGGAAGCGCGATGAGCGCCGTCGTCGTCGACACCCTGCGCGAGGCACGCTCCGCCCTCGACGCCTTGCTCGCCAATCGATCCGCCATTGCGGCGATCGGCGAGGCCGGCCGCCTGATTGCCCTGGCTTTCGCCAGTGGAGGTCGGGTGTTCAGCTGCGGCAATGGCGGCTCGATGTGCGACGCCATGCATTTCGCCGAAGAGCTGTCCGGTCGCTACCGGCTCGACCGCAAGGCCCTGCCGGCGACGGCGATCAGCGATCCCAGCCATTTGAGTTGTGTCGCGAACGATTATGGCTATGAGCAGGTGTTCAGCCGCTACATCGAGGCACATGGCCGCGCCGGCGATTGCCTGTTGGCGATCAGCACCAGCGGGACCAGCCGCAACGTGGTCGCGGCAGCCGAGAGGGCGACAGCGCAAGGGGTCAAGGTAATCGCGCTCACCGGTCACGCCGGTTCCGCTTTGGGGACCTTGGCCGACATCGAAATCTGTACCCCGGCGGGCCGCTTTGCCGACCGCGTCCAGGAGCTGCACATAAAAATCGTGCATATCCTGATCGAGCTGGTGGAGCGCGAGCTGTTCCCGGAAAACTACCGAGCGTGATCGGGTTCCCGCCGCTTAGAGCGTTATCCGATCTGGTCGAATCATCCTCTTCATCGTCATGGCCGGGTTTGACCCGGCCATCCACGGAAAGGAAAACGTGGATCACCGGGACACCCCCGGAACGGTCCGCAAGGGCCGTCCGTCCGGGGGCGGTGATGACGGCTGAAGGGTGATCGAACCCGACCGGACTCCGCTCTAATTCGGGCGGCGCTGCGGATACCCGGCACGCGCCAGCGCGTCCTCGATCTCGCCCAAAATCGCCGGATCGTCGATCGTCGCCGGCATGCGGTAGTCTTCGCCGTCGGCGATATGGCGCATCGTGCCGCGCAGGATCTTGCCCGAGCGGGTCTTGGGCAGGCGCTCGACGACGAGCGCGGTCTTGAAGCTGGCGACCGGGCCGATCCGCGTGCGCACCAGCGCCACCACCTCGTCCTCGATCGCGGCCGTCGGCCGCACGACCCCGGCCTTCAAGACGACGAGCCCCAATGGCACCTGGCCCTTGAGCGCATCGGCCACCCCCATCACCGCGCATTCGGCGACATCGGGATGCGCCGCCACGACCTCCTCCATGCCGCCGGTCGACAGCCGGTGCCCGGCGACATTGATGATGTCGTCGGTCCGGGTCATCACATGGATGTAGCCGTCCTCGTCGATAAAGCCGGCATCGGCGGTCTGGTAATAGCCGGGATAGGCGCTGAGGTAGGATTCGACAAAGCGCTCGTCCTGCTGCCACAGCGTCGGCAAGGCGCCCGGCGGCAGCGGCAGTTTGATCGAGAGCGCGCCGATCTCGCCGGGCTTCAGCTCGCGCGCCTCGCCCGCCGCCTCGGCGTCCAGCACCCGCACATCCCAGCCCGGCGCGGCCTTCGTGCACGAGCCGTGCTTGACCGGCAGCTGTTTCGATGCCCGAGGCAATTGGCGCCGATCGGCCAGCCGGTCTCGGTCTGCCACCAATGGTCGATGACCGGCACCTTGAGCTGTTCTTCCGCCCATGCCACGGTCGGCGGGTCGGCGCGTTCGCCGGCGAGGAATAGCGCGCGGAACCGGCTGAGATCATGGGTGCGGAGCAGAACGCCGTCGGGGTCTTCGCGCTTGATCGCGCGGAACGCGGTCGGCGCGGTGAAGAAGACGCGCACATCGTGCTGGTCGATGACCCGCCAGAAGGCGCCGGCATCGGGGGTGCCGACCGGCTTTCCCTCATACATCACCGAGGTGCAGCCATAGATTAAGGGGCCGTAGACGATGTAGGAATGGCCGACCACCCAGCCGACATCGGACGCGGTCCAGAACACCTCGTCGGGCTTCACCCCATAGATGTTGCGCATCGACCAATGGAGCGCCACGGCATGCCCGCCATTGTCGCGCACGACGCCCTTCGGCATGCCGGTCGTGCCCGAGGTATAGAGGATGTAGAGCGGGTCGGTCGCCGCCACCGGCGACGCAATCGGCGGGCCGCGCCGCCGCTTCCAGCTCCTGCCAGTCATGGTCGCGCCCGCGCACCAGCTCGGCCCGGCACATCGGCCGCTGCAGGATGACGCAGGCCTCGGGCTTCGCGCGCGCCTCGGCGATCGCCGCGTCGAGCAGCGGCTTATAGGGGATGACCCGGTTCGTCTCGATGCCGCAGGAGGCCGAGAGGATGACGCGGGGCTGTCGCGTCGTCGATGCGGGTCGCCAGCTCGTGCGCGGCAAACCCGCCGAACACCACCGAATGAATGGCGCCGATCCGGGCGCAGGCGAGCATCCCGATCGCCGCCTCGGGCACCATCGGCATGTAGATGAGGACCCGGTCGCCGGGCGTGACCCCAAGCCCCGCCAGCATCCCGGCACAGCGCGCCACCCGGTCGCGCAGCTCGCGATAGGTGAAGCGCTGGATCTGCCCGGTGACCGGGCTGTCCCAGATGAGGGCGATGCGCTCGCCGCGCCCGGCGGCGACATGGCGGTCGAGCGCGTTCCAGCAGGTGTTGAGCCGTGCCCCGGCGAACCAGCGGTAGAACGGCGGACGGCTGTCGTCGAACACCCGGTCCCAGCGCTTCTCCCAATCGATCGCCTCGGCCGCCTCGGCCCAGAATTCCTCGGGCCGTTCCAGCGAGCGGCGATAGATCTCGGCATAACTGGTCATGCGTGGTCCCCTAAGAGCGTGTCGTCTTCGCCCACTTTGGTCTCAGCCGATTGCGAGACGCAGACCCGACAGCCATAGCTGGCGGTGCTCCGGTTTTCGCCACTGCACGACGTTGGGCAATATGTTCGGGGTGATGGTCCGCAGCTCGCGCAACGATCTGTTGCGCCTCGTCGAGCCGTCCAGCATGCGCATAGCACGCCGCGAGAAACCTGTAGATGTTGGGTTGGCCCGGCAACTCGCCCAAAGCGGTCAGAAATTTGGCGATGGCCTCGTCCCAACGGCCAGCCAGGAAGTCTGCGATGCCGATGCCATGAGATGTGGGTTGCATTCGGATAGAGCGGGCTCAGGCGGATCGCGGTCTGCCAATGCTCGACCGCGACATCCAAATGACCCGCCCACATTCGCAACCATCCGCTTAAGCTCCAGCCGCGATAGAAGCTCGGATTGAGAGCGAGGGCGCGGTCGATCAGCGTGATCGCAGGCTCGATATCCTCGTCATAGTACCCGAACATGAAGGCGACAGTTGGTGATCGTGCCCGGGTCGGTGGGCGCAGCTTGCAGCGCACGCCGGGCGTAGTCGAGCGCGGCACGGCGATATGCGTCGTGGTCCCCCGCTCCGCCATAGTGGTCGAGATGGTGATGACAGACGGCCGCACGCGCGAGCGCAGGCCCGAACTTCGGATCGCGCTCTATCGCCCGTTCCAGAAGATTGAGAGCAGAGCGGATGCGCTCGGGAGCTCTCTCGAGGAAAGGCAATCGGGCAGAGCCCGCAGGTAGAGATCGTAGGCGTTCGAGGTCGGCGGTTGGACGTTCGGTCGAGCGCTTAATTTCCGCGAGCTTGGAGGGTCGACTCGATGACCCCGACCACGCTGAATGCCACCTTGTCCTGAAGCTCGAAGACGTCTTCGATCAAGCCGTCGAAGCGGTCGGCCCAGAGATGTGCGCCGGTTTCGGCCTCGATCAATTGCGCGGTGATGCGCACCCGGCCGCCGCCTTTGCGCACCGAGCCTTCGAGCACGTAGCGCACGCCCAATTCGCGGCCGACCTGCTTCACGTCGACGTTCTGGCCCTTGTAGATGAAGCTCGAATTGCGGGCGATGACGAAGAGCCAGCGGATGCGGCTGAGCGCGGTGATGATCTCCTCGACCATGCCGTCGGCGAAATATTCCTGCTCGGGGTCGCCCGACATGTTCTGGAACGGCAGGACCGCGATCGACGGCTTGTCGGGTAGCGCGAGCGGTGGTTCGGCCCCCACCCTTCCCTCCCCCGCTTGCGGGGGAGGGTTAGAATGGGGATGCGCGCCGACTCCCTCCCCCGCAAGCGGGGGAGGGTTGGGGTGGGGGCTTTTCGGTCCGACGCGGTAGACCCGCACCGGGCGCGCGATGTTTTTGAGGCTCTGCTCGCCCGTATCCTCGAAGATGCAATCGAGCCGCCCCTCGACCTGGCTCTGGACGATCGCCGAGACGCAGATCATGCCCGGCTCGGCGAGCGCCTCCAGCCGCGCGGCGATATTGACGCCGTCGCCGTGGATGTCGCCGTCCTCGACGATCACGTCGCCCGAATTGATGCCGATGCGGAACTCGATCCGCCGGTCTTGCGGGATACCGGCATTGCCCGACGCCATGCCCTGCTGCACGGCGAGCGCGCAGGCGACGGCCTCGACGACGCTGGGGAACTCGACGAGAACCCCGTCGCCGGTGGTCTTGACGATGCGGCCCTTGTGCTCGGCGACTTGCGGATCGATGAGCTCGCGGCGCAGCGCGTTGAGGCGCGCCAGGGTCCCGGCCTCGTCCAGCCCCATCAGCCGGCTGTACCCCGCGACATCGGCCGCGAGAATGGCCGCGAGCCGGCGTTCGACCCGCTCTGCGCGCAAGCTGCCCTCCCGCTAGCTGGCCCCTCATTCACTTTGCGCCTTGGCCGGACATCGATCAACGGTGCAAGCCGCTCGACACCTCGACGATCGCGGAGGAAGATCCGCCCCAGGAGCTCGCCCAGGGAGGGAGAAATGGAACGGGTAGCGGAGTGCCATTGCGGCCAGCTCCGGGTCATCGCCACGGGCGAGCCGGAGCGGGTCTACCTCTGTCATTGCAAGGCCTGCCAGCGCCGCACTGGCACGGCTTTCCATTTCGGCACGGCCTGGCCGCGGGGTCAGGTGCGGATCGAGGGCGAACCCAAAATCTTCGAGCGTGGGGCCGATAGCGGCTCCAACATCCGGTTCTATTTCTGCCCGAATTGCGGCAGCAATCTGTATTGGGAAAGCGACCGCAACCCGCTGGGATGCGGGGTCGCCGGCGGCGCCTTCGTCGGCGCGAACTTGCCGCCGCCGACCTCGTCGGTCTTCGAGGAAGACATGCACGCGTGGCTGGGCTTGCCGACGGTAAGCGAGCATCATCCCAAGGGCCGCCCGCCGGCCGCCAGCTGAGGCGCAGAACCGCGATGAGCCAGGCATCCAGCCCCTACGAGGCCGGCCTCGACAAGAACAAGGCCAATTTCGTGCCGCTGTCGCCGATCGGGTTTCTGCTGCGCACGGCCGCAGTCTATCCGCAGCGCACCGCGGTCATCCATGGCGACACGCCGCTACACCTGGCATCAGAGCCTTGAGCGCTGCCGCCGCCTGGCCTCGGCGCTGGCGGCGCGCGGGGTCGGGCGCGGCGACACGGTGGCGCTGATGGCGCCCAATGTGCCGGAAGCCTTCGAGGCGCATTTCGGCGTGCCGATGGCCGGCGCCGTGCTCAACGCGCATCAACATCCGCCTCGATGCCGAGACGATCGCCTTCATCCTCAAGCACGGCGAGGCCAAGATCCTGATCACCGACACCGAATTTTCCCCGGTGATCGGCCGCGCCCTGGCCCTGCTCGACGAGAAGCCGCTGGTCATCGACATCGCCGACCCGCTGGGCCCGGCGGCGAGCGCCTCGGCGCGCTCGATTACGAGGCCTTCCTCGCCGCCGGCGACCCCGCTTTCGCCGAGCTGACCCCGACGGACGAATGGGACGCGATTTCGCTCAACTACACCTCGGGCACCACCGGCAACCCGAAGGGCGTCGTCTACCACCATCGCGGCGCCTATCTGAACGCGCTCGGCAACATCCTGGTGTGGAGCATGCCGCAGCACCCGGTCTATCTGTGGACGCTGCCGATGTTCCATTGCAACGGCTGGTGCTTTCCGTGGACCGTGACCGCGCTCGCCGGGACCCATGTCTGTCTGCGCCGGGTCGAGGCCGGGGCGATCTACGACGCGATCGAGCGGCTCGGCGTCACGCATCTGTGCGGCGCGCCGGTTGTGATGAACACGCTGCTCCACGCCCGCAATCGGCCGCTCGACCGCCCGGTCGACATGATGACCGCGGGCGCCGCGCCGCCGGCCGCGGTGATCGGCGGCATGGAAAAGCTCGGCTTTAAGATCGCCCATGTCTACGGCCTGACCGAGGTCTATGGCCCGGCGGTGATCTGCGCCTGGCACGACGAATGGGACGCGCTCTCGGCCGAGGAGCGGGCCCGGCTCAGAGC
Source organism: uncultured Alphaproteobacteria bacterium (assembly GCA_963842175.1). Classification (GTDB taxonomy): domain Bacteria; phylum Pseudomonadota; class Alphaproteobacteria; order ATCC43930; family CGMCC-115725; genus DATARH01. The sequence goes on from CAWJFM010000025.1 coordinate 336,956, forward strand.
GCGCCAGGGCGTGCAATACCCGGTGCTCGAGGGCCTGATGGTCGCCGACCCCGACAGCCTCGCTCCGGTGCCCTCCGACGGCGCTGACGATGGGCGAAGTCTTCATGCGCGGCAATATCGTCATGAAGGGCTATCTGAAGAACCCGGCGGCGACCGGGGAGGCCTTTGCCGGCGGCTGGTTCCATTCGGGCGACCTCGCCGTCGCCCATCCCGACGGCTATATCGAAGTGAAGGACCGCTCGAAGGACATCATCATCTCGGGCGGCGAGAACATCTCGACGATCGAGGTCGAGGACGTGCTCTACCGCCACCCCGCCGTGCTCGAAGCCGCCGTCGTCGCCCGCCCCGACGCGCAATGGGGCGAGACCCCCTGCGCCTTCGTGACGCTGAAAGACGGCGCCACCGCCGAGCCCGCCGAGATCATCGCCTTCTGCCGCGAACACCTCGCGCATTTCAAGGCGCCGCGCCACGTGATCTTCGGGCCGCTGCCCAAGACCTCGACCGGCAAAATCCAGAAATTCGTGCTGCGCGAGCGGGCGAAGGAAGGGGCGTGAGGGAGGGCGGGACGCCCGCGCCGGCTGTCCAGGGGACCGGAGTCGCATAAGGGTCACTTCTGGAAAATCGATGGCGTCGCGGGACGGATAACGGACGTTCTGGAAAATAGCCGCGCGCGGCCCGCTCCGCGCGATTGGCGCGCCCCTAATAGTTATATAGTTCTGAAATCGAGATATTTGCCGAGTTGGGCTTCTAGTGTGAGAAGGAGTTCTTCAAATTCGATTCGGGCGTAAGCTGCATGTTTTGCTATATCCGAATTGTGCTCGTCTTCCGCTTTCGCCTCTTCATGGGCTGATATCATGCCTTGACCATCCTTGATCTTTTCCAATGTCTCGTATATGCCGTCCGCCTTTTGAAATAAGAACAGACATGTCTCGGAAATCCCTGAACAAATCTAAATTCTGCTTCCTTTATATCGCGCAATTCTTTTTTCATGTCCGCTTGGTATAAATCCAGAGCCGCAGTATATATGTTAAAGCGTCTTTCGTATAAATCTAAGTTGAGCCTTTTGATTGCTGTGTTTGCCTGCTGTTGCGCGGTCGCAGCTTGCTGTTTCGCAATTGCAAGCTGACCCCTGCCAAGCCGCAAAGTGACGAAAACGGCTACCGCAGCAGCCGTGATCGTGGCAACCGGTCCGGCAAAATCTTTCAAGAGGTCGTAACACATCCCATGCTCTCACGGCGCGCTCTCGCTACATGTAGTAGGCCGCTCGCGGCCACGCAATCAGGTAATCGCCGCATAAGCGGTGTGCGCCCGGGGCCTCGACTGTCAAAACAACTTATCCTCGATGAGCCGCATATACTTATTAGCAAAGAACATATCTGGTTCACGTTTCGTAGGCCGCACACGAATGTCAAATCGTGGTTCCTGCGGCGACGATGCATCAAATAAAATTAACCCGATCCCAAACACCTGACACAAGGAGTTTAAACGTGCAATCTCATCTTGTGGCGCCTCCTGTGGAATTACGAGATAAGACTTGTGGCTATAAAGCCCGTACGCGCACGCCTGTCCGAACGCAGTTACAAGCTGTGCAACGTCGAGTTTAATTTCGGCTGCAACGATCTCGGTTGGGACTTTAAGAATATCACTGGACTTTGACTCTCGCTTCCCAATGACATCGGGCGTCCCCCACTTGTCCTTAAAAATATTGCCTCCCAGTCCGATTGCTTTGGTACAGTCTTCTAGATCGTTGACCAACCAGTCCGCAAAAGGCACATAAAAATCTTCCTCTTTGATTTTCTTGTCAATATTCGGAATCAATTCCTCTTTCAGCTCACCCGTTTCTTTGTCACCGAACTCGGTGAGACGAAACAGGCCACGGGACGGCTTAAAAACCTTGGTTGCAAATCGTGCATCGAGGTTCCATACATTTCCGTGAATCGTGTTGATCTTTAAATCCGGGTTCGCTTCACTAATTAGTCTTACTAACTCTGAGTACCTGATACCATCCGGATTTGTTTTTAGAAGGTCAAGGGCAATCGTTGTGATCTTTGTGCCGATTTGTGTTTGTGCCATTTATGCTGCCACTCCCTGCCAGGCAATCGTTTGAATCCTATACTACCCCCTCGCACAAACGATACGACTGGGCCTTACGAACGCATTCGAACGCTACCTTGTAAATGAAGATTAGCCGCTTATCGGAAGTGGTAAGTTCACTCTTCGCCAGTGGCGACAAGGCTTCGTCGCGGATTTCGGAAGGCACATGTGCTGCCTTGAGAACATCCTCCGCTGTGGCGACCACATCTTCTAGGAAAACCGAACCGCCAAACGCCTGGAAGCTGTCTTCTCGACCTACGATCGTTCTACGTCGTGCAAGCCCCGCTTGGCTGGAGTAGTGGAGTACCTGTTTGAAGGGTCTTCGAAAACTTCGTCGCGCCAGATGCTGGTAAACATCTTTGCCAACTGCGACGATGCCTGCGCTGGGACTGGCGCAGAGGTCTATCTCTTCCTCCAACAACCGGTACCATTTGTCAGATCGTTTGCTCCTCGCGAGGCCCGCATCCTTGACGAGCATCGCTCCCTTGGAAAAATCGGTAATGTGATATCGCTCCGCAGGCCCGCAAAGATAGCGTCGAACGCAGAAGTGAAGGATGGAAATTCCCCGATCAGAGGGGAGGAAGTTCCTGAAATCCCGCCTCTATTCTCGACCTTGCATCGTCTGCCGAACGAGCCCACCCGCCCAAGGACGGCTCCATACATATCAGAACGTACTGAACGGTACCTGATGGTTCAGGATTCGGGAGTAAGCCGTGAAATCGTCCAGCCGCTCATGTTGTAGCTGCGGCCGATCTCTGCAAGCGTCTCGTCGCCCCGCTCGCGGCGCTCAATCGCTTCGCGCTTCTGGTGCGGCGTCAGCGCGTCGGGCAGAAAACCCCGGCGGAGAGCCGAAGGCAATCCGTCACGTTGCCGCAATCGGCAGCGTTGCTGGCGCAATGTTGCCTGGCCTTCTGCCGTTGAAGGGTTGCCGCCGGCGGACTTACACCCCATTTCATTCTGGTAATATTGCTAATTGAGATACGACCCCGTGAAATCCTTTAATTCCCTGCTGCAGCGTCAAAAATTCCCTGCCCGGTGATCACAATTCCCTGCGCGATGCCAGAAAATTCCCTGGTGATGTCGCGCCATCCGCGACGAAATCAAGGAAATCCCGCTACTTACCGGCATTGCGCCAAAAATCTTCCCTGCCGGCAGGGAATTTGCCTGATGGGCTGTGCCGCATCGGGTAATTAGACTGACGCACGCCATGCGCGGGCCGGCGGCGAGTTGCGGGAGGAAACGGGATGAGCGACCAGGGCACGATGAACGGCGCGGAATGGCTGGCGCGGGCGTTGGCCGGGACCGGCATGAGCCATGTCTTCTTCGTCGAGTCGGTGCTGCGCCGCACCCTCCTCCATTTGGGCGATCTCGGGGTGAAGCCGATCCTCGCGCATTCGGAGAAGGCGGCCGCCTACATGGCCGACGGCTACGCCCGGGTCAGCGGCCGGCCCGGGGTGTGCATGGCGCAGGCGGTCGGCGCCGCCAACCTCGCCTCGGGCTTGCAGGATCCCTGGCTCGGCCGCAGCCCGGTGATCGCGCTGACCGGACACAAGCCGGCCTCGTTCCAGCATCGCAATTCCTATCAGGAGATCGCGCACGCGCCGCTGTTCGCGGCGGTGACCAAGTTCTCGACGCCGGTCGATGCGACGAGCGAATTGCCGCGCCTGTTGCGCCACGCCTGGCGCGCCGCCCTGGCCGACCCGCCGCGCCCGACCCATCTCGATTTCGACGGCCACCAGGGCGATACGATCGAGCTTGGCCAGACCGCCGAGCCGCCGGTCATCGAATTGGAGGCGCGAGGCATCCCGGTGCACCGGCCGGTCGCCGACGAGCGCGACATCGAACGCGCCGCGGCGCTCTTGACCGGCGCGCGGCGGGTCGCGATCGTCGCCGGCGACGGCGCCGCCGCGTCGGGCGCCGGCCCCGAGCTGCTCGCGCTTGCCGAGGCTCTCGCCGCGCCGGTTGCCACGACGCTCGGGGCGCGCGGCATCATCCCGACCCGGCATCGCCTCTCGGCCGGCGTCGCCGGCAGCTATTCGGCGCCGCCCGCCAACCGCATCGTCTGCGGCGCCGATCTGGTGCTGTTTGTCGGCTGCGATACCGGCGACCAGGTGACGCTGAACTGGCAGGTCCCGGCGATCGACACCCGGATCGTGCAGATCGACGCCGATCCCTTGGAAATCGGGCGCAGCTACCCGAACACGACCGGTCTCGTCGGCGACCCGAAGGCGACCCTGGCCGCTCTCAACCGGCTCGTCGGCCGCCCGGCGCGCGATCAGAGCTTTGCCGAGGAGGCGGCGAGGATCGTTGCGGATTGGCGCGCGAGCATGGCCACTCTGGTCGAAAAGCACACCGCGCCGATCAGTGTCGAGCGGCTCTGCGCCGAGATCACCCGCGCGCTGCCGCCGGACGGCATCCTCGTCGCCGATACCGGCTATTCCGGGATCTGGACCGGCACGATGATCGATCTCAACGGCACCGGACAGAGCTATCAGCGCGCCGCGGGCTCGCTCGGCTGGGCCTTCCCGGCTTCGCTCGGGGCGCAATGCGCGGCCGGGCAGCGCAGGGTGGTGTGCTTCACCGGCGATGGCGGGTTCTACTATCACCTCGCCGAACTGGAGACGGCGCGCCGCTGCAACATCCCGGTCACCGTCATCGTCAACAACAATTCCGGCTTTGGCCAGAACCTCACCGGGGTGCGCCGCGTCTCGGGCAACCGGCCGGGCCGCGGCGAGGAGCTGATCCGCTTCGGGCCGACCGATTTTACCGCTGTCGCGCGGAGCTTCGGCGTGCGCGGCATCCGCGTCGAGCAGCCGCAGGAGATCGCGCCGGCGCTGCAGCAGGCGCTCGCCGCCGACGAGCCGGTCCTCATCGATGTCGTCACCGATCTCGAGCCGCGCGCTCCCGAAGCCTGGTCGCCGCCACGGGACAAGCCCGTGGGCTGATGGCCCACGGCGCCCCGCCGAGTGCGGCCGCCTCAGGGGGCCAGCTAGTCCAGAGCCAACTCGCGCGCCACCGCGCGCGCGAAGGCCTCGAAATTGGTCCGCGGATATTTGTGCCGACCGTGATGTCTTGCTTCGCGAGCAGCGCCGGCGCCGGAGTCCTTCGCGCTGAATCGCGCCTCTTTATGCGTCATGACCGGGATCGACCCATGGGCCTTCACCCCGCGGACGTGATCCGCAGCCTTCACCGTAGGTCCAGGGATCAGATTTGCCGGTCGCGGGCTGCGAGCGTGGCCAACGTCAACGGGTTTGGCACTGACCTTCTCGTGGACGACCGCTGCGGGCGCCGGAGCCTTCTCATGGACGATCGGTTCATGGACGATCGGTGCGGGCGCCGGAACCTTCTCGTGATTGACCGCTGCGGGTGCCGGAACTTTCTCACGGACGACCGGTGCGGGAGCCGGCTGAGGCGATAATATCTGCGGCTTCTTGAATTTCAGTGTAAAGATATCGATCAAATGGTTCAATATTTCCAGCTCGACCCGATCGGAATCCAAGGTTTGAGTTTCTTCTGCATGTCTCCTGAGAATTGCAGCGCGACGGTGCTCGATTTCGTCTTTTGCCTGCTCGATATCGGTTTTCTTCAGCAGATCCGACATTGGAACTCCCGACCGATCGTCGAGGTTGATGCCGGCGCGCCCCGCGCGCCGCTGGATGGCGGCGTGATGTCGAATATCCGGTTCGGACAGACGCTCATGGTAGCTCAGAACACATCAGAACGATTAAATCGACTTAGTAGTTGGCGTGTCAATACATTAAAGAAAGAAGTATCAAGAATTTATTTCGATTTAACATCAATTCGCCCGGTCTGAAAAAGCTTCAGGCAACCTTCTTTCCGTTCAGGTTGTCGCTTCACTTGGGGGGCATATAAACTTCGCCGACGACGGTTATCGCTCGCCGCGCCCCGATCGCTCGGTGACAGCCGGGATCGCGGTGACCGACCGCGCCGTTAGGTCCCGACGCGCTCTCTTCGACGCGCCTTGAGCAGACGGCCCGACCCGTCGCGGTCGGGCGACGGGCCGGTGATCTTGCCATTGGCCAGCAGATAGGTCGCCTTGTTGGTTTCGATGTTGAACTCGGGAAGCCCGCGGCGCCGGCCGAATTGCCGGCGGGCGAGCAGGCGTTCGGCGAGTTCGAGATGGTTGCCGATGTCGAAGAACTCGACCGCGTCCTCGTGGTATTCGGCGAAACCCAGAAACGTATGGGTGCGCGAGGCGATGATCCGGCAGCCGAGTTCCAGGGCTTGGCTGATCGGGCCAGACGATGATTGCCCGACTTCGAGATAAGGGAACACGACCGCATCGCAGATCGCCATGCCGCCAAGAAAATCCGGCTCGGCAAGCGCACCCATGAAGTGGATGCGCGCCGACAGGTCGCGCGGATGCGCGCCCAACAGTTCGCGCAGGCCCTGGTCGGCGGCAACGACGAGTGGCGAAACATCGTTCTGTGCTCCGATCGCGGTCGATCCGGTCGTAAAGCGTTGTATCCATGAATGCATCGGTCGAACAGCGACGAGATGTAGGGGTATCGCGGCTGGCGGGGCACGATCTCGTGTGGGTGAACGCCGCCAAAGA
>CAWJFM010000026.1:0-780196 GCA_963842175.1 uncultured Alphaproteobacteria bacterium
GAGGAAAACCTGACCGGCGGGATCGCCGATCTCGACGATTATTCGGCCTGCAGGATCGCCCGCAAGGAGGATTGGCGCGATCTGTTCGTGACGCCGTTCTATTTCGGCTGCGAGGCCGACGACCCGTCGAATGTGTGGGCGTTCAACGCGCGCGCCAACCCGCTGGGCGCCCGGCTCAACGCGATCTACAGCTCCGACATCGGCCATTTCGACGTACCCGACATGACCCAGGTCGTGCCGGAGGCCTATGAGATGGTCGAGAAGGAATTGATCACGCCCGCTGATTTCCGCGACTTCACGTTTGCCAATGTCGTGCGCCTGTTCGGTCAGGGCAACCCGCGTTTCTTCGAGGGGACGCGGGTCGCCAAAGCAGCCGGCGCGGTGTTGCGCGCGGCGCCGGCGCAGCAAGCGGCGGAATAAGTGCCAGCTTGCGCCGCCGGAGGTCGAACGGTGTTCGGAAAACCTGCCGAGGCGGCATTTTTCGTTTATGATCGCGCTACGCACCGGCGCCGTGCCGGCGACAGCGAGGGAGGTGGGTAATGGCGGACTACCGGATCATCTCGGCCGACTCGCATATCGTCGAGCCGCCGGACATGTACACCAGCCGCATCGCGCCAAAGTTCCGCGACCGCGCGCCGCGCATGGAACGGCGCAAGACCCCGGGCGGGCGCGACTACGACGCCTGGATGCTCGACGGCCAGCAGGTCGGCACGCTGGGCGCGGTGATGCAGGCCGGGCAGCGCTTCGAGGACCCCTCGCAGATCGATTTTCTCGGCCTCTGGGAGGATGTGCGCAAGGGCGCCTACGACGCCGATGCGATGATCGTCGAGAACGAGGAGGACGGCATCTGGGGGTCGGTGTTGCAGCCGAGCCAGGGGCTGTTCTGGTACCGCATCCCGGACAGCGCGCTGTTGTCCGAGATCTGCCGCTGCTACAACGACTGGATCGCCGATTTCTGCAAGCCGCATCCGCGGCGGCTCAAGGGCATCGCGATGCTCAATGTCGACGACCCGGATTCGGGCGCGAAGGAGCTCGAACGGGTCGCCAAGATGGGTCTCGTCGGCTCGTTCATCCCGGTCGTCGCCGCATGCCGGACAAGCCCTACAGCAGCCCGATCTACGACCGCTTCTGGGCGACGGCGCAGGAATACAAGCACCCGCTGCTGCTGCACATCGGCACGCCGCGCGACGGCATCCCGGCCAACGAATTCACGATGGACGTGACCGAACTGACCGGCGCCGGCCGCTCGACGACCGATTACTGGGTGCGCTATTCGCTGGGCTCGATGCTGTTCGCCGGCGTGTTCGACAAATTCCCGGGGCTGAAGATCGGCTCGGTCGAGCACGAGGCGGCGTGGATCCCGCATTGGCTGCAGCAGATGGATTTCACCTATGTCGAGCGGCCGGTCTTCACCAAGGGCTGGAAGTCGGCCGAGGGGCTGATGCCGAGCGACTATTGGAAGCGCAACATGTTCGTCGAGTTCATGGAAGACGATCTCGGCGTGCAGCTGCGCGACCGGATCGGCGTCGAGAACATGCTGTGGGGCAGCGACTATCCGCATGCCGAGGCGACCTTCCCGCGCTCGCAGCAATTCCTGCAGCGCATGTTCGAGGGCGTGCCCGAGGCCGATCTGCGCAAGATCACCTAGCGAAAACGCGGCCAGGATGTTCGGCTTCAGCATGAACTGAGCGGCTGCGCAAGTTCGTCATTGCGAGGAGCGTAGCGACGAAGCAATCTCGATGGCCGGACACGACCGGCAATGAGATTGCTTCGCTCCGCTCGCAATGACGGCAGACCCAGCCAGCGTCCGGCCCTCGAGGCTTTGTCGCGGTCGCCACCGTCGCCGAGATTCCGCCCGGCGCGATGAAATGCGTCGCGATCGAGCGCGAGCGGGTGTTGCTCGCCAATGTCGACGGCAATTTCTACGCGATCGGCGATTTGTGCGGGCATCGCAACGCGCCGTTGTCGCGCGGCCGGCTCGACGGCCACATCGTCGAGTGCCCGCTGCATTTCGCGCAGTTCGACATCCGCACCGGCAAGCTGGTCGACGGCCCGGTATCGGCGGATGTCCGCGCTTATGAGACCCGGGTCGAAGGCGACACGGTTTATCTGAAGCGTTGACGGTCCTCCCCGGCGAAGCGGATACTTCGCCCGCTTTGGGCAGGCGTTCGATCCAAGGCGCAAACTTGGCACACCCTAGTCAACAAGCGGTGGCCGATTGGGGATGGAGACGCTGATGGCCGTGCAAAGCTCCGACAATCTGTTGGCGATGTTCGACAGCGCGCCGCTCAACCGGCGCTATTGGGTGACCTTCGCCGTGATGTCGGGGGTCCTGGTACTCGATTTCTTCGACTTCTTTCTGATCGCCTTCGTCATGTCGGTGATCGGCGGGGAGTGGCACCTCACTTACGGACAGGGTGCGCTAATTCTCTACGGCGCCGGCGTCGGCGCGATCATCGGCTCCCTGGTGTCCGGCGCTCTCGGCGACCTGTTCGGCCGCAAGATGCAGACCGTCATCGGCACCTTCATCTGCGGGATCAGCGCCGGATTGATCGGGTTTGTCCCGACCGGCGCCTGGGTGATATTGGCGATCCTGCGGTTTCTTCGTCGGGTTCGGGCTCGCCGCCGGCGTCACCCCGGCCTTGACGATCGTCGTCGAAATGACGCCGACACGCTGGCGCACCGGGATGACGAGCTTTTTTATCGTCTTCGCCAGCGCCGGCACGCTCTTGTCCTCGTTCACCGCGGCGACGCTGCTCCATGCGTTCGGCTGGCGCGGGGTCGCGGCGACCGGTTTTGTCGCGGTGATCATCGGCATCCTGGTGTGGATCCTGGTGCCGGAATCGGTGCGCTGGCTGACCGCCAAGGGCCGCTTCGCCGAGGCGCGGGCGGAGGTCGCCACCCAGTTGGAGCTGCCGCTCGACAGGGTGCCGCTGCCGACGATCCCGCCCACCGTGCAACCGCGCGCCAGCCTTATGGAACTCTATTCGGTCAACCCGCGGCTGTTCTGGCAGACGATCCTCATTTGGGGCGGCTCCGCGTCGGCGGCTTATGGATACTATCTGTGGGGACCGACCATCGTCGCCCTGGCGCTCCACCTGGAGCCGGCCCAGGCCGCCAAATACTTTATCTATGTCTCGGGCACCGGGATCGTCGGCAAGATCATCGTCTCGCTGATCGCCTCACAGATGGGGCGGCGCGCCCTCGGGATTCTGTTCGGGTTCGTGTCGGTCGTCATGCTCGCGCTCGCCGGGTATTTCAGCGCGGCGCTGCTCGGCGGGTTCCCGGTGTTCATCATCCTGATCGCCGCTTCCGCCTTTTTCGTCGAAGGCGGGTTCGCCAACCTCGCGCCGTATACGGTCGAGCAATACGGCGTCAGCCTCGGCGCGCGCTCCTCGGGCCTCGGGCAGGCGGCCAACGGGGTCGGCAAGATCCTCGGGCCGCTCGCTTTGGCGCTGATCGCCGGCAGCGACAACATCATCGCGCCAAAGGCGACGGCCGACGCGGTGTTTCCGGCCTTTGTGTTCCTCGCCGTGACGATGCTCGGCGTGGCGCTCGCCTACGTCTTCCTCGGGATCGAGACGCACGGCCGGCCGATCGCGCAGGGCGGCGGCGAGGAGCGCGGTCCGGCGCCGGGTCGCCTCGCCGCCGACTAGCTGAGGCGGCTTGCTCCGCGTCTCTCCCCTTCTTACATGGAGCGGATGACGCGGCCCTCCGACGCCCTCCTCTGGCACGGCACGACGATCCTGTCGCTGCGCAAAGGCGGGACGGTCGTCGTCGCCGGCGACGGCCAGGTGTCGATGGGCGAGACGATCGTCAAATCGAACGCCAGGAAGGTGCGCCGGCTCGCCGGCGGCGGCGTCATCGCCGGGTTTGCCGGCTCGACGGCCGACGCGATCACGCTGTTCGAGCGGCTCGAAGCCAAGCTCGAGCAATATTCCGGGCAGCTGACGCGGGCCTGCGTCGAACTGGCCAAGGATTGGCGCACCGACCGCTATCTGCGGCGGCTCGAGGCGATGATGGCGGTCGCCGACAAGGAGGTGTCGCTGATCCTCTCGGGCAATGGCGACGTGCTCGAACCGGAGGACGGCATCATCGGCATCGGCTCGGGCGGCGGGTATGCGCTCGCCGCGGCGCGCGCCCTGATCGCGGTCGACGGGCTCGATGCCGAGGCGATCGCCCGGCGGGCGCTGGCGATCGCCGGCGGAAATCTGCGTCTATACCAACGACAAGGTCACCCTTGAAAAACTCCCCGCCTGATCCCCCGGCGACCTCGTTCAGCCCGCGCGAGATCGTCTCCGAGCTCGACCGTTTCATCGTCGGCCAGGACGACGCCAAGCGCGCCGTCGCGATCGCGCTGCGCAACCGTTGGCGCCGCCAGCAGCTGTCGCCCGAGCTGCGCGAGGAGGTGCTGCCGAAAAACATCCTGATGATCGGCCCGACCGGCGTCGGCAAGACCGAGATCGCGCGGCGCCTCGCGCGGCTCGCCGAGGCGCCGTTTCTGAAGGTCGAGGCGACCAAGTTCACCGAGGTCGGCTATGTCGGCCGCGATGTCGAGCAGATCGCCCGCGACCTCGTCGAGATCGCGATCGCGATGACCCGCGAGCGCTGGCGCAAGCAGGTCGAGGCGAAGGCCGAGCTGTCTGCCGAGGAGCGCGTCCTCGACGCGCTGGTCGGCAACAATGCCAGCGCCGATACCCGCCAGAAATTCCGCAAGATGCTGCGCGAGGGTGCGCTCGACGATCGCGAGATCGAGATCACCGTGCAGGAAAGCGCGGCGGCGAGCCTGCCGACCTTCGAGATCCCGGGGCTGCCCGGGGCGCAGATGGGCATGCTCAACCTCGGCGACATCTTCGGCAAGGCGTTCGGCAGTCGCGCCAAGCCGCAGACGATGACGATCGCGCAGAGCCACCGCGTGCTGATCGCCGAGGAAAGCGACAAGCTGCTTGGATCAGGACCGCGTCGTTCGCGAGGCGATCCAGTCGGCCGAGCAGAACGGCATCGTCTTTCTCGACGAGATCGACAAGATCTGCGGGCGCACCGAGCGCGGCGGCGGTCTCTCCGGCGCCGATGTCAGCCGCGAAGGGGTGCAGCGCGATCTGTTGCCGCTGATCGAAGGCACCACCGTCGCCACCAAGCATGGCGCGGTCAAGACCGACCACATCCTGTTCATCGCCTCGGGCGCCTTCCACATGGCCAAGCCGTCCGATCTGCTGCCCGAGCTGCAGGGCAGGCTGCCGATCCGGGTCGAATTGAAGGCGCTCGACCGCGCCGATCTGCGCCGCATCCTGATCGAGCCGGAAGCCAGCCTCATCAAGCAATACCGCGCCTTGCTCGCGACCGAAGGGGTCGAATTGGAGTTTCAGCCCGCGGCGATCGACGAGATCGCGCTATTGGCCGAGCAGATCAACGCCACGGTCGAGAATATCGGCGCGCGCCGGTTGCACACGATCCTCGAGCGCCTCTTGGAGGAGATCAGCTTTACCGCCTCGGACCGGCCGAGCGGCACCGCCATTACGATCGACGCGGCCTATGTCCGCGAGCGGGTCGGCGAACTCGCCAAAAACGCCGATCTGTCGCGGTTTATTTTGTGAGGTCGGCCGCTCTGAGAATGCCTCGGGAGAATTATTGAAGCGCAGGTATACGCCAATCCTGGGAACGCGGCCGTCCCGGCCGCATGCGGGCCGGAGGCCCGCGGTCCAAAGCGGGGGAACCTCATGCTCTCGTCGGCTCGCATCGAGGAAAGATTGGCGCGGCGCACGATCGCGCTGGTCCTCGCCGGCGGCCGCGGCAGCCGGCTGCATCAGCTGACCGACCGCCGCGCCAAGCCGGCCGTGTTCTTCGGCGGCAAGTTCCGCATCATCGATTTCGCGCTGTCGAACTGCCTCAATTCGAACATCCGCCGGATCGCCGTCCTGACCCAGTACAAGGCGCACAGCCTGTTGCGCCATTTGCAGATGGGCTGGTCGTTTCTGCGCCCGGAGATGAACGAGTTCCTCGACCTCATACCGGCGCAGCAGCGGCTCGACGAGGCGACCTGGTATCGCGGCACGGCCGACGCGGTCTACCAGAATTTCGACATCCTGAAGGCGGCGCGGCCCGAGTTCTTCGTCGTGCTGGCGGGCGACCACATCTACAAGATGGACTATTCCAACATGCTGGCCGATCTGCACGCCAAGGGCGCCGATTGCATCGTCGCCTGCGTCGAGGTGCCGATCGGCGCAGGCCTCCGATTTCGGCGTCATGGCGGTCGACGAGTCGATGCGCATCGTCGATTTTCTCGAAAAGCCGGCCTCGCCGCCGGCCATCGCCGGCAAGCCCGATCGCGCCCTGGCGAGCATGGGGATCTACGCCTTCTCCGCCGATTTTCTCTATGCGGAGCTGCAGCGCGATCACGACGATCCGAATTCGAGCCATGATTTCGGCAGGGACGTGATCCCGCACATCGTCGGCCGCGGGCTCGCCGTCGCGCACCGCTTCGAGGACAGCTGCGTCACGACGACGCCGGACGCCGAGCCCTATTGGCGCGACGTCGGCACGATCGATGCGTACTGGGCGGCCAATCTCGATCTGGTGATGCCGGTCCCCTCGCTCGATATCTACGATCCGAATTGGCCGATCTGGACCTACCAGCAGCAGCTGCCGCCGGCGAAATTCGTGTTCAACGACGATTACCGGCGCGGCGTGGCGGTCGATTCGATGGTCTCGGGCGGCTGCATCGTCTCGGGCGCGCATGTCGTCGCGCTCGCTGTTGTTTTCGAATGTCCGGGTCAATTCCTATGCCCGCACCAACGAAGCGGTGGTGCTGCCCGAGGTCGATATCGGCCGGCATGCCCGGCTCACCAAGGTCGTCGTCGACCGCGGCTGCCGCATCCCGGAAGGGCTCGTCGTCGGCGAGGACCCGGGGCTCGACGCAACGCGGTTTTACCGCAGCGACGGCGGCGTCGTCCTGATCAGCGCGCGACATGCTCGCTGCCCTCTAGACAAGCGCCGACGAGGCGGCCGCGATGCGCCATCCCCGATCGAGCCTGACCGCCCTGGCAGGCCTCTGCGCCACCCTGCTCTCCGGCTGCGGCGGCCCACCGGACCAGAGCGAAATCCTGGTCGTCACGACGCCGCCCGGCGCCTCCTGTACCCTGACCCGGCTCGGCCAGCCGATCGCCACCGTGGCGCCGACCCCGGCGATCGCCCTCGTCGAACCGAGCGCGGGCGAGATCGCCGTCCACTGCAGCCGGCAGGGTTTTGCGGATGCGGCGGCGACGCTGCCGGCGCGGGAAACGTGGCTGGGCTTCGGCACGATGTACGGCCGCCCGGCTTCCGACTACCAGCGCCGGGTCGATCTCGTCCTCGTGCCGCGCCCGCTGGGCCAGCGTCCCGGTAACGGCGCGAAAAAGCGCCCTCCGCGCGGAGGGCGCCTTTCGCTCGCCCGGTCGTCGGCGTCAGGCGACGACGAGATCCGCGGTAAGCTCCTTGCCCCGTGGTCTCGGGCTCAGCAGCAGCGGCGAGCACGACGCTCGCCGCGGCGACGCACCGTGCCGATCAGCATCGGAACCGACAGCCCGATATTGATAGGTGATCGCGAACAAGACCAGCACCGGCGCCACCAGCCCGCCCCAGATCGCCCCCTGGTGATAGCAGAAGCCGCTCGCCGTCGCCCGCACCTCGGTCGGGAACCGCTCGGAGAGATAGGTCGGGAGCTGGCTGTACATGCGCGCCGCCAAACGCGCCCTGCACGGCAAACCCGATCGCGATCCAGGTGAAATCTGGCGGTCAGCAGATAGATCGGCGCGATCGGCACCGCGATCGCCGCCGGAATGATCATCGCCCAGCGGCGGCCGATACGTGTCCGCCACGCCAGCCCCAGAAGCGACATCGCCAGGAACGCGATGAGGTTGGAAACAGCAGCGACCGGCCAGACGCGACCGCGCCGGGCTCAGCTGCAGATCGTTCTGCAGGTGCGGTCGCGAACAGCGCGTCAGATCGAATAGTAGATGACGAAGTCGCTCGCCATCCACCAGCAGGCCGTCAGCGTGTTGCCGATCATGCCGCGGCTTGAAGATGCTGAACAGCGGCACGCGGACCTCGCGGCTTCTGGGCGCGCTGCTGGCGCCGGTTCTCGACCCAGACCGTCGGGCTCCTTGACGTAGTAGCGGACATAGACGACCGCAAGCGCCGGCAGCACGCCGATCCACAGCATGCCGCGCCAGCCGATGCTAGTTGTAGAAGCAGCCCGTAGATCAGCGCTCGACAGCAGCGAAGCCGATGCCCCCACGAGCCCTGCAGAACGCCGCTCATGAAGCCGCGCGAGCGGATCGGCCAGCTCTCCATCGCCAAGGCCGCGCCGGCCGGCCATTCGGCGCCCATGAAGATGCCGAGCAACGCGCGGAAGAAGAACAGGAACATGAAGGTCGGCGAAAACCCGGCGATGAAGTTGCAGACCGAATAGCCGAGCGATCGAGATCATCAGCGGCGTCTTGCGGCCGATCCGGTCGGCGAGCCAGCCCGAGCGCGGTGGCGCCGAGCAGGCGCATCCACAGCGTGATCGTGAAGCACCGCCGTCACGTCGGTCAGCGGCACGTTGAAATTCCTTCGGCGATCGGCACCATGATCAACAGGAAGACGGTGAAGTCGAACGCATCGAGGGTCCAGCCCAGCCAGGCCGCCACCCAGGCGTACCACTGATCCTTGGTCGGTTCCTTCCACCAGGCGGTCTGCGCGGCCTCGACCCCCGTCGCCATAACGTACTCCTTACCTCCGCTAGACGGCTCGTTTACCGAGCCTTGCCGGCAGGATACGGGGCGCAATGCAAAATGTCATGCCATTTTGTCGCAGCGCGCAACGGCAAGCGCCCTGTCGCCGCCGTCGCGACGACAGGCAGCCTCGCCGGCCCGGCACCTACCGAGCGGGCGGCGCGGCCGCGACGTGCTGGCAGCGCTCAGGCGACGACGAGGTCGGGCACATTTCGATTGCCCCGGGTCTCCGGGCCGAGCAGCAGCGCGAGGATGAAATTGGCCAAGCCCGAACAGCGTCGCCGATCAGCATCGGGATCGCGAACCCCAGATTCCAGGGTAGTCGCGAAATAGGTCAGGATCGGCGGCACCAGCGCACCGGGGATCGCGCCGGCATGATAGCAGAAGCCGGTCGCGGTGGCGCGCACCTCGGTCGGGAAGCGCTCGGTCAGGTAGCTCGGGACCTGGCCGTACATGCCGCCGCCGGCGAACAGGCCCTGCAGCGACAAAGGCGACCACGATCATAGCGTGAAGTTGCCGGACAGCAGATAGATCGGCACGATCGGGATCGCGATGAAACGCCGGGATGATCATCGCCCAGCGCCGGCCGATGCGGTCGGACACCAAGCCCCAGCTCGAGCTGGCGAGAAACACCAGGATATTGGCCAGCGCGATCGGCGTCGCGATCAGCGCCGGGCTCAGATTCAGATCGCTTCTGCAGATGGGTCGCGAACAGCGCGTTGATCGAATAGTAGGTGACGAAGCCGCGCGCCAAGAACCAGCACGTCATCATCGTGTTGCCGAGCATGCCGCGGCTTGAAGATGCTGAACAGCGGCACCCGGACCTCGCGGTGTTCGGTGCGCTGCAGCCGGCGGTTTTCGACCCAGACCGCGGGCTCCTTGACGAAGATAGCGGATATAGACGAGCGGCCAGCGCCGGCAGGATGCCGACCCACAACATGCCGCGCCAGCCGATGTAGTTGTAAAACAGGCCGTAGACCAGCGCTCGACAGCAGGAAGCCGAGGCCCCACGAGCCTTGCAGCACGCCGCTCATAAAGCCGCGCGAGCGGATCGGCCAGGTCTCCATCGCCAGCGCCGCGCCGGCCGGCCATTCGGCGCCCATGCCGATGCCGAGCAGGGCGCGGAACAGCAACAGGAACCAGAAGGTCGGCGAAAACCCGGCGATGAAATTGCACACCGAATACCAGGCGATCGAGATCATCAGCGGCGTCTTGCGCCCCATCCGGTCGGCCATCCAGCCCGAGCAGGTGGCGCCGACAAGCCGCATCCACAGGGTCAGCGTGAAGACGATCGCCACGTCGGTCAGCGGGACGTTAAACTCCTTGGCGATCGGCACCATGATCAGCAGGAACACGGTGAAGTCGAAGGCGTCGAGCATCCAGCCGAGCCAGGCCGCGACCAACGCGTACCACTGGTCCTTGGTCGGCTCCTTCCACCACGGATACCTGCGCGGCTTCGGCGCCGTCGCCATAGCGCACCTCTCCCGTTCAGCGGCTCGTTTGCCGAGCCTTGCCGCCAGTGTAAGGTGGCGGCGCCATGCTGTCATGCGAATTTGTCGCAGTTGGACAGAATCGTGGCGCCGATGCAGCCGCCGTTGCGTGACGGCGACGGTCGCGCGCATACGTCGCCACTCGTGATTCGCTCGATCTGGGCCGCGACCGGCACCATCGCGCTGAGCCGCGCACAAGCCGGCGGGGTGATATGCCGCCGCGTCGTGTGAAGGCGGCCGGTTGATTGCGCATCGATGATCTGCCGCGAGAACGGGCGTTTGTCGCGAGCGCTTTACGCGCTACAGTGTCGGCGAGGGGATGCCCCGAACGATTGGACCAACGATACAACCCAGGAGGATCGAGCATGTCGAGCAGATTGCGTCTCGCGGCCGTATTGGCGGCTTCCGTCGGCCTCGCATCGGCGTTCGCCGCGCCGGCGGGAGCGCAAGGCGGCGTCAACGTCGGCAACCTGACCTGCAACGTGTCCAGCGGCTGGGGGTTCGTGTTCGGCTCGTCGCGCGCCCTCAACTGCACCTTTGCCGGCGTCGGCGGCCGTTATGAGTATTACACCGGCAACATCATGAAGTTCGGGGTCGATCTCGGCTACACCCAGGGCGGCGTCATGATCTGGACCGTGGTCGCGCCGACCGCCAACCTGGCGCCGGGCGCGCTCGCCGGCACCTATGCCGGAGGCACCGCCAGCGCCACGGTCGGCGTCGGCGTCGGCGCCAATGCGCTGATCGGCGGCTCCGGCAACACGATCGCGCTGCAGCCGCTCAGCCTCGAGGGCAACAGCGGCCTCAACGTCGCCGCCGGGATCGGCGCGATCACCCTCGCCCCGGCGCACTAAACCGGCGCTAGGCAATCGGCTGAGCCCGGCGCCGCGCCGGCTCAGCCGGCCAGCGCGCCGAGCCGGTCATAGACCAGCCGGTCGATGTCGAGCCCGTCGCGCGCGAGGCGCCGGCGGTTGCGCGCCGATTGCTCGCCCGGGATGCGGATCTCGGCGAACGCCGGGCTGGCAGGGGCACCGCCTTGACCCGGGCGATCAGCGCGCCGAGCTCGCGCGCAGCTCGGCGAGCGGCACCAGCAGATCGGGCCGGAAGGCGATGAACACATAGCCGTCGTCATTGCCGGGGACGAGCGCCGCGCCGCCCAAGAGCCCGAATGCCTGGACGATCAGGCCGAGCCCGAACCCCTTATACCCGCCGAACGGCAAGAGGGCGCCCTGCCTGCGCCTCGTTCGCGTCGCGGGTCGGCCGGCCGTCGCGGTCGATCGCCACCCCTTCCGGCAAGGGCCGGCCGAGCCGCGCGCGCAATTGCAATTCGGTCGCCATAAAGGCCGAGGTCCCCATGTCGAGCACCAGTGGCTCATCGGTGCCGGGCAGGGCAAAGGCGATCGGGTTGGTGCCGAGCACCGGCCGCGTGCCGCCATAGGGCGCGACGCTCGCGCCGCTGCTCGCGGTGTGGATCGCGACGAGACCCGCGCGCGCGATCATCTCGACAAAATAGGCGCTGCGCCCGCTCATCCAGCTGTCGGTGACGCCGATGATCGCGATGCCGTGCGCCGCCGCCTTGGCGATCGCGGCGTTGGCGGCATGATACATCGCCACCATGCCGATGTTGTTGCCGCCGTCGTAAAGCGCCGAGACTGCGGTCTCGTGCAGGATGCGCATCGGCCGGCGCGGCAGCGCGAAAGCGGCGGTGCTCGGGGATGTTGAGGATCTTGGCGAGGCCGGAATATTCGTAGCCGCACAGCGCGGCGTCGATGACGTGATCGGCGATGATGCGCGCCTCTTCGCCATCGTAGCCGATCCCCCGCAACGCGCGCTCGCCGAGCGCGCGGGCCTCTTCAACGCTGAGATGGACTCGATCGGACGACATGCTGGTCCCTCGGTCACCTGTTGCGGTGGCGAGGATAATGGCCGCCGGCGGTTTTGGCACGCTGGCTCGGGCCGGGGCCGCGGGCAGTCAAGGCTTGCGCCCGACGAACAGTTCGACGGTCGCCGGGTCGGGAATAGCGTCGCTCGACGCGACGCCGCTCTGGTAGGGGATGTTGAAGCGGGTGAAGGCGTCGATCAGGAGCCGGGCCGCCTCCGGCGGCGCATCCGCGCCGCGGACGTAGAGCGTGATGCCCATCGCCGGAGCCTCGCCGAAGATCGTCGTCGTCTCCGGCCCCAGCGCCTCCCAGCCGGCCGCGCGCAGCACATTGGCGATCTGATTGGCGTAGCGCATAGGCCTCGACATCGTCCGGCACGCACGACACGACCACCCGATGGCTGCCGAACGGCGCAGGTGCTCGGCCATTTTGGCGGCGACGTCCGGGTCGATCGTCCGGTCGCGGGATTTTTCCTCCAAGGCGTGGATCTGGCTTTCCAGCTCCTTGATCTTGGCGTTCAGCGCGGCGATCGCCGCGGCAACCGTGTCGAAGGTCTGCGGGGTGATCCCGGTCCGGCCCCAAGGAGCCGGCCGAGTTCGTCGAGACGCGCCGTCACCTCGCGCAGCCGCGCATCTCTCTCGGTCGAACGCAACCCGGCTGCGTTCGCTGCTGCCAGGCGCTCGCGCCGATCGCGAGCGCGCCGCCGACGCAGCAGCGCAGCGAGCCAGTATTTCCTAGGCCGGGCGGCGGGGCTGCGCCGCGAGCGCGACCAGGCCGAGCGCCGCGATCGCCGCCACCGCCGCGGTCGGCAGCCACCACAGCACGGCCTCACCCCAGGACATCGGGCGTCTCGGCGACGATCACTCTTTGTCGGGAACGCTCTCTTCCAGCTCGGCGAGCCAGACCGCGGCATGCGAATCCGAGGGCGCGCGCCAGTCGCCGCGCGGCGACAGCGACCCGCCCGAGGAGATCTTGGGGCCGTTCGGCAAGGCCGAGCGCTTGAACTGGCTCTGCTCGAAGAAGCGCTTCAGAAAGACGCGCAGCCAATTTTTGATTTCGGCGAAGATCGAAGGCGCGCCGGGCATCGGCCGGGGTGTTGGCCGGCCACCGGCCCGGCTTCGGCATCGTGCCAGGCATTCCAGGCGAGATAGGCGATCTTCGACGGCAGAAAGCCGTAACGCGTCGCGTAGAACAGGCTGAAATCCTGCAAGCGCATAGGGGCCGACGATGCTCTCGGTCGATTGGATCGCGCCGTCGGCGCCGGCCGGCACCAGCTCCGGCGAAATCTCGGTGGCGAGGATGTCGGCCAAGACGCCGGCGGTCTCCGCGCTGACGTCGCCGCTCGCCGCGACAAAGCGAATGAGATGCTGGACCAGCGTCTTGGCGACCGAGGCGTTGGGGTTGTAGTGCGACATGTGATCGCCGACGCCATAGGTGCACCAGCCGAGCGCCAGCTCGGAGAGATCGCCGGTGCCGACCACCAGCGCGCCGTTGTGGTTCGCCAGACGGAACAGATAGTCGGTGCGCAGCCCGGCCTGCACATTCTCGAATGTCACGTCGTAGAGCGGCTCGCCCTTGGCCGTGGGGTGGCCGATATCGGCGAACATCTGGCTGGCCGCCGGGCGGATGTCGATCTCGCCGCCGGTGACGCCGAGCGCCTTCATCAGCCGCCAGGCATTCGCCTTGGTCTCGATTGCTGGTGGCGAAGCCCGGCAGGGTATAGGCCAGGATATTGCCGCGCGGCAGACCGAGCCGGTCCATCGACCCGGGCCGAGACGATCAGCGCCTGGGTCGAATCGAGCCCGCCCGAGACCCCGATCACCAGCTTTTCGAGACCGGTCGCCTTCAATCGTTGCGCCAGCCCCTGCACCTGGATGTTGTAGGCCTCGTAGCAATTGTCGGCCAGCATCGCCGGGTCGGAGGGCACGAACGGAAAGCGCTCGATCCGGCGGCGCAGCGCCAGCCGCCCCGACGGGCGCGGCGAAATCGAACTCGATCCGGCGGAACGGCGGAACAGCCGCCAGGGCGAGCCGGGCGGAATCGCCGAAGGTGTTGGTGCGCATGCGCTCCTGGCGGATGCGGCCGAGATCGACATCGGCAATCGCGATCTCCGCGGCGGCGCTGAACCGCTCGGTCTCGGCCAAATCCTCGCCGATCTCGAAGATCCCGGCCTGGCCGTCCCAGGCGAGATCGGTCGTCGATTCGCCGGCGCCGGCCGCCGAATAGGCGTAGGCGGCGATGCAGCGCGCCGATTGCGAGGCGCACAGGAGGCGCCGCATCTGCGCCTTGCCGATGACGATGTTGCTGGCCGACAGGTTGAGCAGTACCTCGGCGCCGGCCGCCGCGCCGGCCGCGCTCGGCGGCGTTGGCACCCACAAATCCTCGCAGATCTCGACATGGAACGTGAAACCGGCCGGGCCGCCGGCGGCGAACAGCAGATCGACGCCGAACGGCGCCTCATGGCCAGCCGACGGCGATCGTGCGCGCCGCGCACGCCTTCGCCCGAGGTGAAATGGCGCCGCTCGTAGAATTCGCGATAGTTCGGCAGGAACATCTTCGGCACCACCCCGAGCAGCTGCCCGCGGTGGATCGCCAGACCGCAATTGTAGAGCTGCCCCTCGACGCGCAGCGGTGCGCCGACGACGAAGACCGGCGCCAGCTTCCGGCTCGCCGCGATCAGCCGATCGACCTGCGCCGCGACGGCGTCGAGCACCGCATCCTGAAACAGCAGATCGTCGATCGCATAGGCCGACAGGCACAGCTCGGGGAACACCATCAGCGCGACACCGGCCTTGTCGCCGGCGGCGATTAGAGCGAGCGCCTGGTCGGCGTTCTTCGCCGGCTCGGCGATCGCGACCTGCGGCACACAGGCGGCGATCCGCACGAACTGGTGCCGGTAGGGTGTAAAGAATTCGCTCATCGGCTCAGTCGTTCATGCTGCCGGAGGTCAGTCGACAAGAATACATATGCTCAAATTGAGCATTTAATCAAGCCGCGCCGACCACAAACACCCCCAGCCGTCTTGCCGCATCGCCGAGAGGTCCATCTTTTGTCGCCAGCGGAACGCCCAACCGCATTGCCAATTCCAGATACGCCGCATCATATGCGGTGAGCCGTTCGCTTCGCGCGAGATCTAACACCCGACCGAACGCCCGCAGGCCTGTTTCGGGCTCCGTTTCAATGTCGAGTGTTCCCAAAAGGGCAATGAATTCGCTGGTGTTCGCCGGAGTTATGCGACGGCGGCGCTCGGCGAGCGCGAGCGCATTGGCGATTTCAAGAAACCAGAGCGTCGGGACTGCTACCGCCTCTGTGCGTAATTGCTCAAGCAAGCCCTCCGCCGCCGCCGAAGCCTCGTCCTCAAAGCACCAGGCGAGAGCCAGCGAGGCGTCAAGCACCAGCATGCGTCACATCCGGCCTTCCTCGATAAGCTGCTTGATTGGCACGCCCAAAGTACGTCCCTTACGGAACTCCTTGAGCCGTTCTATCGCCACACGGCGGCGCTCCACGTCGGTGTTGCCTACCGGAACAAGACGGGCAATCGGCCGGCCATGCTTGGTGATGACGAACTGCTCGCCGCGGGCCACCCGCTCAAGCAGGTCGGACAGGTGCGTCTTGGCCTCATAAGCGCCGATTTCGCTGGGCATGGAGTCCTTACCAACTGGTCGTAAACTGGTCTAATCGAATCGGCCGGAATTCGCAAGCCGGCTTCAACTCGCCCGCCCGCGCGTCTATCATCGGCAAAACCGGCACGCAGGGCCGGGCCAGGGGGGAGAGATGGCAGCATCGGTTTCCACCGCCGAGGCGGCTCGCGCCGGCACCATTCACGGCCATATCGCGGCGCGGATCGACCGCCTGCCGCTGACCGCGGTCCAATGGCGCCTCGCGATCCTGATCGAGGTCACCTGGGGCTTCATCATCTTCGACACCGACGGCATCGGTGCCCGGCTCTACCCGTTCATCTGGCGCCCGCAGCACGTCGTCACGGTCAATCAATATGCCGTAATCCAGGCCCTGCAGGTCGGACTCGGCGTGCTGCTCGGCGCCTACCTGATGAGCTGGGTCGCCGACCGCTACGGCCGGCGCCCGGCGATTCTGTTGTCGACGTTGCTCGGCGGGATCTGCATCTGGCCGTTCGCCTATGTCACGGATTTCTGGGCGCTGGTGGTCCTGTCGGTGCTCAGCACATTGGGTGTCGGCGGCATCGTCGCGACCCATTCGGTCTACCTGTCGGAGATGACCTCGTCGGCCATCCGCAACAAGGTGCTGCTGGCCTCGCAGGGGATCACCGCGCTGGTCGCGGCGTCGGTCAACCTGCTCGCCTTCTGGCTGATCCCGGGCCACTGGCAGGCGTATCTGTGGGTCAGCGCGGCGGTGGAGATCATCGTCCTGTTGCCGCTGTTGCTGCGCTTCCTGCCGGAATCGCCGCGCTGGCTGGAAACGCACCGCCGCCACGCCGAGGCGGAACAGGTCGTCGCCGAACTGGAAGAGCGTTGCCGCCAGGCGAGCGGGGGCCGGCCGCTGCCCGCGCCGGATCACGGCATGCACCCGGTCATCGTCGCGACGAAGGGCGCCTGGCGCGAGATCTTCACCAGCCCGATATACCGCGGCCGCACGATCGTGATGTTGATCTGCTGGCTGCTCGGCTATGCCGGCCTGATCTACGGGTCGGGCGCGTTCGCCGCGGTCTACCTGGTCGACCACGGCGCCACCGCGCACTTCGTGTTCCTAACCTTCGTCGTCGGCTCGCTCGTCGTGTTCCTGGCGTTCCAGATCAACGCCCGGATCAGCGAAGGAATAGAGCGGCGCGACGTGATGTGCGTGATGGCCTGCCTGTTCGCAGCAGCCTTTGTCGTCGTTTATCTGGCGCCCAATTTGTGGGTCATCGCCGCCTTCTTCGTGCTGAGCCGCATTGGCGTCGCGTTATGGCTGTTCAATCTCTACAACTACACGGCGGTCGCCTATCCGACCCGCATCCGTGCCGCCGCCTTTGCCTGGACCGACGGGCTGGGCCATCTCGGCGCCTGGGGCGGTGTCACCTTGCTTGGGCCGCTGTATGCGTGGGGGCCGAACCACCTCGGCTGGTTCCTCTGGCTCCTAATCCCGGGTTCGCTCGTTCCGGCGTTCGTGATCCGGGCGTTCGGGATCAAGCAGTCGCGGACGGTCCTCGAACAGGTGTCGACCTAGCGCGAGGCGATCGGGGCCGCCGGCCGGCAAGGCGGCGACAGCCGTCAATCGGCGAACGGGTCGCGCACCAGGACCGTGTCGTCGCGCTCGGGGCTGGTCGACAGCATCGCGACCGGCGCGCCGATCAGCTCCTCGAGGCGGCGGATGTATTTGATCGCGGTCGCCGGCAGTTGCGCCCAGGAGCGCGCGCCGCGGGTGCTTTCCTGCCAGCCTTCGGCGGTCTCGTAGACCGGCGCGATCTCGGCCTGCGCCGTGGTTCCGGCCGGGACGTAGTCGTAGATCTCGCCGCCGCGGCGATAGGCGGTGCAGATCTTGATCTCGTCGAACCCGTCGAGCACGTCGAGCTTGGTCAGCGCGATGCCGTCGATCCCGGCGGTCTTGATCGCCTGGCGCACCGCGACCGCGTCGAACCAGCCGCAGCGCCGCGGCCGACCGGTCACCGTGCCGAACTCGCGGCCGCGCTCGCCGAGGGTCTGGCCGATCGCGTCGGTCAGCTCGGTCGGGAACGGGCCGGCGCCGACCCGCGTCGTATAGGCCTTGGTGATGCCGAGGACAAAGCCGATCGCCGCGGGCGCGATCCCCGAACCGGCCGCGGCCTGGCCGGCCACCGTGTTCGACGAGGTGACAAAGGGATAGGTGCCGTGGTCGACATCGAGCATGGCCGCCCTGCGCGCCCTCGAACAGGATGCGGCGGCCGGCGCGGCGCGCCTCGTCGAGCAGCCGCCACACCGGTGCGGCATAGGGCAGCACCTTGGGCGCGATCTCGCGCAGCCGGGCGAGCAGTTCGGCGCGGTCGAATTCCGGCGCGTCGAGCCCGCGCAACAGCGCGTTGTGGTGCAGCAGGAGATCGTCCACCCGGTCCTCGAGCGCCGGCGGGTCGGCGAGGTCGCACACCCGCACCGCGCGGCGGCCGACCTTGTCCTCATAGGCCGGGCCGATGCCGCGCCCGGTGGTGCCGAGCTTCTTCTCGCCGCGCCGCTCCTCGCGGGCGCGTTCGA
Source organism: uncultured Alphaproteobacteria bacterium (assembly GCA_963842175.1). GTDB lineage: Bacteria > Pseudomonadota > Alphaproteobacteria > ATCC43930 > CGMCC-115725 > DATARH01. The sequence continues at coordinate 18,300 of CAWJFM010000026.1, forward strand.
GCGCGCCATGCGAGGGCAGGATCAGCGCGGCGTTGTCGGCCAGCCGCAGCGTGTCGGGCGAAATCGTCAGCCCCTTCCCGCGCATCACCTCGATCTCGGCGATGCAGCGCCCAGGGATCGACGACGACGCCGTTGCCGATGATCGACAGCTTGCCAGGGCGCACCACGCCCGACGGCAACAGGCTCAGCTTGTATTCGACATTGCCGACGACGAGCGTGTGACCGGCATTGGCGCCGCCCTGAAAGCGCACGACGACATCGGCGCGCTCCGACAGCCAGTCGACGATCTTGCCCTTGCCCTCATCGCCCCATTGGGCGCCGACGACGGCGACATTGGCCATCGGTTCCCCTCCTCGCTAGCGCCGCGCCGGCGACCGGGTGCGGCGCGCCGTTTTCGAGCACGTAGCCGCAATCGAGCCGGCGCGCCTCCTCCCGCCAATCCGCCGCCGGCAGCAGCGCCGCGACGGTGATCCACCCCTCGGCGCGCAAGGCGCGGGCGCGGGCGGGGTCGGTGCCGGGCGGCACCAGCACCCGGCGGCGCGGCGGCGGCGCCGGCAGGGTGCGCAGGATCGTGTCGGTGTAGAGCGTAAAGCCGGTCGCCGGCTCGGGTGCCGACGGGCTCGCCGGCCTGATAGCGGCCGCCGCGGCCGAGTTCGCCCAACGGCCCCAGCTCGGGACCGACCCGCGCGAAAAAGGTGAAGCTGATGCCGGTGTGGTATTCGAAGCCGCGGTTCTCGACCGGGTCGACCGTGATCTTGAGCCCGGGATCGCGCCGGCCAGCCCGTCGAGCACCGCGCCGAGCCGGTCGCGCTCGCGGCGCGCCCGCTCCGGCAGGTCGAGCCGGTCGAGGGCGGCGCGCGTCGCGCCGGCGGCGCCGGCCGCGGCGACGAGACGCGCCAGCAACCCCCCCGCCTCGCCCGCCAGGCTTGCCACCGCGGCCGTGTCCTTGTGGTCGAGCGCGGCGCGCAAACCCGCGGCCCGCTCGCCGGCGATGCCGTAAGCCTCGGCGATCGCCGGCACCAGGGTCGGCAGCGTGAGGTCGACCGAGAGATGCGGCACGCCGAGCGCGGCGAGCGCCTCGCCCGCCACCGCGATCACCTCGACATCGGCGGCCGGCCCGCCGGCGCCGATCAGCTCGGCGCCGGCCTGCCCGATCTGCCGCTCGGGGCGCATCTGCGAGCCTCTGACCCGGAGCACCTGGCCGGCATAGCTCAGCCGCAGCGGCCGCGGCCGGTGCGACAGCCGGGTCGCGGCGATGCGGGCGACCTGCGGCGTCATGTCGGCGCGCACGCCGATCATGCGGTGCGAAGCCGGGTCCATCGTGCGGAAGGTGTCGCTCGCCATCGCGGCGCCGGCTTCGGACAAGAGCGTTTCCTCGAATTCGACGAGCGGCGGCTTGACCCGCTCGTAGCCATGCGCGGCCAAGCACCCCCATCAGCCGCGCCGTCACCTCGGCCTCGATCTCGGCCTCGGGCGGCAAGAGGTCGTAGAGCCCGGCCGGCAGCAGCGCGGGATGCGGCATGTCATTCATGGCGCGCGACGGGTTCGGCGGAAATCGCTCATGCCGGCCATTGTGCACCACGGCGACGGCAAGACCAGGAGGAAAGCGCCGCGGCGCCGGCAGAAATTGGGTTGGATCGGTACGCTGAAGCCGTCGATGCCCGTCGAGATTGCTTCCTCGCTCGCTTTCGGCGCGAGCGATGCCCGCGCCTGTTGGGCGGAGCGCATTCTCTTGATGCGCCGGGCTGGTGCGGCGGGTGTGAGTGACTGATGTGCGAGCGCGCGGGCGCCGCATCGCGTCACCGGTCACCGCCGGGGGGATGATGCATGGACGGATACTATTCTTTAATTCATGTCGCGACAGGCACCGAGAGGCGGCTCCGAAACGTTGGTAGCGTTCTTTTAGCCGGATGATTGATCCGATGACGGAGGGGATCGTCGGAGTCGCTCATACTCCGGTGTGCGCCGGCGCGCCGCTGTGCCCGAGAACGACAGGCAACATACCGAAATGCTTGGCGGCCGCATCCAGTCTGAGTGCCATGTCAGCCGCCCGGCGATCACGTCTCTTTGATAGTTAATTCGATAAATACCCGTTGCACTTAAAATCGAAGATATACAGAATAGAGCTTCACCGTCTGCTTCCCCCACCGTCGACGGTGCACGCCTGTTCCGTCTTCCAAGACGGAGCTCGAAACCCCGGCCAGACCCCCCTGCCGGGGTTTCGCATTTTCGGGGATGCGCTCAAAACCGCATCGCCTTGGCCTGGATCACGTTGGGCAGGCGGCGCACCGTCTCGATCAGCGTCCGGCGGTCAGCTTCTGATCGACCTCGACGAGCGCGATCGCGTCCTCGCCCGGCGCGGTGCGGCCGAGGTGAAACGTCGCGATATTGACCGCTGCCGCCGCCAGCGCGTTGCCGAGCGCGCCGATAAAGCCGGGCTTGTCGTAATTGCGCACAAACAGCATGTGACGGCCGAGCTCGGCCTCGAGCGCAATCCCTTCGATGTCGACGAGGCGCGGCTTGTTGCCGGCGAAGACGGTGCCGGCGACGCTGCGCTCGCGCCCCTCGCCCATTGCTCCATTTGGCGTCACCGTGACCCGCATCAGAGTCTGATAATCGCCGGCCTCGGCGCGCCGTGTCTCGCTGATCCGGATGTCGCGCTGCCGGCAGATCAGCGGCGCATTGACCATGTTGACCGAAGCGAGCTGCGGCGCCAGCAGCCCGGTCAGGGCGGTCGCGGTCAGCGGCTTGGTATTGAGGTCGGCGATCGCGCCGTCGTATTCGATGGCGACGGCGCGGATGCCGGTCTCGGTCAATTGCCCGGCGAAGCTGCCGAGCTGCTCGGCCAAGACCATGTAGGGCTTGAGCCGGGCCGCCTCCTCGGCGGTCAAAGACGGCATGTTGACCGCGTTGGCAATGGCACCGGTCAGCAGGAGATCGGCCATCTGCTCGGCGATCTGCAGCGCGACATTCTCCTGCGCCTCGCTGGTCGCGGCGCCGAGATGCGGGGTCGCGACGAAATTGTCGCGCCCGAACAGCGGGTTCTCGGTCGCCGGCTCCTCGACAAAGACATCGATCGCCGCGCCGGCGACCTGGCCCGCGTCGAGCGCGGCGGCGAGGTCTGCTTCGACAATGAGCCCGCCGCGGGCGCAGTTGATGATGCGCACGCCGCGCTTCATTCTGGCGAGCGCGTTCCGGTCGATCAGGTTGCGGGTCGCCTCGGTCAAGGGCGTGTGCAGCGTGATGAAATCGGCGCGGGCGAAAAGCTCGTCGAGCGCGACCGCGCTCGACCCCGAGCTCGACCGCCCGTTCCGGCGACAGGAACGGATCGTAGGCGATCGCCTTCATCTTGAGGCCCTGCGCCCGGTCGGCGACGATCGCGCCGACATTGCCGCAGCCGATGATGCCGAGCGTCTTGCCGCTGAGCTCGACCCCCATGAAGCGCGATTTCTGCCATTTGCCGGCCTGGGTCGAGCGGTCGGCCGCGGGGATCTGCCGCGCCAGCGCGAACATCATCGCGATCGTGTGCTCGGCGGCGGTGATCGCGTTGCCGTAGGGCGTGTTCATCACGACGATGCCGCGCTCGGTCGCCGCCGCGACATCGATATTGTCGACGCCGATCCCGGCCCGGCCGATCACCTTGAGCGCGTCGGCGGCGGCGATCAGCTCGGCGGTGACCTTGGTCGCCGAGCGCACCGCGAGCCCGTCATACCCGGCGATGCGGCGACGCAGCTCGGCGGCGCCGAGACCGGTCGCGACATCGGCCTCGATCCCCCGCGCGCGGAAAATCTCGACCGCGCGCGGGCTCAACTCATCGGCAATCAATACTTTCGGCATAGATCTCCAAAGAAAAAACGCTTTACCGCGGAGTACGCAAAGGATGCGCGGAGAGCACAGAGGAGTGCATTGCACCTTCGCGTCCTCTGCGACCCCTCTGCGTCCTTTGCGGTGAAGCGTTCCTCTTTATTTTACGCGGCCTTGGCGGCGTCGCGCTCCTCGTCCCAGGCCCAGTCGAGCCACGGCAGGAGCGCCTCGACATCGCTCCGCTCGACCGTCGCGCCGGCCCAGATGCGGATGCCCGGCGGCGAGGCGCGATGGCTGGCGAGATCATAGCCGGCGCCTTCGGCTTCGAGCCGCGCCGTCATCGACCGCACCGCCTTGAAGCGGCCGTCGGGAGAAAGACCGGCAAACCACGGGTCGGCGATCGACAGCTGGATCGAGGTGCACGACCGGGTCGCGGGGTCCTCGGCCAGAAAGCGCGCCCAGGACGAATGCTCGACCCATTGGGCGACAGCGGCGAGGTTGCCCTCGGCGCGGGCGATCAGCGCGTCGAGACCGCCGACCGACTTCGGCCCAGCGCAGCGAGTTCGAGCGCGTCCTCGACGCACAGCATCGAGGGCGTGTTGATCGTCTCGCCGCGGAAGATCCCCTCGATCAGCTTGCCGTTCTGGGTCAGCCGGAACAGCTTGGGCAGCGGCCAGGGCGGGGTATAGCTTTCGAGGCGCTCGACGGCGCGCGGGCTCAAGCGCCAGCATGCCGTGCGCCGCTTCGCCGCCCAGCGCCTTCTGCCACGACCAGGTGACGACATCGAGCTTGTCCCACGGCAGCCGCATCGCGAACGCCGCCGAGGTCGCGTCGCAGATCGTGAGCCCCCGCCGGTCGCCGGCGATCCAATCGCCGTTCGGGACGCGCACGCCCGAGGTCGTGCCGTTCCACACGAACACCGTGTCGCGATCGGGGTCGACCGCGGCGAGATCGGGCAGCCGCCCGTACGGCGCCTGCAACAGCCGGACATCGCGCAGCTTCAACTGCTCGGTCACATCGGTGACCCAGCCCTCGCCGAAATTCTCCCAAGCGAGCAGATCGACGCCGCGCGCCCCCAACAGCGACCACAGCGCGATCTCGACCGCGCCGGTATCGGAGGCGGGAACGATGCCGAGACGATAATCGGCGGGCATTTGCAACAGCGCGCGCGAGCGCTCGATCACCTCGACGAGCCGCGCCAGGCCGATGCCGGAGCGGTGCGAGCGGCCGAGCAGCGCACCCCGCAGCACGGCCGGCGACCAGCCCGGCCGCTTGGCGCAGGGCCCGGACGAAAAGCACGGATTGGCCGGTCGCCGCGTCGGCTTCATGGCTGTTCCTGACAGCGGCCCCCGCTCGCGGAGGCAAAGACGAGGGGGAACCTATGCGGCGGTCGGGACGCGGTCAATGCCGCGCCAAAGCGACGCCATCACTCCTCAGGCTGATCGGTATTGGGGCGATGCGGATCAGAAAATCGGCAGGCCGCCGCCATTCGGCGTCCACGTCTTGCGGATCTGATCTTCGACGATCAGGCCCGTCGAGGTGGTGGGGGAATGCATCCGGCCGTTCCCGTCGGTGACTTTGCCGGTCGGGCTCGCGAGAGGGTTGGCGGCGGCTTTTTCGCGCCTATGCCATTTTTGAACGAGACGTCGGGGCGAAATTGGGTCCTTCATCAAATCCTCCCGATCGACGCTGGCCCCCCAACCACCGCCTTTTTGACGAGGGCGCACAGATAAGCCCCCGCCCCGGACAAGGCAAGCACAGAACACGATGGACTCGGCACATCGTTGGCAAGACGCGTAAACTGCCGCGCAACCCCCGTCCGACAGGAGGCCCCCGATGCAATACGGACTGTTCACGATGCCCTCGCACCCGCCCGAGCGCGGTCTCTATGACGGCCATCGCTGGGATTTAGAGACGCTGCGCTGGGCCGACGAGCTGGGTTTTTCGGAAGCCTGGATCGGCGAGCATCACACCGCGCCGTGGGAGCCGCACCCGGCGCCCGATCTGTTGATCGCCCAGGCGCTGATGGAGACAAGCCGGATCCGCCTCGCGCCGGGCGGCTTTCTGTTGCCCTATCACCACCCGGCCGAGCTCGCCAACCGGGTCGCGATGCTCGACCATATGGCGCAGGGACGGCTCAATTTCGGGGTCGCCGCGAGCGGGCTGCCGAGCGACTGGGCGATGTTCAACGTCGACGGCAATGCCGGCCAGCACCGCGAGATGACGCGCGAGGCGCTCGACATCATCCTCAAATTATGGACCGCCGAGGAGCCGTTCGACTACGCCGGCAAATACTGGCATGTGACCAAGACCGAGCGGATGCTGGAAAGCCTGATCCCGCATATCCGGCCCTATCAGAAACCCCATCCGCCGATCGGGGTGGCCGGGGTCAGCGCCGGCTCGGAGACCTTGAAGCTGGCCGGCGAGCACGGCTTTCTGCCGATGAGCCTCAACCTCAACCAGACCTATGTCGCCAGCCACTGGGCCTCGGTCGAGGAAGGCGGGCGGCGCAGCGGGCGAACCCCGAGCCGGGCCGATTGGCGCCTGGTGCGCGAGATCTTCGTCGCCGACAGCGACAGCGAGGCGTGGAACCTGTCGGTCGGAGCGCAGATGGGCAGGATGATGCGCGAATACTTTTTGCCGCTGTTAAAGAATGTCGGGGTGATCCAATTCTTGAAGCATGACGAGGCGGTCGCCGACAGCGACGTGACGCCGGAATATTGCGCCCGGCACAACTGGCTGATCGGCTCGCCCAAGACCGTCGTCGAAAAGATCGAGCGGATGTACGACGAGGTCGGCGGCTTTGGCTCGATCCTCTTGTTCTGCTTCGACTACAGCGAAAACCCCCAGGCCTGGCATCATTCGATGGAGCTGCTGGCGAAGGAGGTGATGCCCAAGGTCGCCCACCTCCTGCCGCGCTGACCGGAAGTCCCGGGTCCCTGCGCAGGCAGGGACCCATCTCACAGATCGCTTGTTATCGGGGAGCCCACGCTTTGGGAGGAGGAAGCAACTGAGCGATGGGTCCCTGCCTTCGCAGGGATCCAGTCTAACGCCCCGCCAAGCGGCGCGCCTCGTAGACCTGCAGGTTGCACAGCGTCGCGCGCAGGATCGGCACCTCGACGCCGAGCCTCTCGGCGCGGCGGACGAGATCGCCAAAGATGTGCTCCGCCTCGGTCGGGCGGCCGTTCTCGATATCGAACAGCATCGACGGGGCGCCGGGGGAGCCGATCTGCCGGAAGAAGCCACGGTAAAGATCGATGATCGCCGCTGGTGGCGGGTATCCTTCGGCGGTTGTGACCCTTGCGGTTTCGTCGAGCGCCGCAGCGACAAAGCCCTCTCCGGCCGATGTGGCGGCGACTTCGCCAGCGCGGGCGCGGGCCAGCACAGAGACCGCCGTGCCGCCCGCAAAGCCGCAAAATTTTGCCCACATCTCGGCGAGGATATTGTCGCTGACCGTGGCCGGAACTCCGCCGGCCACGAATGCAGCACAGATTTCAGCACACCGGGCGGAGCGCTCGCCGGTCAATTCGCCAAGCGAGGTGCGCCCGGTCGGCCCGATTCCCGGCACCGAAATGTCGCCTTCAGGCGTCAATACCACCGAAAACAAGGTCACGCCGCCGAGCACTCGAGCCGCGCCGAAGCGCTCGCTCAGCACCGAGATGTGGTTGATCCCGTTCAGCACCGGTAAGACCGCGCCGTCCGCCGCCAGCGCGACGCCAAAATCGGCCATCGCGGCATCAAGGCCGTAAGCTTTGCACGCGACGAACACAACATCGTAGGGGCCGCCGACGGCGTCGGCGCCCACGGTATTGACCTCGGTCTTGAATTCGCCATCAGGCGCCTTGATGACGAGCCCCCGCTCGGCGAGCTGTGCCGCCCGCCGCGGACGCACCAGAAAGGTGACATCGGCGCCGCCCTTTACCAGCATGCCGCCGTAATAGCCCCCGAGCGCCCCGGCGCCGATGACCAGAAACCGCATGGTTCCGCCCCTTCGGTTCGAGTTAGCAGCACACTCTCCCGCCGCCGGGTAGAGTATTGCTGTGCCTGGCGGCCGTCACGCGGTTTTGCCCGCTGCGGCCATCGCGACAAGCGGAGGACCTGACCGTGCTGCCACCCAAGGATCAGACGACGATCTGCTTTGCGCATGTCGCCTACCGTCTGCAGGAGCGGTTCGCCCGGCGCGATACCGGGGTCGCGAGCTTTGAGGTGCGCAGCCCCGCGGAGCTCGAGCGGCGCATCGCCGAGGCCGAGGTGCTGGTGATCTCGGGGTTGTGGCGCGACGAACTGGTCGAACGCGCCGCTAAGCTGCGCTTCATCCAATCGATCGGGGCCGGCACCGACCAGTTTGGGCGAGCGGCCTTGCAAGCACGCGGCATCCGCCTCGCCAGCGCGCGCGGCGTCAACGCGGCGGCGGTGTCGCAACATGCGATGGCGCTGATCCTGGCGCTGGCGCGGCGGCTGCCCGAGGCCCGCGACAATCAGAAGAAACGCCTCTGGCGCGGCATGATCGGCGATTTGTCGGCGCGCGAGGACGAGCTCGGCGGCAAGACGCTCCTGATCGTCGGTCTCGGCGATATCGGCGGGCGCCTCGCGCGGCTTGCCAAGGCCTTCGAGATGCGGGTGATCGGGCTGCGCCGCGATCCCAACAACGGCGCCGGCGCTGCCGATGCGGTGCATGGCATGGGCGAGCTGAAGGCACTGCTGCCCGAGGCCGATTTCGTCGCCTTGACCTGCCCCTTGGTCAAGGAGACCCTGAACCTGATCGACGCCGACGCGCTCGGCCGGATGAAGCGCTCGGCGTTCCTGATCAATGTCGCGCGCGGCCGCTGCGTCGACGAGGCGGCGCTGACAAGGGCCCTGGCGGAGGGCGGAATCGCCGGCGCCGCGCTCGACGTCGCGGTGGAGGAGCCGTTGCCGCCCGCCTCGCCGCTATGGGATATCGAGAGCGCGCTGATCACGCCGCACACCGCAGGGGAGACGCGCAGCTACGAAGACAACGTCCTCGATATCCTCCTCGACAATCTCGACCGGCTGTGGCGCGGCAATTCAACGCTGCGCAACCAGATCCTCTGAGCGGCTACGCCGCCCGGCGATGCGAAGATTGGGCGCGCAAATCGCGGCGGTCGAGCACCGGCACCTTCTGCCCGATCAGTCGCTCGATGTCCCTGAGATAGGCGCGCTCCTCGCCGTCGCACAGCGAGATCGCGGCGCCCGCGGCGCCGGCGCGCGCGGTGCGGCCGATGCGGTGGACATAGGTTTCCGGTTCGTTCGGCAGTTCGTAATTCACCACGTGGGTGATGCCGTCGATGTCGATGCCGCGGGCGGCGATATCGGTCGCGACGAGGATGCGGACCCTGCCGGCGCGGAACGCTTCGAGCGCGCGCTGCCGGGCATTCTGCGATTTGTTGCCGTGGATCGCATCAGCGGCAAAGCCGGAGCGGCCGAGCTGCTCGGCGACCCGGTTGGCGAGGTGCTTGGTCCGGGTGAAGACGAGGATTCGGGCGAATGCCGGATCTTTCAGCATCGCGCACAGCAGCTCGCGCTTGTCGCCGCGTTCGACAAAGACGACGCGCTGTTCGACGAGCGCGACGGTCGTGGCCGGCGGCGTCGCTTCGACCCGCACCGGATCGGAAAGGATGCCGGCGGCGAGGCGGGCGATGTCGGGCGGCATCGTCGCCGAGAACAACAGGGTCTGGCGGCGACCCTTCGCCAGCGCGACGATCTTCTTCACGTCATGGATGAAGCCCATGTCGAGCATGCGGTCGGCCTCGTCGAGCACCACGGTCTCGACGCCGTCGAGCAGGACGTGGCCCTGCCCGATCAGATCGAGGAGGCGCCCCGGGGTCGCGACCAGGATGTCGACGCCGCGGGCCATCGCGGCGGTTTGCGGGTTCTGGCCGACCCCGCCGAAGATGACGGTCGCGCGCAAGCCCGAGATGCCGGCCGTAGGCGCGAAAGCTCTCGGCGATCTGGAGGGCAAGCTCGCGGGTCGGGGTCAGCACCAGGACGCGCGCCGACTTGCGCCGGGTCGCGGCAGGTCGCTCCGCGGCGAGGCGCTGCAGGATCGGCAGCGCAAAGGCGGCGGTCTTGCCGGTGCCGGTCTGGGCGATGCCGAGCAGGTCGCGGCCGGCGAGGAGCTGCGGGATCGCCTGCGCCTGGATCGGCGTCGGCACGCTGTAGCCTTCCTCCTTGAGGGCACGCCGAATCGGCTCGACGAGAGCCAAGTCTTCAAATGAAATCACTGTTACCGATTCTTTCTGGGTGAGGGCCGGTCGAGCGACCGCGCATCCGACGGGTCGGACGGGCGCACCGGCCATGTTTGCGGAGAAGTCAGTCAATCGCGGAGCAGCTTCCGCCTGGTTCGCTGCGACTAATGCGACCCTCGCTCGGAAGGCCGCCGCAGCCCCGCTCAGCGGGCAGAGCCAAAAAAGCTCTAGGCGGGCAAATGCGCCGCGCCCATATCAATGTCAAGGCGCGCTTTGCCGCGCCCGCCGGCTGACCGCTCCGTTCGCGGCGTTGCACCCCCAGCGCGGATGAGGCAAGCTGTCGCACGTGCAATCCTGATCTGCGACGTGGGGCAACAGCGAGGGATGACGGCCGCGGCGAGTGCGAGTATAAGGCGCGGCTCGCATCGGAGCGTGTTGAAGCGAAGACCGGATCGGAAGGTTCGGAATGGCAAGCCGGTCGCGTCGCGAATGAGTTCGGGTCGGACACTGACCGACCGGCAGGAGAAGCGTATTGCAGCCCACCGACATCAGCAATCCCGACTATTTCCATAAGGTTGTCGACTGCCAGTGGGCCTGCCCGTCGCACACGCCGGTGCCGGAATACATCCGCCTCATCGCCGCCCGCCGCTTTGGCGATGCCTGGGCGATCAACTGGTTTTCGAACGTCTTCCCGGGCATTCTCGGGCGCACCTGCGACCGGCCGTGCGAGCCGGCCTGCCGGCGCGGCCGGGTCGAGAAGGAGCCGGTCGCGATCTGCCGGCTGAAGCGCGTCGCCGCCGACAACAAGGGCGACATCAGCCGCTATCTCCCGGCGATCCCGAAGGAAAAGAACGGCAAGCGCATCGCCCTGATCGGCGCCGGCCCGGCCTCGCTGACCGTGGCGCGCGACCTGATGCCGCTCGGCTATCACTGCGTCATGTTCGACGGCGACAGCCAAGGGCGGCGGCATGATGCGCAGCCAGATCCCGCGGTTTCGCCTGCCCGAGACCGTCACCGATGAAGAGGTCGACCTGATCCTCGACATGGGGGTCGAGACCCGCTTCGGCCATTACGTCGGCAGCATGCGCGCGCTGCTCGCCGAGGGCTGGGACGCGATCTTTGTCGGCTCGGGCGCGCCGCGCGGCCGCGAGATCGAGATCCCCGGGCGCAAGGAAGCCGCCGCACATATCCATATCGGCATCGACTGGCTGTCCTCCGTCTCGTTCGGCCATATCGACAAGATCGGCCGCCGCGTCGTCGTGCTCGGCGGCGGCAACACGGCGATGGATTGCTGCCGCTCCTCGCGCCGCCTCGGCGGCGAGGAGGTCACCGTCGTCGTGCGCTCCGGCTTCGAGGAGATGAAGGCCTCGGCCTGGGAGAAAGAGGACGCGCACGCACGAGGGCATCCCGATCCTCAATTTTCTCGTGCCGGTCGAGTTCACCCATGAAGGCGGCACGCTGACCGGCGTCTTGTTCGAGAAGGTCAAGGCCGAGTACGACGAGAAGGGCCGGCGCAACCTCGTGCCGACCGGCGAGCCCCATGTGCACGTTCCGTGCGACGATGTCCTGGTCGCGATCGGCCAGGAAAATGCCTTTCCGTGGATCGAGCGCGATATCGGCATCGAGTTCGACCGCTGGGACATGCCCAAGGTCGACCCGAAGACGATGCAATCGAGCCTGCCCAACGTGTTCTTCGGCGGCGATGCGGCGTTCGGCCCCAAGAACATCATCTGGGCCGTCGCGCACGGGCATGACGCGGCGATCTCGATCGACAAATTGTGCCACGGCGAGGATGTGGGCGAGCGGCCGGCGCCCGGCGTCACGCTGGCCAGCCAGAAGATGGGCATCCACGAGTGGAGCTACGACAACGACATCTCGAACGATCTGCGCTACCGGGTGCCGCTGCGCGATCTCCAGGTCGCGCTGCACGACATCAAGACCGAGGTCGAGCTCGGCTACGACGACAAGCTCGCCTTTCTCGAGGCCGAGCGGTGCCTCAATTGCGATATCCAGACCGTCTTCGCCGGTCCCTTGTGCATCGAATGCGATGCCTGCGTCGACATCTGCCCGATGGACTGCATCACCTTCACCGAGAATGGCGCGGAGGAGGAGTTGCGCGGCCGTCTTAGCGCTCCGGCAACCAATTTGAGCCAGGATCTCTACATCGGCAATTCGCTGAAGACCGGGCGGATCATGGTCAAGGACGAGGATGTCTGCCTGCATTGCGGCCTGTGCGCCGAGCGTTGCCCGACCGGCGCATGGGACATGAGCAAATTCCTTCTCGACATGACACAGGCTGGGCCCGCATGCCGAAGCCGATAACCAGCATCGAACGACTTCGTCGTCAAATTCGCCAACGTCAACGGCTCCGGCTCGGCGAGCGCCAACGCGCTGTTCGCCAAGGCGATCCTGCGGATGGGGGTGCCGGCGAGCTCGCGCAACATCTTTCCGTCGAACATTCAGGGGCTGCCGACCTGGTTCGAGGTCAGGATCAGCGAGGAAGGCCATCTGGCCCGGCGCGGCGGCGTCGACATGATGGTCGCGATGAACCCGGAAACCTGGGACGAAGACATCGCCGAGATCGAGCCCGGCGGCTACCTGTTCTACGATTCGACAAAGCCGATGCCGGCCTCGAAGTTTCGCGACGACATCAACGTGATCGGCGCGCCGCTGACCGAGATCTGCAACCGCACCTACAGCGACATGCGGCAGCGCCAGCTGTTCAAGAACATCATCTATCTCGGCGTGCTGTCGGCGCTGCTCGACATGGACGTGCCGGCGATCGAGCAGCTGATCGGCGAGCAGTTCCGCGGCAAGGACACGCTGATCAAGCCCAATCTGAACGCCCTGCAGCTCGGCCGCGACTGGGCGAAGGAGACGCTGGACTGCCCGATCGGGATCAGGCTCGAACGCCGCGACAAGGTCGGCAACCGCATTTTCGTCAGCGGCAACGACGCCGCCGCGCTCGGCGCGGTCTATGGCGGCGCGACGGTGTGCGCCTGGTACCCGATCACCCCCTCCTCCTCGCTCGCCGAGGCGTTCTCCGCGCATTGCCAGCCGCCTGCGCCGCGACCCCGAGACCAAGAAGCGCCGCTACGCGATCATCCAGGCCGAGGACGAGCTGGCCTCGATCGGCATGGTGATCGGCGCCGGCGTGGAACGGCGCGCGCGCCTTCACCGCGACCTCGGGCCCCGGCATCTCGCTGATGCAGGAATTCATCGGCCTGGCGTATTTCGCCGAGATCCCGGCGGTCATCTTCGACATCCAGCGCGGCAGCCCGTCGACCGGCATGCCGACCCGCACCCAGCAGGCCGACATCATCTCCTGCGCCTATGCCTCGCACGGCGACACCAAGCATGTGCTGCTGTTCCCGCAGGACCCGAACGAGGCCTTCACCTTCGCCGCCGACGCGCTCGACCTCGCCGACCGGCTGCAGACCCCGGTGTTCGTGATGATGGATCTCGACATCGGCATGAACGACTGGCTGGTGCCGCCGCTCGAATGGGACCCGGCGCGGCGCTATGACCGCGGCAAGGTGATGACCTACGAGGACCTCGAAGCCGGCAAGGAGTTCGGCCGCTACCTCGATGTCGACGGCGACGGCATCCCCTACCGCACGCTGCCCGGCACCCATCCGACGCGCGGCGCCTTCTTCACCCGCGGCACGACCAAGGACGAATGGGCGCGCTACACCGAAGAGGGCCGGCCCTACGTCGACAACATGCAGCGCCTGCTGCGCAAGTTCGAGACCGCCAAGCGCCTGGTGCCGCGGCCGGTGAAGCGCGAGGCGCGCGAGGCCGACCCGCTTTGGCGCGATTTATTTCGGGTCGAGCTCGCTGGCGATGGAGGAAGCGCTCGAAGCATTGGAAGCGCGCGGCATCCATCTCGACACGCTGCGCCTCGCGCCTTTCCGTTCCATGACGAGGTGCTCGATTTCGTCACCAATCACGAGCGCGTCTTTGTCGTCGAGCAGAACCGCGACAAGCAGATGCGCACGCTGCTTGACGACCGAGTTGGAAATCGACCCGGCCCGGCTTGTCCCGATCCTGCATTACGACGGCACCCCGATCACCGCGCGGTTCATCGTCAAGGCGATCGCCGACATGCTCGCCGTCGTCACCCTCGCCCCGTTGCGCAAGGCGCGGCCGTAATCAAATGGTTTCTTGTTGAGGTCCCGATGACCTACATCGTCAAGCCAAAGCTCCATCACCCCAAGCTGCCGACCAACGCGCTCGGCTACACCCATCGCGACTACGAGGGCTCGGTCTCGACGCTGTGCGCCGGCTGCGGCCACGATTCGATCAGCGCCGCGATCATCCAGGCCTGCTTCGAGCTGGCCTTGCCGCCGCACCGCATCGCGAAATTGTCGGGGATCGGCTGTTCGTCGAAGACGCCGACCTATTTCCTCGGCCAGTCGCACGGCTTCAACAGCGTGCATGGCCGGATGCCGTCGGTCTTGACCGGGGCCAATCTGGCCAATCACGACCTGTTGTATCTCGGCGTGTCGGGTGACGGCGATTCGGCCTCGATCGGGCTCGGCCAGTTCGCCCACTGCATCCGCCGCGGCGTCAACATGGTCTACATCGTCGAGAACAACGGCGTGTACGGGTTGACCAAGGGCCAGTTCTCGGCGACCGCCGACAAGGGCTCGAAGGCAAGGCGCGGGCGCGGTCAACACCGATGCGCCCGATCGATCTGGTGGGCCTCGCGCTGCAGCTCGGCGCCTCGCTTGGTGGCGCGCAGCTTCTCCGGCGACAAGGCGCAGCTGGTGCCGCTGATCAAGGCGGCGATGGAGCACAAGGGCGCCGCCTTCATCGACGTGATCTCGCCCTGCGTCGCCTTCAACAACAACCCCGAATCGACCAAGAGCTTCGATTACGTGCGGGCCCATAACGAGGCGGTCAACCAGCTCGACTTCATGGTCGAGCGCGAGGCGATCACCGCCGATTACGCGCCCGGCACGGTCGAAACCGTGGTGCAGCACGACGGCTCGATCGTGCGGCTGCGGAAGCTCGCGCTCGACTACGACCCGAACGACCGCGATCTCGGCCCTGACCTATCTGCAGCAGCGCCATGCCGCTGGGCGAGGTCGTCACCGGGCTGCTCTTTGTCGAACCCGATCACGGCGATCTGCACGACTTTCTCGACACGGTCGAGACGCCGCTCAACGCGCTCGGCGAAGCCGAGCTGTGCCCCGGCCCGGAGGTTCTCGAGCGCTACAACGCCGCGCATCGCTGAGCCGCGCCCGGGCCGGTTGACCCGCCGCGCTGTGGCGGGCATTTAGCAAGCGATGCTGAAGTTTTTCGAACGCCGGCTCGAACCGACCGGACCCTTGCCCGACGCGCCGCCGCCGACGCTGAACAGCCCGCATGCCGTGCTGCGCTTCTACTGGCATTTCGTGCGCCAGATCCCGGGCCCGATCGCGGCGGTGTTCACGACCTCGTTCTTTGTCGCGATCACCGACGCGGCGATCCCGGTTTGCATCGGCCGGATCGTCTCGCTCGTCTCCGCGCAGGATCCGCAGACGATCTGGGACCGCGCCGGGCTCCAGCTGACGCTGATGGCGGTGCTGCTGCTGGTCGTGCGGCCGACCGCGCATTTCGCGCAGGCCATCATCGTCAACCAGATGCTGATCCCGGGCCTCACCAATCTGGTGCGCTGGCAGAGCCACTGGCACGTGGTTCGGCAGGGCTGGACATTCTTTCAGAACGACTTCGCCGGGCGCATCGCGGCGCGGGTCATGCAGACCGGGCCGGCGCTGCGCGAGAGCGCGGTCCTGTCGATCCTCGGCATCTGGTACATCGTGGTCTACGGCACCAGCGCGGTCGCCCTGCTGGCCGCGGCCGACTGGCGGCTGTCGCTGCCGATCCTCTTGTGGTTCGGCGTCTATGGCGGCGTCCTGACGACGTTTCTGCCGCGGATGCGCGAGCGCTCGCGCCGCATGTCGGAGATGCGCTCGAACCTGACCGGCAAGGTCGTCGACAGCTACACCAACATCCTGACGGTCAAGCTGTTCGCCCGGGCCCGCGACGAGGACGCCTTCGTGCGCGAGGCGCATCGACGAGCACACCGACGCGTGGCGCGCGCAGCAGCGCCTGGGGACCTGGTGGAACCTCTCGCTGACGGTGATGAACGCGTTTCTGATGGTCGGCACCGGCGCGCTCGCGATCCTGTTGTGGCGGGAGGGTTACATCGCCATCGGCGCGGTCGCGACGGCGATCCCGATGGCCTGGCAGATCAACAACATGTCGGGGTTTGTCGCGCAGTACATCGCCAACATCTTTGACGATATCGGCCAGGTGCAGGACGGCATGCGCTCGATCGCGGTGCCGCGGCAGATGCCGGATCTGCCGGGCGCGGTCGAGATGCCGCGCATCGCCGGCGCGATCCGCTTCGACAAGGTCAGCTTCGATTATGGCCGCGCGCCGCGGCTGGGCGGCGTGCTGCGCGAACTCGACCTCGATGTCGCGCCGGGCGAGCGGGTCGGCCTCGTCGGCCGCTCCGGCGCGGGAAAATCGACGCTGGTCCACCTGCTGCTCGGGTTCTACCGGCCGGAGCAGGGCCGCATCCTGATCGACGGCCGCGACATCGCCGGGCTGACCCAGGAAAGCCTGCGCGCCCAGATCGGCATGGTGACGCAGGACACCTCGCTGTTGCACCGCTCGATCCGCGACAACATCCGCTACGGACGTCCCGACGCCAGCGAGGCGGCGATCGTCGCCGCGGCGCGGCAGCGCGCACGCGCTCGAGTTCATCGAGGGGCTCGAGGACTGGCACGGCCGCACCGGCTTCGACGCCCTGGTCGGCGAACGCGGCGTCAAGCTGTCGGGCGGCCAGCGCCAGCGCATCGCGCTCGCCCGCGTGATCCTCAAGGACGCGCCGATCCTGGTGCTCGACGAGGCGACCTCGGCCCTCGATTCCGAGGTCGAGGCGGCGATCCAGGAGCAGCTCGCCGGGCTGATGGAAGGGCGCACCGTGATCGCGATCGCGCACCGGCTGTCGACGATCTGCCGGATGGACCGGCTCGTCGTGCTCGATCGCGGCCGCATCGTCGAGGAAGGCACGCATGAGGGGCTGCTCGCCGCGCGCGGCGCCTATGCCGCGCTGTGGCGCCGCCAATCGGGCGGGTTCCTGGATCGACCGGCCGCCGGACGGACGCGAAGATGCGGCACTCGACCGGGTAAGGGCCTGATGGCGGCGGGGTAGCGGACCGGCGGCGAGACTGCCTGATGGCCCAATCACCAGAACCTCTGCTCGGCGAGGGCGACCCGGCGCCGGTGCGCGTATTGCGGCCGAGGGGGCGGTCCGACTTCTTTCTGACCGCCGACCATGCCGGACGGGCGATCCCGCGGCGGCTCGGCAATCTCGGCCTGCCGAAAAGCGAATTGCGGCGCCACATCGCCTGGGACATCGGCATCGCCGGGGTTACCGAAATGCTGGCGCAGGCGCTCGACGCCACCGCGGTGCTGCAGGCCTATTCGCGTCTCGTCATCGATTGCAACCGCAACCCGGGCTGGGCCAGCTCGATCCCGCAGGTCAGCGAGCTGACCGCTATCCCCGGCAATGAGACCATTTCGCCGACGCGAGCGCGAGGCGCGCCGCCGCGAGATTTTTCTGCCCTATCACCAGCGCATCGCCGAGTTGCTCGAGCGCCGCAGGGCGGCGGGACAGCGCACCGTGCTGATCGCGATGCACAGCTTCACCCCGGTATTCAAGGGGGAGCCCCGGAATATCGAGGTCGGGGTGCTCTACAATCGCGACGCGCGCCTCGCCCAGATCCTGCTCGATCTGCTGCGTAGCGAGGGCGATCTGACGGTCGGCGACAACGCCCCCTACGCGATCACCGATACCAGCGACTACACGGTGCCGACGCATGGCGAGCGCCGTGGCCTCGCGCATGTCGAGATCGAGATCCGTCAGGATTTGATCGGCGGCGTGGCCGGTCAAGCACTCTGGGCAGCGCGCCTCGCCCGCCTCTTGCCGCTCGCCGATGCGCGGCTGCGCGCGGCAGGTACGTGACGTGCCTCGCACGGCGAAGCTGAGCGCCGGTACGAATTTCGCCTATCGACCCACGGCGGATCTTCGTCGTCACTCCAACAGATCGCCAGGTCAACCGCAAAGCGGACACTCACACGGGATAAAAATTTCTGGCTTCCGCGCGACCGGTCTGCCGGAACGCCAGGGTCGGCTTAGAGCCATTTCGGGGCCAACCAGCCCAAGCCCGCCGCATTCTACCGGGTTGGAAGTCTTGCTATATATTGTGGGATAGGATACTAGAGAGCCTAGATGCTGAGCAATGTCCACCGCGTACCTGAGCCCGACCCCAAGCTGGCGCCACCCCCCGTTGAAGCCCGATCCGGATCGCGTCATGTGAACGGGTCGGACCTTGAGCCGGCGTCGGTGCGGCCGTCGCGCAAGCTGGCCGCCCCGCGGTCTGAGCCGAAACGGATCCTGATCGTCGAGGATAACGAGCTCAGCCTGAAGCTCGTGAGGGACATCCTCGAGTTTCACGGCTACACGATCATCTCTACAAACCTGGGCGCCGCAGCTCTCGATCTGGCCCGGGAACACCGGCCGCATTTGATTTTATTGGACATCCAGCTACCTGATATCCCGGGTACCGAAGCGGCCGGTCGGCTCAAGGCCGACGGGCAGGCACGCGCAATCCCGATCGTCGCGGTGACCGCCTTTGCGATGTCGGGCGATCGGGACAGGATTCTCAATGGCGGATGTGATGACTACGTCTCGAAGCCAATCAATCTTCTAGACTTTCTCGCACTGGTCGAACGCTATACGAAGGGGGCGGCGACTAATGCTGAGACCCGTGTCAACGGCACCTAGTGGAAAGCACCTAGCAGAAGACTCCCATTAGCAATTCCACGCGGCGCGCTTTTGTGCGGCCCTGCGGTATGCGCAGGGTTACGATGCGGGCAAGAAGCTCACCGGGCGCAAGCGCCACATCCTGGTCGATACGCTCGGCCTGATGCTCGGGATCGTGATGCACCGAGCCCTCGTGCAGGACCGCGATGGCGCCGAGGCATTGTTGCGCCAGACCCGCCGTTCCTTCCCGTTCGTCGAGGTGATCTTCGCTGACGGCGGCTATCAGGGGCCGATCATGGCGGCGGTGGCGGCGAAGACCGGCAAGTGGCGGCTGGAGATCGTCAAACGCAACGATGTGCCCCGCTTCGAGGTGCTGCCCAAACGCTGGATCGTCGAGCGAACTCTGGCCTGGATCAGCCATTACCGCCGGTTGGCCCGCGATTTCGAGCGCCCTGTCCGAACCGTTGTCGCCTTCATCTACCTCGCGATGATCCGCCTCATGCTCCGCCGCCTCACCGCAACCCGCTCGGCATAGATTCATGCTTTCCGGAATGGCCCTTAGATGGGCGGGTAGATCCCCGCAGAGGCTACCGGTTTCGGCGTCGACGATCCGCCGCCCCTGCGATTCCCCATGTCCGAAAGCCTGCACCGCAGACACCATGGCGGTCTCCTCCTTCTTACTGTCACCCACATCGAATCGGAGCAAATTCCCTTGTAACCGGGACCCATTTGACCGATCGTGGGCGCCTGTAGGAGCCATTCACCGACCAATCCGGGGGTTTTCACTGTCGATGGTTGGTCGCCGGTTCCAAAGGGAAGAGGTATCAGGATGGCAGGCCCCCAGACAACCCCGGCCCTGCTGGCGGTAGACGAGGACGCCACAGCGACATCCATCGGCATCGCCGCGCCGACCGGTGGAAGCGGCACGTTGAGCGTCGTGGTGACCGGGCTGCCCACCGACGGGACGGTGTATCTCGCCGACGGGGTGACCCCGGTGACCAATGGCGAGACGTTGACGGTCGCCCAGCTGACCGGGCTCAAATTTACCCCGACTTCCGGCGTGGCGTCGCAAACTTCGCAATTCACCTATAGCGTCGAAGACACCACCGGGCTGGTCGCGGCGGGCTATGCGAGGCTGGAGATCAACGCCCCTGCCACCGATACACTGGTGGTGAATGGCTTTGCGCCTTACGCAAATTCCACGTTCGTGGTGTTGATTAATGGCACGCAGGTCGGCGGAAGCCAGACCATTACCGACAACGGCACGGTGCAGAACGTCACCCTGACCGGAGATTTCAGCGGGGCGAAGAGCGTCGAGATAGAGAGCACCAACGGTAATTACCTTTATGTCAACACGATCGACCTTGACGGCACCGTTTATCTCTCGGGGGAGGGCCAGTTAAACGGCGGCACCCCCGGCTCGGGGGGGAATGCTCTCGGCTACTTCGGAACGCTGACATTTACCGTCGGTGACGGGTTGCTGACGACGACGCCGGCGGCCGGAACCTTTACCGCGGGCAACGCGCCGGCGGCGATCAACATCTCCGCACCGGTCGACCTGAACTACCCCGGATCAGACCTCAGCGTCGTGGTGACCGGGTTGCCGACCAACGGCACGGTGTATCTTGCCAACGGTTCGACGCCGGTGCTCGTGGACGAGGTTCTCTCGGCGGAGCAACTGACGGGTCTCACATTCGCGGCCAATCCGGGCGCCGCCGGGCAGGTCTCGAATTTCACCTATGTCGTGACCGATCCGACCGGGGCGGGCGTCACGGCCCCCGCGGGCTCCCCAAACGATCCGGGTCCGCCGGGCCCCCCGGACCTGCCGGGCTCCCCGTACACCGCCGGGGTCGCCGGCGTCGCGACGGTGTCGGTCGTCGCCAACACCAGTGCGCCGGTGACGAACTCGGCGACGCTGACGGTCGCCGGCGCCGCCGGGGCGACGCCGATCGGCATCACCGCGCCGACCGGCACCGGCGACACGGTGGTGGTGCTCGGACTGCCTGAGTATGGGCCGTCCTCGGGCATCGGGGTGGATACCCCGATCGGGACGGTAACGTTGGCGGACGGGGTCACTCCCGTCACTGTCGGTGAGACGCTGACGGTGGCGCAGCTGACCGGGCTCGAGTTCACCCCGACGGCCGGCGACACCGCATTCAGTTCGCAATTCACCTATTCGGTGACCGATTCCGGCGGGAGCAGCCTCGGCACCGCGACGCTGAATATTGCGCCGACCGGCGCGAGCAGCACCATTCTGACGGTCGGTTTTGTTGGTCCGGGCGGTGCGGGCAATGAGTACTCGACGATCGCGGACGCCATCGCGGCCTCAAAAAACGGTGACACGATCGAGGTTAAGGCCGGCACCTATACCAACGACTTCGCCACGATCAACACCAACATCACGCTCGAAGGCATCGGCGGCATGGTCAACATGGTCGCCACCGAGCAAGATTCCCAACGGCAAGGGCATCCTCGTCGCCAACGGCAGCGGCACGACCACGATCAACAATTTCTCGTTCACCGGGGCAGAGGTGGGTACCTCCACCGGCGCCAACGCGGCCGGGATCCGCTGGCAGAACGGCAACCTCGTCCTCAACGACGACTATTTCTTTGACAATCAGGACGGTCTGCTAGGGGCTTCCTCCGGCGGCGCTATAACCATCAACAATTCCGAGTTCGCCAACAACGGCGTTGGCCCGCTCGGACCGGTGGTTGGCGATGGCGGCTATGGCTATACGCACAATCTCTACGTCGGCTCGGGCGTCGCGACGGTCACTATCGACAACAGCTACTTCTACTCTGCGAATATCGGCAACGAGATAAAAAGCCGTGCCGACAATGTCATTATCGAGAACTCCCGAATCGTCGACGGAGCGGGCACGTCGAGCTATGAGATCGACCTCCCGAACGGCGGCAACGCGACGATTGAAAACGACATTATCGAGCAGGGGCCATTTTCGCAAAACCCCGCGATCATTACGATCGGCGAAGAGGGGGCGTCCAACACCACTACCAGCATCCTCATCACCGGCGACACGATCATCAACGACCAGACCACCCATGCTCCGACCGCCGTCGTCAATGATACCAGCGTCAGCGCGTCGGTCACCAATGACCAGTTCTATGGCGTGACATCAGGACAGGTTAAGGGAGGCTCGGGTCCCACGCCCATCACGACGGGTGACACCTTTTCTTCCGTCAGCGGCGAGCCGACGATCAGTACCGCACAGCCGTGGGCCGGAATAGCCTGCTTTGTCCGAGGCACGCTGATCCTGACCGAGGCCGGCGAGGTCGCGGTCGAGGAGCTGGCGATTGGCGACAATGTGATGACCCTTTCGGGCGAGGCTAAGCCGATCTACTGGATCGGGCGGCGCGCCTATAGTGGACGTTTTGTCACCGGCAACCGCCAGGTGTTGCCGATCTGCATTGTGGCCGGCGCGCTCGCCGACGGCGTGCCGGCGCGCGATCTGCGGGTCTCGCCCGAGCACGCGCTCTATATCGATGGCATGCTGGTGCCGGCACGGCAGCTCGTCAATGGCGCGAATATCATCCAGGTCGAAGAGATCGAGCGCATCGAGTATTTCCACATCGAGCTGGCGGACCACGATGTCATTTGGGCCGACGGTTCACCGGTCGAGACCTATGCGGATTGCGACAATCGCGGCATGTTCCAGAACGGCGACGAATTTGCCCGGCTTTATCCCGACGATTGCCGGCCGCGCTGGCAATTCTGCGCGCACCGCTTGGACGAGCCGTCGCCTGCGCTGACCGCTATTCGTGCCGGGCTCTCGGAGCGAGCGATGGCGCTCGGACATCAGCTTACCGACGATGCCGACCTGCATCTCGTCATCGACGGGGAGATAGTGTGGCGGCGATCGGTTGAAGACGGCCTTCACAGCTTCGTGATACCCGCGGGCAGCCGAGAGGTGTGGCTTGCCTCGCGTTACGCCGTTTCGGCCGAAGTGTGTGCTGATTCGCAGGATTGGCGTCGGCTCGGCATTCCGTTCGACCGGCTGGTGCTGCATGACGGCACCATTCGCATCGCGATCGCACATGACCATGCGGGCTTATGCGACGGCTTCTATCTCGACGAAGGGTGCCATCGTTGGACCAATGGAATGGCGCGGCTGCCGGACCAGTTGCTGCGGCTGTTTGCCGGCGATTTTGTTCTCGAAGTGCATCTGGTCTGGAACGAGTTGCGCTACCGGATGGGAACACCGCCGCTGCTGCAGCCTGGCCGTGATGTATGGCTGCCTATGTCGTCACCGGCGGTTGCGGTATGATCGGTTCCCGTCTTTGCGAGGCATTGCTCAGCCGCGGGGATAGCGTTCGGATCCTCGATGATTTGTCGACTGGCTCGCTCACGAACAAACCCGCTTGGGCGGAATTTATTCGGGATGATATCAGGGACAGAGATGTCGTGGCTTCGGCAATGGCCGGCGCCGGCGGTTGCTTTCACCTCGCCGCCATCGCCTCCGTCGAGCAGGCTAATCGGTATTGGGTTGATACCCGCAGCGTCAATCTGACCGGCACAATCATCGTTTTCGATGTGGCTCGTCGGGCGGGTCCCTTTGCTGGCCGCCTTCCGGTTGTCGCCACGGGCTAAGGGACGTTCGAGGATTGCTTTCGCTTAATTATTTTGATTGGTAATTCGGGCTCGGTCGTTCAACAGCCTGGGCGTGACGAGGACATTAGTCGGCCGGGGCATGCGAATCCTTTACAGCCACAGAGTGCAATCGCGAGACGGTCAGGCGGTCCATATTGACGAGCTGGTGGCCGCTTTTCGCGATGCAGGACATGAAGTCCTTGTCGTTGGACCCACCGCTTACGGAAGATCGGAATTCGGCACCGAGAGTTTTCTTTTATCACGTATCAAGAAGGCATTTCCAAGTTTCTCGTATGAGATTTTAGAATTGCTCTACAATATTCCTGCAACAATGCGTTTATGTAGAGCGGTGAGGAAATTCAATCCAGATTTTATTTATGAGCGGTATAATTTGTTCTTTTTTGGTGGCCTTAGTCTGAAATGGATATACGGGTTGCCCTTCCATCTTGAAATCAACAGCCCGTTGGCACAGGAGCGCGCAACCAATGGCCAGCTCGCGTTCAAGCGCCTAGCCGCGCGGCTTGAGCATTACAACTGGCGAAATGCAGATTGTACCTATCCGGTAACCGGCGTGATCGCCGACCGGATCGTAGCTCTGGGAATCTCCAAAGCGACAATTATAATCAATCAAAATGGGGTCGATCTGGCCCGCTATCGACCGGCTGCACCTCGCCAGCCGTCCGACGGCGAGATAGTGCTCGGATTTGTAGGCTTTATGCGGAGATGGCACGGGCTCAACGCCGTGATCTCGTTGCTGGCTGCAGTGGCAGACGCACCTCGGTTGAAGCTGGTGCTGGTTGGTGACGGGCCGGCGCGGCAGGAATTGGAAGAGCAGGCACACGCTCTCGGAGTTAGCGAGCGAGTGGAGTTTCTCGGAGTGGTGCAGCGCGACCGCGTCCCTGAGATCGTTGGCTCGTTTGACATAGCGCTGCAGCCAAGGGTCGTCCCATACGCATCTCCGTTGAAGATTTTCGAGTATATGGCCCTTGGTCGGGCCATCGTCGCCCCCGACCAACCCAACATTCGCGAGGTATTGTGTCACGGTCGGGACGCTCTTCTGTTCGACCCGAACGACGCGAAAGCCATGAAGGCAGCGATCTTGCGACTGGCACACGAGCCCGAACTGCGAGCCCATCTCGGCAACGCAGCGCGAGAGAAAATTATCTCTCGAGACTATACCTGGGCCGGAAACGCCAAGCGCGTGCTGGCGGCCGCAACCTCGCTGGCGAGCCAGAGAATGCCGTCGGCTCATCAGCGGTAGCCGCGCGTCGGGTTAAGCCCGCGCGCCCCACCGGGAGCGGTACTCTTCCGAGGCGCAGAATCGCCGGGTTTTCTGGCATCGTCAATCGCCCGCGCGAGGCAATTTCGGGAAACCGCCGGAATCAGCGGACAGTGCCTCTTATTCGGAGTTCCGCCACTTCCAATTCCGGATCTCCGGCATGTCCTGGCCGTGCTTACAGATATACTCTTTGTGCTCGATCAGCTTGCCGCTGAGCTGCTGCTTCAGATAGATGCCCCTGTCGCCGGTCTGCGGCAACCGGTCGATCGTATCCATCACGAGATGGAAGCGGTCCAGATCGTTCAGCACGGTCATGTCGAAGGGCGTGGTGATGGTGCCCTCTTCCTTGTAGCCGCGGACATGGATGTTGTTGTGGTTGGTGCGGCGGTAGGTCAGCCGGTGGATCAGCCAGGGGTAGCCATGGAAGGCGAAGATAACCGGCTTGTCCGTGGTGAAGAGCTGGTCGAAATCGGTGTCGCTCAAGCCGTGCGGATGCTCCGTTTGCGGCTGCAGCTTCATCAGATCGACGACGTTGACCACGCGGATTTTCAAGTCGGGCAGTTGTTCGCGCATGATCGAGACGGCGGCGAGCGTCTCCAGCGTCGGCACGTCGCCACAGCAGGCCATCACCACGTCGGGCGCAACCTCCTGGTCGTTGCTCGCCCACGGCCAGATGCCGATGCCCGCGGTGCAATGCTCGACGGCGGCGTCCATCGTCAGCCATTGCGGCGCCGGGTGCTTGCCCGCGACCACGACGTTGACGTAATGGCGGCTGCGCAGGCAGTGGTCCATCACCGACAAGAGGCAATTTGCATCCGGCGGCAGGTAAACGCGCACGATTTCGGCCTTCTTGTTCACGACGTGGTCGATGAACCCGGGGTCCTGGTGCGTGAAACCGTTATGATCCTGGCGCCAGACATGCGAGGAGAGCAGATAGTTCAGCGAGGAGATCTTGCGGCGCCACGGCAGGCCTGCGGTGACCTTGAGCCACTTGGCGTGCTGGTTGAACATCGAATCGACGATGTGGATAAACGCCTCGTAGCAATTGAATAGTCCGTGCCGCCCGGTGAGCAGGTAGCCCTCCAGCCAGCCCTCGCATTGGTGCTCGCTGAGCATTTCGATGACGCGCCCAGCGGGGGCGAGAAACTCGTCGTTCGACTTGGTCGCGCCCTCCCACTGGCGCTTGGTCACCTCAAAGATGGCTTCCAGGCCGTTGGAGAGCGTCTCGTCCGGGCCAAAGACCCGGAAATTGCGTTGTTCGCTGTTCAGCTTCACAACATCGCGCAGGAAACGCCCGAGCACATGCGTATCGCCGATGCCGAGCACGCCCGGCGAAGGCACCGCGACCGCGTACTCGCGGAAATCCGGCATCCGCAAATCGCGCAGTAAAATGCCGCCATTGGCATGGGGATTGGCGCCCATCCGTCGTTCGCCCTGGGGCGCAAGTTCGGCCAGTTCCGGTTTAAGGCGGCCCCGTTCGTCGAACAGCTCCTCCGCCCGGTAGCTCCGCAGCCAATCTTCCAGCAGCTTGAGGTGTTCGGGGGGCGTGATGGGCGATACGGCGATTGGCACCTGATGCGCGCGAAAGGTGCCTTCAACCTGCAGGCCGTCGACCATCTTCGGCCCGGTCCAGCCCTTGGGAGAATTGAGGATGATCATCGGCCAGCGCGGACGCGTCAGGTCACCATTGACGCGGGCGTTCTGCTGGATCTGCTTGATCTGCTCCACCGCTACATCGAGCGTCGCGGCCATCGCCTCATGCATCAGCGCCGGCTCGTGACCCTCGACGAAGTAGGGCGTCCACCCGTAGCCGCGCAGCAGCTGCTTCCAATTCCTCGCGGGTAATGCGGGCGAGGATGGTCGGGTTGGAGATCTTGTAGCCGTTGAGATGCAGGATCGGCAGCACCGCGCCGTCGGTAGCCGGATCGAGAAACTTGTTCGAATGCCATGCGGTGGCAAGCGGCCCCGTCTCCGCCTCACCATCGCCGACGACGCAGGCGACGATCAGATCGGGATTGTCGAACACCGCGCCGAACGAGTGGCTGAGCGAATAGCCCAGTTCGCCGCCCTCGTGGATCGAACCGGGGCATTCCGGCGATGCGTGGCTTGGGATTCCTCCGGGAAACGAAAACTGGACAAAGAGCTTGCGAAGCCCGGCCTCGTCCTGGCTGATGTTGGGATAGATCTCGCTGTAGGTGCCCTCGAGATAGGTGTTGCCGACGACGGCCGGGCCGCCATGCCCGGGCCCGGAGACGTAAATCATGTCGAGGTCGTATTTCTTGATGACCCGGTTCAAGTGCACGTAAATGAAGTTCTGCCCCGGAGTCGTGCCCCAATGTCCCAGCAGCATGTGCTTCACATCCGCGAGCGTCAGCGGCCGCTTCAGCAGCGGATTGTCGTAAAGATAAATCTGGCCGACCGACAGATAGTTGGCGGCGCGCCAATAGGCATCCATCCGGTCGAGCAGTTCAGGCGTGAGCGTGTTGGTTTTCATCGTCTAGGTTTCCCGAATTGAGCCGAGATTGAGGATGCGCGCGGCAGACCGCGCGATCATCAGCTCCTCGTCGGTGCGGATGACCCGCACTTTGACCGGACCGGCATCCGGCTGAAATCAGCGGGGCATTCTTCGCATTGCGCTGCCGGTCCAGCGCGATGCCGAGAAAGCCCAGCCCGTCGCAGATCCGCTCCCGGATGATCGGCGCGTTTTCGCCGATGCCGCCGGCGAACACCAGCGTGTCCAGCCCGCCCAGCGCCGCCGCGAATGCGCCGATCCATTTCCTGGCCTGGTAGCAAAACAGCGCGATCGCTTCAGCCGCCCGCACGTCCTGCGCTTCGCGGTCGAGCAGGTCGCGCACGTCCGAACTGGTCTCCGACACGCCGAGCAGCCCGGATTGGTGGTTGACCATTGCCTGAAATTGCGTCGCGCTCATCTCTTCGCTGCGCGCCAGGTAGGCGACCAGCCCCGGGTCCAAATCCCCCGAGCGGGTGCTCATCACCAATCCGGCCGTCGGGGTGAAGCCCATGCTGGTGTCGATGCTGTTGCCGTCGCGCACGGCGGCCATGCTCGCGCCGTTGCCGAGATGGGCGAGGATCACCCGGCCCGTTGTCGCCGCCGGGTCGCCGAGGCGCGCGAGTTCCGCCATCAGGAACTCATATGACAAGCCGTGGAAGCCGTACCGCCGAACCCCCGCCGCCTCGTAGCGTCGCGGAATCGGCAGCAGAATGGCGACCCGCGGCAGGGTGCGGTGAAACGCGGTGTCAAAGCACGCCACCTGAGGCAACGCAGGATGGCGCTCCTGGAACGCCTCTATCAACTCGATCTCAAGCGGCAGATGCTCCGGATCGAACGGCTTGAGCCGGTGCAGCTCCGCCACCATTGCCGCGGTAACTCGCTGCGGCTCTTTGTATAGCGGCCCGCCATGCACGATGCGGTGCCCCACCGCGGTCAATGCCTGGTGCCCACCGTGTTCCTCGAGCCAATTCATCAAAATGCCCGCCGCCGCCGTGTGATCGGGCGCCGTCACCGGCCGCGAAAACTTGTCCGCCTCGTTCGAGCCCTTCACGCGCAAAGCCGCCTGCGGCAGCCCGATCCGCTCGAGCTCGCCCGCCAGAACCCGTCGCAGCGAGTGACCGACCTCGAACAGCGCGAACTTGATGCTCGACGAGCCGCCGTTGATCGTCAGGATCCTCGGGTCGGCGGGTTTCACTGATGCCGACTTCGTCACGCGGCGATCCCGGCGCTCAACGCTGCCATAGGATTCGTGCGTCTTCCAGTGGGATCGAAACGCCCTCGTGGTGCGGTATCACGCGCGCGGTGTAGTCCGCCGGGGGACGGGACGCAGACACCGAAGCTGTGTAGACGTAGCCGCCCGACGCGCCGACCAGCTGGCGAACGCACTTCATTTTCTGCCGTATCGCAGCACCGCCCATGACGCCGTCGGCGTAGAGCTCTACCTGCACCGCCTCGGGGTCGAGGTCGTCCAGATACAGCTGCACTTCAAATGCGTGCCGTTCGCCGTTGGTCTCATGCGTCACGTCGCCAAAGCGCACCGCAGTCCATTTTCCGTCCAGAGCGTGCCGCCAATCAGCAATATCGGCACCGATTGCGCCTTTGTCGCCGGCCCGCTCGAGGTAGGCGGCGGCCGCCCGGAGGTAGTGTTGCTCGGTGTATTCGCGCACCGTGCGGTTGCTCGAAAAGCGCGGCGTCAGCCGCGCCATGCTTTCCCGCATCCGCACCACCCAGGCGCTGGGGATGCCGCGCTTGTCGCGGGTATAGAACTCGGGGATCACCTCGCCCTCGAGCAGATCGTAGAGCGCCGTGGCATCGGCGGCGTCCCAGGCCGGATCGTCATTATGTTCCTGACCGTCCCCCAACGCCCACCCCACTTCCGGCGCGTATGCTTCCGCCCACCAGCCATCCAATTCCGATAAATTGATGCCGCCATTGACCAGCACCTTCATCCCGCTGGTGCCACATGCCTCCCAAGGGCGGCGCGGCGTGTTGAGCCAGACATCCACTCCCTGCACCAGGTGCTCGGTCAGCAGCATGTCGTAGTCGCTGAGGAAGATCGCATGGGCGCGCACCTCGGGCCGCCGGACGAAATGTGTCCATTGCTGGATCAGGGCTTGGCCCGCCAAGTCCTGCGGATGAGCCTTGCCGGCGATGATGAGCTGCATCGGCCGCCGGGGGTTGGTCAACAGGCGCAGCAGTCGTTCAGGGTCGTGCAGCAGCAGTTCCGGCCTTTTGTAGGTTGCAAAGCGGCGGGCAAAGCCCAGCGTCAGCGTATCGGCATCAAACAGATGCTTTGCAACCTCGACCGCCTCGGGCGGCGCGCCTGACGCGGCCAGTTGCTTGGACAATTGATCGCGAGCGTATTCGACCAGCGCGGTCCTGGCGGCATTGCGAAATTGCCAAAGGCTGGCATCGGCGATACGGCGAATGTCCTGCTCCAGGGATTTCATCGTCCCCAGCCAACGATCCTTGCCACAAGCCCGCGTCCACAGTCTGTCGGAGGCCGCCGACTCCCACGTCGGGGTATGGACGCCGTTGGTCACGTGCCCGACCGGCACCTCGTCCGCCGGCCAGCGCGGAAAGAGCGGCTCAAAGAGCCGCCGGCTCACCTCCTCATGCAGGCGGCTCACGCCGTTCACCGCCCCGCTGCCGCGGATCGCCAGATACGCCATGTTGAAATCCTCCGCCGGGTCGTTCGGATTCAGCCGGCCCAGCGCGAGCAAGTCGTGGAGCGTTATGCCAAGCTTCTGCGTCGCATAACCGCCGAAATGTCGTTCGATCAGAGCCGGAGCAAAACGGTCGAAGCCGGCGTCCACCGCTGTATGGGTGGTGAAGAGATTGCCCGCTCGCGTGACCGCCAGTGCGACATCGAAGGGGTGCCCGGTCGCTTGCATGAAACTCCGCGCGCGTTCCAGCACGGCGAATGCCGCATGCCCCTCATTGAGATGGCAGACTTCGGACTCGATCCCGAGTGCGGCGAGCAACCGCCACCCGCCGATCCCGAGCACCAGCTCTTGCATCAGGCGCAGGTACGGTCCGCCGCCGTAGAGCTCGCTAGTGATCCCGCGGTAGGAGGGATGGTTCGCCGCATCATTGCTGTCCAGCAGGTAGAGCTTCAGCTTGCCGACCTGAGCCTGCCAGGCGCGCAGCCAGATCGGGTAACCCGGCAGGTCGAGCTGCAAGCGCAACCATCCCCCGTCCGGGTGGCGCAATGGCGCGATTGGCAACTGTCCGGGATCGTTGTATGGGAAAATCGCCTGCTGCGCTCCGTCGTGGTCGATGAGCTGGCGAAAATAGCCTTGCTGGTAGAGCAACCCCACGCCGATGACCGGCACGCCCAAATCGCTGGCGGCCTTGAGCTGGTCGCCGGCCACGTTGCCAAGCCCGCCCGAGTAGATCGGCAAGGCCTCGCTCAACATGAATTCCATGCTGAAATAGGCAACACCGCTCAGCGGCGATTGTGGGTAGGTGTGCTGAAACCACGCGGGCGCTTGCGCGGTGTCCCGCCCGGCGTGCACCAGATCCTCAACATTCTTGCGGAAAGCGGGGTCGGCTAAAGCACGCCGGAGCTTCTCCCGCGAGACCGTCTGGAGGACGACCCAAGGGTTATTCGTCAACTCCCATAGCACCGGATCCAGCCGCTGCCACACCGGCTCGGCCTCATGACTCCATGATGACCGCATATCAAGGGCAAGTTCTGCCAGGGCGCCGAACCCATCGACGTCCCTCGCCCGCCGCGAGGGCCTCGCCGAGCCGAACGAAATCGGCTCCTTGGGGTGATCCGACCGTGCTTGGTCGCTCATTGCCTCTTCTGTGAACTTTTCGTGGACGCGGTCTCGCTATGCTGCGTGGGCGCCGCCAGCGCACGATCGACGATCGCCTGCGCTTCCGCCAGGATGCGGCGCAGGTGATCGGCTCCGCGAAAGCTCTCGGCATAGATCTTATAGACGTCCTCGGTGCCGGACGGACGCGCGGCAAACCAGCCGCTCGCGGCACTTACCCTCACACCGCCGATAGGCGCGTCGTTGCCGGGAGCCCGCGTCAGAATGCTCTCGATCTTTTCGCCCGCCAGCTCGGCAGACGGCAGCTGCTGCGGCGAGAGCTGCGCCAATCTTCGCTTTTGCTCCGGGGTCACCGGCGCCTCGACACGATCGTAAACCGGTTCGCCGAACTCGCGCACAAGCTCATGGTAGATTTCGCCCGGATCCCGGCCCATCCGCGCGGTAATCTCCGCCGCCAGCAATGCCGGGACGATGCCGTCTTTATCTGTCGTCCAGACGCTACCCTCCAGACGGAGAAATGACGCGCCCGCGCTCTCTTCCCCGGCAAAGCCGAGCGAACCGTCGAGCAGGCCATCGACAAACCACTTGAAACCGACCGGCACCTCGTAGAGCTTGCGGCCGAGCTTCGCCACGACGCGATCGATCATCCGGCTGCTCACGACCGTCTTGCCCACCGCCGCATCCGCGCGCCATTTAGGTCGGTGCCCGAAGAGATAGTAAATAGCAACTGATAAGTAATTGTTTGGCGGCAGCAAACCCGCGTTCCGGGTGACGATGCCATGCCGGTCATGGTCGGTGTCGCAGGCGAAGGCAATGTCGAAGCGATCCCTGAGCCCAATCAAGCTCTGCATCGCATAGGACGAGGACGGATCCATACGAATTTGAGCGTCCCGATCGACCGTCATGAACCGGAAGGTTGGATCAACCACCTCGTTCACAACCGCGAGGCTCAAACCATAGCGCTCGGCGATCGGGCCCCAATAGTGCACTCCGGCGCCGCCCAGCGGATCCACGCCCATGCTGATGTTTGCGCCACGGATCGCAGCCATATCGAGGACGCCGCCAAGATCGCTTACGTACGAATTGAGAAAATCATGCCGGTGCGTGGTAGCGGCGCGCCGTGCCCGTTCGTAAGGAATTCTCTTCACGTCGCGGAGGCCGCTTTCCAGAAATGCATTGGCCCGGGCTTCGATCCATCCGGTAACGTCGGTCTCTGCCGGCCCGCCGTTCGGCGGGTTGTACTTGAAGCCGCCATTGTCGGGCGGATTGTGTGACGGCGTGATGACAATGCCGTCCGCCAGCCCGCTGGCGCGGCCGCAGTTGTAAGTGAGTATTGCGTGAGAAATCACCGGAGTAGGCGTGTATTCGTCATTATCCGCGAGCATGACCTCCACACCGTTGGCCGCCAGCACTTCGAGCGCGCTGGCACAGGCCGGCACGGACAGCGCGTGGGTGTCGATACCGAGGAACAGCGGGCCGCCGATGCCCTGCCGCTTGCGGTAGTCGCAAATCGCCTGAGTGATCGCCAGAACATGCCATTCGTTAAAAGTGTCTTCAAACGCAGAGCCGCGGTGCCCCGAGGTGCCGAACGCAACCCGCTGCTCGGGGATCGAGGGATCCGGCACGCCGGCATAGTAGGCGGTGACAAGTCTCGGCACGTCGACCAGCATTGCTGATGTGGCTGGCCGACCGGCCAGAGGACTTACCTTTGCAGACTCGTCCTTTTTGTCACTCATATTGCACCAGCAATAAGAATTGGAACATGTGGCTATTGCCGGAACCTCACCAGGTGAGGAAACCGAAGCGGTGCTCTTCCGCCCGCAACAATGCCGCACTTTTGTCGGTCGTGAAAGGGGCGAGCCCAGGCGCGCGAATTTGGCGGTCGGAAGAAACGCCGTAAGAATCCTTTAACCTCCGCCCGTTAGCCTCGCCGACAGCCTTAGCCCCCACGAAAGGCAAATCGGCCCGATGGCAGGCAGCAAACCAACCCTCCTCGTTGTCGACAACGACCGGGACGAGCGCGCGGCGATCGCTGCGGCGCTGCGCGAGGCGGGATTTGGAGTGGTGGCGGCAGCGCGCGATCGCGGCGCCACAGCCGCGCTGCGTCGTAAGCGCTTCGCCGCCGCAATCATCGCTCTGCCGGATGGCGGGGTCGAGTTCCTGCGCCGGGCGCGCCGCTGGCAACCCGGCTTGCAAGCGCTGATCATCATCGAGCCGGCGGCGCTGCGGTTGGTCGATGCGGGTGACGTCTTCGTTGCGCGGCCCATTGACCCTCGCCAGCTGCTGAGCCGCGCCTTTGAGCTGGTGCTGCGCGAGCATGAAGAGAGGGTGCTGCATCACGGGCACGCCGCCGAGTTTGGGATTGCCGCCGCCAAGCTCGCCTGTCTGCACAACCGCCACGCCGCGGCGGCGTCCGCCGGCGCCAGCCGTCTGGCGCGTGATTTGACGCGTCAGATCGGCGAAACCAGAGCGCTGCATCGCAGCCTCGCCGCCGCAATCGCCAGCGGCGGCCTCGCGGTCACGTATTGATTGTCGACTAATCGGTCTGCTTCGCGGCCCGCTTCAGCTTCATTTCGATCATCGCTAGAACGTTGCCGGCGCCGTGCCGACGGCACAGCGCGGCCAGGTCCTTCGGGTCGAGCGGCTCGGCGGCATAGTTGATCGCGTCGCGAAGCGGACCCGGCAACTCGTCGAACACCGCCATCAGCTCGCGCAGCAGGGCGTCGCGATCGTCCATCATAGCCTCAGCGTGGCGCCAACCGCATCGCGGCCTCGGGTGGCACGCTGCTCGCGGGTGGTGCGGCGTTCCAGCCGCAGCCCCAGCTGCGACAGGGTAAAGCACATGACCAAATACCCGAACGCGACCGCGAGCAGAACATCGGCGGTGCTGCGCCCGGCGTTCGATTCCCGGACCGCCATCCCCTGCCCGCGCAACTCGACAAAGCCGATGATCGAGGCGAGCGGACGCTGATCGATCTCTTCGCCATACTTCCCTGTTCAGCCCGGAGGCAGTTTCGCGAGGATCGTCCGCGCCCTTTGCGCGTCCTCGGCGATCTGCGCCTTCAGCGCGTCGAGCCCGGAAAATCTCTTTTCCGGCCGGATGAACTCGACGAGCGCGACCCGCAAATGGCGGCCATAGAGATCGGCGTCGATGTCGAAGAGATGGGCTTCGAGACGCGGCTCCGGGGTGCCCACCGTCGGGCGCAGGCCGATATTGGCGACACCGTCGATCGCGCGCCCGGCGAAGGGGTCGTCGGCGCCGTCGCCGGTAACGCGGACGGCGTAGACCCCGAAGGCCGGGTGCAAATTCTCGCCGAGGCCGAGATTGACGGTCGGGAAGCCGATCGTGCGGCCGCGGCGGTCGCCGACCGTGACCCGCCCGTCGATCTCCCAGAAGCGGCCGAGCTGGGCGGCCGCCTCGCGCGGCTTGCCCGATTTCAACAGCTCGCGGATATGGGTCGCGGAATAGACGGTGGCGTCGGGGCCGCGCACCGGCTCGATCACGGTCAGGCCAAAGCCGTGTTCGGCCCCGGCGGCGCGCAGCATCTCGGGCGTGCCGCGGCGGCGGTTGCCAAAGGTGCAATCATGCCCGACGACGATATGGGTGACGCCGATCGCGCCGACGAGCACCTCCTCGACAAACGATTCGGCGCTCTTCCTGGCGAAGGCGAGGTCGAAATGCTGGACGAACAACAGATCGACCCCGAGCCGCGCGATCTCGCGCTCCTTGACCCGGAACGGGGTCAGCCGGAACGGCTCGCCCTCGGGCACGAAGACGCTGCGCGGATGCGGCTCGAAGGTCAGGACCGCGGCGGGCACGCCGTCGGCGCGGGCGCGATCGCGGGCCTGGCCGATCAGCGCGGCATGGCCCCGATGCAGCCCGTCGAAATTGCCCATCGCCAGCACCGCGCCGCGCGGATGGCTCGATCCGGAACCGGGATGTCGGACGATGCGGAGCACGGCTGTATTTATCGCCAGAATTCGCGACAATGTTGCCAGACGGCAGCCGGGGCGAAAATAGCCGGTGGCGTGGCCGAGCGATAGCCTCAGCGCCACCGCCGACAGGAGAATAGCACGGTGGAAGACGCGGCGGCGCCGTTGCGCGAGGCCTGGTACTACGCGGCGCCGAGCCGCAGGGTGCGGCGCGGCCGCCTGCTTCGCCCGCACCATGCTCGGCGAGCCGATGCGTGATCGGCCGCGACCGCGCCGGTGCCGTCTTCGCGCTGCGCGACATCTGCCCGCATCGCGGCATGCCGCTGTCCTTCGGCGCCTTTGACGGCAGCGAGATCGAGTGCTGCTATCACGGCTGGCGCTTCGCCACCGACGGGCATTGCACGGCGATCCCCTCGCTGGTCGAGGGCCAGGCTTTCGATCTCGCGCGGATCGCGGTCGCCCGCTATCCGGCGCGCGAGGTGCAGGGCAACATCTGGGTCTTCTTCGGCGGCGACCCGGGCACCGCGCCCGACATCCCGGTGCTCGACGGGTTTGCCGAATCGGCGCGCGCCCGATCTCGTCGAAACCATGCGCTTCGAGGCGGCGATCGACCACGCCGTCGTCGGGTTGATGGACCCGGCGCACGGCCCGTTTGTCCATGGCGCCTGGTGGTGGCGTTCGCGCCGCTCGGTTCACGAAAAGGCGAAGGCCTTCGAGGCCTCGCCCTGGGGCTTCACGATGAGCCGGCACGCCCCGTCGAGCAACTCGCGGGCCTACCGGCTGCTCGGCGGATCGCCCGAGACCGAAATCGCGTTCCGCCTGCCGAGCGTGCGCATCGAGCAGATCCGCGCCGGGCATTACGCCGTCGCCAATCTGACCGCGTTGACCCCGATCGACGAGGAGACCACCGAGGTCACCCACTGCACCTATTGGACTGCGCCGTGGCTGTCGCTGCTGAAACCGGTGTTGCGGCCCTATGTGCGGGCCTTTCTGCGCCAGGACCGCGACATCATGCGGCGCCAGCAGCAGGGCTTGCGGCAGGCGCCGACGCTGGCGCTGATCGACGATGCCGACACCCAGGCGCGCTGGTATTACCGGCTGAAGGAGGAATACCGCCGCGCCCGCGCCGCGGGACGGCCATTCGCCAACCCGGTCAAGGCGCGTACCTTGCGCTGGCGCAGCTGAGCTTCGAGGAGAAGGCCGTGAGCGATGCGATCGAGCGGGCGCTCGGCGAGATCAATTTCGGCCCCGATGGGCTGGTTCCGGCGATCGCCCAACAGCACGACACCGGCGAAGTTCTGATGCTGGCGTGGATGAACCGCGAGGCGGTCCGCCTGACGCTGGCCGAGGGCCGGGCCTGCTATTGGTCGCGCTCGCGCCAGGCGCTGTGGAAGAAGGGCGAGACCTCGGGGCAGGTCCAGCGCCTCCATGAGCTGCGCCTCGATTGCGACGGCGACGCGGTGCTCCTGCTGGTCGATCAGCACGGCGTCGCCTGCCACACCGGGCGGCGCAGCTGCTTCTTCCGGGCCTGGCGCGGCGCCCAATGGGAGGTCATCGCCGAGCCCGAGATCGCCCCCGAGGAGCTTTACCCGACGCGGGAAGATCAGGAAGGCGCCGATCAGTAGAGCGGCGGGCAGGACAGCGTCGCCTGCACCTGGGCGAGCAGATCCGGGTCGCGCGGCCGGTTGGCGCAGCGCGAATTGTATTCGTTGGTCCGCGCATTGTAGCGCGCGGTCGCGCTGCTCAGGTCGCCGGTAACCAGTCCCGTCGAGCGCTTGAAGGCGGCGTCGCGCTGTTCGAGCAGCTGGCGGAATTGCGCGACCGATTGCGGATTGTTGACGTCCATGCCGGCGCGCGCGCTTTGCAGCTGGGCGTCGAGCCGCGCCAGCTCGTCGCGCACCGCGTCGTAGGCGCGCTGCTTGGCAATCATATCGGCGTCCAGTGCAGAGACCGCCTGCTGCAAGCAGAGGCAATGGGCGATCTCGGCCGCTTCTCCTTCTGGCGGCGGGGCCGGGGCGACCATCGGCGGCGGCGGCGGTGGATAGCCCGGCGCTTGCGCCGCCGCCGGGGATGCCGCGGCGACCGCGGCTATCCCGGCCCAAAGCACCGCCGCCCAGTACCTTATCGCCATGCCGATCCTCCTTGCTGCCCGCGCACGGCAATCGTGCGGCGCTATGGAGACTAGAACAGATTCAGGCCGGGTTGATCCACCTCTCATTCGTCATCCCCGGGCTTGACCCGGGGATCTCTAGATGGCCGGGTCAAGCCCGGCCATGACGAGTTGAGACAGCGGTTTCGACCGTAGGGGCAGGGCTTCGCCCTTCGTGGAGGGCGGGTGGCGCGACCGCTTCAGCGCGCCATGATCACCGGGATCTTTGCTTCCATGATGATGTGGCGGGTGGCGCCGCCGAAGATCATCTGCCGGATACGGCTTTGCGTATAGGCGCCCTTCAGCAGCAGATCGGCGCCGGCCGCCATCGCCTCCTTGAGGAACGATTCGCCCATCGCTCTCTGTCGGCCGAACGCGGCGCGCAGACTGACGTTGAGCCCGTGGCCTTCGAGGCTGCGGGCGAGCTCCTCGCCGGTGGGTCCAGGCTCGGGCATGTGCTGCGGGCCGACCGCGACCACGACGACCTCCCGCGCCTGCTTGAGGAACGGCATCGAAACCGCGACGGTCAGCGCGGTCTCGGTGCTGCCGTTCCAGGCGATGGCGATCGTCTCGCCGAGATGCGGCGCGATCACCTTTGGCACCATCATCACCGGGCGGCCGCTTTCGAACAGCGCGTCCTCGAGCGTCGCCTCGGCGATCGAGGCGAGCTTTTCCGGTTGTTCGACCAGGATCAAGTCATAAACCCGGCCGGTCATCCCGACGACCGCGTTCTGGCGGCCGTCCTCCTCGCGCCAGGATGCGCTCGGGCCATTGTCGCCCGGCGCCGGCGGCCCGATCGGCACGCCATGCTCGGTCATGAAGTCGCGGAACAACCGGCGCGCCTGATCGCGCCGCTCGTGGCCTTCGCGCTCCAGCGTGCGATCGACCTCGGAGGAAATCGAAAAACCCATTTCGCCGCCAAAGACGACGGCATATTCGGTGGTCAGGCTGTGCAGCCCGACGATGTGGCTGTTGAACCGGCGGGCCGCCATCAGCGCCGCTTCGAGAACCGTTCCCGCATTGCCGTCGCCGATCACGGCCAGCAGATTCTTCATTGCTCCCACCCTGCTCCGGGCCTAGCCGCACGATCGCGGCATCCCGCTTTTCCGCTATGATATAGAATTGCACCTCGTTGCGATAGCTCACCCCCTCCCCTGGCACGGACCCTCGCCTGATGAACCGCAGGACACGGAGATTTCTCGCCGCCGCGACGCTCTTCGGCGGCGCGCTGGCGCTGCCGCCAATGGCCTCTGCCGAAAGCGTCACCTTCGGCACGGATTGGAAAGCCGAAGCCGAGCACGGCGGCTTTTATCAGGCGATCGCCACCGGCATCTATAAGCGCTACGGGCTCGACGTGACGTTGCGGCCGGGCGGTCCGCAGGTCAATCACGCCCAGTTGCTCGCGGCCGGCGTGCTCGACTTCAACATCGGTTCGAATTCCTTTGTGCCGCTCAACTTCGTGCGCGAGAAGATCCCGATGGTGGCGGTCGCGGCGATCTTCCAGAAGGACCCGTCGGTGCTGATCGCCCATCCCGGCCAGGGCGAGGACAGCCTGGCCGCATTGAAGGGCAAGCCGATCATGATCGGTTCCGACACCCGGGTCACCAGCTGGCTCTTTCTCAAACAGAAATTCGGCTACACCGACGATCAGATCCGCCCCTACAGCTTCAGCGTGGCGCCGTTTCTCGCCGATCCCAAGGCGATCCAGCAGGGCTATCTGACCAGCGAGCCGTTCACGATCGAGAAGGAGGGCGTGCGCCCGGTTGTCCTGCTGCTGGCCGATGCCGGCTACGGCAGCTACGCCGCGCTGATCCAGACCTCGGAAAAGCTGGTGCGCGAGAAGCCCGACCTCGTGCAGCGCTTTGTCGATGCCAGCATCGAGGGCTGGTACAGCTATCTCGATGGCGACCCCGCTCCGGGCAATGCGCTGATCAAGCACGACAATCCGGAAATGACCGACGCGCTCCTCGCCTATGGCCGGGAGAAGATCAAAGAGTATGGGATCGTCGACAGCGGCGACGCCAAACAGCATGGCATCGGCGCGATGAGCGAGGCGCGCTGGCGCGATTTCTTCGACACTGTGACAAAGGCCGGACTCTATCCGGCGGAGATGGATTTCCGCCAGGCCTACACCCTGCAATTCGTCAACAAAAAGGTGGGGATGCGGCCCTGACTGTCCGTAACAGGCTCCACGGCGACGATCCAGCCCCTCTCCCGCATTGCGGGAGAGGGTGTCGACGGCCGAAGGCAGGAGGCGGGTGAGGGTGCCGGCCACAGACCCTCACCCGGCCGCCGCCAACGCGGCGGCCACCCTCTCCCGCGGCGCGGGAGAGGGGCTCGACACGTCGCCGGTCGTCGCGCTGCAAGGGGTGACCAAACGCTTCGCCTCGGGCCTGGAGGCGCTGGGCGGGGTCGACCTCGCCGTCGCGCGCGGCGAGTTCCTGAGCCTCCTCGGCCCGTCGGGATGCGGCAAGAGCACGCTCCTCCGGATCATCGCCGGCCTCAGCGAGCCGACCAGCGGCAGCTGCCGGCTGCACCTCGGCGCCCAGGCGGAAAACGGCATCTCCGCCGGCCATATCGGCTTTGTGTTCCAGGACCCGACGCTGATGCCGTGGAGCACCGTCGCGGCCAATGTCGAGCTGCCGTTTCGCATCGCCGGGCGGGTCCGCTCGGCCGAGCGAGAGCGTGTCGTCGAGGCGCTTGCCGCGGTCGGCCTCGCCGGCTTCGAGCGCTCCTACCCGCATCAGCTCTCGGGTGGGATGCGGATGCGGGTGTCGATCGCCCGCGCGCTCGTCACCGGTCCCGACCTGTTATTGCTCGACGAACCGTTCGCCGCGCTCGACGAAATCACCCGCTTCGCCCTCAACGACGATCTGCTGCGGCTCTGGGAAGCGCAGCGGCCGACCATCCTGTTCGTCACCCATAGCGTTTTTGAATCGGTCTATCTGTCGACCCGCATCGCGGTGATGGCCCCGCGCCCCGGACGGATCGTCGCCGATCTGAGGGTGGATTTGCCGCAGCCGCGCGAGCGTGCGACGCGATTGTCGCCGGAATATGCCGCGATGTGCGAGCGGGTGTCCGGCGTGCTCGCCGCCGCGATGGCGCCCCCGGCCGCGCCATGAGACCCGGTCTCGGCCAGCGCGCGGCGCGTCTCTGCGCCCCGATCGCGATCGGGATCTTGTTTCTCGCGGCGTGGGAAGCAGTCGTCCGCCTCAAAGGCATCCCGCCCTACATCCTGCCGGCGCCGAGCGCGGTCGCGCGGAGCCTGTGGGTTGACGGGCCGAGCCTCCTTGGCTCGCTCCTGGTGACGCTGCGCGTGACGCTGGCGGCATTGGCCGCCGCCGCGTTTTTCGGCGGCGCGATCGCGCTTCTCTTCTCGCGCTCGCGCATCCTCGAGTTGAGCCTCTTCCCGTATGCGGTGATCCTGCAGGTGACGCCGATCGTCGCGATCGCGCCGCTCATCATCATCTGGGTGCGCCAGCCGTTTCTCGCGCTCCTGGTGTGCGCCTGGATCGTCGCGTTTTTCCCGATCGTCTCGAACACCACGGTCGGGCTCAACAGCGCCGACCGCAATTTGTTGGCGCTGTTTCGCCTGTACGGCGCCTCGCCGGGGCAGACCCTCCTCTATCTGAAGCTGCCGACCGCGCTGCCCTATTTTCTCGCCGGTCTCAGGATCAGCGGCGGGCTCGCCCTCATCGGCGCGGTCGTCGCCGAATTCGTCGCCGGCACCGGCGGCGCCGAGACCGGGCTCGCCTTCCGCATTCTCGAAGCCGGCTATCGCCTTGCGATCCCGCGCCTCTTCGCGGCGCTGTTCCTCCTGTCGCTGACCGGGATCGTGATCTACCTCTTGCTCGATCTGTTGTCGCGGCGGCTGTTGCGCAACTGGCACGAAAGCGCGCTGCGCGAGGAAGAGGAATAGCGCGGCGCCATTAACCCCGTCCGACGAATGGCATCTTGGTTGCCATCACCGTGACGAACTGGATGTTGGCCTCGGGCGTCACGGTCGCCATCAAGACGACGGTGCGCGCGACGTTCTGCACGTCCATCGTCGGCTCGACCATGACCGTGCCGTTGGGCTGGGGCACGCCGCGCGTCATGCGCTGCGTCATCTCGGTGAGCGCGTTGCCGACATCGATCTGGCCGCACGAGATGTCGTATTTGCGGCCGTCGAGCGAAGTCGCTTTGGTGAGGCCGGTGACCGCGTGCTTGGCGGTCGAATAGGCGATCGATTGCGGCCGCGGCACATGCGCCGAGATCGAGCCGTTGTTGATGATCCGGCCGCCCATCGGCTTCTGCTCCTTCATCATCCGGAACGCCTGCTGGGTGCACAGGAACGTGCCGTCGACGATCGAGCCGAGCACGCCGCGCCAGCGCGACCAATCGAGATCTTCGATCTCCGAGGCGGCGCCAAACCCGGCGTTGTTGAAGAGGACGTCGAGCCGCCCGAACGTGGCCTTGGTCTTGGCGAACAGCGCCTCGACCGAGGCGGGATCGCCGACATCGGCGGGCACGCCGAGCGCCCGGCCCTGCAAGCCTTCGATCTCGCTGACGACGGCCTGCAGCGGGTCGGGACGGCGGCCGGCGACGACGAGGGCGAAACCCTCGCGCGCGAGCGCCAATGCCGATGCCTTGCCGATGCCGCTGCCGCCGCCGGTGACGAGCGCGACTTTGCCGTTCGAGGCCATGTTGTGTTCCTCCTGTCTGTTCAGCTGGAATTAGCCGCCACGATATCAGTTTTGCGCCACCGGACAGCCGCGAATTCTCTTTGGGCGCTTTAAGAAATACAGCGGTGACGCGCTCAGGCGCTAAGCCCCTCTCCCGCAATGCGGGAGAGGGAGGGGCCCGCGCCGAAGGCGTGGGAGGGTGAGGGTCTTTTGGGTGCGGCCACCCTCACCCGCCCATCGCTGCGCGATGGGCACCCTCTCCCGCAGTGCGGGAGAGGGGTTTGCATTGCCGTGCGGATTTCCGCGTGAGATCGTGACACGCGGCGAGCGGAGGGAGATCGCGGATGCGGATCGAGGCGCTGTTGCGGCCGAAATCGATCGCCATCATCGGCGCGTCGGAGAAACCGACGATCGGGCGCCGGCTGATCGCCTCGCTCGACCGGATCGGGTTTAGGGGCGCGATCTTTCCGATCAACCCCAATTATTCGAGCGTCCTCGGCCGGCCATGCTATCCGAGCATCGCCGAGACGCCCGAGGCGCCGGAAGTCGCGGCATTCTGCGTCGGCCACCGGCTCGTTCTCGACCCGCTGACGGCGGCAGCCGAGCGCGGAATTGCCGCCGCCGTCATCTATGACGGCGGGTTTGCCGAGCGCGGCGCGGCAGGAAGGAACCTTCAGGATGACATCGTCGGCATCTGCCGCGACGCGGATATCGCGCTGTGCGGACCCAATTGCATGGGGGTGCTGAACCCGATCGATCGCAGCACGACCTATCTGCAGGAGCTGCGCGATCCAGCGGGCCTCGCCGGCAATGTCGGCATCCTCTCGCAAAGCGGCGGGTTTTGCGTCAGCCTCCTCACCGACATCACCCGCTTCGGGTTCAGCACGATCGTCTCGTCCGGCAACGAGGCCGTGGTCGACGCAGCCTCATTCCTCGAACACCTGATCGACGACCCGGCGACCGAAGTCATCGGCTGCTTCATCGAAGCCGTGCGCGACCCCGACCGCTTCGTCGCCGCGCTCGACCGCGCCGCGGCAACGGGCAAGCCGGTGGTCGTGCTGAAAGTCGGGCGATCCGACCGCGGGCAACGCGCGGTCAAGAGCCATACCGCCGGCGATTCCGGCGATGCGCCGGCGTTTTCCGAATTGCTGCGGGCGCACCGCGCGATCGAGGTCGCCGATCTCATTGAGTTCACCGAGGTGCTGGCCGCCTGCCAGGGCGCCCGGCGCCCGGCCGGGCGGCGGATCGGGGTCATCACCTCTTCCGGCGGCCTCGCCGAGCTGATGCTCGACATTGCAGCTGCCGCTGATATTCAGGTGCCGCCGCTGCCGCCAGAGGCGCGGGCCGAGATCGACCGCCTCGTCGGCTATGTCACCGGCGACGGCAACCCGCTCGACGCCTGGGGCAACGGCACCTTTGTGCCCAATCTCGACCACGCGCTGGCCCTATTGCAGGCGAGCCGCGACCATGACGCGGTTG
Organism: uncultured Alphaproteobacteria bacterium; assembly: GCA_963842175.1. Lineage (GTDB taxonomy): Bacteria > Pseudomonadota > Alphaproteobacteria > ATCC43930 > CGMCC-115725 > DATARH01. Next base: position 61,535 of record CAWJFM010000026.1, read on the forward strand.
TGTTCTGTCGCGACAATGGCGACGGTCAGCCGATGGATATGCCGGAAACGGCACTGAATTACCTCAAGCAATTCGTCCAGGCGGTCGCGGCCAGCGACAAGCCGCATTACCTCCTGCATACCCGGGCTGGAGCGATCGACCGCGCGCACATCGAATGCCTGCGCGCGGCCGGCATCCCGGTGATCGCCGGCATCCGCGAGGGCCTCGGTGCGGTCGACAAGCTGGCGCGCTGGGGTGCCTGGAAGCGCGACTGATTTCAATCGTAATTCCCGCGAAAGCGGGGGTGACGGAAATGGAGAGGAGGTTGACCGTGGCCGAACCTGTCGTTCTCTACGAGGTGGATGAGAAAGTCAGCGTCATCACCCTCAACCGCCCGGAAAAGCTCAACGCGATCAGCGCGGAGCTGCTGCATCAGCTGAGCGAGGCGTTCCGCCGCGCCGATGCCGATAGGGCGACCAGCGTCGTGCTGCTGCGCGCCAAGGGGCGCAGCTTCTGCGCCGGTTACGACATCGGGGCCAAGGCCCCCGATCAGGATGATTGGCGCAGCGATCCGGTGAAGGCGCACAAGCACCTCGCCGCCCAGCTCGATTTCGAGATGATGCCGTGGAACATGCAGAAGCCGGTGATCGCTTCGGTCCAGGGCCATGTGATGGGCGGCGGGTGCGAGCTCGTCATGCTGTGCGATTTGACGATCGCGGCCGACAACGCCAGCTTTGGCGAGCCGGAAATCCGCTTTTCGAGCGTCGGCCCGGCGATCGTCATGCCGGCGATCATCGGCTACAAAAAGGCCCGCGAGCTGTTGTATTTCGGCGATGCGATCGACGCCGCGACGGCGCGCGAGCTCGGCATGGTCAACCGGGTGGTGCCGCTCCCCGACCTCTGGGCGGCAAGCCTCGCCTGGGCGAAGCGGCTGTCGCTGATCTCGCCCGAGGCGCTCTATGCGACCAAGCTCGCGATCAACCGTGGCGCCGACGCGGCCGGCTTTACCAACCGCATCCATATCGGCCTCGACGTCGTGGCGCCGCTCTATGCGACCAGGACCGAATTTGGCGAGCGGTTTCGCGAGATCGTCGCCGCCGAGGGCGTGCCCGCGGCGGTCCGCTGGCGCGCCGCGCAATTCAGGCAATAGCCCCGCGCGGGCGGTAAGCCGAGCCGCCCGGTGCGCCTCCTACGGCGCATTAGCGCCGATTGCGTTGAAAAACTCCGCAGCGATTTTCTCGGCGAAATATTGATTCGTCACAAATCTCTCTTTAGCAATAAGCAACTTCCGATGGTTCTCGTAACGCAACAATATTACCCAGATCAGACTACTTTCAGGTATCCGACGACTTTTTCAACACAATCCGCCGATAACGGCCGTTCGCGGCACCACGATTGAACCGGCTGAGGCCGAACACGGTACCTTCGCGGAGCCGGTCGGCGTCCTGCGCGTGGTTCTCATACCGGTGGACCAGTCGGTGCATGCGAATCCGCCGGACTATTGGTCCGCAGCACCCACCAAAGCATAACAAGCATTGTCGTCACACCGCTCGCGAGCAGCCCGAGGACCGCGCCGAGGAGTCCCCATGCGTCAATCGCGACGATGCCGCCGCACGCAACGACGGTGGCAGCCACGTTCGCCGAAAGCACGCGGTCTGGTCTCTCGTCTGCCCGGAGGCTTGCAGCGAATGTCGTGGATGCCGCGATCGGTAGCACGATGAGCCCCATGAGCCAAGCAAGGTTGGCGTATTCCGTGTAGCGTCCCCGATAGACTCGATCGATCAGCGCACCACCGAACAGACCGATAAGCAGAGCGTAAACCGATGCCCCGGCCACCAGCACGAGCAGCGCGCGCCACATTAGCGATGCAGCGCTCCGGTCTCGCCGGCGGCGACTGAGGGCTGGGACGAGCAAGGCGCTGGCGGCGATGTACAGTTGAAGCGCCGGCATGACTAAGTTCCAAAGCACATTCAGGGCGGCGTTCGCTTCCAATCCGACCGAAATCGGCACGACGAGATAGTAAATGCTCCCCCTCGCCCACCCGACGACACCGGTCAGAACCGCCCAGCGACCATAGCGCCAATGAGCGGCTGCAACCTCCCGCAGGAAGGCGCCTGCTCGGGGCGACCACAGCCGGAAACGCCGCATAGCAATCATGCTGGCGATCGCCAAGGCGCTCGCGCCGGCTGCGGCGAGCGGCGCGGTGAACGAGGACAGTGTCGCCGAACGGTAAAGCGCATAGACGATCGCAAACGTTCCACCCATGTAGATGGCGTTTGCAACGGCGGCCAGCCGCGGGTGCGACCAAATGTAGAAGGTTTGCCGAAGCAGCGGCTGCAGCAGCACCACGGGAGCCCCCACCGCGTAACCGAGGATGCTCCAGCCCAACGACGCGGAACCCCACAAGATCAGGCTAAGCCCACCGGCGGCTAGCGCTGCCGAAATCATCGCGGCAACGCACCAATGAAAACTTGTGAGGATCGCCAGATAGGTGGAATGTCGATCGCGGAAACGGCCCGATCCAAACACCATCATCGGCTGGATCAGCAATCCGCCATGAATGCTCAGGGCGATCCAAAACACCGCGGTAGCGGCCATGTAACCGCCATAGTCGGCGGGCGTGAGCCACAGCGCCAAAACAAGCTTCGCCGCAAAGTTTGAAAACGAGAACAGGCCTTGGTCGATAACGGCCCACGAAGTCCGGCCAACGACACGACCGACCCCTCTTATAACGCCGAGGGTCGGAACTCCCCCGGTCGCTATTTGATTACCATCCTGCAACTGGCGAAAACCCCATTCGGACCCCAAAGGGGTAGCGCATGATAGAGCAGGCAAGATTACTTGGTTGGGAAGAGTTACGCGACCACGCATCCGATGGCAGAAAGCCGCGGGCGCCAGAAAATCGCTCCGCACGTTGTTGGCCAACGCCCAAACCAAAGAAACGTAGTATTTATGGTAGCATCAGAGGTGATCTTCATCCTCGATTAAAAAAGGGATTTTGGACGCGCTGGACGCGTGACGGCTTGATCCGGCTCGCCGCCGAGACCGAATAGCTGATCGGGACGGCACCGCTCACTATCTCGAGACCCTGGGCGACAAAATCCTTGATAGGCCAGGTTCGGATGGTCCTTAACTGGCTCCATTAACGTCCGCCTCGCAAAGTCGCGGCTTGACCGCCACTGGTCCGGCACGGGATAAATCAACAGGGGAGCGCATGACGCCACTAAGAATCGGCCATGGTCACGGTTCAGGATAACGATACTGAGATCCCCGATAAGAGGGTGGCGCAGGTCGTCGGTCAAACTTGGCGCCTTCTAACCGGCAGGCCGCCAGAACCAGGTATGTCGCTCGCGGAAGCCGGAGGTGACTCCTTGAGTGTGATCGAGATCATCTTCAATTTGGAGCGTTTGCTCGCCGGCAAACTACCGATGGACCGGTTCCACAGCGGATTGACGGCCGAAGAATTTGCTCGAGAGGCACTGGCCAGCATATCCATCGACCACAACGACAACCAGCGGCCACAAACCCCGATATTCTTTTGCCGACCTGCGCTTGGTGATTCTGGATTCCTGGCGGACTTCCGCCGGAGCGGCGGTGATAACGTGCGCTTCGTCGCAATCGAATATCCAGACCTGCCGTCCAGCGTTTCCTCCAACTTCGGGCATCGCTCCGTGATCGATGCTGTCCTTGCGCAGATCCGAGCACAGGTGCCATCGGGCCCCGTGCGCCTCGCGGGCTACTCTTGGGGCTGTCGGATCGCATTTGAGGCAGCCGCGCGTTTGGAGGCCGAGGGTCGCGAGGTAAGTTTTCTGGGCATTCTGGATGCTCCTGCCCCCGGCTTGATTGTTCCGAGAGTGGACGGCGCTGTCCTCAAACTTCGAGCCTGGTGCCGGGCCGTTTATTTGCTGGCCGTGTTGCCGCGAGAGGAAAGGAACCGTCGGTTGGGCCGTCGCCTGGCCCGTCATCTGGCGCTTGAATGGGCCGCTCCGCTGAGGCGGCTTCTCGAGCATCGCTCGGCGCGTCGCGCCAACGTGTTGAGAATAGGAAGCTTGTTCGATTGGACGATATTCAATCTGCGGGGCTGGTTGCTGAGTGCCGCATGGGAGCGAGGGGTGAAAAATGACCTAGGCCCTGGCCCGAAATTGGCCGCGCCTCTGGTGTTATTCCGCTGCGCGGAAGAGCTCGCCGGCGTCGAGCCGGATTTTGGTTGGGGGCGCGTTGCCGAAAACGTGACAATCGTATCTGTGCCAGGCGACCATGTGAGCACTGTGGGCCAGGCGCACGTGGAATCGACTGCAAGCGCGTTCATCGAAGCGCTTGGCGTGATCGAACGAAATCGGTTAAGCCGACGAGGCCAGGTAGTTTAACGTTAAGCAATTTCATTCGGTTCGACGGGTTAGATAAGTGCGGTAATGCACTGATCTTGCCACACCGCAAACCTTCAACCCGCCCCTCAAGTGGTGATTCCAGTGGCCAACGTAGGCGATATGCAAACTGAATGGACTTGGCGGCATCCCACAGATGACAGTGGTACGCCTGCATTTGACGCTCGGGACCGGTCAATTCTAGACATTCTTGAAGACGCAGCTGGGCAAACACCTCGAGCTCCTGCGTTCGTCGGAAGCACCCAGACGCTGAGCTATGGTGATATCTGCGACATCGCAAAGCAGGTCGCTTCTCTGATCGATGCCCACCAGGCTACCGGCAAACCACTAGCTACCGCGCTGCCTCACAGCCCGACGGGCTTGGCGGTACTGCTCGGCTGTCTGGCAACCGGTCGGATTTGTGCCGTGCTGAACGCTGAAGATCCTGCTCCCCGGCTGTCTATGATGTTGAATTCTTTAAAGCCCTCCCTCGTTGTCGCCGGGGGTACCGGACTACAGTGCGCCCGAGACGCCGGACTGCCGCACATCGCGCTTGATGTCGCGCTCGCGGCGCCCGGACCGTCCGCAGTGCATTACCCGAAGACAAACAATTTCGATGCGCCAGCGGTGGTGCACTTCACTTCAGGCAGCTCCGGTATACCGAAGGGTATCGTCTTGTCTCGCCGCAGCCTCCTGTACCGAGCTGGGCTTACCCGGCGACACCTACAATTGGCCACCACTGACGCCATAATGGCGACGAGTTGAGCGAACACCGCGTCCGGATTGGCTTTCGTGCTGGCAACCATTGGTGTTAGCGCCCGTTTGCTGGTAGCCGACTTGGCCACCGAAGGTGCTACGAGCCTGATGGGGCTGGCGCACCGTGAGCGCGCCACGGTGTTGATCTTTCCATCGCCTGTTTTCCGCATGCTCGGTCGCTTGGAGGGTGCTGTCGAAACCTTCGCCACGGCGCGTGCCTTACGAAGCGGTGCGGCCGGACTTAAAGCAGAAGACGTTCCGAATTGGCGAAGATCTCTGCCGAAAGGTTGTAGGATATCGCACTCATATGCATCGACTGAGGCAACGATCGTGGCCGAATGGTGGTTGCCGGAGGATCTGGGCAAATATGGCTCAGTGGTGCCGGTGGGATACCTGGTTCCGGGTCAGGAGTACGCTCTGATTGACGCGGATGGGCAAGACGTCCGGACCGGGGAGGTTGGGGAACTCGTGCTTCGAGGGCCCCATATCGCGTTGGGCGAGTGGTGCGACGGACAGCTTATCCCTGGACGCATGCAGCCGGATCCGAGGCGGCAAGGTTGGCGAATATTCCACACCGGTGACGTGATGCGGATCGATACGGAGGGATTGCTTCGCTTTGTCGCGCGGACTGACCGGCAGATCAAGATCAATGGAACACGAGTTGAGCCGGCCGAGATCGAGGCAGTCCTACTCGCTGACCCCGCCGTCAGCGATGCCGCGGTGGTGGCACGAACGCCGCCGACGGGCACGGCACTGTTTGCTTTCGTGGCAGCTCCCTCGGCCGACCCGACATCGCTGCGCACGGTGCTGCTCGCGCGGATAAGGGCCAATCTCGCCCCGGCGCTGTGGCCTTCAAATTTGACAGTTCTCGAAAGCCTGCCAACGCTACCTGGCGGTAAGATCGATAGCGCCGCGCTTTTGCGCCTCGTCGAGGCGCGCGGTAGCTGACCGTTACCACGACCCTGGTGCGTAGGACCAGTGACAGTCGGCCCTGCGAACGGCCGAAATCGAGGCCTTCCGGCTCTTTGCCGCGCCGGAACGGGATGACCGCTGCGGGTCCCCCTGCCAGCCTCGTTTGAGCCGCGCGCAGGTCTGAAATGGGGCACAAAAACCCGTTTCGCCCGCGAACTCCACGCCCACTCGTTCGGTCAAAACGGGCCGGGCGCAACTTGCGCCAAAACTCCCTGTTGGCCGGAAGCATGCCGATCCGACGCGCCCGGTTGCGCTGAGGTCGCGCCGGGGCTCGTGCTCGAAATCGCGTTTGACAGCGTGCACCGGTCACATGAACCACCCACGGCTGCTGTAATAAAGCAAAGCCGCGGCGCTCGACGCAGCGTTCGCGACGAGCGACGCAGCCAGCGCCCGACCCCAGCCGAGCGGCACGACGATCCGATAAGCGAGAACTCTCGGCGACGACGACGCCGCTCTCGACCGCAGCTACGGTCAGGGCATAGCCGAGCGCCGTTTCGAGACGCAGCACCAGCGTCCAGGCGAGCGGATGCGTGACCAGGGTGCCGGCGCTTGCGGCAAGCGCGCCGCGCAGCCCGCTGCCCCAGCGTAAGCTTCGCAACAACGCAAACGCGACGACCGCCTCGACGGCGATCGACAGGATCAGCGCTTGGGACTGCGACATCGCCGTAAGCGTCCGGTCTGTGCCGTGTAGCGCCGCCTTTGGGGATGGCCGATCTTGAACCTCGCTGGAGGCTCCTTCTGTAGCTCCAGAAGGAGGCAAGCTTGGCGGATGTGGAGATCATGGCGCGGGTCGAGCGGCGTCGGAAGTGGACCGACGAGGAGAAGGCGGCGCTGCTTGCCGAGATTGAGGCCGAAGGCGGCAAGGTGGCGGTGGTTGCCCGGCGCCGCCAGGTATCGGAGAGCCTGCTCTATAACTGGCGCTCGGCGTGGAAGACGGCAGCGGCATTGGTGCGGACGCCGGAACCCGTGGAGTTCGTTCCACTCGGCGTATTTGGCCGGACGGCCGACAAAGGCTCGGCCATGCTGGCGGCTCCCCTCGATGTCCCGGCGCCGGAACGATCCCGGCCCACCGGCATGACGATGGCAGAGCGGGTCGGCATCATCGAGGTTGCGCTACCGAGCGGCGCCCGGGTCCGCGTCGACGCTTTCGTCAACGAGAAGGCGCTGCGGCGGGTGTTGCGGGCGATCAAGGGCTCGGCGTGATCAGCCTGGCTCCCGGCACCAAAGTGTTTCTCGCCTGCCATCCGGTCGATTTGCGCAATGGCTTCGACGGGCTGGCGGCCAAGGCCAAGCAGATGATCGGCGCCGATCCGTTCAGCGGTCACCTCTTTCTGTTTCGCGGCAAGCGTGGTGACTATTTGAAGGCGCTTTACTGGGATGGCACTGGCCTGTGTCTATTCGCCAAGCGGCTGGAGCGGGGCCGCTTCGTCTGGCCGCCGATCGTCGATGGCAGCGTCGTACTCAGCCCCGCGCAATTGGCCCTGTTGATCGAGGCAATGGACTGGCGCCGAACCGTAGCACCGCCGCTGCCGCGACAACCAATGCTGGTCTGACAAGGCAGCGATTCGCTTGCGATTCTGGTTCGCGGTGCGTGGTTTTGCTAGGGTCGGTCATGTCGCTGGCCACGGCTGATCTGCCCTCCGATCCGGAAGCGTTGCGCGCTTTTGCGCTGGCCTGTCAGGCCGAGCTGGCGGCGGCAACTTCGGAACTGAGGGCGGCCCAGCTCTCGGTGCAGTTGCGGACCCTGGAGATCGAGAAGCTGAAGTTCCAGATCGCCAAGCTGCGGCGGATGCAGTTCGGCCGGTCGTCGGAGCGGATCGCCCGGCGGATCGAACAACTGGAGCTGCAACTCGAGGAACTGGAGACCGGCGCGGCGCAAGAAGAGGCCGAGGTGGCGATCCAGGACCGCCCAACCTCGGGCATCGAGCGCGCGAAGCCCAAGCGCCGACCGCTGCCCGAGCATCTGCCGCGTCAAGAGGTTGTGCATGAGCCCCGGAATGACGGCGCCTGCACCTGCCCCGAGTGCGGTGCCGGCATGGCCAGGCTCGGCGAGGATATCACCGAGGTGCTGGACTATGTGCCGGGCCACTTCCTGGTGATCCGCCATGTCCGGCCGAAGTACGCCTGCAAGTCGTGCGATGCGATCATCCAGGCCCCGGCCGCCGCAATGCCGACGCCGCGCGGCCGAGCCGCTCCCGGCATGCTGGCGCATGTGCTGGTCTCGAAGTATTGCGATCACCTGCCGCTCTATCGGCAGAGCGAGATCTATGCCCGTGACGAGCTCGACCTCGATCGCTCGACCTTGTGCGATTGGGTCGGTCAGGCGGCCTGGCTGCTTCAGCCGATCGTTGCCGGCATCCAGAAGCACGTCTTTGCCGCCGAGAAGATCCACGGCGACGACACGCCGGTCCCGGTGCTGTCACCGGGGCTGGGGCGGACCAAGACCGGGCGGCTGTGGGTCTATGTGCGTGACGATCGGCCGTTCTGCGGCACAGACCCGCCGGCCGCCGCCTACTTCTACAGCCCCGATCGCGGCGGCGCGCATCCGGCAGGTCATCTGGCGGGGTTCACCGGCTTTCTCCAAGCCGACGCCTATGCCGGGTTCGAAGCGCTCTACGACGCCACCCGCACCGAGCCGGGGCCAATCACCGAAGTGGCGTGCTGGGCGCATTGCCGACGCAAGTTCTTCGACGTGTGGGAAGCCACCAAGTCGCCGGTCGCCAAGGCGGCGCTCGATCGGATCGCGGCGTTCTATGTGATCGAAGCGAAGGCGCAGTTCGCCCCGGTCGCCGAGCGCCTGGCGCACCGCGCCGCGACGGGGCCGCTGCTCGTGTCGTTCTTCGAATGGGCCGACCAGACCGTAGCCAAGCTGTCCGCGAAGTCGGCGCTGGCCGAGGCTTTCCGCTATACGACCAAGCGGCGCGCGGCGCTGTCACGCTTCCTCGCCGACGGCCGCCTCGAAGTCGACAACAACATCGCCGAGAACGCGCTGCGCGGGATCGCGCTGGGGCGCAAGAACTACCTCTTTGCAGGCGCCGATACCGGCGGCGAGCGCGCTGCCGCCCTGTACACGATCGTGCAGACGGCCAAGCTCAACGGGGTGAACCCGCAAGCCTATCTGCGCGACACGCTCGCCAAGATCGCCGCCGGGCATCCGATCAATCGGATCGACGAGCTGATGCCATGGCGATTCTGGCCGACCAACGTCCAGCCGGAGGCCGCCTGACCATCGACGGCATCCCGAACCGGCCGGACCCCGCCAAAGGGGGAATGCCATGAATGCAGCCGGTCATCCTCTGGGCTTTCTGCGGGAACTGACCTGGAGCCATGTTCTTCTCGTCTTTGTCGTTCTCGTCGGTGGCCAGTTGCTGGTCCTGGCGGTGCGCCGGATCGTGCGCCGCGCTGCCGAGAGCGCACCCTCGCACCGACGGCTGTTGATCCTGCGGGTGGCGCCGCTCGCCCGGCTGCTGATCGTGATCGCCGGCATCACGATCATTGTTCCGATCTTGGTCGAGCCCACCTTCGAGAACGTTGTCGCCCTGGTGGCGGCGGTGAGCCTGGCGCTCGCCTTCGCGCTCAAGGATTATGTGAGCTGCCTGGCCGCCGGAATCGTGACGGTCATCGAGCACACCTACCAGCCGGGCGACTGGATCGAGCTGGACGGGACCTATGGCGAGGTCAAGACAATCGGCAGCCGGGCCGTGCACATCGTGACCGCCGACGACACCGAGGTGATCATCCCGCATGCTCGGCTGTGGTCGGCCAGCGTCTTCAACGCCAGCGGCGGCAAGCCGAGCCTGCTCTGCGTTACCGACTTCTACCTCCACGCCGACCACGACGGCGCCGCCGTGCGCCACGCCCTGGCCGAGATCGGCGAAACCAGCGGCTACCGAAAGCCGGAAACAAAGGTGACAGTCGTGGCGGCAGAAACGCCCTGGGGCACCCACTACAAGATCAAGGCGTACGTGACCGAAAGCCGTGAGCAGTTCGCCATGATCACCGACCTGACGATCCGTGGCAAAGAGCGCCTCCGCACCATGGGCGTCGCCTTCGCCCAGGCACCCTATGCCCAAACCGCGAGCGGCTGAGCACCATCGCCGCTGCTCCGGCGACAAGCCTTCACGTTCCAGACCGGACGCTTACACATCGCCGATTTATTGTCCTATTCAAAAGACAGGTGCGAGGAGATCAGCCTTGGCGCAACGGCTTTTGATGTCGGGAGCGGCGGTCGCGCTGGTCGCGGCCTTGTGTCCGGCGGTTGGGCGAGCGGACGCGCCGCCGCCGCCGCCGGGGCCGGATCAGATGATCGTAATGCGGGCACTGAGCGCGGCCGGTGTCCCATGCGACGGCGTTCCCGCGGTCACGATGCTGTTGGGCGCGGAGGCCGCTCGCTATGCGCCATCCGAGTTTATCGTCTTCACCGCCAAATGCGGCAGCCGGACCTACGTTGTCGAAATCCCGCCGCACTTTCTCGAAGGAGCGCGGCAGGACGAGAACGGGCGGCCGATCCCGCCGCCGATCCCGGTGGTAAAGCTGCTGTCGAAATAGACGGCGCCTGGGCGTGAGGTCAGCCAAGCGGCGCATCATTTTTGGGGTGAAGTCATCTCGCCGAGGCTCGACCCGCCGGAATGGCGAGTGCACTCGGCAACCCTAACGCCAAGGGGTTGCGACTGTAATGGCCGGAAAGGGACATCTTGAACCGAAGACGCGGGCGGGTGCGGCGAGCAGCTCCAGGGGTGATCGATCGCGCTTCCGGCGCGCATCTGAACGGCTGGTTTTGCGCTAACACCCGGCCGTCGGCCTACTTGTCTGCTCAGTAATATACCGACCGCCCCGCCCCGCCGCTTGCCGCGACCAGTTCGCCGGAGACCGCCCAGGCCTTTTCCGAGGCCAGGAAGACCGCGACGAACGCGACTTCCGCAGCATCCACCATGCGGCAGATGGCATTGCCCCTGGGCGAATCCGGAGCGAAGTCCCGCTTCTCCGCCTCTTCCGCGGATACGCCCAGCTGGGCGGCGCGGGCCGCGAGCAGGCGCGGCGTGCGCTCGGTGCGGGTCGTGCCGGGATGGATGCAATTGACCGTGATCCCATGACGGCCCAGTTGGACTGCCAGCGTTTTTGTCATGTGCACCAGGCCGGCATTGCGGGCGCCGCCGCTGAGATTGCCGGCGTTGCGGGCGTTGCCGCCGCTGATGTTGATGATGCGGCCCCAGCCTGACGTCTTCATGAACGGGATGACAGCGCGGGAACAGCGCAGCGCTCCCACGTACTTCACGTTGAAATCCTCGATCAAATCCTCGTCGATGACGGTTTCGATCGGGCCGGTCGCGGTGGCCGAGCCCCCTGGTGCGGACCCGCTGTTGACCAGGATGTGCAAGCCGCCCAGCTGCTGCGCCGCCTCGGCGACCATGCGGTCCACCTGCTCCTTGCTGGCGACATCGGCCGCGAGGGGAACGATGCGCCGGTTCGTCTCGGCCGCCAGCTCCCGCGCCGTCGCCTCCAGATCCGCCTTGTTCCGCGCCACGATCGCCACATCGGCCCCTTCGCGAGCCAATTCCCGCGCGATGGCTTTGCCAATGCCCCGACTACCGCCGGTCACGATCGCATGCTTGTCCTGCAATCCGAGGTCCATGGCATTCTCCCCCCTTGTCGAAGTGACCGCAATTCTGTGCTCCGCATCTCATTGTTCTCTCTGAGGGAGCCTGGCGCAAGGTTTGCCGGACGCGGGGTGAGGCCTCGCCGAGCGCAATTACAAATTCACCCAACTAATCGAGGATCGAATCGGTTTCCGGCGGAGATGGGTCAACGTCAATCGGTCTGTAGCCGCCGGGCGTTAGGTGCTCCGCTGCCCAATGGAGCGCTGGACGACATCAACCAGTTCGCTCGGCCTTATCGGCTTCATCAAGGTGTCGTGGGTATCAGCCCTGCCTCCAGGCATCTGAAACAAGTAGCCGCTCATTACAACGGTTTTCGCGCCCAGATGCGCGGCGGCATCCGCGATGACCATGCCATTGCCATCCGGCAGCTTCCAGTCGGCTATGACCAGCGCATAGTGGTGGGCGTCGAGGTGTGCCCAAGCTTCAGCGGTTGTGGTCGCCAAGTCCACGAGATATCCCTCACCACTGAGCACGTGCGTCAGGAGGACGCCGACATCGTCATCCTCGACCAAGAGGATGCGCTGCTCCGTCGCCATAAAGTGAAATCCTTCGAAGTGACAACTCTAAATGGAAACGGCCGACCGGTCGTTTGGTTCAATGGGTCAGTCCGGAATTTTGGGGTCAGTCCGGAATTTTGGGAATTTACCCAAGCCGAGCGCGGGCCCCCGCGCTAACTTGACGACACGGCAGCACCGGCACGTTTCTGCAATTAAACGCCGGGTGCTCGCGATTGGTTCCGATCGGCAGGGTCAAGTCGCTTCTTCTTTCAGGACCGAACTCGCGCGGCTTGGGTTCGGCCGTGCCACCGCTCGCCTCGATTGGAACCGGCGTGTTGCCACGCTCGTCGATCGTCCGATTTCGCGACCCGAACCGTTAGATCACTCCGCTGCCGTCGGGATCGATAGGCTGCCGCCCGGGACGGGGGCCGGCTCGGCGCTGACCAGACTGGCCAACACCCGGGCCAGTTCCTCCTGGCGATAGGGCTTCGACAGGCGCGGCAGACCCAACTCGTCTCCGGGGACCTCCGGGTACCCGCTCGCCAGCACCACCGGAAGCCTCGGCCAATTGCGGCGGATCCGTTCCGCCAACTCGGCGCCGGTCATCCCCGGCATCGCGTGATCGGTGATGACAAAATCGATGTCGGTTTCCGAACTCAACACCTGCAATGCGATCTCCGCCGAGCCGGCCTCGATAGCACGATGGCCCAGATCCTCCAGCATTGCCGCGGTCCCCGCCGCGACGATCGGATCATCGTCGACCACGAGGACCCGGCAGGCACGCAGCTCTTCGATGCGAATCGGGCTCGCAGGCCGTCCTTCCTCCGCCTTTTCGGGTTCCGACACCGGCAGCCACAGCTCCACCGTGCTGCCCGAGCCGAGCTTGCTGGTTATCCGCATCGCCCCGCCCGATTGCGCCACAAGCCCATCAACCATCGACAGGCCGAGGCCGGTTCCGCGTCCGGCGCCCTTTGTCGTGTAAAACGGCTCCGTCGCCCGTTTGACGGTCGTCTCGTCCATGCCGATACCGGTATCCCGTTCGGCGATGCAGACGTATTCACCGGCCTCCAACCCCGGGATGTCGTTCGCTCCTACCGGCGCTCGACGCGCGGAAATTGTCAGCGTTCCGCCACGGGGCATGGCGTCGCGCGCGTTCAGGGCAAGGTTGAGGAGCGCCAGTTCGAGCTGGTTCGGATCGACCCGGGTCGCCGGCAGATCGGCGTCGAATTGCGTGACGATCTGAACGCTCGGCCCGAGCGAACTGCGCAGCATCTCGACCATGCTGGCGACGAGCTTTGGGACCTCGACCGTTTCCGGCCGCAATTCCTGGCGGCGCGCAAAAGCGAGCATGCGCTTGGTCAGCGTGGCGCCGCGCTCGGCCCCCTGGATGGCGCCGTCGATCAGGCCGCGCAGTCTCGGGTTGTCCGGGATGTACTTGCGGAGGATCTCGAGATTACCCAACACCGCCATCAGCAGATTGTTGAAATCGTGCGCAACGCCGCCGGTCAGCTGGCCGAGGCTTTCGACCTTTTGCATCTCGTGCACCTGCGCTAGCGCCGCTTCGCGCTCGCGGGTACGCGCCTCGACGCGGCGCTCGAGATCGGCGTTGGTTTGGGCCAACTCGGCAGTGCGCTCGGCGACCCGCTGCTCCAATTCGGCATTCAAGGTTTCGAGTTGCCGAGTCTTGCGATACAGCTCAGCAAAAACCCGGACCTTGGCGCGCAACAAATCCGGAACCACCGGCACCGGGACGTAATCGACCGCGCCGGCCGCATAGCCGCGCAGCAGATCGAGATCGGTGACCTGGATCGCGGAGACAAAGATGATCGCCGTCTTCTGGAAGCGCGGATGCTCGCGGATCATGGCCGCCAACTCGAACCCGTCGAGATCGGGCATGCAGACGTCGATCAGCATGACGGCGACATCGGATTTGAGCAGCTGCTCCAGCGCCTCGTTTGCCGAGGCGGCCTTGATGAGGTTCTCGCCGAGCTCGCTGAGGATCACCTCATAAGCGAGCAGTTTCGCTGGCTGGTCGTCGACCAGCAGAATGGTAACCCGTTCCTCAGCGCGCACGGGGCCCCCTCTTCCCTGCTGCGTGGCCTAGCGGTGCAGCCACATCCGTAATGCGGAAAGCAACTGTTCGGTGTTGACCGGCTTTGCCAGGTAATCGGAGGCGCCGGCGTCGAGGCACTTCTCCCGGTCGCCCTTCATTGCCTTTGCCGTCAGCGCAATAATCGGCAAGCGGCCAAATGCCGGGTTGGTACGGATCGCTTGCATCGTCTGATAGCCATCCATCTCGGGCATCATGATATCCATCAGCACGATCGCCAGGCCCGGCGTCGAGTCGACGAGTGCAATCGCTTCGTTGCCGGTGGTTGCGGTCAAGACGAGCATACCGCGCCGCTCCAGTACACTGCTCAAGGCAAAGATATTGCGGGCATCGTCGTCAACGAGCAGAACTGTCTTGCCTACGAGATCCTCGTCCGAGGTGTGCAGCCGCTCCAGCAACCGCTGCTTGTCGTCGGGCAGGTCCGCCACCACCCGATGGAGGAACAGCGCGGTTTCGTCCAATAGCCGCTCCGGCAACTCGACCCCCTTGACGACGACGCTGCGCGCCATCGTGTGCAGTTGGGCATCCTCTTCCGGCGACAGCTCGCGCCCGGTGAAGACGACGACCGGAAGGTCGGCGAGCGCCGGATCGTCCCGGATTTCCTCGAGTAGGTCGAACCCCGACATGTCGGGCAGGCGCAGGTCGAGGACGATGCAGTCGGGTGGATCCGCGCGCAACGCCGCGAGTGCCGCGGAGCCTGTGCCAACGGTGACAAGGTCGATATCGTCATGCCCGAGCAACTCCTCGATCGAGAGCTGCTCATCCGGATTGTCTTCGACGATCAACAGGCGCCTGCGGCGCGGCTTGACGAAATCGGTGATGCGGGTCAAAGCGGCATCGAGATCGTCGGTCGTGCTCGGCTTGTTGACAAAGGAGAAGGCGCCGCGGGCGAGGCCGTGCTGACGATCTTCGTCGAGGGTGACGACCTGCACCGGGATATGCCGTGTCGCCGGGTTTTGCTTGAGCTGGCTGAGCACGGTCCAGCCCAACATGTCCGGCAGAAACACGTCGAGCGAGACCGCCATCGGCTGATATTCGCGGGCGAGTGCGAGGGCATCGGCGCCGCGCATCGCGACCAGCACCTTCAGCCCCTTGTCATGCGCCAAATCGGCGATGATCCGCGCGTAATGCGGATCGTCCTCGACAATCAGCAACGTCGCATCACCGGGCTCGATGCTCAGACGGTCGTCGATCACCGGCTCGACCGATGCTTCCGTGCGCTCGGTCAATTCGAACGCGTCCGAGAGCGCCGGCACCGCCGCCACCGGCAGGGGGGTCCGGCTCGCGGTCGGCGTGCCGACATACTTGTTGGGCAGATACAGCGTGAACGTGCTGCCGGCCTCGGGGGCGCTGCGCAATTGGATTTCGCCCCCGAGAAGATTGGACAATTCGCGACTGATCGCCAAGCCGAGGCCGGTGCCGCCGTATCTGCGGTTGGTGCTGGCGTCGGCCTGCTGGAAGGCTTCGAAGATGATCCGCTGCTTCTCCGGCAGGATGCCGATCCCGGTGTCGGAAACCTCGAAGGCGACGACGGCGGCGGCCTGGTCGAGCACGGGGTGGTCCGCGCTCCAGCCGGTGCTCGCCCGGTAGATGTTGAGCTTGACGCCGCCTTGCTCGGTGAACTTGAACGCGTTGGACAGCAGGTTCTTGAGCACCTGCTGCAAGCGCTTCGAGTCAGTCGTTATGCTGCGATCGAGCTGCGGGTCGAGCTGGACATCGAAGGACAGATGCCGGCCTTCCGCTTCGTGCCGGAACGGCCGGGCAACCACGTCGACCAGGTTATGGAAGGAGATTTCCTCGACGTCGACCGACACCGTGCCCAACTCGATCTTGGACAGATCTAGAATATCGCTGATCAGGTTCAGCAGATCGGTGCCGGCGCTGTGGATCGTGCGGGCAAATTCGACCTGCTTCGAGGTCAGGTTCCCGTCGGGGTTGTCGCCGAGCTGCTGACCCAGGATCAGGATGCTGTTGAGCGGCGTGCGCAGCTCATGCGACATGTTGGCGAGGAACTCGGATTTATATTTCGAAGTAAGGGCCAGCTCGGCTGCTTTTTCTTCGACCACCCGGCGCGCCTGGTCGATTTCCTGGTTCTTGGCCTCGACCTCGACGTTGCGTTCGGCGAGTTGCTGCGCCTTTTGTTCGAGTTGTTCGTTGGTCTGCTGCAATTCGCGCTGCTGCGCCTGCAATTCGCCGGCGAGCTGCTGCGACTGGGTCAACAGACCCTCGGTTTGCACCGTCGCTTCGATGCTGTTCAACACGATGCCAATGTTCGCGGTCAGCTGTTCGAGGAAGGAGGTCTGCAGATCGGTAAAGCTGCCGAGCGACGCAAGTTCGATCACCGCTTTGACCTGGCCTTCGAACAACACCGGCAGGACGATCAGATTTTTCGGAAGCGCCTGGAACAAGCCCGAGCTGATCGGGACCACATTGTCCGGCATCTGGGTCAGCAGCATGCGGCGGGCATCGGTAGCGCACTGGCCGATCAGCCCCTGGCCCCGCATCAGCCGCTCCGGGTGGCCGCTCGCCGGGTTGTCGGCATAAGCCGAGAGCTGTCGCAGGTTCCCTTCCAGCTCGACCAGATAGATGACGCCGTTCTGGGCGTCGACCAGCGGCGCCAGCTCGGAGAGCAGCATCCGGCCGACCGCGGCCAGGTCGCGCTGGCCCTGCAGCATATTGGTGAACCGGGCGAGGTTGGTCTTCAGCCAATCCTGCTCGGTATTGCGGTCGGTGGTGAGCCGCAAATTGTCGATCATCGTGTTAATGTTGTCTTTCAGCTCAGCCACCTCGCCGCGCGCCTCGACCTGGATCGAGCGGGTCAGGTCGCCCTTCGTCACCGCGGTCGCGACCTCGGCGATCGCGCGCACCTGGCTGGTGAGATTGGCCGCCAGCAGGTTGACGTTGCCGGTCAGGTCCTTCCAGGTGCCGGCCGCGCCGGGCACGTTGGCCTGGCCACCGAGGCGGCCTTCGACGCCGACCTCGCGCGCCACGGTGGTGACCTGGTCGGCGAAGGTCGCCAGCGTGTCGGTCATGTTGTTGATGGTTTCGGCGAGCGCCGCCACCTCGCCCATCGACTTGACGGTGAGGTTCTGCTTCAGATCGCCGTTGGCGACGGCGGTCACGACCTTGACGATGCCGCGCACCTGTTCGGTCAGGTTGGCGGCCATGAAATTGACCGTGTCTGTCAGATCCTTCCAGGTACCGGCGACGCCGGGCACCGCGGCCTGGCCGCCAAGCTTGCCCTCGGTGCCGACCTCACGCGCGACGCGCGTCACCTCCGAGGCGAAGGCGTTGAGCTGATCGACCATCGTGTTGATCGTGTTCTTCAGCTCCAGGATCTCGCCTTTGACGTCGACCGTGATCTTGCGCGACAGGTCGCCGCGGGCTACCGCTGTCGTCACCTCGGCGATGTTGCGCACCTGGGTGGTGAGGTTCGCCGCGAGCAAGTTGACGTTGTCGGTCAAGTCCTTCCATGTGCCGCCGACGCCGGGGACGACGGCCTGCCCGCCGAGCCGGCCTTCGGTGCCGACCTCGCGCGCGACGCGCGTCACCTCACCGGCGAACGCGTTGAGCTGATCGACCATCGTGTTCAGCGTCTCTTTGAGCAGCAGGATCTCGCCACGCACATCGACGGTGATCTTTTTCGATAGATCTCCGCTGGCGATCGCAGTCGCGACCTCGGCGATGTTGCGGACCTGGCCGGTGAGATTGCTGGCCATGAAATTGACGTTGTCGGTCAGATCCTTCCAGGTGCCGGCGACGCCGGGCACCGCGGCCTGGCCGCCGAGCTTGCCTTCGGTGCCGACCTCGCGCGCGACGCGCGTCACCTCGGAGGCAAACGCGTTGAGCTGGTCGACCATCGTGTTGATCGTGTCTTTCAGCTGCAGGATTTCGCCGCTGACGTTGACAGTGATCTTTTTCGAGAGATCGCCATTGGCGATCGCGGTCGACACCTCGGCGATGTTGCGGACCTGCGCGGTCAGGTTGCTCGCCATCGAGTTGACGCTGTCGGTGAGGTCCTTCCAGGTGCCGGCGACCCCGAGCACATTGGCCTGGCCGCCGAGGCGCCCATCAGTGCCGACTTCGCGGGCGACGCGCGTCACCTCGCCGGCGAAGGCGTTCAACTGGTCGACCATCGTGTTGATGGTCTCCTTCAGCTGCAAAATCTCGCCGCTGACGTTGACCGTGATCTTCTTCGATAGATCCCCGCTGGCAATCGCGGTCGACACTTCGGCGATGTTGCGAACCTGGGCGGTCAGGTTGCTCGCCATGAAGTTGACGCTGTCGGTCAGATCCTTCCAGGTGCCGGCGACGCCCGGCACCGCTGCCTGGCCGCCGAGCCGGCCCTCGGTTCCGACCTCGCGGGCGACGCGCGTCACCTCGCCGGCGAAGGCGTTGAGCTGATCGACCATCGTGTTGATGGTGTTCTTCAGCTCGAGGATCTCGCCACTGACATTGACCGTGATCTTGCGCGACAGGTCGCCGCGCGCGACAGCGGTGGTCACCTCGGCGATATTGCGCACCTGCCCGGTCAGATTTCCGGCCATCGCGTTGACCGAATCGGTCAGGTCCTTCCAGGTGCCACCGACGCCGGGGACGATGGCCTGACCGCCGAGCTTGCCCTCGGTGCCGACCTCGCGCGCGACCCGCGTCACCTCCGACGCAAACGAGCGCAGCTGGTCGACCATCGTGTTGATCGCCTCTTTCAGCTGCAGGATCTCGCCGCGCACGTCGACGGTAATCTTTTTCGACAAATCGCCGTCGGCGACAGCAATCGTGACCTCGGCGATGTTGCGCACCTGAGCGGTCAGGTTGCTCGCCATGGAATTAACGCTTTCAGTCAGATCGCGCCACACGCCGGTGACCTCGCGTACCTGCGCCTGGCCGCCGAGCTTTCCGTCGGTGCCGACCTCGCGGGCGACGCGGGTGACTTCAGAGGTGAATACGCTAAGTTGCTCGATCATCGTGTTGACGATCGTTGCCAGGCGCAGGAATTCGCCTTGCAGCGGCCGGCCATCGAGATCGAGCCGGACGGTTTGCAGCAGATCGCCTCGGGCCACCGCGGTGATCGCGTGCGTGACGGCGGTAGTCGGCCACAACAGATCGTCGATCAGCATGTTGACCGAGCCCTCCATCTCGGCCCACGCGCCGTTAGACAGGCCGAACTTGACGCGCTGGCGGGTCCTGCCTTCGCGGCCGACCACCTGGCCGACATATTCGAGCTCATGCGCCATGCGCTCGTTGGCGGCGACGATCTCGTTGAAAGTATCGGCAATTTTGCCGGCGAGGCCGGTCTGATCGGCCGGCAGCCGCACCGAGAAATCGCCGACCCGCATCGCCTGCAAGGCCTGCAGCATGTGGCGCAGGTCGAAGGAATCGCTGTCGCTTGTTTCTTCGGCATGCCCGTTGGGGACCAGCGCCGTCAGCGTGTCGTCAACAATGGGCGCACCCGGGAGAGCTTCCGACGAGATCTCGGCAATATCGGCAAGCCCGTCAGCATTCGGCTCCATATCCGGCTCCTCGGCAGCTCACACCAGCGGGCGCCAAAACACAGCTTCGCGCCGGTGCGGGACAGACCTGGCTAACGAAGGTTCTGACCGCGTCGCGGTTGTGATCGGCGCAGTAAGAGTACAGCAGTTTTTAAGAGTACGGCAGTTTTTTTGCAGGAGCCGCAAGGATAACCCGAGGAAGATCGTGGCGGGCGAGCTGTTCAAATAGCTACACGCCCAGCGGCGGATTCGCCGCTGGCCGGCGCGATTGGAAAGCCCGATCCCCCAAGCCATGTAACTCGCTTCTCCAACTCAGCCCAAGCGGCGATCATGGCATCGCGCCGGGTGGCGGTCCTCAGGGCGAACGCGGAGACGATCGGATCGTTCCGCGCTCGCATAATTTTTTTTGCAAGGGCGCGGGTCGGGGTGAGGGCGAGGGACTACCGTGCCGCGGCGAGTTCTTGCCGGAGCACCGCGAGAACCGCGTCGGCGCGACCGCCGTTCCTTCCGATCACCGCCGCAAATGCGTCGCGCTGCTCCGCCTTCATGCTGACGCCATCGACCGATACTTCGGTAATCTTGAACTGGCCGGCGCGGTTGATCAGGTGCCAATCGATCCGAACCGGGGGATCGTCGGCGCGGATGGCCTCGCTGGTGACCACGATCTCGTCGCCATTGCGCTGGGTCCCGGTGACGCCGAACAATGTCCCGCCGAACTGACTGAGACGCGCGCTGTAGGCCCGCACGGTGTCGTCCTGAAACAGGCTGAGGAATTCCTGCTGCTGCTCCGGCGTCATGGCCTGCCAGTAACGGCCAAGCACAAATCGGCCCATCTCGGGGATATCGAAATCCTCGCTAAACAGCTCACGAACGCCGGCGAGTTCGAACGTTCGGACCGACCTGGGTACAGCAGGTGCCGATAACGGGGGCAGGGTTCTGAGCGGCCACACCGGGTCGAACCGGTGCCAGGAATCCAAGGGTCAGGGTAAGCGCACCGACCGAAAGCCAATGCCGTGTCATCGGGGGTAGCCTCATCGAGGTTAGTCTTCCCGGTCAACGGCCTAGTGATCGCGCCGGTTCCAATTCAGCCATCACCAGCTATCCGCTCGCTCACGCAACCCGCGATACTCGCCGGCGGTCCTTTCGCCGAGTTTGGCGCATGTCGCCTTGATCAGATCGCTCTTGACGATCGCGGTCTCGTCCCGGGCGGTGGAAAACGCGACGGCGATCTCGAGTGCGTTGTCCGCCCCACTGCGATCGAGCAGAACGATCGGGGCCGGGTCGGCAAGCACCCCTGGATGGGCTTTGACGATAGCCTCCACTTTTTCGATTGCCGACTCGACCTCGGTTCCCTCCGGGATCCGGAAGCGCACCTCGCCGGCATGGGGAGGCTCGGGATAGATGCTGAAATTGCGCAGGGGCTGGCCCCAGACGCCGCCATTCGGCACAAGGATTTGCACCTTGTCCTCGCTCACCAGCTCGGTCCAGAACAGCGATAATTCGATGACCGTGCCGATGCTGTTGCCGACCTGCACCTTATGACCAGTTCGGAAGGGTCGGAAGATCAGCAGCATAATGCCTGCTGCCAGATTGGAGAGGGTGCCCTGCAGCGCGAGGCCGACCGCTAGGCCCGCAGCGCCGAGGACGGCAACAAAGCTCGTCGTCTGGATGCCGAATTGCGAAAGCACCGCGAGCAGCGTGACGGTCAGGATCAGATAGCGCGCCGTATTGCCGAAAAAGCCCTTCAGCATCGCGTCGAAATGAGGCGTCCGGCTGAGTGCTCTGACGACGAACAGATCGGCTTTGCCTGAAAGCCAGAGCCCGATCAGCAGGATGATCATGGCGCCCAGCACGTTGAGCGCGTTGCTGACGATCAGCGGCAGCAACGCATGCACATCGGCCATCAGATCCTGGGTCTTCTCTTCCAGCATCGCTATCTCGTCGCGCGCCTGTGGTCCCGCTGCAAACGGGTCAGGACCGGATGGCGCTCGGTGAACATTGGGCCTTGGCGGGCCCCATTACTCGCGCGCGGACGCCGGGCGCGCGGCGCGCGCGCCCGGCATTCCGGTGGCGGGGTCAGCTCGATCCCTTACCAGGGATAGTAGTACGGCCGATAATAGTGTGGACGACCATAGTAGCCGTAATAATACGGCGGATAACCATACGCGTAATAGCCATACGCGGATGGCGGCGTGCCGAGGCCGATGCCCACGCCGTTCCCGAAATCCAAGCCGAGGTATTGCGCCTTGGCTTGTGATAATGGAAGCGCCATTGCGGCAAGACCGATTGCAGCAGCGGCAAGCGCTCCGAGCCGACTTAGCCGGCGATTTCGTGTATCAAGCGACATATTGATCTCCATATTAGATGATCGTGTCCATCATTAGATGATCGTGTTTTATGAACGCTGGCAGCCTCGCGGAGGTTCCTAGCTCGGCATCGTGCGGGTTTCTCGCCGCCATTTCCACACGGCGCGGTCGATCGCGCCGGGTCTATACGCAGGCAAGGCCAGCCTGGCCGCGGCCAGGCTGGCCTGCTAGCCGCTAATAAGGGCTCGGCGGTGGCGGAATGTACGCCGGCGGTGTACTCGCCGCGCCCGCAAAAATCGTATTCTTATCCAGAAAGAGGAACTCCATGCGCCGATGGCCGTTATCGTGGTGACAGAAAATATAGGCCGGTCCGATATGAGTAGATCAGTCGATCTGATTGCCCGACTTCGACAGCAGGAAACTTATGGATTGCCGTGGCTTATTTGGGTACCAATCTGTATGAGCTTCTCCTTGCTAAGTTGGGAAGTTACGTCATCGTTGGTCCTAATCATTCTTGGCGTAAGAGCGCGCCTAAACGGAATGCGGGCGGTGACAGCCCCAGCCCGCGCACCACGTCCTCGATCAGACATTCATCGCGGGGCACATCAAGTGCCGAGTGATTGACCCCGGCTGAGGAAGGATTCGGCGTTGCTGCGCCTTTCCTTTAGGCGTGGCTGGTCCCCCGGGGCTGGGCCGGGGAACGGTGGCCTGGGTTGACCATCAGCCTGCGACCGCTCGCTTCACCCTTTCGATCAATTCGGCCACGGGCACGGGCTTTTGCAAAATCTCATAGCGGTCAAAGGTCGCGCCCTGCAGCGCAAAGCAATATCCGGTGACGATAATTGCCCTGACAGCCCTCCCCTGCGCCTTGTCGGCGACCGCCATTCCCGTGCCATCCGGCAACAGGGCGTCCGTAATCACGAGATCATAGGGGCGGCTGCCGAGTAGTTCGCAACCATCGGCCACTGTTCCGGTAACATCGACCTCGTAACCCGCATCGAGCAAGATATTCTCCATGACGAGCCGCAGATCCGAGTCGTCCTCGACGAGCAGGATGTTCGACATGCGAGACCAACTCCCAGCCGCATCAACCGATCGGCCAACGCTCGGCCACATCGATCGTTCCGGCGCGCCGACGCAAATAAAACCGCCGATTGCGTATTCGCTGTTCGATCACATTTTTTGCCGAGGCTAAGGTGCGCAGTTACCTGGCGGTGTAAATGTCACCTCAGCTCGACGGACGGCGTGAATATATAACCGGCGCCGCGCACGGTTTTGATCAGCGTTGGCTGCTGCGGGGTGTCATCGAGCTTGCGGCGCAGCCGCCCGACTAGCACGTCGATCGTGCGGTCGAAGGGGCCGGCCTCGCGGTTGCGCGCGAGATCGAGCAGCCGGTCGCGCGACAGGACTTGATTGGCATTGCGGACGAAGGCGGCCAGCAGGTCGAACTCGCCGGTGGTCAGCCGAACCTCAATCCCGGAGGGCGACTGCAACTCTCGGCTGGATAGATCGAGATGCCATCCAGCAAAATACGCGCGCGGGCGTGCCGCCGACGGTTGGTCGCTTGTCCGCGCGTGCACCCGGCGCAACACGCTCTTTATGCGCGCCAGCAGTTCGCGCAGGTGGAACGGCTTGGGCAGGTAGTCGTCGGCGCCCATTTCGAGGCCGACGATGCGGTCGATCGTGTCGCCGCGGCCGGTCAGAATGACGATCCCGACCCCGGGCTGCTCGCTGCGTAACAACCGGGCCAGCGTCAGCCCGTCCTCGCCCGGCAGCATCAGATCGAGGATGACGAGATCGGCGTGCGACTGTGCAAGAACATGGCGCATGGCGGCGCCGTCCTCGGCGGTCGAGACGCGGTATCCCTCGTCGATGAGGTAATCGCGGACGACATCGCTGGTCTCCCTCTGATCGTCGACGACCAAGATGTGCTCGTTGGCGCTCATTTAATGCCGCCCCAACCGCGCCCCATTGGCGTCATCGTTACAATTTCGCACACAAATTAACACCAGCGTCATCAGCGGATTACAGCCCCCCGATAAAATCGCTAATCGGATCGGCGACCGTGCCGGTCACAATAGCGGGAGAAATCTGCGTGGTCGACATCTATCGGGACATCGAAGCCGAGATCCCGCGCCTGCGGCGCTATGCTCGGGCGATGGCTCGCGACGTCGCCGCTGCCGACGACCTCGTTCAGGACTGCCTCACCCGCGCCCTCGCCAAGTTGCATCTGTGGCAGGAGGGCACCAATCTGCGGGCCTGGCTGCTCACGATCCTCCATAATCAGTACGTCAATCAGGCGCGCCCCGCGATCCTCTGGCCGCGCCCGGGTGCCGCTGGCCGCAAGCCGGCTACGGCGGGCCGGAGGGATGCGCCCGGCGCGCGCGATCGCGGCATGGTTGGGGCGGAACCGTCCATCATCGCGATGCGTTGGTTCACCGTGGTGCTTGCAAGGAGGAACGCTGGAAGCGAGGCGCTGAACCCGGTGGAAGCCGGGACGGGGAAAACATCCCGTAGAGCTAACTCGATGGCGGGCATCGTCAATTCGGCTGATGCGCCTGTGGTCAGATGGGAGGATGTGTGTGGTGTCGCGCCTCATCGTAGTATCGAACCGGGTGTTGGTCCCGGACCCAGAAGGACCGCGGCAGGCCGGCGGCCTCGCCGTCGCCGTCAACGCGGCGCTCAAGCGGCGCGAGGGCATCTGGTTCGGCTGGAGCGGGCACGTCAGCGAGAATGGCTCGGGGGTCCATCCCACCGTGATCGAGCGGCGTCGCCGAACCTTCATCACTCTCGATCTGTCGCAAGCCGACTTTCGGGAATATTACAACGGTTTTGCCAACCGTGTGTTGTGGCCGATCCTCCATTATCGCGGTGATCTGGCGGAATTCGCCACCGTCGATCTGGGCGGTTACTTGCGGGTCAACGCACGTTTTGCCGAGGCATTGTCGCGGTTCATCCTCCCCGACGACTCGATCTGGGTTCATGACTACCACCTGCTGCCGTTTGCCAAGGAGCTCAGGGCGCTGGGTCATGACAATCCGATCGGCTTTTTCCTTCACATTCCGTTCCCGCCGCCGGACATCCTGTTGACCCTGCCGCAGCACGCGGAGACGCTGGGGGCGCTCGAGCATTATGACCTCGTCGGCGTTCAGACCGACCACGACGCCGATAATCTCGCGCGTTATTTCGAGCATCAGGGCGGCATCCCGGGGCGCAATTCGACCTCTTTCGACTTCGATGAGCGCCGGGTTCGGATCGGCGCGTTTCCGGTGGGTATCGCGACCCGGGTTCTGGCGCGCGCGGCGCGCAACGCGATCCGCTCGACGCTGGCCAGCGAGGTGCGCGACAGCCTGAACGGCAGGCGTCTGATCCTCGGCGTCGATCGTCTTGACTACTCGAAAGGGATTCCTCACCGGATCCAGGCTTTCGGCCACTTCCTCGACACCTATCCCGAATGGCGAGGACGGGTAACGTTCCTCCAGGTGACGCCGCAGACCCGCTCCGAGGTGCCCGAATATGCCGAGATGGCGCAGGCGCTCAGCACCCTCGTCGGTCAAGTCAACGGCCGCCACGGCGAGCCATCCTGGACGCCGATCCGCTACGTCAACCGAGCCTATTCGCGGGCCGCGCTGGCCGGGCTCTATCGGCTGGCCGATGTCGGCTTGGTCACACCGTTGCGCGATGGCATGAACCTTGTCGCCAAGGAGTATGTCGCAGCCCAGGATCCCGAGGATCCGGGCGTCCTGGTGCTTTCCCAGTTCGCCGGTGCGGCCGAGGAGCTCGACGACGCGATCCTCGTCAACCCGCTCGAGACCGAGGCGATGGCGGAAGCAATCAAGGCCGCTCTCGAGATGCCGCTCGCAGAACGACGAGCGCGTCACCACCGCATGTTCAACCACCTCGCGGCAAGCGACATCGACCGCTGGGCCGAGCGCTTCAATACCGCATTGGCGGAAGCCCGCCAATCGCCGGGATTCCTCGGCGGGCTGCGGCAGTTCTTGTTGGCGCGCAGCGCCTAAGCTGACATCTCGAGGTAGCCGGGGCTGATCGCGGAATTTCCGCCGACCACAAGATATTCCTTTATTCCATTTTTTACTTACCTGGCTCGCGATTTTTCCCCAAGAATGCATGCGACAGCATCGGCGATGTGGCTATTTGCGGCCACCTGAACTTGGCACTGTGGGAAGGCCCGGCTTCGGAGGCGATCTCCGGGGTCAAGAGGCGTCAAGCCGATTGGTTTTGACCTTAGCGACGCGCGGCACCAGCCGCTTTGTCATGTAATACCGGGTCAGGCCGGGTGGGTCGCAGTCGATTGCCGCGGCGACGTCGTAGCCTTGCTTCTGGTAGAAGCCCGGCGCCTGGACGCTCAATGTCGTCAGCGCGATCCGGGTGCAGCCGCGCCGCCTGCCTTCGTCCTCGGCCATCGCCAGCACGCGGCTGCCGATCCGGTCGCGGCGCAAATCCTCGGGCAGGAAGAAGCGCTCGACATAGACGAGCCCGAACGAGGAGCGGCCATAAAGCCCGCCGACGACCTTGCCGGTCGCCGGATCGCGGACAAACACGGCGAGCGGGCGATGGTCGCGGTAGCCGGTCTGGCTGTAATTGTAGGCGCCGAGACCGTCGGCGATGACCGCGACATCGTCGAGGTCGAGCGCATCGGTAACGGTGATCGAAGGCGCGGGGTTTGCGCTCATCCTCTCCTCCGCCTCAAACCGGCGGACGGCGCTCGGGTTGCCTCTGCTCGAAGGCGCGCGCCGCCCGCAACACTCGGTCCTCGGCATAAAGCGGCCCGACGATCTGCAACCCGATCGGCAGCCCGGCGCGGGTCAGCCCGCACGGCACGGTCGCGGCGGGCTGGCGCGTCAGGTTGAACGGATAGCTGAACGGCGTCCAGTCGACCCAGCTGCGCTCGGTGGCCGGGTCGTTGAGGTCCTGGCCGACCGGCAGGGCGGCAACCGGCATCATCGGCGTCACCAGGAGATCGTAGCGCTGGTGGAATGCCGCCATCCGCTGGCCGAGCTCGGTGCGGACCATGTCGGCGGCGACATAGTCGATGCCGCGCAATTGCTCGCCCTCGGCCGCGACGGCGACCAGGCCGGGGTCGCACAGCGAATGCCGCTGCTTCGGGAAGCCCGACAGCACGATGCGCGGCGCCGGCGGCCCACAGGGTCAAGAGCGCATCGCGCGGCGAGGGAAAGATCGCGCCGACCTCATCGACGGTGGCGCCCAAATCCGCGAATTGCCGCGCCGCGCTGGCGCAGGCAGCGGCAATTTCGGGATCGACCTTGGCATAGCCGAGATCGGGGCTGTAGGCGATCCGCCAGCCGCGCACGCCCTCCTCGATCCCGTCGAGGTAGTCGCGGCTCTCGGGCGGGAGGGCGTAGGGATCGCGGTGGTCGGGCCGCGCCAGCACATTGAGCATCGCCGCCGCGTCGCGCACAGTGCGCGTCATCGGCCCGACATTCGATAGGAGGCCCATCGGCGAGGACGGATAGGCCGGCACCCGGCCGAAACTCGCCTTGAGCCCGACAATGCCGGTGAAGGCAGAG
Source organism: uncultured Alphaproteobacteria bacterium (assembly GCA_963842175.1). GTDB lineage: Bacteria > Pseudomonadota > Alphaproteobacteria > ATCC43930 > CGMCC-115725 > DATARH01. Next base: position 89,214 of record CAWJFM010000026.1, read on the forward strand.
GGGATGCGGATCGAGCCGGCGCCGTCGCTGCCGACATTGAGCGGGGCGATCCCGGCGGCGCAGGCGGCGGCGGCGCCGGCGCTGCTGCCGCCGGTGGTGCGCTCGCAGGTTCCACGGGTTGCGGGTGATGCCGGTCAGCGGCGAATCGCCGATCGCCTTCCAGCCGAATTCGGGCGTCGTCGTCTTGCCGAGGATCACCGCCCCGGCCTCGCGCAGCCGGGCCACCGCCGGCCCGTCCTCCGACCAGTCCTGTTCGGGATCGACGAGGCGCGAGCCGCGCAATGTCGGGAAGCCGCGCATCAGCACGAGGTCCTTGATCGTCGCCGGCACGCCGTCGAGCGGGCTGAGCGGCTGGCCCGCCCTCCAGCGCTGCTCGGAGGCGCGCGCGGCGGCGAGCGCCCCGTCACGGTCGATCACGCAGAACGCGTTGAGGGCCGACTGCAACGCATCGAGCCGGGCGAGCAGCACCTGCGTGGCCTCGACCGGAGACAGCGCCTTGCTGCGATACAGCTCGACGAGGTCGAGCGCCGCGGTAAAGGCGATCTCGGAAGCGCTTTGCATTTTCCCTCTCCGACAGCGCAATCCCGACTATCGGCGAATCGCCGCAGCTCCGCAACGCCTGCCCGGCACGCCGCTTGCTTCACGATCGGGATTGTGAGCGCGGAAACGGATCGCGTAAGGTCTGCCGGAGAGAACAGGAAGGAGCCGGGAGAGCGATGTCGAGGATACTGAGGAAGAATGCGGCTGGCGGCCGGGCTTTGCGCTCTGGCCTTCGCCCTCGCGCCGGTTCAGGGCTTCGCCGAAACGACGCTGCGCTTCATCCCGCAGGCCGATTTGCGCATCCTCGATCCGATCTGGACGACGGCCTACGTCACCCGCAACTTCGGCTACATGGTCTATGACACGCTGTTCGCGCTCGACAAGGACTTGAAGCCGCAGCCGCAGATGGTCGACAGCTGGAAGGTCAGCGACGACAAGCTGGCCTACACCTTCACGCTGCGCGACGGCCTCAAATGGCATGACGGCGGGCCGGTGCGCGCGGCCGATTGCGTCGCCTCGATCGAGCGCTGGGGCAAGCGCGACCCGTTCGGGCAAAAGCTGATGGACGCGGTCGACAAGATCACCGCCGACAACGACAAGACGTTCACGATCCACCTGAAAACGCCGTTCCCGCTGATCCTCTACGCGCTCGGCAAGCTGTCGAGCAACGTGCCGTTCATGATGCCCGAGCGGCTCGCCAAGACCGATCCGTTCCAGCAGATCACCGAGGTTGACGGCTCGGGCCCGTTCAAATTCGTCAAGGAGGAATGGGTGCCGGGCAGCAAGGCGGTCTTTGTCAAGAACACCGACTACGTGCCGCGCCAGGAGCCGCCGAGCTTTGCCGCCGGCGGCAAGGTCGCCAAGGTCGACCGCGTCGAATGGCTGTACATTCCCGACGCGACGACCGCGGCGGCCGCGCTCAACGCCGGCGAGGCGGATTGGTGGGAGCAGCCGCCCTCCGATCTCGTGCCGGTGCTCGCCGCCAACAAGGATGTCACCGTCGCGACCGTCGACCCGCTCGGCAATATCGGCATCCTGCGCTTCAACCACCTGCTGCCGCCCTTCAACAACCCGAAGATGCGCGAGGCGGTGCTGAACCTGGTCGACCAGAAGGAGTACATGGAGGCGGTCGCCGGCGACGCGAAGTATTGGAAGACCTGCGCCGCGCTGTTTGTCTGCGGCACGCCGTTCGCCACCGACGCCGGCGCCGACGAGCTGCTGCACGGGCCGAACCTGGAGAAGGCCAAGGCGCTGATCAAGGAGGCCGGCTACAACGGCGAGAAGGTGGTGCTGCTCGACGCCACCGACCAGCCGATCGTGCACGCCCAGGCGCTGGTGACGGCCCAATTGCTGGGCAAGGCGGGGATCAACGTCCAGATCGACGCCAACGATTGGGGAACCCTGGTGACCCGCCGTACCTCGAAGAAGCCGATCGACCAGGGCGGCTGGAACATGTTTCACACCTGGGCCTCGGCGCCGGACCTGCTGTCGCCGGCGCTCGACGCCGCGCTGCGCGGCAATGGCGACAACGCGTGGTTCGGCTGGCCGAATGATCCCAAGATCGAGAGCCTGATCGATGCCTGGTTCAAGGCGCCCGATTTCGCCGCCCAGAAAAAGCTCGTCGACGAGATCCAGGTCGAGGCCTACACCACCGAGATCCCCTATGTGCCGACCGGGCAGTTCGTCGTGCCGACCGCCTATCGCAAGAACCTCGACGGCATCATCGTCGCCCCGGTGGCCTTCCTGTGGAATGTCGGCGAAGAAGTGAGCGCCGTCGACGCCGCTGTCATCCCGGCGAAAGCCGGGATCCACTTATCAGCTGCTCGTGCGGCTGAAGGATGGGTCCCGGCCTTCGCCGGGACGACAATAGGGTGGGCGTAAATGTTCGCTTACATCATCCGGCGCATTCTGGCGACGATCCCGGTCATGGCGGTGGTCGCGGTCTTTGTCTTCGCGCTGTTGTATCTGAGCCCGGGCGACCCGGCCGCGATCATCGCCGGCGACACCGCGACGGTCGCCGACATCGCCCGGATCCGCGCCCATCTCGGGCTCGACCAGCCGGTCTATATCCAGTTCGGCACCTGGGTATGGCGGCTCTTGCACGGCGACCTCGGCATCTCGATCTTCACCAACCTGCCGGTCATCAAGCTGATCGAGCAGCGGCTCGAACCGACGGTCGCGCTGACCCTGTCGACGCTCTTCGTCTCGATCGTGGTGGCGATCCCGCTGGGGGTTCTCGCCGCCTGGCGGGCCGGATCGTGGATCGACCGCGTGGTCATGGTGTTCGCGGTGCTCGGCTTTTCGGTGCCGGTCTTCGTCCTCGCCTACATCCTGATCTACGTCTTCGCGATCTGGGCCGATGTGCTGCCGGTGCAGGGCTATGTCAGCATCACCCAGGGGCTCTGGCCGTTCCTGTCGCACATCATCCTGCCGTCGATCGCGCTCGGCATGATCTTCGCCGCGCTGATCGCGCGCATCACCCGCGCCAGCATGCTCGACGTCCTGGCCCAGGATTACATCCGCACCGCCCAGGCCAAGGGCCTCTCGAGCGAGCAGGTGCTGATCGGCCATGCGCTCGAAGAACGCCGCGGTGCCGATCGTGACGATCATCGGGATCGGCGTCGCCCTGCTGATCGGCGGGGTCGTCGTCACCGAGACGGTGTTTGCCATCCCCGGGCTCGGGCGGCTCACGGTCGATGCCATCCTCAGGCGCGACTACCCGATCATCCAGGGCATCATCCTCATCTTCTCGGCCGCCTATGTGCTGGTCAATCTGTTGGTCGATCTGAGCTACACGCTGCTCGACCCGCGCATCCGGTATTAGGCGAGCGGGCGATGGCGGTAATCCAGAGCGACATCGCCCTCGGGGAGGCGGCGCCGGCGCGCGAGAGCGGCATCCGGCGCTATGTCCGCCGTCATCCGACGATCGTCGTCGGCAGCGTGCTCTTGCTGCTGATGACCGGGATGGCGATTTTCGCGCCCTGGCTCGGCACCGTCGATCCGCAGGCTTTGGCGCCGATCAACCGGCTCAAATGGCCGTCGGCCGCGTACTGGTTCGGCACCGACATGCTCGGCCGCGACGTCTACAGCCGGACGATCTACGGCGCCCGCGTATCGCTGATCGTCGGGTTCAGCGTCGCGCTGATCAGCACCGCGCTCGGCCTGGCGATCGGGGTCGTCACCGGCTTCACCCGCTGGGTCGATGCGATCGTGATGCGGGTGATGGACGGGCTGATGTCGATCCCGCCGGTGCTGATCGCGATCGCGCTGATGGCGCTGACCCGCGCCAGCCTCGAAAACGTCGTCTTCGCGATCACCGTCGCTCGAGGTGCCGCGGGTGACGCGGCTCGTGCGCGGCGTCGTGCTGACCTTGCGCGAGCAGCCCTATGTCGAGGCGGCAATCGCCAGCGGCACCGGCTTTGTGCGCATCCTGTGGCGCCACATCGTGCCCAACACGATGGCGCCGCTCCTGGTCCAGGGCACCTACATCGCCGCCTCGGCGATGATCACCGAGGCGATCCTGTCGTTCATCGGCGCCGGCACGCCGCCCAACATCCCGAGCTGGGGCAACATCATGGCCGAGGGGCGCAGCCTCTTTCAGGTCGCCTATTACATCGTGCTGTTCCCCGGGATCATGCTGTCCTTGACCGTGCTGGCGATCAACCTGTTGGGCGACGGACTGCGCGATGCGCTCGACCCGCGCCTCGCACGGCGCCTGTAAGGGCTGACGTGGCGGCAGTCTACGAACCCCTCCCGGTGAAGGCGCCGGCGCCGCCGCCGGCGCCGGCCGCGTCGCCGCAGCCGCTCCTCGACGTCGTCGATCTCAAGACCTGGTTCTTCACCCGCGACGGCATCGTGCGCGCGGTCGACGGCGTGTCGTTTCACGTGATGCCGGGCGAGACGCTGGCGATCGTCGGCGAAAGCGGCTGCGGCAAGAGCGTCACCGCGCTGTCGATCCTGCGGCTCGTCCCGTCGCCGCCGGGGCGCATCGTGGCGGGCGCGATCCGCTTTGCCGGGCGCGATCTGCGCGAGTTGAGCGAGGCCGCGATGCGCGAGGTGCGCGGCAACGAGATCTCGATGGTCTTCCAGGAGCCGATGACCTCGCTGAACCCGGTCCTGAACATCGGCCGCCAGATCGGCGAGACCCTGATCCTGCATCAGGGGCTCGACAAGAAGGCGGCGCTCGCCAAGGCCGTCGACATGCTCCGCCTCGTGCACATTCCCGAGCCCGAGCGGCGCATCGAGCAATACCCGCACCAGCTCTCGGGCGGCATGCGGCAGCGCGTGATGATCGCGATGGCGCTGGCCTGCAACCCCAAGCTCTTGATCGCCGACGAGCCGACGACCGCGCTCGATGTCACGATCCAGGCCCAGATCCTCGATCTGATGCGCGAACTGAAAGCGAAGATCGACGCCGCGATCGTGCTGATCACCCACGATTTCGGGGTCGTCGCCGAGATGGCGCAGCGGGTCGTCGTCATGTATGCCGGGCGCCGGGCCGAGGAAGCGCCGATCGGGCAGCTGTTCCGCCATCCGCTGCATCCCTATACCAGGGGGCTGCTCGCCTCGGTGCCGCGGCTCGGCGCGAGCCTCATGCCGGAACGCCTCGGACGGCTCGCCGAGATCCCCGGCACGGTGCCCTCACTGCTGGAGGCGATCCCCGGCTGTCCGTTCGCGCCGCGCTGCACCTTCGCGAGCGATGTCTGCCGCCGCGAGATGCCGCCCTTCGAGGAAAAGGAAAAGGGCCATTACGCCGCCTGCTTTCATTCGGACCAGGTGGCGCGGGCATGAGGATTAAGACTGCATCGGTCTCCTGCGTCCTTCGAGCCGCGACGGAGCCTGTCCTCGGGCCGGCCGCAGGCCGGACCCGTGGGGCGTTCCTCAGGATGACGGGCATCTATTTGCCGGCATTAATAAAACCACGTCATCCTGAGGAGGCCGCGAAGCGGCCGTCTCGAAGGACGCACATCCGCAATCCAACATGCCGGAAATGAATGCGGCGCCGCTGTTGTCGGTCAGGGGGCTGGTCAAGCATTTCCCGGTCAAACGAGGGCTGTTGCAGCACACCGTCGGCTGGGTTCACGCCGTCGACGGCATTTCCTTCGACATCGCCGAGGGCGAGACCTTGGGCCTCGTTGGCGAGAGCGGCTGCGGCAAATCGACCGCCGGCAAGGCGATTTTGAAGCTGATCGAGCCGACCGCCGGCGAGATCCGCGTCAATGGCGAGCGCATCGATCAGCTGTCGCGGCGCGAGATGCGGCCCTATCGCCGCGAATTGCAGGTGGTCTTTCAGGACCCCTATTCCTCGCTCAACCCGCGCCTCAAAATCGGCGACATCATCGCCGAGCCGCTGAAAAATTACGGCATTGCCCATGGCCGGGCACTCGACGAGCGGGTCGAGAGCCTCGCCCTCAAGGTCGGGCTGCGCGCCGAGGCGCTCGATCGCTACCCGCACGAATTCTCGGGCGGCCAGCGCCAGCGCATCGGCATCGCCCGGGCATTGGCGCTCAACCCGGGTCTCATCATCTGCGACGAGCCGGTTTCCGCGCTCGACGTGTCGGTGCAGGCGCAGGTCATCAATTTGTTGGGCGATCTGCAGCAGGAATTCGGCCTCTCCTACCTGTTCATCGCCCACGACATCGCCGTCGTCGAGCACATCAGCCACCGCATCGCCGTGATGTATCTCGGCAAGATCGTCGAGATCGCCGACCGCGCCCAATTGTTCAGCCGGCCGCAGCACCCCTACACAGAGGCGCTTCTGTCGGCGGTGCCGGTCCCCGATCCCGACGCGGCGACAAAGCGGATCATCCTGAAGGGCGATGTGCCCAGCCCGATCAACCCGCCCTCCGGCTGCCGGTTTCACACCCGCTGCCCCTATGCCTTCGAGCGCTGCGCGGCGGAGGAGCCCGAGATGCGCGAGGTCTTGCCGGGCCAGCACGTCGCCTGCCACCTGCGCGCCGCGGGACCGGCGCCCGCAACCGACGTGATCCCGACCTAGAACTGGGCTCAATCACGCTCCCAATCGTCATCCCCGGGTTTGAACCGGGGATCCGGTGCAGCTTCCTGAGGTGGCCGGGGCAAGCCCGGCATGACGAATATAAGGGCGACTCAACCGGGAGCAGAATTGCATCAAAACTCACCGCCAGCGCCGGCCGCGCGTGCGGGTGAGGGCGGCGTAGACGAGGTGGCGGAGCAGCTGCCGGTAATGGGTGCGCTGCTCGGGCGCCTGCAGCATAAAGACGACGATCAGCTGCTCGGCCGGATCGACCCAGAACGAGGTGCCGTAGATCCCGCCCCAGAAATAGTCGCCGACCGAGCCGGGCAGCGGCGACATGCCGATCGCCTTGCGCACCGCAAAGCCGAGACCGAAGCCTTGCCCGAGCTCCGGCAGCGGCGCCCCGGTCCCGATCAGCTCGCGCGCCGAGGGCCCGTAGGCGACAGCGGGCGGCAGATGGTCCGATGTCATGTGCGCCACCGTCTTCGGCGCCAGGAGCCGCACCGCGTCAAGCTCGCCGCCGTTCAGCAGCATCTGGCAGAAGCGCAGGTAATCGGCCGCGCTCGACACCATGCCGCCGCCGCCGGAATGCCAGCGGCGCTCCCGGGCGGCCTCGGAATAAGGCATCGGCGGCCGCTTGCCGGTCGTCGGATCCTCTTGCATCTCGGCGAGCCGCGAGGCGCGCGCTCCGGTTGCGGCAAAACCGCTGTCTTTCATGCCCAGCGGGCCGGTGATCCGGTCGGCGAAAAACTCGGCGAGCGAGCTGCGTGAGGCCACCTCGACGACGCGCCCAAGCACATCGGTCGACATGCCGTACTCCCAGGTCGTGCCCGGCTCGAACATCAGCGGCAGCCGCGCCAATTTGGCGACCATCTCCTCGTTGGTCTGGTCCTCGTCCATGACATTCGCCTTGTCCCAAATTCGCCGCACCGGCTCGCTGCCGACAAACGGATAGATCAGACCCGAGGTGTGGCGCAGCAGATCCTGCACGGTCATCGCGCGCTGCGGCCTGGCGCGCTCGATGCCGCCCGTTGCGCCGACCGTCAGCTCGGCGAATTCCGGCAGGTACTGCGCGACCGGCGCGGCGATCTCCAGGCGCCCTTCCTCGGCCAGCATCATCGCCGCGACCGAGGTCACGGGCTTGGTCATCGAGGCGATGCGGAAAATCGCGTCCGGCGTCATCGGCGCCGCGGCCTCGCGGTCGCGCCAGCCGAACGCCTCGGCATAGCCGACCCGCCCGCCGCGCGCGATCGCCAGCACGGCGCCCGGGATCAGCTTCTTCTCGACATCCTGCCGGATGATTCCGGCCAGCCGCTCCAGCCGCGCCGGCGAGAGCCCGATTTGTTCAGGACCCTCGGCCCTCGGCAATCCCCACGCGCTCATCCCGCTCTCCCGTTGCGCCGCACCCGGCCAATACTCGCACGCCGCCCGGCGCGATGCACCGGCTCACACCGTCGGCCGCCATCGACCGGCGACGATCGCGGCTTCGCCGTCGCCCGGCCAGGGCGGCATTGTCGCCGCGACCGCTTCGAGCGGCTCCGCGCCGTCGCAGCGCAGCTGGAACTGCGTGCCCAATGGGATGCTGATCGAGACTCCCGCGGCGATTTCGGTGACCTCCTCGCTGTCGCCCGCTTTGCGCCACATCCGCCCCCGGCCGCGGATGACGTACCAGATCTCCTCGACCGTGCGATGCGCCACCGCCCTCGCCACCCTGCCGGGGGCGAGCGTGAAGAGGGCCATCCCGCCGCGCGGGGTAGCGCACAAAGCGCGCACCTCGCAGCCGTCCGGCGCGATGACATCCGGCGCGGCGCCGGCCTTTCGGGTGTCAAATCGATCCATTAGGGCATTTCCCTATTGACAATAATTGCTATTTATGCTACACAATCCTCATTCTCCGATTTGAGCCTTTCCGGAGGATAAGCCATGAATCGCCATGACGCGATGCGTGCTCGCATCGGGACCCGCATCCGCCAGCGCCGCCGCACGCTCGGCATCACCCAAGCCCAATGCGCCACGCTGATCGGCGTGTCGCGCCTCACCCTGACGCGCATCGAGCTCGGCTATCGGCGGCTGAAACTGTCCGAGATCGGAATGGTTTGCGAGACGCTCGGCTGCTCGGCCGAGAACCTCCTCGGCGACCCTGCCCTTGCCCAAGCAGCGATGCGAAATGCGCACCGTCTCGATGAGGGGCAGGCGCAGTGACTGACCCGGCGGACCCGGCGCCCGCCTGTCTTTCCCCAGTATTAACAGGTGGTATAGGTGGCGCTTTTGCCGCCCGAGCCTCGATCGGTTGTTCGGCGCGCGCCGAACCGATAGGCTGCCGCGCCACTGCTCGTTGATCGCGAAAGCTGCCATGCCGCTCGATAATGCCCCCGGCTCACCGCGCCTCGAAGCGCGCCTCAGGCGCGAGCTTCAGGGCGAGGTCATGTTCGACCCGTTCAGCCGCGGCCGCTATGCGACCGATGCCTCGATCTACCAGATCGAGCCGATTGGCGTCGCCGTGCCGAAGCACAAGGATGACATCGCCGCGGCGCTGCAGATCGCGCGCGAGGAGGGCGTGCCGGTGCTGCCGCGCGGCGGCGGCACCTCGCAATGCGGCCAGACCGTCGCCCGCGCCCTCGTCCTCGATTGCAGCAAGTACATGGACGGGGTCGTCGCGCTCGATGTCGCGGCGCGCCGCGTGCGCGTCCAGCCCGGCGTCGTGCTGGAGCGGCTCAACGCCTCGTTGCGCCGGCACAAGCTGTTCTACCCGGTCGACGTCTCGACCGGCGACCGCGCCACGATCGGCGGGATGACCGCCAACAACAGCTGCGGCGCGCGCTCGCTTGCGCTACGGCAACATGGTGCACAACGTGCGCGCGATCGACGCGATCCTCGCCGACGGCACCGCCGCGCGCTTTCGCCGAGGTGCCCGGCAATTTCGGCATGCGGATGACGTGGCGCCCGAGCGCTATCGCGACCTTGTCCGCGACATGCGCGCCCTGCACCGCCGCGAGACGGACGAGATCGAACGCCGCTTCCCGAAGGTGCAGCGCCGGGTCGGCGGCTACAACATCGACATGATCGATGATGCCGGCCACAACATGGCCCATCTGCTGGTCGGCTCCGAAGGCACCCTCGCCTTCTTCACCGAGATCGAGCTCGACCTCCAGCCGATTCCCCCGCACCGGGTCCTCGGCATCTGCCATTTCCCGAGCTTCTACAAGGCGATGGAGGCGGCCCAGCACATCGTCAAGCTGGGCCCCGCCGCGGTCGAGCTGGTCGACCGCACGATGATCGAGCTGGCCCGCGACAACGCGGTGTTCCGCCCGGTCGTCGAGCGCTTCGTCCGGGGCGACCCCGAGGCGATCCTCTTGTGCGAATTCGCCGGCGAGGATGCCGACGACAATCTGCGGCGCTTGAAGCAGCTCGTCGAACTGATGGGCGATCTCGGCTTTCCCGGCGCCGTCATCGAGGCGACCGACCCCGCCTTCCAGAGCGCGGTGTGGAACGTGCGCAAGGAAGGCCTCAACATCATGATGTCGATGAAGGGCGACGGGAAGCCGGTCTCGTTCATCGAGGATTGCGCGGTCGGGCTCGAGGATCTCGCCGAATACACCGACCGGCTGACCCGGGTCTTCGAGAAGCACGGCACCTACGGCACCTGGTACGCGCACGCCTCGGTCGGCTGCCTGCATGTCCGGCCGGTGTTGAATCTGAAGCAGGAGCTCGACGCCAAAAAGATGCGGGCGATCGCCGAGGAGGCCTTCGCGATGGTGCGCGAATACAAGGGCTCGCATTCGGGCGAGCACGGCGATGGCCTCGTGCGCTCCGAGCATCACGAGGCGATGTTCGGGCCGCGCATCATCCGCGCGTTCGAGGAGGTGAAGGACACCTTCGACCCGACCGGGCCTCTTCAACCCGGGCAAGATCGTCCGCCCCTCCAAGATGGACGACCGCAGCCTCTTCCGCTTTATGCCGGGCTACCGGCAATTGCCGCTCGACAGCGCGCTCGACTGGTCGGAATGGGGCAGCTTCGCCAGCGCCGTCGAGATGTGCAACAACAACGGCGCCTGCCGGAAATCCGACCCCGGCGTGATGTGCCCGTCCTATCGCGCCACCGGCGACGAGCAGCACCTGACGCGCGGCCGCGCCAACACCCTGCGCCTCGCATTGTCGGGCCAGCTCGGCGCCCGACGCGCTGGTCTCGGAGGAGATGCGCGAGACGATGGCGCTGTGCGTCTCGTGCAAGGGCTGCCGGCGCGAATGCCCGACCGGCGTCGACATGGCGCGCATGAAGATCGAGTTCCTGCATCATTACCGGAAGCGCCACGGGCTTTCGGCGCGCGACCGGCTGGTCGCCTATCTGCCGCGCTATGCGCCCTATGCCGCGCGCCTCGGCGCCCTCTTCAACCTGCGCAACCGGGTGCCGGCGCTTGGCCGCGCTCGGCGAGCGGCTCTTCGGCCTCAGCGCGCGGCGGCAATTGCCGGAGTGGTCGCCGCAATACTACCGCGGCAGCACCGACACCGGGGCCGACGGGCGGCCGCAACGTCGTGCTGCTGGTCGATACCTTCAACCGCTATTTCGAGCCGGAGAACGCCTTCGCCGCCGAGCGCGTGCTGGCGCGCGCCGGCTATCGGGTGACGACGCCCGAGCCGGCGGTCGGCCGCCCCTTGTGCTGCGGCCGCACCTTCCTCGCGGCCGGGCTGGTCGAGGAGGCGCGGAAGGAGGCGCGGCGCATGCTCGCCGCGCTCGGCCCCGGCGATCGCCGCCGGGACCCCGATCATCGGTCTCGAACCGGCCTGCCTCCTGACCCTGCGCGACGAGTTTCCGGCGATCCTGCCCGGCGCCGACACGACGGCGCTCGCCGCCCACGCCCAGCTCTTCGAGGAATTCGTCGCCAGCGAAACAGCGGCCGGCCGCTTCGCGCTGCCGCTCGCGGCGATGCCGGGCCGGACCGCGCTGCTGCACGGCCATTGCCATCAGAAGGCCTTCGGCACCGCGGCCGCCGCCGTCAAGGCCTTGCAGCTGATCCCGGAACTCGCGGTCGAGACCTTCGATTCGACCTGCTGCGGCATGGCCGGCTCGTTCGGCTTCGAGGCCGAGCATTTCGAGGTCTCGATGAAGATCGGCGAATTGGGCGTCTTGCCGAAAATGCGCGCCGCCGCACCCGATACGCTCTTCGCCGCCTGCGGCACCAGCTGCCGCCACCAGATCGCCGACGGCGCCGGGCGCGAGGCGCGCCACATCGTGCGCATCCTGGACGAGGCTTCCACATCCGTTTCCCCGCGCGCCGAGAGTTGAACGGATGGACGACGCCATCCTCCGCCCGCTCCGCCGCTATTACACCGGCCGGGTTGCGCCGGCGTTTTTTGCCCATCTATTCAAGGGGGTTGTCAAGCAGCATCACCGCGAGCTGATCCCGCTGTTCCGCGGTCTGTTGCGCGACGATGCGATCGTCTTCGACGTCGGCGCGCACGCCGGACAGTTCACCAAGCTGTTCGCGCGGCTTGCCCGCAACGGGTTCGTCTTCGCCATCGAGCCGCAGAGCTATGCGCGGCGCATTCTCGCGCCCGCGATCCGCCTCAACCGGCTGCGGAATGTCGCAATCCTCGCGATGGCGCTCGGCGAGGTGCCGGGGGTTGCGCTCTTGTCGTTGCCGATCAAATCGTCGGGCAGCTACGGCTTCGGCCTCGCCAATCTAGGCGCCGCGGTCGGTGGCCGCGAATTCGAAGTCGAGGCCGTCGCTGTCACGACGCTCGACGGATGCGTGGCGGCGCTGGCGCTCGATCGTCTCGATCTCGTCAAGGCCGATATCGAGGGGGCCGAGCTGATCATGCTCAAGGGTGCGCAGCGTACCCTGGAAACGCTGCGGCCGGCGCTTTACCTCGAATTGGACGAAGGCCATCTCGCGCACTGCGGCGGCACGCTTAGAGAAACGTGGGATTTCCTCATCCGGCATGATTACCGCGCCTATGATCCGGCGCCAGGCCGTCACGGCGCGCCGATCCTCGAACCGCGCGCCGGCGACATCCTCTGGCTGCCTGTCGAGAAACGAAATTGAGCGATCGGGCACAGCATGGGCTGGCGGACCCGCGGTCGATCCTGGTCTTCATCACCAGCGATCCCGACGATGCGCTCGGCGAGAATGTGCTGAAGCTGCCGCTGCTGCTGGCGCTGAAGAGCGCTTTTCCGCTGGCACGGATCGCGTGGGTTCCGGGCACCAGCGGCGCGTTCTATCTGCGCCATCAGCTGGCGCCGCTCGTCGCGGGGCGGATCGACGAGTTCATCACCGATCTCGCCATCCCGAAAGATCCGCGCGCCTCGCTCCGCATGAAGCACCCGATCCTCGGGCGCCATTTCGACCTGATCATCGACACCCAACGCTATCTCGGGCGCACGCTGTTTTTGAAGCGCATCCCGCATCGCCGCTTTATCAGCGGCACCTGGCGCTATGTCTGGTCGGATGCCCGGCCACCGCGCCCGCTGTTGCTGCGCCCGCCGCTGCTTGTGGACAAGCTGGTCGGGCTCGCCGCCGCGGCCGCCGGGCATCCGATCGCAGTGCCGAACCCGATCCCGCTGCCGCCGAAGCTGCGCGCTCGCGCGGCCGAATTGCTGCCGGCCGGGCCCGAGCTATGTCGGGCTGGCGCCCGGCGCCGGCAACAAGGCGAAAGGCAAGTGCTGGCCGCTCGAAGGCTTTATCGCCGTGGCGCGAGCCCAGGTCGAGCGCGGCCGGGTGCCGGTGTTTCTGATCGGTCCGGAAGAGAGCGATTGGCATGACTCGCTGCGCGCCGCGGTGCCGCAGGCGCTGTTTCCCGAGCAACGCAACGCCAGCGCCGCACCGGACGGGATCGGCGGGCCCTGCCTCGTCGCCGCGCTCGGCGAACGGCTGTCGGTGGCCGTGGCGAACTGTTCGGGAACCGGGCATCTCCTGGCCGCCGGCGGGGCGCCGATGGTGTCGCTCTATGGCCCGACCCGCCCGGAAAAATACGCGCCGTTCGCGCGGGCCAGGGTCTGCCTGAAGGCCCAGGATTACGGTTCCGACCGGATCGGCGCCATTCCGCTCGACGCCGTTCTGGCGGCCGTCGAGCGGCAAGCGGCGATCGGCCCGGCCGCCGGCATCATTCCCACGGCGGAGCAAGAGGAGGCAAATGCGCTTATCAGCGCCGATTTCACCCGCTGAGCCGCGACAGCGATGATCCGATGCGCGCGCAACTCTTGACCGCGGTGGGACATCGGCTTGAGGCTGCCGATGTGCCGGCGCCGCTGCCGGGTTCGGGGCAGGTGCTGATCAGGGTTCATGCCTGCGCGGTCTGCCGCACCGATCTGCATGTCGTCGACGGCGAATTGCCCGAGCCGAAACTGCCGCTGATCCCCGGTCACGAGATCGTCGGCACAATCGTCGAAACGGGCGCCGATGTCGATCGTTTCGGAATCGGCGACCGGGTCGGCGTGCCGTGGCTCGGCTGGACCTGCGGGGTGTGCGAGTTTTGCCGCGCCGGCCGCGAGAACCTGTGCGATCGCGCCCGTTTCACCGGCTACCAGATCGATGGCGGCTATGCCGAGCTAACCGTCGCCGACCAGCGCTATTGCTTTGCGATCGACCCGCGCTACGGCGATGTCGAGGCGGCGCCGCTCTTGTGCGCCGGCCTGATCGGCTACCGCACGCTGCGACTGGCCGGTGACGGCGAGCGCATCGGCATCTACGGCTTTGGCGCGGCCGCGCACATCGTCGCGCAGGTCGCGCGCCACCAGGGCCGCCAGGTCTTCGCCTTCACCCGCCCGGGCGACCAGAAGGCGCAGGATTTCGCGCGCGGCCTCGGCGCGGTGTGGGCCGGCGGCTCCGACGAGACGCCGCCCGAGCCGCTCGACGCCGCCCTCATTTTCGCCCCGGTCGGGGCGCTTGGTGCCGGCGGCGTTGGCGGCGACCCGGAAGGGCGGCACCGTGGTATGCGGCGGCATCCATATGAGCGACATCCCGGGCTTTCCCTATCGCCTCCTCTGGGAGGAGCGGATCGTCCGCTCGGTCGCCAATCTGACGCGGCGCGACGCCGAGGAGTTTCTCGCGCTCGCACCCAAAGCCGGCATCCGCACGACGACCCGCACCTATCCGCTCGCCGAGGCTAACAAGGCGCTCGCCGACCTGCGCCGCGGCGCCCTCGAAGGCGCCGCCGTCCTGGTGCCGTAATTACGCTTTGCGTAAAACGCCTGACGGCTTATGGGCAATTTTCGCCGGTGGGCCATGGCGGATCGCCTTCGAGTTCCGGGACGGTGATGCTTGGAATGTCGAGATCGTGGATTATCATTGATGAGGACGAACCATGGCAATTTCGCGGACGCGCCCGCTCGCCGGTCCTGCCATGCACCCCGGCGAGGTGCTGAAAGACGAACTCGAAGTCCGCGGCATCTCCGCCAACGCGCTGTCGATCGCATTGCGCCTGCCCGCATCGCGCATCAGCCAGATCCTCAACGGCCGACGCGCCGTCACCGCTGAAACGGCGCTGCGACTGGCGCGCTATTTCGGCAGCTCCGCGGGGATCTGGCTACGCCTCCAGGTGGCCTATGACCTACAGCGCGCCGAGGCCGAGTTCGCGACGAAGATCGCCGCCGAGATCACCCCCGCGGCTGCGTGATTACGCGGAGGCAGCCTCCTTCAACCCTGCAATTTCACATATTCGAAATCGCCGGGCTTCCCGTCGATGCCGGCGCGCGGCGGGGCGATCCACGAGGCGAACTGACCGGGCTCGGTAACCGGCCGCATCAGGCTGGCGACAAACGCATCGTCCTCGGCCGACGGCAGGAATTCGTCGCGGCGGCGCCGCCATTCCTCGCTGCCGAGGATATTGCCGTCGGGATCGGCGTGGATCGCGGCGAATTCGCCGATCCGCCGGTTGAACGCGACATGCGGCAGGCTTGAGGCGATAGTCGAACCCGGCGCGGTGCGATGACGCGGTTCCACCAGCGCTCGACCGCCGACGGCAGCATCGGCGACGTAATCGTCGCGCAGCCGCATGTTGAGCGCCGACAGCGCCGGCGACATCCTCGCGGACGATCTGCCCGTCCTTGAGGCGCAGCACCGGATAGGTGGCGCCGGCCAGCACGTGGTCGTCGTCGATCTGGTCTTCGAGGTAGCGGCCCTTGAGGCCGGCGTTGAAGGCGTTGGCGGCATTCGTGCTGATCTCGCTGCCGAACAGATCGAGGGTCAGCGAGAAATGCAGATTGGCCCGCTTCTGGATCGTCGGCAGGTCGATGACGCCGAGCGCGCGCACCCGCGCGATGTCGCGCGGGTCGTCGATCCCGGCCTCGCGCATCGCCGCGCAGGTCCGCTCGATGATGCGGCCGATCCCGGACTGGCCGACGAACATGTGATGCGCCTCTTCGGTCAGCATGAAGCGGCAGGTGCGCGACAGCGGATCGAAGCCCGATTGCGCCAGCGCGTGCAGCTGCATCTTGCCGTCGCGGTCGGTGAAGAAGGTGAACATGAAAAACGCCAGCCAGTCGGGCGTCGGCTCGTTGAAGGCGGAGAGGAGACGCGGGCTGTCGCGGTCGCCCGAGCGGCGGCGCAAGAGATCCTCGGCCTCCTCGCGCCCGTCGCGGCCGAAATACTTCTGCAACAGGTAGACCATCGCCCACAGGTGCCGCGCTTCCTCGACATTGACCTGGAACAGGTTGCGCAGATCGTAGAGCGAGGGAGCGGTGCGGCCGAGACGGCGCTGCTGCTCGACCGAAGCGGGCTCGGTGTCGCCCTGCACGACGATCAGGCGCCGCAGCATCGCGCGGTGCTCGCCCGGCACCTCCTGCCAGGCCGGCTCGCCCTTATGGGCCCCGAACGGGATCCGCCGTCCCTCGACCGCCGGCGCCAGGAGGATGCCCCAGCGGTAGTCGGGCATCTTGACATAGCCGAACTTGGCCCAGCCCTCGGGCTCGACGCTGACCGCGGTGCGCAAGATAGACGAGGCTCGACTGGAACCCCTCGGGGCCGCGCTCCTTCCACCAGTCGAGCGAGCGCGGGTGCCAGCTTTCGAGCGCACGGCGCAACCGCGGGTCGGCGTTGAGCCCGACATTGTTGGGGATCAGCCCGTCGTAATCGACCGCGGTGGCGTCGGACATGATTGGATCTCCCAAACTGGCCCTGTCAGCGCATCCCTATGCAGCACCCTATATCGTCATTCCCGCGAAAGCGGGAATCCATGAACACCGCCTCCGGCCCAGATCGCGAAGGCCCGTGTTCCTGGTTTCCGGGTTCGCCGGCTGCGCCGGCGCCCCGGAATGACGGATGGGCGACAATATCACACCCGCTCCGGGTCGAAGCGCGGGCGCTGGCCGGTGCCGTAGCGTTTCAGCGCGCTCTCCTCGCCGGCCGCGTTCGGGCGCTGGAAGATCCAGTTCTGCCAGGCGCTGAGCCGGCCGAAGATCTTCGTCTCCATCGTCTCCGGGCCCGGCGAAGCGCAGATTGGCTTCGAGCCCGGTCAGGGCGTCGGGCGAAAAGCTCGCCCGCTCCTCGAGCATCGAGGCGGACCTCGTCGTCCCAATCGACCTCGTCATGGCTCGCGGTGACGAGGCCGAGCGCCTCGGCCTCCTCGGCGTCGAGCGCCGCGCCGATCCGCGTCGCTGGCGCGCTCCAGGCTCTCCGGCTCGCCGAGAAAGCGGGTCGCGAGGCGCGTCAGCCCGTTGCCCATCGGGTAGGCGCCGAAATTGAGCGACGACAGGGCCAGCGTCGGCGCGGGCCGCGATTGTCGCCCGGCGCGCGCTCCCGGAGAACATCAGCGCGCGGTCGGCGGCGAAGACCAGCTCGGCGAGGCTGCCGGCAAAGCAGCTGCCCGGCTCGATCGAGCGCGAACAGGCTGCGCGAGGTCACATCGATCCGCTTGAAGACGCGCTTCCAGAGGAGGCGGATCTCGCGCACCAGCCAGTCGTCGGCGTAGTGCTTCGAGCAGCGCATCGGCCGCCAGCACCGCGGCCGGATCGCCCTCGCGAGCGGAACACGATGATGCCGAGCTCGGGCTCGTTGAAGCGCAGATGGAGGATCGCATCGTCGAGCTCGCGCGCCATCGCCAGCGGCCAGAACGCCGCGCCCTCGGCATGGATGCCGGCGAGATCGCCGGGCAGCTCCGCCGGCCCGAGCACGGTGATCGCGGCGCGGCGGCGCGCCCGGTCGAGCGCGACCCGGACATGGCGATAGGTGATCGCATCCTCGCTCACTCGCCGGTCGAGCGGCGGCAGCGCGATGCCGCGTCGCATTCGGCGGCCGGTCGGAGGTCGCGGCCAGCGCCAGGGCGCGCTCGCGCACCTTCTCGTCCCACGCCGAGGGCGGCACCACCTCATCGACCAGCCGCCAGTCGAGCGCGCGCCGGCCGCGCAAGCCCTCTTCGGTCGCGCAGAACAGATCGGCGCGGTCGCGCCGCACCTTGGCGCTTGTCGGTGAGGCGGGTGAGCCCGCCGGTGCCGGGCAGGACGCCGAGCAGCGGCACTTCGGGCAGCGCGACGCGCCGAGCGCCGGTCGTCGATCAGCATGATCCAGTCGCAGGCCAGCGCCAGCTCGTAGCCGCCGCCGGCCGCGGTGCCGCCGAGCGCGGCGAGATAGCGCTGGCCGGAATGCGCCGAGGCATCCTCGATCGCGAGCCGCGTCTCGTTGGTGAATTTGCAGAAATTGACCTTGTGCGCATGCGAGGCGCGGGCCAGCGCGCCGATATTGGCGCCGGCGCAGAAGACGTTCGGCTTGCCCGAGCGGAGCACCACGGCGCGCACCTCGGGGTGCTCGAAGCGCAGCCGCGTCACCGCGTCGGCCAGCTCGATATCGACGCCGAGATCGTAGGAGTTGAGCTTCAGCTCGGTCCCGGGAAAGAGGCCGCCCGCCGGGTCGACATCGAGCGTCAGCGTCGCGACCGCGCCCGCGCAATCGAGCCGCCAATGGCGGTAGCGGCCGGGCTCGGTGGCGAAATCGATGGGCGGGGAGTCTTGCGGCATGGCGCGCATTATACGCCGGGTTTGCTCTTATCAGCAGACCTGTCACAGATCGTCATCCCGGCGAAGGCCGGGACCCACTTATCAATCGCTCGGTCGGCGGATTGATGGATCCCGGCCTTCGCCGGGATGACGGTTGAGTAGGTTTCGAGCTCGCGTCCTAAGATCGGGTGACAACATCTCCGTGTGTATCGCCATGCCCGCTCCCGCCAACCCGCGCATCGCCATCCTCGGCTTTTCGATCGAGTGCAACAAATTCGCGCCGCCGGCGACCAAGGCGCATTTCCTCGCCCGCACCTATCTCGAAGGCGACGACATCATCACGGAGGCGCGCGGCGCGACCCCGACGATGCTGCCCGAGACCCCCGGCTTTGTCGCGGCGATGGATGCGGCCGGGCCGTGGCAGCCCGTCGGCATCGCGCTGGCGATGAGCGAGCCCAACGGGCCGGTCGAGCACGCGTTCTTCGAGGAGCTGCTGGCGACCATCGCGCGCCGGCTCAACGCCGCGCTGCCGCTCGACGGCGTCTATATCTGCGCGCATGGCGCGGCGTTGACCGACCGCGGAGGACGACCCCGAGGGCGTCCTCTTCGAGACCGTGCGCGATATCGTCGGCGCCGGGGTGCCGGTCGTCGCGAGCTTCGATCTGCACGCCAATGTCTCCGACCGCATGGTCCAGCTGATCGACGCCTTTATCGGCTACCGCACCAACCCGCATCTCGACATGCGCGAGCGCGGCGCCGAGGCGGCCGCGGCATTGCGCGAATTGCTCGCCGGCACCAAGACCGAGCGGGTGCGCCTGCGCCTGCCGATCGTGCCGCCGACCGTGACGCTGCTGACCGCCGCCGGCCCCTATGCCGAGATGATCGAGCTCGGCCAGCGCCGCCAGGAACAACTGCGCCCGGCGATCATGAACGTCTCGGTGATGGGCGGGTTTGCCTATTCCGACACCGCCAAGAACGGGCTCAGCGTCATCGTGACCGCGCGCGGCGACCGGCAAGCGGCCGAGGCGCTCGCCCGCGAGATCGCGCGCTATGGCTGGGACAATCGCGCGCGCTTCTATCCGCGGCTGACCCCACTCGACGAAGCCGTTAGAAAAAGCGCTCGCGGTCGGGCGCGATCCGGGTCTGCCGGCGCTCATTTTTGCCGATGTCGCCGACAACCCGGGCGGCGGCGGGCGCGGCAACACGATGCATCTGCTGCGCGCCTTCGCCGAGGCCGGGGTCAGGGGCGCGCTGTTCGGGATCATCTACGACCCCGATCTCGCCGCCGAGGCGCACCGGCACGGGCTCCACTACAATTTCGCGGCGCGCTTCAACCGCGCCGAGACGACCAATTTCTCCGAGAAGTGGAGCGCGCCGGCGCGGGTCGCGGCGCTCTCCGACGGCAATTGCGTCGGCCGGCGCGGCATCTATGCCGGGCAGCGCCTCGCGCTCGGGCCGTGCGCCGCGCTGCAGATCGGCGGCATCACGGTCGTCGTCGTGTCGCACCGGCTGCAATGCGCCGACCCCATTTTCTTCGAGATGATGGGTCTCGACATCGCCGAGGCGCGCTCGATCGCGGTCAAGTCGCGCGGCCATTTCCGCGGCGGCTTCGACGAGTTCTTCGCACCCGAGCAGATCGTCGAGGTCGATCTGCCGGGGCTCACCTCGCCGATGCTGTCGCGCTTCGCATGGACCCGCCTGCCGCGCCCGGTGATCCCGCTCGACGAGGGGGTCGAATTCAGCCTGCGGTAGCCGGCGCGCCGTTGGCGTGGAGCTTCAGCGCCGCGTAGACAAAGCTGTTGACCGGGGTCGGGATGCCGTGCCGACGGCCGAGTTCGACGACCTTGCCGGCAAACCACGGCAGTTCCAGGCGGTTGCCGCGCAGCAGATCGTTGCCCATCGAGGTCATGTGGTGCTCGGGCATCGAGCGGATCATCGCGAGCCCGCGCTCGACGCAATCCGGCGCCAGGCCGACGCCCTCGGCGCGGCCGACCGCCGCGACCTCATTGAGGCTCGCCTCGACCAATGACCAGGAATCCGGGTCGCCGCGGTATCGCCCGAGCGGCACCCGGGTCAGCGCGTTGACATTGGCGACCGGCACCAGGACGAGGAATTTCTCCCACAATGTCACCCGGATGTCGGGGCTGAGGATGCCCTCGAAGCCGGAAGCGGCGCACAGCTCGCGCAGGCGCTCGCCGCGCGCGCTGATCCGGCCGTCGAGCTCGCCGAACATCATCTGGAAATAGGTGCCGGTCTGCCGCACCACCCCCGGCGCGACGATCGACCCGGTGACAAAGGCGCTGCCGCCCATCACCGCCTCGGCTCCGAGGATCGGGATCAGCCGCTCATGCGCGTCGACGCCGTTCTGCACCGGCACCACCGCGGTATCCGGCCCGACGATCGGGCGGATCTGCGCGCCGGCGCTCTCGACATCCCACAGCTTGGTGCACAGCAGCACGTAATCCACCGGGCCGATGCCGGCGATGTCGTCGGTCGCCTGGGCCGGGCGGATCACGGTCTCGCCGCGGTCGCCCTCGATCCGCAGACCGTTCTGTTGCATCGCCGCGAGATGCGCGCCGCGCGCGACAAAGATCACCTCGTTGCCGGCCTTGGCGAGCGCGGCGCCATAGATCGCGCCGATCCCGCCGGCGCCGATCACCGCAATGCGCATCTGAACCTCCTGTGACCGCGAGTTCTTTTGCCGCGCCGAGGGGTTATACCCGAATCGCTGTGCGCCGAGTCGTCTCGGCGATCCGGGCCTGAAGACGCTGTTGTCGCCGGCCGCCAGCGTCGCTCCAGCTAATGGTCGGGGATGGTCAGCACTGGCGGGGCGCTTGGGCTGCCCGGGGTCAGCACATAGGTGGCGAGTGCGCCGCTGCCCGGGGCGGCCGCGGTTGCGAACCCGGCGGCGGCGTATTGGCCCAAGAGGGGCAGGGCTCCACCTTAACCAACTGTCTCATTTTCGGGGCCACTTCAGAGAATTTGGCGCGCTGATCGCCGACAAGGCCTTCGACAGCAACGACATCATCGCCAACCTCAACCGGCGCGGTGCCAAGATCGTGATTTCTCAGCATCCCCGCCGTGCCGTGCCGCTTCAAATCGACACCGAGATGTACAAATGGCGCCCATCTGATCGAGAACTTGCGCGCCGACAAAACCGCCCAGAGCTTCCAAGCCATGATCCATCTCGCCGCCGCCGTCATCAATCAGACCCAAGCCCGCGACGCGCAGCGCGGCGATCGAGGGCGGGTCAGCGGATCCGGATCATCGATCGAGCCAGACATCGCCGAGGTCCTGGCCGATGAAGTGGCTGGGGGTAATGCTCCAGCCGTGCAACCTCGACGAGGTCACGACGATGCGGTTCCACCAGAGGAGCGGCACCGTGTAGGCCTGGGTCAAGGCGTGCCGTTCGAAATCGCGGACGATTTTGGCGCGTTCGACCGGGTTGGTGGTCATCGCCTGGCCGATATAAAGGGCGTCGAGAAACTGGTCGGTCGCCCCGGAAAAATTCACCGGCGAGAGATCGGGCGACACATATTTCGTCAACTGCAATGACGGATCGTCGTAGTAATCGCCTTCGAAATCCTGCGCCACATCGAAATTGCGCGCGTCGACCTGCTTCTGCCAGTCGAAGATGTTGAGGCGCTGCTCGGTCGCCGTTACGCCGATCTCCTTCCAGCTTTCGGCCAGCAGGGCGGCGCCGGCGTAATGCGGCATCGGGATGTCGCGCACCAGGATGGTCAGCTTCAGGTCGCGGATGCCGGCCGCGGCGAGCAGTTGCGTCGCCTCGCCGCGCGCGGCGGCGACATCGTGGCCGAACCCCGGCAGCCCGATCAGGTCGGCCTCCGGCGTCGCCATGCTGGAACCCGGCCGCATCAACCCGCCGACATATTTCAGAAAACTCGTCTCCTTCAACTTCTCGGCGGCGCCCCAGCGGTCGATCGCGAGCGACAGCGCGCGCCGCACGCGCGGGTCGCTGAACGGCGCCTTCTGCGTATTGAAGACGACGAGCAGCTCCGACAGCCACGGGCTTTCGGCGACCTGGACCTTGTCGCCCATCGCCTTGACCAGCGCATCGCGCTGCGGCGGGCTGACGCCGCGGAACTCGGCCTCGATCTTGCCGCTCTTATAGGCCGGCACGATTTCGGGCACGTTCATGAAATCGGCCTGATAGCCGTCGAGATAGGGGCGCTCCGGCCGGAAATACTTGTCCCAGCGGCGGCCGCGCCAGTACTGCCCGTTGACGTGCTCAACAAAGACGAAAGGCCCCGTGCCGAGCACGTGCGCGTCGGGAAAGTGCGGATCCTCGGTCAGCCGGGCGGCGCTGTAGATGCCGTTCCACGGCGAGGCAAAATTCTCCAGCGCCGCCGCATCCGGCCAGGCGAGCTGAAACACCACCGTTAGCGGGTCAGGGGTAGCGATGCTCGAGATCGCGGCGTAATCGACCCGCCGAGCCGAGACGATGCCGGGCGGCGGATTGATGATCCGCTCGTAGGTTGCCTTGATGTCCTTCGAGGTCAACGCCGAGCCGTCGTGGAACAGCACGTTCGGCGTCAGCTTGAAGGTGTAGGTGCGGCGGTCCGACGAGATGGTCCACGATTGCGCCAGATCGCCGACGATCCTGGGGTAGTTGGCCGCATCGAACTTCAGCAGTGTCGAGTAGTGCGGCGCGATCGGATGTAGGAACGCGAAGGAGGTGTTCGAGACACAATCGTAGGTCTTCGGTTCAACAAGCACCGCGAATTCGAGCGTGCCGCCGCGCTGCGGCGCGTCATCGGCCCTCGCCGCGCCGGGCCGCGACAGCATCGCGCCAACGCTACCGAGGCCACCGGCAACGACGGCGCGGCGCGAAATGGCAGCGCCGCCCGACCGGCGCATTGCAGCCGCCGGCCCCACCCATCCGTTCTTCACAAAGCCGCCTTTTCGCCGGTGCGCAGCGGCCGCCACGACCGCCGCCTCATCGCGCTTGCCCACGCTGCCAGGCCTCGAATTGCTGGAACAGCGCGTTCTTGTCGGTCGGTGACATCGGCGCACCGCCGCTCACCTGGCGGCGTTCGTCGATAAAGCGCGAGAACAACGCCTTCAGGGCGTCGGGGTTGGGCACGCCGGCAACCTGCGGATTGCTTTGCAGCCATTCCGCCGCCACCGGGTTGCGCGTCCACCCGGGGATATCGGCCGCGATGTTGACCTCCCGCCACTTCGGGTCGAAGCCCGGCGCGAGCAGCCCCTGGAACCCCGTGAAAAACGTGTCGACGAAATTGACGAGGTTGCGCTCGCGGTCCGGGATCATGCGCAGATCGGCGGCCATCAGCACGTTGCCGACCGCGATCGTATCGACCGGATGGTCGGCCGCGACGAGGTTGGGATAGTCCGACGACGTGGCGCGCGTCGGCGCATAAACGGCGGTGACGGCCTGGGTCAGCGGAATGTCCAGCAGATGCAACCCGCCGCCGGGCTTGAGCCCCTGGAACAGCGGCGCCGGCATCGCGGCAACGAACGCGAGCGCCGCAATCTGGCCCTGGCGCAGCTTCTGCAGCGCCGCGCCCTGGTTGTCGTTCGCCAGCGTCGCTTTGATGCCGAGCAGGTCGAACAAGCGGGCTGCGGTGACGGCGGTGCCGCTGCCCTTCACATCGACATTGACGGTCTTGCCGGCGAGGTCGGAGATCTGCTTGATATCCGGGCGCACCAGCAGATGGAATTCTTCGTTGTAGAGCTTGGCGATATAGGTCAGCGATTCGATGCCCGGCACGAGATTTTGCTCCTTAGCATAATCGAGCGCATCCGATTGCACGATCGCCAGATCGATGCCGCGCAAATACTTCAAATCGATCAGGTTCTGCAACGGCCCCTTGCCGACCACCGGGACGACGCGGCGGGTCGCGCCGTCATCGATGATGCCGGCAATCTCTCCCGCCACGCGCACCGAGACGTCGTCGGCCGGACCGGTCTCCAGCTCGACAACCCCGCGGTTGACGACGACAGCGTTTTGCGAGGCGGCATACGCCCGATAACCGGCCGGCTCGGCCCCGATCAGGAGCGCGGCGATGCTACCCGCCGCGGCGATCGCGCGCATCATCGTCATCACCGTCATCGCTGTCTCGGTTTGATATCGAGCCCTTTGATCCAGATCTCGGCGCCGCTCTCGCCGAGATCGCTGGCGCGGCGGTACCACGCGAGGGCCTGCGCGGCGTCGGCGTACCGGGACAGATGGACCCGCTCGAGGAAGCCCGGATCGTAGGTCGCCCCCAGTCGCAACGCCGCGCGCCCGTTTCCGGCATCGCTGGCGCGCTCGTAAAAGAGCCGCGCCGACACGATGTCACCGGCCTCGAGCAGGCCGTCGCCGCGCGCCAGCAGCGCTGCGATCTCGGCAGCGGCCAGGCGCGGCTGATCCGGCGGCGTTTTCGGGGCGGGCGCGGTCACCGCCGAAGGCGATACCGGGGTCGGCGAGGCGGGCGGGGGCGGCACGGCGACGCTTGGCGACGCCGGTTTGGCTTCGGCCGTCTGCGCTGGGTTGGCTTCAGCCGGCGCCGGTTTGGTTTCGGCCGCCAACGCCGGTTTGGCTTCGGCCGTCTGCGTTGGGTTGGCCTCGGCCGGCGTCGGTTTCGTCTCGGCCGCCGGCGCGGGTTCGGCTTCGGCCGCTGGCGCCGGTTTGACTTCGGTCGTCTGCGCCGGTTTGGTTTCGCTCGTCGACGGCGATTTTGGTGCGGTCGCCGCAGCCCCCGTCACCGTGCTGGTCGTCGCTGGCGGAGCCGGCGCCTGCGTCGTCGGCGATGTTTTGGCACCGGCGTCCACTGTTGCCCCGCTGGCCGGTGGGCCGCCAGCGGCGATTTTTTGCGCGGCCGGTTGCATCAGCCAAACACCGATGCCTGCCGCCGCTACGATCGCACCGGCGGCGAGGCCGAGGCGCGCGATCGACGACAGCCGCGCCGACGCAGCGCGGTGCAATTCCACTTGCGCGGCCAAGGCCGCAAAGGCCGGGGCGGGTGGTCGAGGCTCGTCCCCGGTATCGCTCGAGATGGGCACCGACTCGCCGGACCGCTCGGGCGCCATCGACCGCTCGGGAGGCTCGCCGACCTGGTCGGCGATGGTCTCCAGCGCCGGCTCGGGGAGGCTGTCCAGCGCCGGCACCTCGTCGCCGATCGTCCCATCGGGCGCTGCGGCGAAAGCCTCGCCGGAAGCCTCGGGCGTCAGCGCCTCCTCGGGGGGCTCGCCGACCTCATCGCCGACTCCCCTGCAAGGCGTGAGGAGGCGCTCCAGTTCCGGGTCGGGTAGTGCGCCGTCCGAAGCCGACGGCTCGCCGAGGATCTCTGCCTCCGGCTCTTCGGTGAGAGCCTCGGCACCAGCCTTCGGCGCCATCGCCGGCTCGGCAGGCTCGCCTACGGACCCGGCGATCCAGCCGGGCGCGAGGGCGAGGCGGCGGTTGCGCGTGTTGTCCAGTGCCAAAGGCGCCTCGACAATCTTTGCGTCCGCTGCTCCAGCGGCAGCGTTGCCGGCAATTTCGGGCGCCAGCGCCTCCTCGCCGGGCTCGTCGTCGGGCGCGGCGACACTGTCTGGCACCGGTTCGGTAAACCCTTCCGCCGCCGGCTCGGGTGCGAGGCGTTCCACTACCGGCTCGGAGAGTCCCGCCGGCGCCGGCTCCCCCGCGGCTGGAGCTTCGCCGACGAGATCCGGTGCGCCGGTCAGCGGCGCATCGAGGACGCGTACGGCCCGGGCCATGATTTCCGATAACGGCCGCCCCAGGCGAAGCAGCTCATAGTAGATTTCGATCGTGCCTTCTTTGTCGTTCGCGAGGACCCGTTCCCGTAAATCTCCGTAGAGACGCGGGATCTCTTCAGGGTCGGTTGGGGTCGACATTACAAAGGCACTCGTTGCTCACGCCCGGCAATCGACGATCCTAGCCATGACGAGCCGCCGCGGCAACGTCCTAGCATGCTTTGACGCAACATGTTCTGCGCCCGCTTCCCGCTGGAGTTGTTTTGGGCGCCGCAAGCCGCGGTGCGCGATGGGGTCGCGGCGTGGCGCAAGGCAGGGATCACGACGCCGATCCTCGTGCCGTCCTCGGCCGAAGGCAACCAGATGCGGGTGATCGAGGAGATCTTCGCCGCCTTCGCCTGAGTCCCCCTGCCGGCAGCAGTACGATCTCGCACCCGTTAGTCGCACATCAGAAGGTGGCTCCCGGCGAAGGCCGAGACCCATCGATCGGCTTCCGATGCGGTTGAAGAACGGGTCCCCGCCTTCGCGGGGAACCCTGTGGTTGGACAAGCGAGCGGTCGGGGCGCTTCGTAAACGTCGCGGTTGAGACTATTTCGCCGTTGTCGAGGACGGTGACATCTTCGGCGACGGGGTCAATGTCGCCACGCGGCTCGAAATCAGCATCATCGTTGTCCCGGATTGATCTCGAGCCCCTGGATCCAGATCTCGGCGCCGCTCTCGCCGAGATCGCGGGCGCGGCGGTACCAGGACAACGCCTGTGCGGCGTCGGCGTGCAGATGGGGCAGATGGACCCGGTCGAGGAAGCCCGGATCGTAGGTCGCGCCCATTCGCAACGCCGCGCGCCCATCCCCGGCATCACTGGCGCGTTCGTAAAAAAGCCGTGCCGAGACGATATCGCCAGCTCCTAGAAGGCTGTCGCCGCGCGCGAGCAGTGCTGGGATCTCTGAGGTATCGGGAGGCGGCCGATCCGGCAGTGTTGTCGGGGTGGCAGCGGCCACAGGCACCTCCGGCGGCGGTGGGGCCGGCGTTGGGAGAGCCACCGATACAGGCTTGCGCGGTGCAGCTGCGGGGGCGGGGGCTGGCGCCGCGACGCTGGAAACCAGCTTGCGCGGTGCAGCTGCGGGGGCTGGCGCCGCGACGCTGGAAACCGTTTCTCGCTCGCGTGTCTCGGGGGTAGGCCGCACCTCCGGCGCGGGCCGGGCCGGGGACAGCACCACGACCGCCGCCGCCGAGGGGTTAGCGTTGGTCGTCGAGGCCCCCAGAGCCGTCATAGCCCGCTCCACCTCAGGGGTCGGCGGCAGCGTGACGGTCGCTGCTGCCGCTGACGATGTTTCCACGCGAGGGTATAAGCCAACCTCGCTGGCGGGAGGACCGCCGGGAGCGAGTTTCTCCACGGTTGGATGCATCAGCAAAACGCCGATGCTCGCCGCCGCCACGATCGCCCCGGCAGCGAGACCGACGCGTGACAAACTCGCGATCGTGCTCCCTCGCAATTTCGGCGGCGCAGCCGGCGCAGCATAGCCTGGGCCGGGTGACGGTTGCGGGTTCCCAAGACTGACCGGGATCGGCGACGAGTTGCCGGTCAAATTCTCGATTTCCGCTACCGATTGCCCCGCCCTAGGCAACTCGAAATATCGCACCGGGGGCTGTTGCGCTAGCGGCGGTGCGCCCTTGCACACAAGCAAGGAACCCGTGAGTTTTTGGCGAGTCATAATGCCTATGCCGCTACCCGTATATTTAATTGCCCATATACATATTTCCACAACTCTACAATTTCTTGCGCAGAACGCCCGGAAGGTACTGTCTCCATAACCGTGAGGCCGCCGATCATCGAGGAGGCGTAGTCGGTGCGTTGGTAGAGAATGATGGGCGCTACTCGTCCATGCTCGGAGAGCGCCGCGACGGCTTCCGCGGTGATGTTGGCGCGAGGTGCCGCTCCGTTGATAACAAAGAGAAATGGCTTCCCGGCTTTTCGCGCCATCATGACGGTTGAGCCGATAGCACGCAGATCGTGCGGGCTCGGTCGCGCCGGAATCAGGATCAAGTCTGCCAATCCAATTATCCGCTCGTTCGATACGGTGAGGGCCGGCGGCGTGTCGATAATCGTGACCGCCCCGCTACCCCGCACTTCGGTCGCATCAACGGCGAGATCGTCTAGCTTCACCGTCGTAATGGCACGCGTATTGTCGCTGCGCGCCGCCCACCATTCACCAAGCGACTTTTGCGGATCGGTGTCGACTAAAACAACAGGTCCCTGGCCTACCAGACCGGCCTGGACGGCTAGGTGCGCGGCAATCGTCGTCTTGCCGGCGCCCCCCTTTTGACACGCCACCGCGATGATCCGTGCCTGAGCAAATCCCCCCACAGGGATCTTGGCCGTCTCACGGTAAGTCCCCAGCCGGTCCACCAGCCGTTCAACCTTCTGCTCGGTCGAGGGGATCTGGCTTTCGTTCTTAACCAACCGCCCGTGGGGGGGAGGCGTCGCGTTCCGTTTGAACCAATCGAGCATGTGCATGATACCTTAGTCGAATGGCAAGCAGCCGACCGTTATTAATGGCTGGTAAATGTTAATTAGAAGTAAACGAGCGTTGATGGGCAGCGACATAATGGCTCTCGATGTTTCTTTGCGCGGGGTATGGGTCACGGCTCATGGGTCGCCATCGCGGTCGAGGACACCGTCACGACCGAGGAGACATGCGATTGGTCGCTAAAGGGGCTGAGCGAAGCCGTCGCCGTCGCCAATGTGCTTGCACTTGGCGCCGAGCGTAAGCTCCTGACCTCGTGGATCTTCCAGAAAGAATTGGCACCGCCATGAATTAGACTCCTCGATAGACTCCACCGTTTGGTACCCACCGCTTCGTCGTCATGCCCGCGGAAGCGCGCATCCAGGGCAACCGGCACCGCGCCGGGTGTCCCTGGACCCCCGCTTGCGCGGGGGTGACGAATGAAGCGTTCCGGGAATCATCTGTCTGGTTCACACCACTAGTGCCGGCAAGAGAGCGAAACGATTATTCATCTATTACAGCCGACAAGCGAAAAGCGCCGCTGCCGAACGAGCGGGCAGACTGCCCGACGCCTTGCGCGGCAGGCTTCACAGCCCTATAATGTCATTCTTGTACGCCGAAGAAGCCGAGGCTCAGAGGCGAGAGGATGAAGCTCTTCACGGCGATCTATGATGACGACCGGATACTCGGCCATTTCCTGCAACATTATCGTCGGGCTGGGGTGACCGACTATTTCATAGCGACCGCACCGGGATTTGCGCAGACAGCTGAAAGTTACCGAGATCGGTTCACGATTACTGTTTACGAGGGACTCAATGTTGCCGACAGTTGGCTGGGCGGGGCTAGCGCGGTATCCGCGATGCGCGCAATTCATCATGATGATGATGAGTGGGCGATTATCGCCGACTTGGATGAGTTTACCGAATTTCCTCCAAACATCAGCAGTATCGTTCGCTTCGCCGATAGTGAAGGCGCCAATGTCGTACGCGGAATAATGTATGATCGATTCAGCGCCGATGGGCGCTTGGTCGATTTTGCCCCCGCCGCGGAATTGTCCCAAGTTTATCCCGTGAGGTCGCGATTGACGAGAGACCTGATGGGCGGATGGGATTACAAAGGCGTGCTCGTCAAAGGCAAGCTCCAGCCGCCGCCGGATTCCGGCAATCATTTATTTGTCGGCGAAAAAATCTGTTCGCGAGAGGTCGAAATTTCTCACTACAAGTGGAATGCGCGGGCGATTGACAGAGTTCGTGCAGCGTATGAAGCGCTAAGCAACGCCGGAAAGGGCTGGGCGATCGAGTACAGACGGGTTTTGGATCACTACGAACGCAACGGCCGATTTGTCTGGGAAGAGTTCGGTGGCGAGTTGGTGGCCGACCGCAGCGTGTTGCTCCATTCACGGCCAGGAGGGGCCTTAAGCCTCAGTCTCGATGTTCTGCGCCCGCGTCCAGAGACAGTGGTCATCGAGGTAACGAGCAAGTGCAACCTTCGCTGCTCCTACTGCCCGAAGGCGGATGCGGTCCTCCAAGCTCTGCCCGGCGCCAACGAAGATATGACCGACGCGATGATTGCTGGCCTCTATCGCCATTGCAAGGAAACCGGCATCGACAGCGTCACTCTTTCGGTCGTCGGCGAAACCACGATGCATAAAGGGTGGGACGCTCGGGTGAAGCAATTCCTGGAGGACCCAGAGATAAGTACCCAGCTCAATTCCAATTTCGTGCGGCTATTCGACGATGACGATCTTCTAGCTCTAACTCGGCTCGATGATTTGCAAATCAGTATCGACAGCTCTGATTTCGCGATGATGCGCAAATTGCGCCAGGCCGATCTTCGCACGATCAGCTACAACATCATCCGGCTGCGGCAGAAGGCCAAAGAGGTTGGGCGGTGCCCAGCCATCAGCGTAAATTGTACATTATGCCGTGACAACATCGGTCATATAATCGGTCTTGCAAGCTTCTGCCGGGAGTTAGGAGCCGACCAATTGGTGATCACCGAGGTCATGCCGGTTGGCCAGGCCAATCCGAAAATGCCAGAGACGCTAAATGGTTTGAGCGACAACGAGGTGATCTTGCTGGCGGAGCAAATTTCTGCTGCGGAGGACCTGTTAGCGGGTAGTGGCACCGGATTGCGCCTGCAGGGGCATTTACACCGCATCGATGCGGTCATTGCGGCGGTGCGGCAGGGGACAGTCTCCGCCGACGTCACGTCGCATTTTCGGCGGAGCATGGCCGCATCGGCGTGCCGCCAACCGTGGACTATAGCAATGGTGAGGGCCAATGGGGATGTACTGCCATGCTGCGGTCCTGAGGGGATGACAGTGCCGGTTGGGAACGTGATGCAATCGCCGTTGCCTGACATCCTCGACGGGGAGGCTTATCGCGCGATCCGGGCCTCGATTCTCGACGGCCGACCCATCGTTTCGTGTCACGCCTGCAGCTTCGCCGTTCCGATTAGTTTTGAGGAATTCCGCCGCGATATCGAGGTGTGGCAGCGGGGCCCCGACACATATAGCAACGTACCATCGCACCCCGACCAGTCTCCGACAGATCAACACCGTGAAGAAGAGCGTCGCCGGCAGCGCAGCACGGCTTATTCTACGTTACCACTGGTCAGCATCGTTTATGTCACCTACCGGCATGAAAAGTTTGCTCGCGATGCCCTTCGGGGTGTCTTGGCGCAAACCTACCCGATGCTCGACGTCATCATCCTGGATGACGCCTCGCCCGACAGCACCGCCGATATCATAGCAGCCGAATTGGCAAAGCATCGAGACCGCCTCGACCTTCGCTTTGTTCGCAACGACCAGAACCTCGGCTTCTTTGCCAATACGCGTAAAGGTCTGGCGCTGGCTCAGGGCGATTTCATCATCTTGTTCAACGGCGATGATGTCATGTTGCCGACCATGGTCGAAAAAATGGTGGAGGTCTGGCGGGAACATGACGTCTCGCTGGTGACCGCCAATGCGCGCTACATCGACGAATCCGGAGAGGAACTGAACCAGTTCTTTCACGATCCGATGGAGCCCTACGACGAGACCTTCGAAACGCTGGCGCGAAACAGCAGCAACGCGGTCTGCTTTGGCGCTGCGATGGGGTTCGAGCGCAGCCTCTACGACGAGTTCGGCTACTCGCCGGACTACCTCACCGCCAAAGATGTCCTGATGCCGTTCTATGCCTATCTCTGCAAAGGGGCGCGCTTCATTCCGGAACCGCTGTTAAAGTACCGAGTACGTGCGCAGAACCCGCCAATGACTCTGCAATGGGAGCGCAGTAAGCACCCGACCGACGAATTGCTCGTCTTGGCAGAGGACCGCTACATCCATCTGGCCAATGCTTTCCTGATGATCTCCGAACTGGAGCGTTTGGCGCAATCCGATCCGTCGCGCTTGGCCGCGGTCGAACGGCGAATTCGGCCGCTGCTGAACGACCTGGTCCATGAGCGGGCGCAACAGATGGTCGCGGCCCGAAGAGAGCTGCACGACATGGGCTTGACCACGCCCGGGTGACCCCGAAGCGGTATCTCCGTCGGTTAAAATCGGCAAGGATTTCTGCCGGTGTGGATCGCTCCCGGTTCCCGGCAGTTATGGCGTAACCCAGAACTCGGCGTCGGAAAACTCAGCCAATGGCATTGACGAATAAAGCCGGCCGCGGGATAAAAACCGCGGCTTGGCCAACGACCGCGCGAGCGTAACGCCGAGCGGGAGAGGCTAGGATGGAGAGCAAACGAAAACCTGCTTTTTCGAGGCGGCGCTGAGGGGAGACCCGTCGAAATCGCCGTAGCGCCGGTGGACGGCGAAGCGCGCGGCGACAAGAGCCCGCTCTATGTCGGCGTCGAAATACTGTCGATATCCGTAACGCAGGCGCGCCAGCTCGCCGGCAGCCTCTCCGCCCGCCTCGATCAGCCGGTGGTCGATCGTGAGGATCCGCGACCTCGAATCGTAGGAATAGTTCCGGCGATGTTCGAGGTGTCGTCCGCTCCCGTCGGTAACGGTGCGCGCCAGATGTTCCTCTTGCGGCTTGCTAAGATTTGGCAAGTCAGGCTGGATAATGTCGAAAGCAAAGACGCCGTGAGGATCGACAATCGAACGAACGGTACGGAAGAACCTGACCAGATCATTGTCGGTCAGCAGAGATTGGACCGTGTTGTAGCAACAGAGTACAAGATCGAAGACGCCCTGCACCGGCGGCGAGCGCATGTCGCCGAGAACCCATTCGGGAAGCGCGTCCTTGGCGCGGGCAATCCGCAGCATCTCAGCGGATTCGTCGATGCCGACGACGCGGGACTGCTCCCACGTGCCACCACATTCGACAAGACGCCGCGCCAGGGCGAGCGTAATCGCCCCGGTGCCGCATGCCAACTCGAGAATGGAGTGCGTTCTGTCGCCGACCAGGCTGCAGTAGAACGCAGCCATCGGCGTCCGGTCGCCCGCGACGAGGTCGTAATACTTGGCCCAATCGTCATAAATGGCGTGCCGCTGCCGGAAATCTGCCATGTACTAGCCAATCGAGACAGCGAAACTCGGCGGATCGCATAGGGGGCGGTTGGGGATTTGTCAAGGCGGGGGACAAGGCACGGATCCTGAGCCGGCGGTCGATGCTCTTGGTGCAGAAAGCCATCCGGCGGACAAACCCAATAGCTGCAAGCAATGAAACCACAAGAGCCCTGCGGAGCTCCGAGATCACCACTGGTACAGCATAAGCTCTCCGGAGAAGTATTCTTTGTTCTGCTTTCATTGTAGGATATCGCTGCAGCGCGGCGAGCGCTTATCCGGGAGGACCGATGCGGAAGACGCTGGAGTTCATTGACGGGATCGTCGCCCGCCGAGAGGTCGACGGTTATTGGCTGATGCAGGCGAAACGCATGCTGGTCGAAAGGCTCGGCGTTGCGGATGGCTTTGCCGTTTACCGGGAGAAGATGACCCATTTGCCCGATCAGGCCGAGATCCATCTGAAGCCGCTCGCGAGCCTGCGGGAAATTGCGCAACGGCGCGCCGGAACCTACATGCCGATGGCGGCGAGTGAACCCTTTACGATACCGCTGCCCAGGGTGATCGGGGACGGCAATCATCAGCCGCTCCACGGTCGCTCGCGCTCGATGTTTCTGACCTGCCTCAGCGACGCGCGGGTTCGCGCCCGCTCCAATTTGATCGAATTTGGCGATCTCGCGCTGGTGGACCTTGAGCCCGAGGAATGGACGACCTTCGACGAGCAGTTCGATTTCGACGCGTCGGTGTTCGACCAACCTGCCAACGAGGAGGCCTGGATTATCACTCCGCAGGGCGATTCCGCCTCGGTCGAACTGGACGAAGCATTTACGCTTCTCGGCGTGCGCACACACATCTTCGGCCATTGGATGTGCGAGTACTTGCCTAAATACATCGCCGCCTCACTCGGGGGCGCCCTGCCTGCGGTTCCCGTGTTGGTCGAGGCGGGCTTGCCCAAAACGCACTACGAGGCACTGCGACTGCTGTTCGCCGAACCCGTGCAGATCGTGGAGCTGCCGCCGCTCGCTACCGCGCGCGTGCGCCGGCTGTGGTGCGCGCCGGCCCAGGCGCCGTTCTTTGAGCAGGGAGTACCGAACGAACGCAGCAGATGGGATGATTGCGCCCATCCCCCGGGGCGTTACGCGCCCGTCATTCGAGAGATGGCTCGCCGCGTCGACCGTGGATCTTCCGGTCCAACCGGTATTGACCGTGTGTTTCTCGGCCGCAAGGCCGGAGCGCACGAGATGATCAACGGCGCCGCCATCCAAGCTGCGGCCGAGAAACGCGGCTTTCAAATCGTCTTTCCGGAGGACCTTGGATTCGGCGAGCAAGCGCGGCTGCTCCGCCACGCTCGCTTTGTCGTGGGGCCGTTTGGTTCGGCGATGTTTCTTGCGTATTTCGCCAAGCCCGGAACGAAACTGTGCATACTGACCAACGAAGATTATCCCGTCTTGGCCCAGATCGAACACACTGGCGTGTTCGAAGCGATCGGGCTCGACGTGACGCTTTTTACCGGCCCTCGCATCCGACCCAACCCGGATGAGGATTGGAAAACCGATTTCGAAATCGACGAAGCGGCCTTCTGCTGCTTTCTGGATGGTTGGCTGCAACCGGATGATTCTCCGCCACATCCGTACCGCGAAGGAGAGCGTCGGCATCCGAACGGCATGGTTCACTATCCGCTACCATTGGTCAGCATTGTTTATGTCACCTACAGGCAGCAGAAGTTTGCCCTCGATGCCCTGCGCAGTGTTTTGGCGCAAACCTACCCGATGCTCGACATCATCATCCTGGACGACGCTTCGCCCGACGGTACCGCCGACATCATCGCAGCCGAGCTGTCGCAGCATCGGGACCGCGTCGACATTCGCTTTATTCGCAACGACAAGAACCTCGGCGTATTTGCCAATATGCGTAAAGGTCTGTCGTTGGCTCAGGGCGATTTCATCGTTCTGTTTAACGGCGATGATGTCATGTTGCCGACAATGGTCGAGCAGATGACCAAGGTTTGGCTGGAACATGACGTTTCGCTGGTGACCGCCAACGCGTCCTATATCGACGAATTCGGACAGGAAATGAACCGGTTTATGCACGATCCGAATGCGCCCTATGACGAGACCTTTGAAACGCTGGCGCGACACTGCAGCAATGCTGTCTGCTTTGGCGCGTCGATGGGGTTCGAGCGCGGCCTCTACGACACGTTCGGCTGGCCGCCCGAGCACCTCACCGCCGAGGATATCATGCTCCCCTTCTACGCCTATCTCGCCAAGGGCGCCCGCTTCATTCCCGAACCGCTGTTGAAGTATCGGGTGCACCCGCAGAACACGTCCATGACGCTGCAATGGGAAAGCAGTCAAAACCCGATCGACAAATTGCTCGTCTGGGCAGAAGACCGTCACATCCATCTAGCGCATGCCTTCCTGATGATCTCCGAACTGGAGCGCTTGGCGCGATCGGATGCGTCACGTTTTGCCGAGGTTGAACGGCGAATTCGGCCGCTGCTCAACGACCTGGTGCATGAGCGGGCGCAACAACTCGTCGAGGCTCGAAAACAGCTGCACGACCTCGGTGTGACCGCGCTGCTATCCTCGAAACAAAACCAGAGCACGCCTGTGCCGGATTGATGACCGCGTCGGAGTGGTGCATCAAGCCGAAATGTGCGAATGCACCTCGCCTCCGCGACAATGGAGCCAAAAATTGGCGCGGATAGCTACGGCATCTCGCCATCCAGCCAAAGGTCGAGAAAGCGGCAGAATGCCTCCTCATCGATTTCATCATCCGAACCGGGTGGAAAGCCGGTGTTCAGGCGAGCGCACCGGCCGGTGAAGAGCGTGAGGTCGACAATGGATATGGATTGCTGTTAGGGTGCTCGACAGCGGGTGCCCGCGACTACAGCCTTGGCGTATCGCTCGGGCACCCGATGGGCTTTCGCCTCACTTGCAAAACCAGATCGATTTTCCATATTTATCAATGACGCGGGGTGGAGCAGCCCGGTAGCTCGTCAGGCTCATAACCTGAAGGTCATAGGTTCAAATCCTATCCCCGCAACCAATTTCATATACCCAACCTCGGGGCCGCTCTCATGGAGCGGCCTCTTGGCTTTTGTGGCCAGCGACAGGATGCCGGCCAGATGGCCGTGCAGGTCGATCGACAGGCTCGTGTGGCCCTCATCGTCCGTCCCCGGAACCAGCACGATCTTATCGACCAGCTTGCGGATGATATCCGCCGCCTGCACTTGCGCGTGTTCATCGCCCAGCGCCTCGCGGAGCTGCGCGATCTGGTCCCGGTAGTAGTTCGCCATGTTCGGATGAATGAGGACCGGATTATCCGTTGCGTCCCTGATCCGCGCTTCGGTTTCCGCCTTGCGGTTCTCAAGGTCCGTCATCTTGTCCTTGACGCGGCTCGCCGGCACCCCGTCCATCAGCGCCTGTACCAACCGGTCGAGTTCGCGCTCGATCTTCACGAGCGCGGCCCGGTCAACCTTGTGCTTCGCGTTGCCCTCGCTACGCAGCCGGTTCGTGTGGCGCGTGTACTCCTTGCAGAATTCATCGCACAGCGCCGGGTCCATGAGACGACTCTGCAAGCCTTCTAACACCGTGGCTTCGAGCGCATCGCGGCGGATGGTATGGCGGTTGTCGCAGGTCCCCTTGTTGCGCGCGTTCGCGCAGCCGATCCGCTCGGCATTGAGGACGACGAACCCACCCCCGCAGCACCCGCAGCGCATAAGGCCAGAGAAGAGATAATGCGGGCGGCGACGGTCCCAATAGCCGGATGACTTCTTGCCCGTGCGCGTGCTGCGCAGCGACTTTTGCCGCGCCTTCACCGCCTGCCACAGATCATCGGCGATGATCCGCAGCTCGGGCACGTCCTGCGTGATCCCTTCGGACTCCGGGTTCGGGCGAGAAACGCGCTTTCCCGTTTCCGGGTCCTTGATGTAGCGCAGCCGGTTCCAGACCAGCTTGCCGACATAAAGCTCGTTGTTGAGGATGCCGGTGCCGCGATCCGGGTTGCCGTGGATCGTGCTCGGTCCCCAATCCGTGCCGGAGGGGCCGGGGACGGCCTCCTTGTTCAGTTGCTTGGCAATCGCCTGCGGCGCCTTGCCCGCCGCGTAATCGTTGAATATGCGCCGGACGATTCCGGCCTGTGCGGCATTGATCTTGCGCTCGCCGCGCACCGGCAGGCCCTCATCATCGAGCCGCCGCACCACGTCATAGCCGAAGGAGTTTCCGCCGCCCGACTTGCCCGCCTCGACGCGCCCGCGCAGGCCGCGGCGCGTCTTGTCGGCAAGGTCTTTCAGGAAGAGCGCGCCCATCGTGCCCTTCAAGCCGATATGCAGCTCGTTCACGTCGCCTTCGGAGAGCGTGACGATCCGCACGCCGGCAAAGCGCGTGCGCTTGTAGATATGGGCGATATCCTCTTGGTCGCGCGACAGCCGGTCGATGGCTTCGGCAACGATCACATCGAACTTGGCCGCCTGCGCATCCTGCAACAGCATCTGCATCCCCGGCCGGATCAGGCTGGCGCCCGAGATCGCATGATCGGTGTAGCAGTTGACGACGCGCCAGCCCTCGCGCTTCGCGCGCTCCTTGCACAGGCGAATTTGATCCTCGATCGAGGCGTCGCGTTGCAGATCGGAGGAATAGCGGGCGTAGATGGCGGCGGTCGTCATGGGAGGGTCTTTCCTATACGCCCTGCCGCCCGGTTGCCTTTCCTTCGGAATCCTTGCGGCAGAGTCGAATATAATCTCTCTCTGCGGCGGCGCGGGCAAGCAGCTTTACCAGCTCGACCAGCAGCGCATCGGGCGCGGCGGCAACGTCCCGCGCCTTTTTTGCCTGCCGCTGTTGTTGGCCCTTGCTCATGCCTGCACGGTCTCACAGGGCCGGGCAAGCTTTCCTCGCGGCATCCTCGCGCCGGCTGGGCGCCTGACCACACGATCATGGGGAGCGGCCCGCTGGCCGCCGGATCAGGTATCCCGCTCTGTCCGGGCGCGGATCGGACTATCGCTGTCGAACCAGACGACCTGCCGCTGGTCATCCTTGTAGATACCGATCCACCAGGAGCCCGTGTCCATCTGCTCGATATGAATTGCCGCGCCGTCCTTGACGACAAGATCGTCAAATGCGCCGTCGGCGTCTGCCGTTACGTCGCACCATGAAGCATGAACCTTTGCGCCAGTTGTTCGCGCCTTCGGACCGGGCTTCTTCGCATTCCTTTTTTGCTTCCGCTCGGACATCTGATGGCACCGTTGTTGGTGGGGTCGCAATGGAGCTTATAGAATTCACTGCGGTCCACGAAGGGCGCCATAACAGCCAAAACCGGCACTGCGTTTCCGCAGTGCCGGCGAGCCGCGGGGTTCAGCAACCCGGCGGCCGGGGGCGCATCAGCCGATTGGCGAGAACGCGCCTGATGTTCTCCAGATTGAGCAGCGCATCGCGGCGTTCGTACGAGCCGGGTGTGCTGCAATCCAGATCGTACCGGGCCTTGCAGAGCAGGGCTCGCAGTTGGCGATCGCTGAGGTGTAGAAGTGCTGACATAGTGTAGACCGTGGACATGGATTTTCTCCTCTGTTGTCCTCGCGGCCCCGACCATCAGGGCCGTCATGCGGTCCCACAGGCAGAATCAGCAGCAGACGGCCCGCCATGGACGGCGGGCGCGGAGAAGGACAGGAAGAGGAAGAAAATCGACCACGCGGCTGCACAGGCAGCGCGGCTAAACCTTCAGCGCATTGAAAAATGCGGCCTGAGACGACAGGTTCGGGAAGAGATGGAGCGCAGCGCCAGCCGGTCTCGGCGGCAAAGCGTGCCGCGTCAATCTGGAGATCATCCGCAGCGTAGGAGAGGCACAGCCGCTGCACCCGGAATCTCGCGCGCTGACCCCGGATGCGATAGGCTCAGGCGGAGGGATGACGATGACCCACCGGCTTTATAAAGAGTCGCGCAGCATCTTCGACGCGGACAACCCGGACGCGCGCTGGGAAAACAACCCGGACGGCTTTCCGGCCCCCGACCTCGGTCCCGGCCCCGACGGGCGGGAACGCGACAAATTCACCGAGCGCGACGTTGAAATCCTCGCCGCAAATCCTGTCACCCTTGTCGCGATGGATGCTTATGTTCAGGGTATCATCAGCCTCTATCAGGCAATGCGTGTCGGCTACAAGCCGCTGCCGATATTGCCCAGCGGGCTGGCCCAGCTTGCCATGCACGGCGCGTTCCGCGAGATCGGCAAACATATTCTCAGCGGCCAGATCACGGTGCCGGACGAATTGAAGAAAAAATACGCGTGGATATACGGGCTTGAGCACACCGCCGTTCAGCACGACCGCAAGCGGGATCAGGAAGACAGGTCGCTCGACGAGCTTGAAAAACGCTGGACGGATTTCTACCGCAAAACGGTGGGCGACCGCAAAAATCCCGCCGCCGACGGCAACCCCGCCGTGCTGGCAACGCTGATCGAGCAGTTCCATGCCGATGTCGAAAGCGACATGCTGGCGAAATACCCGGACGCCTATGGGCAATGGCCGAAGAGTATCTGGCAATCGGTGATTTCCGCCATTATCGGGACGAACACATGCGCGAAGGAAGATGTGCTGGCGGCGCGCGAGGAGATCGCCAACAGGCTGCTCGGGGAAATTCGCTGAAGGGGGTCGTGACCCACCCGCTCTCGCCGAGGGGCAACCGGGTGCAGGCGCACCCGTCTTTCCAAAGGAAGTCAGGGTTGAAGGGACGCGAAGGTCGCGGCCCGCGCTCAATTCAAGAAGGAGGCCGTGGCGCAGCTTGTGAAGCATCACGAGGACTCCGCCGCATGGGTGGAATTGACGCAAGGCTGGCATATTCCCGAGTGGCAGTACCGCAAGGCGCGGAAGAACCAGAAAGGCGGCGTCCTCATCAATCTCGCCCCTTCGGGCCGCGTCGAGATCAGGGAAGGTCTGGCAAGGGTAAGGATCGAGAAGGAAACCGCCAAGGCGATTGCGGAGAACCCGGTCGCCCCGGTGAAGGTGAAAGCCGCCTATCCCAAATCGCTGTGTGCCTACATCGCCCATCACAAGACCGCCGCCGTGCAGGAGATGCTTCTCGCCAGCCCGCGCAAGGTGAGGGAGGTTTCGGTCGTGGACCGTCTCATGCACCTTGATCCGCACGAGGCCGTCATATCATTGGCGAAGGAGGCGGAACCGCAGAGCGCTTATGCCGTGCTTGAGGGGAAGGTGCGGCACTTTGCGGACAAACTCGGCTTCGTCCTCTCCGAAGGCGAGTCGGTGTGGACGCAGTTTCCGCCCAGCCTTGCCACGGCTCTCCAACTCTACGAGGCCGTGAGGGGGTTGAGCGATCATGATCTCGACCAGCTTGAGGCGTTGCTGATTGCGCTGAACTTCGGCCAGTCGGATTGTCAGAGGCTCGATGCGAGGGACAGCCTGTTCAACCGCGTGGCGTGATTTGAGCGTGGACATGCGCAATCACTGGCGTCCCGATGCTTCGTTCTTTTCCAAGCGGACCCGTGAGCAGCTCGTGGTTATCGCGGTCGAATGCGGTTTTGCGGAGGCAGCCGGTCAGTTGTCCACATACAAGAAGGCCGATCTGGTCAACGGATTGACGCGATACTTTCACAACACAAGGACCGATACCGATCCGGCAGATCAAAAGGCGCGGGACTGGCTGCCCGAGGCCATGCTGTTTCCGGCTGTCGATGCGAACGCGCCCGCCGAGGTCGAGATTGAGCCGGAGTCCGATGACGAAGTGACCGACGAGGATTGATCGCCGATCAATGACACGGCGCGGCTGACCTGTTGTCAGCCGCGCCGCTTATTGTTTTCAGGGAAGCGACAGCAGCGGGCCGTCCTTGCGACGGCCCGTATTCGTATGCGACGATCCCGGCCATGCGCAAACCCGATCCCGAAAAGCTGGCCGGCGAATTGCGCAAGCGCATCAAGACGGGACGCCTGACGCTGGAGGCGGCCGAGGCGGAGCGGATTGCGGCGGCGCTGGAGACGCTGCGAAACCGCTGCGCCGAGGCCTATCAGGTCGTCGGTTCGCTCGCCAGCGACGCCGGTCTGTTCGACGATCCCGCCGTCATGCGCGCGCTTGACCTGTTGAGCCGCCCGTTCCGCAAAGGCGACATCCTGCCGTTCCATCCCGCCAAGGATGTGAAGCTCGCGCCTTTGATGCCCGCCAAGCGCTCAGGGAAGTGAGACGAACGGGCCGTCCTTGCGACGGCCCGTTCCCGTTAGCAGCTTTGACGCCGTGCCGCCGGGCGGGATTTCGCAGAGGATGGCGACGAAATCGCCGATCCTGAATTCTTCCTCGGGACGCCACAGCGCCGTGAAGACCGGGAGATCGTTTTCCAGACCGAGCCGGTAGCTGCGCACATGCCATTTCACCAATTTGGAATCGCCGCCCCCAAGCGCAGCGAGCCGATGGGCGTCCGCGCTGTTCAGCGCGAGGCCATGCACATGCAGGTAGAAGCCGTCGCCGAATTGCGTTTCATAGACATCTTCTTCCAGCACCGCCCAGACAGTGAGGATGCCGTCCGCGTCCTCGATGCGCTGGCGCACGCTCTCGACCATCGCGGGGGTAATCTCGACCTGGCCGGGATACCGGGGCGGGCCAAGCTTCAGGATATTGCGGTCGTCTGGAAGCGGCATGGTGCGGCTCTGGCACGGTAGAGGCGCAATCATAGACCAACGGGGCATTGGCTCCTATCGCCGCCTCCCGGCAGGCGGAAGCGCCGCCCCCTGCCAGAAATCGCAGGTACTTACGGCAACGCAATTTCTTACAGCAATGAAGCTTGCTCGGGCGGATAGGTGATCGTCGTTCCCTCCACGCGGGCGAAGGGCGTCAGCTTGTGATCGCGGTAACTGATCTCGGACAGGATTTCGACCACCGGAATGCCGCGCACACCCAGCGCGTCGGCCACCAGAGAACGATGGCACCGCCACGGCACCGCTTCCGCGCACATGATGGCGGTTCGTTCTGCCCGGCTCATTTCGATGAGCGTTTCGAGTCCTTCCTCGAAGGCTCTGGTTTGCATGTAATCGGCGTACCCGCGAAAACTGTCATTGCGCCAGCCGGTGTTTGGCGAATCCTTGCGCGGGCGCCGCAAGCCGCCGAGCGTGGATAAGGGGACGTATTCGATTTTTTCATGTTTCAGCGCAACGCCAAGCGCATCGCCGTTGAATTGCGGGTTATGACGGGAACGCGGCACCGTGCGGATGTCGGCGAGGCATTGGATGCCGTAGGCGTGCAGCAGCACGATGAATTGTTCTATAGGCAGGGTCGAATGCCCGACGGTGAAGATAGCGCCGTCCGGCCACTGTACGCTCTGCGGGGACG
Organism: uncultured Alphaproteobacteria bacterium; assembly: GCA_963842175.1. Taxonomy (GTDB): domain Bacteria; phylum Pseudomonadota; class Alphaproteobacteria; order ATCC43930; family CGMCC-115725; genus DATARH01. Next base: position 131,704 of record CAWJFM010000026.1, read on the forward strand.
GCTGTTTGCTCACGATACGGGCCGGCGCGTCAGCAACATCGGGCCATAGATGATCTCGAACAGTACGAATGCCGCGATCCAGCACGCGCCCGCGATGAGAAGCAGGATCGTTATGAATTCCGTGTGCCAGGAGGCGCAGACGCGGATGATGGCGGCGGCGTTGATAAGAACAAAGACGGCGATCGTGGCGCGGTTGGCCGTCAGCTCACGCCCGGTATGCCCGAGCGTAACGCGCGGCATGACCGCGAGGATCATCACGGCGGTAGCACCCGCCGTCAGCGCGTGGATCGCCGAAGCGACCGGAACGCCGATGTCAAAGATGGACAGTCCGAGCAAAGCCATGCTGACAGCCACCCAGCCATAGCCGATGTGCAGGATGAAGAGCAGCGGCTCCGGCCAACTCGCTATGCCTGCCCAGCGGCCGAGCCGCACGGCATTGAGCAAGGCGGCGGCGATCAGGAGTGCGCCGGTCAGGCGATGCTCGGGGAGAAATGCCCACAGGATGAGGGCGGCGGCAAGCACACCGACGGCGGCGGTATCCAGCATGTTCTGAGGCGAGGGAAGACGAGGACTCTTGCGCTTGAACAGCCAGTTGCGCGTGAAACTGGGAATGATGCGCCCGCCAATGACCGAGATCAGCACGATGGGCGCGCCGACGGCGAGACGCCAGCCGAGCCCCGTGGGCACGGATACACCGAGCGATTCGAGGTGCATCAGCAGATCGGCGATGATGAAGAGCGCTAGCGGTGCGGTCATCGGCAGGTTGCGCCAGTTGCGCCCGGCGATGATTTCACGGGCGGCGACGGCAAGGAGCGCGGTGGGAAACGCCAGATCAGCGACGACCGCCAGCCACGCGGGAAGGTCCGCCGAAATCAGACAGGCAAGACGCCCGAGCAGCCAGAGCGCCGCAAGCATGGCGAGGCGAAGCCCGCGCACCGGCAGCCGGCCGGTCCAGTTGGGAATCGCGGTCAGCAGGAAACCGGCCACCGCCGCCATGACAAAACCGAACAGCATTTCGTGTATATGCCACGCCAGCGGATCGAACCGCGTCGGCAATTGCACGTATCCGAAGAACATAGCGAGCCAAAGCGCGAGCGCGATAACCGCCCAGCTCCCCGCGGCGAGAAACATCGGGCGGAAGGCGTAATCGAGCACCGCCGGCAGCCGTGCGCGGCGGAGGCGCTTTTCCTCGGCGGCTTGTGCGATGGAATTGGGGTCGCTTGCCCGGCTCATGCCGTCCTCGTTGTCTCGACGGGGAACATGGAGAGGAGTTTGCGCGGCGCCTTCGTAAGGTCGGCGAGCGTATAGCGATCCAGCACGGCGAGGAACGCGTCGAGAGCTTCATCGAGCGCGCCCTTGAGAATACAGGCCGGCTGGATGATGCAGGCGCCGGACGCGTTGAAGCACCGAACGATATCCAAATCCGGTTCCATCCGTCGGACGACCTCGCCGATATTGATCTCAGCAGGCGGTCTGGCGAGCCTGAGCCCACCGTTTCTTCCCCGCACGGTCTCGACATAACCGGCGAGGCCAAGCTGATGGACCACCTTCATCAGGTGATTCTCGGATATGCCATAACCATTCGCGATGTCGGCGATGGTCGCGAGGCCATCGGGTTGGACGGCAAGACGGATGAGAACGCGCAAGGTGTAGTCGGTGTAGGTTTTAAGGCGCATCGCGGTTCTCTCCAGCGCAGCTCATGCGATCGGGCCGTTCCGCACAGCGAGCCTGTCGGCATGTCATCGCATTCAGGAATGCCACCAAACGGGCCTTGTATCATAAAGATGTATTGAATATACATCTTTAAGCAGCCTCCTCCAAGGGGCCTTAAAGAATTCAGCGAAGGGAATGTGCCAGCGATGAAAGCGAGCGTTGCGGATCAGACAGGCGAGGATGCGGTCAGCAACGTCCTCAAGTGGATATTGCTCGCTGTCGCCGTCGCGACGTTCGCAACTCTCGGCTGGACCACGGTGGTGACCTACGAGACCGCGCCGCCATTCCCCGACCGGTTTGTCACCGCCAAAGGCGCCGTTCTGATGACGGCTGCCGATATTCAGGCCGGCAAAGGCGGCTTTCAGAAGGCCGACCTGATGGATTACGGCAGCCTCTACCGCATGGGCTCTTACTTCGGTGAGGATTACACGGCCCAAAACCTCGTGCGGCTCGCCACGCTGACCGAAGACAACATCGCCAAGGCCGAGCACAACAAGAAGCTGGCCGACCTCGCGCCGGAACAAGCGGCCGGCGTCAAGGCGGCCATGCAGGCCGATCTTCAAGGCGTGGATTTGAGCAAACAGGTGGCCGTGATCCCCGACGCGCTGGCCGGCGCCATTACCGTCCTGCAGGGGCGGATTGCCGACGAATTGCTCCGGCATGACTTTGCCAAGGGCTGGACCAAGGCTTATGCCCTCGATCAGCAGAGCGCGAATCAGACCGCCGATTTTCTGATTTATTCCTCGCTGACGACCGTCGCGCGGCGACCGGGCTCGCAAGCTTCATGGACCCAGAACTGGCCGTTCGAGCCGCTGGTCGGCAATACGCCGACCACCAGCACCTTCGAGTGGACCTGGATCAGCTTCTGTTTCACGTTCTTCGCCTTCGGCGCCGTGCTGTTCATCTACGAGTACTACCTGAACGATCCCGACAACGCACCGATGGACCCGGTGCTCGCGTCGTTCCGGCCGCTGACGGCCAGCCAGCGCAAGGTCGGCAAGTATTTTCTCGTCGTCGCGGCGGTGTTCTTGTTGCAGATTCTCGTGGGCGCGATCATGGCACATTATTATTCGGATCGCGCCAGCTTCTATGGCATCAAGATCGACAGCATCCTGCCCTTCAATTTTTTGCGCGATGTGCATATCCAGAACTCCGATCGTCTGGATCGGCCTGTCATGGATCGGCGCCGCGTTGTTTCTGGCGCCCGCCATCAGCGGACATGAGGCCAAGGGTCAAGGGTTTCTGGTCGATCTTCTGTTCTGGGTGACGCTTTTTATCGTCGTCGGCGCTCTCGCCGGCAACTATCTCGGCATCATGGGCTACATCAAGGACGGATGGTTCTGGTTCGGCAATCAGGGCCTGTCCTATATTCAGCTCGGCCGTTTCTGGCAGATCGGATTTTTTGCCGGACTGGTGATCTGGAGCGCTCTGGTCTTCCGCGCCCTCTGGCCGACTCCTGTCATGCTGCGGGACGCGACACGCCAATTCTGGTCGGGACATATCAGGCTTGAGAATTCTGATCTGGGCCGCCACGATCAACATCGCGTTGCTCTATGTCTTCGGGATGATCCCGCTCACCGGGATAGAAAAATCATTCACCATCACCGACTTCTGGCGCTGGTGGGTTGTCCATCTCTGGGTCGAGCAATCCTTCGAGTTCTTCGCCGCCGCCATCAGCGCCTATCTCCTGATGGCAACGGGGCTGGTCTCGCGCAAACTCGCGGAGCGCTCGGTCTATCTGGAACTGATTCTTATTTTCCTCGGCGGCGTGCTGGGCACCGGGCATCATCTCTACTGGGCCGGGGAGCCGGGCATGTGGGTTCCGCTCGGCACCATGTTCTCGTTTATCGAAGTCCTGCCGCTGGTGCTGCTGATTCTGGAAGCGATCCAGAACCACCGGCTCATCAAGACGACTGCGGAATTCAAATACGGTCTTGCCTACCTCTATATCGTCGGCGCGGCCTTTTGGAACTTCGTCGGCGCGGGCGTCTTCGGCGGCGGCACGCTCAACGCGCCGCTGGTCAATTACTACGAGCACGGCACCTTCCTCACCCTCAATCACGCCCATACCGCCTTGTTCGGCGCTTTCGGGCTGCTGGGTATCGGCCTGATTTATTTCTGCCTGCGCTATGTCGCCGCCGACCGCTACCCGTTCGGGGAGAAACTGGGGAGGGCCGCCTTCTGGCTCTACAACGGCGGCCTCGTGCTGTGGATTCTCCTCAACTTCTTTCCCATCGGCTGGCCGCAACTGGATGCGGTCTATGAGCATGGTCTCGCCTATGCCCGGAGTCAGGAATTCTATGATACCACCACCTTTTGGCAGTGGATGCGGTTTCCCGGCGATGTCGTCTTCGCGCTGGGCGCCCTGCTGATGGCGTGGGATTTCGTCGTCAAGCTCCGGCCGCTGTTTCCGCAGTTCATCGAGCGGCTGATTCCCGGATCGTATGGAGCGCGTGAACCGAGGGTGACTGCGGCGGAGTAGCATTGCCGCCATGGCGGCGCTGGAGAGAAGGGGGAGGGTCAAAAGCCTAGTGAAGTTTGCTTCCCACGGGTCCGGGTGGATGATTCGAAGCGCAAGGAAGGAAAAGCGATGCTGATAAAATCCTCCAGTCAACTACCCAGCGTCACCCTGCTGAAGCGGTTCCCGGTGCCGAGAAATTTCGGGGTGTCGCCTTCGTCGCGAATCGAGCGCGGCAAGACCTGGCCCGCGCCTGCTGGCGCGACACGCATCAGAAAATTCGAGATTTACCGCTACGACCCGGAGTTCGGGCAAGAATCCCCGGATCGACACCTACGAGGTCGATCTCGATTCCTGCGGGCCGATGGTTCTCGACGCGCTCATCAAGATCAAGGACGAGATCGACTCGACCCTAACCTTCCGCCGATCCTGCCGCGAAGGCGTCTGTGGTTCATGTTCGATGAATATCGACGGCACGAACTGGCTGGCCTGCACGAGGTTTATCGCCGACACGGCCGAGCCCGCGACGATCTATCCGCTCAATCATCTAAGAGTCGTCAAGGATTTGGTGCCTGACCTGACGCATCTTTATGCGCAATACGCCCTGATCGAACCATGGCTGAAAACCGAAACCACCGCGCCGGAGCGCGAGCGCCTGCAAAGCCCTGAAGAGGCCGAAGCGCTGAACGGCGAGGACGGCAAGGGTCCGGCGGCGTGCATCCTGTGCTTCTGTTGCACGGCGGGATGTCCGAGCCATTGGTGGAACGGCAATCGCTTCCTCGGGCCTGCCGTGCTTCTTCAAGCTTGGCGCTGGCTCGCCGACAGCCGGGATGACGCCACCGGCGAGCGTCTCGACAATCTTGAAGACCCATTCCGGCTCTATCGGTGCCACACGATCCTCAATTGTACTCGCACCTGCCCGAAGGGACTGAATCCCGGCAAGGCGATTGCCTCGATCAAGAAAATGATCGCCGAGCGCAGGAGTTGAACCCGATGGCTAGAAACGAGCGACCGCTCTCTCCCGACCTTCAGATTTACAGGCCCCAGCTTACCTCGGTGCTCTCGATCACGCATCGACTGACAGGCATCGCGCTGAGTATCGGTTCTCCCTTGCTCGTTTGCTGGCTCATTGCAGCGGCGGCGGGACCGTCCACCTACACAACGCTCCATGGCTTTCTTGCCTCTTGGCTGGGGCTTCTCTTGCTGCTGGGGTGGACGTTCTCCCTCTTTTTTCACCTCTGCAACGGCATTCGGCATCTCCTTTGGGACGCGGGCTACGGCTTCGATCTCCAGACGATCTACGCCTCCGGATGGGCGGTCGTGGCCATCAGTATCGGCCTCACGCTGCTCGCATGGATCATCAGCATCGGAATGAAGGGATAGCTCCAATGGCGCGACAGTTGCGATCCCCATTCGACCGTACGCAAGGTCTCGGCTCCGCTCGCGAGGGCGTTGGACACTGGTGGATGCAGCGCGTGACGGCGCTGGCGCTGGTCCCGCTGACATTGTGGTTCGCCGCCTCGCTGATCGCACGCACCAGAAGCGACTACGGCGCTTTCATCCTGTGGCTCCGCACACCGTTCACCACCGTGCTGATGGTGCTGCTGCTGATCGCGCTCTTCTATCACATGGCGCTTGGTCTTCAGGTGGTGGTTGAGGATTACGTTCACACCGATCGTATCAAAATGCCGACGGTGGTTGTGATCCACCTCGGATGTTTTGCGCTGGCCGCCGCCGGCATCATCGCCACATTACGCATTGCTTTCGGCGGGTGAGCCTGAGCCAACGATCGATAGGAGGGATAGAAAATATGATACGCGTCGAAAAAATAGTGCCTGTGGCACGGGAACGTCTTGTTACGGTCAGGGACGACGCTCCGCTGGTGGAGGCCGCCAAGTTTCTCGATGGCAGGCACATCAATCTTGTCGTTGTCTGCGACAAGGGCGGCGCGATGGTGGGTATCGTCACCAGAACAGATGTTGTTCGCCAGATGGCTTTTTGCCAGGGCTGTGGTTGCACCGCTGCTGCGGCGACGGTGATGACCAAGGATGTTACCTACTGCCGCCCGGGCGACCTGCTGCATGATGTCTGGTCGATCATGAAAGAGCGGAAGCTTTTGCACGTCCCTATCGTGGGCGACGATCTCAGACCGTTGGGCGTGATCAACGCACGGGATGCTCTTCTCGTTCTTCTGGAGGGATCGGAGCACGAGGCGGCGCTTATGCGTGATTACGTCATGGGCATCGGGTATCGGTGAGGTGAATGCATGATAGGAGATGAATCAAATGCTCCGGCGAAAAACAACACTGCCTCGTCAAGATGCTAACAGTTTCCAGTAATTCACACAGATTTGTCAGGACTTCACATGCCAATCCAATCTCCCGATCCGCCCGATGACTTGGTGCTACGCCAGCGTGCTCTGGCTCGGTGGGAAAACGAAGGTGGTAAGACGATCCCCATCGATTTGCCCCGTGCCGAGAGTGCGGAGCAGACGGACATTCCGGAAATGACGAACGCCGAAATCGTGGCGCTTCGGGTGCGTGTCATTGCCTTGGAGAACGTCCTGATCTCACTTCTCGCCACCGCGCCAGATCATCAACTCCAACTCATCCGGGAAATGGCCGATTACATTTCCCCGAGGCCGGGCTTCACCCCTCATCCGCTCACGATCCACGCGGCAGAGCACATGGTTGATCTCGTTGATCGCTCAACACGCTTTCGTTCTCATGAGGAAGGTGGTGAGGCCATAGCAACCGCAAACAAGCCCAAAAAGCCGGTTCAAAGGGGCGGAGTAACACGGCCGTTATCGCCGCGCCGGAGATCAAGGGGAAGGGGCCAAAATTCATAAATGCATTCAGAGTTCAGTCGTTTTGTCATTCTTCTTAACACGGTTGAGGGAACCACCACCTCGGAGCCGCTGGTCCGGGCTCATATAGCTTTTCTCAGGGAACTCGATAAACAAGGAAAATTCGTGATGGGTGGCCCGTTTACGAACCACAAGGGCGGGATGCTGATCATTAAGGCATCGAGTTTTGATGAAGCAAAACAAATTTCTGAAAACGATCCGTTCGTTCGCGAAGGAGTCCGAACCGCTGAGGTGCGATCTTGGGAGCTATCTTGTGAAGAAAACAATCACATGGGTATGGGCTAAAGCAGACTGTGTCTGACGTAATTAACAAAGAGGGCTACGACACGTTTTCCTGTGGGTCCGCACGCCGTTTGCCAGCGTGCTGATGGTGCTGTCGCTGATCACGCTCTTCTATCAATTTCGCCGCGAGGCCGATCGTGGATAACGCCGAGTTCGGACGCCGTATCGTTGCCGAGGCCCCCGACGGTGTGCTCTATGCCGACCAGGACGGCGTGATACGCATTTGGAACGGTGGCTGCCAGCGGATTTTCGGCTTCAGCCCGCAAGAAGCCATCGGGCAATCGCTCGACATCATTATCCCGGAAGGCTTGCGAGCCCGGCACTGGCATGGCTACGCGCAGACCATGCGCAGCGGTCAGACCCGCTATGCCGCCAGCGACCTTCTCTCAGTGCCGGCCGTGCGCCGGGATGGAGCCCGCATCTCGGTCGAGTTCTCCATCATTCCGTTCCGCGACAAGTCGGGCACCATGATCGGTATCGGAGCCATAATGCGCGATGTGACTCGTCGCTTCGAGGAGATGAAGGCGTTGCGGACAGCACTCAAGGCTTCGAAGGAGCAGGCCGGCGATTAGGTTGCTTGATCGCGGACTCACCAGATTACAACGTCCCGCCTGACAGCAAGCTTACAGCGCGCGCGAATATTTGATTATTGAAAATGAATAAGTCGATCGCGGTAGAAAAATTACAATAGCGCGGTTTCTCCTTTAAAAAACCACACGCGCCATGAAATAAATAATGCTGCGGAGACAGCAATCAATGTTCTTTGATAAGAAATCATCGTCCTCCTCTTCCCATGACCTGCGTGATTTCAGTGCAAACCGGCGCCTGCCTTTGCTGGTCGTCATGGCCGTTGTCGTCGGCACGTTTGGCGCGGGTGCTGCGTGGCTGCTTCAGCATCTGATCAATCTGGTGACAAGCCTTTGCTACTTCGGCCAGCTCAGCGCCAGTCCGGTCATTATCTCCAGCCGTCCGCTGGGCTGGACATCTGTTCTGATCCCTGTGGGGGGGTGCTTCGTGATCGGCCTGATGGCGCGTTTTGGGTCGGAGAAAATACGCGGCCATGGAATCCCCGAAGCGATCGAAGCCATCCTGATCGGCAAAAGCCGCATTCAGCCAAAGGTCGCTCTTCTGAAACCTCTGTCCTCCGCCATCTCGATCGGAACGGGCGGGCCGTTCGGCGCAGAAGGACCGATCATCATGACCGGCGGCGCGTTGGGCTCGATCTTCGCGCAATTGTTTCATATGAGTTCCGCCGAACGAAAAACCTTGCTCGTCGCGGGCGCTGCGGCCGGCATGAGCGCGACGTTCAATTCACCCATCGCCGCCATCCTGCTGTCGGTCGAGTTGCTGCTCTTCGAATGGAAACCCCGCAGCTTCATTCCGGTCAGCATCGCCTCTGCCGTGGCGGCGGCATGGCGGCCATTCCTGATCGGTGGCGGCATTCTGTTTCCGATGACGAGTACGGCTGTTCCGTTCATGCCTTTGACTCTCCTTGTCTGCGTCGCATTGGGGATTTTTTCCGGGCTGTTTTCCGGCCTGCTGACCCAGATGGTCTACAGGTGCGAGGATTTCTTTCAGAAACTGCCTATCCACTGGATGTGGTGGCCGGTGATCGGCGGCTTTGCCATCGGCCTCGGCGGCTTGATCGAGCCGCGGGCTCTGGGTGTCGGCTACGATAATATCGCCGATCTCCTCAACGGCACGATGACGGGAGAGCCGGCGCTGCGCCTGTTGACGGTCAAGGCCCTGATCTGGTCGATCGCGCTGGGCTCAGGCACCTCGGGCGGCGTTCTGGCGCCGCTCCTGATCATGGGCGGCGCCGTAGGCGCATTGGTCAGCATCGTCATTCCGTTCGGCACGCCCGCCTTCTGGTCGCTGATCGCCATGGCCGCCGTCATGGGGGGCACCATGAGAGCGCCGCTGACGGCCATGATTTTCGCATTCGAGCTGACCCACAATACGGATGCGCTGCTCCCCCTCGCGGTCGCCTGTGTGGCGGCACAGGGAACGACCGTGTTGTTGCTCAAGCGCTCGATCCTGACCGAGAAGGTGGCCCGTCGTGGCCATCACATTTTCCGCGAATACATCGTCGATCCCTTTGAAACCACCCGGGCCGCTGAGATTTTGAAGCATCCCGCCGAAACGCTTCCCGCCTCCATGCCGGTTGCAGATGTGGTGGCTTTTTTCACATCTTCCGGCGCGACACACAGGCACAAGGCCTATCCGGTGATCACCGACGATAAAAAGCTGTCAGGTATGGTGACCAAAGCCGATGTACTGGAGTGGGTGGTGAAAGGCTGGCCACCGGAAGCAACGCTCGGCATGCAGGTTCTCGGCGTCAGTCTGGTTTCCGGCTATGGGGATAAATCCGCGGGTACATTGGCAGACCGAATGCTCAAGCGCGGCGTCGGCTGCATCCCCATCCTGCATCGGCAGGATGGTACGCTGTCGGGCATCATTACCCGGAGCGACTTGCTGCGCGTCAGGAGCGCCGTCACCCATCACGAACACGAAAGGGAAATCCTGATCCCGTTGCGGGTAGCGCGCTAAATATTTCTATCATTCAGCTTGGCAAAATCACCGCAGGTAGGAAGATGGAAGAAGGGCCGCGAGGTCGCGGCTCGGCATGGGCTCTATCGTGCCATAAGCCCGGCAATGGGCACCAGCATCGGCCTAAGTCCTTGAACTGCAAAGAGTAGATAAAATTGGTTGCAGGCCCCCGCAACCACCTTTACCGAATCCGGAACCCTTCCTCGGCCGGGTGCAGTTCGACACGCTCAATGAGCCCTCGGATCACCTCTAGCGCCTCGGTCTGCAGCTTGGGGTCGGCCGGCACCGTGTGCAATTCCGCCACCTTCTCGCGATAGAGTACGGCCGGGTTCGGGTGCGGCCGCACCGGCGGCGGCGCGGGAGCGTCTAGTCGCGCCTCAAGCTCCTTTTTGTGGGCGCCGAGTTCGTCGAGTCTTCGTTGAAGATCGGGCCCACGCAGTCCGTCCGCAATCGCGTCGATGAGGCCTTCGAGGATGAGGCCCTCGAAGACCCCGCGCCGCACGCTGCGACGGTGGGCCGGACCGTGCGCCGGGTCTTGGGCTACAATGGCAACGGCGCGCATTTCCGGCGGACGACCGACGAGGTTGCCAAAGGCGGTTACCAGGAATTCGCGTTCCGTTAGCGCTCAGCATCAGGCAGTTGGGAGACGGGACGCGGCTGATATTGTATGCTTCAATGCGCCCCACGGAGGCTGACGGCTCGGCTCCATGCAAAGGGGACCACATCCATGACGATCGATGTCGCGACCGGCATTGTCCGCATTCTCAAAGCGGAGGGTGTGGGGTGGGTTTCAACTTTCCCCGTCTGCCGGGTGAACAACGCGCTGGGGCGCGAAGGGGTGCCGATGCTGATGATGCGCGACGACCGCTACGCCGTCGCGGTCGCCGACGCGTTCTCGCGCATCACCGCGGGCTCAAAAATCGGGGTGTGCACCTTCCAAGGGGGCGTCAATGCCGCCGGCATGCAGTACGCCTATGCCGGGATGGCGCAGGCCTTTGAGGATGGCTCGCCGGTTCTGTGCATCACCGATGGCGTGCCGGCCGGCAGCTCGGGCAACAGCCAGTACGATGTCGCATCGGCCATGAAGACCGTGTCGAAGTGGTTCGGCTATCTCGACAAGCCCGAGCGCACGCCCGAACTCATGCGCCGCGCCTTCACGATGCTGCGCAGCGGCAGACCGGGCCCCGTGATCCTCGCTATTCCCAATGCCACGGCCACATACGACGAGACCGCCGACCCCTACCGTCCGGTGAAGGGCTGGAAATCGGCGCCGGATCCGGCGGATGTGCGCGCTGCCGTCGACCAGCTCCTCCTGGCCCGCAACCCGCTGATCTACGCCGGCGAGGGGGTCATCTACGCGGGCGCCTCGGAAGAGTTAAAAGCGCTGGCGGAGCTGGTGAATGCGGCGGTGGTGACGACCCTCAAGGCCAAAGGGGCGTTCCCGGAGGACCATCCGCTGTTTGTCGGCGTGCGCGGCGATCAGGTGGCGCATTACCTGAACAAGAGCGACGTCATCCTCGCCGTCGGCACGAGCCTGTCGCCGGGCCGCTTCAGCCACGGGATTCCCGATCCGGCGACAAAGACCATCATCCACTGCAACGTCGACGAGCTGCACATCAACAAGATGTATCCGACGGCGCACGCCGTCATCGGCGATGCGCGCCTGACCTTGCAGGCGCTCCGCGAGGTCGTGTCCGACCGCAAATCTGGCGCCACGGGCGGCGCCGGCCGGAATGCGGGTAATGTGGCGGCGGAAGTGAGGGCGGCGCGCGACGAGGCTCTCGCCAGATACCGGCAGGTCATGAACTCCGGCGAGACGCCGATCAACCCCTATCGGGTGTACGGCGATCTGATGGAGGTGCTGGATCTGAAGAATTCGTTCGTGACGCACGAAAGCGGCAACACGCGCGACCAGCTGAGCACCGTCTTCGACACGCTGATCCCGCGCGGCTTTTTGGGCTGGGGCAATGTCTCGACGCTCGGCTTCAGCCTGGCTGCCGCGATTGCCGCCAAGAAGGCGTTTCCGGGCCGGGCATCGGTGGCGGTGACCGGCGAAGCCGGCCTTGGCTACATGCTCGGCAACCTTGAGGTTCTCTTGCGCGAGAAACTGGGGATCACGGTCGTCCACATCAGCAATGGCGGCTTCGCGGGTTATGGACCCGGCTTCTGGGGGCCCGGACACGATCCCTTCACCCACCGGGTGCTGGGACCGGACGAGGTGGATATGTCGAAGGTGATCGGCGCCCTCGGCTTCCACACCGAGCGGGTGAAGGAGCCCGCCGAAATCATCCCGGCCCTGCAAGCGGGCGCTCGAGGTCAATAATTCGGGCCGCCCGGCCTATATCGAGTTCATCTGCTGCCAGTACCCGGTCTACGGCCAGTGGGTCGGACGGGGGGAGGGGTGACACGCATTTGCGCTCCTACATCTGCAAAATGACTTCCGGGCTCGGCCTCGTAGCCTGGCGCTTGCACTTGATGCCCTCCCCCTCGATGGGGGAGGGTTGGGAGGGGGTGATCGCGCCGATGCCCGTTCGCCTTCGTGCAAGTTCACCCCCACCCCTACCCTCCCCCATCGAGGGGGAGGGAGTGGACCTGACAAATGCTATCGCCCCGACCCTCCGGGTCGCCCGGAATGACAGCGGGGGTTCGCTGTGTTTAATTCTATCAACTAACGGGTGCGATTGAGACATGCCCAAGCTGATCCCCGTTCCCGACCCGTTGAGCAAGCCCTTCTGGGACGCCGTCAACGAAAGGCGGCTCGTCCTGCAGCACTGCGCTCACTGCGACAGGCTGCAATACCCGCCGCAGCAGGCCTGCCAGGGCTGCAACTCGGCCGCCGGTCTGACGTGGAAAGAGGTCGCGGGCAGAGGCCATATCGCGACCTCGATCGTGATCGAGGATGGCCGCCTCAACCGGCGCATGCCCGATCAGCCCTATAATTTGGCAATGGTGACGCTGGACGCCGACCCGCGGGTCAATTTCTATTCCAACCTCCCGGGCACCCCGCCCTACAAGGCGCCGGTGGGCGCCGCCGTCGAGGTGACGTTCGAGGAGGTGGCCCCAGGCCAGCTCATCCACGAGTGGCGGGTCGTCGCGTAGGATGGGTTGAGCATCTCGCGAAACCCATCAGAGCGGCCGCGAGCAATGGGTTTCGCTGCCGCTCAACTACAGGAACTACAGGACCTTCACTGCCGGAGCATAGAGGAAAGGTGGAACCATGGCCGCATCAGCCGGGTATCAGTGGCGGCGAGACAAGGACGGGCTCGGCGTATGGGAGCACCGCGGCAAGGTCGCCGTCGCCGGGGTCGGCCATTCGCCGGTCGACCGCCGCTGGGACGAGGTCTCGATGGACAAGACGCTCGGCGCCTACTCGATCCTGGCCTGCCAAAAGGCGATGGACGAAGCTGGCGTGACGCCGGATCAGATCGACGGCGTCATCTGCTGCGACAGCCATATTGCCGGCGGCAGCGGCGGCTCGGCGTCGCAGTGGGCGCCCCGGCCCTACTTCGCCCCGCCCTACGATTCGGAGTGGGGGCTCACGCTCATCAACGCGCAGTGGCTCATCGCGCAGCTGCGCCTGCCCAACGTCAAATTTGCGCCGACCGGAGTGCCGACCATCAGCGAAATGGTGGGCATGGCGGCACAGGCCGTGGGTGACGGCCAGTGCCACACCTGTCTCGTCATCTACCCGACCGGCAATCTCGAAGGCCGCTATCGCCGCGGCGGCGAGAACGCCGACGACTACGCCCGCGGCGCCCGCCAATGGACGGCGCCCTGGGGCAATCACGGCGGCAACGATTTCATCAACATCTTCCCGCACGGCCAGTACTGCCTTCGCTACGGCGGCAGGCACGACGACCTCGCCCCCTTCGTCGTCAACCAGCACAGGAACGGGCTCTTGACGCCGTGGGGGTACAATGCCAGCCACCAGGTACAGCAGCTCACCATCGCGGATTACGTCAATTCGCGCTACGTCCTCAACCCACTTCGGCTGTGGGACTGCGACCGGCCGGTCAATGCATCGGCCGCGTATCTCTTCACGACCGCCGAGCGCGCCCGCGACATGAAGCAGCCGCCGGTCTATGTGCTCAATCACTCGCAGCACAATTTCAGGAAGCGCAGCACCCAGGAAGATTTGGACGAGATCGAGGACTGGACCGACCGCGCCGCCCGGCGAATGTACGAGGGCGCCGGGCTTGGCCCCGCCGACGTCGATATCTTCAATCCCTACGACGGCTATTCGATCATGACGCAGTTCTACCTGGAGGCCTTCCAGTGGCACGGCGTCAAGCGCGGCGACGCCTTCGCGTTTTACGCCGGCGACATCAGGGTCGAGGGACCGCACCCGTTCTCTTCGAGCGGCGGCAATCTGGGGACCGGGCGCTGCCGCACGGCCATGTATACGGACAGCATCGAGCAGCTCCGCGGCACCGCCGGCGCCCGCCAGGTCAAGGTTCGGGCAGAGACCGCGCTGGCGGCCTTCACCACGCCCAGCAGCGGCGGCTGGATCATGTTCGGCAAATCCCCGAGCTGACGGCCTCGCCCGGTCTACGGCTGGTTCACCGAGGGCTTCGCCACCCCCGATCTCAAAAAGGCCGAGGCGCTGCCGGCAGGACTGGGCTAGGCACTTGCCCTGATACCCTCAGCCCTCCCCCTCGATGGGGGAGGGTGTCCGGAGTTGGGGCGGACGAAAGCTTATTTCAGATGCTTCCCGAAAAACGCCGTGGCGTCGGCCCACAGCTCCTTGGCCGCCGGCTCGCGGTAGCTCGGCCGGTAGTCGGCGAGGAAGGCGTGCCCGGCGCCTTTGTAGATCTTTGTCGTCACGTCCTTCGTCGCGGCGGCGCCGCGCTTCTTCAGCTCGGCTTCGAGCGCGACCGGCGGGTTCTGGTCTTCTTCGCCGAACACCCCGAACAGCGGGCAATGCAGCTGGCCGACCATGTCCAAAGGCGCCTTTGGCCGGGCCGCGGTGGTTTCGGCATCGGGCGTCGCGCGATTGATGAAGCCGCCCCAGCAGTCGACCGCGGCATTGACCTTGCTGCTGTTGCAGGCGAACAAGAGCGTGTGCCGGCCGCCGGAGCAGAAGCCGATCGCTCCGATCTTGCCGGTCGCACCGGGCATCGCGTTGAGGTAACCGGCAGCCGCCTCGAGATCCTGCAGCGCCTCGCTGTCGGGCAGACCGAACATCACGGGAAACACCTGCTCCATGACGTCCGGATCCTTCGGCGCGCCACGCCGCCAATAGAGCGCCGGCGCGACTGCGTTATAGCCGATATTGGCAAAGCGCCGGGCGAGATCGCAGATGTGATCGACGAGACCGAATGCCTCCTGGATCACAACGATGCCGGGGTAGCTGCCGGCCGCGTGCGGCCGCGCGACGTAGGCTGCGATCGTTCCGCTGCCGCTGGGCAGCGCGATCACCCCGCCCTTGATGCGGCTGGGGTCGGTGACGACGCCGGGTACGTTCGCCATGGGGGCTCCTCCTTCATTTGGGGATCGCGATAATAGCGTCGGCGTTCGATTGGGCCATAGTCAACGACGCTCGCCCGCGCTTCGGTCAGTGCTTCGCCGATTTGAGCTTGAGGCCCAAGAGCGGGGCGACCGCTTCCGGCGGCAGTTTGGAAAATCCAGGCGGGGCCTCGAACAACGCTGCGGGCTGCGGCCCTATCCTGACGTGGCTCAGTTCCCAGCGGACCGTCGAAACCTTGCCGCTTTGCCGCGTGAAGCTGCCGTCGAGCCGCATCGGGATGCCATCGCGGCTGAGCCACAGCGTGCCGGTCGCGCGGCCCTCCGGTACAGTCTCCTCGATTGCGTATTTGGTCGTGGCGATGCCGTCGACCGTCTCCTGGCCGAGCGCGTGTTTTTTGAGCGCGGGGTTGTCGAGGATGCGCAATTCCGGCGGCAGCGCAAATTGGACGATCGTCTTGAGCTCCGGCAATACGACTTCGCCGAGCGGACTGCCCGTGCGCAAGAGGAAGATCGGCCGGAAGGTCCGGATCGCCTGCTCGTGGCGCTCGCGACCCGGCATGGCCCAGATCTTGCCCTGATATGTGCGCCCGTCGATGACGAGGGTGCGGTCGGCGGCGAAGCCGATTTCCGGATCGCCCAGAGTCGCGGCCGACGCTGCTCCCGGAGCGAAGATCAGGCAGAGGATGACGAACCAAACCTTGCGCATGGCCTGCCTTGTTACGCAGCGAAATGCGGCCGTTTCGCGGCACGCCGACGGTCACCGAGGATTGTCGTTGCGAGGAGCGCGGCGACAACGCAATCTCGTCGAGTTCGAGCCGAGGGGAACAGGCGATGAGCGGGAAGATCGAGGCGCGGCTCAAGGAGCTCGGCATTGAACTGCCGCAGCCGGCGGCGCCCTGGGCGAATTATGTGCCGTTTACGATCTGCGGCAATATCGTCTTCATCTCCGGCCAGATCTGCGAATGGAACGGCGAGCGCCGCTTTGCCGGCAAGCTCGGCGCCGCGATCTCCATCGCCGACGGCCAGGCGGCGGCGCGGCTCTGCGCGCTCAACATCCTGGCGCATCTGCGCGCCGCCTGCGGCGGCGATCTCGACCGTGTACGCCGGGTGCTGCGGCTCGGCGGGTTTGTCAACTGCACCCCGGAGTTCACCGACATGCCGCAAGTCGTCAACGGCGCCTCCCAGCTGATGGTCGAATTGTTCGGCGATATCGGCCGTCACGCGCGCGCCGCGGTAGGGATGAACTCGTTGCCCGGCGGCCTCGCAGTCGAGGTCGAAGCCACCTTCGAGATCGGCTGAGCGGACTCCGGCAATGAACGACGGCGGCGAGACCATCACCCTGCGCATCCACAATGCGATCGGCGAGATCGCGCCCGAGGCATGGGATGCCTGTGCCGGCGACATCAACCCCACAGTCAGCCACGTCTTTCTGAACGCGCTCGAGGAGAGCGGCTCGACCAATGCGCGCACCGGCTGGGCGCCACAGCACCTGACGTTTGCCGGACGCGGCGGGCGTCTCGTCGGCGCCGTGCCGATGTATCTGAAAAACCATTCCTACGGCGAATACATCTTCGATTGGGGCTGGGCCGATGCCTATGAGCGCTCGGGCAGCCGGTATTATCCCAAGCTGTTGTGCGCCGTACCGTTCACCCCGGTGCCGGGGCCCCGCCTCCTGGTCGCGCCCGGGGCCGCCGCGGAGACGAAGAGCCATCTGATCGCCGGGATGATCGAGCTGGCGCGCCAGCGCAAACTCTCCTCGCTGCACGTCAATTTTCCCCAGGACGAGGATTTCGCAGCCTTCGGCGAGGCCGGGTTTCTGCAGCGGGTCGGCCAGCAGTTTCATTGGACGAACCAGGGTTACCGCGATTTCGACGACTATCTCGCCGCGCTCAATTCGCGCAAGCGCAAGGCGGTCAAGAAGGAGCGGCGCGAGGCGCTGGCCGGCGGCGCCATCGAGATCGAGCTGTTGACCGGCAAGGACCTGACTGAACGAGTCTGGGACGCCTTTTTCCGTCTCTATCTCGGCACCACAGACCGCAAATGGGGCTCGGCCTATCTGACGCGCCGCTTCTTCTCGATGATCGGCGAGCGCATGCCGGACAACATCGTGCTGGTCATGGCGCGGCACGGCAGCGATTACATTGCCGGGGCGTTCAACATTCTCGGCCGCGACACGATCTACGGCCGCAATTGGGGGGCGCACCACGAATACCGCTTCCTGCATTTCGAATGCTGCTATTACCAGGCGATCGAATTCGCGATTCAGCGCGGCCTCAAGCGGGTCGAGGCCGGCGCCCAGGGCCCGCACAAATTGCAGCGCGGCTATCTGCCGGTGCCGATCTACAGCGCGCACTGGATCCCCGACCCGGCGTTTCGCCGCGCGGTTGCCGCGTTTCTCGCCCGCGAGCGCGAGATGGTGGAACAGAAGATCGAGCATCTCGCCGAGTACTCGCCGTTCCGCCACGCGGAGGAGCACGAATAACCGGCTTCACGCTGAATTGAGTGCGGCGGGCGCGCTGAGACGCTAGCATCGCCGCCCGTTCGCGACCCACAGTCTCGCAATGGCTGACGAAACGCCGCGTCCGGTTGGCCCCCGCCGTTTTGTCCCGCTCGGCATCCTTGTCCTCGCCGGGGCTTTGTTCATGGCGCTCGGCGGGCACCGCTACCTCACCTTCGCCGCGCTCGCCGAAAACCGCCAATGGCTCTGCGCGCTGGTGGCGCGGGACGGATCGGCTTCGGTGCTCGTCTTTATCCTCGGCTATGCCGGGCTGGTCGCGCTGTCGTTTCCGGCCGCGGAACTCTTGACGCTTGCCGGCGGCTTCCTGTTCGGCCGATGGTTTGGCGCGGCTTATGCTGTGATCGGCGCGACCTCGGGCGCGACGATCATGTTCCTCGCCGCCCGCGCCGGGCTCGCCGACCTCGCCACGCGTGCCGGCCCGTGGGTTCGTCGGTTCGAGAGCGGCTTTCGCAAGGACGCGCTGAGCTACCTGCTGGTGCTGCGTCTTATTCCGCTGTTCCCGTTCTGGCTGGTGAACCTCGTGGCCGGAGCGATCGGGCTGCGGCTGTGGGTCTACGTCCTCGGCACGTTTATCGGCATCATCCCGGGCACCTTCGTCTACGCCAGCCTCGGCAGCGGGTTCGGTACGCTGGTGGCGAAAGGCCGGCCTCCCGGTCTGGCGATCCTGTTACGCGCTGAGGTGTTTCTCCCGATCCTTGGCCTGGCGGCGCTCGCGCTGTTGCCGGTCGTCTACAAGCGCTGGCGCGCCCGCAACGGGCGCGAGCCGGCATGACCGCGCTCAGCCCCGATCTGTGCGTCATCGGCGCCGGGTCCGGCGGGCTCGCGGTCGCGGCGGGCGCCGCGCAGATGGGCGCCAGCGTCGTTCTGGTCGAGCGCGGCCGGATGGGCGGCGACTGCCTCAATTATGGCTGCGTGCCGTCGAAATCGCTGCTCGCGGCCTCACGGTTGGCTATGGCCTGGCGCCGCAGCGCCGAGCTCGGCATTCACCACGGCCCGCCGCAGATCGATTTCGCCGCCGTGGCCGACAGCGTCGCGCGCGTGATCGCGCGCCTCGCCCCCAACGATTCGGCGGAACGCTTCGAGCGGCTCGGAGTGCGCGTCATCGCGGCCGAGGCGCGGTTTGTCGATCGCCGCACCATCCGCGCCGGCGACGCCACGATCCGGCCGCGGCGGTTTGTCATCGCCACCGGCTCGGCGCCGGTCGTGCCGCCGATCCCCGGCCTCGACCGCGTGCCCTATTTCACCAACGAGACGATATTCGCCAACCGGACGGCCCCCTCGCATCTGATCGTGATCGGCGGCGGCCCGGTCGGGATCGAGCTGGCGCAGGCCCATAAGGGGCTCGGCGCCGCGGTCACGGTCATCGATGCCGGCCCGTTATTGCCGCATGACGATCCGGAGCTGGCGGCGCTCCTGGTGCAGCGCTTGGCGGAAGACGGCATCGTGCTCAAACCCTCCGTCGCGGTCGCCGCAATCGAGCCTGCCGGGTCGGACATCGCCGTCATGCTCGCGACCGGCGAACGCATCCCGGGTCGCACCTGCTGGTCGCCGCCGGGAGGCGGCCCGATCTGGCCGCGCTCGATCTCACCGCGGCCGGGATCGCGGCCAACGCATCGGGGATCATCGTCGATCGGCGGCTGCGCACGACAAACCGCCGCGCCTTCGCCATCGGCGACGCGGCCGGCGGCCCGCAATTCACCCATGTCGCGCTCTACCACGCCGGGATCGTGATCCGGAACGCGCTGTTCCGGCTGCCCGCGCGGGTCGATTACCGGGCGCTGCCCTGGGTCACCTACACCGATCCCGAGCTGGCCCAGGCCGGGATGAGCGAGGCGGCGGCGCGGGCAAGGGCGAACACCTGGGGCCGGTGCGGGTGCTGCGCTGGTCGTTTGCCGAAAACGACCGCGCCCACACCGAGCGCGACACCGCGGGCGAGGTGAAGATCATCACCGGCCGGAGCGGGCATATCCTCGGCGCGACGATCCTCGGCGCCGCGGCGGGCGACCTGATCCTGCCCTGGGCGTTGGCGATCGCGCAGCGGCTCAAGATCGGCGCGATGGCCAATCTGATCGTGCCCTACCCGACCCGCGGCGAAGCCGGCAAGCGCGCCGCCGGCAGCTATTACACGCCCGCTCTGTTCGCACCGCGCACCCGCCGCCTGGTGCGCCTCCTGGCGCGCTTCGGCTGAGGGCGCGGCGATGCTGGTGCGCAGCCTCTCGGCCCGGCTCCTCGTGCTGACGATCTTTTTCGTGATGCTGAGCGAGGTGCTGATCTTCGTGCCCTCGGTCGCGCGCTATCCGGATGACCTATCTCGACAACCACATCGCCTCCGGGCATCTCGCCACACTGGCGCTGAGCGCCAGCCCGAGCGGGCATATCGACCAGGCCCTGACCAACGAGCTGCTCCGGCATGTCGGCGCGCATGCGGTGATCCTGCATCGTCCGGACGGCATGGTGCGGATGCTCGACAGCGCGATGCCGCCGCAGGCCGACGTCACCTTCGATCTGACGAAAGGCAATGTTCCGATCTGGATCCAGCGTTCGCTCGAGACCTTGTTCAGCCATGGCAACCGGGTCATGCGCGTGCTCGGGCCGTCGCCGATGGAGCCCGGCGCCACCGTCGAGCTGCTGCTCGACGAGGCGCCGCTGCGGCACGAATTGTGGGGATTTGGCATCCGCATCCTGGAACTGTCGATCCTGATTTCGCTGACCACCGCGGCGCTGGTTTATCTCAGCCTGCAATGGCTATTGGTGCGGCCGATGCGCCGCATCACCGCAAGCATGACGCTGTTCCGCGAGGACCCGGAGGACGCCTCGCGCCGCATCGTCCCGAGCGGCCGACGCGACGAGATCGGCGGCGCCGAACACGAGCTTGCGATGCTGCAGGAAACCGTGCGGCAGGCGCTCGTTCAGCGCGCCCGGCTGGCTGCGCTCGGCACCGCGGTGACCAAGATCAACCATGATCTGCGCGCCATCCTGGCAACCGCGCGGCTGGTCAGCGACGGGCTCGCCGACAGCCCGGCGCCGGAGGTGCGCCGCGTCGCGCCGCGGCTGTTCGAGGCGATCGACCGCGCTGTCGCGTTGTGCACGCTGACCCTCGATTTTTCGCGCGAGGGCGCGCCGCCTCTGGCGCCGACGCAGTTCGCGCTACTGCCGCTGATCGAGGAGATCGCGCCGGCCTTGTCGACCGGCAGCGGCGACCTCGCTGTCGAGCCGGCCGTCGCGCCGGGGCTCATCGTGCGGGCCGACCGCGATCAGCTCTACCGGGTGCTGCTGAACCTCGCCCAGAACGCGGTCGAGGCCGGGGCGCGGCACCTCCGCGTTGCCGCCGCAGTGGCCGACGGGACGATCCTGATCGACATCGCCGATGACGGCCATGGCCTGCCGCCGCGGGCGCGGGAAAACCTGTTTCGGCCGTTTTTCGGCTCGGCCCGGCCGGGCGGGACCGGCCTTGGCCTGGCGATCGCGCGCGAGCTGATGCGGGCGCAGGGCGGCGACCTGCTGCTGGTCGAAAGCACCGGCAGCGGCACGGTGTTTCGGCTGACCCTGCCGGCGGAAAAGCAGGGCCCGCTCAATCGAGCGTCGGCTCAATCGAGCGTCAGGGTGAGCGCCTTCAGATAGGCGCTCTCCGGCAGCGCGGGATGGACCGGGTGGTCGGCGCTCGCCCCGCTGCTCTTGAGGATGCGCGCCGTCCGGCCGGCGTCGGCGAGGCCGTGCCGCACCGCCTCGGCGAATTCCGCGACCCCGACATTGTGGGAGCACGACGCCAGGAACAGCAAGCCGGTGGGCGCGGTCAGCTGGGCGGCGAGCCGGGCGAGCTTCCGGTAGCCGCGCAGCGCCGCCGGCACCGCGCGCTTTGAGGGCGCAAACGCCGGCGGGTCGGCGATCACGATGTCGAACCGCTCTCCGGCGGCGGCGAGCGCGGCAGCTTCGGCGAACACCTCGCCGCGGCGGAAGACGCAGCGCTCGGCGACGCCGTTTTGCTGCGCGGCTTCGGCCGCGAGCGCGAGGGCGGGCGCGGAGCTGTCGATGCCGAGCACCGCAGCGGCGCCGCGATGCGCTGCGGCGACGCCGAACCCGCCGCTGTGGCAATACAGGTCGAGCACCCGGGCACCGGCCGCCAGGCCGGCGACAAAGGCGCGATTGTCGCGCTGGTCGAAAAACCATCCGGTCTTCTGCCCCGCCAGCACATCGGCCTGAAATAGCGTGCTGTTTTCCTCGACCGGCACGGTGCCCGCGATGGCGCCGAGCGCGACCCCGGTTTCCAACGGCAGCCCTTCCTGGGTGCGCGCCGGGCTGTCGTTGCGCAGCACGATCGCCTCGGGCGAGAAGAGGCCGCGCAGCGCCTCGATGATGACCGGGGTGAGCCGGTCCATCCCGGCGGCGTTCGCCTGCATGACGAAGACCGCGCCAAACCGGTCGATGACGAGGCCGGGCAGGCCGTCCGCCTCGGCATGGACGAGCCGGTAATAGGGCCTGTCGTACAGCCGCTCGCGCAGCTTGAGCGCGCGTTCGAGCCGGCGCGCGAAAAACCGCTTGCCGATTTCGCGGCCGGCATCGCGATCGAGCAGGCGCGCGGCGATCAGGGTGTGCGGGTTGAACATCGCGACGCCGAACGGGCGCTCGTCTGCGCGGCGCAGCGTGACGAGCGTGCCGGGCTGGAGCGCCTTCGCCGTGGCATCCATCGCCATCTCGTTCGAATAGATCCACGGATGGCCGCCCTCGGCGCGGCGATGGGAGCCGGGCAGCAGGGTAACGGCGGGCCGGCGCGCCGGATCGTCGGCCTCGACGGCCATGGCCGGCCCCTCTGCCAGCGTCGCGATGTCCGACATGTCCGTGTTCCTCGCCGACACAACCGATCGCCGCAAGGGCGACGATGGTGTACTCATATAGCTGTCGCGACCGGGAGCTCGGGATGAATTTGGACCGCTTCGGCAACCCGCATGCGCCCAACCTGCCCTATGCGCGCGGCGACATCCTCGCCGGCACCGAGGACGACTTCACGAAACTGCAGCTCGCCTGGTCGCTGATCCGCGAGAAGGGGCCGCGCAACGTCTTCATCTTCACCGGGCTTGACCACAAGATGCCGCTGGCCGCCGCGGAGCTGGAGTTCGCCGACGACGAAATCGGCCCGGCGCTGTGCTACGACCGCCTCAAGGCGCTGACGCTCGAACATCTCGGCGGCACGCCCGGCGAACATGACATCGCCGTGTTCAACCGGCTGACCGGTGCGACGATGGCAACCCATCTGACGCTCGTCACACCCGGCGATGTCGTGATCGGCGCGTCGGAAACGCACAGCCATCCCTCGGTCGTGCGCGCCGCCCGCCAGGCCGGCGCCCGGTTTATCGACACCGCCGGCCTCGCCGCCTTCCGCGACGCGATCGCCCAGGAGCGGCCGGCGCTGGTCGTGCTGACCCGGTTGGCGGTGACCTATGATCTGATGCCGGTCGATGCGATCCGCACGATCGTCCGGCTCGCCCACGACAAGGGCGCGCTCGTCTATGTCGACGACGCCGGCGGCGCGCGGGTCGGGCCGGCGGGTTTCGACCAGCCGCGGACGCTGGAGCTCGGCGTCGATATCGGCGCGACCGGGCTCGACAAATACGGCACCAGGGGGCCGCGCTTTGGCCTCCTCGCGGGGCGCAAGGATCTGGTCGGGCGCATCCGCGCCAAGGGGTTCGAGTTCGGCATGGAGGCCCGCCAGGCGCTCTATCCGGCCGTCGTGCGGACCCTCGAGCAATACGATCCGGCGCGGGTGCGGGCGCTGATCGACACGACCAAGAAGATCGCTGCCGAGCTGCGCCCGCTCATCGGCAACCGCCTGCGCGAGACGCCGACGACGGTGCAGATCGCGGCCGACGACATTCTCGATATCGCGATGGAGCGCGGCGGGCTGACCGAGCCGCCGGTCGTGCCCTACGAAGCCTCGGCGGCGCTGTCGATGCTGCTCCTCCGGGACCACGACATGCTGATGGTGCATTTTGTCGGGCTGCCGCCGGGCACCGCCGATCTCTTGATCAAATTCGTCCCGCCCGAAACGCTGGAGCGCTTTGGCGGCGCGAAGAAATATGCCGACGCGGTCAACCTCTGTCTGACAGAGGTGGGGCAGTTGCTGCGCGAGCCCGATCAGCTTCGCCGGTTGCTGCTCGGAGACAGCGCGTAGATGCAGCAGCTTAAAGGGGAGGCACGCGATGCGCATCAGCACCGACCACATCCTCACCAGCCACGCCGGCAGCCTGCCGCGGCCGGACGAACTGATCGCGGCCAACCGGGCGCGCGCTGCCGGCGCGGCCGCCGATGAGCGCGCTTTTCGGAAGACGCTCGCCGCTGCGGTGAAGGACGCCGTGCGTCGTCAGCATGAGCTCGGCATCGATGTCCCGGGCGACGGCGAGTTCGGCAAAGCGATGGCCGAGCGCGTCAATTACGGCTCGTGGTGGCGCTATTCGTGGCAGCGCCTTTCCGGCATCGAACCGGGGCAGAATTCGCTGTACGACATGGAGCCGCACCGCTCCAGCCCCGGCCATGTCGTCCTGACGAGCTTCGGCGACCGGCGCGACCGCACGATGTTCGCAACCGCCTACAACGACCCGGAATCGGGGATCACGACCGGCTCCGGCGCGCGCCCGCCGACCCCGATCTGCACCGGGCCCTTGGGCTATGCCGGCGGCGACATGATCCGGGCCGATATCGCCAACTTCAAGGCGGCGCTCGCCGCCGCCGGGGTCGCCGAGGGCTTCATGACCGCGGTCGCGCCGGCCAGCTGCGCGCGCATCGGCAACACCTACTACAAGAGCGACGAGGAGTTTCTCCACGCCTGCGCCGACGCGATGCGCGAGGAGTACAAGGCGATCGTCGATGCCGGCATCGTGCTCCAGCTCGACGACCCCTGCCTCGCCGAGGGTTGGGACCAGGTCAACCCCGAACCGTCGGTCGCGGAGTATCAGAAGCTCGCGGCGACCTGGATCGCGGCGCTCAACCACGCGATCCGCGGCCTGCCGCCGGAGCGCATCCGCCTCCATCTGTGCTGGGGCAGCTGGCACGGCCCGCATGTCACCGACATCGCGATCCGCGACATCATCGAGGTCGTGCTCAAGGCCAAGGTCGGCGCGATCTCGTTCGAGGCCGGCAATGTCCGCCACGAGCACGAATGGCGGGTGTGGCAGGAAGTGAAGGTGCCCGACGGCATGATCCTGTTGCCGGGCGTCGTCAGCCACGCCACCAACGTCGTCGAGCATCCCGAGCTGGTCTGTGACCGCATCCAGCGGTTTGCCGACATCGTCGGCAAGGAGCGCGTGATCGCCTCGACCGATTGCGGTCTCGGCGGCCGCGTCCACCCGCAGATCGCCTGGGCCAAATTGGAAGCCCTGGCTCAAGGCGCCGCGCTCGCCACGAAGCAGCTGTGGCGGTGAGCCGCAAACATCGGTAGTGTCCTCGTCTCGGGAATTATATACGTGCCAAAGACGCCATACCCTGATCAAGCGGCGCCCCTCGATCTGAACTCTTAGACCGGACTACAGAACGTCACCTTGCGCTCATTGCGCCACGGCGCGCTGATCGAAGGGCTTTGCGTCATGCGCGGGACCTTCATGTGCATGTCGAG
Organism: uncultured Alphaproteobacteria bacterium; assembly: GCA_963842175.1. Taxonomy (GTDB): domain Bacteria; phylum Pseudomonadota; class Alphaproteobacteria; order ATCC43930; family CGMCC-115725; genus DATARH01. The sequence goes on from CAWJFM010000026.1 coordinate 157,160, forward strand.
TGCCGCTTGATCCCGCCACGCCTCAACGAAAAAAACCTTCGCCGGATTGTCCCGCGCCTGGATCAAGTCGAATTGTTCGCAGCCGTCCTCCTGCCGGCTCAGTTCCGCATGCGTTTTCATTAGCTTGATAAAGTCGTCGAGATGCGCTGGTTTCACATCGTATTCGACAACGATCATGATGCGACTCATCCGCCTTTCCTCCCTTTGGTCGGATTGTTGGACCGCTCAGCACGTAGGATGGGTTGACCCCGGCAACAGCCGGGAGAAACCCATCGCGATCCGCAATGAGACGGTGAGGCACTGAGGGCCAGCGGCGTAGCGCTCTCACCTCCTCGCTGACTTATTGTGAACTAACTAGAGCGAGATCCATTCAGGTTGAATCGCGCCCCTACTCGTCATGGCCGGGCTTGACCCGTGGGCCTTCAGCCCCCGGACTTGATCCGTGGGCATCCACGTAGATCCCCAGGTCAAGCCCGGGGATGACGATTGGAGTGATCGCATCTCATCGGACACTGCTCTAATCTATGGGTTTCGCGATGCTCAACCCATCCTACGATTGCCTTCGGCCCCGCGCAAATTGATACCGCCGGGCCCTATCGGTAGCGTCCGCGCGCCCTCTTGATCGCAGCGTGCTCATGCGCTCCCCATATCGGGAGCGGGCCGGTCCGCGCCCTTGAACGGGCTACAGCTGCCAGGGATTGATGACAGGAACGCGGGTTCCCTCGAAGTCAGCGGTGTTTCGCGTCACGATCGTTTTACGGTGGACGATGGCAGTCGCGGCGATCAGCGCATCTGCCATCGCCCGCGGTCGCTCCGCGGCGAGGCGGCCCCATTCGAGTGCGACCTCGTCTCCGACCGGCAGAATTCTGTCGGCGTGGCCTTGCCGAAGCTGCTCAAGCCATTGCCGCAGCGAGCCAGCGGCTCGGGGATCCGTCCGCTGCCTGAGTTCGATGCCCTTCATGATCTCGCCGAGCGTGATGACGCTCAGATAGATGGTCTCCGGATCGACCGACCGCAGCCAATCGCGCGCCACGGTTGTGCCGCGCCGCGCCTCCGACAGGACATTCGTATCGACCAGATACATCAAAGGCCGACATCGCGGCCGGTGTCGCGCGATCGTTGGTTGATGGCATCGACGACCTCGTCCGGCCATGGCGGCCCATCGAGGATATGATCGACAATCGATTGCCGCGACCGCGTCAGCTTTGCGAATTGCTCTTCCGAGATCACGACGACCGCGGGCACTCCTCTGACGCTGACATGCTGCGGACCGTGCGCCCGCGCCTGCTTCACGACTTCACTGAAGCGCGCCTTCGCCTCCTGCAATTGCCAGTGCCGGGCCGCTGGGCTGCTCCCCTGGCTTGCCATAACGCCTCCTGAGTGACCAGACTGACTAGATAGTGCTCGGGAGAATGCGGCGCAAGGCTGGAACGGCGGCTCGCGATTGACACTATCCGGACCCGCCGGTAGCGTGCGCGCGCATCGCCATAGCAGCGTGCTCATGCGCTCCCCATATGGGAGCCGGCCGGTCCGCGAGTTTCGCGCGCCGGCCTAATGAGGCATTGGGAAAGAGAAATGTTCGACACTCTCGGCAACCGCCTCAACGAGGTCTTCGACCGGCTGCGCGGCCGCGGCGCGCTCTCCGAGGACGATGTCGCCGCCGCGATGCGCGAGATCCGCATCGCGCTACTGGAGGCCGACGTCGCCCTGCCGGTGGTGCGCGATTTCATCGCCGCGGTGCGCGAGAAGGCGGTGGGGCAAGAGGTATTGCGCTCGGTGACGCCGGGCCAGATGGTCGTCAAGATCGTGCACGACCATCTCGTCGCGGTGCTCGGCGGCGATGAGCCGCGCGGCACTGGAGACGGGCTCGACCTCAACGCGCCGCCGCCGGTCGCGATCCTCCTGGTCGGGCTGCAAGGCTCGGGCAAGACGACGACCGCGGCGAAGATCGCGCTGCGGCTCAAGAACCGCGAGCGCAAAAAGGTGCTGATGGCCGGGCTCGACGTGCAGCGCCCGGCGGCGCAGGAGCAGCTGGCCCAGCTCGGCCGCCAGACCGGCGTCGCGACCTTGCCGATCGTCGCCGGCGAGCGCCCCGTCGCGATCACCCGGCGCGCGCTGCAGGTCGGGCGCACCGAGGGCTACGATGTCGTGCTGCTCGACACCGCCGGCCGGCTCCACGTCAACGAGGAGCTGATGCTCGAAGTCGCGGCGGTGAAGGAGGCGGCCAACCCGCACCAGACCCTCCTCGTCGCCGACGCGATGACCGGGCAGGACGCGGTCAACGTCGCCCAGGCGTTCGGCGAGCGGGCCGGCATCACCGGGATCGTCCTGACCCGGGTCGACGGCGATGCGCGCGGCGGCGCTGCCCTGTCGATGCGCGCGATCACCGGGCAAACCGATCGTCCTCATCGGCACCGGCGAGAAATTGGACGCGCTCGAACCGTTCCACCCCGAGCGGATCGCCGGGCGCATCCTCGGCATGGGCGACATCGTCGAGCCTCGTCGAGAAGGCCGCCGAAACCGCCGACGAGGACGAGACCGAGCGGCTCGCCGCCAAGCTGCAGAAAGGCAATTTCGATCTCGACGATCTGGCCGGCCAATTGCGCCAGATCCGCCGGATGGGCGGCATGGGCGGGATGCTCGGGATGCTGCCCGGGGTGGGCCGGATCAAGAAGCAGCTGGCCGGCGCCAATATCGACGAGGGCATCTTGAAGCGCCAGGAAGCGATCATCGGCTCGATGACCAAATCCGAACGCAAGAACCCCAAGCTCCTCAACGGCTCGCGCCGGCGCCGCATCGCCGCGGGGTCGGGCACCTCGGTCCCCGATGTCAACCGGCTTCTGAAACAGTATCAGGACATGGCCGGGATGATGAAGAAGATGAAGAAGCTCGGCGAGCGCGGGCTGATGCGGCACGGCCTGTCGGCGCTGATGCCCGGCGGCGGGTTTCGGCATTGATGCGTTTGCAGCCCATACCTTGTCATTCCGGGGGCCGAGCGGAGCGAGGCAACCCGGAATCCATGCACACCGGCTCGTACTCATGGGTTCCGGGTTCGCCGCTTCGCTTCGCCCCGGAATGACGACTTTCGTGAGAGGTCATCCATGTCCTTGAAGATCCGGCTCGCCCGCGGCGGCGCCAAGAAGCGGCCGTTCTATTCGATCGTCGTCGCCGATGCGCGCAGCCCGCGCGACGGGCGATTCATCGAAAAGCTCGGCACCTACAACCCGATGCTGGAGAACGGCCACGCCGACCGGGTGACGCTCAAGGAAGAGCGCTGAAGCATTGGCTCGGGGTCGGCGCCCAGCCGACCGAACGGGTCGCGCGTTTCCTCGGCGACGCGGGCCTGGTGGAGAAGCCGGCGCAGCGCGAGACCCCGTTCAAGTCGACGCCGAAAACCAAGGCGCAGGAACGCGCCAAGGCCGCCGAAGAAGCCGCCGCCGCGGCCCGCGGCTGAGCGGATTCATCGAGTCTCGTTAAGATGCCCGGCGCCAGCGGTAAGCCCCTCGCCCGCACCGCGGGAGAGGATGGCTCGCCCGCGGCAAAGCGCGTTTGCGTCGGGATCATCACCGGTGCGCATGGCGTCCAGGGCGCGGTGCGGGTCAAGAGCTTCACCGCCGATCCCGAGGCCATCGCGCGCTATGGCCCGCTCGAAGACGAGAGCGGCGGGCAGCGCCTGTCGTTGCGCCTCGTCGGCAGCGCGAAAGACGTGCTGATCGCCCGCCTCCCGGGGATCGCCGACCGCGACCGCGCCGAGAGTTTGCGCGGCCTGCAGCTCTATCTGCCGCGCGCAGCGCTGCCGCCCCCGGCGGACGAGGAATATTACCACGCCGATCTGATCGGCCTCGAAGCCGCGCTCGCCGACGGAACCGTGCTCGGCCATGTCTGCGCGGTGCATGATTTCGGCGCCGGCGACACGCTGGAGATCGAGCGTCCCGCAGGCCCGCCGGCCATGGTCCCGTTCACCCGCGGGTCGTGCCCGTCGTCGATCTCGCTGCCGGACGGCTGGTGGTCGACCCGCCGCCGGGGCTGCTCGACCCGATTGCGGAAGAGCGCACATGAGCTGGCGCGCGACGGTGCTGACGATCTTTCCGGAAATGCTGCCCGGCCCGCTCGCCTATTCGCTCGCGGGCAAGGCGCTGGAGGCCGGGATCTGGCAGCTCGAAACGGTGGACATCCGCGATTTCGCGCGCGATAAACACCGCTCCGTGGACGATGCGCCGTTTGGCGGCGGGCCGGGGATGGTGATGCGGCCCGATGTGCTCGATAGCGGCGATCGACGGCGCCGGCGGGTCCGGGCCGCTGATCCTGTTGTCGCCGCGCGGCCGGCCGCTCGACCAGGAGCGGGTGCGGGAACTGGCCGCTGGCGCCGGAGTGCGGCTCATTTGCGGACGCTTCGAGGGGGTCGACGAGCGCGTCCTCGAAGCCCGCTCGGTCGAGGAGGTCAGCCTCGGCGATTTTGTTCTGTCGGGCGGCGAGCCGGCCGCGATCGCGCTGATCGACGCCTGCGTGCGCCTCTTGCCCGGCGTCATCGGGCATGCCGAGGCCCTGGCGGAGGAAAGCTTTGCCGAGGGGCTGCTCGAATACCCGCACTATACGCGGCCGCAGCTCTGGCAGGGACGCGCGGTACCGGAGGTGCTGGTGTCGGGCGACCACGAGCGGGTGCGCGCCTGGCGGCGGGCGCAGGCGGAGCGTTTGACCCGGGAGCGCCGTCCCGATTTGTGGCAGCGCTACCTCGCCCGACAGGCAGGGGCGCAGCAAAAGGAAGAGAGATGAACACGCTACAACAGCTCGACGCCGAGCAGGTCCAGAGGCTGGTCGCCGATCGGCCGGTGCCGCCGTTTCAGCCGGGCGACACGGTCCGCGTCAGCCTGCGCGTCGTCGAAGGCGAGCGCGAGCGCATCCAGGCCTTCGAGGGCGTCTGCATCGCCCGCAAGAACGCCGGGATCAACTCGAACTTCACGCTGCGCAAGATCTCCTACGGCGAAGGGGTGGAACGGGTCTTTCCGCTCCACTCGCCGCGGATCACCGCGATCGAGGTGGTGCGCCGCGGCGACGTGCGCCGCGCCAAGCTGTATTATCTGCGCGGCCGGCGGGGCAAATCGGCGCGGATCGCCGAACGCGGGCGCGACGACACCCGACGCGAACGGGTCCCGGCGAGCGGAGCGCCGGCCGAAACCGACGCGTAACCTTGCGGCGGTCTGGGAGGCTGATCGAGATTGCTTCGCTTCGCTCGCAATGACAGAAAACGGGGCGTCATTGCGAGGAGCGGAGCGACGAAGCAATCTCGTCGACGATGATTGATACTGGAGCAGCACGCATGGCGCAACCGCGTACCCTGTTCGACAAGATCTGGGACAGCCATGTCATCGCCCCGCAGGGCGAGGGCACGTTCCTCATCTATATCGACCTGCATCTGATCCATGAGGTGACGACGCCGCAGGCCTTCGAGGGGCTGAAGCTCGCCGGCCGCAAGGTGCGCCGGCCCGACGCGACGATGGCGGTGTGCGACCACAACATCCCGACGAGCAATCGCAAGGCCGGCATCGACGAGCCGGAATCGAAGCTGCAGGTCGACACGCTCGAGCGGAACGTCCGCGATTTCGGCGTGCCCTATTTCCCGATCGACAGCATCAACCAGGGCATCGTCCACATCATCGGCCCCGAGCAGGGCCTCTCGCAGCCCGGCATGACGATCGTCTGCGGCGACAGCCACACCGCGACGCACGGCGCGCTCGGTGCGCTCGCCTTCGGCATCGGCACCTCGCGAGGTCGAGCATGTGCTGGCGACGCAGACGCTGAGCCAGCGCCACGCCAAGAACATGCTGGTCGAGGTCAACGGCACGCTCGGCGCCGGGGTCAGCGCCAAGGACGTGATCCTCGCGATCATCGGCAAGATCGGCACCGCGGGCGGCACCGGCCACGTCATCGAATATGCCGGCTCGACGATCCGCGGCCTTTCGATGGAAGGCCGCATGACGGTGTGCAACATGACGGTCGAAGCCGGGCGCGCGCGCCGGCCTCGTCGCGCCCGACGAGACCACCTTTGCCTATGTCAAGGGCCGGCCCTATGCGCCGAAGGGCGCGCAGTGGGACCAGGCGCTCGCCTATTGGCGCACCCTCCCCTCCGACCCCGGCGCGCATTTCGACAAGAAGGCCGCGCTCGACGCCGCCGACATCGCGCCGCACGTCACCTGGGGGACCAACCCGGAACAGACCGCGCCGATCACCGGCCGGGTCCCCGACCCGGCCGAGATCGACGACCCGCAAAAACGCGCCGCGGTCGAGCGCGCCCTCCAATACATGCAATTGAAACCGAAGACGCCGCTCGTCGAGATCCCGGTCCAGCGCGTCTTCATCGGCTCCTGCACCAACAGCCGGATCGAGGATCTGCGCGCCGCCGCGGCGATCGCCCGCGGCCGCCACGTCGCCGAGGGCGTGCGGGCGCTGGTCGTCCCCGGCTCCGGCCTCGTCAAGCACCAGGCCGAGGCCGAAGGCCTCGACCGCATCTTCCTTGAGGCCGGCTTCGAATGGCGCGAGCCCGGCTGCTCCAACTGCATGTCGATGAACAACGACCGGGCGGAGAACGGCGAGCGCATCGCCTCGACCTCGAACCGCAATTTCGAGGGCCGCCAGGGCCCCGGCGCCAAGACCCACCTCGTCGGCCCGGCGATGGCCGCCGCCGCCGCAATCACCGGCCACCTCGCCGATGTCCGCGATTTGGGCTGATAATGGCGAGAGCAAGCATGCCCACGCTCGAACATGCCGATTATCGATACAGCGTGACTACGCATACCGACGACTTTGCTGTCGTGGGTTGTCTCCGGGCGCTTGCCGATTTCAGCCAGAAGATTGGCAATAAGCGAATTGCTTGGGGCGTTACTACGGATAACCACTGGCGGCGCAATAATCACTCTGTGACGTTTCGCTTCTCAACACCGGAGTTTCGGGAAGGCTTTCTGAGGGACGCCAATCGCCTTCTTCCATCGGGTCTGTGGGGAGTCGCTGGCACTCGCGATGACGACCCTGCATCACCTCAGGTTCGCTAAGATGGCGCTAATGCTTGCCAAAACTTATGCGGCTTTCAAAGCCGCCGGGGTCGACGAGGACCAGGCGCAAGCGGCGGCTGAGGAACTGGCCGCCTTCGAGGCGCGGTTTGGGTCGATGGAAAACAGCGTCCTACGTATGGACGACAAGATGACTGCGATCGAAGGCAGGATCGCCGGCATCGAAGTCAGGCTCACGGGCATCGAAGTCAGGGCCACGGGCATCGAAGGCAGGATGGCCGGCATCGAGGGGAAAATCGCGGCTATCGAAGGAAAATTCGGCGTGCTGTTGTGGGCAGTTGGAATTAACGCCGCCGCGACGATTGCTATTCTGGGTGTGCTGCTCCGCCATGGGTGACCGTGGCCGATCAAGGAATTGGGAGGCCTGACATGGAAAAATTCACCAAATTGACCGGGGTCGCGGCGCCGCTGCCGATGATCAATATCGACACCGATAAGATCTTCCCGGCGGTCTTTCTGAAGACGATCAGGCGCACCGGGCTTGCCAAATGGCTGTTTCAGGAGATCCGCTTCCGGCCGGACGGCTCGGAGAACCCGGATTTCGTGCTCAACCAGGGTCCCTACCGCAGTGCGAAGATAATCGTCGTCGGCGACAATTTCGGCTGCGGCTCCTCCCGCGAGCACGCGCCCTGGGCACTCACCGATTTCGGCATCACCTGCGTCATCGCGCCCTCCTTTGCCGACATTTTCTACAACAACTGCTTCAAGAACGGCCTCCTGCCGATCGCGCTCCCGCAGGAGGTTGTCGACGAGTTGATGGAAGACGCCAAGAAGGGTGCCAACGCGGTCCTCACGATCGACCTCGAAGCGCAGACGATCTCGCGCCCGGACGGCGGCGTTGTGCATTTCGAGATCGACCCGTTCAGGAAGCACTGCATGCTGAACGGGCTCGACGATATCGGCCTCACCGAACAGAAGGGTGCCGAGATCGCCACCTATGAAACCGAGGCGCGGCGCACCCGGCCCTGGCTCTTCGGGATGACCCAGGCCGGCGGGTAACCCGCACCCTTGACGTCGCGCCCTCCCATTCGTACATCTCTCCGCAATTGCTATTCGGTTAATTATATTCCGAAAATCGCATGACTTTCGACAGTGTCCAATTGGCCTTCCAAAATTCCCTGCTCGCGCGCAAAAATTCCCTGCGAGTGTGCAAAAAATTCCCTGGACCGGCACACATCGCCGGCGCACTAATTCAAGCGGATCAGAGTATTAGACGCCATTTTTGGCTCCCAGAAAAAAATTTCCCTGTTAATTTCCCTGCTGGCAGGGAATTTGCCGGCTACCATCTCGCGCCACCGGCCCGTAAAACAACCCGTATTCCGGTGCCCCCTCCCGCCGGCTCTGCGATCGACGAAGGCGAAGATCGATGAGCGATAGCCGCTCCAACCGCAAGGTCCTGGTTCTGCCGGGTGACGGCATCGGCCCCGAGATCATGCGCGAGGTGATGCGCGTGATCGAGTTCTTCGATCGCCGCAACATCGCCCGCTTCGAGGTTGCCGAGGGCCTCGTCGGCGGCGCCGCCTATGACGCCTCCGGCGTGCCGCTGACCGACGCCACGCTGGCCGAGGCGATGGCCTCGGACGCGGTGCTGTTCGGCTCGGTCGGCGGCCCGAAATGGGAGACGATCCCGTTCGAATTGCGCCCCGAGCGCGGCCTCCTCAAGCTGCGCAAGGAAATGGATCTGTTCGCCAATCTGCGCCCGGCGGTGGTGTTCGACGCGCTGGCCGACGCCTCGGCCTTGAAGCGCGATCTCGTCGCCGGTCTCGATTTGATGATCGTGCGCGAATTGACGGGCGGCATCTATTTCGGCGAGCCGCGCGGCGTCGAGAGGATGCCTGACGGCACCCGCCGCGGCATCAATACCGAGGTCTACACCGAAGTTGAGATCGAGCGCGTCGTCCGCGCCGGCTTCGATCTCGCGCTGAAGCGCCGGCGCCGGCTCTGCGAGGTCGACAAGGCCAACGTCATGGAATCGGGCGGGCTGTGGCGCGAGGTCGCCGAGCGGGTGCACGCCGACTACCCCGATGTCGAACTGTCGCTTCATGTACGCCGACAATTGCGCGATGCAGCTGGTGCGCAACCCGAAGCAGTTCGACGTCATCGTCACCAGCAATCTGTTCGGCGACATCCTGTCGGATTGCGCGGCGATGCTGACCGGCTCGCTCGGCATGCTGCCGTCGGCCTCGCTCGGCGCGGCCGACGCCACCGGCAGGCGCAAGGCGCTCTACGAGCCGGTGCATGGCAGCGCCCCCGACATCGCCGGCAAAGGCGTCGCCAACCCGCTCGCCTCTATCCTCTCCTTCGCGATGATGCTGCGCTATTCGTTCGACCTCGCCGAGGAGGCAGACCTGGTCGAGGACGCGGTGCGCCGCGCGCTCGCCGCCGGGGTGCGCACCGCCGACATCCTGCAGCCCGGCACGGCCCCGGTCTCGACCCGGGTGATGGGCGACACGATCCTGCGCGAATTGGAAAAGGCGGCGTAATCCCGAGCTACGCTGCCTTTGACGCGCCGCCGCGGGCGAGCGCGGCGATGATCATGTCGGTGTCCATGACATCGCCGAAGATGTTGTAGAACGCGGTCAGCGCCGCGTCGTGCTCCGCCTGGGTCATCGCGGCGTTGCCGTCGCTGACCATGATCGTCTTGAAATTCGTCATCATCGCGTCGCGCGCCGAGCTTTCGCAGCACACATTGGTCACCGTGCCGGTGATCAGCACGGTATCGAAGCCGCGCGCCCGCAGCCGGTCCGGCAGCTCCGAGGTACCCGGCAGGAACCCGCTGAAGCGGTATTTTTCGACGATCTCATCGGCGGGCTTGACGTCGAGCTCGGGCCACAGCTGGTGTCCCGGCGAGCCTGCGGTCAGCGCGGCGATGCGCTTCTGCCGCCATACCGGGCTCGACATCTCGTAGGAGATCGACCATTCGCGCAGCGAGCGTTCGTCGTGGGTCGTCTTGATCCAGAAGACGCCGCCGCCCGCCTGGCGCACCGCGGCCGCGAGCCGGTTTACCGCCGGCACGATGTCGCGCGCCGCCGGGCAGACGGCATGGCCGACCGCGTCGTCCATAAAAGCGTTCTGCAGATCGATCACGACCAGCGCGGTCTTCGCCGGATCGAGCATCGGCAAAGGGATGCTCGCTGCCGCGCCGTGCGACGACCCGTGCGACGATCTCGTCCGGAATGGTGGCGCCGTTCAGCTTCATCTTGGCCTCCCTGCGATGCAATCCAGCTACCACGCCGCGTCGAGCAATTCGCGGACGACCGCCGGACCGTCGATCTTGCGCGGGTTGGTGTGGATCCAGCGGTCGTGCATCGACAATTCGGCGATGCGGTCGAGCTGTTCCGGCTTGACCCCGACATCGCGCAGCCGCCCGGGCAGCCCGAGCCCGGCGATCAGCGCGGCGACGACATCGGCGGCGGGCATCGCCCGGCCGGCCCAGCGCCTCGCTGACCAGCGCCTGGCGCTCGGCATTCGACCGGCTCGATTGAAGCGCAGCACATGCGGCAGCATCACGCAGGAGGTGTAGCCGTGCGGCACATGCGCGGTGCCGCCCAGCACATGGCCGATGCCGTGGCTCGCGCCCTTTGGGCACGCCGGTCTGCGAGCCGATCATCGACATCCAGGCGCCGAGCTGGCAGTCGAGCCGCGCGTCGAGGTCGAGCGGGTCGGCCTTGACCCCGCGACAGGCCGCGGCCGAGCAGCTTCAGGGCATGGTAGCGACGCGCCTTCCGAGATCGGCTGGCACTCCGGCGAGCAGATGTCCTCGACCGCGTGGTCGACGGCGCGGATCCCGGTCGACAGGAACAGCCATTCCGGGGTGTGGAGGGTGGCGCGCGGGTCGAGCACGACGCTCTTCGGCATCATCAGCGGATGGCCGAAGCTCTCCTTGACCTGCGCGCAGCGTGTCGGTGCAGCCGGCCGAGGCGGTGTACTCGCCGGCCGACAGCGTCGTCGGGATCGCGATCGTGCGCATCGCGCGGCGGCTTGGCCTGCGGGCGCGCGATCTTGCCGTCGGCGCCGATCACGGGCGCGGTAATTGTCGAGCTCGCGCCGGGTCGGTGACGTCGTTGCCGAGGCAGAACGCGACCATCTTCGCCGCGTCGGTGACCGAGCCGCCGCCCAGCGTCGCCAGCAGGTCGGCGCCGGCGGCGCGCGCGGCGTTGGCCGCCGCGACGACATCGCCGCGCGGGGTGTGCGCGCCGATCCTGGCAAAGACCCCGGCGAGCCGGTTGCCGAGCGCGCGGCGCACCTCTTCGACCAGGTCGGTTTCGCGGTCGAGCGTGCCGCTCGCCAGCAGAAACACCGCGGTGGCGCCGCTCGCCTCGACCTGCTCCCTCAGCGCCTCGGCAAACGGGCGGCCATAGATGACGCTCTCCATCGGCGGAAAACGATAGACGCCGGTGAGCATGGAACCCTCCTAACGCGCCAGATAGCCGCCATCGACCGGCAGCGTGACCCCGGTGATGTAGCGCGCCATGTCGGAGGCGAGAAACACCGCCGGCAGCGCGATGTCCTCGGGCGTGCCGATCCGGCCCATCGGGATGCGCCCGGTAAAGTTTGCCATGTATTCGGCGTTCTGCCGCGCATCGGCGTTGAGCGGCGTCGCGGTAAAGCCGGGGCCGATCGCGTTGACCCGGATGCCGAGCGGCGACAGCTCGATCGCCAGCGCCTTGGTCAAAAGCCGCACGCCGCCCTTCGAGGTGGTGTAGGCGGCCGAGTTCGGCAGCGCGACAAAGGACTGGATCGAGCCGATATTGACGATGGCGCCCTTGGTCTCGCGCAGCTGATCCAGGAACGCCGTCACCATGTTGTAGGGGCCGTCGAGATTGACCGCCAGCGTGTCGTCCCAGTCGCGCCGCGTATCGGGGTCGGTGACCTGGCCGCGGCGAATGATACCGGCGTTGTTGACGAGCACCGCGATCGCTCCGATGTCGCGCCGCACCGCGGCGGCAAGCGCATCGCAGGCGGCCCGGTCGGTCACGTCGCAGGCGAGGCCCGCGGCGTCGCCGCCGACCGCTTTTGCGGTGCGCACCGCGGCGCCGACATTGATATCGACCGCGACGATCCGCGCGCCGGCCTCGGCCATCGCCCGCGCGATCGCCTCGCCGATCCCCGATCCGGCGCCGGTGACGAGCGCGATACGGCCGTCGAGCAAGCCTGACATCGCCTATGCTCCCCTAAAGCCCCTCTCCCGCATTGCGGGAGAGGGTGGCCGCCGCGGCAGCGGCGGCCGGGTGAGGGCTGCCAGGGCAGAGACCGGCATCACCCCCTCACCCTGCCCTCTCCCCCGGCGGGAGAGGCTCCTGGATGTCGCTACATCGCCTGCTGCTGCAACCGCAGGGCGCGGCGCTTGGCGATCGTCGGGGCCTTGTGCGCCTTCAGCGGGTCTTTCACCATGTTGCTCATGCCGAGCCCGTCCGGCAGCGTCGGTACCCAGGCGTCGCCACCCAGGATGTAACGGCGATTGGTCTGGTGGGGGTTGCGGTTCACCAGCGGCCGGTTATAGAGCGGGTGCGTCATGCTGCGGATTTCGTGTTCGATCTCGAACAGCACCTTGCCGGTGTCGAGATCGACGATCTCCTCAAAGCGGTACTGGCAGCGGTCGCTTTCCTCGGTGACCAGGTCGCGCTTCTGCAGCTTTTTGTGCGGCCCCTCGAAATCGGCGACATAGACCTGCAGGTGGTGGCCGTCGAACTCGGGGATCTTTTTATCGGTCTCCTTGAAGCGACAGCTCCTGCCTGACACCGACCGGGACCCGCGCGGTCTTGCCCGAGCCGTTCTCGATCGTCGCCGGGGTGTCGAAAATCTCGCGATAGAACCGGGCGATGCCGTCGGCGGTTCCAGCCGGCACGTCGAACTCGACGTAGGGGATGCCGAGATTGATATAGCCGAAGCGTGCGGGGTCGGGGGTGTGCAGGCGGACCTTGTTGCCCCACGGGCAGCGCGCCTGGACGTACTCGTTGGTCTCCTTGAACTTGAACCGGGTGTCCTTCAGCGCCTTCTTGACGCCCTGGAAGCGCTCCAGCAGCTCTTCGCGGTCAGGAACGACGATGCCGATCGCGCCGCGAAACACCAGTGGCTCACCGGTTGGCATGTGGATCTGGTTCTTGCCGATATTGACCCACATGTTGTTGGTGCCTGGGAACAGGTATGGGTCGCGGGTAAAGCCGCAGCCGACGAGCCAGAAGGTGCTGGCCAGCCCCTGATCCGGGATCTCGACATTGAGATGCTCGAGCCCGGTGATATTGCCGAGGTTCTCGGCCTTGCGGTTGAACGGGTTTTCCATCTGGTCCTCCGACAAATTTCCAGCAGCCGGTCGCGCAATCGCAAATGCGACCGAAGCGCCGGCTGCATGCGGCGTCATCAGAACAGATTTTGGAACCGCTCGTCCACCGGCACGCGATACCCGTCGGCGAGCCGGTTGGTCTGGTTGGCCATGCCGACGACGGCGATCAGTTCGCCCAGCATCTCCTTATTCATGCCGAGGCGCTTTGCCGCCGCGCCGTGCGAGGCGGTGCAGTAGGCGCAGCCATTGCTGATGCTGACCGCCAGATAGAGCATTTCCTTGGTCAAGGGGTCGAGCGCCCCCGGCGCCATCACCTCCTTGAGGCCCTGCCAGATGCGCCGCAAGGTCGGCGGATGGTTGGCCAGCGCCTTCCAGAAATTGTTGATCCAGTCGACCTTGCGGGTCGCGCGGATGTCGTCGAACACGGCGCGAACCTCCGCGCTCGCCGCGCTCTCGTCGATCAGCGGGACCGTCGTCATGCTTGCCTCTTGCTTCCCCGGCGCCGCAATTCCGCGGCAAGCCGGCCGGTCAGGAACAGCCCGAGCATCCGAATATCGCTCGCCAGCGACCAGGCCGGGTGCGAGAACGTCTCGGGGCGGTTGTGCTCGAAGACGGCGTGGCCGAGCCAGGCCGGGCCATAGCCGACGAGCGGCGCGGCGACCAGCCACCGCCAATCGAGGCTGGCCGCGGCAAGCACCAGAAGGGCTGCCGCCGCGAGCGTGCCGAGATAGTGCAGCGCACGGGTGCGCGGGTCGGCATGGGCACCGAGGTAGCGCGGCCAGAATTCGGCGTAGCTCATGGCCATCAAGCGGGCGGCGCGGCGACCGGCCGCTTGTAATGCGCCGGGCGGCAGCGTAAGTCAGCAGCGAGCGACATTTCCAACCGCCTCCAACTCCCCGGGGAGTTCACAGATGGGCTTCAACGTAGCGGTGGTCGGCGCGACCGGCAATGTCGGCCGCGAATTTCTGACCATCCTGGCCGAGCGCGATTTCCCGGCCGACAATGTCGTCGCGCTCGCCTCGTCCCGCTCGGTCGGCCGGGAGGTCTCGTTCGGCGACGACGACATCCTCCAGGTGCAGGCGCTCGACACCTTCGACTTCAGGGGCATCGACATCGTGCTGTCGTCGCCGGGCAGCAAGGTTTCGGCGGTCTTCGCGCCGCGCGCGGCAAAGGCCGGGGCGGTCGTCATCGACAACACCTCGTGCTTCCGCATGGAGCCCGACGTGCCGCTGGTCGTGCCCGAGGTCAATCCCGAGGCGATCGCGCAATACCAAAAGCGCGGCATCATCGCCAATCCGAATTGCTCGACGATCCAGATGGTGGTCGCGCTGAAGCCGCTGCACGATCTGGCGCGCATCAAGCGGATCGTCGTCGCCACCTATCAGTCGGTATCGGGCGCCGGCCGCGCCGCGATGGACGAGCTGTTCAGCCAGACCCGCGCGATCTACGTCAACGATCCGATCAAGCCGGAGCAGCTGACCAAGCAGATCGCCTTCAACGTCATCCCGCATATCGACGATGTTCATGGATGACGGGTCGACCAAGGAGGAATGGAAGATGGCGGTCGAGACCCGCAAGATCCTCGACCCCGACATCGCCGTCACCGCGACCTGCGTGCGGGTGCCGGTGTTCATCGGCCACGCCGAGGCGGTCAACGTCGAATTCGCGCGGCCGATCACCGAGGCTCGGGCGCGCGCGGCATTGCAGAATGCGCCCGGCGTCATCGTGCTCGATCACCGCGCCGACGAGGGCTATGTGACCCCGGCCGAAGCGGCCGGCGACGATGCCGTCTATGTCAGCCGCATCCGCCGCGACCCGACGGTGCCGCACGGGCTCAATCTGTGGGTCGTCTCCGACAATCTGCGCAAGGGCGCCGCGCTCAACGCGGTGCAGATCGCCGAGCTCCTCGTCGCCGAGCATCTCGGCGACGGGCGCCGCGCGCGGCCCAAGATCGAGCTGGTGCGGTAGCGGACCGCGGAGCCTGTCCTCGGGCCGGCCGGAGCGTCCGAGACCCGTGGGCGGCCTCCTCAGGATGAGGTAAGCCCTCAATGTCACATACAAATTTTCCTCATCCTGAGGAGCGCCCCCTGGAGTCGATCCGGGGGGCGCGTCTCGAAGGACGCACGGCGCGCGTGCCGCTGCCATAAGATGCGTCGACGCGGCGGCGATGCGCGAGAGGGTCTGGCGGCGTTGCTGCAGAAACGCGGATGAATGACCTGCCGCAGAGCGAACAGGTAAGCGCGGCGGACGCCACGCAACGCAAGGACGCGGTCGGGATCATAACCCCGGCGCGCATTCCGGGTCAGGTCCTGCCCGCCGCGGGTGATGTATTCCTCGGCCGGCGGATCACCCCCTTAACCCGGCGCCGCGTCGAGAACTTCAAGGCCAACCGTCGCGGTTTCTGGTCGCTGTGGATCTTCCTCTTTTTCTTCGGGTTGAGCCTCTTCGCCGAATTTCTCGCCAATGACCGGCCGCTGCTGGTCAGCTACGCCGGCAGCCTCTACGTTCCGGTCCTGCACAACTACCCGGAGACCACTTTTGGCGGTGTTTTCCCGAGCGAGGCGGATTATCGCGACCCGGCGGTGATCCGCTGATCACCGCCAAGGGCTGGATCGTGTGGCCGCTCATCCCGTTCAGCTACGACACGATCACCGACGCGCCCGGGCCGTTTCCGGCGCCGCCCTCGCGCACCGACTGGCTCGGCACCGACGACCAGGGCCGCGATGTGCTGGCGCGGCTGATTTACGGCTTTCGCATCTCGGTGCTGTTCGGCCTCGCGTTGACGCTGTTTTCCTCGGTCGTCGGGGTCGCCGCCGGCGCCGTGCAGGGCTATTTCGGCGGGGCCGTCGATCTCGGCCTGCAGCGCTTCATCGAGATCTGGGACGGTCTGCCGGTGCTCTATTTGCTGATCATCCTCGCGACCTTTGTCGAGCCGAATTTCTGGTGGCTGTTGGGGCTGATGCTGCTGTTCTCGTGGACCAGCCTCGTCGGCGTGGTGCGGGCCGAGTTTCTGCGCGCGCGCAATTTCGATTACGTCCGCGCCGCGCGCGCGCTCGGCGTCTCCGATCCGGTCATCATCATCCGCCATGTCCTGCCGAACGCGACGGTGGCGACGATCACCTTTCTGCCGTTCATCCTCAACGGCTCGATCACGACGCTGACCTCGCTCGATTTTCTCGGCTTCGGCCTGCCGCCGGGCTCGGCCTCGCTCGGCGAGCTGCTGGCGCAGGGCAAGGCCAATCTGCAGGCGCCGTGGCTCGGCATCACCGCCTTTCTCGTGCTGGCGCTGATGCTGAGCCTCTTGATCTTCATCGGCGAGGCGGTGCGCGACGCCTTCGACCCGCGCAAGGTGACCCCGTGAGCCTCCTCGAAGTCCGCGACCTCAGCGTGACCTTCGCCGGCTGGCGCGGCGCCCCGCCGGTCGAGGCGGTCAAGCGCATCTCGTTCACGCTCGATCGCGGCGAGACGCTGGCGCTGGTCGGCGAGAGCGGCTCGGGCAAGATCGGTGACGGCGCTGTCGGTCCTGCAGCTGCTCCCCTACCCCGCCGCCGCCCACACCCCGGAAAGCAGCATCCGTTTTGCCGGCGAGGAGATGGTCGGCGCCGCTCCGGCGCGGCTGCGCGAGATGCGCGGCAACCGCATCGCGATGGTCTTCCAGGAGCCGATGACCTCGCTCAACCCGCTGCACACGCTGGAAAAGCAGGTCGCCGAGACGCTCCTGATCCACAAGCACATGGCGCCGGCGGCGGCGCGCGCCCGCACCCTCGAACTGCTGCATCTGGTCGGCCTGGGCGACGCCGAGAACCGGCTCGATGCCTATCCGCACCAGCTTTCGGGCGGCCAGCGCCAGCGGGTCATGATCGCGATGGCGATCGCCAACGAACCGGACATCCTGATCGCCGACGAGCCGACGACCGCGCTCGACGTGACGATCCAGGCGCAGATCCTCGATCTGATGCGCGAGCTGAAGGATCGGCTCGGCATGGCCCTCCTGCTGATCACCCACGATCTGGCGATCGTGCGCCATATGGCCGAGCGGGTCTGCGTGATGACCGCGGGCGAGATCGTCGAAAGCGGACCGACCGCCGAGATTTTCGCCCGGCCCGCGCATCCCTATACGCGCCGGCTCTTGGCGGCGGAACCGAGAGGCCGGGTGGCGCCGGCCGATCCGGCAGCCCCGGTGCTGGTCGAGGGCGAGCGGCTGAAGGTGTGGTTTCCGATCCGGCGCGGCCTCTTCCAGCGGATCAAGGGTTACGTCAAGGCGGTCGACGGCGTCTCGCTCGCGGTGCGCGCCGGCACGACGCTCGGCGTCGTCGGCGAAAGCGGGTCGGGCAAGACGACGCTCGGCCTGGCGCTGTTGCGCCTGCTCGACGCCGAGGGCGGCATTCGCTTTGCCGGGCACGATATCGCGCACGAGCGGCAGAAGCGGCTG
This sequence comes from uncultured Alphaproteobacteria bacterium, assembly GCA_963842175.1. Taxonomy (GTDB): domain Bacteria; phylum Pseudomonadota; class Alphaproteobacteria; order ATCC43930; family CGMCC-115725; genus DATARH01. The sequence continues at coordinate 174,939 of CAWJFM010000026.1, forward strand.
CGGCCGTTGCGGCGCGAGATGCAGGTCGTGTTCCAGGACCCCTATTCGAGCCTCTCGCCGCGCCTGTCGATCGCCCAGATCGTCGGCGAGGGGCTCAAGGTGCATCGCCTCGCCGACAGCGAGGCCGAGCGGCGGCAACTGATCGAAACGACGCTCGCCGAGGTCGGGCTCGATCCCGCCGCGGCCGACCGCTATCCGCACGAATTCTCCGGCGGCCAGCGCCAGCGCGTCGCGATCGCCCGGGCGCTGGTGTTGAAGCCGCGCTTTATCGTGCTCGACGAGCCGACCTCCGCGCTCGACATGTCGGTGCAGGCGCAGATCGTCGAACTCCTGCGCGAATTGCAGGCGCGCTACGGCCTCGCCTATCTGTTCATCAGCCACGACCTCAGGGTCGTGCGCGCCATGGCGCACGAGATCCTGGTGATGAAGGACGGCCAGATCGTCGAACAGGGCAGCGCCGAGCAGGTGATGAACGCGCCCGAGCACCCCTATACCAAGGCACTGATGGCCGCCGCCTTCGACCTCGCCGCGGTGCCGGCGTGAGGCAATGTCGGCGCCGCGGCGATGACCCCTCACCCTATCCCTCTCCCCGCAGGCGGGGAGAGGGAACGCGGCTGAAATGCCATTCAGCCCTGTCGCAGCATGTTCTGAAAAGGCGCGGTCGCTCTCCCTCTCCCCGTTTACGGGGAGAGGGCCGGGGTGAGGGGCTGCGGGAGCAAACCGTTCAGACCCCCAAGCAGTTCGGCGATCTTGTCGGTTGCCTTGAGGCCGTGTCCGGTGAGGACGACGATTGTCGTCTCGTCGGCGCGGATCGTGCCGTCGCGCAACAGCAGCGACAATGCCGCAGCCCCCGTCGCCGCGGTCGGCTCGACAAAGAGGCCGAGGCGCCCGAGCGCTCTGAGCGCCGGGGCGATCTCGGCTTCCGGCACGGCGACAACGCCGCCCCGCGAGCGGCGCAGCGCGCTCAGCCCCTCGTGCGGTGCGCACCGGCTTCACCGCGGCGATGCCATCGGCGACGGTGGGTCTCGGCGTGAACGGTACATTGCCTTCGGCATCAGCCGCCCAGGCCACGGCAAAGGCGGCGCAATTCGCGGCCTGCACCGCGAAGAGCCGTGGCCGCCTCGTGATCTCGCCGCGGCGCTCCAACTCGTCGAAGCCGCGCTCGAGGCCGAGGATGTTGCTGCCGTACCCGGTCGGCACGAGGATGTTGTCGGGGACACCAAAGCCGAGCTGCTCCCACAGCTCGTAGGCGAGCGTCTTGGTCCCCTCGATAAAGAACGGCTGCCAGTTGTGGCTGGCGTAGAAGCTCTCGCCGACCGCGGCGAGCGCCGCCTCGGTGACCGCCTGACGGGTGCCCGAGATAACCCGAATGTCGGCGCCCGTGGCGGCGATCTGCACGATCTTGCCGCGCGGCGCCGTCGCCGGGACATAGATGCGGCACGGGAGACCGGCCGCCGCCGCATAGGTCGCGATCGAGGAACCGGCATTGCCCGAGGAATCGTCATGGATCGCGCCGACCCCGACCTCGATCAGATGGTTCAGCATCACCGCGGTGCCGCGGTCCTTGAAGGAGCCGGTCGGCATCTGCAATTCGAGCTTGAAGCGCACCGGGACGCCATCCCAGCTGCGCTCGACCAGCGGGGTCCAGCCCTCGCCGAGCGACACGCGCGGCGGAGCGCGAAGCGCCAGCGCGCGGCGATAGCGCCACAGCGAGGCCTCGGCGCCGTCGATCTCGCCGCGGGAAAGTCCGCGTCCGGGCATCAGGTTGAGATGGCTGCCGCAGGCGCAGCGCCAGATCGGCCGGTCCGCCGGGGTGGTCGCGCCGCAGGCCGGGCAGTGATAGGCGGCTATCGAGGTCATGACGGTCGCTCCCGATGCAATTTCGTTCCGGATGGGGGTGGAGCAAATTCCCCGGATGCTGCATAAGACAGCGGTTCCTCGCGGAGGCGAGGACCCATCGCCCCGCTGATGAGATGGCCGGGAAATGGGTCCCGGGGGAACCAAGTGCAGCGGCGATCATTCAACCTGACCGAGACACGTTTGAGGATAAGACGACATGCAGCAGTTATCCGAGGAAACATAATGGCCTGGCCCTATCATATCTGCCAACGGCGGCGTCGGCGGGTCGTCTGATGGTGGCGCCGGAACTGGACCCCGAGAGGCTGGTCGGCGGATCGGCCGCCGACCGGCGACGCGTCCTCGAACGGATGGACGAGTACCTCGACATCAACGCCCGCTTCGACTGGGTCAAACTGCAGGACATCTGGAGCGGCGCGCCGGAAGCGGTCTTTTTCAACCTCAACGGCCATACCTACAATGGCCGCGAGCATTGGACGCGGCTGTGGCAGTTCTACCAGAACAACGTCGCGAGCAGCTATTGGACCCCGTTCGACATCGGCGGGGTCGTCTCCGACGACCTCGCCGTCGTCTGGTGCGAGCGGCACACCAAATCGGAATGGATCGGCAAGGAGCCGCCCCCCGCGGCGCGGCGCTACGGCGCCGAGTTCGTTTCCCGCTCGACGATGGTGTTCCGCAAGGAAGCGGGCGACTGGCGGGTCGTGCACGTCCATTTCTCGAAGGCGAGCACGGCGCCGCGGCCGGGCGGCGTGTGAACGGGGAAGCAATGCCGCTTGCCGAGCTGCCGCGGATCGGGGTGCGGCTGGGTCAGGGGCTCGACCCGCACCAGTGCATCGAACTTGCCCGGGTCGCCGAGGCCAGCGGTTTCGCCTCGCTGTGGTTTGCCGAAAACCCGTTCCATCGCGGCGTGCTGCCGACGGTTTCGGCTTGCGCAATCCGAACCGACCGGATCGCCATCGGCATTGGCATCGTCAACCCCTACCAGCACCATCCCACCCTGATCGCGATGGAGTTCGGCGCGCTCGACGAATTGGCGAAGGGCCGCGCCCGGCTCGGCATCGGTTCGGGGATCGGCGCGGAAATAGCGCGCCTGGGCTTCGCCTACCGGCCGCTTGCGGCGGTGACCGACACGATCCACATCCTGCGCGCCTTGCTGCGCGGCGAAGAGCTGACCTATCGCGGCGGGGTCTTCTCGGTTGACCGGGTGGCGCTCGGCTTCCGGCCGCCGCGGCCCGACGCGCCGATCTATCTGGCCTCGATGGGCGACCGCAGTCTCGAATTGTGCGGCCGGCTGGCCGACGGGTTGATCGTCTCGAACTTGTGCCCGCTCGGCTATAGCGAACGCGCCGTCGCCATCGCCCAGGATAGCGCCGCCGCGGCGGGGCGGCCGCCGCTCGAGGTCGTGCAATACGTCCCCTGCGCGGTCCGACCCGATCGCGAGGAGGCCCGGCATGTCGCAAAAGCCGCGATCGGGACCATGCTGGCGACCTTATGGCCGACTGGCGAATGGCCCCAATTGCGCGAGACGATCGTGCGACACAGCGGCATCGCCAAGCCGGAGTTCGCCGTCGCCCTCGATCGCCTCCGCCGCGGCGACCCGGCCGAGGCGGTACTCGATGATCGCTTCATCGAGGCCTTCGCGATCGCCGGCACCGCGGAGGATTGCCCCGCGCAAGCCGCGCGCTACGCCCGCGCCGGCGTCGCCGAGCTGGCGCTGACCTTTGCCGGAACTCAGCCAGCGAGCGACATGAGCTATCTCGCCGGCGCCTTGCGAGCCCGCCGCGGCGAGGGGTGAGATGGTCACGCCAGGCCGGCACCGATGCCATACCGCTCGCCTGTCGCCCGAGCTTGCCGCATGATCGGCGCGCACCGATACAAGGGAAGTCGCATGCCCCGACCAGTGCTAATTTCGCTGCTCACAGCCCTCCTGTTTTTGGCGCAAAAGCCGGCCGCTGCGGCCGATGTTGCAGCCGGCCAGGCGATATTCAACAGATGCAAGATCTGCCACTCGGTCGAGGCCGCTGGCCACAGTGCGGTGGGTCCCAACCTGCACGGGATATTCGGCCGCAAAGCGGGGACCTTCGACAATTTCGCCTACTCGGAGGCAATGCAGAAATCGGGCATCGTCTGGGACGATGACACGCTGGCCAAATACCTGCGCAGTCCGCGAGAGTTCATCCCCGGCAACAAGATGGCGTTTCCCGGCATCAAGGACGACCAGCAGATCGCCGATCTGCTGGCCTACTTGCACCAGGCGGCCCAGTAAATGCGGATTTAGCGACGGCTGGGCAGGGGTGGCCGAAGCAACCGTCATCGACGGCACGGCGATCGCCGCCGGGCTGCGCCAGCGGGTCTCCGAAGCGGCGGCTGACCTGCGCAACCGCCATCGGATCCGCGCCGGTCTTGCCGCGATCCTCGTCGGCGACGATCCGGCGAGCCAAATCTATGTTCGCAATAAGGCGCGCGCCTGCGCCGAGGTCGGGATCGCTTCGTTCGAATTCAGCCTGGCCTCGGATGCCGGTGTGGCCGCGATCCTCGATTTGGTCACCAGGCTCAACGCCGACGACCGGGTCGACGGCATCCTCGTGCAGCTGCCGCTGCCGTCCGCCATCGATTCGCGACAAGTGATAGCCGCGCTCGATCCTGCGAAAGACGTCGACGGCTTTCACCCGATGAATGTCGGGCATTTATGGCGCGGCGAGCCCGGCCTCGTGCCGTGCACGCCGCAAGGCATTGTGCTGCTGCTGCGCAGCGCGCATGCGGATCTTTCGGGAGCCGAGGCGGTCGTGCTCGGCCGCTCGCAGATCGTCGGGCGGCCGGTCGCGGCGCTGTTGCTGGCCGCCGACTGCACGGTCACGGTGGTGCATTCGAAAACCCGCGATGCCGCGGCGATCTGCCGGCGCGCCGACATCGTGGTTGCAGCCCTCGGGACGCCGGTGATGGTCAAGGCGGATTGGATCAAACCGGGCGCCACCGTGATCGACGTCGGGATCAATCGGATCGCCGCGGCGGGTCGCCGGGCCCGGCTCGTCGGCGATGTCGATTTCACCGCCGCTCGCCGTGTGGCCGGGGCGATCACCCCGGTGCCGGGCGGGGTCGGGCCAATGACGATCGCCTGTCTCTTGCGCAACACGCTGTTGGCGGCCTGCCGGCGCCGCGGCCTGCCCGACCCCCTTCAGTTGTCGCCCTGACGACAGATCGTTGCGCTCCCGCGGGAACCGAGCGCAATCGCGGCGCGTTCTATTGTTGACTATCCCCGAGAGGAGTCCCGCGGTGATGATAAACAACACTCTGAAAAGCCTCGCCTTCGCAGCCGGATCTATTCTGGCGCTGGGGGCAATGCCGGCGGCGCATGCGCAAGCTCCCGGGCCGCAAGTCGCTTCGCTCCCCCGCAGGTCGAGACGAATGGACCGCAGGCCACCCCGGGCGATTTCGGCAACTGGTCGGCGCGGCAAAACGTCATCGAAAGCACACAATACGACCGGTTGCTGCAGACCAACCAGGGCTTCCGCCAGGCGCGCATGAACAAGGAATGCGGGCCGATCAGCGATCCGCAGCTGCACGACCAGTGCGTGACGAGCTTCGCCCAATATGAGCCACTCGCGGGCCCGCCGGTCCGGCCAGCCCCCTATCCACCGAGCAGCTCATAGCGCATCCTCGCAGCTTGCCGACGAGAGGCCGCCCGCGGGCGGCCTCTTCGTTGTCGCTAGTGCTCAGTCGCCGAAGACGTAGCGTTCGATCGCCGCTGCGAAGCCATCTTCCTCGTTCGACAACGTCGTCGCCTGCGCGGCGCGCTTGACCTCGTCGGTCGCGTTGCCCATCGCGACGGCAAACCCGGCCTTGCGGAACATCTGGAGGTCGTTCTCCATGTCGCCGAGCACGAGAATTTCCGACTGCGGAACCGAGAGGCGCTCGGCGAGGAATTCAACGAGACGCCCCTTGTCGATGCCGGGCGGGATCACGTCGCAGTAATAGGGCTGCGAGCGCCCCACATTGGCCCGGCCGGCGAGCGCCGTCTGCAAAAGATCGACCAGCCGGCCGACCTTGGGGTGGTCGTCGCTCGGTCCGACGATCTTGCCGACCGCCGCGAAATGCGCATCTTCGAAGGCCGGGACCACGGTCGGCGGGGTCTGGACGGTATGGAGCTCGTGGTCGACATGGGCGCCCGTCGGGTTGGCGATCAGCCACTGATTGCCGGTAAACACCCAGCAGTCGATCTGATGCCGCTGAAAGGTGCTCACCGCTTCCTTGGCGGCGTCGGGCGGGATCAGCTTTTGCTCGACGACGCTCAGATCGGGCTCGACGATGGCGCCGGCATTGTAGCCGCCGAACGGCAGGCTCAGCCGCAGCGGCTCGATCATCATGCGCAGCCCGAAAGGCGGCCGGCTGCTGCAGATCGAAAAGCCGATGCCGTTCTCATGCAGCCGCTGCACCGCCGCAATGGCGCGCGGGGTCAGCACCTTGTCGTGCGTCACCAGCGTGCCGTCGACATCCGAGATGACCAGCGAGATCCGCCTCATGGCACCCTCCCCCCGCTACGCGTCAGGATGTCGACCCCGCTGTCGGTAGCGACGATGACGGCGGAGCTGCGCCCGATGAAGAGCCCGCTTTCGACGACCCCGACCGTCATCTTGATCAAGCGCTCGGTCCGCTCCGGGTCATCGATCGGGCCAAAATGGCAGTCGAGAATGAAATTCCCGCCATCGGTCACAAAGGGCTGACCGCCGGCCCGCCGCAGCTCGGCTGCCGCGCCGAGCGTCTCAAGCGCCGCCGCGGTGGCCTGCCAGCCGAATTGCGCCACCTCGACCGGAACCGGCATGTGCTCGCCGAGCCGGTCGACGAGCTTTTCCTGATCGACGACGACGATAAAGCGCCGGCTCGCCGCCGCCACGATCTTCTCGCGCAGCAGCGCGCCGCCGCGGCCCTTGATCAGATCGAGGGTCGAGCGTTGCACCTCGTCGGCGCCGTCGATCGCGAGATCGATCCGGCGGTGATCGGCGAAGCTGGCGAGCGGAATGCCGAGCCGGCGCGCCAGGCCGGCGGTGTGCTCCGAGGTTGGAATCGCGACCACGGCGAGCCCCGTCGCGACCCGCGCCGCCAGCTCTTCGACGACGAAGTCGGCGGTCGAGCCGGTGCCGAGACCGACGACCATCCCACCTTCGACGAACTCGACCGCGCGCTTGGCCGCGGCGTCCTTCAGGCGATCGCGATCCACGCTGGGCCCCCGCGCCGATCAATCACCCAGGGGCGGCGCCGAATGGCGGATCGCCGCAATCGCCGCGGCGTAGTCCGCGGCGCCGAACACGGCCGAACCGGCGACGATCGCGGTGGCCCCGGCGTCGATCGCCTGCCAGGCATTGTCGCCGCTCAACCCGCCATCGACCTCGATGATCGGATCGAGGCCGCGCTCGTCGCACAGTCGCCGCAAGGCGCGGATTTTCGGCAGCATCGACGGCAGGAACTTCTGCCCGCCAAAGCCGGGGTTGACCGTCATCACCAGAATGATGCCGCACAGATCGAGCACCTCCTCGATCTGCATCAGCGGCGTCGCCGGGTTGAGCACCGTGCCGGCGACCTTGCCGAGATCGCGAATGTGCGAAAGCGTGCGGTGGAGATGCACGGTCGCGCTGGGCTCGCAATGCACCAGGATGTGGTCGGCGCCAGCTTCGGCGAACTGATCGAGATAGCGCTCGGGCTCGACCATCATCAGATGCACGTCGAGCGGCTTCGCGGTCACCCTTCGCACGGCTTCGACTACTACCGGGCCGATCGTCAGGTTCGGCACAAAGCGGCCGTCCATCACATCGACATGGATCCAATCGGCGCCGGCCGCGGCGGCGGCGCGCACCTCCTCGCCGAGCCGCGCGAAATCGGCCGAGAGGATCGACGGTGCGACGATCAGCGGGCGGGTCATCGGCGTCAGCTGATCGGCCGCCACTTGCGGCCGCTGCGCCACAGCAGCTGCTCCGCAGCGTCCGGGCCGGCCGTCCCGGCGGGGTAGAATTCGAGCGGCGCGGTCTTGTCGTTCTGCCAAAGATCGAGGATCGGCTGCACGACCGCCCAGCCGGCTTCGACGCTGTCGGCGCGCTGGAACAGCATCGCGTCGCCGATCATGCAGTCGTAGACCAGGGTTTCGTAACCGGTGCTCGGCTCGGTGTGGAAGTAGTCGCGATACTTGAAATCCATGCGAACGGCGCCGAGCCGGATCTCCGGCCCGGGCTGCTTCGCGCCGAATTGCAGCGAGATTCCCTCATCCGGCTGGAGCTGCAAGACCAGGACATTCGGAGTGAGGGCGTCGACCTGGGTATCGCGAAACAGCGCGAACGGCACCCGCTTGAACTGGATCGCGATCTCGGTCGTGCGCCGGGTCAGCGACTTGCCGGTGCGCAGATAGAACGGCACATCGGCCCAGCGCCAATTGTCGATCCCCAGCCGCATCGCGACATAGGTCTCGGCCATGCTGTCGGGCGCGACGCCTTCTTCTTCGCGATAGGCTTTTACCGGATGGCCGCGCACGATGCCGGCGGTGTATTGCCCACGCACGGCATTGCGCATCGCCTCGTCGCCGGTTAGCGGCAGCACGGCTTCGAGCACCTTGTCTTTTTCGGTGCGCACGGCATCCGCGCCAAACGAGTTGGGCGGCTCCATCGCGACCAGGCTCAGCAGTTGGAAGACGTGGTTCGGCACCATGTCGCGCAACGCGCCGGTCGCCTCGTAAAAGGCGGCGCGGCGCTCGACCCCGACGGTCTCGGCGACCGTGATCTGCACATGGTCGATGTGGTCGCGGTTCCACAGCGGCTCGAAGATGCCGTTGGCAAAGCGCAGCACCATGATGTTCTGGACCGTCTCCTTGCCGAGAAAATGGTCCATCCGATAGATCTGCGACTCCGAAACCACCTTGAGCAGCTGAGCATCGAGCGCGTGCGCCGAGGCAAGATCGGTGCCGAACGGCTTCTCGATGATGACGCGTCGCCAACAGCCGTCCTTCTCCTCGGTGAGCCCGGCTTCGGCGAGTTGTTCGACGATCGGCCCGAACAGCGCGCTCGCTACGGCAAGATAGAAAATCACGTTGCCGCCGGTATCGAATTTCGCTTCGACCTCTTTGAGCTTTTTCGCGAGGAGGGCGCAGACCTTGGGGCTGGTGGCGTCACCATCGATATGCGTCATCCGCGAAGCGATAAAATCCCAGCTGTCGGAATCGAATGGCTCGGAGCCCGAGGCGTTCCCGGTATCCGAGACAAAGCTGCGCACGCCTTCGGCGAGATGCGCGCGGAAATTCTCTTCCGACCACGGTGAGCGGTCGATCCCGATCACCGCGAAGCCGTCCGGCAGCCGCCGCGCCCGCGCCAGATTGTAGAGGCCGGGCATCAACAGCCGCTTGGTCAGGTCGCCGCTGGCGCCGAAAATCACGATCGCGCAGGGCGGTCCCCGGTGTCCGCGCCCCGCTCGGCCGGCCGAGTTGTGATTGCTGTCCATCGGCCTTATCCCTTTGGGGGCTCCTGGTGTCCGCCGAACTGCTTGCGCATCGCCGACAGGATGCGCTCGGCGAAGGTGTGATCCTGGCGCGAACGGAAGCGGGTATAGAGCGCCGCCGACAACACTTCGGCGGGAACCGCCTGTTCGATCGCCGCCTGGATCGTCCAGCGCCCCTCGCCCGAATCCTCGACATATCCGGAGAACTCACTGAGGTTGACATCCTCGGCCAGGGCGATCGCGGTCAGGTCAAGCAGCCATGACGAGACCACGCTGCCGCGCCGCCACACCTCGGCGACATCGGCGAGGTCGAGCTTGTACCGCCGGTTTTCCGGCACCACCGGCGAATTGACGTTGCGCAGGATGTCGAGCCCCTCGGCATAGGCCTGCATCAGCCCGTATTCGATGCCGTTGTGCACCATCTTGACGAAATGCCCCGCACCCGCCGGTCCGCAATAGAGATAGCCCTGCTCGACCCGCGGGTCGCGCCCTGCCCGCCCCGGCGTCCGCTCGATCGAGCCGATGCCCGGCGCCAGCGCGGCGAAGATCGGGTCGAGATGCTCAGCGGCATCCTTGTCGCCGCCGATCATCATGCAATAGCCGCGCTCCAGGCCCCACACGCCGCCGCTGGTGCCGACATCGAGATAGCGGATCCGCTTGGCGTTCAGCATCTCCGCATGGCGCACATCGTCCTGGAAAAACGAGTTGCCGCCGTCGATCAGGATATCGCCGGGTTCCAGCAGGCCGGACAGCTCGACGATCGTGTCGTGGGTGATCTTGCCCGCCGGGAGCATGACCCAGACCGCGCGCGGCTTCTCCAGCTGGCGCACGAAATCGGCAAGGTCGCGGCTCGGCGCGGCTCCCTCACCGGCCAGACCGTGCACCGCCTCGGCGCTCTTGTCGTAGACGACGCAGCGATGGCCGGCTCCCATCAGCCGCCGCACGATGTTGCCGCCCATCCGGCCAAGGCCGATCATACCGAGCTGCATTGAGCTTCCTCCGCCAGATATCGCCGGCCGCTGTTATGACAGGGCCTGGTCGAGTGCTTGGGCTAACGTCTTCAGCCCGGCATCGAGATCGGCCGGCAGATGGACGCGCAAGAGCCGCCGGCCGCGCTCGGCCAGGACGTCGAGATCGCCGCGCGCCTGCGCCGCCTTGACCACGCCAAAGCTGTAGGCCTGTCCGGGCACGGCGAGATCGGCGGCATCCTCGCAGGTGATCTGAAGGAACACGCCGCTGTTCGGGCCGCCCTTGTAGGCCTGCCCGGTCGAATGCAGAAAGCGCGGCCCGAAGCCGAGGCAGGTCGCGGTGCGCAGCCGGTCGCGGATCTTCCGGCGCATGCGCCTGCAATGCCTCGGTATGCGCCGGGTTGCGGTCGATATAGGCCAAGAGCGCGACGTAATCGCCGGCGCCGACCCGGGCGAGATGCGCCTTGAGCACCCCGGCGAGGCTCGTCGCCCCGGATTTGAGCGCCGCGGCGTTCGCCGGATCGGCGAAGAGGGCGATCCCGTCGGCGGCGAAAAACGGCTTCTCCGGCGGCAGCGCGCCCGATTTCTCGTAAGCCGCGGTCAGCTCGCGCGTCTTGACCTTTTGCGCCTCGACATCGGGCTGATCGAACGGGTTGATGCCGAGGATCGCGCCGGCAACCGCGGTCGCCATCTCCCAGCGGAAGAATTCCTGCCCGAGCTGCATCGTTTCCGACAGGGTGATCCGCACCACCGGCTGTCCGGCGGCTTCGAGCGCCGCGACGGCCGCGTCCTGCTCGCCATCCTGATCGGAGGCCAGCCGCAGATAGGCGAACAGACGGTCGGCGCCATAGACCGCCGGCGCGCCGACCGGTTCGGCGTCGACCGGGACGATGCCGCGGCCGAGCTTCCCGGTCGAACTCGGCCAGGAGCTGCTCCAGCCAGGCGCCGAGCGACGCAACCCCGGGCGAGGCGATGATCGTCAGCTTGTCCCGCCCGTGGCGCGCCGCGACGCCGAGGATCGCGCCGAGGATGACCCCGGGGTTCTCGACCGGCGGCGCGCTGACCGCGCAGGAGCGCACCATCTCGGCCGCCCGTTCGAGAAAGTCCGATGTCGTCGATGCCGATCGCCGCCGCCGGCACCATGCCGAAATCGGACAATACCGAATAGCGGCCGCCGATCGTCGGCACGCCGTGGAACACGCGGCGGAACCCTTCCGCCCGCGCCATCTTCTCGACCGAGGAGCCCGGATCGGTGATCGCGACGAAATGCGCTGCCGCTTCGGCCTCGCCGAGCGCCTCCTTGGCGCGCTCGAAGAAATATTGCTTGAAGATGTTGGGTTCGAGCGTGCTGCCCGATTTGCTCGAGACGATGAACAGCGTCCGCTTCAGGTCGATCGAGCTTTCGATGCGGCGGATCTGCGCCGGATCGGTCGAGTCGACGATCTGCAATCGCGGGAAGCCCGGCCGGCTGCCAAAGCTTTGCGCCAGCACCTCGGGGCCGAGGCTCGATCCGCCCATGCCGAGCAGCAGGATGTCGGTGAACCCGGCGCGCTTGACCTCGGCGGCGAACGCCTCCAGATGGCCGGCCGCCTTCAGCTGCGCGTCGACGATCGTGAGCCAGCCGAGCCATTGGCTTTCGTCGGTTTCGGTCCACAGCGAGGCCTCGCCCGCCCACAGGCGCCGGACCTTGCCCTCGGCTGCGCCACTCTTCGAGCGTGGCCTTGACCGCGTCGTCGAGATCCTTCGGCAGCTTGTAGCTCATCGCGTTGAGCTTGTTGCCGAGGACGGTGCGGCGCTTCTTCTGCACCGCGGCGTAAAGCTGGTCCGCGGCGTCGGCGAAGAGGCGCACCCCGTCTTCGACGAGCCGCGCGGTGATCGCGTCGATCGAGATCCCGGCGCCGGGCAGCGCCTCCATGACCGCCTCGGCCCCGGCGACATCCTCTTCGAGGCTCGCGCGCGCCCGGCCATGGTCGCGGAAGGCGTCCATCGTCGCCGGCGGGATCGTGTTGACGGTGTTCGGCCCCGATCAGCTCTTCGACATAAAGCACGTCGCTATAGGCCTTGTTCTTGGTGCCGGTGCTGGCCCACAATAGGCGTTGCGTCTGCGCCCCCTGTTGCGCCAGACGCTGCCAGCGCTCATTGCTGTAGAGCTCCTGGTAATAGCGATAGGCGAGCTTGGCGTTGGCGATCGCCACCTTGCCCTTGAGCGCGGCGAGGCGCTGCTTTTCGGCGGGCTCGGCGACCGCGGCGATGCGCTGGTCGAGCGCCTCGTCGACCAGCGTGTCGATGCGGCTGACAAAGAAGCTCGCGACGCTCGCCACCTTGTGCGGGTCGCCGCCCTTGGCGACGTAATCCTCGAGGCCGGAGATGTAGGCGTCGGCGACCGCGGCATAGACCTTCTGCGAGAACAAGAGGGTGACGTTGACGTTGATGCCCTCGCCGATCAGCGTGCGGATCGCCGGCAGCCCGGGCCTGGTGCCGGGCACCTTCACCATCAGGTTGCGGCGGTCGATGTTGCGCCACAGCCGGCGCGCCTCCTCGATCGTCTCGTGGGTCTGCATCGCCAGATAGGGCGAGACCTCGATCGAGATATAGCCGTCGCGGCGCTGGGTCTGCTCATAGACCAGGTTCAGCGCGTCGGCGCCCTCCTGGATGTCGCGGATCGCCAGATCCTCGAACAGCGCGCCGGGGTCGAGATCGGCCGCCGCCTCGGCGGCGGCGATCAGCTCGTCGTAATCGTCGCCATGCCCGATCGCCTTCTCGAAGATCGACGGGTTCGAGGTGACGCCGCGGAGCCCGTCCTCGGCGATCAGCCGGCTGAGCTCGCCGCTCTTCAGCAACTCGCGGCTGACAAAGTCGAGCCACACCGATTGCCCGTATTCCTGAAGCGTCCTCAGCGGATTGGCCATCTCTTCACCTTCCTGCCGCCAGGCCGGTTCGCGGCCGGCCCCGCATTGTCTTCGCCGGTCATGACGCTGTCATTGCAACGCCCCAGGGTCACGGATGGCACGCGCAGAACCATGCCACAGGATATAACATCGGCGGGGCGCCGGCGCATCCCGGCGTTTTCGTCTTGCTCGCGAGGCGGTGATCACCTAGCAAGTTGCGACGACGCAATGGACCAGCCAAAATGGACTATGCGAGAAAGCGGTGGCGATTCTGCCATTGCGCCAGATCGGCGGCGCTGCCCTCGCGCTTTGTTTCAACCAGTCGCATTGCCGGGACTTCCTTATCGATGGTTGCGAGCACAGCGACGCCAAATTCATGCCAACTGGCCTCGGTCCGCCGAGATTGGCTGGTCGTTGCGCCTCTCGCAATGAGCGTTTTCAGGCGGCGACCGGGGCCGCGAAATAATCATCGATGGCGCGCGCCAGCCCCTGCGCCAAACGTTGCTGATAGGCGCGCTGGCGCAGCAATCGTTCGTCCTCGGGGTTGGAGAGGCAGCCGAGCTCGACCAGCGCCGACGGGATATCGGGCGCGGTCAGCACGGCAAACCCGGCGGCGCGGTGCGGCTGCTCGAGCAGCGTCACGGTGCGGCCAAGCTCCTCGACAATCGCCTGCGCCAGCGTCAGCGACCGGTTGTCGGTCTGCCGGCGCGCCAGGTCGAGGAGGATCGCGCCGATCTCGCGCGGCTGATGCGACAGACGCACGCCGGCGACGAAATCGTCCTTGTTCTCGCGCCTGGCGAGGGCCGCGGTATCGCGGTCGGAGGCCTCGTTCGACAGGGTGTAGACCGCCAGCCCGCGCATCGCGCTGTCGGGCAGCCGATCGGCATGGATCGACAGAAACAGCTCGGCATGGGCCGCCCGCGCCCGCGCGACGCGCTCGCGCAGCGACACGTAGGTGTCGCCGCGCCGGGTCAGCACGGTGCGATAACGGCCGGTCAGATCGAGCTGGCGCGCCAACAGGCGCGCGGTCGCCAGGGTGATGTTCTTCTCGTAGATCCCATGCGGGCTGATCGCGCCGGGATCGACCCCGCCATGACCGGGATCGAGCGCGACCACGCGCAGATGCGTCGGCGAACGGTGCGGCTCGCTCTACCCGGCGGCTGCGCCCGATCGGGCCTATCGGCCAGATGCCCGCAGCAAGGCCGGCGGCCAGCGCCAACAGCGCCCGCCGGGCGATCACGATGTCCCGCATCTCCCCCCACCCCAACAGCCCCGCGCCGGGACAGCGCGGAGCTGGTCCAGCGAAAAGACTCGAATCCAGGCGGTCAGCGCGCAGCGGTTCGAGAATGCTGACGAAATTGGCGACCGCGGCGCCGCCCATGTTGAGAATGCCGGCGAGCGCGGCGCCGGGGATCTGCATGTCGCCGGCCTGCTCCGGTCACCTGCATCGCGGCCAGCACATGCATCGAGACGCCGGTCGCGCCGACCGGGTGACCCTTCGATTTGAGCCCGCCCGACGGGTTGACCGGCAATCTTCCGTCCTTCTCGGTCCAGCCTTCGAGGATGGCGCGCGCCCCCTCGCCTTTCGGCGCGCAGGCCCATCGCCTCGTATTCGATCAGCTCGGCGATCGTGAAGCAGTCATGGGTCTCGACCAGATCGAGGTCGTCGAGGCCGAGCCGGGCGTTGGCGAGCGCCCTTTTCCAGGCGAGCGCCGGGCCGTCGAAGGCGAGGATGTCGCGGCGGCTCATCGGCAGAAAATCGTTGACCTGCTCGGCGGCGCGGAACGCCACCGCCTTCTTCAGCGCACAGCGCGGTCGCGGTGTCGGCCAGCACCACCGCCGCCGCGCCGTCCGACACCAGCGAGCAATCGGTGCGCTTCAGCGGCCCGGCGACGATCGGGTTCTTGTCCGAGACGGTGCGGCAGAATTCATAGCCGAGGTCGCGGCGCATCTGCGCCATTGGGTTGGCGACGCCGTTCTTGTGGTTCTTGGCGGCGATGCGCGCCAGCGCGTCGGACTGGTCGCCGTAGCGCTGGAAATATTTCTGCGCGATCTGGCCGAAGATGCCGGCGAAGCCGCCCTCGATCTGGTCCTCCTCCTTGCGGTAGCAGGCGCGCAGCAGGAGGTCGTTGACCTCGGCGCCCGACACCTCGGTCATCTTCTCGACGCCGACGACGAGCACGAGCCGCGCCTTGCCGGCGGCAATCGCGTTGAGCCCCATATGGATCGCCGCCGAGCCGGTGGCGCAGGCGTTCTCGACCCGGGTCGCCGGCTTGAAGCGGAACCCCGGATCGGCCTGGAAGACCAGCGAGGCGGGAAACTCCTGCTTCACGAAGCCGCCGTTCATCGTGCCGAGAAAGACCTGGTCGATGTCGGCGGCGGCAATCCCGGCATCGGCCAGCGCGCCCTGCGCCACCTCGACGATCAGCGATTCGACGTCGCGCCCGTCATGCTTGCCGAACTTGGTATGCGCCCACCCGACGATGCACCCGGTCATGATGCTCTCCTCCACTCGCGCCGCCGGCGACGATAGCAAGCAGCGCTGCCTCGCTCTATCCTGATATGGGTACTGCACACCACCTGCCGCACAAGCTATGACCGATACGCTCACTCTGCGCCGTCCCGACGACTGGCACGTCCATTTCCGCGACGGCGCGATGCTGCGCACCGTGCTGCCGTTCACGGCGCGGCAGTTCGCCCGCGCGATCGTCATGCCGAACCTGGTGCCGCCGGTCACCGATGTCGCGGCGGCGCGCGCCTATCGCGAGCGCATCATCGCCGCGTTGCCGGCGGGGCCGACTTCACCCCGCTGATGACCTGCTACCTGACCGACACGACCGACGCCGAGGAGGTCGCGCGCGGCTATGAGGAGGGCGTCTTCGCCGCGGTCAAGCTCTACCCGGCGCATGCGACGACGCATTCGGCGCACGGCGTCACCGATGTCGGCCGGGTCATGCCGGTGCTCGAACGCATGGCGGCGATCGGGCATGCCGCTGTTGATCCATGGCGAGGTGACCGATCCGGAAATCGACATCTTCGACCGCGAGGCGGTGTTCATCGAGCGCGTGCTCGACCCGCTGCGCCGCCGGCTGCCCGAGCTGCGCATCGTGCTGGAGCACATCACGACCGAGGAGGCGGTCGCCTATGTCGGCGCCGGCGGGCCCAATCTGGCGGCGACGATCACCGCCCATCACCTGATCATCAACCGCAACGCGATCTTCGCCGGCGGCATCCGGCCGCATCTCTATTGCCTGCCGATCGCCAAGCGCGAGAAGCATCGCCGTGCGCTGCGCCGCGCCGCGACCTCGGGCAATCCGGCGTTCTTTCTCGGCACCGACAGCGCGCCGCATGCGGTCCCGACCAAGGAGACCGCCTGCGGCTGCGCCGGCATCTTCACCGCCCCGGCCGCGCTCGAACTCTATGCCGAGGTGTTCGAGGAGGAAGGCGCGCTCGACCATTTCGAGGCCTTCGCCTCGCTGAACGGGCCGGACTTCTACCATCTGCCGGTCAACGAGGGCCGCGTGACCCTGCGCCGCGAAACGTGGACCGTGCCCGAGCGCATCGGCGAAGGCGACGACCGCCGTCGTCCCGTTCCGCGCCGGCGAGACGGTTGCGCTGGCGGCTGGCAGAATAGGCCTGTCTTCGCCCGACCGCTGTTGCGATAATCCGGGCGTTCCGCTGGCAAGTAGAAAGGCTCGGGCGATGGATGCGTGGTGGCAGTGCGAGGTCCCCTACCCGTTCGTCCCGCCCGAGGTGCTGGCCGCCGCCGATTCGGTGCGCGGCAGCCTGCCCAACCGCTATTGCGACCCCGAGATCGCCGCCGATCTGTTCGAGGAGGTCATCGACGAGTTCCTGTTGTGCGACGAACTCGGCCTCAATGTGCTCGGCGATCGAGCATCATGCCGGGATCAATTCGCTGTTGGGCGCCAACCCGATGCTGGTCGGCATCCTGGCGCGCCAGACCCGGAAGGCGCGCATCCTCTCGCTCGGCACCCTCGTGTCGCTGCGCGAGGACCCGGTGCGGGTCGCCGAGGAATATGCGACCGCCGACGTCATCTCGCGCGGCCGGCTCGATATCGGCTTTGTTAAATCGGGCGGCACCGAGATGCCCTCGGCCAACGCCAACCCGGTGCGCAACGAGGAGCGTTACTGGGAAGCGATCGACCTGATCACCAAGGCGCTCAGCTCGCTTGACGGGCCGTTCAGCTGGGAGGGCAAGCATTTCACCCACCGCCACGTCAACATCTGGCCGCGGCCCTGGCAACGGCCGCACCCGCGGATGTGGGCGGCGACCGGCGATCCCAAGAGCGCCGCCGAAGTCGGCCGCCGCGGCATGACCCATGTGCTGGTGCTGCGCGGGGTCGAGGGCACCCGCCGCGCCTACGCCGCGCATCGCCAGGCGCGCGCCGAGGCCGGCTTGCCGCCGGTAACCACCGATAATTTCGCCTACGCCGCCTTCGTCTATGTCGGCGACACCGAGGAGGAAGGGCGCCGCGTCGGCAGCAAGCTCCTATGGTTTCTCAACACCAGCCTCAAATCGGCGCCGCAGCATTCGCGCTTTATGCCGGGCGTCGCGCCGCCCGAGGCCGCACCGCAGATCTGGCGCGACCGGCCGAGAGCCAATGGCGGCGGCCCGAATTTGACCAATGCCGAGAAGGGCGTCGCCCCATCCGCCCAGCAGAACGCGCGGCGGCTGATGTCGATCGGCGCCGAGGAGGCGATGGCGATGGGCATCCTCTTTGTCGGCAACCCGGACAGCGTCCACCGCCAGATCATGGAGTTCTACGACAAGGTCGGCGGCTTCGGCCATCTGAGCCTGGTCGGCCGCTCCGGCTTCATGACCCATGCCGAATCGGAGAAAGGCATCCGCCTGTTCGCCAAGGAAGTCCTGCCGCGCCTCAAGGAGGTGAAGCCCATACCGGCGGTGTAAGGCACGGCACCGTCCCGGCGCACCCTTGCCCGCCTTTCGACGCCTCCCTATAGTCCCGGGCTTATGCAGGAATACGCGTTCGCGCACCGGCATCTGCTCGGCATCGACGGGCTGAGCCGCGAGGACATCGAGCACATCCTCGATCTCGCCGACGGCTATGTCGAGCTGAGCCGCCAGGCCGACAAGAAGCGCGCGACCTTGCGCGGCCGCACGCTGATCAACTGCTTTTTCGAGAACTCGACCCGCACCCGCACCTCGTTCGAGGTCGCCGGCAAGCGCTTGGGCGCCGACGTCATCAACATGGCGGTCGCGGTCTCCTCGATGCGCAAGGGCGAGACCTTGATCGACACGGCGATGACCCTGAACGCGATGCACCCCGACGTGCTGGTCGTGCGCCATCCCGAATCGGGCGCGGTGCAGCTCCTCTCGGAAAAGGTCGATTGCGCGGTCATCAACGCCGGCGACGGCGGCCACGAGCACCCGACCCAGGCCTTGCTCGACGCGCTGACGATCCGCCGCCGCAAGGGCAGGCTCGGCGGTCTCACCGTGGCGATCTGCGGCGACGTGCTGCACAGCCGGGTCGCGCGCTCCAACATCGCGCTGCTTGAACGTGATGGGCGCGCGCGTGCGGGTGGTGGCGCCGCGCACGCTGCTTGCCGGCCGCGATCGAGCGGCTCGGCGTCGAGGTGTTTCACGACATGGCGGCGGGCCTCAAGGACGTCGACATCATCATGATGCTGCGGCTGCAGATCGAGCGGATGCACGGCTCGTTCATCCCGTCGACCCGCGAATATTTTCATTTCTTCGGGCTCGATTACGACAAGCTCAAGCTGGCCAAGCCCGACGCGCTGATCATGCATCCCGGGCCGATGAACCGCGGCGTCGAGATCGGCAGCGAGGTCGCCGACGACATCGATCGGAGCCTCATTCGCCAGCAGGTCGAGATGGGGGTCGCGGTGCGCATGGCCTGCCTCGAAATCCTCACCGGCGCCTTCGGCAACAACCCGCCGATCGCTGTAGATGCGAGCATGTTGCTCTCACCCACTCCAATCGTCATGCCGCGGGCTTGACCCGGCGGTCCACGTCTTCGTTCGTGGATGGCCGGGTCAAGCCCGGCCATGACGGTGGAGGAGAGTGCGCGGAAAGCGATCGCGTGACCGCGATGCGCCGCCTTTACCGCAACGCCCGCCTGCTCGACCCCGAGAGCGGGCTCGACGCGCCCGGCGATCTCCTCGTCGAGGGCGACCGCATCGCCGCGCTCGGCGGCCGGCTTGGCGACGGCGTCGGCGACGATGTCGAGATCGTCGATCTCGGCGGGCTGTGCCTCGCGCCCGGCCTCGTCGACATGCGCGTGCAGTTGCGCGAGCCCGGCGCCGAGCACATCGAGTCGATCGAGAGCGGCGGGCAGGCCGCCGCGGCCGGCGGGGTCACGACGATGGTGGCGCTGCCCAACACCGAGCCGCCGGTCGACGACGTGTCGGTCGTCGAGTTCCTCGCCCGCCGCGCCCGCGAGGTGAAGCTCGCCAAAATCCACACCTATGCCGCCGCAACCAAGGGGCTCCTCGGCCGCGAGCTGACCGAGATCGGCCTGCTCGCGGCGAATGGCGCGGTCGGCTTTACCGACGGGGTCAAGGCGATCGCCGACGCGCTGGTCATGCGCCGGGTGCTGGCCTATGCCCGCAGCTTCGATCAGCTGGTGATCCAGCATCCCGAGGAGCCGAGCCTCGCCGGCGCGGGCGAGGTCACCGAGGGCGAGATCGCGACCCGGCTCGGCCTGCCGGCGATCACGCCGCTGGCCGAGGTGATCATGGTCGAGCGCGATCTGCGCCTCGTCGAATTGACCGGCGCGCGCTATCACGTCGCGCATGTCTCGACCGCGGCCGCGATCGCGGCGATCCGCCGCGCCAAGGCGGCGGGGCTGCCGGTGACCTGCGACACCGCGCCGCCCTATTTCGCGCTCAACGAGACCGCGATCGGCGATTACCGCACCTTTGCCAAGCTGTCGCCGCCGTTGCGCAGCGAAGCCGACCGCCGCGCCGTCGTCGAGGGGCTGCGCGACGGCACGATCGACGCGATCGCCAGCGACCACGCGCCGTGGGACCAGGATTCGAAGCGCCTGCCGTTCAGCTCGGCGAGCTACGGGATCGTCGGGCTGGAGACGCTGCTGCCGCTGTCGCTCGAGCTCTATCACAACCGCCACCTCGGCCTGATCGAGGTGCTTGCGGCATCTGACCATCAACCCGGCGCGCATTCTCGGGTTCGCGGTCGGCCGCCTCGCGCCGGGCGCGCCGGCCGATCTGGTCGTCTTCGATCCCGATGCGGCGTGGCAGATCGATACCGACCGCTTCCGCTCCAAATCGAAGAACGCGCCGTTCGACGGCCGCCCGGTGCAGGGCCGGGTCGAACGCACCATCGTCGACGGCCGCACGATCTTCGAGCGGCAGGGGCGAGCGGACGATGACCGCGCATCACTCGCCGCCGCCGTGATCGGCTATCTGCTCGGCTCGATCCCGTTCGGCCTGTTCTGACCCGGCTCGCCGGGCTGCGGCGACATCCGCCAGATCGGCTCCGGCAATATCGGCGCGACCAATGTCCTGCGCACCGGCAGCAAGACGCTCGCCGGCGCTGACCCTCGCCTGCGATGTGCTGAAAGGCGCCGCCGCCGTGCTGATCGGCAGCGCGTGGAGCGCCGAGGCGGCGCTGGCCGGCGGAGCGGCGGTCGTCATCGGCCATATGTTCCCGGTCTGGCTCGGGTTTCGCGGCGGCAAGGGGGTGGCGACCGCGCTCGGCGTCCTGCATCGTGATCGCCTGGCCGGTCGCGCTGCTCGCCGCGCTTGTGTGGCTCGCGACGGCGGCCATCTTCCGCTATTCCTCGCTGGCCGCGCTGGTCGGTGCGTTCGCTGCCGCGGTGCTCGCCGCCGCCCTCGTCGAGCCGCCGCGCGCTGCGGTGATCAGCCTGATCGCGCTGCTCGTCATCCTGCGTCACCATGACAATATCCGCCGCCTGATCGCCGGCACCGAGAGCCGGATCTCCTTCGGAAAAGGCTGAGAGAAGCCCTGGCCGCGCGCGAACTCGAACCGCAGGAACGCCTCGACTGGCTGCGCCTCTGCCGCAGCGAGATCGGTCGGGCCGGTCACCTTCTACGCCCTGTTGCGCCGCTTCGGCTCGGCCGAAGCCGCGCTCGACGCGCTGCCGCGTCTGTCTGGTCGTGAGGGGGCGCGGCCTGCGGTCGCGAAGCGCCGCCGCGACGCCGCGGCCGAATTGGCCGCGATCGAACGCCTCGGCGGGCGCCTAGTCTGCTGGGGCGAGCCGCTCTATCCGAGCGCGCTCGCCGCGGTCGAGGACGCCCCGCCGGTGCTGACCGTACTCGGCCGCGAGGAAACGCTCCCTCGGCTAATGCTTGCCCCGATGGTTGCGGTGGTCGGCGCGCGCAACGCCTCGGCCAATGGCCGCCGCCTCGCCCGCGATCTTGCCGCCGGGCTGGGAGAGGCCGGAATTGTCGTTGTCTCCGGCCTTGCCCGCGGCATCGACGCAGCCGCGCATCTCGGAGCCCTCGAGACCGGCTCGGTCGCGGTCGTCGCCGGCGGCATCGACATCGTCTATCCCGAGGAGAATCGCGGGCTGCACGAGGCGCTCGCGCGGGACGGCGCGATCCTTGCCGAATTGCCGCTCGGCACCGAACCGCAGGCCCGCCATTTCCCGCGCCGCAACCGCATCATCTCGGGGCTGGCGCTCGGCATCGTCGTGGTCGAGGCGGCGGCGAAATCGGGCTCGTTGATCACCGCGCGGTTTGCGCTCGAACAGGGCCGCGAGGTCTTCGCGGTGCCAGGCTCGCCGCTCGATCCGCGCAGCCGCGGCGCCAACGACCTGTTGCGCAACGGCGCGACACTGACCGAAACCGCCAGCGACATCCTGGCGCAGCTCGGGCCGCTGCTGCAGGGCCGTCCAGCAGCGTGGGAGATTGTGCCGCCGCAGCCTCGCCTGCCGCTGACGCCGCCCGCGCCGCCGCGGGCGCCGGTGGCGGCGTTGCCGCCCGCGAGCGCCCCGGTCAGCGAGGACGCCGCGCTCGCCCTGATCATCGAGAAGCTCAGCCCGACCCCGGTCGCGGTTGACGAACTGGTGCGCCAATGCCAATTGTCAGCCGCGGCCGTCGCCACCCTGCTGCTTGAGTTGGAACTCGCCGGCCGCGTCGAGCGCCATCCCGGCAATCTTGTCTCGCTTCGCTAACTCACCCTTAGCGCTGCTCTTTTTTGAATGTCCTAAATGAACGTCGTTGTCGTCGAGTCGCCGGCCAAGGCGAAAACCATCAATAAATATCTCGGGCGCGACTACAAGGTCGTCGCCAGCTATGGCCACATCCGCGACCTGCCGGCCAAGGACGGATCGGTCCTGCCCGACGACGATTTCGCGATGTCGTGGGAAGTCGACGGCAAGTCCGAGAAGCACCTTAAGGAGATCGCCCAGGCGCTGCGCGGCGCCGACAAGCTGTTTCTCGCCACCGACCCCGACCGCGAGGGCGAGGCGATCTCGTGGCACGTGCGCGAGGTGCTGAAAGCGCGCCGCGCGTTGAAGGATGTCGACGTCAAACGGGTCGTGTTCAACGAGGTGACGCGCACGGCCGTGCTCGAGGCCTTCCGCCATCCGCGCGAGATCGACGTCGAGCTGGTCGATGCCTATCTCGCCCGCCGCGCGCTCGATTACCTCGTCGGCTTCACGCTGTCGCCGGTGCTGTGGCGCAAACTGCCCGGCAGCCGCTCGGCCGGCCGCGTGCAATCGGTCGCGCTGCGCCTCGTCTGCGAGCGCGAAGCCGAGATCGAGGCGTTTCGCGCCCGCGAATACTGGACGATCGAGGTCGAGTTCCGGACCGAGGCGGGCGACCGCTTCACGGCGCGCCTGTCGCATCTGGATGCCAAGAAGCTCGACCGCTTCGACCTTGACAGCGAGGCGAAGGCCCGCGCCGCTGCCGCGGCGATCCTCGCCGCCGCCAATTTTACCGTCGCCGCGGTCGAGCACCGCGAGCTGCGCCGCAACCCGTTTCCGCCGTTCACGACCTCGACTCTGCAACAGGAAGCCTCGCGCAAGCTCGGCTTTGGCGCGAGCCGGACGATGCGGGTCGCGCAGCGGCTTTACGAGGGCATCGATCTCGACGGCGACACGGTCGGCCTGATCACCTATATGCGCACCGACGGCGTCGCGATCGCCGCCGAGGCTATCGCCGCCGCGCGCCGGCTGATCGGCAGCGAGTTTGGCGCGCGCTATGTACCGCAGGAGCCGCGGCTCTATAAGAGCCCGGCGAAGAACGCGCAGGAGGCACACGAGGCGATCCGCCCGACCGATCTCGCGCGCCGGCCCGGCGACGTAGCGCGCCATCTCGACAACGATCATCGCCGCCTCTACGAGCTGATTTGGAAACGCACGGTGGCGAGCCAGATGGCCTCGGCGCTGCTCGACCAGGTCAGCATCGACATCGCCGATGCGGGCGGCCGCATCCGCCTGCACGCAACCGGCTCGGTCGTGGTATTTGACGGGTTCCTGCGGCTTTATCAGGAAGACCGCGACGATGCCGCCGACGAGGAAGGGGAAAGCCGGCGCCTGCCGGCGATGCGCGAGACGGAGCGCCTGGCGCGCGGCGCGGTGACCCCGGCGCAGCATTTCACCCAGCCGCCGCCGCGCTACACCGAGGCGAGCCTTGTCAAGAAGCTCGAAGAGTTGGGCATCGGCCGCCCCTCGACCTACGCCTCGATCCTGCAGGTTCTGCAGGACCGCGAGTATGTGAAGCTCGATAAGCGCCGCTTTGTGCCAGAGGACCGCGGCCGGCTGGTGACCGCGTTTCTGACCAGCTTTTTCGAGCGCTATGTCGAATACAATTTCACCGCCGACCTGGAAAACCAGCTCGACGAGGTCTCTGGCGGACGGGCCGATTGGAAGGCGCTGCTGCGCGACTTCTGGCGCGACTTCTCATCCGCGATCGCCGGCACCAAGGATTTGACGATCAAGGCGGTGCTGGCAGCGCTCGACGCCGAGCTCGGGCGCCATTTCTTCCCCGAGGACGGCCCCGATAGCGCGGCTGGGCGCGACCCGCGCCTGTGCCCGGGTTGCGGCGTCGGCCGCCTCTCGCTCAAGCTCGGCCGCTTCGGCGCTTTTATCGGCTGCTCGAATTACCCGCAATGCCGCTACACGCGCGCGTTCGGGGCCGAGGCCGAGGGCGAGACCGGTGGCACCGACACGGTGCTCGGCAGCGACCCGGCAAGCGGCCAGAGCGTCGCCCTCAAGAAGGGCCCCTACGGCCATTATCTCCAGCTCGGCGAAGGTGAAAACGGCGGCAAGCCGCGGCGGGTGGCGCTTTCGCGCGGGCTCAAGCCCGGCGATGTCGATCTCGACACCGCGCTGCGCCTCCTGGCGCTGCCGCGCGAGATCGGCCGCCACCCCGAGACCGGCGAGCCGATCACCGCCGGGATCGGCCGGTTCGGCGCCTATATCAAGCACGGCACGTCGTTTACCTCGCTCGGCGCCGATGACGAGGTCTTGACCATTGGTCTCAATCGGGCGGTGACCCTGTTGGCCGAGGCCAAGACCGGGGCGCGACGCGGGCCGCAATTGCTGCGCGAGCTTGGCCCCCATCCCGCGGGAGGCACGGTTCCGCTGTATCGTGGGCGGTATGGGCCCTATGTCAGCCATGCCGGCGTCATCGCCTCGTTGCCCAAGGGCGGCGATCCTGACGGCTTCACCCTCGATGCGGCGGTCGCGCTGCTCGCGGCGCAACGCGCCAAAGGCAAGCCCCGACGGGCAGCCGGTAAAGCCCTGGGCAGCAAGACGGCCACTGCCGCCGCGCCCAAGGCAAAAACTGCGGCCGGGCCCAAGCGGAAGGTTGCGGCTAAGCCGAAGGCCAAGCCGGCGCGCCGCCGGCCGGCGTGAGCAGAACTACGCGCCCCCTGCCCTCGCCCGAGGCACTGATCCAATTCCTGCGGGACAATCCGGGTGCGCTCGGCACGCGCGAGATCGCCCGCGCCTTTGGGCTGGGGCCGGCCGAACAGTCGGCGTTGCGCGACATGATGCGCAGGGTAACGCGCTCCGGCGAACTGGTGCGTGCGCCCAACCGCAAATTCGCCGCCGGACCGGCGCTCCCCGAAATCACGCCGGTCGAGCGCTTCGGCAGCGATGCCGACGGTGTGCCCCTGGCCCGGCCGGTGGCCTGGCAGGCGGGCGGCGCCCTGCCGAGCTTTCGTCTCATCGGTGCGGCCGGCGAGGAGCTCGCACCCGGCGAGCACGCGCTGGCACGGCTGATCCGCCGCGATTCGGGCGAGATCGACGCCGAAATCATCCGCCGACTCGACGAAGCGGCGAGCCGCGTTGTCGGGGTCTTCCGCCGGACCCGCGATGGCGGCGAGGTGATCCCCGGCCGATCGCCGCGACAAGGGCGAGTACCGCGTCCTCGGTCATGATGCGGCCGGGCTTGGCGATGACGAGCTGGTGGTTGCCGAGGCGCTGCCGTCGCACCGCTTCGGCAAGCGCGCCCGCATCCTCGAACGCCTCGGCCCGGCAAATGCGCCCGGCGCGATCAGCGCGATGACGATCGCCGCATTCGACATTCCGAGCGAGTTCCCGCCCGCCGCGCTCGCCGAGGCGACCGCCGCGCGGCCCGCTGATCCCGCCGGCCGCACCGATCTGCGCGGGCTCGCGCTGGTCACGATCGACGACAGCGACGCCCGCGATTTCGACGACGCGGTGTGGGCCGAGCCCGATCCCGACCCGGCCAATCCCGGCGGCTGGCACATCGTCGTCGCCATCGCCGATGTCGGCGCCTACGTCGCCCCCGGCAGCGCGCTCGACCGCGAGGCGGCGCGCCGCGGCAACTCGGTCTATTTCCCCGACCGCGTCGTGCCGATGCTGCCGGAGGCGCTGTCCAACGATCTGTGCTCGCTGGTGCCGGGCGCCGACCGGCCCTGCCTCGCCGCGCAGCTGTGGATCGATGCCGCCGGGCAGCAAGCGGCGACACCGCTTCGAGCGGGCGATCATGCGCTCGGCGGCGCGGCTGACCTATGATGCGGTGCAGGCGGCGCACGACGAGCGCGGGAGCGCACCCTTCCCGCTCGCACGCGGATCGGCTCGCCGCGCTTTACGGCGCCTTCGCGGCGCTCGAGCGGATGCGGCGCGCGCGCGGCGCGCTGATGCTCGATCTCGCCGAGCACCGTGTCGTGCTCGACGGCGACAGGCGCCCGATCGCGGTCATCCCGCGGACCCGGCTCGACAGCCACCGGCTGATCGAGGAATTCATGATCCTCGCCAACATCGCCGCGGCCGAGGAGCTGGAAGCGCGGCATCAGGCCTGCCTCTATCGCGTGCACGACCAGCCCGACCCGGAAAAGCTGGCGGCCTTGCGCGATTTCCTCGACGAGCTGGGCATTCCCGGCCTCGCCCTGGCCAAGGGCCAGGTCGTCCGGCCCGAATTGTTCAACCGCGTCCTCGCGCGCGCCGCGGCCACGGCCGGAGGCCGCGATGATCAACGAGCTGGTGCTGCGCGCCCAGGCCCAGGCCGTCTACAGCCCGAACAATATCGGCCATTTCGGTCTTGCCTTGCCGCGTTACGCCCACTTCACCTCGCCGATCCGGCGCTATGCCGACCTGCTCGTCCATCGCGCGCTGCTGGCTGGCACAACGCCGGCGCGGGAAGGCGGAGCGGCGTTGGCCGCGATCGCCGAGCACATCTCGGCGACCGAGCGGCGCGCCGCGGCGGCCGAGCGCGCCGCGCTCGACCGCTATCGCGCGAGCCTGCTCGGCGGCGCGATCGGCACGGTCTTCGCCGGGCGCATCACCGGGGTCGCCCCGTTCGGGCTGTTCGTAACCCTGCCGGAGAGCGGCGCCGACGGGCTCATTCCGATATCGAGCCTGCCCGTCGGATTATTACGACCATGAAGCCGCGCGCCACCGGCTCGTCGGCCGCCGTTCGGGTCGCGTTTTCGCGCTCGGCGACGCGGCGACGGTCACGCTGGTCGAAGCGGACGCGATCGGCGGCAGGCTGGTTTTCCGGATCGAAGGCGAGATCCGTTCGCGGCCGCAGGCCGCGGCATTACGGCCGCGCCGGGGCTTGTACCGCCGCGGCCATTGACCGGCATACAGTGCCACGGCTGACCCTGGCGTGTTGATCGCGGCGGCGCGGCGCTCTACCCTGCGCAGGGGACCAGGCAGCGCCGTCCGGGTGAGGCTCGATCGCCCGGCGTGCCTCGCGCTGCCGCAGCCGGGGACAAGCCAGGAACCTGAAGGGGAGAGCCGAGGGGTTGTCGATCCGCGCGCTGTTGTGTCTGCGGCCAGCCGCCGCTGCCGCGTGGGCGGGCCTCATGCTGATCCTCGCCGGCTGCGTGGACCAAGCGCCGCCCCCGGCCGACTGCCGACGGGCAGCTCTTCGCCCGCGGCGCTCGACGAGATCGACGATCTTTACATCGAGCCGGTGTCGAACCGCCGGCTTGCCCTGTCCGGACTGGCCCGGCTGTTCCGGCTCGACAGCGAGCTTGGCGTCAGCGACGGCTCCGGAACCGACGCGCTGGCACTGAGCTATGGCGGCCGCGACATCGGCGTCTATGCGGTACCGGCCGACACTGACAGCCGCGCTTGGGGCGAATTGATTGCCCAACTGATCGCGACCGCCCAGCAGGCCTCGCCCCGTCTCGCCGCTCTGTCGCAGGACACAATCGACCAGGTCGTGTTCGACGGCATGACCGCCGTGCTCGATCGCTTCTCGCACTATTCCGCCCCCAAGGTGGCGCGCGATCAGCGCGCCGCGCGCGACGGCTTCGGCGGGATCGGCGTCACGTTCGACGCAACCGGCGACGCGTTCCGCGTCACCGCGGTCACGCCGCACGGCCCCGCCGATCGCGCCGGCATCCGTCCCGAGGACCAGATCGTCGCGATCGACGGGGTCGCCACTGCGGGCCGTTCGCGGGAGGCGGTGGCCGACCAGCTGCGCGGACCGGTCGGCAGCGCAGTCGCGCGTGAGCGTTTTGCATCCCGGCACGACGCAGCCCGGCGATCTCCGGCTGCAACGGGCCTTGGTCATCGTCCCGACCGTGACCGTCTCGCGCGACGGCGACATCGCCGTGTTCCATATCGCCAGCTTCAACCGCAGCACGACCCAGCGCGTCGCCGAGGGCCTGGCGCACGCCCAACAGCAGACCGGCGGGCACCTTGCCGGCATCGTCCTCGACCTGCGCGGCAACCCCGGCGGGCTGCTCGACCAGGCGGTCAGCCTCGCCGATCTGTTCATCGCGGACGGCCCGATCGTATCGACCGTCGGTCGCCACCCGGCGAGCCACCAATATTTCGCCGCGTCGGGCGCCGGCATCGCCCTGCAGACGCCGCTCGCGGTGCTGATCAACGGCGGCTCCGCCTCGGCTGCCGAAATCGTGGCCGCCGCGCTGCAGGATGTCGGACGCGCCGTCGTGATCGGCAGCTCGTCCTACGGCAAGGGCACGGTGCAAACCGTGCTGCGCCTGCCGAACGATGGCGAGCTGATCCTGACCTGGGCCCGGCTCGTCACGCCGTCGGGCTATTTCCTGCAGACGCACGGGGTGGTGCCGACGCTGTGCACGAGCGGTCTGGGCGATGACGAGAGCTCGCTCGAGATCGGGTTGCAGCGGGTCTCCGCCGGATCGGTTGCCGGGCTGGCGGCGCGCCCGCGCGCCGCTCTCGACGAGCCCGCCTGGTCCGAGCTGCGTCGCTCGTGCCCGGCGCGCCGCACCAGCCCGCCGATCGACCTGCAGCTGGCCGAGCACGTGCTCGCCGACCCCAAGCTCTACAGCGAGGCGCTGCAGGCGTTGCCCGCGGCGACCCAGCTTGGCGAGAGCGCGCCCGCCGGTGGGCGGCCGCAGAGCCCGTCTTGACAGACCTCAACCGTGCGCTATCTTCCGGGCCACACTAAATTCGAACCCCGCGAGGCCGCCAATGGCAAAGACCAACACTGTCCTCATCAAGCTGGTCAGCAGCGCCGATACGGGGTTTTATCTACGTCACCAAAAAGAACCCGCGGACCAAGACCAACAAGCTCGAGCTGAAGAAGTTCGATCCGGTCGCGCGCAAGCACGTCGTCTTCAAGGAAGCCAAGATCAAATAGCTCCGCCGGAGGCCGCGCGGGCGCGTCGCTTCTCGCGTAACCTCGCGCGTGGCGATGGCTCAGGACGCGACGGCAATCGGCATCGGCTGCAATGGCGCCGCCGCCCGTTGAGCGGCGAGCGTGATGATGCGATTGCGGCCGGCATTCTTGGCGGCGTAGAGCGCGTCGTCGGCGCGCTTCAGCAGGCTCTCCAGCGTATCGCGTCCCCTCGCCGGTCATCGCAATGCCGACGCTGACCGTGATCGGCAGCTTGTCGCCTCTTTCCTTGCAGCGATGAACGGCTCGTCGGCCACCGCGACCGCGCAGACGCTCGGCGACGAGCAACCGCCTCGCCAAGGCTGGTCTCGGGCATTACCACGACAAATTCCTCGCCGCCCAGGCGGCCGACCAGGTCGACGCTGCGCACCTGGCGCACCGCGCGCTCGGCGAGTTCGCGCAGGACCTCATCGCCGGCCGGGTGACCGTAACGGTCATTGACCTGCTTGAAATGATCGATGTCGAAGAGCATCAGCGCGGTGTCGCCGCCGCCGTCGGTCATTCGGCCGAGCAGCTCGTTCAGATGCGCGAAGACATAGCGGCGATTGTAGAGCCCGGTCAGTTCGTCGGTCAGCGCCAGCGACAGGCTGCGTCGGTAATTCTCGTGCAGCCTGTCCTCCAGGCGCTTGCGGCGGATCTGGGTGCGCACCCGCGCCAGGAGCTCGTTGCGATCGACCGGACGGATCAGATAATCGTTGGCGCCGAGATCGAGACCCTTGGCGAGCCGCGGCAGCTCGCTGTCATCGGCCATCAGCAGGATCGGCAGCCGGCGCGAGTTCTCGTTCGCCCGCCACTGCGAGACCAGACGCAGCGGGTCGCCATCCGGCAGCGACAGGCTGACGATGACCAGCTCGACCGAATCATCCAGCAGGACTCTGCGCCTCGGCACAGGAGGCGGCGTGCAACACCGAGGCGGCAACCGGCGCCAGCGTGTCGATAATCCGCGACGCGGCGACCCCCTGCTCTGCGACGAGCAGGATCCGCGCGGCACTGACGTCCCGGTGGGCTCCGTCGCTCGTATCGGCGGTGCCGAACTGGCGGCAAACCTCCTCGCGCAGGCGCAGCTCGTCCATCATCCGCTTCAGGCGCACCAGCGAGCGCACGCGCGCGAACAAGGCGATATCATTGACCGGCTTGGTCAGGAAATCGTCGGCGCCCGCTTCCAGGCCGCGCAGGCGGTCGGCGACATCGGACAGCGCGGTCACCATCACGACCGGGATATCGGCGGTGCGCGGGTTCGCCTTCAGCCGGCGGCACACCTCAAAGCCGTCCATCCGCGGCATCATCACATCGAGCAGGATGATGTCGGGCAGCTCCGCCTCGGCGATCGCCAGCGCGCGCGGGCCGTTATCGGCGCTGACGACCTCGAAATACTCGCTGGCGAGCTTGGCTGCGAGCAGCCTGACATTGAGCTCGACGTCATCGACGACCAAAACGCGGGCGGTCATGGCGGAACAGCCCGCTGTTCAGGGGAGAAAGCGCTCGATGGTACGCATGAAGCCGGCCACCGAAATCGGCTTGGCGATATAGGCTTCACAGCCGCCGTTGCGAATTTTCTCCTCATCGCCCTTCATCGCAAAGGCGGTCACGGCGATGACCGGGATGGTCCGCAGATCGTCGTCTTCCTTGAGCCATTTGGTAACTTCGAGCCCGGATACTTCGGGCAGCTGAATGTCCATCAAAATCAGGTCCGGCCGGTGCTGCCGCGCCATCCGCAGCGCCTCCACCCCGTCCTTCGTCTGCAGCGTGAAATAGCCATGCGCTTCGAGAAGGTCGTTGAACAGCTTCATGTTGAGGTCGTTATCCTCGACAATCAACACCCTCTTCGGCGCTCGCCGGTCGACATTGCCGTCCTGCTTCATCGCTTCGAGCGTCATCCTCGCCTGACCCCCAATACCGAAAATCACGGCCGCACCGCAGTGCCCTGGACCCGACAGCCGGCCGGCCCTCCGCAATCGCACCGCTCATCGTTTTACGGAGCGTGGTTTAACAATTGGTAACTAACGGGCAGGATGCCGAGAAAAGCGGCAGCCGGTGCCTGCCGGCGGCCAAGGATGAACCCCCTGGCGACGTCGAAGGCCGGCTTGGCTCGGTTCTGGTTCGGCGAATTGATACAAACTGCGGGTGCGCAACCATGGGTGTGACCTTTCGCATCGGGATCGATCTCGGCGGCACCAAGATCGAGGCGGCGGCCATCGACCCGGAGGGCAGCATCCGGGTGCGCCGGCGAATCGCCACGCCCGCCGGCGACTATGACGGCACGATCGCGGCGCTTGCCGGCCTCGTCGCGGCGATCGAGAGCGAGATCGGCGCCTGCGCTTCGGTCGGGATCGGCATCCCCGGCACGATCGTCGCCGAGACCGGCCTCGTCAAGAACGCCAATTCGACCTGGCTCGATCGGCCGGCCGCTCGGCCGCGATGTCGAGGCCGCGCTCGGCCGCCCGGTGCGCTTTGCCAACGACGCCAATTGCTTTGCCCTGTCGGAAGCGATCGACGGCGCGGCTGCCGGCTG
This sequence comes from uncultured Alphaproteobacteria bacterium, assembly GCA_963842175.1. Classification (GTDB taxonomy): domain Bacteria; phylum Pseudomonadota; class Alphaproteobacteria; order ATCC43930; family CGMCC-115725; genus DATARH01. The sequence goes on from CAWJFM010000026.1 coordinate 206,708, forward strand.
CGGCACCGTGTTCGGGGTCATTCTCGGCACCGGGGTCGGCGGCGGCATCGTGATCGGCGGGCATCTGCTGTCGGCGCCAACGCGATCGCCGGCGAATGGGGGCACAACCCGCTGCCCGCGCCGCAAGCCGGACGAATTGCCCGGGCCACCCTGCTATGGCGGCCATTCCGGCTGCATCGAGATCGTTCCTGTCCGGGCCCGGGCTCGCCGCCGACCATCGCCGCCACTGCGGCGCACGATCTCGACCGGGCCGCAGATCGCCGCCGGCGCCGCCGCCGGCGACCCCGCCTGCCGGGCAACGCTCGATCGCTACGCCGACCGGCTCGCCCGCGCGCTCGCCAGCGTCATCAACGTGATCGATCCCGACGCGATCGTCCTCGGCGGCGGTCTGTCCACCCTCGCCATGCTCTATGACGAGGTGCCGCGCCGCTGGGGAGCCCACATCTTCTCCGATACGATCGTGACCCGCTTGCTGCCGCCGCGCCACGGCGATTCGAGCGGGGTGCGCGGCGCCGCCTGGCTGTGGCCGCCGGAGGAGGCGAGAATGACCAGGGTCCTGTGCCGCGATTGCGCCGCGCTCTCGGCGGCGGCCGGCCCCGCCGGAGCGCTGCCCCGAATGCGGCTCGCCGCGCCTCGTCGCGCACGACGAATTGGCCGAGCTCGCGATCGCCCATCTCGATTGCGACGCGTTTTACGCCACGGTCGAGAAGCGCGACCGGCCGGAGCTGGCCGAGCTTCCGGTCATCGTCGGCGGCGGCGCGCGCGGCGTCGTCCTCGCCTGCTGCTATGTCGCGCGGCTTTATGGCGTGCGCTCGGCGATGCCGATGTTCAAGGCGCTGCCGCTCTGCCCCGACGCGGTCGTGATCCGCCCCGACATGGCGAAATACCGCACGGTCGGCCGCGCCGTCCGCGCCGAGATGCAGCGCCTGACGCCGCTCGTCGAGCCGTTGTCGATCGACGAAGCGTTCCTCGATCTCAGCGGCACCGCGGCCTTGCACGGCGCCGCTCCGGCGCAGCTCCTGGCGGCGCTCGCGCGGCGGATCGAGAATTCGCTCGGCATCACCGTCTCGATCGGGCTCAGCTACAACAAGTTTCTCGCCAAGCTCGCCTCCGATCTCGACAAGCCGCGCGGCTTCGCGGTGATCGGCCGGGCCGAGGCGGTAAGCTTCCTCGCCGACAAGCCGGTCGGCTGGCTGTGGGGGGTGGGCGCCGCGATGCAGCGCCGCCTCGCCGCCGACGGCATCATGCGGATCGGCCAGCTCGCGGCGCTCGATCCGCGCGAGCTGGCGACGCGCTACGGCCGGCTCGGCCGGCGCCTGGCGCAGCTGGCGCGCGGCGAGGACGACCGCCGGGTCGACCCCGAGGGCCGGGCGCGCTCGATCTCGGCCGAGACCACCTTCGCCCGCGACGAGGCCGATGGCGAGACGCTGGCGCGGGCGCTGTGGCCGCTGTGCGAAAAGGTCGCCGCCCGCCTGAAGCAGAGCGCGCTCGCCGCCGGCACCGTGACCCTGAAGCTCAAGACCGCCGATTTCCGCCTGCGCACCCGCTCGCGCCGCCTCGCCGACCCGACCCAGCTCGCCGATACGCTCTACCGCACCGCGCGCCACCTGTTGGCCGGCGAGGCCGACGGCACCACCCGGTTTCGCCTGATCGGGGTCGGCGCGGATGGGCTCGTCGAGGGCGCCGCCGCCGATCTGCCGACCCTGTTCGATCGCGAGGACGGGCGCCCGCGCCACCTCGAGAACGCGATCGACGACATCCGCCGCCGCCACGGCGACGCCGCGGTGCGGCTCGGCCGCGGGTTGTCGAAGAATTGACGGGATCGCGCGGAATTCCCTGCGAGCAGGGAATTTTTTCTCTCGGCGAGGGCGAAATGGCCGGCAACGCTTTGGTTTCCGCGGGTTTTCGCTCCGCCGAGTGCCCCGAGGCAGGGAATTTTCTGCGCACGCGCAGGGACTTTTTTGCGCAGCCGCAGGGAATTTTTGCGCAGTCGCAGGGTACGAGCAGGGAATTAGTCCAGCGCATGGATAGCGCCTCAGAGAGCAATTAAGGTGCTGATAATTATCGTGTAAATTGTGTCTGCATGCCGCAATGTCAAGCAGGTGGCGGCGGCGTAGCGGCGTAGGATGGGTTGAACGGAGCGAAACCCATCAGGCCTTAGCAGCATGCCGCAATCGCGATGGGCTTCGCGATGCTCAGCCCATCCTACGAGCTACCTGGTCGATGCGCGACTTCGCGAGGAATGGAAACGTCGTCGTGAGCGACTTGTCCGGTGGTCTAACCCCGTCAAATGGTTTTTGCGACTGATGTCTCCGCACAAGGCTTTCTAGGCGACGTACCGGATCAGCACCCCGTCTTTGGCAGGGGCTCGATGTCGTCGAGCTTGGCGCGGATCGCGTAATCGCCGTAGTCGATCACCATGTCGCGCGAGACGCCGTTGTCCAGGAGCAGCATGCCGAGCTCGTAATCGGGCTGTTTCCTCTTTCGGATCGGCCGGGAAGAAGGCCAGCCGCACATGCCAGCCCGGCCGGTTCAGCAGCGGGCTTTTCTTGGCCGCCTCGGGATCGGGCGCGACTTTGGCGCCGATCACCGCCGAGACCAGCACCGCGTTCTCCACCGTCGCGCCGTCGAAGACGTGCTTCGAGATGAAATTCTCGCCGGCTTCGGCCTGGTCGATCAGGAAGATCGTGTGCGCGCTCGGAAACAGCACGCCCGCCGGCAGCTTGAAGCTCTTGCCCTCGGGTTTCTCGAAATCGGCGGTGCCGCCCTGGCCGGGCCCGTCGAGCTGGGCTGTCGCCGCGGATCTCCTCGTCATCGGCGCCGTTGCGCGTCTCCTTCTGGTTGAAGCGATAGCGCAGGCCGTCCTTGGATTCCCAGGTCACGAAATTCGACGCGATGTTGACATCGGCCGACTCGGCGTAGCCCATCCTGAGCCGATAGCGCTGCTCGACGGTCCAGCCGTCGCAGCTCTCGCCCCATTGATAGGCCATCGTGCCGCTCGCGCCGGTGATCCCGGCATCGCTACTGGCGCGCCCGAGGGTCATCGTGTAGAGCGCGCGGTGCGTCATGATCTCCGCTGCGCCGGCCGCGCCGGCACAGAGCCCGGCGCACAAAAAGCCCAGCGCCACGGCGGCCGGCCGGCCAATCGCGAACAAGCGGTCGATCATCAGCGGCAAACTCCCGGGGCGACGGCGGGTCCATCTATGACGCCAAGCCGAGGGTGCTGCAAGCCGCATGCCCGCCGCGGCCGGCACTCCCGAGCGCCGCGGGAAATGGGCGTCTGTTGTATGCTCTCGCCGCGAGATCCGTTCCTGCGGCGTGATAGCCAGAGAACCCAGGTCCCTGCGCAGGCAGGGACCCGTCTCGCGTCCGGCTGGTTGCCCGTTCTTCGCAATCAGCGGCTGCGGGACCTTGCGTCAGCACGAATGTCACGTTGACCCCTGCCCCGCGCGAGCGGCGCAATGGGTCCCTGCCTCCGCAGGGACCCAGCCGGTGGAATTCCTGGCCCGGGGAGTTGATGCCAAATTTCGCCCACCTCTCGGCGTGGCGCGGCATGCGCTCCGCGCCACTGATACTGCGCAAGAGGCTTGCGCCGGGCGCGCGCTCTGGCTAGTTTGGCCGACATGGCGCACCTCGGCCGTCACTCTCTTGCGCGATTTTGGTACCGCCTGTACATGCCGGCGGCCTAGGATCGCGTTCTTGTGCGTTTTCCCGAAGCCGCCCCACCGAGGCGGCTTTCGTGTTTCTCGGGTTTGCGAATGCCGATGTCGCCGATGGTGGAGCGGCCTCCAACCCAGGAGGTAGTCCATGCGTGAGAATGCCCGTGACGCGTTCGTATCCGATGGGGTGGCCAGTCATGAGCCGAGGAATGGACGCCCCAGAGCTGGCGCACCCTGCCGATCCGGCAGGTCCCCGGCTATGCCGATGAAGCCGCGCTCGCCCGCGTCGAGGAGACGCTGCACCGCTTCCCGCCGCTGGTCTTCGCCGGCGAAGCCCGGCGCTTGCAGGACCGGCTCGCCGACGTCGCCGCCGGCAAGGCGTTCCTCTTGCAGGGCGGCGACTGCGCCGAAAGCTTCGCCGAGTTCCACCCCAACAACATCCGCGACACCTTCAAGGTGTTGCTGCAGATGGCGGTGGTGCTGACCTTCGGCGCCGCCTGTCCGGTCGTCAAGCTCGGCCGCCTGGCCGGCCAGTTCGCCAAGCCGCGCTCGTCGGAGACCGAGACGCAGAACGGGGTCACCCTGCCCTCCTACCGCGGCGACATCATCAACGGCCTCGACTTCGACGCCGCCGCGCGCGAGCCCGATCCGCAGCGCATGGTGCAGGCCTACAGCCAGTCGGCCGCCACCTTGAACCTGCTGCGCGCCTTCGCCCAGGGCGGCTATGCCGATCTGCACCGGGTGCACGCCTGGAACCAGGATTTCGTCGAAGGCTCGCCGCAGGGCGAGCGCTACCGGGCGCTGGCCGACCGGCTGACCGAGACGCTCGATTTCATGGCGGCCTGCGGGCTCAATTCCGAGACGACGCCGCAGATCCGCGAGACCGAGTTCTACACCTCGCACGAGGCGCTGTTCCTCTCCTACGAGGAGGCGATGACCCGGGTCGATTCGACGACCGGCGACTGGTACGACTGCTCGGCCCATCTGGTCTGGCTCGGCGACCGCACCCGGCAGGTCGACGGCGCCCATGCCGAGTTCTTGCAGCGGGATCAAGAACCCGGTCGGGATGAAATGCGGGCCGACGCTCGAGCCCGACGATCTGTTGCGCCTGATCGACAAGCTCAACCCGCAGAACGAGCCGGGGCGCCTCACGCTGATCACCCGGATGGGGGCGGACAAGGTCGCCGCCAAATTGCCGCCGCTGATCCGCGCCGTGCAGCGCGAGGGGCGCCAGGTCGTGTGGTGCATCGACCCGATGCACGGCAACACGATCACCTCGTCCAACGGCTACAAGACCCGCATCTTCGACCGCATCCTCGACGAGCTGCACGGCGCCTTCGCGGTCCATCTCGCCGAGGGCAGCTATGCCGGCGGGGTGCATTTCGAGCTGACCGGCCAGAACGTCACCGAATGCATCGGCGGCGCCCAGCAGCTCAGCGAGCAGGGCCTCGGCGCCAATTACCTGACCCATTGCGACCCGCGGCTCAACGCCAGCCAGGCCTTGGAACTGGCCTTCGAGGTCGCCGAGGCGCTGAAGCGCGAGCGCCAGGGCAGATCAACCGGCAATGGGCCGGCAGCGCCAGCCGGTTTGCCGCGAATTGCTGAGGCGGTGTGTCATTGCGAGGAGCGAGGCGACGAAGCGATCTCGCGCCGGGTTCTTCTCGCCGTGAATCGAGATTGCTTCGCTGCGCTCGCAATGACAGCATGTTGGAGCTGGATCGGAGATGACGACGACCTCGCCGCGCGCACCGACAGCTATTTCCTGAAGACCAAGGCGATCGTCGGCCGGTTCGGCGATCGCGAGGCGACCTATGCCGTCTTCATGCGCCGGCCGGTCATCTGCACGCCGCGCCTGGCGATCGAGTTTCTCGAACGGATGGCGACGGAGCGCGGCACCAGCTTCGAGATCGAGCTCAACCATCCCGAGGCCGCCTGGGTCGGCGCCGGCGAGCCGATCCTCTATCTGACCGGCCCGCTCTCGCATCTGGTCGATCTCGAAACCGTGCTGCTGCAGAAGATCGGGCCGCCCTGCGTTGCCGCCTACAACGCCTCGGCGATGTGCGCCGATCTGCCCAAGGTTGCGTTTCTGGCGATGGACGCGCGGCACTGCGCCGGCGCCGAGATGGCCGAGATGATGGCCTATGCCGCCGCGGTCGGCTCGGCCCACGCCAGGAAGGTCGCCGGCGCGGTCGGGTTTGTCGGCTGCGCCGCCGCGGCGACGGCGCATTTCTTCGGCCGCGACGCAGGGCATGGGGACGATGCCGCATGCGCTCATCGGCTATGCCGGCTCGACGGTGCGCGCCGCCGAGATGTTTCACGAGACCTTCGCCGACGAGCCGTTGACCGTGCTCGTCGATTATTTCGGGCAGGAGACCAGCGATGCGGTCGCGGTCGCCCGGCGCTTTCCCGAGCTTGCCGCGTCCGGCCGCCTCGCCTTCCGCATGGACACCCCGGGCGGGCGCTATTGCGAGGGGCTCGACCTCGCCCGCTCGTACGAGGTGCTCGAACGCCATGCGCCGCAGTCGATCCGCGGCTATCGCACCGAGGCGGAGCTGCGCTATCTGGTCGGCACCGGGGTCTCCGCCGCGGCGTTGTGGCGCCTGCGCCAGGTGCTGAACGAGGCCGGGTTTCCCGCCGCCAGGATCGTCGCCAGCTCGGGCTTCGGCCCGGAGAAATGCCGGATGATGGCGGCCGCGAACGCGCCGATCGACGTGATCGGCACCGGCTCCTACCTGCCCGAATTGTGGAGCGAGACCTACGCGACGGCCGACATCATCGCCTATGACGGCCAGCCGATGGTCAAGGCCGGGCGCGAGTTCCTGCTGCGCAAGCACGTCGACGGCCAGCCGGGCGTGGGCCAGCCGGGCGTGGACCAGCCCGGCGCATCCGCCGCGGCCGGTGGGTTTAACCCAAAGCAATGACATAGGCTTATTTTCCCGATGACAGCAGCGCATGGCTCAACTACGCTAGACGCATGGTCCAAAGAGGGCCATGAGACGGCACGGGTCGGGTAGGTGTCCGGCCCGGCTTCGGACAGGAAAAAACGCGTCAATCCGGTGGCATTGCGTACAGCGACTAGAACCCGTGAGGCGTCAATCCAGAAATCGCCAGGTGTCTTGAACTCTATTATCGAGTAACCTGCGCTGCCTGCCTCGCCCGCTCCGCGCCGTCGTAGTCCCCCGGTTTGACCATTTGGGAGGTAACGATGGCAGATGTCCGCCCGATTAGCGCATCGGCACCCGGCGCGGGCTTTGTGCTCGGCAACAAGCTCGACAGCATCCCGTTCAGCGCCTACCACGTCTTGATCATCGTCGTGCTCGCCCTCGTCGGCTTTATCGAGGGCTACGATCTGGTGATCACCGGGTCGCTCCTGGTGCTGGCCAAGGCGCCACTGCATCTGACCGGGTCCGATATCAAATGGCTCGCCGTCGGCCCGACCTTGATGCTGTGCGTCGGCGGCTTTTTGTCCTCGGCGGTGTCCGACCATTGGAGCCGCAAGACGATCATGCTGATCGGCGTGATCGCCACGACCGGTTTCACGCTGCTGATCCCGCTGGTGCAAACCTCCGAGCAGCTGATCATCGTGCGTCTGTTGACCGGCATCGGCGCGGGCGGCGCGGTCTCGGCCGCGTTCCCGATCGCCGCCGAATTGATGCCGGCGCAGCACCGGCGCACCTATGGCGCGATCTATGAGATGTCGCTGGCCGCCTCGTTCACCGTGGTGCCGTTCATCGGCGGTCTGCTCGCCGGCAACGAATACGCCTTTCGCTTTCTGGCATTGCCGGGCGGGCTGGCGATCACCGTCGTGCCGGTGCTGATCTATTTCGTGCTTCCGGAAAGCCCGCGCTGGCACTTGCGCAGAGGCCACGCTCAGGCCGCGGTCGACATCGTCAACGGGATCATTCGTCGCGCCGGCAGCCGGGTGTCGCCGCTGACGGTGGAGGCGCTCGGCGACCACCAGGAAGCCGCCCGCGAGCAGCTGCCGCCCTATTGGGCCTTGTTCGCCAAGGGTCAGCTGCGCTGGACCACGGTCGGCATCCTCTCCGGCGTGTGCGCCGGGACCGCCTATTTCCTGATTTCGGTGCTGCTGCCGAAGGCGCTCAACGATCAGGGCTTCGCCGTCAGCGCGAGCCTGGGATTGACCTCGATCGTCTATGCGGCGAGCTTTTTCGGGAAGGGTTTCACCGGCTTCCTGATGGAGGTCATCGGGCGGCGCTGGACGATCGCTTATGCGCTCCTCGGATCGCTGCCGGGCCTGGCGCTGATGCTGCTGGCGCACCACGCGGGAGATTATGCGGGCGTGGCGATGGTCGCGGGAGGGCTGATCATCGGCTTCACCGTGCTGTCGGCCTTCACCGCCACGCGGGTCTATCTGTCCGAGCAGTTCCCGACGTCACTGCGCGGGCGCGGGCATATCTTCGGCGAGTCGTTCGGGCGGCTGTTCGCCGGCGGGCTCGCGCCGTTCCTGATGGAGCCGCATACCGGCTCGGCGCCGATCTTCTTCGGCACGATTTTCATCGTCGTGGCGATCGGCGCCTTCATCCCGCTGTTGTTCGGCCGCGAAACGGTGGGCCAGCTCGAAACCGTGACCGAGGGCGTTCCGGCGTACGCCTGAGGCCGACCGGGCCGGCGATCTCGCCGCTCTATCGCGATCATAACAACGGGTCGACCCGGCGGCGCTCGCCGCCGAGGTCGACCGATCTGGGAGGCAGACGATGGCAGAAGTCCGCCCGATCGTGCGATCGGCAACGCCGGCCGGCTTTGTCCTCGGACGGCAAGCTCGACAGCATCCCGTTCAGCCCCTACCACCTGATGGTGATCGCCGTGCTCGGGCTCGTCGGCTTTGTCGACGGCTACGATCTCGTGGTGACCGGCACGCTCCTCGTGCTGGCGAAAGAGCCGCTGCACCTCACCCCGGGCGAAATCCGCTTTCTCGCCGTCGCCTCGACGTTGATGATCTGCGTCGGCGGCTTTATCGCCTCGGCGATCTCCGATCATTTCAGCCGCAAGACCATCATGCTGATCGGCGTCGCCGCGATCACCTTTTCGACGCTTGCTGATCCCGCTGGTGCAGAGCGGCGAGCAGCTGATCGCCGTCCGCCTGCTCACCGGCCTGGGCGGCGGCTTCGCCGTCTCGGCGCCGTTTCCGATCGCCGCCGAATTGATGCCGGCGCGGCATCGGCGCACCTTCGGCGCGATCTACGAGATGGCGCTGGCCGGCTGCGTTCACCGTGCTGCCGTTCGTCGGCTATCTGCTCGCCGGCAATCCCAATGCCTTCCGCTGATGGCGCTGCCCGGCGGGCTGGCGTTCTTCGTCGTGCCGGCGTTGATCTATTTCCTGATCCCGGAGAGCCCGCGCTGGTATTTGCGCCACGGCCGCACGCGCAGATGGCGGTCGACACCGTCAACCGCATCATCCGCCGGGCCGGCAGCCGGGTGCCGCCGCTGACGGTCGCCGCGCTCGGCGACAGCCGAGTCGTCCAGCGAACGAGCTGCCGCCCTATTGGGCGCTGTTCCGCCCGCGGCCAGCTGCGCTGGACCGCGGTCGGCATCGTCCAGCTACGTCTTCGCCAGCACCGCCTTTTTCCTGATTTCCGTGCTGCTGCCGAAGGCGCTGGTCGATCAGGGCGCCGCCGTCGGCTGAGCTTCGGCGTCACCTCGCTGGTGTTCGCGGCGAGCATCCCGGGAAAGGGCTTCACCGGCTATCTGATGGAGGTCATCGGGCGGCGCTGGACGATCTCCTACGCGCTTCTCGGCTCGCTGCCCGGACTGTTCCTGATGCTGCTGGCGCATCGCGCGGGGTCGTACGCGACGGTCTTGATGGCTGCGGGAGCGCTGATGACCGGCTTTACCGCGCTGTCGGCCGCCACCGTCGTTCCGCGTCTACCTGTCCGAGCAGTTCCCGACGGCATTGCGCGGTCGCGGACATTTCTTCGGCGAGTTGTTCGCTCGGATGTTTTCCGGGCGTTCTGGCGCCGTTCCTGATGGAGCCGCATGTCGGCTCGGCGACGATCTTCTTCGGCACGATCCTGGTCGTCGTCGCGGTCGGCGCCTTCATCCCGCTGGTGTTCGGCCGCGAGACCGTCGGCCAGCTCGAAACGGTGACCGAGAGGCTGCCGGCACTGGCCTGAGGCGGCTTGCCCGTCATCCGCAGATTGCGCATAAACTGATCGCATGAGCGACAGCGCAGCGCACCGCAACCATCTCGGGCAGCCGGTCGGCGCGCCGGTGCCGGGCTGGTCGCCGCGGCCGCGACCGCCGCGCACCGCGATGGCCGGCCGCTTCTGCACGGTCGAGCCGCTCGACCCGGAGCGCCATGCGGCGCAGCTGTTCGCCGCCTATGCCGAGGATGTCGAGGGCCGGATCTGGACCTACCTGCCGCGCGGACCCTATGCGACGCCTGGATGAATACCGCAGCTGGGCCGAGACGGCCTGCCGCGGCGACGATCCGCTGGTGCACGCGATCATCGACAACGCCACCGGCGCGCCGGTCGGGACCGCCTCGTATCTGCGCATCGAGCCGGCAATCGGGGTGATCGAGGTCGGCAGCATCACCTACAGCCCGCGCCTGCAGCGCCGGCCGGCGGCGACCGAGGCGATGTACCTGATGATGCGCCGCGTCTTCGACGAGCTCGGCTATCGCCGCTACGAGTGGAAATGCGATTCGCTGAACCAGCCGAGCCGCGACGCCGCCGCGCGCCTCGGCTTCCGCTATGAGGGGCTGTTCCGGCAGGCGACGATGACCCGCGGGCGCAACCGCGACACCGCGTGGTTCTCGGTCATCGACAGCGAATGGCCGGCGCTTGCACGCCGCGTTCGAGCGCTGGCTCGATCCGGCGAATTTCGCCGCCGACGGAACCCAGCGCCGCAGCCTGGCGAGCTTCCGATCGACCGCCGGATGAGCGGCGATCCGCCGCTGTCATTGCGAGGAGCGCAGCGACGACAGCAATCTCGGTCGGGGTAGCCACCAGGGGCACGAGATTGCTTCGCTTCGCTCGCAATGACGCCGAAGGGCCGCCGTCGCTGACGCTGCTCGCGGCGGTGACCGCGCTGGCCTTTTGCGCGCTGCACATGGTCGTGCCGGCGTTGCCGCTGCTCGCCCGGGTGTTCGACGACAGCCCGGCGCAGGTCCAGCTGGTCCTGACCCTCTACCTCGCCGGGATCGCCGGCGGCCAGCTGGTTTACGGTCCGCTGTCCGACCGCTTCGGCCGCCGCCCGGTGCTGATCGCCGGGTTGGCGATTTTCCTCGCCGGCACGCTGCTCTGCGGCGTCGCCTGGTCGCTCGCGGCGCTGATCGTCGGACGGGTTCTCGAAGGCAGCGGCGCCTGCGCCGGGATCGTTCTCGGCCGGGCGATCATCCGCGACGTCTACGAGCGCGAGGCGGCGGCGCGCGGCCTCGCCATCGTGATGATGGCAATGACCCTGGCCCCCGCGATCTCGCCGGCGGTCGGCGCCTACCTCGCCGAGTGGGTCGATTGGCGGGCGATTTTCGCGCTGCTCGCGATCCTCGGCGCGATCGTGCTCGGCGTTGACCGTGGCGCGGCTCGGCGAGACCAACACCCGCCCGGCGCGGCTCGACCTCGTCGGCATGGCGGGTTCGTACATCACGCTGCCGCGCTCGCCGGCGTTTCTCGGCTTCGCGCTGTGCAGCGCCTGCACCAGCGCCTCCTGGTTCACCTTCATCGCCAGCGCGCCGCACATCCTCTCCGAGGCGCTGGGCGAGCCGCCCAGCACCTACGGGCTGATGATCCTGTTGCCGATGGCAACCTACATGCTCGGCAACGCCGCCGCGGTCCGCTTCGCGCAGCGCCTCGGCAGCGCTCGCGTGCTGATCATCGGACGGGCGATCGCCGTCACCGCGGCCGTCGCGCTGGCGCTGTGGTACAGTTGCGGCGGGCTCAGCGTCTGGGCGGTGTTCCTGCCGATCGCGCTTGTGCGAGATCGGCGACGGGCTGAGCCAGCCGGCGGTGCTGGCCGCCGGGCTCAGCATTCATCCGCGGCTCGCCGGCACGGCGTCGGGGCTGATGGGCTTCCTGCAGATGACGATTGCCGCGATCGGCACGTTTGTTGTCGCCTTGCTGCCGTTTCAAATCGTCGTCAACATGATCGTGGTGGTCGGCGGCTTCATCGCCCTGGCTTTCGGCTTCGGGATATTTCGCGCTGCGCCGGCCGCGCAGCGGCGCGATGCCGGAGCGTGCCGGTATTGCGGCTGCAGGAGGGAGGGATCAGCATGATCGACGAAACCCATGATCGCGCGCGCCAGAGCTGGGTCGCCTCGGCCAACGGGCACGCCGAGTTTCCGCTGCAGAACCTGCCCTTCGGGGTGTTCAGCCCGCCCGGCCGCACCGTGCCGGATGCTCTGCCGCGCGGCGGCATCGCGATCGGCGACACGATTTTCGACCTGCGCGCGGCATGCGAGGCCGGGCTGTTCTCCGGGGCCGCCGCGACCGCGGCCGAGGCGGCCGCCGGCGCCAGCCTCAACCCGCTGATGGCGCTGGGCGCGGCGCCGCGCCGGGCGTTGCGCCAGCAGGTCTTCGCGCTGCTCGCCGCCGATGGTGCGGGGCGGGCCAAGGCCGAGCCGCTCGCCGACCGGCTCCTTCATCGCGCCGGCGATTGCTGGCTGCACCTGCCGGCGACGATCGGCAATTTCACCGATTTTTTCGCCGGCATCCACCACGCCACCAATGGCGGCAGGCGGCGCGACCCGAACAATCCGCTCAGCCCGAACTACAAATACGTGCCGGTCGCCTATCACAGCCGCGCCTCCTCGGTGCGCGAGTCGGACGTGCCGGTGCGCCGGCCGCAGCGGCCAGCGCAAGGACCCGAACGAGGCGGCGCCGAGCTTCGGGCCGTGCCGCAAGCTCGATTACGAATTGGAGCTGGCGGTGTGGGTCGGACCCGGCAACCGCCAGGGCGAGCCGGTCCCGATCGGCCGCGCCGCCGAGCATATTTTCGGGCTTGGCCTCGTCAACGACTGGTCGGCGCGCGACATCCAGCAATGGGAATCGCAGCCGCTCGGGCCGTTCCTCGGCAAGAGCTTCGGCTCGACCGTGTCGCCGTGGATCGTCACCGCCGAGGCCCTGGAGCCGTTCCGCGTCGCCCAACCGCCGCGCCCGGCCGGCGATCCGCGCCCGCTGCCCCATCTGTGGGACGATCAGGACCAGCGAAGCGGCGCCTTCGACATCGCGCTCGAAGCGCTGGTGCTGACCCCGCAGATGCGCGAGAGGGGCCTGGCGCCGCACCGGATGTCGCAGAGCAACACGACCGATCTCTACTGGACGTTGGCGCAGCTCGTCGCCCACCACACCAGCGGCGGCTGCAACCTCCTGCCCGGCGATCTGTTCGGCACCGGCACGATCTCGGGCCCGACCGAGGCCGGCTGGGGCAGCCTCAGCGAGCAGAGCCTCGACGGCCAACGCACGATCAGCCTCGCATCGGGCGAGACCCGCAGCTTTCTCGAAGACGGCGACGAGGTGATCTTCCGCGCCCATTGCCGGCGCGACGGCTACGCCGCGATCGGCTTTGGCGAGTGCCGCGCCCGGGTCGCCGCTTAGCGCGCTGTAGCAAGCCGATTTGGCCAAAGAGGGGCGGAGCCGTTTTTTGGCTCTTCGCGGCATGGCCATTGCGCCTACAACTAATACGAGTATAATCGTTGATGAAACGTCCCAAACCGAGCGGTCGGTTGAACCGCGCTCGGCCATCCGGGGTAGGCGATGGGGCAAGAGAACGGCACCGTGCGTTCGATTATGATCGTCGACGACGATCTCGGTTTCGCCGAATCGCTCGCCGATATGCTTCGGCAGAAGGGCTACGCAGCCTGCTGCGTCGATACCCCGGAGCGCGCGCTCGCGGCGCTGCGCGAGCCGCCCGACGGCGGTGCCCGGGCCCCGGTCGCGCTGGTCGACGAGCACCTCGGCGGCAACCTCTCCGGCCTTGATCTGATCCCGCGTCTGCGCGCCGAGCAGCCCGAGCTGATTTGCGTGCTGGTGAGCGCCTATCTCGACAGCCAGACGGCGGTCGCCGCGATGCGCCGTGGCGCCTATGATTATTTCGACAAATCGGCGACCCCGAATTCGTTGTTTGCGGTGCTCGATCGCTGCTTCGATCGGGTCGCGCTGCAGCTCGAGCGCGAGGCCGCGTATGAAATCGCTGCACCTCGCCAAGGAAGCAGCCGAGGCGGCGAGCCGCGCCAAATCGGGTTTTCTCGCGACGATGAGCCACGAGCTGCGCACGCCGCTGAATGCCATCATCGGCTTTTCCGAGATGATGCAGCGCGAGGTGCTGGGCCCGCTCGGCAACGAGCAATACCGGAGCTATGTCGCCGATATCCACGAGAGCGGCATGCATCTCTTGCACATCATCAACGACATCCTCGACCTGTCGAAGGCCGAGGCCGGCAAGCTCGAGCTCTATGAGGAGGTCTTCGACTTGCGGGATACGATCCGCTCGGTCCGCCAGTTGCTCGGCGCGCGCATCGGCGATGCCGATCTGTCCGATTCGGTCGATCTGCCGGCGGACCTGCCGCTGCTATGCGCCGACGAGCGCAAGACCAAGCAGGTCCTGCTCAACCTCGTCAGCAATGCGGCCAAATTCACCCCGCCGGGCGGCCATATCGAGATTGCCGTCCGGTTCGACCCGGAAATCGGGGTAAGGCTGACGGTAAGCGATACCGGCATCGGCATCGCGCCCGGCGATCTCGCCCGCGTGCTCGAGCCGTTCGAGCAGGTCGATTGCTCGTTCACCCGGTCGCATCAGGGCAGCGGGCTGGGCCTGCCGCTGGTCAAGGCGATCATCGAGCGGCACGGCGGCACTCTTGCGATCAACAGCAAGATCGGTGCGGGAACGCAAGTGAGCGCCACTTTCCCGCCGCAGCGGGCCGTCTTTGCGCCCTCGGCCGCACAATCGCGCAACGCGGCCTGATCGGCCCGCTCGCGCGGCCCCACCGCTGACGCCGCCTCGCAAAGCCGCCGAGCGGCGCCGCTTCCGCTGCGGGCAAACTTCGCGTTAAGCCTTCCTTCAACCGAGTGGTGGTGTAACTGCGCATCGAGCGAAGTGTGCTGGAGCGAGAAAGATGGCTGCTGGTCCGATGGCGCGGCATGTACTGGTGGCACGGCGCATCGAGGAGGTGTCTGGCATCCGCCCGGTCACCTTGCTGATCGCCTCGGGGATCGCACTGATCACGGCGATTCTGATCGTGACCGGAATCGCCGAGAACCGTTTGCGAGCGCAGGCGCTCACCACGGCCGCGAGCGAGCTGGCGCGCATCGACAGCGTTTTCGCCGAAGCGAGCAACCGTTCTCTGAAGGTCGTCGACGCGCGGCTCGCCGAGGTTGCCAGCCGTCTCAGCCGGCCGCGGACGGCGACACCGCGCGGTTTCGCGAGGCCGTAGCCGCGCCGGAAACCGGCGCCCTGCTGCGCCGCGAGCTCGGCGTGTCTCCGCAGACTCGAGGCGATCGCGGTGCTCGACGCCAATGGCGTTGTGCTCGATCATGCCGGCGCTCTGGCCCGCCGGCGATCTCGCGCTGCGCGATGCCGTCGTGGCCTTGCAAACCCAGCCGGCGCGGGCGAGCCTGTTCGGTGCGGCGATCCGGGATCCGCAGACCGGCGCCGTCAGCATACCGCTTCGTGCATCGCGTCGACGGCCCGGTGCATGCCGGTCGGCGCCGTCGTCGGGATGATCCCGGCGGCCGAGTTCACCTCGCTGTTCGCCGCTGCTCCGCTGGCTGCGGATGCGGTGACCGAGCTGCTGCGACCCGACAGGTCGATCCTCGCCCGCTACCCCGAGCGTCCCGGCGCGACCGCCGACAAGACGATCAGTGATGGCAATCTCGACGCGGTCCTTGGCGATATCACGGCGACGATGATCCGCCAGCTCACCGGAAGGAACGGGGGATGGCAGATCGAATCGGTGCACGCGCTCGCTGATTTTCCCGCAGCCGTCGTGGTCAGCCGGAGCGCCGACCAAGTGCTCGCCGAGTGGGCGCATCAAGGCTTGTGGTTCGGCGGCTTCGCGCTGGCGGGCGCGCTGGCGATCGGGGTCATGGTGTTCCTGATCGCCCGTCAGTTCCAGACCCACGCCGCGCTCACCACGATCCGTGCCGAGAAAGCGATCGCAGCGATCGACGCCGAGAAGATCGAGATCGAGCGGGCGCGGCTTGCCGCCGAAGCCGAACTGCTGAAGAAGGAACGCCTTTCGGTATTGGGGCAGCTGACAGCGACGGTTGCGCACGAGCTGCGCAACCCGCTGAGCGCAATCCGCAACACGCTCTTCACCGTCAAGGAGCTCGCGAGCGGCTCGGGGGTCAAGCTCGATCGGCCGATCGCCCGCATGGAGCGCAGCATCGAGCGGTGCGACCGGATCATCTGCCGATCTGCTCGAATACACCCGCGACCGCGAGCTGAAGCGAACCGGCGTCGATTTCGATCAGTGGGTCGCGGAGGTTATGGCCGATCAGATTGTCCCGGCGCCCGTCGTTTTGGCCACGGAGTTGGGTGCGACCCAGGCGATCGTGCCGATCGATCTCGAGCGCATGCGGCGCGTCATCATCAATCTCGTCGAGAATGCCGCACAGGCCCTCGCGGAACTGCCGCCCGGGCAGCGAGAAACGAATCACGCTGCGCACCGGCACGGCCGACGGCGAGCTCGTGCTCGCCATCGAGGACACGGGGCCCGGGATCGCTCCGGAAATCCTGGCGCGCATCTTCGAGCCGCTGTTCAGCACGAAAAGTTTCGGGACCGGGCTGGGGCTTCCCACGGTTAAGCAAATCGTCAACCAGCACGGCGGCACGATCACGGTCGACAGCGAGGTCGGCCGGGGGACTTGCGTGACGGTTCGCCTGCCGCTCCAGGCAGAAGCGATGGAAGAGGTGAAGGTGGCGGCATGACCCGGGTTCTGATCGTCGATGACGATTGCGACCACGCCGAGAGCCTGGCCGATGTAATCGAGCTGCGCGGTCACACGGCAGAGCTTGCATCCAGCGGCGAGGAGGCGATTGACTGCTTCCGCAACTCCAACTTCGACTTCGTGCTGCTCGATGTGAAGCTGCCCGGGATCAACGGAGTCGATACCTTTCTCGAGTTGAAGAAAATTCGACCAGCGGCCCAGGTCATGATGATGACCGGGTACAGCGTCGAGCACCTCGTCGCCCAGGCGATCAACGGCGGTGCGCTCGGGGTGCTGCACAAGCCGTTCGCGGCGACACAGGTTCTCGAGCTCCTCAGCACGGTCAAGCGGCGCGGCCGGGTGCTGGTAGCCGATGGCGACGGGGATTTCGTCGGCACGATCGTGCCAATCCTCGAAGGTGCCGGATACGCGGTCGAGGTCGCCACAACCGGGGCCGAAGCACTCGAAAAGATGATACGCGAGCAGGTTGATTGTCTGCTGCTGAACCCGCGGCTGCCGGTTTTGTCGGGAACCGAGCTCTATGCCCGACTGGTCGAAGCCGGTCGCACCGTACCGACCGTGCTAATGACCGGTGGCCGCGAGGACGCCGAGCAGGAGGAGCGGCTCCGCTCGCACACCTGCGGCATGCTGTTCAAGCCGTTCGATCCAAATGCGCTGCTCGCCGCGATCGGGGCGGCAGTATCGCTCGAGCCAGGCGGAGTGACCCGATGAGCCAGGAAGACGGAACCACACGCTCGGTTCTGATCATCGATGACGATCTCGGCTACGCCGAGTCGCTCGCCGACCTGCTCCAGCCGAAAGGTTACACGGCGACCATTGTCGATACCCCCGAGCGAGCGCTCGCCGCGCTGCGCGAGCCACCCGCCGGCACTTCCCCTCCCCCGGTCGCGCTGGTCGACGTGCGGCTCGGAGGGGTCGAGTCGGGGGTCGATCTGATCCCGCGGCTGCGCGCCGTGCAGCCGGAGCTGATTTGCGCGCTGATGACCACCGGTATCGACAGCCAGACCGCGATCGCGGCGCTGCGCAATCGCGCCTATGACTATTTCGACAAGTCTTGGGAACCGAATTCGCTGTTCGTCGTGCTCGATCGCTGTTTCGACCGCGTCGCGTTGCTGCGCAACCATGCGGCGTACGAAGCACTGCGGCTCGCCAAGGAAAAGGCCGAGGCGGCGAACCGTGCCAAGTCGGATTTCCTCGCGACAATGAGCCACGAGCTGCGCACGCCGCTTAATGCCGTCATCGGCTTTTCGGACATGATGCTGCGCGAGGTGCTGGGTCCACTCGGCGACAATCGGTACCGGACCTATGCTGGCGATATTCACAAGAGCGGCTCGCATCTCTTGGAGATCATCAACGACATCCTCGACCTGTCGGAGGCCGAGGCCGGCAAGCTCGAGCTCCACGAGGAGGTTTTCGACTTGCGCGACACGATCCGCTCGGTTCTTCAGTTGATCAGCCCGCGCATCGGCGATGCCGGCCTTTCCGAGTTCGGTCGATGCTGCCGGCGGATCTGCCGCTGCTGCGCGCCGACGAGCGCAAGACCAAGCAGGTCCTGCTCAACCTCGTCAGCAACGCGATCAAATTCACTCCGCCGGGCGGCCATATCAAGATTGCCGGCCGGTTCGACCCGGAAGCCGGGGTGAGGCTGACGGTGCGCGATACCGGCATCGGCATCGCGCCGGCCGATCTCGCCCGCGTGCTCGAACCCTTCGAGCAGGTCGATTGCTCGCTCGCCCGGTCGCATCAGGGCAGCGGGCTGGGCCTGCCGCTGGTCAAGGCGATCATCGAGCTGCATGGCGGCACGCTTGCGATCAACAGCGAGCTCGGCGTGGGAACGCAAGTGAGCGTGACCTTCCCGCCGCGGCGGGCCGTCTTTGCGCCCTCGGCCGCACAATCGCACAGCGCGGCCTGATCACCCGCTCGCGCGCCCCACCGCTGACGCCAGCTCGGCAAAGCCGCCGAGCGGCGCGGCTTCCATCACCGCGCGCATGATCGCGCGCGCGAGGCAGGAAGCGGCGGCGGCGCCGAGCCGGGCCAGCGTTGCCGGATCGACCTCGCCGCCCGTCGCCGGTCGCCAGCGCGAACACCGTGTCGCCGTCGAACGGCGTGTGCGCCGGGCGGATCGCCTGGGCCAGCCCGTCCTGCGCCATGATCGCGAGCCGGCGGCATCCGCTCCTGTCGAGCGGCGCGTCGGTGGCGACGACCGCGATCGTCGTGTTCGCGCCGGCAGCGGTCGCCGCGCAGGCGGAGAAATCCTCCGGGTCGAGCGGCGCGGCGGGCAGCGCCGGCTGCGGCTCGATCTCGCCGGCGAGCGCCTGCTCGGCCGCCCAGAGGCGCCCGCAATCCGGCCGCACCACCGAGCCCCAGCTGTTGACCGCGACGAGCGCGCCGACCATCGCCCCGTCGCCGAGACGCAGCGACGCGCTGCCGATGCCGCCCTTGAGGCGGCCGGCCTTGGCGCCAAGCCCGGCCCCGGCATTGCCGAGCCTGAAATCCCGGCCGGCATGCGCCAGCGCCTCGCGCCCGAGCCGGCGATAGGGCGGCTCGCCCGACCACTGCCGGCGTCCCGGAAATGCGAGATCGAACAGGATCGCCGCCGGGACGATCGGCACGCGCACATCGCGGACGAGCAAAGCCGCGCCCGGCGGCGGCAAGCCCCTCCATCACCCCGCCGGCCGCATCGAGCCCGAACGCGGAGCCGCCCGACAGCACGATCGCATCGACCCGCTGGACCAGCGCCGCCGGATCGAGCAGCTCGGTCTCGCGGCTGCCCGGGCGCGCCGCCCCGAACATCGACGGCGGCGACCGCCGGCGCCTCGCACAGCACGACGGTCGTGCCGGTGATGCCGGCCGCGTCTTCCGCCTGGCCGACCAGCAGCCCCGGCACGTCGGTGATCAGATTGCGCGGGCCGGGCTCGGCCATGCCATGTCTCCGAAGGAACCTCAATGGCGCGAGATTTGCTGCGTCCTCGCAGGTTCCTCGCGACGACGCCACTTTCATTGTCATTGCGAGCGAAGCGAAGCAATCTCGATCGATGGGGCTTTCGGTCGGGAGTGCGCGAGATGACTACGACCCTGATCAAAAACGCCGCCTGGGTGATCGCCTGGGACGAACGGCTGGGCCGGCAGGTTTACCGCCGCGGCGTCGACCTCGCCTTCAGCGACGACCGCATCGTCTTTCTCGGGCGCGATTTCGCGGGCGCCGGCCGACCGGGTCATCGACGGCAGCGCGCGGCTGGTGCTGCCCGGCCTCATCGACATCCATTCCCACCCCGAGCACGAGCCGCTCTACCGCGGCATCCGCGAGGAGCACGGCCTGCCGAGCATGCACATGACCGGGCTCTACGAGCGCTCGCAGGCGCTGTCGGCGACCGATGACGAGGCCCGCGCGGCAAGCGCCGAATTCGCCTATTGCGAGCTCCTGCTCTCCGGCGTCACCAGCCTCGTCGACATCTCGCCGCCCTGGCCGGGCTGGGTCGAGCTGTTCGCGAAGAGCGGGCTGCGCGGCTTTCTCGCGCCCGGCTATGCCTCGGCGCGGTGGTATCTCGAAGACGACCACGAGCTGCGCTACGCCTGGGACGAG
Source organism: uncultured Alphaproteobacteria bacterium (assembly GCA_963842175.1). Taxonomy (GTDB): domain Bacteria; phylum Pseudomonadota; class Alphaproteobacteria; order ATCC43930; family CGMCC-115725; genus DATARH01. The sequence continues at coordinate 226,855 of CAWJFM010000026.1, forward strand.
GCGCGCGGCCGCGCCGGCTTTGCCGCCGCGCTCGGCACCATCGACGCGGCGCTCGCCCATCCCTGCGGCCGGCTGTCGGGCGTCGTCTCGCCGATGCAGATCGACACCTGCACCGCCGATCTGTTGCGCGACAGCCGCGCCGCGGCGAGGGAGCGCGGCCTGCCCTTCACCGTGCATGTCGCGCAGAGCGTCAGCGAGGTGCGCGAGATGATCCGCCGCCACGGCCAGACCCCGGTGCAATGGGCGCACGGCCTCGGCCTCCTCGGCCCCGGCACGATCCTCGGGCACGCCCTCTTCCTCGACCACCATTCCTGGATCCGCGGGTGGACCAAGACCGACCTCACGATCCTCGGCGACAGCGGGACGGCGGTGGCGCATTGCCCGACGCCGTTCGCCCGCTATGGCCATGTCCTGGAGAATTTCGGCGACTATCTGCGCGCCGGCGTCGTGATGGGGCTCGGCACCGATTGCAGCCCGCACAACCTCGTCGAGGAGATGCGCAAGGCCACCGTGCTGGCCCATGTCGCGGCGCGCGACATCAGGAGCGTCACGACGCGCCGATCTGTTCCACGCCGCCACCGAAGGCGGCGCGAAGGCGCTGTTGCGCGACGATCTCGGCCGGCTCGCGCCGGGCAACAAGGCCGACATCGTGCTGGTCGACCTCGACTGTCCGCAGATGCAGCCGGCGCGCGACCCGCTGCGCTCGTTTGTCTACCACGCGGCCGACCGGGCGGTGCGCGAGGTGTTTGTCGACGGCCGACAGGTCGTCGCCGACGGCAAGGTGCTGACGCTCGACCAGAACGCCGCCGGCAGCCGCCTGCGCGCCGCGCAGGAGCGCATGGAGGCGGCGGCCCCCGGGCGCGACTACCGCGGCCGCAGCGCCGCCGAGATCACGCCCTTGAGCCTGCCGGTGGCGGATAGCTGGTAACGGGATCCCGGCGCAGGCCGGGATCCATCCTTCAGCAACTCGCGTGGGTTGAAGCATGGGTCCCGGCCTCCGCCGGGATCGGCCGCTCTGTCTAATACCGCCCGCCGAGCTTCGCGTGGTCCCAGGTGACGGTCTTCGTCGGCACGATCTTGAGGACCACCCGTTTCGGCGCGCTGCGCGAGGCGCCCGCCGGACGCGGCTCGCCGCGGGCCTCGGCCATCCAGGCGAAGACCTCGTTGACCGCGCCGGGTTCCTCGATGATCTCGCATAGGCCGCGCATCATGACGCCCTTCAGCTCGGCATAGGCGCTGCCCGTCTTCGACCATCACGGCGACCTTGGGGTTGCGGCGGATGTTCAGCACCTTTTGCGCCTTGCCGTAGGAGGTCATGTAACAGGCGCCGTCGCGCATCACGAAAATTCATCGCCACGACGTGCGGGAACCCGTCCGGGTCGATCGTGGCGAGCGCACATTTGCGGTTGTCGCGCAGGAACGCCGCCTGCTCGTCGGGCGTGAGACGGATGTCGGGGCGCTCTGCCATTGCGGTACCTTTCATCGAGCGGCGCCGCCTTTCCCTCCCCCCGCGCGGGAAGGAAAGGTGGGGACCGGGTGTTGTGCGGTTATGCATGATGTCGGCGTGATCATCGAGAGCGACGTTCCGGCACGGCTCGATCGGCTGCCATGGACCCGGTTCCACACGCTGGTCGTCGTCGCGCTCGGCATCACCTGGGTCCTCGACGGGCTCGAAGTGACGATCGCCGGGTCGATCGCCGGCGCGCTTGAAGAGAGCCCGGTGCTGCACTTCACCGCGGCCGAGGTCGGGCTCGCCGCCAGCGCCTATCTCGCCGGCGCGGTCTTCGGCGCCCTGCTGTTCGGCTACCTGACCGACCGGTTCGGCCGCCGCAAGCTGTTCATGGTGACCCTTGGGCTGTACCTCGCCGCGACCGCGGCTACCGCGCTGTCCTGGGATTTCTGGAGCTTTGCGGCTATTTCGGGTGCTGACCGGCGCCGGCATCGGCGGCGAGTACGCCGCGATCAACTCGGCGATCCAGGAGCTGATCCCGGCGCGCTATCCGCGGCCGCACCGATCTGGCGGTCAACGGCAGCTTCTGGCTCGGCGCCGCGCTCGGCGCCCTGGGTGCGGTCGTGATGTTAGAGCCTGGCCGGTTGCCGCCGGATTGGGGCTGGCGCGCCGCCTTCGGCATCGGCGCGGTGCTCGGCCTCGCCATTCTGATGTTGCGCCGGTGGGTCCCGGAAAGCCCGCGCTGGCTGATGCTGCACGCCAGGCTCGCCGAGTGCGAGACGGTGATCGCCGGGATCGAATTGCGGGTGCGCGCGGCCGGGGGCGGAGCGCGATTGGCGGCTCGCAGTGGGCCGGATCCGGCTTGTCGTCCGGTCGCACACGCCGGTGATGCGGATGATCCGGGCGATCCTGCGCGATTACCCGCGCCGCGCGGTTCTGGGCGCTGGCGCTGATGACCGCCCAGGCGTTTTTCTACAACGCAATCTTCTTCACTTATGCGCTGGTGCTGACCCGGTTTTACGACGTGCCGACGGCCGCGATCGGCTGGTACATGCTGCCCTTCGCGCTTGGCAATCTCCTCGGGCCGCTGGTGCTCGGACCGTTGTTCGACACGCTCGGGCGCAAGCCGATGATTGCCTCGACCTACGCGCTCTCGGGGGTGCTGCTGGCGGTCGTCGGCTACCTGTTTCGCCAGAATATGGTCGATGCGGCGACCCTGACGGCGTGCTGGAGCGGCATCTTCTTTTTCGCCTCGGCGGCGGCGAGCGCGGCCTATCTGACGGTCAGCGAAAGCTTCCCGCTCGAGGCGCGCGCCCTGGCGATCGCGTTGTTCTACGCGCTCGGGACCGCGATCGGCGGGGTCGCGGCGCCCGGGCTGTTCGGCCTCCTGGTCGGCAGCGGCGAGCGCGGCGCGGTGTTCCTCGGCTACCTGCTCGGCGCCGGGCTGATGGTCGGCGCCGCCTGTGTCGAACTGGCGATCGGCGTCCGCGCCGAACGGCAACCGCTCGAAAGCGTCGCGCGCCCGCTATCGGCCATCGAATGACCATGCGACTCAATCCCATTTTGTCATTCCGGGGCGCCGCGCAGCGGCGAGCCCGGAACCCATGAACACCGGCCTCTGGAATATGGGTTCCGGGTTCGCGGCCTGACGGCCGCGCCCCGGAATGACGGTGGGTGTGTGTTGGCCCGAGCACCACGTTATATTCCTGCCATGCCCACCCTCGCGCCGCGCCCCAAGAGCTGGATCCGCACGACCGCTGGCAGGGCTTTATTGCGAGCCCGGCGATTTTCACATCGACCCGGTACAGCCGGTGCCGCGCGCGGTCATCACGCACGGCCACAGCGACCATGCCCGGCCCGGCCACGAGCGCGTGCTCGCGACGCAAGAGACGATCGCGATCATGCGCCAGCGCTATGGCGAGCGCGCCGGCGGGGCGCTGCAAGCGGTCGGCTATGGCGAGCCGGTGTCGCTCGGCGATGTTTCGGTGTGCCTGGTGCCGGCCGGCCACATCCTCGGCAGCGCGCAGGCGGTCATCGAATACCGCGGCAGCCGGGTCGTGGTCTCGGGCGATTACAAGCGCCGACCCGACCCGACCTGCGCGCCTTTCGAGCCGCAACACTGCGACCTCTTCATCACCGAGGCGACCTTCGGGCTGCCGGTCTTCCGCCACCCGCCCGACAGCCACGAGATCGAGAAGCTCTTGCATTCGGTGCGGCTCTTTCCCGAGCGCTGTCATCTCGTCGGGGTCTGCGCCCTCGGCAAATGCCAGCGCGTCATCGCGCTGTTGCGCGCCGCCGGCTATGACGCGCCGATCTATTTGCATGGCGCGCTGATCGGGCTGAGCGAGCTGTACCAGAGCCTCGGGGTTGCGCTCTGCCCGCTATTGCCCTGCACCGGAGTGACGCCGGAGGCGTTCAAGGGCCGCATCGTGCTGGCGCCGCCCGCTGCGCTCGCCGATCGCTGGACGCGCCGCCTGCCCGAGCCGGTGACCGCCTTGGCCTCGGGCTGGATGCGGGTCAAGCAGCGGGCCAAGGCACGCGGCGTCGAGCTGCCGCTGGTCATCTCCGACCACGCCGATTGGGACGAGCTGACCGCGACGCTGGAGGATGTCGGCGCTCCGGAAATCTGGGTCACGCACGGCCGCGAGGAGGCGCTCGTCCATCACGCGAAGAAGCGCGGCCTCAGCGCCCGCGCGCTCGCGCTCTCCGGCTTCGACGAGGAGGAGGAATGAGGCTCGCGCCGCTAGCGCGGTTTTCCGATCGAGTTGCACCGCGCTCACCCCCTCCCAAACCCTCCCCCATCAAGGGGGAGGGCCTCTATCGGCACTCCTATTTGTGCTCCCGCCCCCTCGATGGGGGCGGGTCGGGGTGGGGGTGATGCCTGCCGAGCGCGCCGACTCGGTCGAAAACCGCTTAGTGCCGGCCGGCCTGGGTCCCGGCGTTGGTCATCGCCGTCAGACACCTTGTCGGGCCGGGTGAAGGCGAGGTATTCGGCGGCAAATTCGGGCGGCAGGATCTCGACCATCGTCTCGTTCTCGACCCACACCTCGATGACGTGAAACGGCCCGCGGTTGCAGGTGAAGCAGTTCCAGCCGGCCTGGGCCGCGATGTCCTCGACCTTCTTCGCATCGGTCGCGACGCTGAGAGCAAAATGGGTCGACCCGTAGCCGCGCTCGCGCCGGTGCTTGACGAAGCTGCCGCCGGTGCTGCCATTCGGCTCGAGCTCGGTGCCGGCCGGGTAGACCTCGACCCCAGACCCGTGATCGTCGAGCTGCAGGGCGAAAAAGCTTCCCGGATTGGGCGGGAACGGCACCGCCTTGCCGCCCATCAGTTCGGCCAGTACTCCGGCGGCGTGCTTGGGGTCGCGTGCAGCAATCGACAGATGATGGATCATGACACTCTCCCGAATTCTCCGGCCAAGACATAGCATGTCGATGCAAAGGGCGCGATAGAGGCGCATGCATGAACCGCTTCGCCGCGTTGATTGACGCCCTGCTGTTCACCCCGTCGCGCAACGGCAAGCTGCGCCTGATGCGCGAGTATTTCGCGACGACGCCCGATCCGGAGCGCGGCTGGGGATTGGCGGCTTTGACCGGCGAACTCAGCTTCGCCGAAGCCAAGCCCAGCCAGGTGCGCGCCCTGGCGATGAGCCGCGTCGATCCCGAGCTGTTCGGCTGGTCCTATGATTTTGTCGGCGACCTCGCCGAAACGGTGGCGCTGATCTGGCCCGAGCCCAGCCCCCATCCCAACGCCGCGGCGATTCCGACGCTGAGCGAGATCGTGACGACGCTGAGCCAAGCGAACCGCGCCGAGGTCGGGGCGCATTTGGCGCCGTGGCTCGACGCGCTCGATAGCACCGGCCGTTGGGCCTTGCTGAAGCTGGTCACCGGCAGCCTGCGGATCGGCGTCTCGGTGCGGCTTGCGAAGCTCGCGCTCGGCGAATGGAGCGGCGCCGAGATCGCCCGGATCGAGGAGGTGTGGCACGGAATCGCGCCGCCCTATTTTGCCCTATTCGAGTGGCTCGATGGGCGCGCCGAGGCGCCGGCAACCGGCAAATTGCCGAATTTCTGCCCGCTGATGCTGGCGCAGCCGCTCGAAGCGGGCGATCTCGACGCTCTCGACCCGCGCGACTATCGCGCCGAATGGAAATGGGACGGCATCCGGGTCCAGCTCGTCGCGCGCGGCGGCGTAAGGCGGCTCTATTCGCGTTCGGGCGACGATATCGGCCGGGCCTTCCCCGATATTCTGGCCGAATTGCCGGATGCGGTGACGCTCGACGGCGAACTGTTGGTGATGCGCGACGGCGAGGTCGCGCCGTTCAACGATTTGCAGCAGCGCCTCAACCGCAAAGCGCCGAACGCGACAATGCTGCGCGACCATCCGGCGGCGGTGCGGCTCTACGACTTATTGCGCGAGGGGAACGAGGATCTGCGCGGCCTGCCGTTTATCGACCGCCGCCAGCGGCTCGCGACCTGGTATGGCGATGCGCCGCGGCCGCGCCTCGACCTGTCGCCGCTAGTCCCGTTCGACAGCTGGCAGGAGCTGCGGGCGCTGCGCGAAGGAGCCCGCGAGCGCGGCATCGAGGGGGTGATGCTGAAGCGTGCCAACTCGCTCTATGTCGCCGGCCGGCCGAAGGGACCGTGGTTCAAGTGGAAGCGCGGCGCCTTAACCATCGACGCCGTGCTGATGTACGCCCAGCGCGGCCACGGCAAGCGCTCGTCATTCTATTCCGACTACACCTTCGGCGCATGGCAGGGCGACAGCCTGGTTCCGGTCGGCAAGGCCTATTCCGGCTTTACCGACGAGGAGTTGCGCCGCCTCGATAAATGGGTGCGCGACCACACGACGAACCGCTTTGGCCCGGTGCGCGAGGTCACCCCCGGGCTCGTCCTCGAAATCGCCTTCGACAGCGTGCACCGCTCGACGCGCCATAAATCCGGGGTGGCGTTGCGCTTTCCGCGGGTTCACCGCATCCGCTGGGACAAGCCGTTCCGCGACGCCGACACGCTCGCGACAATCGAGGGGCTAATGACGTAAAAAGCTCTGTCGTCCCGGCGAAAGCCGGGACCCACTTTTCCGCCGCCTCGGGAGCCGATCGGTGGGTCCCGGCTTTCGCCGGGACGACAACCAAACTATTGCAACCGCTCAATACCTAAGGCAGCGCCGAACCGGTTCGCGCAATCGAGCGGGTTGCCGTATTTGCGATGCACCGCGGTGTGATGGGCGCAGGCGAGCAGCAGCCGGTCGCGGTCCCAGCCCCGGTTCTTCGCGTAATCCTCGAGCAGGACCTGGCCGATCTCCTGGTTGTGCGGGTCGTTGCCCATGCGGCAGGCGAGCAATGCCAGGCGCTGCACCAGCGGCTTGTCTGTCGGCGCCGCTCTCGATATAGGCCTGGGTCCAGGCCGTGCTGTCCGGCCCGTTGAGCGCCAGGACGGCCGCATCGACCCGGTCGAGGATCTGTGCCGGCGTCAGCTTGTCGGCGCCGCTCGCGGCGCGGATCGCGATGGGCTCGGCGTCGCCGATCCCCTTCTGGTGCCACGCCGCGCGGTTGACGTACGAGGCCGCCAGATAGAGCAGCTTCACCTGGTGCTTGTGCTCGAAATTGTCGAAGAACCACGCCAGCGTGTTCAGATATTCGAAGCAGTGCTGCGGCAATGAGAAGTTGTTGACGCCCTGGGTTTCGAGGATCACCTGCGCGTCGGCGAGCTGCAGCGCGTCGAGGATATGGCGCGGGCTCTTGCCGGCTTGGAGATAGCGCGACAGCAATTCGAGAAAGCCCAGGCTCCGGTTCGCGGATCAGCGCCTGTTCGAGGCCTTGCGCTTCCTCGCGGCTCAATGGCTCCTTGTTGTTGGCGAGGATCGCCAGCTCCTCCTTCGACGCGCCGCCATAGGGAATCGCCGACACGGTCTGCCTTTTCGAGGAAGATCTTGACGACGTTGCACGCCATCTCATAGGTCGAGTACCAGCGCGGCCCGACCGCGACATCGAGCGCGCCGGCATAAACGACGTCATGCGCGTTGTCCCAGCCGAGGGTGTTGCCGAGATCGACCGTGGCGCGGGCGCGGAACGCCTTGTGGCCGGTCGTGTAGGAGCGGTTGTAGAGCGCGCGGTCCTGCACGTCCATCAGGCCGGCATGGCAGAGCTGGGCGAGCACCGCCGGGCGCTCGGCCGGGTTCGCCAGGAGGCCGAGGAACACGCGGTAGGCCTCGATGACGTTGCCGCGATGCACCAGCGTCATCCAATGGTCGAGCCGCTCCTGCAGCGGGCCGTCGAGAGGCTCCGGCTCCTGGTCGGGCCAGACGACTTCCGGCATCGGCGGCGGGCCGGGCGGCATCGACCAGCCGGGGGCGCGGGCGTAATGGCCGGGCGCCTTGAGGATCTTCTGGTTCCAGATGTCGAGCCCGGTCGGGATGTACCAGATCGTCTGCGCCAGGGGCAGCGCGGCGCAATCCTCGGGCACCATGCGGGTCAGCCGGGTCGCCGCCCGCGCCGATAGCAGGCAATGGTCGTTGTTGACGAAGTTGACGTAGCCGTCGTCGATCCGCTCGTGATAGGGCACGTGCGTATAGGGCGCGTGGATGCGCACCGCCTCGGCGATCATCTCGGTCAGCGGCCGGCGCTGGCGCACCAGATCGTAATAAACTTCGCTCGCCCCCACCTGGTCGCGCGCCAGGATGCGGTCCTCCAGCTTCGCGTAGAGCGCCTCCGGCTTTGGCGCGTTGCTGATCGCGGCCTGGACGTCGTTGGGCATCGCCGTGAACTCCCGTATCAACTCATCGGGCCGCACGCGGCCTGAACGCCGTTCACAATAGCCCCGGCAAAATGCGCGCGGCAACGCCGCCGGCCCGAACTGCGACGATTGTGCTGGCTGTCATGCGCCACAAGTATAGCGCTTTTTTGTCATTCCGGGGCGGCACGAAGTGCCGAGCCCGGAACCCAAGAACACCGAGCATGGGCGAAATGGCACGACGGTTCGTGTGTAATACGATCCGCCTGTGGTCATGGGTTCCGGGCTCCGGCTTCGCCGGCCCCGGAATGACATCTCTGGCTAGGCGCGCGCGTAGCTCCGGCAGACGAGGCGCAGCCGGCTGGTGATCTGGTCGCGCACGCGCTGCGGCATCGCGGTCGACTCGCTCGCCCGCTTCCATTCCGGCGAGTCGGGGACACCTGGCGACGCTAGATGGTAGAGCGCGACGTATTTCGGGTTGCCGGCGCTCGTCCGATAACGGCGCGCGCACAAAACGCCGGGAACCCGGGCGAGGGCGGGGACATGCTCGGTGTCGTACCACGCGTTGAACGCGGTCTCGACCTCCGGTCCCGGGGTCATGCCGACCAGCAGGAGGCCGCCGGCATTGGCCGGCGCGATCGCATCGCCCGGCAGGATCTGCTCGCCCTCATAGCGCAGCAGGCGTTCGACCCTGGCGGTCACCCGCTTCGACCACGGCGACAGGTTCTCACCGCCGATCGCGCGGTAGGCCGGGCTTTGCAGCACCGCCACGCTGTCGAGGTCGTAGGTCGCGACCGACAGCCTCGGGTTGTCCGCGCCGATCCACCGCTGCAGCGTCAGGAAACCGGGCACCCGCTGGCGCTCGGGGATGTGCTCCAAATCGTACCAGTCGTTGAACTCGTCGGCGGCAACCTTCGAGAAATCCATCGCCGCGATCAGCGCACCCTTCGCCATGGCCGTTCCTCCTGTCTGGATATGGCAGATTTCTACGCCAACAAGGCCGGGCTGTGTACCTGGCAGCTTGCGAAAAATTCGATCATGCTCGGCGGCCGATGCCGGCGCCGTACGGCGGGGAGCAACGAAATCGGGACGATTTTCACAGGGGTAACGGCCTCCGTTGTGCCTCAGTAAGGCGCCGAGCGAGCGGAGCGCTGTCTTGTTGAAAAAGCGTCGCAGCTAGTACCCAAGGGAGAATTGTCATGACCGAATTCGAGCATGCTACGATCGCCGCTCATTTGGCTGCCGCGCTGGTCGCCGCTCAGGGCCAGCTCGCCGCAGCGGGCATCCCGCTCAAGCAACCGCAGAACCAGAACGCGCCGCGGACAGAAAGCGCGCTGACCCCGCAAGGCGCCGTCGCGCTGTACCGCGGCGTATTGGCCGAGCTGGTTCAAAGGTCGCCCTGACCTTCCCGGTCACAGGGATTTGCGCTGCAATAGCGGTTATTTCTTCGGCGTTCCACGACCGCGCGCCGGGAATAGCCGTTTCGGGCCGTCCCATGGAGCGGTTTCCCGCGGGGTGGGCCAATGCGGCGGGCCGTACGCCCCGGTCGCCAATGCCGAGCCGCGGCGGCCGCCTGCTATGGCGCCTGCGCGTAGAGCTTGAGGTCGCCGACCAGGCCCTCGTCGCGCTCGATCGCGTAGTCCGGCAATTGCAGCGGCCCTTTTTTCTCCTTGACCAGCAGCAGGTTGGGGTCCGATGTCTCGAAGATGCGCAGATGGCGTCCTTCGACGGCGATGTCGGCGAGCTTGACCGTGAGCGGCGCCAGATCGAAGCGGTCGCTGGCGTCGACCAGCTCAACGAGACCCTCCGGAGTGATCCCGGCTTGCTCTAGCCGCTGCTGGTAAGCGGATGCCGCGGCGGCCCTCTGTTGCGCCTCGGCTTTCCGCGCGGCGGCCGCCTCGACCCGCTTCTTGCGCCAGTCCTCGTATTGCGGCGCGAGGTGTTGTAGCAATTTGCGGATCGGCACGTCGCGGGTATCGATCCACTGCTTGGCGCGCGGCCAGTTCTGGACCAGGAAGCCTCGCACCGCCTCGCTCGGGATCTCGCGCAGGCGCTCGTCGCGGATCGAGCCGCCCCAGCGCTGCTCTTCCGGTGTGCCGCGGAGTTCCGGCAGCTGCCGCTGCAGGGTTGCCGGCCCGTTGGCCGGCCGCGGCGGCGTGACGACCTCCGCGCCGTAGCGCTCTTTCAGCAGCGCAAACTGCCGGCGGTATTCGTCTTCCCACTCGTCGCTGTCATCGCTCGGCACGATACCGTGCTTGTCGTACAGCGCGCGCGAGGTCGCCTCGATCGCCGCTTCGCGGAGCGCGTGCAGGTCCATTTTTCCTCCCTACACTGTGATCCGTCGTGTTTGCGGGGACGAACGAGCGATATTAGCGAACCCGGGCTGGGGGTGCCATCCGGCTTTGGCTGGATCGTGCCGGCAACCGTTCCCGAATGCGCCGGCCGGGCTATACTCGCGCCGGAAGGAAACCCGATGGTCGAACCCCGACCCGTGCAGCGCCGCCTCGCCGCCATTCTCGCCGCCGATGTCGCCGGCTATTCGCGGCTGATGGGTGCCGATGAGGAGGGCACGCTGGCGCGGCTCAGCGCGCTGCGCGCCGAGCTGATCGATCCGATAATCACCGAGCATCATGGCCGCATCGTCAAGACCACCGGCGACGGCATGCTCGTTGAATTTGCCAGCGTCGTCGATGCGATGCGCTGCTCGATCGCGTGGCAGGGTGCGATGGCCGACCACTCACAGCCCGCCGAGAGCCGCATCGAATGGCGCATCGGGATCAATCTCGGCGATGTGATCATCAATGGCGACGACATCTTTGGCGACGGCGTCAACATTGCCGCGCGTTTGGAAGCGCAGGCCGAGCCGGGCGGCATCTGCGTCTCGCACGCGGTGCTGACCCAAACCCGCGGCAAGCTCGATTTCCCGGTCGTGGATCTCGGCGAGCAGGTATTGAAGAACATCGCCCAGCCGGTCCACGTCTTCCGCGTGCTGGCAGAGGAGACGCCCGTGCCCGAACCCGCCGCGCTGCCGCTTCCCGACAGGCCCTCGATCGCGGTCCTGCCGTTCCAGAACATGAGCGGCGACCCCGAGCAGGAATATTTCGCCGACGGCATGGTCGAGGAGATCATCACCGCGCTGTCGCACATCCGCTGGCTCTTTGTGATCGCGCGCAATTCGAGCTTTTCGTACAAGGGCCAATCGCCGGATGTGAAGCGGGTTGGGCGCGAGCTTGGCGTGCGCTATGTGCTCGAAGGCTCGGTCAGGAAGGGCGGCGGGCGGGTGCGGATCACCGCCCAGTTGATCGATGCCGAAACCGGCACGCATCTCTGGGCCGACCGCTTCGACGGCTCTTTGGACGATGTGTTCGACTTGCAGGACCAGGTCGCGACCAGCGTCGCCGGGGTCATCGAGCCGACCTTGCGGGCCAGCGAAATTCGACGAGCGGCGAGCCGTCCGACAAAAGACCTGACTGCGTACGATCTTTATCTGCGTGCGCTGCCGGCGATGTATTCGTGGTCGCGCGAGGGGGTATTTGCCGCGCTCGACCTGCTCGAACAGGCGATCGCGCGCGATCCGAGTTACGCGCCGGCGCTCGCGAACGCCTCGCTGTGCCTCTTGCATGGGCATGGGAACGGCTGGACCGAGGATGCCGAGCGCACCCGCCGCGCCTGCATCGATTACGCGCGGCGCGCCCTCGCGGCCGCCGGGGAGGATCCCGCCACCCTGGTCGACGCCGCCACGGTGCTGGCGTATTTCGGCGAGGATATCGCCACGATGATCGGGGTGGTGGACCGCGCCGTGATGCTCAACCCGAGCTTTGCCCGCGGGGTGTATTTGAGCGGCGGCCTCAGATTATGGGCCGGCGATCCGGACGCCGCGATCGAGCGGATCGAGGCCTCGCTGCGGCTCAGCCCGCGCGCTCGCGTCGGCAATCAACTCTCGGTCCTCGCGTCGGCCTACTTTATGAAGCGGCAGTTCGACGAAGCCGCGGCGATCTATCTGACGGCGATCCAGGAACTGCCGACCTTTCCGGTTCCCTATCGCGGGTTGGCGGCCTGCTACGCGCATATGGGGCGGCTCGCCGAGGCGCGGGAAGCGATCGAGCGATTACGGGTCCTGTCTCCGGTAATCGAGGGGTCATACGCTGTCTTCCGCAACCCGGAGCACCGCGAGCTGCTGCGATCGGGTCTCCGGCTGGCGATGGGCGTGAGCGCCTAATATCAGGGGTTCCCCGCGAAGGCAGGGAGCAATTCTCCAGCCGTTGGTGCGATCGGCGCCATGGATCCCGGCCTTCGCCGGGAACCCGCCAGATTTTTGCGATCGTCGCAGCTTGTCCTGTTACGCCATCAGCTGCACCACGTCGCCGTCCGGGGTGCGGCCCTGGGCGCGGTATTGGCCGATCTTCTCGAACAGCGGCCGGTCGGAGCAGAGATAGAGCACGGCGTCGCCCGTGCCCTTGTTGATGTGGCGACGCCACAGAAAATTGGGGATCGACGAAGATGTCGTTCTCCTCCCAGTCGAAGCGCTGGCCGGCGATCTCGGTCGTGCCGGCGCCGTCGAGCACGATATAGAAGCTGTTGGCGGTCTCGCGCTTCCACCGCGTCGCCTCGCCCGGCCGCAACAACTGCGCCGAATAGTCGAGCGTCGGGAACACCGGGGCCCCGGTCGCCGGGTTGACGAAGCGCAAGCGTGATGCCCTCGTAAGGATCGCCGGCCTCCGCCGCGCATCGCGTCGAGCGCGGCGCGGATCTCGGCGCCGCGATAATGAAACACCGGGCTCGTGTCGTGGCCGATGCCGCGGCTGTGCGAGACAAAGCCCGGCACCATCCCGCCGGCGCCGTAGAGCCGTGCCGAATAGCCATCGCCGTGCACCGGCTTTTGGGCGCGGGCGTTGCCCTCGCGCTCGCCCGGGAACTCCTCGTCGATCCAGACGCAATCGAGAAATTCCATCAGCGGGAAATCGAGGATGTCGGCCCAGACGACCGGCGTCGCCCCGTCATTGCCGTGATCGTGCCAGGTGCCGTTCGGGGTGAGGATCAGGTCGCCGCGCGCGGCCACGCAGCGCTCGCCCTCGATCGTCGTATAGCCGCCATTCTCGGAGAGGATCGTGCGGCTGGCGTTCGGCGTGTGCATGTGCACCGGCGCGACATCGCCCGGGTTGTAGATCGACACCGCGCAGCGGATCGTCGCCGCCACCTGCAGCCGACCGCCGAGACCGGGGTTGATGAGGAGGAACTGCTGGCGGTCGGCGAATTCGATCGGCGACACGTCGGCAGTGCGCGCGATGTCGGCGATGCGGCCGAGATAGGGGCTGATCTCGCGCCAGCGCCAGCGATGGGGCGCCGCCTTCATCTGGTTGGCGCCGACCCGGCCCGGCGGCGAGCTGCCCGCCGGCTTCGAGCCCGCTGTCGTGGAACCAGGCGCGCTGCGCCGGCGCGTTGGCCTGGGTGCGCAGCCAGATGTGGAGCCCCTCGGCTTCGCCGTTGAGCTTTTCCATCGCCGCCTTCGCCGCCGACGGCAATGCCGCGCGAACGGCCGGCGCTGGTTTCGTCATGGCATCCGACATCGCGCACTCCCCGCAAATCCGCTCGAATGAAGATAGCACGAGCGCAGCAGCAAGGATTAGTGCGACAGATTGATGGCCAGACCGAGTTCGGCGGCGACTGATTGCAAGCGCCGGTCGGCAGTCCACAATCTGGCCTCCGAAGTCAGCCGAACCGCCGCCAGCAAATGCGCATCGACATAGCCAATGCCTCGTCCGAATAGCGCTCCGTCGTTCGATGAGGTTCAGCACCTCTTGATCCGACGCGACGGCTGCTTGCGGCAATCGCCGCAACATACGCAGCTCCAGCATCTCGATGCCGCAGATCGCCAAGCGCAATCTCGCCGGTCACAAAGGGATGACCGAGGATCTCGCCGGCATCGAGCAATGCGGTCAGCCTGTCGTCCGTCGCCGCAGATGATTGATCCACACGGAGGTGTCGACGAGGATCACCCGCGTTTCATCCGGCGACGCGGAATGGGCTTGAGATCGGGCATCGCTGCCGCCAAGCCGCGCCAGCCGGCGCGCCGCTTCGCGTTCGATCAGTTTCTTGAGCGCCTCGCGAATCAGCGCCGATTTCTCCTGAATCCCGGTAAGGAACTGCGCCTCTGCCACCAATTCGTCGTCGAGCGTAACAGTCGTCCGCATGATTACTCCATCCCATTCGTCGCACCATATCTATCATCATTTGATGCTGATTTCAATGCTGGCGGACTCGGACACCCCGGACCAATCAATCAGGGTTGTCATCCCGGCGCAAGCCGGGACCCATTTGTCAGCATCTCATAGGTGGATCAGTGGGTCCCGGCTTGCGCCGGGACGACGGTTGTGATGAGGGCTCTGACCGCCGCCTCGCGGCCCCCGCCAAGCGAGGCCGCGATAGGCGACGACGCCGGCTCAGGCGAGGCGGACGGCGGTGGCTTCCGGGCCCTTGTGGCCCTCGGCGATGTCGACGACGACGCGCTGGCCTTCGTCGAGCCCGTTGAGGCCGGCGCGCTGCAGCGCGGAGGCGTGCACGAACACGTCCTTGCCGCCGCCGTCGCGGACGATGAAGCCGAACCCCTTGGTGGCGTTGTACCACTTGACCGTGCCGGTCTCCTGCATCGTCGCTTCGAGGACCGGCCGGTCGGGGCGCGGCGCGAAGCCCGGTTCGCGGCGGGCGCGCCGCCGCGCCGCCGGTGCTGGTATCGACGCTGATGACCTCGGTCACCTGCGGCCCGCGCTGGCCCTGGGCGACCCGCACCTCGAGCGTGTCGCCGGGCTGGACCGCGGCGATCCCGTTGCGGCCGAGCACGGTGGCGTGCAGGAACGCATCGCCGGTGCCGTCCGCCAGCTCGACAAAACCGAAGCCCTTTTCGGTTTTGAACCACTTGACGACGGCGCCGACCGGGGGACCGGAGGGTGCCTCGAATTGCGCTGGTCGGGAGCGCGGCGCCGCGCCGAAATCGCGCGGCGGCGGCTCGAATTCCGGTTCGTCGAATGTGCGGCGGCGCCTTGGTCGAAAACTCCGATCCCTGTCCACGTCCCGTGTCCTGGTCCTGATCTCGCGCGCTGGCGAACCCATCATGCCACAATTTATGCCACAAGTGTGAACGCTGTTCACGCGCCTCTCGCCGGCGCTCTGCGCAACCGCGCCTTGCGTCCCCGGTATCGCCCGCGGCGAGCGCCGTCTTGTGCCGCGCCGACGGCGCATAGGGGCTTGTGTTTGCGCCCGCTCCGCGCGAGTTTAATAGCCAGTCAGCGATCCTGGTGGATGGGAGAACAGCCGTGAACGATGTCGTGGGGCGGTTCAAATGGGTTGGCACGCGGCCGATACGTCCGGACGGGGTGCCGAAGGTGACGGGCCGCGCGCTCTACGCCGCCGATTACACGATGGCCGGCGCGCTCGTCGGCAAGATCCTGCGCTCGCCCCACGCCCATGCGCGCATCCGCTCGATCAACACCGCGAAGGCGGCGGCGCTGCCCGGGGTCAGGGCGGTGGTGACCGCGCACGATTTTCCCGAGCAGAAATTCGAGTATGTCGGCCCCGAGCGGGTCGCGGTCAATTTCTGGCATGTGACGCGCAACGTGATGGCGCGCGAGAAGGCGCTCTATGAGGGCCACGCGGTCGCCGCCGTCGCCGCGACCGATGCCGCCACCGCGGACGAGGCGCTTGGCGCTGATCGAGGTCGATTACGAGGTGCTGCCGCACGTCATCGATGTCGACGAGGCGATGCAGCCCGACGCGCCGCTGTTGTTCGAGGACATGATGACGCGCGGGGTCGAGCCGGCGCCGACCAAGCCCTCCAACATCTCGAAGCGGCTCGAATTCAAGATCGGCGATCTCGATGCCGGGTTTGCCGAGGCCGATGTCGTGATCGAGAAGGAGTTCAAGACCGCGGCGGTGCACCAGGGCTATATCGAGCCGCACGCCTGCTGCGTGCGGGTCGATCCCGACGGCCAGACCGAGGTCTGGTCGTCGAGCCAGGGGCATTTCGTCGTCCGCGCGCTGACCGCCAAGCTGCTCAACATGCCGGTCGGCGATGTGCGCGTGCAGCCCGGCCGAGATCGGCGGCGGGTTCGGCGGCAAGACCGTCGTTTATCTCGAACCGGTCGCGGCGCTGCTGTCGCAAAAATCCGGGCGCCCGGTCAAGATGACGATGACCCGCGACGAGGTGTTCAAGGCGACCGGCCCGACCTCGGGCTCGTCGATGTGGGTCAAGATGGGCGTCACCAAGGACGGCAAGATCACCGCGGCCGACGGCATCTTCAAGTTCCAGGCCGGCGCCTTCCCCGGCTCGCCGGTGATGAACGCGTGCCTGTGCGCCTTTGCCCCCTACGCGATCGAGAACGCCCGCTCGGTCGGCTATGACGTGGTGTGCAACCGGCCGAAATCGGCCGCCTACCGCGCGCCCGGCTCGCCGATCTCGGCCTTCGCGGTCGAGAGCGTCGTCGACATGCTGGCGAAAAAGATCGGCATGGACCCGCTCGAATTGCGCCTCAAGAACGCGGCAGGAGTCGGCACGCCGATGATCTACGGGCCAAAGCTCGCCCATGGCGGCTATGTCGAGACCCTCGAGGCGCTGATCAACCATCCCGCCTGGAAGGCGCCGCTCGGCCCGAACCAGGGGCGCGGCGTCGCCTCGGGCTATTGGTTCAACGGCGGCGGCGAGTTCGAGCGCCAGCGTCCAGATCAACGCCGACGGCACGATCCTGGTCGCGACCGGCAGCCCCGATATCGGCGGCTCGCGCGCCTCGATGGCGCTGATGGCGGCCGAGACCTTCGGGGTCGATTACAACCAGGTGCGGGCGATCGTCGCCGACACCGCCTCGATCGGCTACACCCATGTGACCGGCGGCTCGCGCGTCACCTTCGCCACCGGCATGGCGGTCGTCGACACCTGCAAGAAGCTCGTCGACGAGTTGCGCGGCCGCGCCGCGATGATCTGGGGCGTCGATGTCGAGGGCGTCGTCTGGGAGGATGGCCACGCCAAGCCGGCGAGCAGCAATGTCGGCGATTTCACGCCGCTGTCGCTGAAGGAGATCGCCGGCAAGGCGGCGCTGACCGGGGGCCCCTTGACCGCCGCGGCCTCGGTCAACGCCGGCGGCCAGGCGCCCGGCTTCTCGACCCAGTTCTGCGATGTCGAGGTCGATCCCGAGACCGGCAAGGTGACCGTCTTACGCTTTGTCGCCGCCCAGGATGTCGGCAAGGCGATCCATCCCTCCTATGTCGAGGGGCAGATCCAGGGCGGCGTGACCCAGGGGATCGGCTGGGCGCTCAACGAGGAATACATCTACGACCCGAAGGGGCACCTGGATAATCCCGGCTTCCTCGATTACCGCTGCCCGGTCGCCTCCGACGTGCCGATGATCGAGGCGATCCTGGTCGAGGTGCCGAACCCGGCGCACCCGTTCGGCGCCAAGGGGGTCGGCGAAGTCAACATCTGCCCGCCGATGGCGGCGATCGCCAATGCGATCGACAACGCGATCGGCCGGCGCCTGACCGAGCTGCCGATGTCGCCGCCCAAGGTCGTCGCCGCGCTCGCCAACGGCGCCGACTAGCGCGATGGCCGTCACTCCCGCACGCGTCGTTCTGTCGAGCGGCTTCAGCCGGCGCTATACCGGCGGCGTGCGGGAGTTCGCGGTCGAGGCGAAGACCTTGCGCGACGTGATCAAGGAAATGGACCGGCGGTATCCCGGCCTCGGCGAGCATCTCGAAGAGGAGACCACCGTCGCGATCGACGGCGCGATCCATGACCAGGTCGGCTATTACCAGGCGATCCGCCAGGGCTGCGAGGTCTTCTTCATCCCCAAGCTCGAAGGCGGCTGAACCGGCCGGAACATGCCAGCTCGCTAAAAAAGAGCGCAGTACAACCTAAATCAATTGCTACGGGTAATTTACGCGGCTATCCTGGTTTCCGCTGAAGCGGAGATAGCCAATGCGCGAGCAGCGCCCACGCGATCCCGACCCCGCCGATCATCAGAGGCGCGCCGTGTGCCGCGACGGCGCGATTGCCGGGCAGCCGGGCCGTGCGGCGGCCGAGGCTCGGGTGGTTGGTCCGCCTCTCGGCACGCCGTAGCAGAGCCGCAACCTCGACAATGCCTGCGGTGCCCCACGATGATTTCGGCCGGCGCCGCGTCGGTGAGGTCCTGCTGCAAGAGAAGCCCTCGCCGCAGCCGCTCCGCCCCTCCCCGAGCCCGCCACGGACCGCGCGCACGCCGACGCTGAAATCCGCCGAGGCGGCGTTGCGCGCCTCCAATGCCCTGCTGCAGACGGTCGAGCGCCTCGCCCAAATCGGCGGTTTCGACTGGGACATGGCCAGCGGCGACGTCCTCTGGTCGGAGGAAACCTACCGGATGTTCGGGGTGGCGCCCGGCAGGTTTGTGCCAACCGTTTCCCGTTTTATCGAATTCGTTCATCCCGATGACCGGGCGTGCGTAGAGGATGCAATCGCCGCGAGTGTGACGCGAAACCAGCCATTCGACATCGAATTCCGCATTTTGCGGCCGGACAAGGCGGAGCGGATCATCCATGCCCGCGGCGAAATCGTCCGCGACGAGAGCGGCCAACCGGTCCGCATGACCGGGACCAGCCACGACATCACCGAGCGCAAGCGCACCGAGGAAGACCTGCGCACCAGCGAGGAGCGCTTCCGGCTCTTGATCGAGCAGGCGCCCGACGCGATCCTGGTGTACGACTTTGACCAAAGCCGTTTCATCGCTGCGAACAAGGCTGCCGAGCGGCTGTTCGGCTGCGCTCGGGACGAGATCGTCAAGTATGAGCCGCAGCATTTTTATCCGCCCGAGCAACCCGATGCGGAGCCGGTCGCGCGATCGTTCGCCGAGCATAACAAGCGCGCCTTGGCCGGCGAGGAGATCACCTACGAACGGAGGATCCTGACCGCTGCCGGCCAGGAGCGCCTGTGCCAGGTGACGCTTGCCCGGTTGCCGTCGGCAGGGGCGCGGTTGCTGCGCGCCAGCTTTTGGGACATCACCGACCGGCGGGAGGCCGAACTCGCGCTGCACCGGCTCAACCGCACGCTGCGGACATTGAGCCGGGGCAATGAAGCGCTGGTGCGCGCCGCCAGCGAGCCGGAGCTGCTGCGCGAGATGTGCCAGGTCATCGTCGACACCGGCGGCTACCGCATGGCCTGGATCGGCATCGCAGCAGCACGACGCCGCCAAGTCGGTGACCCCAGCAGCCTCGGCCGGCGAGATCGGCGACTACCTCGACAAAGCAAAGATCACCTGGGCCGACGAGCCGCGCGGGCGCGGCCCGCACGGCCGGGCGATCAGGAGCGGCGAACCGCAGGTCACCCAGAACCTGCAAACGGACCCGAGCATGGCGCTGTGGCAGGAGGCAGCGCGGGAGAGCGGGTTTATGTCCTCTGCCGTGCTGCCGCTGAAGGATTCCTCCGGCGTCTTCGCCGTGCTGGCGATCCACTCGGCGGAAACCGATGCCTTCGATGCCGACGAACTGAAGCTCCTGCAGGAACTCGCCAACGATCTCGCCTTCGGCATCCGATCGCTGCGCGAGCACGTCGCACACGAGGCACTGGAGCAGCGCTGGCGCGTGAGCCTCGAAACGACCATCGGCGCGATCGCCAGCACGGTCGAGATGCGCGATCCCTACACCTCCGGCCATCAGCAGCGCGTCGCCAGGCTCGCTGTCGCGATCGCGCGCGAGCTGCACCTGCCGGAGCAGCAGATCCAGGGGCTCTATCTCGCCGGCATCGTCCACGATGTCGGCAAGATCGACATTCCGGCCGAGATCCTCAGCAAGCCCGGCAAGCTCTCCAAGCTCCAGTACCAGCTGATCCAGATGCATGCCGAGGCCGGCTACGACATCGTCAAGGGTGTCGATTTCCCGTGGCCGATCGCCGAGATGGTGCGCCAGCACCACGAGCGGCTCGACGGCTCGGGCTATCCGCGCGGTCTCACGGCCGAGGCGATCCTCCCCGAGGCCAAGATCCTCGCCGTCGCCGACGTGGTCGAGGCGATGATGTCGCACCGGCCCTACCGGGCCTCGCTCGGCATCGAGGCGGCGCTGGCGGAAATCGAGAGGGCAAGGGCACGCTCTACGATCCCGCGGCGGTCGAGGCCTGCACCGCGCTGTTCCGCAAGAACAGGTTCAGTTTCGAATGAGCCACGCGCGCGCCCTGGACCCGGGCCGGCACCAGGCGGCCGGTTCCGGAATTGCGATAATCGCGGACCCCTGCGAGTCGGAAAAGGCGAAGTCCCCCGTCCGGGAAAGCGAGGACGAGTTTCGCTTCATTTTTGATGCGGCGAGCGACGGGATATTTGTGATTGATGCGCACACCGGCGAGATCACCGGCGTCAACGAGGCCGGCGGCAAATTGTTCGG
Organism: uncultured Alphaproteobacteria bacterium; assembly: GCA_963842175.1. Classification (GTDB taxonomy): domain Bacteria; phylum Pseudomonadota; class Alphaproteobacteria; order ATCC43930; family CGMCC-115725; genus DATARH01. Next base: position 247,420 of record CAWJFM010000026.1, read on the forward strand.
CTTCGCGCCCGGCGAGCTGATCGGCCGCACCATCGACGCTTTGGCCCCAGGCCCCCTGCGCCACACGCGGCGTTACGCGATCACATTGATCGAAAAGGCGAAGTCGGGGGCGCCGCAGCTCTCCGAGTGGCACTGCAAGGCGAAGGACGGCCGGTTGTTCTGGGCCGAGATCTCGCTGCGCTGCGTGTTGTTCCGAGACCGCGTCATGGGATTGGCGATCTTGCGCGACGTGACCGATCGCAAACGCGCGCAAGACGAGGTTGCCCGGATGGCCCGCGTCGATATGCTGACCGGCCTGCCCAACCGGTGGGATTTCGATACCACGCTTCGACGCGAAATCGCGCGATGCGCGCGATACGGCCGGCCGCTGTCTGTAGCGATGGCGGATATCGATCATTTCAAGCCGGTCAACGACCGCTTCGGGCACCAGATCGGCGATCTGGTGCTCAAGGAAATCGCCGACTTTTTCCGGGTGGGCCTGCGGCGAATGGATTACGTCGCGCGCTGGGGTGGCGAGGAATTCACGATCTTGCTCCCGGAGACCGCGATTGACGTTGCGGACGCGCTGCTCAACCGGCTGCGCTCCGACATCGCCAACCATGTGATCGCGAAAATCGGACGGACGCTGACGATGAGCTTTGGCGTGGCTGCCTATGCGAACGGCGACGACCCGGACCGCCTCTTGAAGCGCGTCGACGAGGCGCTCTATATCTCGAAGCAGACCGGCCGCAACAAAGTGACGAGATTATGAGCCGACGCCCGGGATCGCCGGCGGTCGAGGGCTGCGGCGCTGTCCCGCACGCCGAGGTTCAATCTCGAATGAGGAGGGCCACATGCTAGCGGCACAGGCCGAGACCGAGATCGTGCGCAACCCGAAGCCGCTGCTGCTCCCGTGGAGCACGACGGTGGCGCAGGCGGCGCGCGACATGGACAGCCAACACGCCAGCGCGGTTCTGGTGATCGAAGGCGATGAGACGGTCGTCGGCATCTTCACCGGACGCGACGCCGTCACCCGCGTCCTGGCCGCCGGACGGGACCCGGTTGCAACGACACTGGGCGAGGTGATGACCTACAACCCCGTCACGATGACCCCACGCCACACCGCGCTGGAGGCGCTACGCCTGATGCAGGCTGCCCACTGTCGCCACCTGCCGATCCTCGACGAAGGCAAGGTCGTCGGAGTTGTTTCGCGCGGCGATTTTCGCGGCCCCGACCAGGAACGGCTCGACGAATAAATGCCGCACCCTGGCGCTGGCACCAGTCCGCGAGCTGTCGCGGTCTTGAGCCGGTGGTGCGGACGGCGGGAGTCGAACCCGCACTCCCGTGAGGGAACCGGATTTTAAGTCCGGTGCGTCTGCCGTTTCGCCACGTCCGCTTATTGGCCCTAATCCTCGGCCAGTCCTTCCTGCGGGTCGCCGCCGAGGGTGCGGATCAGCGCCTTCAGCTCCGCGATCGCCGCGGCGATCCGCTCCCGGTCGGTGCCGCGCACAACCAGCGTGACGCCGAAATCGCTGCGCCGGAAATACGGGTACGAGCCGATTTCTAAGTCGCCGTAGCGCGCCTGCAGCGCACCCAGATCCTGCGCGATCGCGCCCTCGGCGAGGGTGCAGCTGACGCTGCGGCTGAAGACTTTCGCGCCGCCCTTGAGGCGATGCCTCAGCTCGTTGAAGATCGCCTGCATGATCTGCGGCACGCCGGGCAGCACAAAGACATTGTCGATGCGGAACCCCGGCGCGCGCGAGATCGGGTTGGGCAGCAGCGTGGCGCCTTCCGGCACCTGCGCCATGCGCAGACGCGCCTCGTTCAAGCCGCCCGGCGGGTAATGGCTTTCGAGGATCCGCTTCGCCTCGGGATGGAGGATCAGCGGGAACGCCGAACGCCTCGGCGATCGCAGGGCGCGGTGATGTCGTCATGGGTCGGGCCGATCCCGCCGGTGGTGAAGACGTAGTCGAACTTGCCGCGCGCCTCGTTGACGGTGCCGATGATGATTTGCGCATCGTCGGGGATGACCCGCGCCTCGCGCAGCCGGATGCCGGCCTCGTTGAGGCCTTGCGCGAGAAACGCGAGGTTCGCGTCCTGGGTGCGCCCGGACAGGATCTCGTTGCCGATGATCAGCGACGCAGGCGGTGACGATCTCGGGCGCCGGGCCGGCCTCGTTCATCCTATCCTCCGGGTCGCTGCTGCATCGCCATTCGCGGGGTCTCTTCATAGGCAAAGCCGCAAACCGGCACAACCGGCGCCGCCGAGGATTGTCCTGAGCGGGCCGGCTTCCCACCTTCCGACTCGGAATTGCCGGTCGCGGCGGATCATGACACCGTGCGCGGTGCAGCAGCGAGAAGAGCATAGGGTGATGCAGCAGGACCTGATGGCAGGCCTGGGCCTCGCGAGCGGCAGGCCGCGCAGCGGGCAGATCAAGATCCACGGCCCCGACGCGTTCGAGGGCATGCGCCGGGCGGGCGAGCTCGGCGCGGCGACGCTCGATTTCATCACGCCTCATGTGCTGCCCGGCGTGACGACCGGCGAGCTCGACCTGCTGTGCCACCGCTTCATCGTCGATCACGAGGCGATCCCGGCCCCGCTCAACTACCGCGGTTTTCCGAAATCGATCTGCACCTCGGTCAACCACGTCGTCTGCCACGGCATTCCCGGCGATCGCCGGCTAATGGACGGCGACATCCTCAATATCGACGTGACCGTCATCCTCGACGGCTGGCACGGCGACACCAGCCGGATGTTCTTGGTCGGCGACCGGATCGGGGTCAAGGCGAGAAAGCTCGTCGACGTCACCTATGAGGCGATGATGCGCGGCATCGCCGTCGTCCGGCCGGGGGTGCGTATCGGCGCGATCGGCGACGCGATCCAGCGCTATCGCCGAAAGCCACCGTTATTCGGTGGTGCGCGATTTCTGCGGGCACGGGGTCGGGCGCGTGTTCCACGACGCCCCCTCGATCCTGCATTACGGCCGGCCCGAGGACGGACCGGAGATGCGCGAGGGCATGTTCTTCACCGTCGAGCCGATGATCAATGCCGGGCGCTGGGAGGTGAAGGTGCTGAGCGACGGCTGGACCGCGGTCACCAAGGACCGCTCGCTGTCGGCCCAGTTCGAGCACACGATCGGCGTCACCGCGACCGGGTACGAGATCTTCACGATCTCGCCCTCCGGGCTGCACCGGCCGCCCTATGATCTCAGCCTTCCGGCAGAAAATCCTCAGCCAGGATCTGCTCAGGCGTAAACGGGCAATCCGGCGGGGAACGTGGTTTCCGACGAGGCCGGTTTCGTCTGCCGCCTTCTCGCGCGCCTCGCGTATAGGCCTCGGGGATCAGCGGAGTGACAATCGGCCGCAAGCTCGGCGAATTCTCGCAAGAACTTCCCGATTCTTCGCCGTTGCTCGCGGATTGTTCCCGCCCAGCCGGGAGACCTCAATCTCACCTGCGTCTGCCATTTCAGCAGGTGCATCAGCAGAACCTCTAGACGGCTGCTCGATTTCACGCTTGTCGCTGCGGCCCATGCTTTCGAGCTCCTCCGCAACGTTCTCGATATCGACTTGGGAAAATTGGCCCGAGCGCAATAGGGTCGCCTGCTCCCGGGTCCAGGCATAGAAATCCTGGTGATACGCGGTGGAGTTTCGAGCCATCGCCAAGCTCCTCAGCAAAGCTCGCGCATTATACACCCTCACGGCGCGAGCCGCACGGTGGCCCGCGCGCTGCGCCCGTCGGCGTCGATCACGGTCAGCCGGACAAAGCCGATTTCGGCCGGCTGCCAATAGGGCGTCCGCCGCGGCGCGGCGGGCGGCAACGGCCGGCCGTCGACGAGCCAGCGCAACGGCCCCTTCCCGCCGGCCGCTTCGAGCGGCAGCGCCGCCCCGTCCCAGGCGACGACGGCGCCATCGGGCGGATAGAGGATCTTCGGGCCGCCGGCATCGCGCCCTCTGCCGGCGGCGTGCGGCGCCGGGTCGAGCCGGCGCAGCGCCGCAGGCAGATCGCGGTGGGCGACCTGCAAAACGCCGGGCGGCGGCGCCGGCGCGATCTCCGGCGGCGCGGGGCCGAGCAGGTCGGCGATCTTGAACAGCACCGGCGCCGCCGTCACCCGGCCGCTGCGGCCGGGCATCGGCGTCCCGTCCGGCCGCCCCGCCCACACCGCGATCGTCACCCGGGAATCGTAGCCGACCGCCCAGGCGTCGCGGAAACCGTAGGAGGTCCCGGTCTTGAAAGCGAGATGCCGGCCCTGCCGCACCTCGGCCGGCAGCATCCCGGGCGGCGGCCGGCGCGTTGCCGAGAATATCGTTGACGTACCAGGCCGCCGCCGGCCCGAAGATCGCCGTCCCCGGCGCAGGCGGATCGTCGATACGGCTGCGCAGCGCGGCAACCTCGCCGCCATGCGACAGCGCGACATAGAGCGTGGCGAGGTCGTAGAGCGATATCCCGGCGCCGCCCAGCGCCACCGCGAGCCCGGGCTCCGCTTCGGGCGTCGGCAGGTGCAGCCTGATCCCCGCGGCGGCGAGGGCGCCGGTAAACCGGCCGGGTCCGAGACGGTCGAGCACGGCGACGGCCGGCACGTTGAGCGAATAGCGCAGCGCTTCGGCCGCGCTGACCTCGCCCTGGAAACGCCCGTCGAAATCGCTGGGCGCGTAGTCGCCGAAATGACGCGGCCGGTCGTCGAGCACGGTCTGCGGATGAATGATCAGGCGGTCGAACGCCATCGCGTAGATGAACGGCTTCAAGGCCGAGCCCGGCGAGCGCACCGCGCGCGCCATGTCGAGCGTGCCGTGCCGGCCGGCCGAGGCAAAATCGGCGTTGCCGACATAGGCGATGACCTCGCGCGCCCGGTTGTCGACGACGAGCGCGGCGAGCGTCGCCTGCGGATCGAGCGCGGCGGCTTCGCGGCTGAGCAGCGCCTCGACCTGGCGCTGCAGCATCGGGTCGATCGTCGTGCGCTGCACCGGCGCCTGCGGCTCCGCCGCGCGCAATGCCCGCGCCAGATGCGGCGCGTGAAACGGCAGCGCCCAGCGGTGTTGCGGGATCGGCTCGGCGCGGGCCTCGGCGAGGGCGCGTTCCGAGATCACTCCGTCGAGCCCGCATCCGCTCGAGCACGGCGTCGCGCGCCAGCCGCGCCGCCTCGGGATGGCGGTCGGGGCGCAGCCGTTCCGGGGAACGCGGCAGCGCGACGAGCAGCGCCGCCTCGGCCGGCGACAGGTGGCTCGGCTCCTTGTCGAAATAGGCGAGGCTGGCGGCCCGCACGCCTTCGAGATTGCCGCCGAACGGCGCCAGGGTCAGATAGAGGCCGAGGATGTCGTCCTTGGCCCAGGCGCCGCTCCAGGCCGAGCGCCTCGGCCATCTCGATCAGCTTTGCCGATACGGTGCGCGGGCGCCGCTCCAACAGGCGCACGGCCTGCATCGTCAGGGTCGAGGCGCCGGAGACGATATGCCCGCTACGCACGAGCTGGCCGAGCGCGCGCAGCACGGCGATCGGGTCGATCCCCGGATGCCGCGCGAAGCGCCGGTCCTCGGCGGCGATCAGCATCCGCAGGTACAGCGGATCGACCCGATCGGCCTTGACCGGCAGGCGCCATTTGCCGTCGGCGGAGAGAAACCCGCGCAGTATCGAGCCGTCGCGCGCCAGCACCAGCGCCGAGAGATCGCGGCTGCGGTCGAGGTTGGGCGGCGGGAGGGCGAGGTAGGCGGCTATAAGGGCGGCTAACGTGACGATGCCTGCAGCAATCCATCTGCGACCACCAAAGGCGTCATTCCCGGATGGCCCGAAGGGCCAGACCCGGAACCCATGAACACGAACCCAAGAAGGTCGGCCCCTCGGTGCGACGCTTGGCTCGACCGTGTGCATGGGTTCCGGGTTCGCCGCTGCGCGTCGCCCCGGAATGACGGTTTTGACCATGCACGCCCGAAAAACTGCTTACCGCGGCTGCACGCTGAGCGTGCCGATCGCGGTGCGGCCCGAGGTCTCCGGCTCGTACATGTCCTCGACGACGAGCGCGGGATATTTGAACTCGCCCGGGGTGACCGCGCGCACGACATAGGCCAGCGTGAATGTCGCCGCTTGCCGTCGCCGAGGTCGAGCGCGGCGATGTAGCGGTCGTCGCGCTCCTCGGTATAGGCCGTGTCGGTGAGGTCCTTGAGCCAGGGATAATTCGCGGCGGATTGGCCGCCGGCATTCGCCGTCGCGATTTCGAACCCGGCCGGCAGCAGGTCGACGACGAGGGTCCGCGCGGCGCGCGCGGCGTCGCTGCGCTTGCCCTTGATGACGACGACGAAGAGATCGGTCTGCCGCACCTTGGCGAGGTCGGCCGGCGAGCCGTCGGCGCGGAAGATCGCGCGGCTCACCGTGTATCCGGTGCTTTCGGCCGGCAGATCGGCCCTGGGGACCCCGGTGATCGAGACCGTGCGCCAGGCCGGGGCGGTGCCGCGATTGGCCACCGACAGCGGCGCCGCGCCGCTGCCGAGCATGCGCCGGAAATAGAGCGGCTCGCTTCGCGTCTGCGGCGCCGCATCGTCGACGGCGACAGTCATCTCGCCGCCGGTCATGCGCACCGCCGCCTCCGCCGCCATCAACAGCCAGGCCTCTTCCTGCGTGCTGGTGCGGCCGGCCCGGGCGAACAGCTCGGCGATCCGGTCCATGACCGCGGTGAGGCGCGGCTGCGCCCCCGGATTGTCGCCGGCGAAGGCGAGCACCCCGGCGCTGTCGCGCAGATCGCTGCCGTAATCGATATAGCGCAGGCCGGGCGGCCGCTTCGGCGGCGGCGCGAGCGCCGCCGCATAGGCGGCAGCGGCGCGCGTCATGTCGCCATAGGCCGCCAGCGCCGCGCCGAGCTGCGCCTTGGCCAGCTGGGTCGGCAGGTTCGGCGAGCTGGGTGTCGTTGAAATAGCGCAGGGCAGGAAGCTCGCCCGGCCTTGGCGCGGGCCAGCACATAATGCGCATAGGCCATCGCCGGCAGGCTTTTCGCGTCGGTCTTCTCCTGCCGGACAAAGTCGCGCAGCCAGCCGAGCGCGGCGGTCAGCGCGTAATCCGGCACCGCTCTTCCCGTGCTCCTTGGCGCGCAGCAGAAAGTCGCTGGCATAGGCGTCGAGCCACGGCACCGTGTCGTCGCTGTCGCTCCACACCCCGAAGCTGCCGTCCGGGCGCTGCAATTCGACGATGTGGCCGATCGCGCGATCGAGCGCCTCGGCCGGCGAGAAGCCGGGATCGGTGCGCCACAGCCCGGCCACCGCATCGACATAGAGGAGCGGCAGGGCGCGGCTCGTCGTCTGTTCGAGACAGCCATAGGCATAGCGGTCGAGCGCGCGCAACAGGCCGGGGACGTCCCAATCCGGGCGCGGGCTGACGGTCAGCAGCGCCTCCGCCGTGCCGGGCAGGAATTCGTCGGCGGCGCCGTCGTCGAGCGTGACGCTCTGCCCCGGTTCGAGCCGGGCGACAAAGCGGCGCAGCTGATAGGCCTGCGCCGGCCGCACCCCGAGCGTGAAATCGCGCGCGATGCTTGCAGATCGTCGGGGCCGGTCAGATCGAGATGGAGGGCGATGTTGCCGATCGTCTTCGCCGACGAGCGGGAAGGCGCCGTTGAAGCCCGGCGCCGGCGGCGAGCGGGATCGTCCGCTCGACCGGCGCGGCGAAGGCGCCGGCGCCGTCGGCGGCGAGCTTCAGCTGGTAGTCGCCGGCCGCGCCTTCGAGATTGTTGATGACGAGCCCGATCTGCGCGGTGTCGCCCGGCGCCAGGAAGCGCGGCAGCGCGACCATCGTGACGACCGGGTCGCGCACCGTCACCGCGCCGGTCGCCGAGCCGAGCTTCCCGGCCGAAAACGCCACCGCCATCAGCCTGAGCTGGCCCTGGAAATCGGGCATGTCGAAATGGACCGTGGCGGCGCCGTCGCCGTCGAGCCGCACGATCCCCGAATAGAGCGCAACGACGCGGCTGCTCTTGTCGGGGAGGCCGGCGACCGAGCGCCGGGCGAACTGGTCGCCGCCGCTGCGCAGCACGCCGACGCCATCGGCGCCCGGATCGATCAGCCTGCCGTAAAGATCGCGCAGCTCGACGCCGAGCTGGCGCTTGCCGAAATAGTATTTCTCCGGCGCCGGGCTGTCGAACTCGGTCAGCTTCAGCACCGCCTCGTCGACCGCCGCGAGGGTGACGTAGGCCTCTTCGCCCGGCGCGAGGCCGGCGACCTTGACCCCGATCTCGATGGGACCGCGCGGCCGCGCGACATCGGGCGCGGCTGAGCGCGACGGACAGCGTGCGCGGGCTCGGATCGATGCCGAGCCAGGCGACCCCGACCGCGCGTCCGGGACCGCGCGGCGCTCCCTTGCCGGGGCCGGGCGGTGCCGCGGTTTGCGGGCGATAGGCGCTGACCAGCGCGTAGACCCCGCTGCCCCAGGCGGCATCGACCGGGATCTCGACGGTCGCGCCCTCCAGCGGCAGCGTGATCGAGCGCAGCGCGAGAATGCGGTCCGAGGCGATCGCCAGCTCGGCCTCGCCGGCGAACGGCGCCTTGATCATACAGCTTTGCGGTCTCGCCCGGCTGGTAGGTCGCCTTGTCGAGCGTCGCGGTCAGCTTGTCGGGGACATCCGGCAAGGCCGCCTCGACCCACCAGCCGACATGAAAGCGCAGGCTCGATTGGGCGCCGCTCGCGCCGTCCGTGACCTCCCAGCGATAGCGCCCGGCCGGCAGCGTCCGCGACAGCGTCGCCAGGCCATCGCCGGCGATATCGAGCACGCCGGTTTCGAGCGGCTGATCGCGCACCTGCACCTGGTGCCGCCACGAACCGTTGACCGAGTACCAGGAATATTCCCAGCTCTCGCGCAGCAATTCCCAGCGCAAGCCCTTGGCGGCGACGCGCTTGCCGTCGCCGTCGAGGGCGATGATTTCGAGGTTCGCCGGCTGCCCCTCGGCGATCGCGTCGTCGCCGGCCGGCGAGCGCAAGCCGATCGCCAGCGGCCGGGTGCGGATCGGCCGGGTCAGGCTCTCGCTGACCGCCCGCCCGCTCGGCTCGAAGACGCTGACCTGGATCGTCGCGGCCAGCGGCTTGGTCAGGTCGGGCAGATCGGCGAGGTCGAGCGTCACGCTCGATTTGCCGGCATCGTCGGTCGCCGGCGCGTCGAGATCCTGTGGTCTTGCTGGTCGAATTCCTCGTCGACGAGGCCGAAATGAAAGCCGGGCTCGTTCGGGAAGGGCTGCTCGTCCGAGCGCGATCGTCGCCTGGGCCTCGACCGCGAGCCCGGCCCCCGGCGCGCCGTAATAGTAATTCGCCGCCACCGCGACCGGAAACGGCTCGCGCCGGGCGGACCGGCTGGTCGGCGGCCGACAGTTCGAGCTTGAGCTGCGGCGGCACGAAATCCTCGACCCGGAACTCGACGCTGCCGATCGCCGGCGCCTTCGGATCGAGCTTCAGCTCGACCCGCCAGGTGCCGATGCGCGCATCGCGCGCCAGCGCGTAGGTCTCGTCGAAGGCCGCCGAGCTTGTCGCCGGTCAGCTGGCGGCGATCGACCTCGACCCCGTCCGGCCGCAACAGCCGCAAGGTCAGCGGCAGACCGGCGATCGCCGCGGCCTTGTCGTCGCGCACCAGCGCGGTCAGATGGACCGCCTCGCCCGGGCGGTAGATGCCGCGATCGGTATAGAGATAGCCGTCGACCGGACCCGGCTGCGGCCGAGCCGCTGACCCCGCGGTCCGACAGGTCGAAGGCGGCGCGGCCGACTTCGAGGAAATTGAAGTCGCCCGTCCTGGCCGGGCCATAGGCCATGACGGCAAACGGCTCGTCGCCGCCCTTGCCGTGCAAGAGGCCGCCGGGGATATGGCCGATCCCGTCGGCATCGCTGGTGACCGATGCCAGCTCGCCGTTGTTGCGCGCGTAAAGACGCAGCGCGACCCCGGCCAACGGTTTCGCGTCGGCAAGCGAGCGCACCGCGACGGCCATGCCGTCGCTTCCGGTATAGGTGGTGAGGCCGAGATTGGAGACGAGCACCCAATTGGTCGCCGGCTGGCTGTCGTCGCCGGGCTTCGCATCGGCGCGCTCGACGACGGCGAGATAAACCCCGGGGCCCTTGTCGCGCAGGATGTCGCCGAGCGGGATCGCGGTCGCGACCGCGCGGTTGCGCTCGCCAGCAATCGACATCTCGCCCTGCCAGACGAGGCTGCCGCTCTGGTTGATCAACTCGTCGACGCTGTCCGGATCGAAGCTCATCGTCAGCTTGTCGGCGTCGATGCTGGGGACGAGGTTGCGCTCGTTGATCCGCACCAGCCGCACCTTGACCTTGTCGAGATTGACCGTGGTGACCGGCAGCCCGGCGCTCCCCTCGCGCGGCAGCACATAGCCGGTGCCGGAAAAGCTGATCGCCGGCTTCCTGTCGGGCACGACGATCCGGCCCTTCCAGCTCTCCAGCGTCTTCTCGCCGGTCGCGGCCGGAAATCCGGCGAGCAGCTCGACCTCATAGGTCTCGCCGTGCTTCAGCCCGTCGAGGCACAGCGTGTCGCCGCGGGCGGTGACGATGCCGGCGAGCTCCGGCGTCGCGTGCACGAAATCGCCGTAGGAAATATCGGCTCCGGTCGCGATCGTCTCGTTGAAGCGCAGACAGGCGCGCGGGCTGTCGGCTTCGGCCGCGATCTCGACCTTGGTGACGCGGAACGCGACAAGCCGGCGCAACTGATCGACCCGCTCGGCGACCACGGCGGAAGGGGTCAGCGCGAGCCCCGCCTCGAACGCGGCGAGCGCCTCCTTCTGCTTGTCGTGGCGGTCGAAATCGCCGCCGATCAGGAACAGCGCGGTGCCGCGGTCGACCGGGTCGGATGATTTCACATAGGCGTTGTAGGCGCTTGCCTGGAGGTGGTCGTCCTGAGCGCCGGCCAGAGCCTGGGCGAGGCGCAGCCAGATGAGCCCGTCATCGGCGCCGTAGGCGATCGCGCGGCTGAGGTCGTCGATCGCCTGCGGGTAGCGCTTGGCGCGGTATTCGGCATCGGCGTCGCGGCGCAAGCCGGGGGATCAGCGCCGGCTGTTTCTTGGCGGCCGGAATGCTGTCGACCAGCTCCTGGCGATATTGCGCAGCCGCGTCGGCCAGCTCCTTCGACTGGTACTCCTGGGCTCCGGCCGGAGCGGCCAGCAGCACCACAACCAACAGCGACAGCGCGCGCAGCATCGATGATCCCCCACGATTGGCCGGCGAGGCTAGTGCCCTGCTCGTGAAGTTCCTCCGACCCTTCTTGTCATACCGGCGAAAGCCGGTATCCACGGCAGAAATGGGTCCCGGCTTTCGCCGGGACGACAACCAAGGGGGTCCGAGAATGGTCGCAGAACTTTTGACTGAGGACACTAGCACCGCCCGCGGCGGCGGCATATCGCCGACCGGTCGGTCAGTGCCCCTATTGCGCCGGCCGGCTGGCGAGATAGCGCTCGACCAGCGGGCCCCAGATCTGCGATCCGCCTTGGCCAAAGAACAGGCGATGCCCGTCATTGTCGTAAGGGCCGAGCTGTTCGAATTCGGCCTTGCCGCCGTTTTGCGTGTAGGCGGCGTACATCGCCGCGGCGATCGCCGGCGCGAAAAAGCTGTCGTTTTCGGCGTAGATCCACAGCATCGGCGTCGTCGCGGTGCGGCCGAAGCGGCCGGCCGCCTCGGCGAGCCGCTCGGGATGGCAGTTGCTGCTCGGCCGGTTGTACTCGTGGCCGCCGCGTCCGCCCGCCATGTTGACGAAGGCGGTGACGCGGGGATGCGGCAACGAATCGTAGGCGATCGAAGCCCAGCCGCCGGCCGAGTGGCCGACCAGCACCATCCCGCCCGGACGGGCGAAGGGCAGGGTCGCCGCGTAATCGACCATCGCCGCGATATCGTGCGCGTTCACCAAGGCGGCTCGAAGGTAGTCGCGGTTGTCGCAGGCCCAATCGCCCTCGACCCAGTCGCCGCCGGTTGCGCCGTAGCCGCGCCGCATACCGGCGACCACCGCATACCCGCGATCGAGAAACCAGCGCGCCGCCTCGCCGTCGCAGGCGGCCGGGGCCATTGCCAAGCGCCGCATCGGGGCCGGGCCCGGGGAGCCATGCGCGATCAGCACGATGCGGGCCGGTGCCTCGCCCGCCGGGCGGCAGATGCGGGCATACAGCAGGTGCTGCATGCCGGCCTCGTCGGTCATCGGCACCCAATGGATCTGCTCGCGCCAAACCCCTTGGGGCTCGCCGACCGGGCCCGGCATCTGTTGCGCCTGCGCGAGGCTCGGCCAGGCGAGGACGAAAACGAGGCTCAGCCACCACCGCACCGCCGCTATCTCCTCCTCGCTTGAGACTCGTCCCGCAACTGTAGCACTGTGCCTCACTTCGCCAGCCATCGCAGTCGGAGAACAGCCATGCAGATCGGTTTTGTCGGCCTCGGCATCATGGGGCGGCCCATGGCCAACAATCTGATAAAGGCCGGGCACCGGCTGTTCGTCTACGGCAAGCGCACGGTGCCGCCCGAGATCCGCGCAGGCGCGACGGTGTGCGACACGCTGAAAGCCGTCGCCGAAGCGGCCGAAACCATCATCATCATGGTTCCCGACACACCGGATGTGCAGGACGTGCTGTTCAGCCCCGACGGGGTCGCGGCCGGCCTCAAGCCGGGCAAGACCGTCATCGACATGAGCTCGATCTCGCCGATCGAGACCAAGGCGTTCGCCGCCGAGATCATGCAGAAAGGCTGCGACTATCTCGATGCGCCGGTCTCGGGCGGCGAGGTCGGGGCCAAGGCGGCGTCGCTGACGATCATGGTCGGCGGCACGCCGAGCGCCTTCGACCGGGTCAAGCCGCTGTTCGAGTTGATGGGCAAGAACATCACGCTGGTCGGCGAGGTCGGCGCCGGGCAGACGACCAAGGTCGCCAACCAGATCATCGTCGCGCTGACGATCGAGGCGGTCGGCGAAGCCTTGCTGTTCGCCTCGAAGGCGGGGGCCGATCCCGGCCAAGGTGCGCGAGGCGCTGATGGGCGGGTTCGCTTCCTCGCGCATCCTCGAAGTGCATGGCGAGCGCATGATCAAGCGCACCTTCGACCCCGGCTTCCGCATCGAGCTGCACCAGAAGGATCTGAGCCTCGCCTTGTCCGGCGCCCGGGCGCTCAACCTCTCGCTGCCCAATACCGCGACGACGCAGGAGCTGTTCAACGCCGCCGCCGCATTGGGCGGCAAGGGCTGGGACCATTCCGGTCTGGTGCGGGTGCTCGAACACCTCGCCCAGCACCAGGTGGCAAAGGGGTAGCGCCCCCTTCCCTCTCCCGCATAATTTTCAGATGTCGTCCCGGCGCAAGCCGGGACCCACCCGTCAATCGTCTCAGAAGTGGATGAGTGGATCCCGGCTTTCGCCGGGATGACATTTTTTCACTTCAGATCCATCGCCAGACAATCGCCGGGGCCGGCCGCGATCAATGTTTCGGCTCCGGCAGGATCACGCCGTCCCGGCGCATCTCCTCGACGACCGTCTTGGCGCTGCTGTCGCCCGCCGCGGCAAGCTCGGTGACCCCCGCGCCGAGCGCCTCGAACCGCCGCTGCAGCGTCGCCGTTTCCCGCAGCGGGTTGTCCTGAAGATCGTGGCGCTCCACCAGGCTGCGGCGCTCCTCAATCAGCTCGATCGTGCTGAAACTCACGATCAGGAAGACCGAGATCACGATCAGCACCAGCGCGATCCCGCCCGCCTGACGCGTCGTCATGCCGGGTCTGCCAACGGGTCACCCCCCTTTGCCGCTATCTGCCGGAGGCGTCGGAGGAACATTGATCGTGATGCCGTTCCGGCTCAGCAGCTCGCGCAGTTGGCTGTCCTGGTTTTTGATCGCCGCGATCGCGATTTGCCGCATCAGTACCTGGTTGACGCGCGCGAGCTGGGCGTTCTGATCGATCAGGTGCTGGCGCCGATCGACCTCGGCGCGCAGCGTTTGGTTGCCCTGCGCCAGCACAAAATCGACGACCGTGAGGACGAGCGGGACCGCCGCCAATATCACCAGCAGGGTCGCGGCGCGTCCGGCCATGAAGCGGCCGCTATCGCTGCAGGTCGCGGGCGGCGCGGGCCGCCGGCCGCTCGGCGCAGCGCTTGAACCAGTCCGCCATTTTGGGCACGTGCGATAGGTCGATCCGCGCCGGCCGCGCCCAGGAGAGGATGCTGGCGACATTGAGGTCGGCGACGCTGAAATGCTCGCCCAAGAGATAGGGCGAGGCGGCCACCGCGCCGTCGAGCACCATCAGCGGCCGCCCGAGCTGGTGTTCGCTCTCGTCGGCGAGCTTCGGATCACGCTTGTCCTCGGGCAGGATCGCGCGGTGGAACATCGCGGTCAGCACCGGGCGCTCGACCTCGGTCATCCCCCAGAAGCTCCACTGCCAGGCACGCGCCTCGTCCTCGAAGCGTATCGGGTAGAGGGCGCCCCTGCTGTATTTCTTCGCGAGATAGAGGTTGATCGCCATCGATTCCCACAGGATGAACCCGTCGTCGTCGATCGCCGGGATGTGGCCGTTGGGGTTGATCGCGGAGGTATTCGGGAGCTCTGGTGCCCTCATTGGCCATGTCGATCGGGATGTTCTCGTAATCGAGCCCCAGCTCCTTCGCCATCCACGGCGTGCGGAAGGCGCGCGAGCGCGGGATGCCGTAGATCTTGAGCATGCCGGTGATCCTTTCGGGTTGGCCTGTGCCCGAGCCTCGCATGACGGCCGGCATCGGGGCAATGGCTTGCGGCGGCCCTATTTTCCCTTTCAAACTCATTCTACATTGTCGTCCCGGCGAAAGCCGGGACCCACCTCGGCAACAGGACGATGTTTTTCGTCTATCTGCTCGCAAGCCAACCGCAGGGTACCTTGTATGTCGGAGTGACCTCCGAACTCGCGCAACGAGTGTGGCAACACAAGAGCAAGGCCGTTCCAGGCTTTACATCAAAATATGGAGTGGATCGTCTCGTTTGGTTCGAGCCGCATGAGCTGTGCGAGTCGGCGATCCGCCGCGAAAAGCAGATCAAGGAGTGGAAGCGGGCATGGAAGATACAGCTGATCGAGGCCGACAACCCGCATTGGGCCGATCTTTTCTACACTCTTGAGGCCTGAACGCGTGCTGGGTGGGTCCCGGCTTTCGCCGGGACGACAATTTAGCGGGACGACGTTAGAGGGCACGGTGCCGCACACCATTGAGACGGTGACGGTCGCGGGCTGCGCGATCCGGATGTTCCGCGGCGGCCCCCGAGGAAGCGGCGAGCCGCCGCTGGTCTTTCTGCATGGCGCCGGCGGGCACACCGGCTGGATGGCGTTCCTGGAGGAACTGTCGACGCGCTTTCAGGTGTTCGCCCCCGAACACCCCGGCTTCGGCCAGTCGGACGACCCGCCCTGGCTCGACGAGATCGCCGATCTCGCCTATTTCCATCTCGATCTCTTGCAGGCGCTCGGCCTGGAGCGGGTCCATCTGATGGGGACTTCGCTCGGCGGCTGGGTCGCGGCCGAGCTGGCGGTGCGCAGCACCGCGCGTCTCACGAGCCTGACGCTCGTCGGCGCGGTCGGCATCACGGCCGACGGCGAACCGATCCCCGACATCTTCCGCATGCCGGTCGAGGAGAATTTGCGGCGGTTCTACGCCGATCCCGAACGCGCGGCGCGCCGCCTCGGCGACCTCGCCAAGGCCGACATGGACATTGTCGCGAAAAACCGCGCGACGGTCACGCGGCTCGCCTATCGCCCGCGCTTCCACAATCCGGGGCTGGCGAAATGGCTGCACCGGATCGACGTGCCGACCTTGCTCGTGTGGGGCGCCGCGGATGGGCTGGTGCCGCCCAAATTCGGCGAGGCCTATCGCGCCCTCATCCCGGGCTCCCGGCTCGTCGTGCTGCCGGACGCCGGCCACGCCCCGTTCGACGAACAGAAGGACGCCTTCCTCGCCGCGTTCCTCGATTTCGTCGATGAAATTTAAACCATGGAGGCACGGAGATCGCGGAGGGCAGGTTTTCTCCGTGCTCTCCGTGTCTCTGTGGTGAATCTTATTCCGCCGCCTCTTGCATCGGCCGCACCGAGGCGCGCATCTGCGCGTCGTAGGCTTGGCGCCAGCCGAGCTTCGCATCGGTGACGAAATCGCCGCTGCGCACCGGGTAATTGATCGCGGGATCATCGACCCCGGGCGGCACCGTGCCGTCCTTCGCCAGGGCGCGCGCCGCCTGCAAGCAGGCGCCGCCGCGTCGCCATGATCATCCGGTCGGAGGGCGCCAGATGCTCGAACAGATGGTCGGTGATCGGCCCCATGCTCTCGGTCACCGCCTGGTCCTGCGCGTGGATGCCGTCGATGCCGGTGTAGTTGCCGCCGGTCTTTTGCGCCTCGCGGTCGACCAGCCAGTCGTTCGTCGGCCGGCCCTTGAGCCGCCAGCGGCCGTACCAGTCGGTCGTGTTCGGCAGATAGTCGAAGGCGCGCGTGAAGCCCGGCATCATCTCGCCGCGCTTGTTCGGGCCGATCGACGGCGGGTGGCGGCCGCCACATCAGGCTGACGAACATCGTGTGGGTGTCGTCCATCGGGACCCAGGCGCGGTTGTGCAGGTGCTCGGTGAACTTGCCCTGCGGCGTCTGGGTCCAGAACGGCAGCATGAAATTGGCAAAGCGCCAGTAGGTCCGGCCCGGCGCCGCCTCGCGATAGGCGGCGTACATCGTGCCGCACTCGGTGTCGGCGACGTGGTAGTCGGGCGCGCGGTTGGCGACCGTGTGGCGGAACAGGCTGTCCTCCGGCACATCGTCGGGATCGACGCCGCCGGCATGCAGAAAGCCGAAATGCGAGGTGTCGATGTCGCCTTCCAAGGCCTGCAGCCAGTTGCATTCGCGCTGCACGAACGAGATCTGCACGTCGGCTTCGGGCAGCAGCGTCGCCTCGATTTCCGGCAGCGGCGGGGCCTTCGTCGCGGCTGCCCATATAGACCCAGACGAGGCCGTTGCGCTCGACGGTCTTGTAGGCCTTGGCCTTGATCCGGTTCTTGAAGTCGGGCTGGCCCGGTCAGGTTCGGCGTGTCGACGCAATTGCCCTCGGTGTCGTATTTCCAGCCGTGATAGACGCAGCGAATGCCGTTCTCCTCGTTGCGGCCCAAAAACAGCGAGGCGCAGCGGTGCGGGCAGCGATGGTCCATGACCCCGACCCGACCCGCGCTGTCGCGGAAGGCGATCAGCTGCTCGCCCAGCAGCAACAGGCGCATGCGGCGCGCCGTCGCGCTCCAGCTCCGACGACATCGCCGCCGGCAGCCAGTATTGCCGCATCAGCCCGCCCATCACGGTACCCGGTCCGACGCGGACGAGATCGTCGCTGTCCTTCCTGCGCATCATGTCCTCCTGTCGGCAGCGCTGCCGCAACCTACACGCCGGTCATTCCGGGGCGGCCCGAAGGGTCGAACCCGGAACCCATGAACACCGACCCATCCGCGGGCGCACCAACGGTCGTGCCATGCCTCCCGCCATCCGTGTTCATGGGTTCCGGGCCTGCCGCTGCGCGGCATCCCGGAATGACGGCCCCTTTACGACCAGAATGCGAAGCCAAGGCCGGTGCCGGTGCCGGCCGGCGTGCGGTAGCCCGGCTCGTAGAGCGACCATTCGAGCGCGAGGTGCTCGACCGCGCCGGCGACGCAGATCCAGTTGCGGATCTCCGAGCTGCCGGAATTGAGCTTCTCGCGCGGCATCCCCTCGATCGCGGCGGCGTCCTTGCTTGCGCAACATGTCGATGAAGCCGCGGTCGAGCGCCTCGTCGACGACGAAATGCGACAGCCCGCCCGAGCCGATGATGCCGACCCGCTCATCGCCCGGATAGGATTCGACCGCGGCGCGGATCGCCTGCCCCAGCCGGTAGCAGCGCCGCGGCGTCGGCTGGTTCGGCGGATAATAGGTGTTGATGCAGACCGGCACGATCGGCACCACCTCCTGCATGATCCGCTTGTGGACAAAGCCGATCGCGTGGCCCTCGCCCTCGCCCTCCGGAACCGCATCCGAGGCGGCGATGTCGAATTCGCGGTCGATCAGTTCGTCGATCAGGTGGCGCGCGAGGCGGCTGTCGACCGGATACTCGCGCGGCTCTTTTTCCTCGTGCCAGCGCGCGCTCGCCCGCCATCCCCAATTGGGCTCGGCGACCGGCGCCAGCGGCACGTTGCGGATCGTCTCGCCGTAATAGACGAGGATGCCCGGCATGTTGTCGTGGTGGAACAGCTCCTCCTGGTCGTCGCCGACAGACGATCAGCGCGTCGAGCTTGGCCTCGCGCAGAAACCCGCCGAGCCGGTCGATCGCGCCCTGCACGGCGGCATGGCGCGCCTGCATCCGTTCGGGCGCGATCTCGCCGGTGATGCCGGCCGGCGCGTGCTTCAGCTGCTCGTCATAGCTGGTCAGCCGGCCCTCGATGTCGAGCAGATTGGTGCGCTTCGAGTCGCGCTCGATAAAGCGCGGCCAATCGGTCGGCGGCGCGTTCAGCATCGGCGTGTGCGAGGTGCCCATCCCCAGGACGATTCGCGCCATCGCGGCCTCCTATGTCGCTATCCTGCGTACTGTAGCGCAGTTTGCCCCGCGCGGGGCATCACTTCTGCCCGGCCTCGCCGGCGATCGGGCACTTATTTCGCGCAGTTCCCGCTGGCCGCGGCCTGCGCCGCCGCATAGGCCCGGAAACCGTTCGCGTCGAGCGCTTTCGCCTGCTGCAGCAGCGCCACCGATTGCTGGCAGAGTCAGCTGGTTGCCGTTCTGCTTCTGCGCCGCCTGGTTGGCGAGCGCGGTGTTCCACCGGTCAAACCCCGCAGCGCCATGAAAATGCGCCATCAGCGCCTTCTGATAGGCCACGATCTGAGCCTGGTTGCGCAGGCGGAACTCGGCATAAACGGTGTCCTGGCAGACCGAGCTGACGACCATCAGATCGGTCACGTAGCGGATCGCCGCCTCGGCTTCGCCCTCGCTCCGGGAGGCGCATTTGCTCGCCGCCCAGCCCGGCTGCGCCGCCACGGCCGCGACCAGCGCCGCGATCAGAACCATCTTCTTCATGATCTCCCCCAAGCTCAACTCCCCACGCCGCGACGATACGCAAACCGGGGATTTTTTCAAGAACCGCGCCTGCGCCCTGCCCTTCGACCGAGAGCGATGGCCGGCTTGCCGCGGCGAGCCTGGCGGCGCCATAGTCGCGCGATGATCGTGCTGTTCACCGATTTCGGCCTCGCCGGCCCCTATACCGGGCAGGTCAATGCGGTGCTGGCACGAGACCGCGCCCGGCGTGCCGGTGATCCAGCTTTTTGCCGATAGCCCGGCGGGACAGCCCAAGCCCGCGGCGTATCTGCTGGCAGCCTATGCCGCGTGGTTTCCGGCGGGAACGGTGCTGCTGTGCGTCGTCGATCCCGGGGTCGGCGGCGCGCGGCGCGGATTGATCGTCGAGGCCGCGGGCCGCCTCTTTGTCGGGCCGGATAACGGCCTGTTCGAGCTGGTGCTGCGCCGCGCCGCGAACCCGCGCTGCTTGGGAGATCAGCTGGCGGCCGCCGGCGCTGTCGGCGAGCTTTCACGGCCGCGACCTGTTCGCGCCGGTCGCGGGACGACTGGCGCAGGGCGAGCCGCCATCGGCGGTGGCGAGCCGCGCCGTAGCGCAGGCTTACCCCGATTGGCCCGACGATCTGGCGGAGATCGTCTATATCGATCATTACGGCAACGCGCTGACCGGGCTGCGCGGCGAATGCC
Source organism: uncultured Alphaproteobacteria bacterium (assembly GCA_963842175.1). Classification (GTDB taxonomy): domain Bacteria; phylum Pseudomonadota; class Alphaproteobacteria; order ATCC43930; family CGMCC-115725; genus DATARH01. The sequence continues at coordinate 267,065 of CAWJFM010000026.1, forward strand.
TGCCGGTGAGCGCGCGCCTTCTCGCCGGCGGACGCAGCATCGTCCACGCACCGACCTTCTCGGCCATGCCGAGCGGCGACGCCTTCTGGTACGTCAATTCGAACGGACTGGTCGAGATCGCGGTCAATGCCGGGCGCGCCGACCAGAGGCTCGGCCTCGCCGTCGCGAGCGAGATCAAGATCCTCGCGTAGCGCCGCTCCCGATCAGGTCGGCGGGAGCACCACGTCGGCGCCCGGCGGAACCCGGAGCTGGCGGCGGCGCTGCAGCCGATGTAAGAGCCACACGGTGGCGCCGATCACGACAAACACACCGAGCATTACCAGGCTGAACGAGCGGGCGAGATCGCCGAGCACGGCGCGGAAGGCATGACCAAGAAAATAGCCGACCGCGATAAAGCTCGCCGCCCACAGCCCGGCGGCGGTGAGGTTCAACCACAAAAACCGATCCCAGCGAACCGCGCTCAGCCCCAACGCGAACGACGAGAAATTGCGCACGCCATAGATGAAGCGAAACGACAGGATGAAGCCGGCATCGTAGCGTTCGAGCAAAGCGCAGCGCGCCATCGACGCCGTGGCGCCAGCGCGGGAAGCGATCGAGCAGCTTGACCCCGAAGTGGCGGGCGAGCCAGAAATAGAACTGATCGCCGGAAAAGCTGCCGAGCCACGCCGCGATCAGCAGCAGCAACGGATCGACCAGACCCTGGGCCGCGGCGAACCCGGCGAACAGGACAACCGTCTCGCCTTCGAGAAAGGTCCAGACAAAGACGATGACGTAGAAATAGGCGCCGTGATGCGCAATGAGCTGATTGATATCCATCGACGATTATTTCTGACTCGGTCCGCTGTTCCGGGCTGCCGACCGAGGACGGCGCCGCACCCTCGCGGGCTGCAAGGCTGTCATGCTAGATTCTTCGCCGACCCCGGTCGAGCGGATTGTGGCCGGCATGCTGCTCTCTGCCCGAACAACACTTTATGGGCGGGGAGAAGATACCCGGATCTTGGACATGCAATGGAGAGCAAGATTTGGAAGCACACGAGATCGCCGAGCAGATCGATGAACCCTCGGAATCCGATGCTCACGCCGCGCCGGCCCACGACTGGTTTCGCCGGCTCACCGCGATCTATGTCGGCATCGTCGCGATGCTGCTGGCGATCGCCGCGCTCGGCGGGGCCGATGCGACAAAGGAAATGCTGAACGCAAACATCCACGCGTCGGACACCTACGGCTTCTATCAGTCGAAATATATCCGCCAGCTTCATTACCAAACTGCTGCCGAGCAGCTCGAATTGCTGGCGGCCGACGCGCCCGGGCTGTCGCCCGACCGCACCGCCAAGGTGGCTGCAGCTGGTCAAACGCTACCGCGACACGGCGGCGCGCTACGAAAGCGAGCCGGCGACCGGAGACGGCAAGAAGGAGCTGCTGGAGAAGGCGCATCAGTGGGAAGCCAAGCGCGACCACGCGGCGGCGCAGACGCCGAATTTCGAATACGCCGAAGCGCTGCTCCAGATCGCGATCGTGCTCGGCTCGGTCGCGATCGTGGCGGCCTCGCCCTGGCTGCTCGGCGTCAGCGGCGTGCTCGCCGTCTTTGGCGTCGCTGTTGACCCTCAACGGCTACCTGCTGCTGGTGCCGCTGTCGCACGGGTGAGCCGGAGCGCGGCGAAGGTGCCCTCACCCGGCGGCGAATTCGGCGATGAGCGCGTTGAACCGGTCGGCCGCCTCGTACTGCACCCAGTGCCCGGCTCCGGGCACCACGGCAAACCGCGCATTCGGCTGAAAACTGCGCAGGATGCGCGCGCGCTCGTCGAGATGCGGATAGGCGGTCGCGTCGCGCTCGCCCCAGATGCCGTCGAGCCGCGCGGTAATCCGCGGCAGCGCCTCGACCAGCGCGCCGGAGCGCGAAAACCGCCGGCTGCGCATGCGGGCGCGGGCATGGTTGGTCTTCTGCAGATAGAGCGCCAGCTCGTCGATCTTGTCCGGATCGGCGATCATCAGCTGGTTCAGATTGTAGCGGTGGGTGGCGAATTCCTCGGCTTCGTCGGCATCGGGCGGGACCCGCCGCAGCGGCGTCGGCGAGCGCTCGAGGCCGAGCCCGTTCGAGCCGACCACGGTAAAGCCGCGTACCCGGTCGCCGAGCTGCGCCGCGAGGTTGCCGCCGATCACGCCGCCAAAGGAGAACCCGGCGAGGTGCACCCGCTCGCCGCGCGGCAGCGACGATGTCGAGCCCCGCGGCGATGATCGCCGCCAGCCCCGCGGCGGTCCACGGCTCGGGCGGCGTCGCCGATTCGCCGAGGCCGGGCAGATCGGCGGCGATGACGGTGAATTGCCGGGACAGCGGCAGCACGTTGCGGACCCAATGCGTCCACGAGCCATAGCCGCCGTGCAGCAGCACGAGCGGCGGGCCCTCGCCCCAGCGCCGCCACACCATCGTGCCGTCGCCGCACGGCGTCTCGACCCGTTCGGCCTCCGCCGCGATCCCCTCGACAAGCGCCACCGTCTTTTCGCTGATAAACGCCACCGCCGCCTCTCGACCCGTTTTTGCCGCGGAGAGGCAAATAGCCGGTTTCCGCCGATGCGCCTATAGAGAAGCCGCGCCGCCCCGACCCGTTCGATCGCCCCGATGCGCGCCACGGGACTGACGAATTCCTGAGAACACCCCGCAAAACTGCGGGTATCCGTGTCTATGGAGGACGAGAATTTCGCGTGGGCGATGCAAGGCCGCCGAAGCTGGCGCGACTGCCGTCGCCTTCGCAATGGATGCGAGGTGTTCCGCGGTTCGCGATCGAGGGGAGTACCCGGATGCAGGACCCAAACGAGCGAACGCTACGGCGTAATTGGATGGTCGAGGGCCGCGTGCTGGTTCGTGGCGCTACACGATGCGCGGCGAGAAATTCGGTCGATCACCGCCCGCAAGGCTGAAGCCTATGAACGACGCAGATACCATGAAGAAAACCGCGAAGCATGATTGGCGCCGCTTCGACGCGCTGACCGACGAGGAAGTCCATGCGGCGGCGCTCGCCGATCCGGACGTCGCAGCCGGTCACCGAGCGAGCGCCTGGCCCGCATGAAGCGGGTGCCGCGCGCGCGGACACTGCGCCGGGCGCTCGGGCTGACGCAGGAAGAATTCGCGGCGCGCTATCACATTCCGCTCGGCACGCTGCGCGATTGGGAGCAGGGCCGCTCGGAGCCCGACCAGCCGGCGCGCGCCTATCTCCATGTCATCGCGCATGACCCGGACGGCGTGCGCCGCGCCCTGGAAGCCGGCCCTCAGCCTATGCCGCGGTCATCCGCTAACGTCGACGCGGGGAGGCTGAGGGCGTTCGGAGAAACCGTCAACATGAAATTGAGCGGATCGAAATTTGATCGCATAGAGCGCCCGGCTGTGTGCCAGTTGCTCGAAACGCTTGAAATCAAAGCGGCTAGCATCGATGACCCGAACGCAGTCTATGGAGAGGAAACGGCAGCAGACGCTCGCGTTGTCCTAACCAATTCCCAGAAGATCGGAATCCAGCATGCCGTCTATCACGCCGATCACCATCATCCATTGACATCTCGACTTCGAGCCAAAGAGAAGCAAGTCGCGGCTGCCGGAGAGATTGGATATTATTTCGAATCTTCCTCTGAGTATAAAGCGGCTCTGCAAGCCATCGTACAGCAAAAAGCGATCGTAACTTTTAGCCGCGAGCAGTTCGATGAATTATGGCTGCTTATATCGGCCGAAAACTATTTTGAAGAAGGAGCGTTTGGCAGCACACTGATTCAATCGAAACTGATATAACCGCTAGCCTCTTCGTCCATGCCATTCCGCGCGTTCACGGTTCGTACTTGAAAATGGCCCGGCGCGAACCTATTTTCAAGACCCGACCGGAAGCCCCTGGAGCGGCGATCGACCGAGCCCGTCATCGGCAAGCGAGCGATTCCCTGCTGATTTGCGAAAAATTCCCTGCTCTGAGGGAAATTCCGTCCCGACCGCAGTTGCTGAGCGTCGCCTTCCGCTGCGCAATTTCAGTATCATATGAACCGAAGCCGGATTGCCGGCGGTTGACGGCGCGGAGTGGGTCATGCCGAAACGCCAGCTCGATGCATTGATGTGGGCCGAGGCCTGCAAGGCGATGGAGCGCGCCGAGCGCCTGCGCCGGCAGTTCTTTCACCACGCGACGCCGCATTGGGAAGCGCCGATCGACGTCTTCGAGACCGAGGACGCGCTGACCATCCTGATCGCCCTGCCCGGGGTCGAGCTCGAGCGCGTCAAGGTCACCCTGAACGCCGGCACGCTGGTCGTCAGAGGCGAGCGCCCGCTGCCGGCGGAGTTGCAGCACGCGCGGATCCTGCGGATGGAGATCCCCTACGGCCATTTCGAGCGCCGGATCGAATTGCCGCCGGTGCCGTTCGCGATTTCCGGCCGGCATCTCGCCAATGGCTGCCTGATGCTGCGCCTGGAGAAGGGAGCGCGGTGATGGACCGGGAAGAACCCCAGACGCACATTGGCCGAATCCGCAGCGTCGCCGCCATCGGCGGCCGCGGCCGGTCCCGCACCGACCGGGCTCGAAACGGTCCCGGCGGTCCCGGCCGACGCGCTGATCCTGATCACCACCCGCAACCTCGTGCTGTTTCCGGGGATCGTGCTGCCGATGACCCTCGGCCGGCAGCGCTCGGTCGTCGCGGCGCAGACCGCGATCCGCCTCAATCGCCCGGTCGGGCTCGTGCTGCAGCGCGAAGCCACGGCCGACGACCCGATGCCGGTCGACCTGCATCGCGTCGGCACCGAGGCGAACCTGCTGCGCTACGTGACGAGCCCGGACGGCAGCCATCATGTGATCTGCCAGGGCGAGCGCCGCTTTCGCGTCATCGAGTTTCTCGACGGCTATCCGTTTTTCGTGGCGCGCGTCGAGCCGGTGCCCGAATCGCAGGAACAGAGCACGCAAATCGAGGCCCGGCTGGTCAATCTGCGCAATCTGGCGCTCGAAACCTTGCAGCTCTTGCCGCAGACCCCGGCCGAGCTGGTCAACGCCGTGCAGACCGTGACCTCGGCGCCGGCGCTCGCCGATCTGATCGCCAGCTTCATGGACATCACCCCGGTCGAGAAGCAGGAGATCCTCGAAACCTTCGCGATCGAGCGCCGGCTGGAACGCGTCTCGGAGCTCTTGGCGCACCGGCTCGAAGTGCTGCGGCTGTCGCGCCAGATCAGCGACCGCACCAAGGAAACGATCGACGATCGCCAGCGCGAGTTCCTGCTGCGCGAGCAATTGAAGACGATCCAGCAGGAGCTGGGCGAAGGCGACGACGCCAAGAGCCAGGAGATCGCCGAGCTGCGCCGCAAGATCGAGGCGGCCAAGATGCCCGCCGAGGTCGAGGCGCACGCCAAGAGGGAGGTGTCGCGGCTCGAACGCATGCCGGAGGCGGCCGGCGAGTATTCGATGGCGCGCACCTATCTCGAATGGCTGATCGAGCTGCCGTGGTCGATCGAGGACGAGCCGCCGATCGACATCGCCGAAGCGCGCCGCATCCTCGACGCCGACCATTACGGCTTGCGCCAAGGTCAAGCGCCGCATCCTCGAATACCTCGCGATCCACAAGCTCAACCCGGGCGGCCGCAGCCCGATCCTGTGCTTTGTCGGGCCGCCCGGGGTCGGCAAGACCTCGCTCGGCCAGAGCATCGCGCGCGCCACCGGGCGCAAATTCGTCCGGGTCAGCCTCGGCGGGGTGCATGACGAAGCCGAGATCCGCGGCCATCGCCGGACCTATATCGGCGCGCTGCCGGGCAATATCCTGCAGGGCATCCGCCGCGCCGGCACCCGCAATTGCGTGATGATGCTGGACGAGATCGACAAGCTCGGCCGCGGCTTTCAGGGCGACCCCAACTCGGCGCTCCTCGAAGTGCTCGATCCCGAGCAGAACTCGACCTTCCGCGACAACTACCTCGGGGTGGAGTTCGACCTGTCGCGGGTCATGTTCATCACCACCGCCAACGTGCTCGACAGCGTCCCGGGGCCGCTCCGCGACCGCATGGAGGTCATCGATCTCCCGGGCTATACCGAGGACGAGAAATTCGAGATCGCCCGCCGCTATCTCGTCGCCCGCCAGCTCGCCGCCAACGGGCTGACCGCCGACCAGGCCGAGATCGGCGACGACGCCTTGCATGCGATCATCCGCGACTACACGCGCGAGGCTGGGGTGCGCCAGCTCGAACGCGAAATCGGCGCGGCGCTGCGCAGCGCCGCGATGAAAATCGCCGAGGGCAGCGCGACCAAGGTCCGCATCACGCCCGAGGATCTGCACGAGATCCTCGGGCCGCGCCGGTTCGAGAGCGAGGTGGCGATGCGCACCAGCATCCCGGGCGTGGCGACCGGGCTCGCCTGGACCCCGGTCGGCGGCGACATCCTGTTCATCGAGGCGACCCGCATCCCCGGCAAGGGCGGCCTCATCCTGACCGGGCAGCTGGGCGAGGTCATGAAGGAGAGCGCGCAGGCCGCGCTGTCCCTGGTCAAGGGCAAGGCCGCGAGCCTCGGCATCGATCAGAAGCTGTTCGACAACAGCGATATTCACATCCACATCCCGGCCGGCGCGATCCCCAAGGACGGCCCCTCCGCCGGGGTGGCGATGTTCACCGCGCTCGTCTCGCTTATTGACCGGGCGCACCGTCAAAAGCGACACCGCGATGACCGGCGAGATCAGCCTGCGCGGCCTCGTCCTGCCGGTCGGCGGCATCAAGGAAAAGATCGTCGCCGCCGCCGGCGCCGGGCTCGGCACGGTCATCCTGCCGGCGCGCAACCGCAGGGATTACGAGGAGATCCCCGAGGCGGCGCGCAACGCGCTGCGCTTCGTCTGGGCCGAGAAGGTCGAGGACGTCATCGCGGCCGCGCTCGAACCGGCCGCAGCGGCGCCGCGCTCGAACCGGCGGCGAATTAGGGCGGTTTCCGATGAGGTTGCACCGCGCCACCCCCTCCCAAACCCTCCCCCATCAAGGGGGAGGGCTTCTATCAGCACTCCCATTTGTATGTACTCCCGCCCCCTCGACGGGGGCGGGTCGGGGTGGGGGTGATGCGTACCGAGTGCGTCGATTCGGTCGAAAACCGCGCTGCTAGCTACCGGACGTTGCGGCGCGTCACAAGAGGATATGCGCGATTTCTTTGTACGGCCGCGCTTCGACGAAATGCCGCTCGCGCGTCATCTGGTCGATATAGAAAAAAACCTGGATGACGAACACCATGTTGACGGTTTCGCCATCCTCGGAGAGCGGCATGAACAGGACTTTGGTGTGGCGCTCCGGCGCTCGTAGCCGCGGCGACATGAACAGGCATTCGGAATAGAGGGCACGGCGCGCGCTCACGCATTCATCGTAGAGCGCGATGACGTGGTCCTTGTATTCCGGGCCGGGCAAGACCTCGTCGAGGTAGCGGCCGGTGGCGTTGATGCCGTGCGCTTGAGCGTTTTCGGTCCCGATCAGGCGATAGCGATAGCGGCGCTGCGGCAGCACATCGACCAGCATGACATCGGGCAACAGCTTCGGGATCTCGATCGGATCGATATCGGCGCGCCGCGGCATCGCCCGTCCCGCGGCCTTGCCGCGCCAGTAATCGTGCGCCTGGCGCAGCCGCGCATCGGTGATCGGCGAGGCTTCGGCAACATCGCCGGCCGTTGCGGCGCTCCATGCGGTTGCAGCAAATCTTGAAGACGGCATATCGGGCTCAGTCGACCGGGACTGCCCGTTTTCGCGCCAATCTGTAAAAATTCGGTTCACGCCGCTGCCGACGCGGCCTATCGGCAGCCGATGGACCTCCCGGCGAGCCGGCAGCGGGCGAGGACCGAGTGATCCGGAGCGTAGAGCGTACCCGCCCACCCCTCGGCCTCGCGCTCCATGATGAAGTAGCCGAAGCGCTCGCTCGCGTAGCCCCGGCGCACCGCCATGCCGTCGATCTCGGCACCGACGATCGGGGCCTGGCCGAGCGGTAAGAGCGTGTCGCCGCCGGTGCCGACGACCAGCTGGGCAGGGCGCTCCGGCCCGAAATCGTAGCTGAGGAAATCGTGGAGATGGCCCGACACAACAAGGTCGAGACCGGGCGGAACGTGGCCCCGGATCGCCGCCTGCTCGGTCTGGTTGCTGGTCAGTCCGCTAAGCTGGGCCTGCGCCATCGCCCAGACCGGCTTGTGCGTCAACAGCCAGGCATGCGGCGGCGCGTTCGCCAGGAGCGACGCGAGCTGGCCGCCATAGGCCGCAACCTTTGCCGGCGGCGCGGAAAAATCGTCGGCATCGGCGCCGTCAAATAGCAGCAGGTCAAGCCCGCCGAAATGCAGCCGGTAAGGCTCGGTGCGGACCGGACAGTTCAAGACATCCGGGTGCGGGTCGAGCAGACGAAACCAGCCCTTGCCGCCGCGCGTGCACAATTCGTGATTGCCGCGGACCATGACCCACGGCGCGGCAGCCAGAAGCAGCGTCGCCGGAGCAAAGAAATCCTCGTTCCACGTCGTCCAATTGTCGCCGTGCGAACTGCCGGCACAACCGGCCTGACCCGCGGGACAAGCGCTTTGGCGATAGTAATAATCGCCGAGATGGATCACCAGGTCGGGCTTGCGATCCGCCGCATCCTTGGCGATGACCGGGAACGGCCACCGCTTTGGGTCGTTGCAATCCTGCAGCGACCTGCCCTCGATCCGGCACCCGGTATCGCCGAACACCACGATCCGGTTGACCGTCGCCGGCAATGTCGGCAGCGGCTTGCCGTCAACCGTGAGAGCTGCGGTCGCGACCGGCACGTCGGCGACGCAGACGGTGACGGCAAAATCGCCGTCGGCGTCGCCGCGCTGCCGTGCCTCGACCGGGCTGCCGTCGGCGACAACCCGCGGACACGCCGAAACGCCGGACGGCACTACCACCCGCACCGACAGCTTGTTGCCGGCGCCAAGTTCGACCCACGGCCCGGCCAGATTTTGGGCCGTCGCCGCCCTGCCGGACAGCACGAGAAAGGCGGCTGCGAGCAGCAGCCTCGCGCGCCGCACAGTGTCCGACATGCGATCTTCGGGTTTCGGGATCGAGCGATCAGGGGCGGCAGGCAGCCCGCACCCTCAATTTTCCAGCTTCATCCCCTTTTGCACACCGGGCCGCGCGCCGATGCGATCGCCCCACGCCTTCAAATGATTGAGCCCGGCATTGTCGGGCAGCGCCCTGCGCCCGGCATAGATCGGGTACACCGCCAGATCGGCGGCGGTCAGCTCGCCGCCGGCGAGATAGCGCGTCTTGGCGAGCTGGTCGTCGGCAAAACGCCACAAATTGACGAACCGGTCCTCGTAGAACTTGACCGCCGAATCCGGCACCTTTTCCGGCATGCGGGCGCCGAGGAAAAAGATCGTCTGGTTGACCGAGGCGTAATCGGCCGCGCCCTCGGCCATCCACTGAAACATATGCACCCGCGCGATCGGGTCGCTCGGCAGGAATTTGCCGGTCTTCTCGCACAGATACAGCAAAATCGCCCAAGACTGGGTCACAGTGAACGGCTTGCCGCCCGGGGCCGTCCGGGTCGATCAAGGTCGGGATGCGCCCGGTCGGGTTGAGCTTCATATAGTCCGGCTTTTTCTGGTCGCCCTGCCCGAGATTGAGGACGTGGATCTTGCACGAGACGCCGCATTCATTGACCGCGATCGCGGCGCGCTGCCCGTTGCCGGTGCCGGCAGTGTAGAGCTCCATGCTTGTTCTCCAGTGTTGCTGGTTCGCCGCCGCATCATAGCGCCGCTTTTTGACAAAGCGATGTTGCGCCGAATTGTCCGGGGGCGCCTATGTTGTCGCCACGACGTTGAGCAACGGCTTGCCGCGCGCATATCGGTCGAGATTGCCGGCGATGGCGCCCAATCGCCGGTCGCGCGCTCCGTCGGTCGCGCTCGAGCAGTGCGGCGTCATCAGCGCGTTGGGCAGCTCGTGGAATGGGAAGTTCGACGGCCGCGCGTTGGGTTCCGCCGGGGTCGGATAGCGCCACCACACATCGATCGCTGCGCCACCGATCCGCTTATCGCGCAGCGCGTCAAAAAGCGCCGCTTCCTCGACAATCAGGGCGCGCCCGATATTGATCAGGAGCTGCGGTCGGCTTCATCAGCGCGAGGCGGCGGGCATCGATGAGACCACGGGTTTCCGGCCCGAGACCGGCGGCGATGACCACCACGTCGCAGCGCGGCAACATGCGGTCGAGTTCGCCGAGCGGATAGATCTCCGACGCAGCGCCCTTGTCGGCGATCGGGCTGCGATTGGCGGCGACGATCTTGCAATCGAAGGCGACGGCGCGCTTCGCGACCTCGCGGCCGATCTTCCCATAGCCGATGATCCCGATGGTTTTGCCGAGCAGCTCGCCATGCGTCGGTCCGCCTCCGGCACCGCCCGCGAGCCACGATGACTGGTCGCGGAACGCCGTCGCGGTGTCGAACAAGCGGTGGGTCAGCACCAGCGCCGTCATCAGCACGTACTCGGCGATCGCCTGCTCGTGGCCAACGACATTGCAAATCGTGACGCCGCGCGGCAGTGACGGCAGATCGATCAGGTCGATTCCCGCGGCCGGGGATTGCAGCAGCTTGAGCCGCGGCGCCTCGGGAAAATCCTTCTTCCAGATGTGGCTGACGACGATCTCGGCATCGGCCAGCGCCGGGATCAGCCGCTGGCTGTCGGCGATATCGGCCAGCACGGTCGGATCAAGCTGTTCGGTGACCTTGGCAAGGACTTGAGGCGCTATTCGCCCGCCGAAATCGCCAACAAAGGAGACTTTCATCGCTGGATCCTCAGACCGTGACCACCAGGTTGATAAGATTTTCGCCGCGGACGCAGCGGCCGATATTGTCGGCGATCTCGCCCCAGCGCCGCCGCACCATGCCCTGGGTCCAGCCCGAATTGTGCGGCGTCACGATGACGTTAGGCAATTCGTGAAAGGGATGGCGCGAGCCGCGCCGCATGGGCTCGGCCGCTGTCGGCATTTGCCACCAGACATCGAGCGCCGCGCCGCCGATCGTGCGGTCGCGCAGCGCGGCATAGAGCGCGTCCTCGTCGACCACCTGGCCGCGCGCGATGTTGATGAGGAACGCGGTCGGCTTCATCAGGCGCGAGACGGCGCGCATCGATCAGCCCTTCGGTCTCGGGGCCGAGCGCGGTGCACAGCGCCACCGTGTCGCACAGCGGCAGCATCTGGTCGAGCGCGGCGAGCGGGAAGACCCGCTCGACCCCCGGCTCGGGTTCGCGAGCGCTGCGGTTGGCGGCGAGGATGCGAACCCCGAACGGCGCCGCGCGGCGCGCGACCTCATGCCCGACGCGGCCGTAGCCGACGATGCCTAAGGTCGAGCCGCGCACCTCGCCATGCGGCGTGCCGCTCTCGACCCAGCTGGTGCGCCACGAGGCGCGCTCGCGGAACTCGCCGGAGATTTCGAGCAGCCGGTGATGGAGGGCCAGCCACACCATCACGACGTATTCTGCGATGGCCGTCTCGTGCCCGAATGAATTGCAGATCGCGACCCCGCGCGGCAACACCGCGAGGTCGAACAGCTCGACCCCGGTCGCGACCGATTGCACCAGCCGCAGCTTTGGCGCCGGCGGGTAGTCGGCGCGCCAGTGATTGCTGACGAGGATGTCGGCCTCCGCCGCCGCTTCCGGGGAATGCACCAGGGCCCGCGGGTCGGCAATGATCGCGACCTCGAGGCCGGGCGGCAGCTCGGCCCTGATGCCTTCCGCCGTATCGGCGGCGACATTGCCGAGGAACAAGGCTTTCACGGCTTCACCGTATGCGCGGCGAGAAAATCCTCGCGCACGGTGATGCCGAGCCCGGGGCGATCGGGCACAAGGATCATGCCGTCCTCGACCGGGAAGCTGTCCTCGACCAGATCATGCAAGAGCGGGTTGGCGCCCAGCGAATACTCGACGATGAACCCGGCGGGCGAGGCTGCGGCGACATGCAGCCCGGCGGCAAAGGCCGGCGCGCCGGCCCATAAATGCGGCGCAAGCTTCAGGTTGAAGGCGCTGGCGAGGGCGGAGACGCGCATCGCCTCGGTGATGCCGCCGCAGATCGCGAGATCCGGCTGCATGATGTCGACCGCGCCCAATATCGCAAGGTCGCGGAAATCATGCCGGGTAAACTCGCTCTCGCCGGCCGCGATCGGAATGTCGGTGGCGGCGCGCACCTGGGCGCAGCCGGCCTTGTCGTCGGCGGTCACCGGCTCCTCGAACCAGGCGAGGTTCTCATCCTCGACGAGCCGGCAGAAGCGCTTCGCCTCGGCCACCGACAGCGTGCCGTGCGCGTCGCACATCAACCCGATCTCCGGTCCCAGAGCCTCGCGGGCCGCCTGCACCCGGCGCGCCGAGTGGCGCGGGTCGCCGTCGATGATTCCGACCCGCATCTTGACCGCGCCAAACCCGCCCTTCGCGATGTAGCCGAGCAATTCCTCGCCGATCTTCTCGGGCCCGGCCCAGCCGCCCGAGGCATAGGCCGGCATCCGCTCAGCGCGCCGCCCGCCGAGCAGCCGCCACACCGGCACACCGAGCGACTTACCGGCGATGTCCCACAGCGCGCAATCGACCCCGCTGATCGCCGAGATCGTGATGCCGCGGCGCCCGAGGACCGGCAAAACACGGCCCTCGCGCAGCGCATAGTGCGCACGGCTGCCGCTGTAGAGGGTCTCCCACAGGCGGGTGATGTCGCGCGGGTCCTCGCCCTCAAGGAGCGGCGCGAACTCCTCGTTGATCATCAGGGTCAGCGCCTGGTTCTGCGCCATCCCGCCGACCTGCGCCTTGGCTTCGCCCCACCCCGTGAGCCCGCAATGGGTGTCGATGCGAACGAGCGTCCCGTCGAACGACAGCGTGCGGCCGAAATCGCTGATGTGCTGCCGCTCCTGCGGGATCGGGATGTGGACCCAGAATGCCTTGACCGTTTTGATCTTCATCGCCAGCCCTCGCTCTTTCAGAGATGTGGTGGCTACGCGAGCGCGAGGAACCCGGCTTCCTGGTGCGCCATGAACGCCTCGATCTCGCTGTGACGCTCTTTCAGCAACCGGAGGATGTCGTCCGTCGAGCAATTTCCCAAGCGGATCCAGATCACCTTCGGCGGTGGCCCGTGGAAAACGCTGAGGCGATGAAAGTCTTCATCCTTGCTTACGATGACGAGGCCGTGATCTTGCGCATGCTGCCAAATCGAACGGTCGGAGGCGCCCATCAAGCCGACATGACCGATATGGACAGAACCCGGGTACGTATCAGTGAGCGCCTCGACAAGGCGGGCCGCGAGATTTTCGTCGAAAAGAAGTCTGTGCGGCCGGTCAGCCAGCTGGGACACTCACCACACGGCGCTCGCGCTCGGCGGCGTACGCCAGGCAGGCGCGTATGTCATTACTCGTCAGTTGCGGAAAATCGGCGAGAATTTGCTCCTCGCGCATGCCGGACGCAAGGTACGCCAAGACATCGCCGACCGTGATGCGGGTTCCCCGCACACACGGCTTCCCGAAGCGGATCTCGGGGTCAATCCCGATTCGATCACGGTAATCCATGGGTCCAACGATAGGCGCGAGATTGCCATCAGGCAAGGAGCGAGGACGGCTCGCTGCCCTGGCTGAGTGCTGGATTTCACGCCCGCCCCCACAGGATCTTGGTCGCGCGGCGCGCGCCCTCGGCCATCGCTTCGAATTTGGCCCAGCAGATCGATTCGTGCCCGACCCTGGTGCCGAGGCCGCAATCGGTGCCGGCCAAGACGTTCTCGCGCCCGACCAGGCGCGCGTAGCGCACGAGGCGCTCGGCGACGAGGTCGGGGTGCTCGATGAAATCGGTGCAATGGCCGACGACGCCGGGAATGAGCGTCGCGCCGGCCGGCAGTTTCACCTCCTCGAAGACGCGCCATTCGTGCTCGTGGCACGGGTTCGAGGCCTCGATCGAATAGCTCCCGGCATTGACGCGGAAAATGAGGTCGATGATGTCCTTCAATGGGATGTCGTCGTGGTGCGGACCGTGAAAGCTGCCCCAGCAGACATGGAGGCGCACCTTTTCGCGCGGGATGCCGCGCAGCGCATGGTTCAGCGCATCGACCCGCATTTCGGCGTATTTGCGGTATTCGGGGGCGGTGATGTCGGGGAGGCAGTTCCAGCCGTCCGGCAGGTCGGGGTCGTCGATCTGCAACAGAAACCCGGCATCGACGATCGCCCGGTATTCCTCGTTCATCGCGTCGGCGATCGCGAAGACGAACTCCTCGTCCGATTTGTAATACTCGTTGGCGATCCAGTGCTCGATCGTGCCCGGCGTGTTGGCCGGCAGGTACGCGCCGGCCGACGTCGACCCCGGCCAGCGCGGCCGTGAAATTGTCGAGGTCCTTCTGCAATTCGGCCCGGCCGACATAACGCAACGGCGCGTGCACACCGGCATGCGTCGGCGGGCCCAGGCTCTGGGCGCGCGGGTTGGCCGCGAAATAGCCGGCGAATTTCTTCTCGTCGCGGGCGATGATGCTGAGCCGGCGGCGGCCGGTATTGGGCCGCGTCTCATAGCCGGCGATGCGGCCGCGGACATAGTCGGTGAAGTTGAATTTCGACAATTCGCCGTCATTGACGATGTCGATGCCGCATTCGGATCTGGCGCCGCACGATCTCGGCCACCGCCTCCTTGAGGCGCCGGTCGAGCACGGCGGCGTCATAGGGTTCGCCCGCCGATTTGGCGACGACCATCGCGCGCAGATCCGACGGCCGCGGCAAGGAGCCGGCATGCGTCACCAGAATGCGATCGGTGCTGTAGTGCATCGGCGTCCTCCTTGATCGAGGTAAGGAAAATCCTTACATTCTGAGGGACCAGCTGTCGAGCGAGACGATGATTACCAGCAAGCTGACGAGCAAGGCGCAGACGACAATACCACGGCCGGTCAGGGACGCGCTCCGCTTGGCGCCAGGCGACGAACTGTCCTACACGATCGAAGGCGAGCGCGTCGTCTTGACCAAGTCGACACGGACCTCGGCCGATGACCCGTTCGCCACCTTCGGCGAATGGTCGTCGGAAGCCGACCAGCAGGGCTATGCCGGGCTTTGAGGTCTGGGACATCGTCAAGGTGCCGTTTCCCTATACCGACCGGCCGGTGCGGCAGCGCCGCCCGGCGCTGGTCGTCGCCGCCGGCGAACTTGAAACGAAGCACGGCCTCTTATGGGTGGCGATGGTGACGAGCACGGCGAACCGCGGCTGGCCCGGCGATGTTGTGGTCTCGGATCTCGCATTGGCGGGGCTGCCGATCCCCTCGATCATCCGGCCGGCGAAGATCGCGACGATCGAGGCGCGCGACGCCGAACGATTGGGCACACTGCCGCCGCGCGACCGCAGCGCCGTGCGCCGCTATTTGCGCGAGCGGCTCTCCGGTCTCGACTGAACCGCCGCCCTCACCCCTCCCAGCCAGCCTTGCGCAGGCCTTCGAGCATATGGGCGTGGTCTTCCGGCCGCATCCACGGCACGCGGCGGAGATGCATGTCGAACGCGGCCGGCGTGATCGCGATGGCCTTCGCCAGCGCGGGTTTTGCTTCGTCGGTTCGCCCAAGCTGGCCGAGCGCGGCGGCCAGCCAGCGGTAGGGCAGCGGATATTCCGGGTACAAGCGGATGACCCGCCTCGCCGTCTCGGCCGCAGCCTCGTATTCCTGGCAAAAATAGCGGCCAATCGCCAGATAGTGCAGCTCGCGCCACATCGTCGGGCTGCGCGGGTCCAGCCTCAAGGCCGTCTCGAGCGCAGCTATCCCAGCCCTCGGCTGCCCGGAAAAAACCAGAGCCTGGCCCTTCCGACCGTGGCCGGGAGCGACGTTTGGGCAGAGTGCGAGGGCGCGCTCGGCCTCGGCCAGTGCCCCTTCAAGGTCCGCGCGATTCCGCAACGCGACCGAAAGGCATATGTAGGCTTCGGCATTGCTCGGGTCGAGCGCGATCGCACGCCGCGCCATGCTCTCTTCCGAGCCCTGAGTTTCGGCGAGAACCGCTGTCCCAAACGCTGTTGCCGCCGCCGAGATGGCGCTGGCCAAGCCGATATAGCCACCGGCAAAGCTTGGATCGAGATCGATCGCTTGCTGAAAAAATTGGTGAGCGAGCCGGGTATCTTCCGCGGTCGCTTTGCCGACATGCCACATCCCGCGCTGGTAGGCGGCCCAGGCGTCGAGATTTTGCGGCGGCTTACGCATCGCGCGCTGGCTGCTCGGCCTCGGCAACGGCCGGGGCGATGGCGATCGTCACCGCCTCGGTGATCTCGTCCTGCACCGCGAAGATGTCGGCGAGGTCACGATCGTAGCGCTCGGCCCAGAGGTGGTTGCCGGTCTCGGCCTCGACCAGTTGCGCGGTGACCCGGATGCGGTTGCCGGATTTGCGCAGGCTGCCTTCGAGGACGTAGCGCACGCCCAATTCGCGCCCGACCACTTTCACATCGACCGCGCGGCCCTTGTAGGTGAAGCACGAATTGCGCGCGATGACGAACAGCGAGGGGTAGCGCGACAGCGCGGTGATGACGTCCTCGGCGATCCCGTCGGCGAAGAATTCCTGCTCCGGGTCGTTGCTCATATTGGCGAACGGCAACACCGCGATCGACGGCTTGTCGGGCAAGGCGCAAGTGCCGCTGAACCATCGCTCACCCGTCTCGCGCCGATGGCGCTCGACACCCTCTCCCGCATTGCGGGAGAGGGGGGACCCCGGCGCGCTAGCGGCGGGGTGGGTGAGGGTCGGTCCGACCCGGAAGACATGCACCGTCTCGGCGATGTTCTTGACCTGCTGCGCGCCGATATCGGTGAAGGCGGCGGCGATCCGCGTGCCGACATGCTCGCGCACCGCCGCCGAGACGCAGATGCCGCCGGGCTCGGCCAGGGCTTCGAGCCGCGCCGCGATGTTGACGGCGTCGCCGAACAGATCGCCGTCCCGGGTCATCACATCGCCGAGATGGAGACCGATGCGGAATTGCATGCGGCGCTCGGCCGGCACATCGGCGTTTTCCGCGGCCATCGCCTGCTGCATCGCCAGCGCGCAGGCGAGGCCGTCGGCGACGCTGGGGAACTCGGCGAGCACCGCGTCGCCGGCCGTGTTGGCGATGCGGCCGCGATGCTCGGCGACGAGCGCGTCGATGACCGCGCGGCAGGCGCCGAGGGCGCGCATCGTCGCGTCCTCGTCGGCGCGCATCAGCCGGCTGTATTCGGCGATGTCGGCCGCCAGGATCGTCGTCAGCCGCCGCTCGGCCCGCTCCGCCACTTCGGCGATCCTCCTCTAGACCCGGGCGATCCTACACCGCGCGGAAATGGAATACAGCCAGCGCCGGGATTGCGTCGCTGCGCTCGCAATGACAGCATGGCGGATCGCCAGCGAGGGAGACCGCGATGACCGAATTCGCCTACGACCACGTCCATCTGCGCAGCCCCGATCCGGACGAGACCGCGCCTATTACGAGCGCATGTTCGGCGCCGAGATCATCAAATCGGTGATGTCGAACGGGCTGCCGCGCACCGACATCAAGCTCGGCGGGGTGATGTTCTTCATCGCCCAGGTCCCGGCGACTGCCGCACTTGCGCAGAAGCCGGAAGGCAGCTTTGTCGGGCTCGACCACATGGGCTTGCGGGTGCGCGACATCGACCGGGTGTGCGAGGAATTGAAGGCCAAGGGCGCCGAGTTCACGGTCGAGCCCAAGACGATCCGCCCCGGCGTGCGCATCGCCTTTGTCCGCGGCCCGCAGAACGTGCTGATCGAGCTGCTCGACCGCGACGTGGCGTGAGCCCGGGTTGCATCAAGGCATCATCAAGGTTATGTCATGATGCATGCGGACGACCCTAACCATCGACGCCGACGTGGCCGCCGAACTTGTGCGGCTGCGCCGAGCGCGGAACACGAAGTTCAAAGACCTGGTCAACGAGGCGCTGCGCCGTGGGCTGCAGGACATTACCGCGCCACCGAAAAAGCAAAAGCCGTTTCGCACGCGATCAATGGACCTTGGCCGCTGCCTGATCGACAACCTCGACAACATAGCTGAAGTATTGGCTATCGCGGAGGGCGAGGACTTCCGTTGATTCTGGTCGATGCGAATCTCCTGATTTATGCCTCCGATCGACAATCCGGCTTTCACCAAACCGCAAAGGCATGGTTGGACCGACGGTTGACAGGAGCAGCGCGGGTTGGTTTGCCTTGGTCCAGTGTTCTTGCCTTCCTGCGGGTTACTACCAATCCCCGAATCTACGAGCGGCCTGCGTTGATGACCTCTGCGTGGCAGCAAGTGACCGCATGGCTCCGATGCGAGCCCGTTTGGATCCCGCAGGCGACCGAGCGCCATGCCGAGACCCTCGGTCAGCTTCTGGCGCTGCCTGGCATCCGCGGCAAGCTCGTGCCCGATGCCGATCTGGCGACATTGGCGATCGAGCATGGCTTGATTTTGTGCTCGACCGACGGCGATTTCGCGCGATTTCCCGGGTTGCGCTGGCAAAACCCGCTGGCCGGCTAATCCGCCACCACCTTGCCGACGCCTTCGATGACGGTGTCCCAATCGTCGATTTCGCGGTCCTGCGGGTGGACCATGATGTGCTGCACGCCGGCTTCGGCATAGGCGGCGACCCGCTCCTTCATCATCCCGACATCCTTGCCGTCCCAATGCGAGCGGATCGAGATCGTGAATTCGGGCTCGGGGCGGTCGCGGCGCAGCCGGGCGACAACCTCCTTCGCCTGCTCCGGCGTCACCTGGCTGCCGTGCCAGCCGTCGCCGATCTTGACGGTGCGGCGGTGCGCCGCTTCGGAGCGGCTGCCGTGCCACATCGGAATGGGGCTCACCGGCTGCGGCAGCATCGTCATGTCGCGGATCTCGGCCGGGATGTATTTCGCCTCGAAGCTGACCGGGTCCTCGCTCCACACCGCGCGCATCATCGCGATGCCCTCGTCCATGCGCCGGCCGCGCTCGTGAAACGGCACGCCCAATGCGGCGAACTCGGCTTCGAGCCAGCCGACCCCGACCCCGAGGATCAGGCGCCCGCCCGACAGATTGTGCAGGGTCGACAATTCCTTGGCGAGCGGCAGCGGGTGGCGCATCGGCAGTACGATGACGCTGGTGCCGAGCCGCACCCGCTCGGTGACCGCGGCGACCCAGGTCAGCGTCAATATCGGGTCGTAGAACAATGGCGAGCGCGGGAATTGCTTGCGCGGCACGATGATGTGCTCGCTGACCCACACATCCGACAGGCCCAGCGCCTCGGCGCGGATCGCATGGCGGCGGATCAATGCCGGGCTCGCCTGGCTGCCGGCCTGCGGCAGATGAATCCCGAGTTGCATCGCGCTCTCTCCCGTGCTGGTCTCTGGGACAGCATGCATGGACCCGACCGGCCATGAAAGGGGGGAGGATGCGCTTTCAGGACAAGGTCGCGCTGATCACCGCCGCGGCGAGCGGGATCGGCCGCGCCACCGCCGACATCATGGCGACGGAGGGCGCTGTCGTCGTCGCGGTCGACAACAATCAGGAGCGGCTCGATCGGGCCGTCGCGGAGCTGGGCGCGGCCGGCGGGCGGGCGCACGGACGGCTCTGCGATGCGCTCGATGCGAGCCCAGGTCGATCGGCTGGTCGCCGCGTTGCGCGCGAGTTCGGCCGCATCGACATCCTCGTCAACGCGGTCGGCGGCAGCACGATCATCAGCAAATCCGGCGCCACGGTCGACGAATTGAGCTTCGCCGACTGGCAGACGCTGATCGGCTTCAACCTCTCCGGCACCTTTCTCTTCACCCATGCCGTGGTGCCGGTGATGAAGCGGCAGAAGAGCGGCAAGATCGTCAATCTGTCCTCGATCGCCGGGCGCGGCCTCAGCGCTTCGTCGAGCAGCGCCTATGCCGCCGCCAAGGGCGGCATCATCGCCTTTACCCGGAAGCTCGCCTTCGAGCTCGGGCCCTTTGGCATCAACATCAACGCGATCGCACCGAGCCGCACCCTGACCGAGCGCATCCGGCCGCGCTGGAACCAGCAGAGCCCGGAAGACCAGCAGGCCGAGATCGAGCGCACGCCCTTGCGCCGCATCGCCGAGGCGGCCGACCAGGCGAAGGTGATCTGTTTTCTCGCCTCGAGCGATGCCGATTTCGTGACCGGCGTCACGATCGATGTAACCGGAGGAAATTGACCTTTTCGATCTGATCGAAAAGGTCATCCCGGCGCAGGCCGGGATCTATGCCTCGGAAGATGTTGCAGTAGCAAAATGGGTACCGGCATTCGCCGGTATGACAATGAGGGGAAAAGGACCGAAGAGATGGCGAATTTCGTCTTGGTGCACGGCTCCTATCAGGGCGGCTGGATCTGGCAGAAGGTGGCGGACCGGCTGCGCTCCGCTGGGCACCGCGTCTATCACCCGAGCCTCGACGGCTGCGGCGAGCGCAAGGTCACCCTGCGTCCGGGCATCACGACCGAGAGCCATGCCGACGAGATCGCGCAGCTCCTGTTCTACGAGGATTTGAAGGACGCGGTCATGGTCGGCACCAGCTCGGGCGGCATGGTGGTGTGCCGGGCCGCCGAGTTGATGCGCGAGCGGGTCGGCCGCATCGTCCTCGTCGACGCATTGGCTTTGTTCAACGGCGAGAAGATCGGCGACATCGTCACCCGCTCGACCTCGGTGTCGATCCCCGGCGGCCTCAGCCGCGGGCCGACGCCGGAGAACGCCTTCCCCGACCTCGGCCCCGACATCCGGCCCTGGGCCGTCGAGCGATATTCGCCGCACCCGATCGGCATCTACGAGCACCCGGTCAAGCTCGACGCGTTCTGGTCGCAGCCGTGGAAGGCCAGCGTCATCTGGTGCCGCCGCGCGCAAAACCCGGGCGAGGCGCATCAGCGCCGCGCCGCCCAGCGGCTCGCCGCCACATGGGCCGAGCTCGATACCGGACATTACCCGATGCTGAGCATGCCCGACGAGCTGACGAAATTACTGGTCGCGGCATAAGCGGCCGTGGTCAACGTGGACACACGCCGGGCTCAATGGCGGCATATTTGGCAAATCCGAAATAATCAGTGAAGAACGCCGCCATGTATACCGACAAAACTCGCTAAACTTTGGGAAAATCCGCAGCAAAACGTGTTGGCGATTAACGAAACTACCAAGGGTTCCGCGCGATACCATTCCCCGCGAGTGGATTCGAACGAGAGAGCGGCCGATGTACCCGGATGGGAAGCAGATTCTGGTCATCGACGACGATGCGGAGCGGCGCCGGCTGAGCGAGCGCATCCTGATCGCCGAGGGGTTTGCGGTCACCGCGGTGCCGGAAGGGTTTTCGGCGATCCGCGCCGCGCGGCTCGGTCGGTTTGCGCTGGCGATCACAGCGGTGAGCCTGCCCGGAACGCTCGACGGCCTGACCACGATGCGCCAGCTGCGGGCTCGCCAGCCCTGGCTCAAGGCGCTGTTTACCGGCGATGTTGCGGGCCGGCCGCGGCGTACCGACGGCGATCGCGATGATTTCATCGCCTCGCCATTTCTCGGCCGCGATCTGCTTGGCTGCGTCTTCGAGCTGTTGCAACGCGAGGCCGCGCACGGGCAGGCTTCGCCGCGATTTCAGCCGCGCCGGACAATCGCTAAGGCGAAGCGGTTGCCGGGGGGAGCCGCGATCGGCTAAAACCCGGACGCAGAGATGTCTGGCCGGTGGCCCCGGGGCGTGGCGCAGTCTGGTAGCGCACCTGCTTTGGGAGCAGGATGTCGGAGGTTCAAATCCTCTCGCCCCGACCACGGCGGCCGGGGCACCATCAGAGCGAAGGGAGGCCGAGACGCGATGGCGCTGGCACGCATCCACCAGCCGGCCAAGAGCGCGATGCAATCGGGGCGCGCGCGGACCCGCAAATGGGTGCTCGAATACGAGCCGGCCAGCCGCCGCGATCCCGACCCGCTGATGGGCTGGGCGAGCGCCAGGGATACGCTCAACGAGGTGAAGGCTGCGCTTCGATACGCTCGATGAGGCGCTCGCCTTTGCCAGGAAGCACGGCCTCGAATACACGTTGATCGAAGCGCACGCGCCAACCCCGAAGGCGAAGAGCTACGCCGACAACTTCCGCTACGACCGGGTGCGCGATTGAGGTACGAGCGCGGAAGAGATTGCCGGACGCGCCCCGCGATGCGATAAGGCGCCGCCGCTGCCCGCGACCCCGTAGCTCAGCTGGATAGAGCACCTGCCTTCTAAGCAGGTGGTCGCAGGTTCGAGTCCTGCCGGGGTCGCCAAATTTTTCAAACGCTTAGAAGAAAAAATACGACAGCACAGCAGACTAATTCGGCGAAAAAGCAACGGTTTGGGTACCATTTGGGGTACCAATCCACCAAAGCGAATCGGTCCCCCTCCCTCGAAGCGGCGCCGGGCCACCGCCGCGGATAAGCCATCCGTCGCCACGCCACCGCCAATGGGGAAATCGCGCCCGAATACGGCCGTTCGTCGGGGCATCATCGAGCTGCCGAGTTCGACCCACAGCCGACCTTCATGGCCTCGCCAGCGGCTAGTTGGGTCGCTCGGAAACCCGACACCCGCATCCGATTTCTGAGCAGGCCACGCTCACGCCAGCCAAAAGAGGCGATCAGGACCGCCAGTCGAGTTCGGGCACGTATTTGTAAGGATGGTCGGGCTCCACGTACCCGTCGGGCTTTTGCCGCTTCGGCAATCTCGGCTTCTCTCGCGGCAGTTCCGCGTAGGGGATTTGCGTCAAGAGATGCGAGATGACGTTGAGCCGCGCGCGCTTCTTGTCGTCCGAGCGCACCACGAACCACGGCGCCCACGAGGTGTCCGTCGCTGCAAACATGTCGTCGCGCGCCCGCGAATAATCATACCAACGCCCATATGACTTCAGATCCATTGGCGACAGCTTCCAAATCTTCCGCGGGTCGTTGATGCGCGCTTCCAGCCGGCGCCGCTGCTCTTCCGGGCTCACTTCGAGCCAGTATTTCACCAGGATGACCCCGGACTCGATGATTGCCTTCTCGACCCCCGGCGCCACCTCGAGAAACCGCTCTACCCCGTCCATCGAGCAGAATTCCATGACGCGCTCGACGCCTGCGCGATTGTACCAACTGCGATCGAAGATGACGACCTCGCCGGCGGCGGGCAGGTGCGGAATGTAGCGCTGCAGATACATCTGCGACTTCTCGCGTTCGGTCGGGGCGGGCAGCGCCACGACGCGAAAATGGCGGGGGCTGACGCGATCCGTAATCGCCTTGATCACCCCGCCCTTGCCTGCGCCGTCGCGGCCCTCAAAGACGATGCAAACTTTGAGCCCATTTTGTACGACCCATAATTGCAGCTTGACGAGCTCGGCATGGAGTTTAGCCAGTTCGCGGGCGTAACCCTTTGCCGTCAACCGGACGGTTGCCGGCAATTGATCTTGCTCCCGAGCCTTCTTGTTCCGCGTTCGACTCTTTGTCAGTGCCATGCGGCGCATTCCCTCCCAAATCGGCACGTTACGACATAATCGGCGCCCCCGAAAAGCGCGAGACACGCGCGCCAGCGTCGCCTAAAAGAACGCAAAGCGGGCTTTATCGGCGCAGGAGACCAGCAATGACCTTCCATCGGCGCGCAGCAGTCGTCATCGCATCCCTGCTCGGCGTCGGCGTATTGCCCCTCGGCGTCGCGGGGTTCCGGGGCGAGAGTGCCTTCGTTCCCGCGGCCCATGCGCAATCCGTCATCGAAAATATACTGAAGCGGCTGCGCGGCGAAAGGATGCCTCCCGGCATCGTCAAGTCCAACGGGCGCATCGAAGCCACGCAAGTCGACGTATCGTCGAAATATGCGGGGCGGCTGGCCGAAGTGTCGGTGGAGGAGGGTTCCGAGGTCACCCAGGGACAGGTCGTCGCAACAATTTCCTCGCCGGAACATGAAGCTCAGTTGCGCGCGGCGCAAGCCGACGTGCAGCACGCCAAGGACGCCCTGGCGGCCGCCGAGGCGGAAATCGGCACGCGTCAGAGCACCCTGGATTTCGCCAAATCCGACTTCCAACGCGCTCAGGAACTCATCAAGGGTGGAACAATCTCCGTGCAGACGTTCGAACAGCGCAAACGCAATTATCAATCGGCCGACGCGTCGCTCAGGGCGGTGACGTCAAAGCGGGACCAGGCGCAATCTGCCATCAAGAATGCCGAGGCACAGGTCGACCGGATCCAATCGGTGCTGCATGATCTGACGCTGGTGTCGCCGCGATCCGGGCGGGTGCAGTACCAGCTTGCACGCAGCGGGGAGGTGGTTGCAGCCGGCGCACCCATTCTCACAATCCTCGACCTGACCGACGTCTATATGACCATCTTCCTTCCGGGGGCGGATGCGGCCAAACTCGAGGTTGGCGGCGAGGCGCGCATCATTCTCGATGCGGTGCCCGACTACGTCATTCCGGCAACGGTCAGCTTCGTCGCGGCCGACGCCCAGTTTACCCCGAAGACGGTTGAGACCAAGGACGAGCGCGCGAAGCTGATGTTCCGCGTCAAGCTCAAGGTCGACCCGCAAGTCCTGCAGACGTACTATAAGAGGGTAAAGACAGGCGTGCGCGGGATTGGCATCGTGCGCACCGTCGCCGCGACGGCGTGGCCGGACGATCTGCAGATCAAGCTGCCCGCCGCAAAATGACCGACGATATCGTCGCCCGCGTAACGAACGCATCGCACCGGTACGGCGCCTCGATCGCACTGGATGACGTCTCCATCGACATTCCCGCGCGGGTCATGGTGGGCGTGATCGGGCCGGATGGGGTCGGCAAGTCCACGTTGCTGGCGCTTATTTCGGGTGTGCGCCGGATTCAGCAGGGGAAGATCACCGTCTTCGATAGCGATATAGCGCAGACCGCCCATCTCAAAGCCATTCGCGGCCGCATCGCGTACATGCCGCAGGGACTAGGCCGCAATCTCTATCCGACGCTGAGTGTATTCGAGAACATCGATTTCTTCGGTCGGCTGTTCGGGCAATCGGTTTCAGAGCGAAGAACCCGCATTACAGATCTTCTGACCGCCACGGCCCTCGACCCGTTCGAGGACCGTCCGGCCGGTAAGCTCTCCGGCGGCATGAAGCAGAAGCTCAGCCTCTGCTGTGCCCTCATCAATGATCCGGACCTGCTGATCCTCGACGAACCGACGACCGGCGTCGATCCGCTTTCCCGAGGTCAGTTCTGGGACCTCATTAATTCGATCCGGGCGCGGCGCCCGCAAATGAGCGTCATTGTCGCCACGGCTTACATGGACGAAGCGCAGCGCTTCGATTGGCTGATGGCGATGGACGACGGCAAGATCATCGCCCACGGCAAGCTCGATGAGCTGCTGCAGAAGGCGGGCGAACCCACGCTCGAAGAGGCGTTCATCGCGCTATTGCCGGAAGCCAAGCGCGCGCAGCATCAGCGAGTGGTCGTCCGCCCGCGCGTGGCCTCGGCCGACGAGACGCCGGCAATCGAGGCTGAGGGACTGACGCGGCAATTCGGCGACTTCGTCGCGGTCGACCACGTCAATTTCAAAATCGGTCGCGGCGAAATCTTCGGCTTCCTCGGCTCCAACGGTTGCGGCAAATCGACGACGATGAAGATGCTCACGGGGCTGCTGCCGGCAACCAGCGGCTGGGCCAAACTGTTCGGGAGCCCGATGGGATCGAACGACATGGAGATGCGGCGCGACGTCGGCTACATGTCCCAGGCGTTCTCGCTCTACGGCGAACTCACGGTGCGGCAGAATCTCGAGTTGCATGCGCAGCTTTACCATCTGCCGCCCGACCAAATCGAAAACCGTATTCAGGAGTTGCTGAAGCGCTACGACCTGGAGGCCGTCGTCAACGCCGCGCCCGAGAGCCTGCCGCTCGGCATCAAGCAGCGGCTCCAGCTCGCCGTTGCGGTGCTGCATGAGCCCGCGATACTCATTCTCGACGAGCCGACCTCTGGCGTCGATCCGATTGCGCGCGACTCCTTCTGGCGCACGCTGATCGATCTCTCGCGAGACGACGGGGTGACGATCTTCCTCTCGACCCATTTCATGAACGAGGCCGAGCGTTGCGATCGCATCTCGCTGATGCACGCGGGCAAGGTGCTGGCGGTCGGCGCGCCCCTCGAACTGGTCGCGGAACGCGGCAGCGATTCACTTGAGGACACGTTTGTCGGCTATCTCGCTGATGCGGCGGGTATCGACCGCACGAAGAAACCCGACGCGCCGGCGCCGACGACGGCAACCATCGAGCCCGAACTCGGTTCCGCGCCGCGGCGGTTCGATCTTGCCCGCCTCTGGGCCTACGCCCGTCGCGAAACGATCGAGCTGTTGCGCGATCCGATCCGGCTCGCCTTCGCCGCTTTCGGCCCGATCATCCTGATGGCGGCGTTCGGCTACGGAATTTCCTTCGACATCGAAGACCTGCAACTGGCACCCTTCGACCAGGATGACACGCCACAGAGCCGGCAACTGATCGAAGGTTTCTCAGGGTCCCGCTATTTCTCGGTGCAGTCCCCCGTTACATCCGTCGCCGAAGCGGACGAACGGCTGAAAAGCGGTAACACACAAGTTGTCGTCGAAATCCCGCCCGGCTTCGGCCGAGATCTACTGAGCAACAAAAAGCCGGAAGTCGATGCGACGGTCGATGGCGCCATGACGTTCCGCGGCGAAAGCGCCAAGAACTACGTCGCCGGAGTCGTCAGCCACGAGGGGCAACAATTGCTCGCGCTGGGCTCTGGCCGCGCCAACGCCTGGAGCGATGACGATATCGGGGTCCGCTTTCGCTACAACCAGGCGTTCCTGAGCGTCAACGCGATGGTGCCGGGCGTCTTCATGCTGATGCTGTGTCTCATTCCCGCGATCATGTCGGCGATCGCCGTCGTACGCGAGAAGGAGACCGGCTCGATCGCGAATTTCCGCTCGACTCCGATCACCAAGTTCGAGTTCCTTATCGGCAAGCAATTACCCTATGTCGGCACCGCCATGATCAATTTCGCTTTTCTATTTTTGATGGCGATTTTTATCTTTCGCGTGCCGATCAAGGGACCGTTCTTGACCTTATTGCTCGGAACGTTCGTTTATGTGGTTGCGACGACGGGCTTCGGCCAGCTGATATCGTCCTTCACGCAAACTCAGGTCGCTGCGGTGTTCGCGACGGCGATCCTCTCCATCGTTCCGGCGGTGAATTTTTCCGGTATGTTCGCGCCGGTATCGTCCTTGTCGGGCGGAGCCAAGATTCTCGGCCTGACATTCCCATCCTCCTGGTATCAATCGATCACCGTCGGCGTGTTCGCGAAGGCGCTCGGACTGGCCGATCTTTGGCGCGACGTCGCCGCGATCACAATCATCGCCCTGGCTTTTCTCGTCCTCTCCCTTTTACTGCTGCGCAAGCAGGAGGCGTGACATGACGGCGTCCGTCTCCGACGCGACCCCGCCCTCGGCGAAATCGCGTCCGCCAGCGCTTCGCGGTCATCTCGTCAACATCTTTCGGCTCGTGATCAAGGAACTCAGAAGCATCCGGGCGGATCCGATGATGCTCGTCCTCGTCGTTTATGCCTTTAGCCTCTCCGTATACACGGTCGCGACAGGAGCTGTCACGGAAGCGACCAAACTGTCGGTCGGCATCGTCGACGAGGACCGCTCGGACCTCTCGCGGCGGATCGCGGCGGCTCTGGTTCCGCCGACGTTCCAAAAGCCGGTGCAAATCGCGGCGGCCGACATCGATCGCGAGATGGATCGCGGGAATCTTCTCTTCGTCGTCGAGATCCCGCCCAATTTCGAGGCCGATATTCGCAGCAAACGCAAGACCTCGCTGCAAATCAATGCCGACGCGACCGCGGTGGCGCAAGCCGGCAACGGCGCTAATTATCTCAGGACCAGCATATCCAATGAGGTCCAAAGCTTTATCGCCGGGCGCGAAGGCCTGAACAGCTTTCCGATCAATCTGGTGGTCCGCGCGAAATTCAATCCCAATCTGAAGACGGCTTGGTTCTCGGCCATGACGCAAGTCATCAATCAGATCACGCTGCTGACCGTGATCCTGACCGGCGCCGCACTGATCCGCGAACGCGAGCAAGGCACCGTCGAGCATCTGCTGGTTATGCCGGTCGTACCAGCGGAAATCATGCTGGCGAAAATGCTCGCCAATGGCCTCGTCATCCTTATCGCGGCGATGCTCTCGCTCAATTTCGTGGTGCATGCCTGGATCGGCGCACCGATCGCAGGCTCTCAGCTGCTGTTCCTCGTCGGAGCAGCGATTTACGCCCTGGTGGTTGCAGCACTCGGCATCCTGCTCGGCACGCTGTCGACAACGATGGGTCAGTTCGGATTGCTCGCGATGCCGGTCCTGATGGTCACGCAACTGCTTTCGGGGAGCAGCACCCCGATGGAGAGCATGCCGGTCTGGCTGCAATACCTGATGCAAACGATTAGCCCGACGCCGCATTTCGTCGCGTTCGCCCAGGCGGTGTTGTTCCGTGACGCTGACCTGGCGATAGTCTGGAGCCCGCTCCTGGCCATGCTGATCATCGGCGTGGGCTACTTCGCGGTCGCCCTGAGCCGCTTCCGGCGCGTCATTTTTGGAAGCTGACCCCCAGCGAAAATTGGTCGGTTTGTTTTACCGAAACAAAGGAGGTCATTTGGCCCGCTAGCAATGTCGGATATGGGGCTTCAGGCAGGAAATGTTCGCCTTTCAGCCACTGCATGGGAATGACTGCAAACCACCCAACCTCGCCCTCGCTTGGTGCCGAGAGCAATGGCCGTTAAGGACCAGTGGACCGCCATTGCCTGGATCGGGGAACGCACGGCGTTGCGCGAAAAGCCGAGCGCGCCAAGCCCCCTACCCCATCGGCGTGTCCTGGGGATAACTGAACCAGTTCGCAAGCCCCGTTGCGCTATCATCAAGGTAATGAACGATGACAACCCACGACAGGAGGCAGCGACAAGCACCGACCTGTCGCGGCATGCCGCGACAACCGGCGACAGCGACTATTCCCTTTCGATCGACGACGCCCTTGCGCGCTACGAGCAGGCCGGGCTCCCGCGCACGCCGCGCAGCATTCAGCGCTACTGCGCCAAGGGGGATCTCGATTGCCATCGCGTCGAGACGCCCTTCGGCGTGAAGTTTTTGATCACGCCGGAATCGGTCGACCGACACATCGCCTACATCAAAGAGGTGCGACTTGTCGCGACAAGTCGCGACGTGCCGCGGCATGTCGCGACAGATGTCGCCGCAGAAAATAAGGCCAAAGAGCTGCGACAGGACCCAGCGACAAGCGGCGACCAGGAGCGACAAGCGGCGACAGAAAGGCAGGTGTCGCAGCCTGTCGCCGCCAACAATCGCGTCATCGAGCTGCTGGAGCGCGAGAACGAATTTCTGCGCGGGCAGGTGGCGGTGAAAGATCAGCAGATCGCCGACATGCAGGAGCGCGCGCACGAAACGAACGCGCTGATCAACGGATTACAGCGCTTGCTCGCCCCGCTGTTGTCGGCGCCGGATCGCGACCAAAACCACTCGATGGAGGAGCTATAGCTTATCCCCATCGGGAGCGCCGGTGATGCGCCCGAATGCTAAACTTGAGATATGGAGCGCCGCGAGGGAAGGTTGACTGGGATCGCACAAATCCTCGACCGAAACATCATTCTGAGGGGCGCGGACGTACTGACCGCCAAGGGGTACACGCAGGTGCCCAACCATGTCCTCATCAGCGACCAGCTCTCGCCAGGCGCCAAGCTCGCCTACGCGATGCTCCTGAAATACGCCTGGCAAAACGAGTATTGTTTTCCGGGGCAGGAGCGGCTCGCCACGGACATGGGAGTGACACGGCAGAGCGCGAACGCGTACATCCAGGAGTTGCAGCGCCGGAGCTTCATCGCGATCAGGCGCCGCGGCCAGGGAAAGACCAACCTCTACGAGCTAAATCTCGTTGCTGGAACCAAGAGGCGGCGACGCTTTGATGTCAAAAATTTGGACATCTAGATGTCAAAAATTTGCACTTCTTGTTGTCAAAAATTCCGACACTAATAAGACTCAATGAATATTACTCAGAATAACAAGACACAGTCTTCCGCTCTAGCCTTAAAAGGCCACCAAAAATCAATGGCAATCGACACTGATCATCATGACGAGGAAGTCGCTACCCTCGACGAGCAGGAATACCAGCGCCGCATCCTTGACGCCACAAGCACCTACGCCGCCCTAGAGGTCGATGCTTGGCGGGAGGCGTGCGCCGAACAGACCGCATAGGCGGAGACATAGCGCGTGTCAGCATAGCTGGCCGGGGCGCCCTCGAACAAATCACTGGCTGCGGATATCTCGTCCGCTCCCCTTATAGATATAGCCGCGCGACCGCGACGGCAGAAAAGCCGGCAACTGCCGTCCGTCCGTGCCGGTCGATTTGGGGACGACCGCTGCCACACTCAGGCGGTCAAGTTGGGTTTTGACCGCCACAAAGAGCCCTACAAATGGCCCTACAAACAAGGTTTGTAGGGGTAAATGGAGCCCCAAAAGGGGCGGAAAGGCGCACAGCGCCTTGCTAAATTGTTCCCCGCAAACCGTCGGACTAGCGTCCGACCTCGCCCCCGTCTCCCGGCTGCCCGTCCGAAAAAACCGGACGGTGCCCCGGGCTGCGGCCAAAGGCCTTGGGTTCGTGTGCCGGCCGAGGACGGCCAGCCACGAACCAGCCGCGAGCGAGGTCGGACGCTCGCCGCCGCAACCACGCTGCCGCCGAAGACGGACGGCAGATGTGGGCGGCGTCGGGTCCGACGGTTTGCGGGGGTTATGGGCTCCCGATGGGAACGGGTGCTCGACTAACGTCTCGGTGCGCGCCTATCCGGCGCGCGGCGAGCCCCATAGCAACGACTGGGGCTCGCTCGGATGCGCCGCTGTGCGGCGCAGCAACCAACTGTCTCTGGTCGTATAGCGATGTCCCGGCCGAGACCAACGAGCACAAACCAAAATGGCCGCCTGTGAAGGCGGCCAAGGCCAACCGAAGAAAAAAAGGCCACCCAAGAGGTGGCCGGCGCCCACAGGGCGCTTAGAGGAATGTAACGAGCTGGCGAAGCTCGGCTTCGCCGAGTGTGTCCGGTTTCTGCCCATCGGTCAGTAGCGGCGCCCGGACGAAGAACGAACTGGCGAGGCGGGGCAATACCGCCTCGCGTCCGCGCCGGCCGGCATCGTCGCCGTCCAACAACAGGGTGATGAACCGCGTCCCGCGGTCGCGCAATAGCGCGATCTGGTCGGTTGACACCGACCAGCCCATGAGCGCCCCGGCAGGAATGCCGAGCGCATGCAGCCGGATCGCCGACCAGTGGTCTAACCCATACGGCTTCAACCGCGCGGAGGATTTCCTGGAGTGGCTCGACGCCGCCGGCCGGCAGCATCGGCTACTCGACTGACCCTATTGGGGACAACTCGCGCGGGGGGTGGTCTACAATGAATTCATACGTTTATGGTCGCCGTCATCGAAAAGGAGAGGGCGATCCGCGGCTTAGTAAAAACCGCGGTACAGGCCTACGCGGCTGGGTTCGAGAGACGGCATTTACAAGAGGTCGACGACCCTAACGGCACCATCAACATGAAGGTGCACAACGTCTTCATCGCCGTCTTGGGCTCCGATATCCAGTACTACGCAGCCCTCGTGCGTTCGCTCGATAGCTCGCTCGGCACGATGCTGGAGAAATTGGCGATCGGCATCGCCGAACTGTCGTACCGCGTCAGCCGCAGGGTCGAAGGGCACTTGATGCCAACAAAACGCGCACGGCGATCATCGGCCTCGATATGGGCTTGCGTCAGCAGCCGGCGGATCGTCGACGGATGACGATTCCACTCCGGGAGCTCGGCCCATACCTTCTGCTGTGCGGCGTGATCGTCGCTGACCGTAAAGGCCATCAATTGATCAAGGTTCATCTCCTCGCTCCGATATGCGTCGAGGAGCGACGGGCTGACGCTGCCGAGCTTGAACCGCTGCTGTATAAGCGTGGGGCTGCACCCGAAGCGGGCGGCGATTTCTTCCGGCCCCTTGCCCTGGTCGGCAAGCGCTTTGAAGGCCTCGTACTGGTCGGCCGGATGCATCGGCAGCCGCATGACGTTCTCCGCCAGGCTGATCTCGCCGGCGTCCTCCTCATCGAGCACGCGGCAAGCGATCCCGGCATCCTTCGCAATGGTTTTCGCTTTCGCGAGACGCTTGAGCGCGGCAAGGCGCCGTGAGCCCGCCACGACCTCGAACTTGCCGTTTGAACCCGGGCGGACTTGCAGGTTCTGCAAAAGCCCGTGGCGTCGCGCTGATGCCCGAAGGCACGACCGGCAGCCTTACCGGACACATCGACTTCCTACAGGTGCGAAATCGCGCGGTACACATTCTCGACTACAAACCGGACGCACGCACAAATCGGCCGATCGCCCAGCTCACCGTCTATGCGCTCGCGCTCACCATGCTCGTCTCTGGCCTCAAGCTGTTCGACATCAAATGCGCGTGGTTTAACGAGGAGGAGTACTGCGAGTTTTTCCCGCGCTCGCTGCTGGCGCGCCGGCACGACCGGGCCGCCTGACGTATCGGTTCCGCCACGGCATATAGTCACCGTCAAGTCCGCTTTTTCATAGCCAGTATTGAATGCTCACACCGGAACACAGAAGCAGCGCGGTGAAAAGGGAAGAGGAAAAAATGGCTCAACAGAGCCATTTTATATAGGTCGCACAAGATTAGTTTCGCGACCCTTTGGAGTTTTAGGTCCGTACCGCTAGCTGGACTACGTTCGGCGGACCCGGACGAACCAAATTCTCGACGTATCTACCCCAAGTATCGAGTACTGCTTTGCGTTCCTCTATATATGCGTGCCGGTTATAGACGGCCGCCACACCGCGGATCGTACCCGAGACGTGGTTGAGGATGCGGTCGACCACATGCGGTGCAGCGTTGAGTTTCGCCATGCCTGTCGCCGCGGTGCGCCGAAGGTCGTGGAAAATCCAACCCCCGATTGCCGCCTTTGCAGCGTCTTTTCCGGCGTCGACCAGATCCGAACGCATTATGTCGAGCATGTGCCGGTCGAGCCGGTCCTTCGCTTTGCTGTACCCGGAAACATGCGTCTCGCCCGTCGTCGTGAATACCAGATCCGGTTCCGTCCCCTTCCCTACCCCGTTTGCGAAACGAGGCAGAGCTTCGATCACATCGATAGCCAGGTCAGAGAGATGCACCGCATGCTCGCGGTCATTTTTCGCGCGCTCGCGCGGAATCGTCCACGTCCGCTTATCCAACTCGATTTCCGACCAGCGCATGCCGGCGACTTCGGTGCGTCGCTGCGCGGTGAGAAGGAGGAGCTTGCACATCGGGCCGAACGGCCAGCCGAGCCGATCGCACCCCGACCAGAACAGACGTATCTCGTCATCGGTGAGCATGCGCGACCGCTCGTTTTCGACGATCGGGCGCTTCATCCGCGCGAGCGGATTTGTCGCAATGATGTCGCGGTCCAATGCCCAATTGAAGAGGGCGCGGAGCCGAGCGAGGGTGCGATTGGCTTGCACCGGCGCTCCGCGATCGGCGATGCCGTCAAGCAGTTCGGCAACGTCCCGCCGGGTGATCTCGCGTATCGGCCGGTCACCCCATTTGGGATACACATCAATCTCAAGCTGGCGCCGCAGCTCCCCCCATGTCGACGGCTTTGTGTTTTTGCTGGCGTACCGCTCGAAATAGAGTTCGGCGACAGCCTTGAACGAATTCGGTTTCTCAGCCGCTTGCCGCTTCGCCGCACGGCGATGCTCGACCGGATGTAGGCCCGCCTGCGCTTGTTGCAGGCTGTCGCGGGCGAGATCACGCGCCTTCTCGACCTTCGGGATAAGTGGCAGGGTGCCAATCGTCTCGCGCACCTTCTTGCCGCCGACACGGTACATGACGAACCACGTCTTGCGACCGCCCTCCGAGATGCGCAATCCGAAGCCCGGCAGAACACGGTCGAAATATTCGACGCGCCCGCTCGCCGGTGCCTTCAGCGTGTCGACGGCGCGCTGCGTGAGGGCGATTGTCGGCATGGCGGGTGCTCCTCCGGCCGGAACTCGGGTACCACATGGGTACCATAAGCTGCCGTTATTGGAGGTGCAATCATGCCCTATCAAGGCATAACGTTTTACAAAAACTTCAACGTTTCAGCCGAATTTTTGTACGCGCTGCTACGGCCGGATTTGCTATAGCACATTACTTCTAAGCAGGTGGCCGCAGGTTCGAGTCCTGCCGGGGTCGCCAGACGGGCAGTATTCTGCGGCAAGCACCGGCGAGCCGTGCCGGAGATTGGCGCGGGGCGCCGCGAGCGATGGAAAATCCTGCCGCGGGCCGCGGCCCCACCACAATCCGAGACGCCGCTGCAGTTAGAGCTTTGACGGTAAATCGCTTGGCCACGCTGCCCAACCCAAGCAGCAGAGTTGCCAGATCCCAATCAACCACAAGGCCGTATCCATTTTGGTCGTCCAAAAACTGCACTAACCACGACGGATCATGGATCGGATTGTGTTAATGGCTTATTGTCGGCGGGCGATGGAAAGGTTGAATTTTACAGAAAGACCTGAATATTGTATTTGATCAAAAAGCCTTTGATGCGACGCCGCGTCGCTGTGGTCGCCGGGGTCATCGCCGGGCCGGACATCCCGCAAATTCGATAGGTCGGCGACAAGTCCTGCCGGGATGCCTAAACTGTGGTGATCGGCGACGGCGAATAGGAGGCAGGCGATGGATGTCGGGGTTCAGATGCTGTTCGCCAGCTACGGCTGGGACACGATCAGCGATTCACAGGTGTGGGACGAGGAATTGCGGCTGGCTCACCTCGCGGACGAACTCGGCTTTGACGTGTTGTGGTCGGTCGAACACCATTTCTTCGACTATTCGTTCTGCCCCGACAACCTCCAGCTGATGAGCTATCTCGCCGGCGTGACGCGCCAGGCCGAGCTCGGCACCGCGGCGGTGATCCTGCCCTGGCACGACCCGCTGCGCGTCGCCGAGCAGGTGGCGATGCTCGACCATTTGGCCCAAGGCCGCTTTCGCTTCGGCATTGGGCGCGGCCTGTCGCGCCGCGAGTTCGCCGCGTTCCGCGGCACGATGGACGAGTCGCGAGAACGCTTCGACGAGGCCGCGGCGATGATCCTGGAAGCGCTGCGCACCGGCTATATCGAAGGCAACGGCAGGCACTACAAGCAGCCGAAGATCGCGATCCGGCCGGCACCTGAGCGCAGCTTCGAGGGCCGCACCTACGCGGTCGCCTCGAGCGAGGATTCGGTCGAGGCGGCGGCCCGTCTCAAGGCGCGCATGGTGATGTTCGCCGACCGTCCGTGGCCGATGCGGCTGCCGCAGATCGAGCGCCACCGCGCGCTGTTCCGGCAATTCCACAATGCCGAGGCGCCGCCGTTCCTGATCGCCGATTTCTGCATCTGCACCCCGGAGATGACCGGTGCGGAAGAGTTGGCGCGCCGGCACATGGGGTCGTTCGTCGACAGCAACCTCGAACATTACGAGATCCTCTCCGGCCATTTCGCGACCACCAAGGGCTACGACGCCTATGCGAAAAAGGCCGAGATGGCGAAGGAAACCGGCCGCGACGGCATGGTCGAAGCCTTTCTCAAGGCCGCCGTCTGGGGCACCCCGGAGCGCATCCTCAGGGAGCTTGAGGAGCGGCGCGCCGCGGTCGGCGAGTTCGAGCTGTGCACCTGCTTCCGCTTTGGCGGGACGCCCTACGCGCTGGCCGAGCGCTCGCTGCGGCTTTACGCCAAGGAGGTCCTGCCGGTGCTGAAGAGCTGGGGCGCGGCGACACCCGCCGCCGCGGCGGCACAGTGATGCAACGATAGGAGAAATGAGATGGCGAAGATCGAGCCTTATGCGGCAAAGAGCGTTTACGACCCGCCGGGTTACGCCCAGGCGGTCAAGGTCTCGGGCGCGCAGACGATGCTTTTTCTCGCCGGCCAGGTCGACTACACCGCCGATGGCGGGGTCGCCCATCCCGGCAATTTCAAGGCGCAGGCGCGGGCCTGCCTGGAGGCGGTGAAAGCCCAGGTCGAGGCCGGCGGCGGCACGGTCGCCAACATCGTCAAGATCAACACCTATCTGACCGACATCCGCCACCGCGCCGATCTGGTGCCGATCCGCCAGGAGATCCTCGGCGCCCGCTCGCCGGCCAGCACGCTGGTCGCGGTCGCCGGCCTCGCACATCCCGACTTCCTTATCGAGATCGAGGCGGTCGCGGTGCTCTGAGGAGCGCTCCGTCCTCACCGACCTGATCACCCGGCTCCAAATATGAAACACGCGCTCTCCCATCTCCTCAGCGACCTCCTGTCGGCGATCCTGTTTTTCCTCGTCTACCTGGTGACAGGCAACATCGTCACCGCGTCCGCGATCGCGATCGCGGTCGGCCTCGTGCAGTTCGGCGCCATGAAGCTCGCCGGGCGCCGGATCGAGCCGATGCAGTGGATGGTCCTTGGGCTCATCGTGGTGCTCGGGACCGCGACGATGCTGACGCAGAGCCCGCGATTTATGATGGTGAAACCGAGCATCGGCCATTTCGCCGTCGCCCTGATCATGCTGCGGCGCGGCTGGATGATCCGCTATCTGCCCGAGATCGCGACGCAAAACCTGCCCGAGAGCGTGCCGATCGCCGCCGGTTACGCCTGGGCCGGGTTGCTTGCGGCCATCGGCATCGCCAATCTCGGCTTTGCCGCGTACGGCGACATCGCGCTGTGGACCTGGTTCATCACGGTCGGCGCGATCGGCGCAAAATGCGCCGCCTTCGCGTTGCAATACGCCGTGTTCCGCGCGCTGATCCGGCGCCGGCTGGCGCAAGCCGCGGCCTGATGACGGCGCCTTGCTTTCGCCGGACGCCATCGCTATAACCCGCCGCTCCAATGGAGCGGTGGGCCTGAGGGCATGCCTTGCCGCCGCAACCGTCATCCAAGGACAGCGAAATGCCCAAGATGAAAACGAAAAGCGGCGCCAAAAAGCGCTTTGGCCGCACCGCGAGCGGCAAGATCACGATGAACGTCGCCCACAAGCGCCATCGGCTGATCAGCAAGCCAAAGCAGATGAAGCGCCATGCCCGCGGCAAGGTGACCTTGCAGCCCGGCGACGCCAAGCTCGTCTTGACCTATATGCCGTATCTGCGGAGCTGAGCGATGGCCCGGGTCAAACGCGGGGTCACGACGCATGCCCGCCACAAGAAGGTGCTGGGGCTCGCCAAGGGGTATCGCGGGCGCGCCAGCACCGCCTATCGGATTGCGCTCGAAAAGGTCGAAAAGGGGCTGCGCTACGCCTATCGCGACCGCCGCAACAAGAAGCGCGATTTCCGCGGATTATGGATCCAGCGCATCAATGCCGGCGCGCGCGAACACGGGCTGACCTATTCGCAATTCATGCATGGGGTGAAGCTCGCCGGGATCGACATCGACCGCAAGGTCTTGTCCGATCTGGCGATCCGCGAGCCTGAGGCCTTCGCCGCGATCGTCGCCGGTGCCAAATCCTCGCTCGATCAGGCGCAACCCGCAGCGGCGGCATAACCCGCCGAGCCGAAGATGGCCGCGGCCCCTCCCTCCCCGTCATCCCGGCGCAGGCCGGGATCTATCCTGGCCATGGGTCCCGGCTTTCGCCGGGATGGCGTTGAAGAGAAGCGATTTACCGGCGAGCGTCTTCGCTAAGGCCCCCGCGTGGTTCATTTTGTGTGTCATTAAGGGGCCGTAATCGGCCCCTTTTGTATTGGGGTGTGGAGATACGGGATTGGTCATGGACGATCCGCAAAAACTCAAGGAAGTCGCTCTGCACGCGATCAGGACGTCGCAGTCGCCTTCGGAACTCGAAACTTATCGCGTCCAGTATCTAGGGCGTCAGGGCGAAGTGACTCAGCTGATGCGTGGGCTCGGCTCCTTGCCCATGGACAAACGGCGCCAGCACGGACTTTTACTCAATGCAATAAAGGAAGTTCTCACCGCAGAAATTGCGGACCGCGCGACGGAGCTCGGCCGCATCGCCCTCGCCAATCGCCTCGCCGGCGAGCGCGCCGATGTCACCCTCCCGGTGCTGACGGGCGGGACTGGCGCGATCCATCCGATCAGCCAGACCATCGACGAGATCATCGCGATCTTTGGCGAGATGGGTTTCGTCGTCGCCGAGGGACCGCATATCGAAGATGATTTCCACAACTTCACCGCGCTCAACATCCCGCCCGAGCATCCCGCGCGCCAGGAGCACGACACGTTTTACCTGCCGCAGCGCCCGGACGGCACGCGCCTGGTGCTGCGCACCCATACTTCGCCCGTGCAGATCCGCACGATGCAGCGGCAGAAACCGCCGCTGCGCATCATCGTGCCGGGACGCACCTTCCGTTGCGACCATGACGCGACGCACTCGCCGATGTTCCATCAGGTCGAAGGGCTGGTCGTCGATCGCACGACCCATATGGGTCATCTGAAGGGCTGCCTCATCGAGTTTTGCCGCGCCTTCTTCGCTGTCGAAGACCTGCCGGTGCGCTTTCGCCCGAGCTACTTCCCGTTTACCGAGCCCTCGGCCGAGGTCGATATCGGCTGTTCGCGCAAGGGCGGCGAATTGAAGATCGGCGCCGGCGGCGACTGGCTCGAAATCCTGGGATCCGGCATGGTGCATCCCAAGGTCCTACAGAATTGCGGCATCGACCCGGCCGAGTATCAGGGCTTTGCCTTCGGCATGGGGATCGAGCGCGTGGCGATGCTGAAATACGGCATCCCCGATCTGCGCACTTTTTACGATTCCGATCTGCGCTGGCTCAGGCATTACGGCTTTCTGCCGCTCGACATTCCCTCGCCGGTGCGCGGGCCGCTTGCGGGAGACGCGGCGGCATGAAGACGACGCTGTCCTGGCTCAAGACCCATCTCGATACCGAGGCGCCGATCGCCGCGCTCGCCGAGCGACTGATCATGCTCGGCCACGATGTCGAAAGCGTCGAGGACCCCGCCACCGCGCTCGCCGGCTTTGTCGTCGGGCGCGTTGTCTCGGCCGAGCCTCATCCCAATGCCGACCGCCTCCGGGTCTGCGTCGTCGATACCGGCAGCGGCGAAACCCAGGTGGTGTGCGGCGCGCCCAACGCCCGCGCCGGGATGAAGGGCGTGTTCGGCCCGGCCGGCGTGCGCATACCGAAAACCGGCGCGGTGCTGGCCGAAAGCGCGATCCGCGGCGTCGCCTCCAGGGGCATGCTGATGTCGGCGGCCGAGCTGGCGCTGGGCGAGGATCATTCCGGCATCATCGAACTGGCGGCGGACGCGCCGGTCGGCGCCGGCTATGCCGCGCTCTTGGGCCTCGACGACCCGGTGATCGACCTCAAGGTGACGCCGAACCGGGCCGATTGCCTCGGCGTGCGCGGTATCGCCCGCGACCTCGCCGCGTCGGGCATCGGGCAGCTCAAACCGCTCGACGCGACCCCGGTCGACGGCCGCTTCCGCTCGCCGATCGCGATCCATATCGAAGACCGGACCGCCTGCCCGCTGTTTCTTGGCCGCCATATCCGCGGCCTCAAGAATGGGCCTAGCCCGCGCTGGCTCAGGGATCGGCTGGAAGCGATCGGGCTGAGGCCGATCTCGGCGCTGGTCGACATCACCAATTTCGTGACCTTCGATCTCAACCGGCCGCTGCATGTGTTCGACGCCGGCAAGCTCAATGGCGATCTGACCGTGCGCTTCGCCCGGCCCGGCGAAAAGCTGCTCGCGCTCAATGGCCGCGAATACGACCTCGACCCGGAAATCACCGCGATCGCCGACCGCGCCGGGGTGCAGAGCCTCGGCGGGGTGATCGGCGGCGAGGCGACCGGCTGCACCGAGGCGACGAGCGAAGTCTTTGTCGAGGCGGCGCTGTTCGATCCGTTCCGCACCGCCGCGACCGGGCGGCGGCTCGATATCGCCAGCGACGCGCGCTACCGCTTCGAGCGCGGCATCGACCCGGCCTTTGTCGGGCCGGGTCTCGAGATCGCGACCCGGCTGATCCTCGAACTGTGCGGCGGAGAGCCCTCCGAAATCGTCGTGGCCGGCGCCGAGCCGCAATGGCGGCGCGAATACCGACTGCGGCCTGAGCGGATGTCGGGGCTCGGCGGGCTGCATGTCCCGCCGGACGAGAGCCGTGCAATCCTCGAAGCGCTCGGCTGCACCGTGGCCGAGGCGGCGCAGCATGACGGCAGCCTCGCCGTCTCGCCGCCGTCCTGGCGCGGCGATATCGAGGGCGAGGCCGATCTCGTCGAGGAGGTGCTGCGGATCAAGGGCTACGACCACATCCCGGCGGTGCCGTTGCCGCGCGACAGCGTGGTGTCGCGCCCGGCCATCGACCCGCGGCGCCGGCGTCTCGAACTGGTGCGCCGCACGCTGGCCGAGCGCGGGCTCGTCGAGGCCGTCACCTTCTCGTTCATCTCAACCGAGATGGCTGAGCTGTTCGGCGGCGCCAAGCCCGAATTGCGCCTGGTCAACCCGATCAGCGCCGATCTCGACGCGATGCGGCCATCGGTGCTGCCCGGGCTCGTCGCGGCGGCGCGGCGCAACGCCGATCGCGGCTTTCCCGATGTCGCGCTGTTCGAATTGGGGCCGCTCTACCGCGACGACCGCCCGGAGGGCCAGGCGAATGTCGCCGCCGGGCTGCGCGCCGGCCATGTGCGGCCCCGCGATTGGCGCGAGCCGACGCGCGAGCCCGATCTCTACGACGCCAAGGCCGACGCGTTGGCCGCGCTCGCTGCCGCCGGCGCGGCGGTCGACAACATCCAGGCGTCGGCCGACCCGCCGCCCTGGTACCATCCGGGCCGCGCCGGCCGGCTGCGCCTCGGACCGACCGAGCTCGGTCATTTCGGCGAACTGCACCCCGATGTGCTCGAAGCCTTCGACGCGAAAGGCCCGATCGCCGCGTTCGAGGTGTTCCTCGACACCGTGCCGTTGCCGCGGGCGCGCGGCGCCCGGGCGCCGTTGAGGCTTTCGGTGTTCCAGCCGGTCGAGCGCGATTTCGCCTTTATCGTCGATCGCGACCTGCCGGCCGAGAGCCTGCTGCGCGCCGCGCGCGCGGTCGACCGCAAGCTCGTCACGGAGATCCGCCTGTTCGACGTCTACGAGGGCGCGGGGCTGCCCGAAGGCAAGAAATCGTTCGCCATCGCGGTCACCTTGCAGCCGCAGGAGGCGACCCTGACCGATGCGGAGATCGATGCCTTCTCCAAACGCCTCGTCGCCCAGGTCGAAAAGGCGACAGGCGGGACGTTGCGCGGTTAGTCACTCATGACATTATAGACCGCGACCGCCTGGCTGAGGCCCTTCAGGGCGAGATCGCCGATCTCTTCGAGCCGGACATGGCCTTCGACGGCACCGGCGACCCGCTTCGAAATCAGGATCTGGCCGTCGCTCGCCTGGTCGCAGAGCCGCGAGGCGAGGTTGCACACCGTGCCGATCGCGGTGTAGTGGATCCGGTCGGCAAAGCCGATCTGGCCAAGCGTCGCATAGCCCTGCGCGATGCCGACGCCAAACCCGATCTCGTGGCCGCGGCGGCGCCACCCTGCTTGTAGACCCTGCACCGCCTCGCGCATCTCGACCGCCATCTTCACCGCACGCTCGGCCGGATCGGGGCACGGCAACGGGTCGTTGAAGAACACCATGATGCCGTCGCCGGAGAATTGGTCGAGCGTGCCCTCGGAGCGGGTCACCAACGGTCCGAGCGCTGCATGATATTCGCGCAGCAGGTCGCGCACCTCTTCTGGCTCGCCGGTCTCGGCGAATGAGGTGAAGCCGCGCAGATCACAAAACACGAT
This sequence comes from uncultured Alphaproteobacteria bacterium, assembly GCA_963842175.1. Classification (GTDB taxonomy): domain Bacteria; phylum Pseudomonadota; class Alphaproteobacteria; order ATCC43930; family CGMCC-115725; genus DATARH01. The sequence continues at coordinate 308,684 of CAWJFM010000026.1, forward strand.
GACAATGTCGCGGCGATGGGTGTCGAGGATGCTCTCATCGCCGCGCGCCACGATAAGCTCGGCCAGTTGCGGCGCCAGAAAGCGCTTCAACACCCCCATCCGCTCGATCTCACCGATCTGTGCCTCTACCCGGGCTTCGAGCTCCTTGTTCCACAGCGCGAGCTCGGCCGCCTGGTCGTCGAGGCGGCGCGCCTGCTCGTGCACGGTGTCGTGCAGGCCCTTGATGCGCAGCATCGCGCGCACCCGCGCAACCAGCGCCGCCTGGTCGACCGGCTTCGTCAGATAATCGTCGCCGCCGGCTTCGAGCCCGGCCACCACGTCCTTGGCATCGGCGCGCGCGGTGACCAGGATGACCGGGATGAACGGCAGCGCGGCATCGGCCTTCAACTGCTTCACTGTCTCGATGCCGTCGAGCTTCGGCATTTGGATGTCCAAGAGGACGAGATCGGGCAGCTTGTCGCGGATGATCGCCAGCGCCGCCTCGCCGTCGCCGGCGGTGATCACCTCGTAGCCCTGGCTTTCGAGACGCAGCTGCAGGATCTCGACATTGTCGGGCACATCGTCGACGACGAGGATCAGCGGCGGCTCACGCATCATTCCCCCTAAAAGGAAAAGTAAAACGCCTTACCGCAGAGGTCGCCGAGGTTCCGCGGAGGGCGCAGAGGATCAAATCCCATTCACCATTCTGACGATCCCGTCGCGCATATGCGCAACATGGAAATTCAATAAATACCCGAGTTTGAAACCGCCGAGGCGAAGGTAGCTCAGAAGCTGGCTGCGATGCACAGGAAGGATCGTTTCCACCGCCTTAAGCTCGACCACCACCAGATTGTCGATGAGAAGATCAACCCGGTAACCGTTATCGACGGTCAAAGCCTCATATCGAATGGGAACCAGGACCTGTCTGCGCGCCGAGAGGCCAAGTTTTTCGAGCTCGTAAAGCAGGCAAGTTTCATACGCGCTCTCAAGCAGACCCGGACCCAGCGTCGAGTGGATCCTTATCGCGGCGCCGATGATCGAAGTCCCGATATCGTTTTCCGTCACTCTCAGCGTCCTCCGCGGAACCTCGGCGACCTCTGCGATAAGGCGTTCTCTTTTTCTTATGGCAGGTATTCGCGGATCTTGGCCAACAGCTGGCGCGGGCTGTAGGGCTTGGCGACATAGCCGTCGCAGCCGGCCTCGCGCGTCTTTGCCTCGTCGCCGGACAGCGCGTAGGAGGTGACTGCGATGATCGGGACCTTGGCCAGCGCCGGGATCGCGCGGATGCGCCGGGTCGCCTCATAGCCGTCGATGCCGGGTAGCTGGATGTCCATCAGAATGAGGTCGGGCATCTCGCGCTCCGCCGTCGCGACCCCCGCGAGCCCATCGACCGCCTCGATCACCTCGTAGCCGGCGTTCGACAAGAGATCGCCGACGATCTGCCGGTTGTCCTCGGTGTCCTCGATGACCAGGATGCGCCTCATTGTGCCGCCCCCATCAGCTCTCCGGCCAGCTCGCCAGTAAGCTCATCTTGCAAATGTTCGACCCGCACCGGCAGGGTAACCCGGAAGGTGGCGCCCTGCCCCAGCTCCGAATCGACCGTAATCGTGCCGCCCTGCATCTCGACTATGCGCTTGGAGATCGCGAGACCCAGGCCGGTACCGCCCTTCTTGCGCGTGTTCGAATTGTCGACCTGCTGGAATTCGCCGAAGATCTTGTCGTGATCCGCGGGCGCGATGCCCGGGCCGGTATCGCGGACCGTCAGCACAAAATTGCCGTTCTCGGCCATGGCGCCGATCGCGACCTCGCCCTCATCGGTGAATTTGACGGCGTTGCCGACGAGGTTCAGCAGCACCTGCGACAGCCGGCGCGCATCGCCCCGCCCGGCCGGCAGCCCGGGCGCGACATCGGCGCTGAGCTTGATCCCCTTGGTGTTGGCGAGACCTTCGGTGGCGCTGACCACCGATTGCACGACATCGGGCATCGCATAGTCTTCGAGGGTCAGCACCAGCTGCCCGGCCTCGATCTTCGACAGGTCGAGGACGTCGTTGATCAGCGCCAACAGGTGCCTGCCGTTGTTCTGCACCCGCTCCAGGACGCCCATCGCGCGCTCCGGCACCGCGCCATAGATGCCGTCGACCAAGAGTTCGGCATAGCCGAGGATCGCGTTGAGCGGCGTGCGCAATTCGTGGCTCATATTGGCGAGGAATTGCGATTTGTGCTGGCTCGCCTGGGCCAATTGCTCGCTCTTGTCGGCGATCTCGCGGAAGAGGCGCGCGTTCTGGATCGCCAGCACCGACTGGCTGGCCAGCGTCTGCATCAGCCGGATCGTGGCTTCCGGGAACTCGCCCGCCGCGCGGCGCTGCAATATCGTGACGCCCATGACGCGGTCGGCGCCGACCAACGGCACGATCAATACCGAGCGATAGCCGGCGGCGACCGCGGCATCGCGCACCGGGTTAGACGGCCGCGTCAACAAATCGGGGATCTGCAACGGCGCGCGTTTGGCGATGGCCTCACCCATCCCGGTCACGGTTTCGCCGACGTCGAGGTCGCGCACTGCGCGCACCATCGTCTCATCCGAACCGACCGCCTCGACAAAATGGAAGGCGCGCTCGGCCCGGCTGTAGCGGAAGATCATCCCGGCGTCGGCGCCGGCGAGAGCAACCGAACGGTTGAGGATCGTCACCAGGACGCCGCGCAGGTCGAGCGTCGCGCTGACCGCCTGGCCGACCTCGCCGAGCGCCTTCAATTCCTCGACCGAGCGCGCCAGATCGTCGGTGCGCTCGCGCAATTCGCCGAGCAGCCGGGCGTTCTCGATCGCGATCACCGCCTGGTCAGCGAAGGTGGTGACGAGCGCGATCTCCTTGTCGGTGAACGGCTCGACCCGATGCCGGGCAACGGAGATCACACCGATCGGCTCGCCCTCGCGCAGCAATGGCACACCAAGCACGGTGTGGATTTTGCCGACGGCGAACGCTTCGACAAGCGTATATTCGGGGTCAGCGGCGATATCCGCAATATGCACGATCCTACGCTCGAGCGCGGTCCGTGCGACGACGCTGCCACGGCCAGGCGTAAATGAGCGGGCGCGGATGATTGCGTCGCCACTCGGGGTTGAGCGAAGACGTGGCCACATAGCGATAAGCTTCGCCTTCGCGGACGGCGAGATGCCCCATTTCGGCGTCGCACAACCGCGCGGCGGTTTCGACCAGCGTATCCAGCACCGGTTGCAGATCGAATGTCGACTGGCTGATGACTTTCAGTACGTCGCTCGTCGCGGTCTGGTATTCGAGCGATTCCTGAAGATCGCGGGTGCGCTCGCGCGTCTCGGTGATCAGCCGCGCGTTCTCCATCGCGATGACCGCCTGCGCCGCGAAGTTCTGCAACAGCGCGATCTGCTTGTCGGAGAACGGCCGCACCTCGTGGCGAGCGGCGACGATGCGGCCGAGGAAGGTATCGTCCTTGCGCAGCGGAACAAACAGCACTGTGCGGGTGCCGGCGAGATCGACAGCGGCGCGGCTTACACTGTCGGGCGCCAAGTGCGCGACGGTCTCAGCCTCATCGGCGATCTGGATGACACGATCCGCCGGCTTAGCATACGACTGGTCATCCGCGTCGGGGCGAAACCCCTGGCGCAGATATTGCCGCGAACGGCTCCGCTAGACCGCGCGTCGCCACCGCGCGAAACCGCTCGCCATCGTAGATCTGCAAGCTGCCGCTCGGCGCCCCGCACAGGCTGTGCGCCTTCTCCAGCATCGCGTCGAACACCGGGGCGAGGTCGCCGGGCGAGGAATTGATGACCTGCAAGCACCTCGGCGGTCGCGGTCTGCTGCTCCAAGGCTTCGCGCGTCTCGGTGATCAGCCGCGCGTTCTCCATCGCGATCACCGCCTGCGCCGCGAAGTTTTCGAGGAGCGCGATCTGCTTGTCGGAGAACGGCCGCACCTCGGTACGCGCGGCAACGATCACTCCGAGCAGCGCGTCGCCTTTGCGCAGCGGCACCGTAAGCAATGTGCGGGTGCCGGCAAGAGTGCCCGCCCGCGCGGTCGGGTGATCCAATTCCGCCTGATCGGGGATGTGGACAAAGCGCTCACCCGCCCGCAATGGTGCTTCGAATTGCGTTTCCGATCCGGGAATCCCCTGGCGCAGCCAATCCGCGAACTCCCCCGCGAAGCCGCGAACGGCGACCGCACGAACATACTCGCCATCGTAGAGAAGCAATGCCCCGCGAGGAGCTTCGCAGAGGCTGTGCGCCTTCTCCAGGATCGCTTCGAACACCGGCGCAAGGTCGCCGGGCGAGGAATTGATGACCTGCAAGACTTCGGCGGTCGCGGTCTGCTGGTCCAATGCTTCGCGCGTCTCGGTGATCAGCCGCGCATTCTCCATCGCGATCACCGCCTGCGCGGCGAAATTCTGCACCAGCGCGATCTGCTTGTCGGAGAACGGCCGCACCTCCTGGCGGTAGATGGTGAAAGCGCCGAGTAACGATCCTTCCTTCACGCAGCGGTACCGCCAGCAAAGTGCGAATGCCGCCAAGCTCGACAGAAGCGACGGCGAGCGGATCACCCTGGTTATAGCTTTCGCCTCGACGCTACATCGAGCGATGTGTATCAGTCGGCGTTCGCCGAGCCGATCCGCCCCGACCCGCGTATCGGGGCTAGGCCGCAGCGGCTCCCGGGTCAGGAAGTCTCGCGAGAGGCGTCGGTTCACCGTGCCAGCGCAGCAGCCTGAAAATGCTCGTCGCTCGTAAGTCAACAGAGTACGCCCACTTCGGCCGCACATAAGTCGGCTGCCTTGTCGAGCATCGCATCGAACACCGGCGCGAGATCGCCGGGCGAGGAGTTGATGACCTGCAGCACCTCGGCGGTCGCGGTCTGCTGCTCCAACGCCTCGCGCGTCTCGGTGATCAGCCGCGCGTTCTCCATCGCGATGACCGCCTGCGCCGCGAAATTCTGCAACAGCGCGATCTGCTTGTCGGTGAACGGCCGCACCTCCTGGCGATAGGCAGTGATGGCGCCAAGCAGCGCCTCGTCCTTGCGCAGCGGCACGACCAGCTGCGGTGCGGACGCCGCCGACTTCGACGAGCGCGCGCAGTAGCGACTCGTCCGGATGCTGCGCCGCGACTTCGGCCACGTCGTCGATCTGAGCGAACGGATCGCCGCGCATCAGCCGTCCATAACGCGCCGGCCGGCCGGGGCGGAAAGCCGTGCTCGCCCGATCACCTCGGCAAACTCGGCGGACCCGCCGTGTCCGGCGACGGGCCGGAAGCGCTCGCCGTCATAAGTCAGCAGTGCACCGAATGCGGCGCCGCAGAGGCTGTGTCGCCTTTTCCAGCATCGCGTCGAACACCGGCGCGAGGTCGCCGGGCGAGGAATTGATGACCTGCAGCACCTCGGCGGTCGCGGTCTGCTGCTCCAAGGCCTCGCGCGTCTCGGTGATGAGCCGCGCGTTCTCCATCGCGATCACCGCCTGCGCCGCGAAGTTCTGCAGCAGCGCGATCTGCTTGTCGGTGAACGGCCGGACTTCCTGGCGGTAGATCGTGATGGCGCCGAGTAGTGTCGCGTCCTTGCGCAATGGCACCCCGGCCACCGTTCGGGCGCCGCCCAGCTCGATCAGGGCGCGCGCCGCGGGACTGTCGCGGTATGCCGTCTCGGCGGCGGCGTCGAGGATTTGAGCAATGGCGCTCCCGGCGGCGAGCTGTCCCAAAACCGACTTTGAACTCGGGTCCGCGCGGATGGGGGCTTGTTGCTGAAAATCAGCGTAGGCCTTCGGCACGCGATGGAGCGCAGCCGCGTGATAGGACTCGCCGTCGAAGGTCCACAGCGTGCCGAACGCGGCCCCGCAGAGGTCCATCGCCTTGTCGAGCATCGCGTCGAACACCGGCGCGAGGTCGCCGGGCGAGGAATTGATGACGCCCAGCACCTCGGCGGTCGCGGTCTGCTGGTCGAGCGATTCGGAGAGTTCGGCGGTGCGGTCCCTGACCCGCTGTTCCAATTCGGCATAGGATTTCTGGAGGTCCGCGCCCATGCGGTTGAACTGCTCGGCGAGGGCTTCCAGTTCGTCGCCGGTGTGGATCTCGATGCGCCGCTCGAGTTCGCCGGCGCCGATCCGCTCGGCCCCCTCGGCGATCGCTCTGGATCGGGCCGGTCATGCGGCGGGCGATGACGAGCGCGACCAGCGTCGCCGCGATCAGCCCGAAAGCGAGCAAGCGCCAGCGTGCGCAAGGCCTCGGCATAGAGCGGCGCCAAGGCTTCGGCGAGCGGCACCTCGACAAACACCCGCCAGCCGAGCGGGGCGATCGCGGCATGCGCGGTCAACACGTTGCGCCCGGCGAGGTTGCGCGCGATCGTCGCTTCCGGCTTATCGCCGCGCGCCCCCGGCGCCTGCGCCAGCGCCGCCGCGACCTGCGGCAGCTTCGACAGATCGGTGTCGCGCAGCACCAGGCTGATGTCGGGATGGGCGATGAGGCGGCCATGCCCGTCGACGACATAGGCGTAGCCGCCTTCGCCGATCTTCAAGGCGGTGATGACGTCCCAGATCAGCTTCAGATTGATCTCGGCGACGGTGACCCCGGCATTCCTGCCCTCGCGCGCCATCGCCAGCGGTCATGTACGGTTCGGATTCCTTGCGGAAATAAACCGGGCTGAACCAGATGTGGTTGGCCTTGGCCTCGATAAAGGCCGGGCTTTTGCGAGAAATCCTCGCCGCTGCCGACCACGTCCATCGACAGGCGCGAGACCTTGAGCTGCTCCTTGCCCTCTGCGTCGAGCTGCGACAACTCGGTGATCGCCGGCACCTGGCGCAACAGGCGGAAATAATCCTGGCGGCGCTGGTCGAGCGGCCCCGAGGCCCATTGCGCATGCGTCGTCCAGCCGATCTGGCGTTCGATCTCGTCGATGAACTCCTCGATCCGGGCTGCCGCCGCATCCGCCTTCTCCTGCTGGACGCGGATGAGCGCCGCCTTGTTCTCCTGATAGGAAAACCAGAAATCGAAGGCGCTGTTGATGAGCAGCGCGGCGCCGACCAGCGCGATGAACAACAGCGCATATTTGCGGAACAGGCGGCGCCGCGGCGGCGCGCCGGCAGGGGCCGCGGCGGTGCCTGTCGCGGCCCAGTGCGCCGGCGACAGCGATGTATCCTCGGCCCCACTCACGCAACGACCTCGCCGCGAATCGCCGATCTCGTGGCGTTGCAGTGTAACGCCGATTGGCCGCCGCCGTCTGCCGGCTATTCGATTGACCAGGTAGCTTCCAGAGGCTACTTTCACTCGATGCGCACCGTCGGCCTGAAAATGCTGAAGAACAAGCTCAGCGAATACGTGCGCTCGCCGCCGCCGGCGAGACGTCGTCGATCACCGACCGCGGCCGTACGGTCGCCGAGATTGTGCCACCACGACCACAGCATGAAGGCAGAGCCGAGTCGGTGCTCGAACGGGGCATTCGCGAGGGGTGGATCAGCCCCGGCGACCGACCGCAGCGGCAAGCCGCCTCCGCGCAAACCAATTCCCGGATACACGCTGGAACAATTGCTCGCCGATCTCGACAAGGATCGGGAAGATCGCTGGTGATCTATATCGACAGCTCGGTCGCCCTCGCCTCTGTGCTGACCGAACCACGCACTCCTCCCGAGACGTTGTGGGCGGCGGAGCGGCTGTCTTCAAGCCGATTGCTGGAATACGAGATCTGGAACCGTGCTTTCGCGACGAGGCATCGGGGAAACCCATCGCGCTGAGATCGCGGCCATGCTCCGAAGCATCGACTTCGTCGAGCTGAGCCGAGACCGTCTGGCACGTGCGTTGCGCCCGTTTCCGCCTCCAGGTTCGAACTCTGGATGGCCTTGCACCTCGCAACGATGGATTTTCTGCGGCAGCAATGGCGAGACGATCGAATTGGCAAGCTATGACAATCGTCTTCTTGCTGCGGCACAGGCCCTCGGCATCCCCCTCGCAGCATGCTGACTGCATACGCCGCCACCGCGTTGATCCGGCGCCGGGCCGTGCCCTATGTTCGGCGCGCATGACGCCGCTCAGCCATATCCGCAACTTCGCGATCATCGCGCATATCGACCACGGCAAGTCGACCCTCGCCGACCGGCTGATCCAGGCCTGCGGCGGGCTCGAGGCGCGCGAGATGCGCGAGCAGGTGCTCGACACGATGGAATTGGAGCGCGAGCGCGGCATCACGATCAAGGCCCAGACCGTGCGGCTCCTCTACCGGGCGAAGGACGGCGAGGATTACGTCCTCAACCTGATGGACACGCCGGGCCATGTCGATTTCGCCTATGAGGTCAGCCGCTCGCTCGCCGCCTGCGAGGGCTCGCTCCTGGTGGTCGATGCCAGCCAGGGGGTCGAGGCGCAGACCCTCGCCAATGTCTACCAGGCGGTCGCCGCCGGGCACGAGATCGTGCCGGTGTTGAACAAGATCGACCTGCCGGCCGCCGAACCCGACCGGGTCAAGCAGCAGATCGAGGACGTGATCGGGCTCGATGCCGCGGACGCGCTGCTGATATCGGCCAAGACCGGGCTCGGCATCGCGGATGTGCTCGAAGCCTTGGTGCACCGGCTGCCGCCGCCGCAAGGCGACAGAGCGGCGCCGTTGAAGGCGCTCCTCGTCGACAGCTGGTACGACCCCTATCTCGGCGTCGTCATCCTGGTGCGGGTCAAGGATGGCGCGCTCACCGTCGGCCAGAAGGTCCGGCTGATGGCAAGCGGCGCCTCGCACCAGGTCGAGCGGGTCGGCGTCTTCACCCCGAAAGGGGTCGCGGTGCCCGAATTGGGGCCGGGCGAGATCGGCTTTATCACCGCCGGGATCAAGACCGTCGCCGATTGCCGGGTCGGCGACACGATCACCGAAGACCGGCGGCCGGCCGCCCTTCCGCTGCCCGGCTTCCAGCCGGTGCAGCCGGTGGTGTTCTGCGGTCTCTTCCCGACCGATTCGGCCGATTACGAGCGCTTGCGCGACAGCCTTGGCAAGCTGCGCCTCAACGATGCGAGCTTCATTTACGAGCCGGAAACCTCGGTGGCGCTGGGCTTCGGCTTCCGCTGCGGGTTCCTCGGCCTGTTGCACCTCGAAATCATCCAGGAGCGGCTGGCGCGCGAGTTCGACCTCGATCTGATCACGACCGCGCCCTCGGTCGTCTACCGGGTGCATCAGAGGAACGGCCGAGTGCTCGACCTGCACAACCCGGCCGACATGCCGGACCCGGTGCGGATCGACCATATCGAGGAGCCGTGGATCAAGGCGACCGTGCTGGTCCCCGACACCTATCTCGGCCCGGTCCTTGCGCTCTGCGAAGAGCGGCGCGGGAGCACAGCTCGACCTGACCTATGCCGGCAGCCGCGCGATGGTTGTCTACCGCCTGCCGCTGAACGAGGTCGTCTTCGATTTCTACGACCGCCTCAAATCGGTCAGCCGCGGCTATGCCAGCTTCGATTATCAGCTCGACGGCTACGCCCCCGGCGACCTCGTACTGATGAACATCCTGATCAATGGCGAGCCGGTCGATGCGCTGTCGATCATCGTCCACAGAAACGAGGCCGAGCGCCGCGGCCGCGCCTTGTGCGAGCGCTTGAAGGACCTGATCCCGCGGCAATTGTTCCAGATCGCGATCCAGGCGGCATTGGGCGGCCGGGTCATCGCGCGCGAGACCGTCAAGGCGCTGCGCAAGGACGTGCTCGCGAAATGCTATGGCGGCGACGTGACCCGCAAGCGCAAGCTTCTGGAAAAACAGAAGGAAGGCAAAAAGCGGATGCGCCAGTTCGGCAAGGTCGACATCCCGCAATCGGCCTTCATCGCGGCGCTGCGCATGGGCGACAGCTAGCCACTGAAGCCGCTTTGGGCTTGATTTTCGGGCAATCGGCACGACCTCGTGACACAGCGACCGCGTCCGCGCGATCGGGAGGGCCGATTCGCCCGGCAGATTCGTGCGATGTCTGATAAACTGCTGCGACGTTCAGCGTCTGGGGTCGTCTGATGGGTTCTCTCAGTATATGGCACTGGCTGCTCGTGATCGGGGTGGGCGTGCTGTTGTTTGGCGGCAAGGGCAAGGTGTCCAGCGTCATGGGCGACTTCGCCAAAGGCATCAAGGCATTCAAGGCCGGCATGAGGGAGCCTGACGAGGAAGTCGTCACGACCCCGCCGCCGCAGGTGACGCCGCCCTCCAGCGCGGCGGCCGGGGCCGCCTCGGTCGGCGCCGGCGACCGCCCGCGCGATCACGCCTGAGCCTGGCGGAGCCCCTGATGGCCGCGTCCGCGGTGCGCAGCGTGCGCGCCCCTGACAGCTTGCGGCCCGTCCCCGACGACCGCCTCGAAATCCGCAGCGACCCGGTGAAGGGCCGCGGTATTTTCGCCTCAGCGCCGATCGCCGCGGGGACGGTGATCGAGGCGGCCCCGGTCATCATCGTACCGGCCGGCGATTGCCCGCTGCTCGATCGGACCATCCTGCACGACTATTATTTCCACTGGGACGGCGACCCCGATGGCGACGGGACCGGCGCGGTCGCGCTCGGCCTCGTCGCGCTGTGCAACCATTCGCGGCGGCCGCGCGCCCGCGTCAGGCGCAATCTCGCGCAAACGACGCTCGATCTCGTGGCGCTGGTGCCGATCGCGGCGGGCGACGAGGTGACGATCGACTACAATTGCCCGCTCTGGTTCGCGGCGCAGGAATAGAAGAAAAGACTGTCATTGCGAGGAGCGTAGCGACGAAGCAATCTCGTCGACCGAACACGGTCTTGCGCGAGATTGCTTCGCTTCGCTCGCAATGACAAAACTGGATTCACGGCAACGGACAGCACAGGAAATGCAACGTTTCGAGGGCACCGACACCTATGTCGCGACGCAGGATCTGCAGGTCGCCGTCAACGCATCGATCGCGCTCGAGCGGCCGCTGCTCGTCAAGGGCGAGCCCGGCAGCGGCAAGACCATGCTGGCGCATGAGGTCGCCAAGGCGCTCGGCCGCGAGCTGATCACCTGGCACATCAAATCGACCACCAAGGCGCAGCAGGGGCTCTACGAATATGACGCCGTGTCGCGCCTGCGCGACGGCCAGCTCGGCGACGAGCGGGTGCACGACATCGCCAACTACATCAAGCCGGGCAAGCTGTGGGACGCCTTCACGGCGGAGGCGGCGCCGGTCCTCTTGATCGACGAGGTCGACAAGGCGGATATCGAGTTCCCGAACGACCTCCTCCTCGAACTCGACCGCATGGAGTTCTTCGTCTACGAGCTGCAAAGAGACGATCGTCGCCAAGCAGCGCCCGATCGTGATGATCACCTCGAACAACGAAAAGGAGCTGCCCGACGCTTTTCTGCGCCGCTGCTTCTTCCACTACATCCGCTTCCCCGACCGCGACACGATGCAGCGCATCATCGACGTACATTTCCCGGGATTGCAGCACGATCTGGTGCACGAGGCGCTGACCATCTTCTACGACATCCGCGACGTGCCGGGGCTGAAGAAAAAGCCCTCGACCTCGGAGCTGCTCGACTGGCTGAAGCTGCTCCTCGTCGAAGACATCCCGCCCGAGGTGCTGCGCAGCCGCGACCCGAAAAAGCTAATCCCGCCGCTGCACGGCGCACTCCTCAAAAACGAACAGGATGTCCACCTGTTCGAGCGCCTCGCCTTTCTCAACCGGCGCGAGCGCGGGTGATGACCTCGGACGTCATTCCGGGGACCGCGCGTAGCGCGGAAGCCCGGAACCCATGAACACACCGGCCTCTGGAATATCGGATTCCGGGTTCTCGGCTGCGCCGCGCCCCGGAATGACAGGGCATTAGCGTGTTCATCTCATTCTTCCTCGAATTGCGCGCGGCCAAGGTGCCGGCTTCGCTGCGCGAGTACCTGACGCTGATGGAGGCGATGCGGCAGGGGGTCGCGCGCTTCGACATCGACGAGTTCTACTTTCTGGCGCGCGCCGCCCTCGTCAAGGACGAGCGCCATCTCGACCGCTTCGACCGGGTGTTCGGGCAGTGCTTCAACGGCATCGAAACCCCGTCCGACCCGCAGACCGAATTGCCCGAGGAGTGGCTGCGGAAGCTCGGCGAGCGCTATCTGACCGCGGAGGAAAAAGCCCTTGTCGAGGCGCTCGGCGGCTGGGACAAGCTGATGGAGACGTTGCGGCAGCGGCTCGCCGAGCAGCAGAGGCGCCACCAGGGCGGCAAGAAATGGATCGGCACCGCCGGAACCTCGCCGTTCGGCAATGCGGGCTACAACCCCGAGGGGGTGCGCATCGGCGGCAAGGGCGGCAACCGCACCGCGGTCAAGGTGTGGGACCGCCGCGAGTTCCGCAACCTCGACGACACCGTCGAACTCGGCACCCGCAACATCAAGCTGGCACTGCGCCGCCTGCGCCGGTTTGCCCGCGAAGGCGCCGAATTGGAGCTCGACCTCCCGGGCACGATCCGCTCGACCGCGCACAATGCCGGCTGGCTCGACTTGAAGATGGTGCCAGAACGGCACAACGCGGTGAAACTCCTCCTCTTCCTCGATGTCGGCGGGTCGATGGAGGACCATGTGCGGATCTGCGAGGAGCTGTTCTCGGCGGCGCGCGGCGAGTTCAAGCACCTCGTCCATTTCTATTTCCACAACTGCCTCTACGACACGGTGTGGAAAGATTCGCGCCGGCGCCATGTCGAGCAGATCGAGGTGATGGAAATCCTGCGCACCTATGATCCCGGACACAAGGCCGTGCTGGTCGGCGACGCCAGCATGAGCCCCTATGAGATCCAGAAGGAGGGCGGCAGCGTCGAGCGCTGGAACGAGGAGCCCGGCGCGGTGTGGATGCAGCGGCTGCTCGACGCCTATCCGAAAGCAGTCTGGCTCAACCCGGTGCCCGAGAAATACTGGGGCGGCACCACCAGCATCGGCATGATCCGGGCGCTGATGGAAGACCGCATGTTCCCGCTGACCCTCGACGGCATCGACCGTGCCATGCGCGAGTTGACGCGCTGATTGCCGTTGAAACCCCTCGGCCGGGCTTGACCCGGCCATGACGGGCCACAATTGAGCGTTTCTGCCGAGAACGCAACGAGTGTATCCCCGGAAGTATCCCCTCGCAATCCGGGACGAGCGGTCAGGTGGGTTTATCCTCGGCGCCCGAATTTCGGGCTATCGCCGGGCTGGCCCCGGCGCGACGGGATGTCGCCAGAATGCCTTGAACGCCGCAGCCACCAGGATCAGACCGAGCAGCAGCTTCAGCGCCTCGGCCGATGTGGACCCCGCGAAGGCTCCACCCGCAGCCGCTCCGACAAGGCTCTCGATTCCCATTGGTGCGCCGATCAGCAGCAGTGTTGACCGACCGGGCAGCAGCCCCATGCGGCCGTACCGAAACAGCCCCATGCAGACGGTCGGAATTGAGATGAACAGAACGGCGCTCCCCGCCGTGTGAATGTCGGCGCCGAAGACGAAGATCAGCGTCGGGATCAGAAGCTCGCCGCCTGCGACGCCGAGGAATGTGCTGGCTGTCCCGATGCATAGACCGAGAGCAATCCCGACGACGATTTGCGCGCCGACATCGGCCGGCACCAGAGCCGGCAAGCCAGCGGGTAGAATCCGTTCGCCGATCAGCAACACACCAATCGCCATCAAGAGGATGGCAATCGCGCGTTCGAGGCGATGATCGGAAACGTGCGCGAGTAGTCGAGCCGCGAACCATGCCGCCGTCATTCCGCCGACGCCGAGAGCGACCACGGCCGGGGCAAATGTGCCGACCTCGACCAGCGAGCCGGTTTGCCATCGCATGACCAGCGCCGTGATCAGGGTGATGAGGCTCAAAATCTGATTCATCGGCACCGCGCCGCGTGCGGTGAAACCGATCAGGCCGACCAGGAGGGGCAACCGAAATTCGCCGCCACCCAGACCGATCAGACCGCCAATGCCGCCGATCAGCAAGGCGCAGCCCAGCGCTATCGTGATTGCGCGCCATCCCGCCAGGGAAGGTGCCTTCGCTGTCACTACCGAGGTCGTCATGCGTCGGCTCGTCCGCTATGGCACAGGCACCATAGCGAACCACATGCGCTATGACAATTATACCATAGCGCCAATCCGCGCCTTCAGACCTTGGGGCCGGCGTCCGGCCGAGCGCGCTGTTTTAGCGCCGCCATGTCATCGGCCGCAATTTTCGCAGCCTGTTCGTCAATGCGTCGGTAGCGTTCGAGGACTTCGATGCCGAACGGAGTCAAGACAGCGCCGCCACCACCGGCTCCACCGGACGCAGCGGTGGTTACGGGCTCGGTGAAGGCTTGGTTCATGCTGTCGAGCAGCACCCAGGCTCGCTTGTACGACATGCCCATGTCGCGGGCGGCGGCGGATATCGACCCGGTGTTGCGGATGCTTTCGAGCAGTTTCACCTTACCGGGGCCGATACGAGCGCCGGACTCGAAAACGATGCTGATCCTGACCCGTGCCATCGCGCTATTATCGCACACTCATGACGGCTGCACCCGCTCGGGCGCAGCGCAGTAATGGTGCCCTTCTACACGGCCCGCGTCAGCGATCTCGGAACGTGCGATTTCGTCCGGCCGGAATGCGGCGCCAACCGATCACGATGAGATGATCCCGGCGAGCGCCCTGATGAATGGCCTGCGGCTCCGGCCGGAGGAGAGGATCACCGATCTGGCGCCTCGGCTGCGGTGCCGGGTATGCGACGCGAAGGGCCGCACCGTTGTGTCGATGGTGGGCGTCATGAATTCCGGCACGTCAAGTCGGGCATATATTGCGGGCCGGTTGTGACGCTCGCTTTCGAGGTTGACAGTCAGCCGGATCACTTCGATCCTGTGCGAGAGTAGGGACGGAAGCCGGTGCAATTCCGGCACGGTCGCGCCACTGTAACCGGCTCATTGGTGTTCCGCGCCGGAAGTCAGACCTGTCCCTGACCTGCCCCACCCTACGGGACGCACGATCCCCGGAGATGATCTGATGACCACCGCCTCTTTCGCACCGGCCACGAAGCCTGCCTCCATTCCGGTCAGGGAAATCCTACCGTGGGCGATCTTCGGTGGGCTGATCTTCCTTGCTGCCCTCTACTTCGTTGGTGCCGAACAGGGGGCGACCTCGGTCTTCCCCGGCATGTATATCCATGAATTCGTCCATGATGGACGGCACCTTCTCGGGTTTCCCTGCCATTAACGCGGGATAGCGGGTCCCATGGTGAGGGCGCTGCTTACGAGGGGCATGCTGGTCGGTCTCCTGGCCGGTTTGCTCGCTTTCGGGTTCGCGTGGGTGTTCGGCGAACCTCAAGTTAATCTCGCTATCGGCTTTGAAGAACACATACACCAAATGGCCGGGGAAGCCCATGAGCCGGAATTGGTGAGCCGAGCCGTCCAGGGCACCATCGGGCTCTTGACAGGCATGGCTGTCTATAGCTGCGCGGTCGGCGGCATTTTTTCCCTCGCATTCGCCTATGCCTATGGCCGGATCGGAGAGCTAAGCGCGCGGGGAACGGCGGCGGTGCTCGCGGTCTCAGGCTTTGTCGCCCTGATCCTGGTTCCGCAAATCAAATACCCAGCGAACCCACCGTCAATCGGCGACCCGGAAACCATCGGATCGAGGACGGCGCTCTACTTTACGATGATCGCTCTGTCGGTGATTGCGGCTGTCGCGGCCATCTCGACCGCCCGGCTATTGGTGCGCCGTCTCGGCAACTGGAATAGCGCCCTTGTGGCGGGGGCATCCTATGTGATCGTGGTTGCCGTCGTGATGTCGATCCTACCCTCCGTGAACGAGGTCCCTGCTGACTTCTCGGCGACCGCCTTGTGGAACTTCCGCCTCGCCTCGCTTGGCCTTGAGGCCGTGCTGTGGACGACGCTCGGTCTCGCATTTGGAATCGTTGCCGAGAAGCAACTTACGCCAAGACTTCGCCCGGATATTTGGGTCGCCCGAAGCATGAGAGGGTGAGCATGAATCGGTTAGCTCTGTCCGCTGTCGCGCTGGTTGTCGCATCGACCGCCGCCTACGCGCATACCGGCGTCGGTGATACGAACGGCTTGATCCACGGCTTCACACACCCCATCAGCGGCATCGACCACATCTTGGCAATGGTCGCCGTTGGCCTTTTTGCCGCCCATCTCGGAGGACGCGCTCTCTGGCTGGTCCCTCTGTCGTTCGTATCGATGATGGTCCTGGGCGGTGCTCTCGCAATGGCAGGGATCAACCTGCCTCTCGTCGAGATCGGGATCGGCCTCTCCGTGGTGGTGCTCGGGATCGCGGTCGCCTTCGGGTTCCACATACCTGCTGCTGCCGCGATGGTTCTGGTGGGCTTTTTCGCCATCTTTCACGGCCACGCTCATGGTGCTGAGATGCCCGACTCTACCTCGGGTCTTGAGTATGGGATTGGTTTTGTGCTGGCTACGGCGAGCCTCCACGCATTGGGAATTGGCATGGGGCTTTTAATCGGTCGATTAAGCAATACCTATGGAACGCGCATTCTCCGTGTGACCGGAAGTGCGATGGCGGTCGCTGGCATCGCAATCCTCACGGGCCATCTCTGAAGGCTCATCCGCCTTGGCCCTCCAGGATCGGGCAGGCTGCGCGGGTTGCCGATCTCCGGCCGGGCGATTTCGTCCGGCGCCACCTCCTGCGGCGGCGACGCGAGCAGGTCGAATGCGGCGCCTGCGGTCACGACGAGATGATCCCTGCAAGCGCCCTGATGCATGGGCTGCAAAGCTCCAGCCGAGTTCACGGAACCCCGTTGCTGCGGCCGGCGAAGTCTTCGCCTCAACCATCGGCGCCGAGGTGCTGGCGAAGCCTTCAGCGTCACCAGGGGCGTGAGGGCGCTCGGGTGGGACGGCAGGGTCATTGATCTGGCGCCTCGGCTGCGGTGCCGGGAATGCGACCCGAAGGGCCGGGCTGTCGTGTCGATTCGTTGGGCTGAATCCCATGCATGACCACCGGGCGACGCGGCGTGGCCTCGATGATCCTAACGGGGCAGAGGGTGTGGTAGACTCCAGCGATATCATGTCGAACCCAACGACGGCAGCAGCGATCCCAGACTTGCTCGGCCATATTTCCGCCGAAGCAATGCCGGCGCGGCCTCGCTCGCGCCAAGAGGCGCTTGGGCAACATCTGACGCCAGAAAATACCGCGCTCTTCATGGCGGCGTTGTTCCCGCAGCTTCCGGAGAAAATCCGGCTCCTCGATCCGGGAGCCGGGAAGGGATCGCTGACAGAGGCTTTCGTCCGGCGCTGGCGCTACCAGGGCGATCACGCTTCAATTGCGGCACACATCTACGAATTCGACTCCGCTATGCTCGGCGAATTGCACAAATTTTCCGAGGAACTCAGCCAGAGCGGCGTCGTGGCACAAGTATTTGAAGGAGATTTCATTAAGGAGGCCGCGACGATGTTGCGGCTAGGCAAGGGGCAACGATATACTCATGCAATACTGAATCCACCTTACAAGAAGATTAATACTGGTTCAGATCATCGTGCTTTTCTGCGTTTGATTGGTCTCGAAACGGTCAATCTCTATACAGGCTTTCTTGGCCTCGTCATTGATCTCATGGAGCAGGGTGGTGAGGTCGTTGCCATCATCCCTCGTAGCTTCTGCAACGGCCCGTATTATCAGCCCTTTCGGCGGTTCATGTTCGCTCGCGCCGCTATTCGCCACATCCACCTTTTTGAAGCCCGAAATAAGGTATTCAAGGGAGATGGGGTGCTGCAAGAGAACATTATTATTCGCCTGACGCGCGGTGTACAGCAGGGCGACGTGACGATATCTACATCGACCGACGATTCTTTTTCCGATTACAATGAGATCGCGTATCCGTTTAGCGGCATCGTCTTTCCCGAGGATTCGGAGCAGTTCATCCACATCCCGACCCCCGGTGCGACCGCCAAACCTTTCGTCAATCGGACCTTCGATTATCGGCTAGGCGAATTGGGGATATCCGTCTCAACCGGCCCCGTCGTCGATTTCCGATTGCGGAAAGAGCTTTGCAGCGAGCCAGCACCCGGCACGGTGCCATTGCTCTATCCTGGCCACTTCACGCGCCAGGGGCTTCGGTGGCCCAAGCCTGACATGAAGAAGCCGAACGCGATCTGCTTCAACCAGAGCACAATGAAGTGGCTGTTCCCGGCCGGATTTTATGCTGTGGTACGCCGGTTCTCCTCCAAGGAGGAGCGTCGCCGCGTCGTTGCAAACGTCGTCGATCATCCGGCGGTTCTTGACGCCGAAATGATCGGCTTCGAGAATCATTTGAATGTTCTGCACGAGCGACGTGGACCACTGTCGGAAGAACTGGCGCGTGGGCTCGCTGTCTACCTGAATACCACTGCAATCGATCAATTTTTCCGGCAATTCAATGGACATACTCAGGTCAACGCGACGGACCTCCGGACCCTACCCTACCCAAGCCGAGAGGCGCTGACGAAACTCGGAGGCTGGGCCAAGGAAAACCCGAACTCTTCCCAGGAAGCCATCGACGAGCAGGTAGCAGACCTTCATGCCACATCCGAACATTGACGCGGCTCTACAGATCCTCGCTGACTTGGGGCTGCCCCGCGCGCAACGAAATGAGCGTTCCGCTCTGGCCCTCCTCGCCTTAGTCGATTTGCGGCCGGATCAGGACTGGTACCAAGCTGGTGCGCCGCTCATGGGCATCACACCAATGATGGACTGGTTCCGGGAGCATTACGGCAAGGACTACGCGCCTAACACGCGCGAGACGGTGCGGCGCCAAACCATGCACCAGTTTGTGCAGGCGGGCCTTGCGCTCTACAACCCCGACGACCCCACACGGCCAGTCAACAGCCCGCGGGCCGTGTACCAGATATCGCCGGACGCTCTCGCTCTCCTGCGTTTTTACGGCCGCGCGGAGTGGGATGTCGCGCTCGCCCGCTACCTTGAACAATGGCAAACCCTCGCCGACCGCTATGCACGCGAGCGGGAGATGAATTGCATTCCCGTTCGGATCACTGAGGGTAGCGGCATCAACTTGAGCCCCGGAGAGCACAGCGAGTTAATCCGTGCGATCATCGAGGAGTTTGCGCCGCGCTTCGCCCCAGACAGTATCCTAATCTATGCGGGCGATACGGGGGACAAATTCGGATATTTTGATGCCGAGTTGTTGGCGAGGCTTGGCGTTTTCGTGGATAGCCATGGCAAAATGCCTGATGTCGTCCTGTATTATACCGAGCGTAACTGGCTTCTGCTGGTCGAGTTTGTCACGAGCCATGGCCCGGTTGACGCTAAAAGACATGAAGAATTGATGCAGTTATTCGCAGGTTCGACAGCGGGCCTTGTGTATGTGACGGCCTTCCCCTCACGGGCCGTCATGTCGCGTTATCTCGCCGATATAGCCTGGGAGACCGAGGTTTGGGTTGCGGAAGCGCCGACGCACCTGATCCACTTCAACGGCATCCGGTTTCTTGGGCCGCATGGCTCATGATCATGGTTACGCAAGGGTCGAGGATCGCCGTCATCGACCTGGAGGCGTCGAGCCTGGGTGGCGCGAGTTCCCGACCGAACTCGGATGGCAATCATTAACTGCGACGGCTCGACACCCCCGGCGCCGCGCTGATCCGGCCGGCCGCGAAATGACTGCTGTGCGAGGATGCCGAGAGCGCCGTCGCCGAGCGCCTGACCCAGATCACCCGACGGATGCTCGATGGCGACGGGGCGGCGCCGCAGAAGGCCCTGGCACGGTTCCTGAAGGCGGTCGGCGACCGAGACCTATATTCGGGACGAAGTCGACTATGGCCGGCATTTGGTCGGCATGCCGGCGGATGCGGCCGGGGTCGCGCTCGACGTATCGAAAATCGGTGACCGCGAGGAAGCTGATCGAGCAGATCGGGTTGATCGTGAAATGCGACGAGCCCCGCTGCCATCGCGCAAAGGCGGATGCGTGGCGGTGGGCAGTCGTGTTGCTTCGACGGTGGTCTCCTGGCGACCGCACTGCACTGTTCAGCCGTGACGGTCGGGTGTCGGAACGGTAAATCCCGCTACGGTTTCAGAGGGGTACCGCGCAACACAAAATAGTACACGCAACCAGTTATTATCACGAAAGCCACAAGGTGCGGCATTATCCATAGCCAACTCAGGAACACTGCCAGGAATTTATTCCAATATCTGAAAATTTGTTTGCACCAAACCTCACTGTACTGTCTCTCAAACAAATGCGGCTTGTACGCAAGCTCTCGATAGAAATCCATATTGTCGTGGTTTATGGGGCAATCGTCGAGTGCCTGTTTATAATGATCTTGAAGTCTCTCTAATTCTTTCCTTGCGGCCGCAGGATCGGCGGCAATATCTATATTCCTTAGTTGATGGTTGATTGTTGCAATTTTGCGCGCGCATTGGTGGAGTAATTCACCTTGATGGAAGAAATTTTGGGATGCGTCAATCAAGCTGGTAAATATAATGAAGACTGACAAAATTATAGAACACGCCAATAAAATTTGGTTTTGAAATTGTTTCAACTCTATTATGTTCGGTATCAGTGATAGTGCAATCACGTACAGAGACAGAAACGAAATTACGTAGGACGAGGCGCGTTGCCGTCTTAAGAGCCGAAGATTTGCTTGAAATCTGACATCCCGTGTTATTTCAACACTGCGCATGAAGTCTTGCATGGCAGCTTCGAGCACCAAATGATCTGACATCCTCTCGGTTCCCAAGCCGGCCGACCGCTCAATCGTGTTTGTGACTGCTGCGGGAGTGGGATCGACCGTCGACATCCAATACCCTGCCAATAATGCGCGCGCCGGGTTGGCCCGTGTTCGTGCGGCTCACTTGCGATCTGATGCTTGAGGCGGTTCGCATTTGGCTTCCGCTGCGAGCGCGGTCTCGATCAGGCGTCGGATAGCCTCGGATCGGCTCGGCAGATCGGGCTGTCGGCGCCGCCATTCATCAATATCGCGTATCTGTCCCAGCGAAATAACAAGTTGCACACGTTGATCGAGCGGCTCGGCCATGCCGCCAGAGTAGCGGGTTACATCATATGTGTAAATCGCTGTTGACAGGTGCCGCTCATACAATGTAACTTACACATATTGAGCGTTTACCCCGGAGGATACGATGCCCACGATGCGCGTTAACGAACGCCCCATGCGTCGCCATACCCATAAGCCCAACGGCCACGCCAGGGAAGATACTGAGCGGTGCCCTTGGTGCGGCAGCGCGATCAGCCGCGCCGAATTCGAGCGCATCCGTCAGGAGGTCGCCGAGCAGGAGCGCGTCCGGCTCGCCAAGGCCGAAAGGGCGTTGCACGAGCGGTTCAAGTCCGAACTGAACGCGGCCAAGGAGAAAGCCGTCCAGGCGGAACGTACGAGCGCGGCAAAGAAGATCGCTGAAGCGACGAAGGCGGCGACGGCTGCCGAACAGCAGTTGAAGAAGGCCGCTGCGGAACGAGACGCCATCGTCAAGGCGCGGGTCGAGGCCGAACGCGAGGCCGCAGCGGGACGGATCGCTGCGGCTGTCAACGCTGAGAAGGTTCGGGCCTACGCCGAAAAGACGAAGCTGACCGAGCAGTTGGAAGGAATGAAGCGGCGGCTAGAGCAGAGGACGGCGCACCAGCTTGGCGAACCGGCAGAGATCGACCTGTTCGTGGCGCTTGAGACGGCATTCCCCGACGACAGCGTGACGCGGGTTGCGAGAGGTAAGAAGGGGCCGGATGTCGTGCAGACGGTCATCCACGGGGGCGCGCCGGTCGGCAAGATCGTATTCGACTCGAAAAATTACTCGCCCCGCCGCTGGTCCAACGCCATGACCAAGAAGCTGCGGGCGGATCAACTCGCCGAAGGTGCCGACTTCGCCATTCTGTGCAGCAGCGTATTCCCGGCCGGGGCCGAGGAGCTTTTTCTACAGGACAACGTTATCGTCGCGTCGCCGCAGCGCATCGTGGTGCTCACCCATCTGCTGCGCCGGCAGATCGTGGAGAACCATCGGCTTCATTTGACGGCGGCGGCGCGGGACGAGAAGGCCGAAAGGCTGCTCGCCTACATCATCTCGCCGACGTGCACTGATCTGCTCGACCGGATCGTCGGTCTGACGCGCGATTTGACCGATCTCGACCGGGTGGAGACGGCGGCGCACCAGAAGAATTGGATCAAGCGTGCCGATCTGATCCGCGCCTTGCATGCCATTCACGAGGAATTCTCGTCGACAGTCTCCGGCATCATCGCTGGAGAACAAGGAGCGGCGGCATGAGCCGGGCGTGCCGCCGTCGAGCGTCGCATCTTCGTGTGGTTGCCCAGGGCATGCCCGACCGCGATATCGTTGTCGCTTGGGCTGAGGCAGAGACCGGCGAGACTGCCGACCGCGTCGTCGACGGTCTGATGGCGGCGATCAACACCGAGTTGTCGGCAGTCGATCTCGGCGAGGCGGTGCCGACCGGCATCGAGGCGGCGGTTCTACGAGTTGCCTTGCGCGGTGTCGTCGTCAGGGGGCTACGAAAAAATCTGATCCGCCGGGTGATTGCGGCCAGGGAGGCACCATGACCTCCAAGCGGTTCCACGATAGCGGGCAGGTGGCAGCGGGCGACGCAAGTGGCCATGGGGCTCCGCAGCGGCTCCACGAGGAAGCCGTTGCCGCGACCACCAAGGTCATCAGCACGGCCGTAGTGTCGACCCCAGCCGAATCAGCCCTACCGCGATGCCAGGGGGCATTCTCTTTGCGCATAGCTGACCCCCTGATATTGCATACAGACCAGCCTGCAAGAAGTCAACCGACAGTACGACTATCAGACCGTATCGGAACACTCGCCGATTATTACTTTAACACATTTTTTCTCAACCACAACCTGCTTCCCTCTTCTTTCCTTGAATTGTCCTGTATCTGTATCAGTTTGACAGATTATTTTATCACCGACAAAATCTGCTCTCGGTGTTTTTCAATACAATCCATTATCAGACAACATCCTTCTCGGTGTACGCGCGCACTAGATGTTGTGGACGAACCGGAGCCGACCCGGTCACTTCGACGGTCCTTTCCAATTGGATGTGCAGACCGAGTGTTCAATGAGAACAAGGAGACTAAGCAGTCTCCGCGTGCCAAACGCAACTCTTCTTTGGAGAAGTCAATTCCGGCGTACCAAGAACCACTACGCAACCGACTGGTTCATAGAGCATTTTCGGCTCCCTGGATTTCGGGTTCCGGTCGACAGGGGAGCATGTGCGTGTCGGTCGTGTCAGTCCGTGATCCAATGACACGCGCACACCGAAATCCGTCCCAAATACCGTATGGGATGGTCTGCGTGATGGATATTGATCTGTATGTCCTATGGGTCGTCATTCACATACTAACTCTGGTATTGATTATATACGTGTGCATCTACCAAGAAATACCCAGTCTCTATCGAAATACTCCTGGCCACCATTCGACCCGGTGTTCTTCACAATCACTTCGAGGGCGCTTGACGAGAAAACTTCCTAGACCATACTTCTGTGCTCCACCGTGCTCCGGGATTGTGGAGTGGTTTAAGGAGGAGGGATCGAATGGCGGCGTCGTGGCGTCCGATGGAGCGGCATAGCTGTGCCGCGCGGACGCTCGACCTTCAGGCAGCAGGACGTGACCCGCGCATTGCGCGCGGCGAAGGCGGCTGGGCTCGAAGTGTCGGGCTACGAGGTCGACCCGGTCACCGGGACGATCATCGTCAGAACGGTCACTGACCGTCACGCCGCCTCGTCGGCCGAGATGGCACTCGAAGAATGGATAGCCACCCATGCACGTAAAACTACCACCAGGGGTCAATCCCGTCCGTAAGTGGCTCAAGAAAGCGGGCCGCTGGGAGTATTATTACTACGCCTGGAAGGGCGTAGGCGCACCCCGTCTAAAGGGTAAACCCGGTTCGCCGGAATTCATCGCCTCGTATTACGCGGCTCACGCCTCGACAGTGGCGTTGAGCACCGGCTTCCCAGACGAGACCGTGGGCTGGCTGATCGAAGAAAAGTTCCTGAAGTCGATGTATTATCACAAACTTGGGAGGCGCACTAAGCGCGTCTATGAGCGCGTCATTCCCTCCATTCTGAACCGCTTCGGCACGTTGAAGTTGGTCGCGCTACCGTTGCGACGAACGCGCGCCTTGATCGTCGAGTGGCGCGACTCGATTGCCTTGGGCACATGCGAAACGTTGGAACCGTCGCGCTCCGGTCGTCCTCGTGTCGCATCCGACTGTGTAGCCGATCAGCACCTCCAGAAATTTGCTGCGATCCTAAACGTGTCCTTCAAGGTCGGCTGGATCGACGTCAATCCGTGCGCCCTCATGGAGCAACTGAATCATAGCTCCCGGCTCGACAAGGTGTGGTCGTGGGAGCAGGAAGCCCTCTTTCTGGCCGAAGCCCGGCCCGACCTCGTAGAAGCCTATTTGCTCGGGGTCTGGACGGCTTTGCGTGAAGGGGACTGCGTTGATCTCCGAGTATCTCAACATCTGACCGGGGTTGAGGCTCTGCGCCGGGTATTTCCGCGAGAGTTGTCCGGCAGCTTCATCTGCCGAGAACTGGAGAAGCGCGCCCGCCCGGACGCTCCAGCAAGGCACGCGATGGTTCCGGTAGTCGGTCCCTTCAAGCCCATCTTCGAGGCAATGGTGAGGCGAACTGGCGTTGCCGATGCCGACCCGAAGACAAAGGCCGCGACGAAAATTCTGTGCAATTCGACGGGCCAGCCTTGGGCCAACGGCGGTTCGCTATACGGTGCCTTCAAGGCGGAATGTGATCGGCTGGGTATCGAGGATCGGACGTTTCACGACCTCCGGCGTACGGCGGTCGTGCGGCTCGCAATCGCCGGCTGCACCGATATCGAGATTGTCAGTATCACTCGCCATACGCTCAAGGAGGTCAAGACGATCCTTGAAAAGCACTACCTTTACCTTGACCCGCAGATCGCAATCAACGCGATGCGGAAACTGGAGAACAGCACTGCGGGGTTCTACACCCAATTCGTGACTCAATTCCTGGAGCGGCGTCTTTCCGAGGTCAGGGCGGCTACGACGCTCCCAACCGAAATGCCAACCGAACCGCGCAGTCCACGATCTGTTCGGGCAAAAAGGTAGGATTTCTGCGGCATGCCACTGCCACGCCCGGTGACACCTGGGATTTCGGGTTCAAATCCTACCAGCCTTAGTTTCTGCCGCATTCGCTCCCAACCGGACACGAATCCGGCCTATCGGGGTCAATCGGGTACACATGGTTTTCCAACTGGACCCAAGTGGGTTCAAGCGGGATCAACAACGAATAATGGAGCCCTGAAGATGGAGGACGAACCCTCACGCGCTGGGTACGAACACGGGCAGCGGCTCGACGCAACATTTCTCAACCGCGCCCTCGATGCGGTTCTCCGGCTGGTCGACATCTACGCCGCCGAGCGCGGTATCAAGCCGAATAGCGGTCTCCCGCACCCACTTGGTTTGGTTGCATACGGTGATCCGATTTCTAGAATCGATGCGCCGACAGCGGCTTCACCATCCGGCTCACTAACCGACGCCGATGCACCGCGAACGGTCGCGGCGTCCAGTTCGGAGGGCGTCTCTGCCGGAGACGAACCTTCCGGGTCGCTCGATCCGAATAGCAGCCGACGTGGAGGCTGGACAAAGGGCAATTCGACCTCTGCCAACATTCGCGCGGGAGCGGTTGCGTTTCTGCGTCAGAAGGGTCATCCCGCGAAGGGGCCGGAGATTACGAGAGCCCTGCTGGCGCAAGGCATGGTCATCATAGCCAAAGACCCTATTAGGTTGGTGTCGTCGAGGATCGGAAGATCGCCGCTGTTCGTCCACACATACGCAGGCTACGGGCTCGCCGAATGGCAGAAAGGCGGCGGCGCGCGGCCAAATGGAAAGGGGTAATCATCAATGCCGTTCGAGGTCATCACAAGGGTCACTGTCATGCCGAAGGACGATCAGGCGCGCGTCCAGCTTCTTCGGGCGATCCGCAGTTCCGGGTTGCCCAAGAAAGACCTTCTCGATCCGGTCGAAATTGCGTGCCAGCGCCGCAGCAGGTGCGTTCGTCGCCACCTTCGTCGACGATTGGCCCCCGAACGGTAGATCATCGTGGAGCATTGCACTGCTGACTGGCCGCGCGGTGCCATCATTACCGCCGCCGCGCGTCACAGAGCCACGACGACACTGAGGGGATAAGTCATGCCGGTATTCACCCGGCAGCAGGCGAGGCAAGCGGATCGGGTATCCGGTCGATTTCCCGCCGCAGCACCGGATACGGGTAGCGGCCGTACTTGCGGCCGGTCGCACCGTTGTCGTGGCCGCAGATCGCATCGGCATATTGTTCCTCGACCTCGTGCTGCCGGGCCATCGTCTTGAAGCCATGTCGGTGCGAGTGGAAATGCGCGTTGGTGTCCTTGATGCCAACGACATTGCGCAGCCAGTCCATGATAATAGCCGACGCCTTGTCATTAATCCGGCCGTCCTTGTCGGGCTCCAGGTGGAACAGCGCACCATGCCCGTATTGCGCGACGACGAAATCGCGATAGGCCAAGAGATCGTCGGCGACGGCCCGATGCACGACAAAGGGACGGGCGGACGCTGCGTTTTTGAGCGTGCGGTTCGGGCTGGTCAGGCGGCGATAGTCGTAGCGGACATGGAAGACGACGCCGACGCCATCGACAACCTCGATGTCGCGGGTATCAGCCTCCACCACTTCCGCCAGCCGGCAGCCATGCAGATCGGCGATGCGGTTGGGGATGCGAATGATCGGCTCGGCCTGGAGCGCATGCCGAGCGATATCCACCCGTTCGGCCGGGGCGAAGTCACGTCGCTCGTTGCGCGTTTCGCCGGTATAGGAGAGGTCCGCCGCCGGGTTGATCGGCAATTTGTCGGGTTTTGCCTTGTGAGTGACGCGGAACACCCGCTTTACATAGATGATGCGGTCCTCGATGGTCTTCGGGGCCAATGGCTCCTCGGTCTTCGGGTGCGTCCAGTCGAGGAGGTAATCGAGGTAGCCTTGCAGGTGCTTCGGCTCGACGTTGCGGGCGTCATTGTGGCCGAGCCATTCCGCGAGGCCCTTCGGGCTGCGCTTCCGGGTCGCCGCGATCACCGCGCGTTTTGCTGCACCCAGCGCCTTTGATGATGTAGCCTTGCCGCGCCGCTGCACCCAGGTCTCGACCAACTCCGAGAACGGCACCGGCTCGCCCTCCGGCTGCGGCTGCGGCAGAGCGACGCCGAGCTTCAGCGCCATACGCATGAACGCGATCTCGTCATCGAGCCGCTGGTTCTGCTCATCCATCGCGGCGAGCCCGGTAGTGATGACCGGGAACGCGCTTTCGCGGATTTCGGTCAGCCGTGCCCGGATACGCCGCACCGCGTCGTGCAATCCCTCCGGGGTGGCAAGGTGCTGCCGCGCCGCTTCAACGACGGCATTGAACTCAACCAGCTTCTCGGCCTTCGCCCTGGCGGCTTGCGCCGGGCTCGTCGATTTGGGAAAACGATGCCTGAACCACGGCCCGGTCAGCGGGTGCACCGCCTTCGGGAATCGCCAATTGATGACGAACCGGCCTTTCTGTTCATCCCATGAGACATCGGGCATCCGAGCGCACCGCATTTTGTATCCCCCGGTGTATCCCCGGCATGGGGAGTGGGGGCAGAACGCTCGGAAAGTGGCAGCTAACCTTGCGGTTTCAAGGTACCGAGGTTATTTTCATGGCCGGGCTTGACCCGGCCGTCCACGTCTTGAGTTAGGGCAACCAATAAAGACGTGGGTGGCCGGGACGAGCCCGGCCACGGGGCGCCTTGTTTTGTTACGCCGCCTCGGGCTTTTCCTTCGGCCGGATATAGGCGACCGCAGCGTGGTGAGTGCAGTAGGGCTTGCCGGCGACCGGCTGCCCGCCGCAGAAGCGGAAATCGTCATCGGTCGGGTGCCCGATCGGCCACATGCACACCGGGCCGGCGAAATCGAAAACGTTGCGCCGCGGCGGTGGCAGTTCCTTGACGACCCGCGGCACCAGCCCGATGCGATGCACCTTGCCGATGACCGCATTTTTGGTGACCCCGATTCGCCGGCCGATCTCGGCCGTGGTGACCCCCTCCTCCCACAGTGCGATCAGGCGTTCAATGCGTTCCGGAGTCCAAGTCGGCTCAACGTGCGCGGGCGCGCAGGTCTCCTCGCTCGGTTCCAGCGTCCAGGACCCATCCATCTTAATCCCCCCATATACTGTGGTTGGCCTCACTGCCCCTACAAGATACGTACCACTCTTGTGGGTCGGTGCCAACCGCTATCTACATCTTGTGGCTGGTCGGGGGGATGTCCGCCACGCCGTAAGTGACCACCTTCGAGAAGTAAGCGAGCGAGCGCTCCTCAGGGGTGAAGCCCGGCCTCATCAGCCGGTCGAGGTCCTCCGTTAGATAACTCGCATAGTATGGCTCATGAAAGGCAAAAGGAAAATAGTCGAGTAGCGCGTCGTAATCGGGTTCGTCGCCGGTTTGCAGCGAGTTCGACAAAGATCAGCCTCCCGCCCGGCTTCAATACGCGCCGGATTTCGGCGACGACGGCGCGGCGGACTTGCTTCGGCAGCTCATGAAACAGATAGACGCAAGAGACGATGTCGAACTCCGCTTCGGCAAATGGCATCGCCTCGGCTGCCGCCTCGATCAGCGCGACCCGCGACCACGGCGCGAGGCGGCGCCGCGCCACCGCCAGATAGGGCGCCGACAGGTCGAGCCCGGTGATGGCGAGCCGCGGATAGTTGCGCTTCACTTCGCGCAATAACGCGCCGGTGCCGCAGCCGAGATCGAGCAGCCGCGCGCTGCCCGCTGCGCCACCGTGGCGCCGCAACGCCTCGCGCAGCGGGACCAGCGCCTGGCGGCGCATCGCCGCGGCGCCGCCGCCGAACAGCACCTCGACCTGATGATCGTAGCGCTCGGCCGAGGCCTGGCTCAGATACCCGTCGCTCTGGAAATGGAATTTGCGCCGGTAATAAGGCGGATAGCGCCCGGCTGTCGCCTCGGGCAGCAGAATATCGGCCGGCTCGCCGTGGCGGCGTGCCTCGACCGCGCCCGAGATCGGCAAAGAAATCGACCGCCCGGCGCAGCCCGGCGAGCGGGCTGCCCTGCCAATCCTCCGGCATCAGCGTAGATACCGGCCTCGATATTGCGCCAATCTTGTTCGATCAGACGCCACAGATCGCCAATCAGGCGGTGCCGGTCGGGCATCTTGCGGCCGCGCAATTCGGGCGGCGCCGGGCACCGGCCGGGCGAGCCGCGCGGCCAAGCAGCTTCTGGCCGAAAAACCAGCCGATCCGCGCCATCTGCGCGGTCTCGAAGGCAAGCCTGTCGAAGCTGTTGGCCATCCTTGCCAGGAAGTATGGCGCGCCAGGCGCATTTGCAAAGGGGACCAAGCCCGGCGATAAACGAGCCAGCGCGTCGCAGAGGAGCCTGATCAGGCATGCCGCGGTTTCGCACGATTGACGATCTCGATGTCGCCGGCAAGCGGGTGCTGCTGCGCGCCGATTTGAACGTGCCGGTCAAGGACGGCAAGGTCACCGACGCGACCCGCATCGAGCGCCTCGCGCCGACCATCGAGGCGCTGATCGAGAAAGGCGCCAGCATCGTCGTGATGTCGCATTTCGGCCGCCCGAAAGGACCCGACCCAACGCAATCGCTGCGCCCGCTCGTCGAGCCGTTGAGCCGCGCGATCGGCGGGCGGCCGGTGCATTTCGCCGAGGACTGCATCGGAGAAGAGGCCGAGCGCGTTGTCGGGCGCTCAAGCCGGGCGAGGTCGCGCTGCTTGGAAAACCTGCGCTTCCACCCGGGGGAGGAGGCGAACGACCCCGAGTTCGCGGCGCAGCTCGCCGCGCTCGGCGACGTCTATGTCGACGATGCGTTCTCGGCAGCGCACCGGGCGCACGCCTCGATCGTCGCGCTGGCGCATCTGCTGCCGGCGGCGGCCGGCAAGTCGATGCAGGCCGAGTTGGAGGCGCTCGGCGCCGCGCTCGACCACCCGCGCCATCCGGTCATGGCGCTGATCGGCGGCGCCAAGGTCTCGACCAAGCTCGACCTCTTGGGCAACATGACGCACAAGGTCGATCTGATGGCGATCGGCGGCGCGATGGCCAACACCTTCCTATTCGCCAAAGGCCGCCCGGTCGGGCGCTCGCTGTGCGAGCCCGATCTCGCGCGATGTCGCGCGCTTCATCCTTGGTGAGGCCGAAGAGCAGGGCTGCGACATCATCCTGCCCGAGGACGCGGTGACCGCCGAGAAACTGGAGGCTGGCGTCTTGACCCGCACCGTCGGGGTCAACGCGGTGCCGATGAATGCGATGATCCTCGATATCGGGCCGGAGACCGTGGCGCGGATCTCTCGCGCGCTCGAAGCGGCCCGCACCCTGGTGTGGAACGGGCCATTGGGCGCCTTCGAGACACCGCCCTTCGACCGCGCCACGGTTGCGATCGCCAAAAAGGTCGCCGAGCTGACGAGCGCCGGAAAGCTGATGAGCGTCGCCGGCGGCGGCGACACCGTCGCCGCGCTTCACGCCGCCGGGGTCACCGACCAGCTCTCCTATGTCTCGACCGCCGGCGGCGCCTTTCTCGAATGGCTGGAGGGCCGCGAATTGCCCGGGGTCAAGGCGCTGAGCGTAGAATAGAGCTCGCGCCAATCCGGATTGTCCCGTTCGATCAGCCGGATCTTCCAGTCGCGCCGCCATTTCTTCACGGCCTTTTCGCGCGTGATCGCCGAGACGGGATCATCGTAGCATTCGAACCAGACGAGACGATCGACGCCGTATCTGGCGGTAAATCCGCCCGTCAGCTTGTTTTTATGCTCATACACCCGTCGGGTGAGGTCCTGGGTCACCCCCAGGTACAGCGTTCCGTGCCTGCGACTGGCAAGGAGATAAACGAAATAAGCCAACGCACTCCCTCGTCATTCCGGGGCGCCGCAACGCGGCGAGCCCGGAACCCATGAACACCGGCGATAACCAAAAACGCGTCGACAGTATGGCCCGCTTCTGAAGGGTCGGTGCGCATGGGTTCCGGGCTCGGCCCTTTGGGCCGCCCCGGAATGACGTCCGGTCAGGCGTGGTTGGCGTGCCAGTAGGTGTTGCGCAGGACGCGGCCGGGCAAAGCGCCGGTGTGCTTGTTGCCGTCCATCAGCACCTCGCCGTTGACGATCGTGGCGATGATGCCTTCGGCCGGCTCCTTGATGCGCCAGCCGCCGGCCGGGAAATCGTGGACGACCATCTCCGGCCCGCATTTCACGGTGTCGGGGTCGAAGATCACGATGTCGGCCGCCATCCCCGGCCGCAACAGCCCGCGGTCGTAGAGGCCGAAGGTCGAGGCCGAATTCGAAGGTGAGCCGCCGCACCGCCTGTTCGAGCGTCATGACGTGCTTTTCGCGCACCCATTCGCCGAGCAGCTTGGTGATGTAGCCGTAGCCGCCATGGAACTGGACATGCGCGCCGCCGTCGCCGAGCCCGATGACGGCGTTGGGATGGGTCAGGATCTTGGTCAGCGCCTCGTCGTCGATATTGTTCTCGGCCTGCAGGAAGCGGGTTTCGAGCTTTTCCTCGACGACGAGGTCGAGGAAGGCGTCGATCACGCGCTTCTGCTGCTTCTCGGCGATCTGGCCGATCGTCTTGAACTGCATCCACTGGTTCTGCGGCAGCTTGGGCTCGTTGACCCACATGTAGTTCCACCAGGTCTTCGAAAAGCCGACCGCGCTGTCCGGCTTGTTGACGACCGCCTCGTCATGCAGCTTGGCGCGGATTTCGGGGTCGGCGTAGAGCCGCAGCTTCTCCTCGTCCGACATCAAGAGGATCGGGTGCCAGGTCTGGCAGGCCGCGGAACACCTGGCAGTTCTTCATCGTGAAGTCCTGGGTGATGCGGTTGGGCGTGCACATCGGGTAGGCGCGGATGCCCATGGCCGCGGTCTCCTCGACCCGCGCCATGTGGGTCTTCCATTCGTCCGGTTTGCGCGCGCTCTGCGACAGGCTGTTGTAGACGACGGTGCGGCCGGTCGCCTCGGCGAGGCGCCGGATCATGCCGTCCTTCAGCTCGACATACTGGCCGCCGCCGGCCTGGATCGTGCCGGTGCTCATCTCGCGCAGCACGTCGGAGATCGCGAAGATCTCCGCTCTCGTCGGCCCACAAGCGCCGGGATGGGGACGCCCTGCGGGTCGTAATGGCCCTTCTCGCGCGATATCGAGAGGCCGAGCGCGCCGGCCGCGATGCCGTCGCGCACGACATCCTGCATCGCCTTGATCTGCGCCTCGCTGGCGCCCGGCTTCTGGCAGTCATCGCCCATCACGTAATGCCGCACCGCGGTGTGGCCGATCAGATTGCCGACATTGACGCCGAGGTGCTTGTCGAGGCGGTCCATGTATTGCGGCACCGTCTCCCAGTCGAACTCGACGGTCTTCAATATCTCCATCGGGATCGCTTCGACATAGCTGAGGAACTCGGCGAGCCGCTCCTCGGTGCCTTTGCGCACCGGCGCCAGCGACAGGGAGCAATTGCCGAAGATGACGCTGGTCGCGCCGTGCTCGGGCGAAAAGGTGCACAGCGGGTCCCAGGTGACCTGCGCGTCGTAATGGCAATGATTGTCGATAAAGCCGGGTGCGACCGCGCGCCCCGCGGCGTCGATGGTCTTGCCCGCCGGGCCCGACAGCTTGCCGATCTCGACGATCTTGCCGTCCTTGACACCGACATCGCCGCGGAAGGCCGGCAGCCCCGAGCCGTCGACAATGAGCCCGTTCTTGATCAAGAGATCATACGCCATCGGGTTTCCTCCTCGCTGCGGGTCACCCGGGATGGCGACCGGCCTGCCGACGACTGTAACACGCCGACCCGCCCGCCATGCCCGCTTTCGCGGCATGGGTCGCAGCCGAGCCATGCGCCGGGCGGGCGGGGTCCTCCCGTGCTGCGCGCGAAATGTGCTAAAGTGCGTCGATTGCTTCCTCGGGAAGACGGTTGTGCAGCGGGGCCGCATCCGGACGGTAGAGAGCGAATACGGCGTGCGCCTGCCCAGCTTCCCGGCCATCCCAGATCTGTCCCTCGGTAAGACCGCGCTGCTTGATGACGGACGGCACGAGCCGCTATTTGCTTTCCCAGCGCCGCGCGCCGATTTCGACCAGGTAGCGCGGCTCGATCCGACGCGCGTCGAAATCGACGCGAAACCGCCGCCCGTCGGACGCAGCTGGCCGCGCGGGCCGTTCGATTCGCTTGTCCTGCATTTGTTGGCGCTGCTGGTGGTCATCGGCTGGCCGTCGCCGACCCCGGCCAACATCCCGGCGCCGATCCCGGTCGCGCTGGTCATCGAGCAACCGCCGCCTCAGCCGGCCGAGCCGAAGCCCGCCCCCACGCCACTGCCGGGCCGCCGCGCCTCCGACGATTTCGCCGAGGTCCCGGCAGCCAAGCCCGAAAGAGGCGACGGCGATGCGGCACCGAGCGCGGGCGAGCCGCAACCCGCCGCCGCCGAAGCCCAGAGCGCGGCGGCGCCGCCGTCCCCGCCGGCGCCGGAGCCTGATCGGCCCAAGGAAGAGCCATCGGCCGAACCGCGACCGGCGGCCGCCGAAGCCCAGCTCGCGGCGATGGCGCCGCCTCCCATGCCGCCAAAGCGCGCCGCTCCAACGACGCCAGCCGCAGTGCGGCCGCCAAAGCCGCTGGGATCGGAGTGGCCGCTGCCGCTGTACGCAGACCACCCGCAGGCTCCGGTCCATGCGGCGTGGCTGGTCGGGCCGTCCGCCATCCGCGACGAATATTGCGCTCGTTTACTTCACTTGACTTTGCGCAACATCGATCTGTTGCCGCTCTCTGCCATCGGCGCGCGGCGCGGCGAGACGGTCGTGACGTTCCGTCTGACCGGGGACGGCACCCTCAACAGCGTCAGGGTGGAGCAGAGCTCGGGCTACCCCGACATCGACCAGCGGATCGCGCGGATGGTCCTCGCGGTCGGCCGGTTCCCGCCGCTGCCGCCATGGATTCAGGGACAGTGGATGGATTTCACGTTCACGCTGCACTTCCCCCATCCGTTGCAGCGGTAGCAATCAGGCAATACGCCCGGCGCCGGCAGTTTTCCGCCCCGCGACCGCGGCATTTGTCACCCCCGCGACGCTAGTGCTTGATTTAAGTGATTAACGTAGATCAATAATCGACAGCATGGTGGCAGGGTAGCGTGGATCGCCGGCCTCTGCGATCAACACGCATTTTGGGAGGAAGCGTCGATGAGCGAGAGCGGGGTGGCCGTCGCACAACTGAGCGGATGGCGCGCGGTCAGCCGGTATCAATGGCTGGTGTTTGCTGTCGTGTGGGCCGGCTGGACGCTCGACGCGGCCGATTTCGGGCTCTACTCGCTGGTGCTGCGGCCGGCGATGATCGAGCTGTTGGGCGGCAATCCGTCGCTCGCCGATATCGGCAGATATGGCGGCCTGCTCGCGATGACGGGGCTTCTCGGCTGGGCCTTTGGCGGGTTCGTGTTCGGCATCCTCGCCGACTATATCGGCCGGGTGCGCACGCTCGCCTTCAGCATCGCGATCTATGCCCTGTTCACCGCGCTGCAGGGGCTGTCGCACGGCATCTGGGACTTCGCGGTCTATCGCTTCATCGCCGGGCTCGGCACCGGCGCCGAATTGATGGTCGGCATCCCGCTGCTCGCCGAGACGCTCGGCGAAACGCACCGGGCCAAGATCGCCGGCGTGCATGATGACCGGCGGCGCGATCGGCACCTTTGTCGGCTCCTGGGCCTATGGCCTGGTCGGCGGCTATGGCTGGCGCTATGTCTTCTTCCTCGGCATCGTGCCGGCGATCCTCTTGGCGGTCATCCGCCGGCGGATGCTCGAGCCCGACCGCTTCGCCGACGTGCAGCGAGCGGCGCCAGGCGGTCGCCGCGGGCCGTGCGACAGCAGCGGACGACCATCAGTTCATGCGCTTTGTGCCGCTGCAGTTGTTCAACCCGGAGAATCGCTACAACACGATGGTCGGCGTGCTGTTCGGCCTCGGATCGCTGCTGGCGATCTGGACCACCAACATCTGGCTGCCGACGATCCTGTCGCTGATGGCGCAGAAGAGCGGCGCGGCCGACGCCAATGCGGCGGTGCCGTTCGTCAGCCACGGCATGATGCTGTGGAGCCTCGGCGGCATCGCCGGCTATATCGTGTTCGGCTTTCTCGCCGATCGCGCTCGGGCGACGGCTGCACCGTCGAGCTCTACAGCGCCGGCACGATCGCCGCCGGCCTCACCCTCTATCTCGGCCTTGCCGCCTACTACCCGTGGTACCCGGTGGTATTGCCGATCTTCGGCTTCTTCGTGTTCGGCGTGTTCTCGGGCTTTGCGGTCTACCTGCCGGAATTGTTCCCGACCCAGATCCGCTCGACCGCGGTCGGCTTCTGCACCGGCTCGGCGCGCATCATCACCAGCTTCGGCCCGCTCGTCGCCGGGCTCCTGGTCGGCGCCTTCGGCGGCAGCTTCAACCGGGTGACCGCGGTGATGACCTGCTTCGCGCTGCTCAGCATCCTCGCGATGCTCTTGGGCCGCGAAACCAAGGGCGCCCCGTTGCCGCGCTAGGGCTGGCGCCTGAAAGCCCCTCTCCCGCAACCCCCTCACCCTTCCCTCTCCCCGATCGGGGAGAGGGTTCAGATTGCCAGTGCCTCGCTGCCGCTGCGCTCAGCCTTGTCGCACGAATTTGTCGACGCTGCGGTCCTGGGTCAGTCCGGCATAGATGTCGCCGCGCGAGTCGACGCCGATGCCGTGGACATGGCGGCTCGCGAAGCGGGCGAGCACCCCTCCTTTGGCATCGCGCACGCAGATTTGCGCGGGCTTGCCGTCGTCCTCCTGCTCGGCGATGTAGAAATTGCCGTCCTTGCCGCGCGTGATGTCGTTTGGGCCGCCCATGCCGGTCCATTGGCCGAGAAAGTCGCCGTCGGGCGAGAAGATCTGGATGCGCTTGTTCGCCCGGTCAGCGACGTAGAGCAGGCCCGCATCGTCGAAGGCGATGCTGTGCGGCAGGTGGAACTGGCCCGCTTCCTTGCCCGGCGCGCCCCACGATTTCTTGAGCCTTCCGTCCGATGCAAAGCGGTGCACGCGGGCGTTGCGGTAGCCGTCGGTGACGTAGATGTCGCCGTTGGGGTGGCGGATCATCTCGGTCGGGTGGTTGAACGGCCCGGCCGCGCGCTCCGCCAGCCAGTTCGCG
Source organism: uncultured Alphaproteobacteria bacterium (assembly GCA_963842175.1). Lineage (GTDB taxonomy): Bacteria > Pseudomonadota > Alphaproteobacteria > ATCC43930 > CGMCC-115725 > DATARH01. Next base: position 344,716 of record CAWJFM010000026.1, read on the forward strand.
ATGTGGCCGGTGTCGGAATGCTTGCCGCGCACGCCAAGCTCGAGGAGCGGCTTGCCGTCCAAGGTGAACGACTTGGCGACCGAGTTGGAGCGGTCGGTGGTGTAGACGGTGTCGCCGACGATTTTCAGACCATGCGGGTCGGTGACTTCGCCGCTCCCCCAGGCGCCGAGATACTTGCCCTCGCGGTCGAAGACCACCACCGGAGGGTCTTTGCGCTGAAACACGTAGATACGGTCCTGCGCATCGGCCGCGACGCGGCTGACCAGCCCGAAGGTTTGCCCCGCGGGCAGTTTGAAAAAATCGGGGACCGGCTCATAGGTGTATTTGCCGCTGCCCACTTGTGCCATTGCCGTCCTCCTCCCGGATGCAAGTTACGGTCCGACGTTCGTCATGATGATCGTGCCCGAGGCGGCGAACATCCCGCCGACGCCGTGGCACACCGAGATTTTGGCGCCCGGCACCTGGGCCGGGGCGATCCCGCGCATCTGGCGCACGCTCTCCTGCAAGGCGTACATCCCGTACATCCCGGAATGCATGTAGGAAAGCCCGCCGCCATTGGTGTTGAGCGGCAGTTTTCCGCCCGGCGCGGTGTTGCGGTCCCAGATGAAGGAGGCCGCCTCGCCCGGCTGGCAGAAGCCGAGGTCTTCGAGCCCGTAGATCGGCAGGTGCGCGAAGGCGTCGTAGATCATCAGATGATCGACATCCTTGTGTGCGATGCCGCTTTCCTCGAAGGCCTTGGCGCCGGCGACGCGGAACGCGCGCGATGAGGTGAAATCGGCCATCTGGCTGACCATCGGCGATTCGACGCTCTCGCCGGTGCCGAGCAGGTAGACGGGCCTCGTCGGGAAATCCTTGGCGCGCTCGGCCGTCGTCAGGATCAAGGCGCCGCCGCCATCGGTGACCAGACAGCACTGCAACAGCCGGAACGGATAGGCGATCATCCGCGAATTTAAGCACATCCTCGACCGTGATCGGGTCCCGGAAGGTGGCGCGCGGGTTCTTCGCGGCCCATTCGCGCTGGACGACCGCGACCATCGCCAATTGTTCGTGCGTCACGCCGTAGGTTTTCATGTAGCGCAACACCGGGATCGGGAAGAGGGTCGGCGGCCCCATCGGCCCGTAGGGCGCCTCGAACTGGCCGGCAAGGCTCCCCGGCGAGGTCGCCGGGCGCGAGCGCGCGATGCCGGAGCGGCCGCTTTCGCCATGCGTGATCAGGACGGTCTTGCACAGCCCGCTTTCGAGCGCCGCCGCGGCGTGGCGGACATGGATCATGAACGAGCAGCCGCCGACCGCGGTGCCGTCGACCCATTTCGGGGTGATGCCGAGGTAATGCGCGATTGTGACCGGCGTCTCGCCGGCCGTCGCGACCCCGTCGATGTCGCTGGGCTTGAGGCCGCAATCCTTCAGCGCGTTGAGCGCGGCGTCGGCATGGAGGCCGATCTGCGAGAGATTGGGGATGCGGCCCATCTCGGTCGTCTCGGCGGCGCCGACGATGGCAATCGATTTCGGTTTCATGGCGCTACTCCTTCGTCCCTTTGGCTTTCGCCGGTCGGAACAGCGGCAGCGTGATCTCGTCGTCGAGCTTCTCGAAGGCGACCTCCAGCGGCATGTCGAGTTGGAGTGCCTCGGGGGTCTGCGGGCACTCGACGATGTTGGTCATCATGCGCGGCCCCTCGTCGAGCTCGACGACGGCGATCGCGTAGGGCGGGGTGAAGCCCGGCACCGGCCGGTGGTGGATCACATAGCTGTAGAGCCGGCCGCGGCCAGCGGCGCGGAAGATGCTGACCTCGCGCGAGGCGCAGGCCGGGCAGAACGGCCGCGGCGGGAAATAGGCCTTATGGCAGGAATTGCAGCGCTGCAGGCGCAGTTCGCCGGAGCGCGTCCCCTCCCAGAAATGCATGGTCTCGGGCGTCGGCTGCGGCCGCGCGCGTTGTCCTTCGGGCATGTCGCAGGTCCCCGGGTTGATGTCGAATCAAGGTTGCTGCGCTGGGCGCGATACGGCAAACAAAATTGGTGATGCACCGCTGGCTCGCAAAAGACGCCGGCGGCTTCGGTTTGTAGGACCCCGGGGATAGCTGTATAAACAGCTCGGGCAATCGGCTAAATGCCGCCTGAGGAACGCACGAGAGGGTTTAGCATTGAACAGAGATTTCACCCCGACCATCGCCGAGCGAAATGCGGCGATCATCGCCTCCTTCACCATGGCTGAACGCATCCTCTACGCGTTCTCGAAAGATCCGGTGCTTGCGTTCCGCGATGGTGATGGCAACGCCGGAGGCGATAATAAATGGGATGAGAGTAATGCTTTGTCCGTGCTTCGGTGGGAGTTTGCTGATTTCGACTTTGACAAGATGATTAGAAGCCGACGAGTCATTGATTATGGCTGCGGCGAAGGTTTTCAATCGACAGCGAACAAGAGAGGATTCGCGATGATCACTCCCGCCTATGTCCGCACGCTGGCGGCCTACAATGCCGAGATGAACCGGCGCCTCTACGATGCCGCGGGGCGCCTGTCCGATGCCGAGCGGCGGGCCGACCGGGGCGCCTTCTGGCATTCGATCCACGGCACGCTCGTCCACATCCTGTGGGGCGACAGCCAATGGATGAGCCGCTTCGACGATTGGCCGCGGCCGGCGACGCCGATCAAGCAGAGCGACCATTTCATCGAGGATTGGGCCGAATTATGCGCGGCGCGCAAAAAGGCCGACGCCGACATCTCGCGCTGGGCGGCGAAGGTTGACGAGGCCTGGCTCAACGTGGATCTCACCTGGTTCAGCGGCGCCGCCGGGCGCGAGATCAGCGCCCCCAAGGGCCTCTTGGTGACGCATTTCTTCAACCACCAGACGCATCACCGCGGCCAGGCGCATGCGCTGATCACCGCCGCCGGCCAGACCGACCGAGGACACCTGCCTGTTCCTGGTGGTGCCGGAGGTGATCGCGTGAATCAGAAGCATCGTCGTCCCGCGTGAAAGCCGAGACGCGCATTTTTCAGCTATCTCGGAGGCTGCTCGATGGGTCCCGGCTTTCGCCGGGACGACATGATCTATTAGAGGTGCTCCATGTCCTCCGTGTCTTCGTGGTGAAACACGGCCAGGCGTTGATTTCCGCGGCATCGCGCGCATAGTGGCGCCAAATTCCCGAAGGAGGACGCCCGATGCTGCCGACCCCAGGCTTCCACCATCTGCACCTGAACTCGGTCGATCCCGAGGCCGCGATCGACTTCTACACCGGGCTGTTCCCGAGCACGACGAAGGGCAGCTGGGGCGGCATTGCGGCCCTCCAATCGCCGAACAACGTGCTGGTGCTGTTCGACAAGGTCGCGGCGCCGCCGCCGACCAGCCCGCAAAGCGCGATCTGGCATTTCGGCTGGCATGTCCGGGATTCGCAGGCCGCCGTCGCCGCCTTCAAGGAGCGCCCCGAGGTCACGATGCGGCCGCTCTATACGACCGACGAAGGCGGCTCGGTGCTGATCAGCAGCGACACCTGGCCGAGCATCGGCAACACGCTCGGCCTGACCCGGGCGCAGATCGCCGAGGCCAGGGCGAAAGGCGTCCAGCCGACCCGGAAGGGCGGCTTCGCCTATATGTCGGGCGGCCCCGAGGACGCGCTGTTCGAGATCGCCGGCGACTATCCGGCCGGAGCGCTTCAACCACGTGCATCTGTGGCACGAACAGCCGTTCTGCGCGCTGTTGTGGTACAAGAAGCACCTCAACGCGCCGGTGCGGCAGGGTTTCCCCGACACCGAGCTGAGCGAGGACAATTGCCGGGTCGAGCGCGGCGCCGAGCGCACCTGGCCGGCGCTCAACCGCGAGGGGATGTTCCGCACGCCGCGCGCCGGGGTCGAGTTCGGCGATGTCGTGCTGACCTGGTACATGAACCAGGGCGACCGAGCCGCTCGCCGGCAGCCGCGGCCAGATGCAGGACCATATCGGATTGAGCGTCGCCGATCTCGACGCCTGGATCGCAAAGCTGAAGGGCGAGGGCGTCGCCTTTCTCGACGGCCCCTACCGGCTCGGCGACACCCGCGCGGTGATGATCGAAGGCCCGAGCCGCGAGGCGATCGAGCTGGTCGAGGTCAGATAACATCGCCATCCCGGCGAAGGCCGGGACCCATTCCTCCGTGCCGGAGATGGTGGGAAATGGGTCCCGGCCTTCGCCGGGATGGTGGCTAAGTTGAGGTGCGCGATGGCTCCGCAAGACCACTTCGGGCTGCCGCTCACGACACAATCGGCCGCGGCGGCGGAGGATTACGTCCACGCGCGTCGATTTGATGCTGTCGGCCAATATCGGCGCCGAGGCATTGCTCGACGAAGCGCTCGCTGCCGACCCGGAATTTGCCCTCGCGCATATCGCGCGGGCGCGGCTGCTGGCGGTCCAGGCCCGCATCGCCGAGGCCAGGGAAGCAGCCGCCGCGGCGCGCGCCCTCTCCAGCCGGGTCAGCGCGCGCGAGGCGCGGCACATCGAGACGATCGCGCTGGCGATCGACGGCAGGGGCAGAGAGGCGATGGCGATGCTCGAAGAGCATGTCGCCGAATTTCCCCGCGACGCGCTGGTGCTGTCGTTGGCGCTCGGCGTCTTCGGCCTCCTCGGCTTCAGCGGCCGGGTCGATTTCCACGAGGCGCAGCTGGCGCTGCTCGAAAGCCTCGCGCCGCGCTGGGACGAGGATTGGTGGTTTCTGACCTATCTCGGCTGGGCGCGCATCGAGTTGGGCGATGTCGCCGCAGGCGTGCGCGAGGTCGAGCGGGCGCTCGCCCTCAACCCGAAGAACGCCTACGCCGCGCATGCCCGCGCGCACGGCTATTACGAGGCGGGCGATGCCGAGGGCGGCGCCGGATTTATCGCGGGTTGGCTGCCGGGCTATGACCGCAAGAGCCAGCTGCACGGCCATCTTTCCTGGCATCTGGCGCTGTGCGAGCTGGCGCGCGGCAATCCGGAGCGCGCCGCCGCGCTCTATGCCGATGCGATCCGGCCTGCCGTGTCGCACGCCCCGCCGCTTGTTCAGCCTGGCCGACGCGGCGTCGCTGCTGTGGCGCCGGCAGATCTACGGCGAGAACCCGCCGCGCGACGGCGAATGGGCCGAGGTAGCGGCGCATGCCCGGCGGTATTTTCCGCGCGCCGGCATGCATTTCGCCGATATCCACGCGATCTTCGCCGAGGCGGCCTGCGGCGACGACGCGGCGCGCGCGAACGCGGACCGCGCGGAGCGCGCGAATTGGCCGGCAGTCTGCCGCAATTTGCGATCGTGCCCGATCTGTGCGCCGGGGCGGCGGCGTTCGCCCGCGGCGACTATGCGGCGGCGGCCGACGCGCTCGGCGCGGCGCTCCCCGAACTGGCGCGGGTCGGCGGCAGCCACGCCCAGCGCGAGGTGTTCGAGGACACCTATCTCGCCGCCGCCTGGCGCGCCGGGCGTCACGACGCGGCACGGGCGCGGCTGGCCGAGCGCCTGGGGCGCCGCCCTTCGGCGCGCGACCGGCGCTGGCTCGCGGAGGCCGGATAGATTGTCACTCCGGAGCGCCGGTCGGCGCCTCGGATCGGCGGTGGTGCGCCAGCAGCCAACCAAATAACAAGCAGAGAAACGGCAATTCTAAATTTGAAGCGGAATTGCTCTAGGTATATTCCGACTCTACCCTGGCCAGTCATTTGCTCCATTTTTAGGACGGCATCGTTGCTCTCAACAAGGGTCCGCCCTCCGATTGACGCATACGAATTTCGGATTCGCGCCCGCAAGGAAGTAGATCAGATGAAATACGGGATCTTGTGGCTTCTCGGTGTTCCCCTCCCACTTCTGGTCATCGGCTATCTCATTTTTCACTGAAAACGGTCCTCCCGGGCATGTCTTTAAGTCCCGGTGATTCTGTTTGGTTGTATGCAAGCGCTGACCCGGCGCGGGCACAGCAAGGGAGGCACGAATGGGCCTGATCCTCTTAATTATCCTGATCATCCTGTTGGTGGGCGGCGGTGGTTTTGGCTATTCGCGTTACGGTTATGGGGGCGGGATCGGGATTGGCGGCATTCTGCTGATCGTCCTGGTCGTGTATCTCCTGTTCGGCTACGGGAGGTTTTGAACCTGCCCTCCCAAGCCCCGCGCGAGCGGGCCTTGGGCGACGAAGAGCGCGGGCTGATCGGCGCTGCGCCTCTTGGGCACTGAGCGCCCCGAAACGTCGGACATGGCGCCGCGTTCGGCCAAATAACAGGCAAAGATACAGCGATTTGAGCAGCATTGGGCTAGGTATATTCCGGCCCTCGCCTGGCACCTCGTCTGTCTCCATTTATAAACTGAGACTCGGCGTTAATTCCCGACCATCAAGACCGAGCGCCGGGTGCGAACGGAACGAATTTTGTTCACGCGAGGTTTACTTGGGTAACTGGGTGGCGCTCGCCAGTGAGGGCAATAACATGAACGATGGTTTGTCGGAAAACGTGAGAGACCTGCATTCGCGCGTGACCGAGGCCGAAAATGGCATCGCTGAGCGGGTGCACGCTGCCACCGGCATCACGGCCGGCCAGGCAGGCGATGTGGCACGGCAAGCGTGGTCGCAAGCAGGCGATGTGGCCGAGGACGTCGTCGATGCGGGTCGTCGCGCGACCGGATCGGTGTTTCGACAGATCCACGAGACCCCGTTGATCACGGTGCTGGTCGGCGTCGCGTTCGCGTGCATCGCCGGCTTGTGGCTTCGCGGTCCAACCGCCAAAGCGCCTTCCGCCAGGAGATCGCGGGTGGCGACTCCAACAAAAAGGTAGGGCCTCAATGAGGCTTTGGCTGCACTGAGCGCACGCCGACATGTCGTCGGTCGTGCCACAGCAAGGAGTGTGTCAGATGAAATACGGGCTTTTGTGGCTTCTCGGTGTTCCTCTCCCGATTCTGGTCATCGGGTATCTCATTTTTCATTGAATGCGGTCGCCGCCGAAGCCGGAGCAGTAGTCCGGGGTCGCTGCTCCGGCAGCCTGGAAAGCGCCTCGCAGCGCCCCAGCGCACAGTCATCCCCCCTCAGCCAAGGACCCGTCAGGAATGCCGCCGATACGCCATCGAGAGCGGCATCGCATGGCGCACGCCGGGTGGCTGCGCGCGGCAGTATTGGGCGCGAATGACGGTATCCTTTCGACTGCCAGTCTGGTGCTCGGCGTCGCGGCGGCGCACGGAACTCGGAGCAGTGTTTTGGTCGCGGGAGTCGCTGGCTTGGTTGCGGGGGCCATGTCGATGGCTGCGGGCGAGTACGTGTCTGTGCACTCACAGGCAGACACCGAGCAGGCCGACCTCGGGCGTGAGCGCGCGGAACTCCGGGCAGACGACAAGGGCGAACACCGGGAACTGGCGGCAATCTACGTCAGTCGCGGCCTCGACCCCTCACTCGCGAAACAGGTCGCCGAGCAACTCATGGCCCGCGATGCCATAGGCGCGCATGCCCGCGACGAACTCGGTATGTCGGAGGGCCTCGGGGCCCGTCCAATTCAGGCTGCGCTCGCGTCGGCCAGCAGCTTCGCTGTTGGGGCAGTCATGCCCCTCATCGTGTCTGCCCTAGCCCCGGAGGCGAGCCTGATCGTCTTCGTGTCTGGCACTTCGCTGGTCTTTCTGGCGCTTTTGGGTGTGTTGGCCGCGCGCGCGGGCGGCGCGAAAGTCACACCGAGCGTGCTACGCGTCACGTTCTGGGGTGCGCTGGCTATGGGGCTCACCGCAGGCGTCGGGGCCTTGTTCGGAACAACCGTATGAGCGAGACGAATCGGCGCTGGTTAGGTCGGGGCCGTTCGGGACGGATTGGTTCCTTACGGGCAAGGCACGCCCCCGCACCGGAACATGTCGGCCGTTACGGCTGCGCTATGAGCATTATCCGGCATAAGAAAGTCCCGAATCGCTGTGTCTCTCTGGATTCAACAACTGATAAGCATGGGCACTCTTAGGAAACATTGGGCAGAAGTCCCTGGCCTCGACAATGAGTACTTTCCGAACCTAGCACGCTTCCTGCCGTTCTTGTACGTTCGGATTGGTGAATAGAATTTCATGTCCACCTTAGAGGAGCTGACGTCATGGATAAAGATCGGATCGCGGGATCGGCGAAAGAGATCAAGGGCTCGGTCAAGGAGACAATCGGCAAGGCGGTCGGTGACGCCAAGCTGGAGTCCGACGGCAAGGCCGACAAGGTTGAGGGCAAGGTCCAGAACGCGATCGGCGGTCTCAAAGACGCGCTGAGGAAGTGAGGACCGTCGACCTTTCACATGCTTTCACTGCGTTTCACCCGAGCGGGAGCATCCGCTCTCGCTCGGGTGTCAATCGAGGAGAGATTTGATGGCATTAACAAAAATCTTAGGCGTCGCCGTTGTGCTTGGCCTGATCGGTGCCGGGGGCGCTTTTGCCCAGACCGTCACGACCACCAGACCAGCGAACGCGCCGATGGTCTCGCCGGTGGTCTCGACGACCAGTCCGGACTCGACAAACCCCGCCGCACCGGTTGCCGGGGCAAACAGCTTCACCGAATCGCAGGCGCGCAGTCGCCTGGAAGCGCACGGCTATACCAACGTCTCCGCGCTCACAGAAGACGACCAGTCGATCTGGCGCGGCAAGGCCACGAAAGATGGGACCGTGGTCGACGTCGCCGTCGATTACCAAGGGAACATTGTGCCCAGTAAATAGCACCTTTGTAATTCGGGGTAGCCTATCTCATGCAATGCGCCGCGATGTTCACACGAATGTTTGCGGGCTAAAGTTTTCAGGAGCAATTCCATGACGAAACAGATAATCACCGGGCTGTACGACACCTATGATGATGCAGCGCAGACCGTGCGCGACCTCGCGGCTGCCGGCGTTCCCGACTCCGACATCAGCGTCGTCGCGAACAACGTCGAAAACCAGTACGCGCTCAAGAAGGAGAGTAACGCCGCTCCCGATGCCGAGTCAGGCGCCGCGATCGGCATGGCGTTGGGCGGTGGCGCCGGCCTGCTCACGGGGCTTGGCCTGCTCGCCATTCCCGGCGTCGGGCCGGTCGTAGCGGCGGGCTGGCTGGTTGCGACCGCTGTAGGCGCCGGCGTAGGCGGAGGCGCCGGGGCCATTACCGGCGGTGTCATCGGCTCCCTCACCAGTGCCGGCATCAGCAGGGAGCATGCGCATGTTTACGCCGAGGGCATCCGTCGCGGGGGCACCCTGGTGACGGCACGGGTCGATGAGAATCGAGCTGCAGCAGTCACCGAGATCATCAACCGCCATCGCTCGATCGACCCCGATACCCGTGGCCGGGTGTACCGTGACGCCGGCTGGAACGCTTTCGACGAAGCCGCGCCCCCGTATACGGCGGCGGAACTGGAGCGGGAGCGCGAGCGGACCCGCGACCTCATGCCGATCGTCTAACACACGGAGCGACCCGGGGCGGTCCCGTAAGGGGCGTTCCGGGTCGGCACCCGCGGTCCTCAACAGGTCCGGCCTGCACGTGGAAATTGCGAGCGAATCCCCGCGCGCAAATACTTTTAAGGAGAGATCGAAATGACGAGACATTGGCTCGCGGGCGCAGCAGCGTTCGCCATGATGACCGGCTTGGCGTTTGCGCAGGGCACATCCGAAACGTCGACCACAACGCGATCGACGACATCGACGGCTCCGGGCGCCGAAGGTTATCATTCGAGCGCGAATCGCCGGGATAACGATCGCTACGGAGACGAGGTCCACACGAAGAAGATCGATCACCACGACGCCAACGGATCGACTGCCATCACCCGGACACGGACGACTTCGCCGGATGGCTCAGCGCGGACCACGTCTCGGGAGAAACAGACGGACACTCCGTATGGCGGTTCGTCGGTCGAGAAGAAGATCATAACCACGATCGATCGCTAGCCACGAAATTCCGGCAAGATAGTGATGGGAGACCCGACCGCAGGGAGACCACCCGGTGGAACCGGCACCGGGCCTGCGGCGCGCGCCGCCAAGCCGGGGCTCTGCCTCGCACGCCGATCTACATGGGCGACGTAGCGCTCGACAACACCACAGCACCGGCCAAGCGCAAGCTGTTCCAGGTGCTGGGGCCGGGTCTGATCACCGGGGCCGCTGATGACGACCCGAGCGGCATCGCCACCTATTCGCAGGTCGGCGCGCAGTTCGGCTACGGCCTGGCCTGGACGCTGGTGTTCAGCTATCCGCTGATGGTGGCGATCCAGGAGATCAGCGCGCGGATCGGCCGTGTCACCGGCTTTGGCATCGCCGGCAATCTGCGCCGGCACTATCCGGCATGGCTGTCGGGCAGCATCGTCCTGCTGCTGCTGATCGCCAACCTGATCAACCTGGGCGCCGATCTCGGTGCGATGGGCGCGGCGCTGAAGCTGCTGATCGGTGGGCCCGCCCTGCTCTACGTCGCATTGTTCAGTGCGCTGTCGGCCGGGTTGCAGATCTTCATCCGCTATGCCCGCTACGTCGCCATCTTGAAATGGGGATGCCTGGCGCTGTTCAGCTATGTGATCTGCGCCTTCATTGTGCATGTGGCATGGCGTGAGGTGGCATGGGCCATTGTCTGGCCGCCGCTGTCGTTCAAGGCGGAATATTTGATGGCGATCGTTGCGGTGCTCGGCACCACGATCAGCCCTTACCTGTTTTTCTGGCAGGCCGGGCAGGAGGTCGAAGACACCAAGGAGGGTGCCGGTGCCCGCCCGCTGATCCGCGCGCCGCATCAGGCACGCGGCGAATTCACCCGCATCCGCATCGATACCTATATCGGCATGGCGATCTCCAATCTCGTCGCCCTGTTCATCGTCATCACCACCGCGGCGACGCTGAACGCAGGCGGGGTGACCGACATCCAGACTTCAGCCCAGGCCGCCGAGGCGCTGCGCGCGGTGGCTGGGCCGCTGACCTTCGCGGTGTTCGCCGCCGGCATCATCGGCACCGGCATGCTGGCCCTGCCGGCGTTGGCCGGATCGGCGGCTTACGCGTTGGGCGAGCTGCTCGCCTGGCATGTCGGCCTGGCGCGGCTGCCGCTGCGCGCGAAGGCCTTCTACGCGACGATCACGGTGGGTATGGGGCTGGGCGCGGCGCTGAACTTCTCCCCGATCGATCCGATCCGGGCGCTCTATTGGAGCGCGGTGCTGAACGGCGTCGTCGCGGTGCCGGTGATGATCACGATGATGCTCCTGACGATGCACCGCTCGATTATGGCGGGATTCACCCTGCCCGTACCGATGCAGGTGATGGGGTGGCTGGCGACAGCCGCGATGGCGGTCACCGCTGTCGCGATGGTTTGTTCGTGGCTGGCCTAACCTGGAGCAACACCGCTCCGGAACCATAAGGTGGATTGCCATGCCCCGTCCCCACCGCATCGAAGGTTATGCCATCGTCTCCGAGGATGGCATGCTCGCGAATGCCGCCGGTATCATGCCGGATTCACTCAAGTTCGAGGCCGATCGGCAGTTCTTCGAACGCGCGCTCGACGGGGTCGATGCGGTGGTGCATGGGCGCCACTCTCATGAGCAACAGCCGCATTCCTATTTGCGCCGCCGATTGATCCTGACCCGGCAAGTCCCGGCCATCGCGGCCGACCCGTCGAATGAAAAGGCGCTGTTGTGGAACCCGGCCGGCGCCTCGTTCGAAGCAGCCCTGGCTGCGCTCGGGACGCCAGACGGCAGCATTGGCGTCATCGGCGGTACGGACGTGTTCGGGATGTTCCTCGACCGTTATGATTTTTTCCACCTGTCGCGGGCGCCCAATGTGCGACTGCCCGGCGGGCGGCCGGTCTTTCCGGAAGTGCCCGCGCGGACGCCAGAAGAAGTGCTGGCGAACTATGGCCTCGCCCGCGGCCGGCGGCAGGTGCTCGATCCGGTAAAAGGCCTGGTGATCGTTAGCTGGCAACGTCCTCATGGTCATTCGCACAAATGACGACGGGGCGAGGCCGTCGATGACAGGTTGATGTAGACCCGCCACATTGGCATCTAGGTATCTTCCGAGCCTGGCATCATCGTTACTCCGCACCTACATTCAAGCGACGGTTCCGCAATTCATGTTTTGGAGGAAGTTATGGAACTCCTTTTGATCGTTCTTGTGCTTTTCTTTCTGTTTGGTGGCGGCGGCTATTACGGTTACCGCCGGTGGCGCTAGACGCTCTTTCCACGAGCACTCATGCACTCCTTCGACCGTCAACGACGCTCCGGGGATTGCTCAAGCAATCACCCGGGCGTCGGTTTCTCCTCATGGAAGACAGCAGCATTGTCGCGGCCGGTGGGCTGAGGCGCCGGTAATCCAGTGTTCGCGAAAGGTTGAGCCATCATGAACGGACGTAGCGACCTAACGAACGCCGCCCTGACCGCGGCGAGGCGGCGAACCCAGCCGGCGGTTGTCACGGCCATCTCTTCTGGCGAGGGGCAACAGCTCGACCCCGAGCCCGCATGTCGAAGCTGCGGCCTTCAACAGGGCTTGATGCTGCTGGCTGCGGGCCTCGCGTTGGGCACTCTTACCAGTTTGTGGGTGCAACGCGCCCGCTGAGGAGGCCTATCGTCGGCTTGCCGGCTATTGAAGAAACTCCGTCATGAGATTCCGATCGTGCTTACCCTCGGGGGCTGGCGTTGACAGCCCTCGCCTCCCCCCGCAAGCTGGCCGCCTGAGGGTACTGCGGGAGGGAAGGGTGGACACGGACGAGCAGAACTTCGTCGAATATTCCTGCGCCGACAAGATCGCGACGATCACGCTGAACCGGCCGGACAAGCTCAACGCGGTCAGCGACGAGGTGGTGCGCCAGCTCGACGAGGCGCTGCACCGCTTCGACCTCGATCCCGAGGCCGAGGTCGCGATCCTCAACGGCAAGGGCCGCGCCTTTTCGAGCGGCGCCGATGTCCGCCAGCGCCAGCTGCGGAGCCGCGAAGAATTCCAGAAACTCGGCGGGCCGCAGGGCCGTGGCAGCAATTCCGCCGATCTCTTGACCCGCGCGGTCAACTGGAAGCCGGTCATCGCCGCGGTGCACGGCTATGTGCTGGGGCTCGCCTTGGGGCTGACGCTCGAATGCGACCTGATCGTCGCCGAGGCCGGCACCCGGTTTCAATTGACCGAGACCTCGCGCGGTCTCGGCGCCTCGCGCTACTGGGCCTTGTTCCACTATCGCAACGCCGCCGCCTTTGGCGAGGAGATCGCCCTGACCGGGCGGTTTTTCACGGCCGAGGAAGGGCTCGCCGCCGGGATCTTCAACCGGCGTCGCGCCGGCCGGGCAGCATCTCGAGGTGGCGCGCGAACTGGCCCTGGCGGTCGCCAAAAACCCGCCGCTCTCGGTGCGGACCACGGTGCGCACGCGGCGCTGGTATCTGGAGCGCATCACCCGCGAGGCGCAGTTCATCGCCGCGCCGTTCCAGCTCTATCTGACCGAGGATTTCCACGAGGCGGCGCTCGCCTTCGCCGAGAAGCGGCCGCCGCGCCCGTTCAAGGGGCGGTGAGTACGTGAAATTTGCGATCCTAGTTTTGGCTGTCATTCCGGGGCGGCCCGGCGGGCCGAGCCCGGAACCCAAGAACACGGGCGACGCCCGAATTTTCCCATCGTCGGGGCTCACCTCGAGCAGCCGGTGTTCATGGGTTCCGGGTTCCCTCGCTACGCTCGGGCCCCGGAATGACGGACGAGGCCGTGCAGCCCGCCAACCGGCCGCTCGCCGGGATCATCGTGCTCGATTTCGGCCAGGTCTATCAGGGCCCCTATGCGACACTGCTGATGGCCAAGGCCGGGGCCGACGTGATCAAGATCGAGCCGCCGCAGGGCGAGCCGTTGCGCCGGCGCGCGCCGCCGGGCAAGAGCACGACCTTCCCGATCGCCATGCTCAACGGCAACAAGCGCGCGATCACCCTCAATCTGAAGGACGAGCGCGGCCGGGCCCTGTTGTTCCGCATGGCCGGGAAGGCCGATCGTGCTGCTCGAAAACTTCGCGCCGGGCGTGATGGACCGGCTCGGCGTCGGCTGGAGCGTGCTGCACGAGATCAACCCGCGCCTCGTCTACGCCTCGGGCTCGGGCTATGGCCTCAGCGGGCCCGATCGCGACAATCTGGCGATGGATTTGACGATCCAGGCGGTGTCGGGTCTGATCAGCACGACCGGGTTTCCCGACGGGCCGCCGGTCAAGGCGGGGCCGGCGGTCGTCGATTTCCTCTCCGGCATCCACCTCTACGCCGCCACCGTGACCGCGCTCTTCGAGCGCGAGCGGACCGGGCACGGGCCGCCTCGTCGAGGTGGCGATGGAGGAGGCCGCCTACGCCACGCTGACCTCGCCGCTGCAGGCCTATTTCGAGACCGGCAAGGTGCCGCCGCGCACCGGCAATTCGAGCCACGGCCGCGCGCCGCTCGGCGTCTACCCGACCAGGGACGGCTATGTCGCGCTTAATGTCGCGGTCGAGGAGCATTGGCACAATTTATTGAAGGCGATGGGGCGCGAGGAATTGCGCGACGATCCGCGCTTCGCCGACAACGCGGCGCGCGTCGCGCACATGGCGGAGACCGACGCGGCGATCGCGGCCTGGACCTCGACCCTCGGCAAGATGGAGGTCTTCGCGATCGCCAAGCGCTACCGCATCCCCTTGGCGCCGGTGCGCGAGGTCGACGAGGTGATGCACGACCGCGCACATGCACGAGCGCGGCATGCTCGAATGGATCGAGCATGACGAGATCGGGCCGCGTCGTCGTGCCGAATTCGCCGCTGCGCTTTCACGGCGCCGACAAGGTCGAAACGACGCCGAGCCCCAAGCTCGGCCAGCACAATGCCGAGATCTATGGCGGCTGGCTCGGCCTCTCGGCCGACGAGATCGCCGACCTCAAACAAAGCGGCGTCATTTGAGCCAGAGGAGCACCCCATGCCCTTGCTGTACGAGAAACACGGCGCCGTCGCCGTCTTGACCCTGTCGCGGCCGCAGGCGAGGAACGCCTGGGGCGAGGATTACAATGCGGCGCTGAAGGAGCTGTTGCCGCAGCTCGAGGACGACCCCGACATCCGCTGCGTCATCCTGACCGGCGACGAGGCGGGCGGCGCCTTCAGCGCCGGCGCCAACATCAAGGACCCGAAGACCCATACCAGCGGCTCGATCGCCGATGCGATCGAGGCCTTGCCGAAGCGGCGGCGCTATCAGGCGATGAACCTGCTGTCCGATTTCGCCAAGCCGCTGGTCGCCGCGGTCAACGGCTATGCCGTCGGGATCGGCTGCATCGTGACCTATTGCTGCGATGTGATTGTCGCCTCCGAGCGCGCCGAATGGCGGCTGCCCCAGGTCGCGCTCGGCATTTTGCCGGCGCAGGGCGGCACGGTGCGTCTGGCGCGCTGGGTCGGCCGCGGCCAGGCGATGAAGCTCGCGCTGGGCTTTCCGCTGAAGGGCGAGGAAGCCTACCGCATCGGCCTCGCGCAATGGCTGGTGCCGCATGACCAGCTGATGGCGAAGGCGATGGAGGTCGCCGAGCAGATCGCCGCGTTGCCGCCGCTCGCCGCGCGGCTCGCCAAGGAGGCGGTCGCCTTCGGCCTCGACGGGTCGCTGCGCGAGGCGGCCAACGCCGATCTCTACCGCTTCATGGCATTGGAACTGACCGAGGACAAAAAGGAGGCGCACCAGGCTTGGCGCGAGCGCCGCAAACCGGTGCTGAAAGGACGGTAGCAACGGCGTCATTGCGAGGAGCGGCAGCGACGAAGCAATCTCGGCGAGGGAAGCACCGTCGGCACGAGATTGCTTCGCTCCGCTCGCAATGACAGGAACATCGGCCATGCACACCTCTCCCCGTCCCGTCGCACTGGTCACCGGCGCGTCCGGCGGCATCGGCGCCGCCTGGCTCGCGAGCTGGCGCGGCACGGCCATGACCTGGTTCTCGCCGCGCGCAGCCTCGCGCCGATGGAGGCACTCGCCGCCGAGTTGCGCGAGGGAGGCGCTGCCGCGACGGTGATCGCGGCCGATCTCGCCAAGCCGGGCGCGGCCGCCAGCCTTGCGCTCGAGATCGCGCAGCAGAGGCCTCGCGATCGACGTCCTCGTCAACAATGCCGGGCTCGGCGCGGCCGGGCGTTTCGACCGCTGCGACCCGGCGCGGATCGGCGAAATCCTCCAGGTCAACGTCGTGGCGCTGACCGAGCTGACCCGGCTGTTGCTGCCGGGCATGATCGCGCGCGGGCATGGCCGGGTCATGCTGGTCGCCTCAGTGGCCGCGTTTCAGCCGGGCCCGCGCATGGCGGCTTACTTCGCCAGCAAGGCCTATGTGCTGAGCCTCGGCGAAGCGCTGGCCTACGAGTTGCGCGGGACCGGAGTCAGCGTGACAACGCTGTGCCCGGGCGCGACGGCGACCAATTTCTTCGCCGTCGCCGGGGCCGACAATTCACTGATGGCGCGGCGCCTGCGCCGGATGATGCCCGCCGAGGATGTCGCGCGGCTCGGCTACCGCGGGCTCGCCGCCGGGCGCCGCGTCGTGATCACCGGGGCGATCAACCGCCTGATGGCGCTGGCCGGCCGCTATGCGCCGCACCGGATCACCCTGCCCGTGACGGATCTGCTGATGTCGGGGGATTGATCGTCCTGCCGGCCGGCCGTTGTCGTGCCGGCCTGCGACCGGCGTTGGCGGGATGGGTCAAGGCATACGCGCCGAGCAATGCCCCGTCCATCGGCTCGGCAAACAGATAGCCTTGTCCGAAATCGCAGCCGCCGGCGTGCAGGAAGTCGCGTTGCGCCGCGGTCTCGATGCCCTCGGCGATGATCGCGGCATCACAGGTCCGCGCCATATTCAGCACTGCCTGAGCCAGCTTCTCTCCCTCTGCGGTCCCGATTTGGGCGGTGAAGCCGGCGGCGATCTTGATCGTGTCGACCGGATAATGGTTTAGACCGTTCAGGGCGGAACGAGCGGTCCCGAAATCGTCGATGGCGATGCGGATGCCGAGCCGGAAGAGTTCCGCGACAACCGCGCGGGTGATTTCCGGGTCGCGCATCAAGGCGGTCTCGCTGATCTCGAGCTTGAGGCGGTGCACCGAGAGCCCACCGTCATGGATCCCGCGCAATGTCGTCAGCAGCGCCGACGGGTCATCGAACTGCCGTGCCGAGAGGTTGACGCTGACCCAGTCGATGATGTCGCGCCCATAAAGCAGGCGCCAGGATTCGATCTGGCGGACCGCCTCGCGAACGACCCAACAGCCGACCTCGACGATCAACCCGGTTTCCTCAAGGAGCGGGAGGAAGGAAGCGGACGCGACCAGCCCCTCGCTCGGATGGTTCCAGCGCAACAGCGCTTCCGCGCCGACCATCCGGTTGTCGCCGAGCCGCAGGATCGGCTGGTAGTGCAGCACCAATTCGCCATCATCGAACGCTCGGCGCAACTGCTCGGCAAGCGAACAGCGCCCGATCGCCGCCCTGGTCAGCGCAGGTTCCCAGGCGAGCACCTTGCCCGGTCCCACCGCTTTTGCCCGCCGCAAAGCGAGGTCGAGATCGCGCAACGCCTCGTCCGCTTCGCGATGCGCCGGAGTGGTGGTGATGAAGCCGATGCTGGCGGTCAACCGCAGCGAGCGGGCACCGATCGCGATCGGCGCCTGGACAATGCCCGGGAGCCGAGCAGCGAAGGCTTCCGCCTCCGCCGGCGGCAGCCCCGGGGAGCCGCAAATGATGCCGAATTCATCGGCCCCAAGCCGGGCAACCATGTCTCTGCCGCGCGCCGCCGTACCCGCCTCGCCCAAATCTCTCGATCGGGTGCCCAGAACCAGCCGCTCCGCGATGATCTTCAGCACCTGGTCGCCGATCGCGGGCCCATGCAGGGTGTTGAGGTTGCAAAATCCATCGAGATCGATCGCGAAGACGACGACGGCGTGGCGCTCGGGATCCGGATCGGACAGAAGCTCGCGCAAGCGCCGGGCAAATTGCTGACGATCGGCAAGCCCGGTCAGCGGATCCGGCGCCGGCGGCACCGCCAGCCCCGACGCCCGGCGCACGGTCTTCGATGAGACCCACAATCACGCCGGCGATGCCGCCTGCGGGGTCACGGTGCGGTCGCGCGTTGAGGATTGCCGACCAGGGGTTTGTTGCAACGGCCTCGTCGATGAGGTGGTAGTCCGCGACGGTTTCGCCGGTCAGGGCGTGGCGCTGCACCGCTTCGAGCGCCTCCCGACCGGTCCTGCAAACCTCATCGTGGCGCCGGCCGGCGAGCGCCCGGTGACGCAGCCTGAAGGCGCCGATCCATGGCTCACTTGCGGCTATGTAGCGGAGATCGCTGTCGAACAACGCCACAGCTGCCGGGATCTCGCTGACAAAGCGGATCGTCCAATCAACCGGCCTGTCGAGCGCGGGGTTCATGCCTGGTCTGCCGGCTCTCCCGAGGCCTTTCGCTACGTATCAACGCAGCGATTCGACCAGACGTTTGTTAAACGCGCCTTAACCTACGAGTAGTCGCCGAGACAATTTTCCACGCAATTGTCGCGCATTTTATTTAAAGCGACTGCATGACGATAATCGACGGCGGCAGGCATGACAGCCGCGGTGCGAATTTTGCTGCCTCTCCGCCGCCTGGGCGGAGCAGACCCCCTACCCCTCCCCCGCTTCCGGGGGAAGGGTGGGGTTGCGGGCGGAGAGCGATTTTCTCTACAGCTTCTCCAGCATCGCCTCGGCGCTGGAGATCGCGTATTCGCCGGGCTTCTCGACATTGAGCGCCTTGACGACGCCGTTCTCGACCAGCATCGCGTAGCGCTGCGAGCGGATGCCCATGCCTTCCTTGATGCGGTCGAGCTCGAGGCCGATCGCCTTGGTGAAATCGGCATTGCCGTCGCCGAGCATCATGATCTGGTCGGCCTGATGCTCCTTGCCCCAGGCGCCCATCACAAAGGCGTCGTTGACCGCCAGGCACGCGATCGTGTCGACGCCCTTCGCCTTGAGCGCGGCGGCGTTGCCGACATAAGAGGGCAGATGGCGCTGCGAGCAGGTGCGGGTATAGGCGCCGGGCACCGCGAACAGCACGACCTTCTTGCCGCCGAACAATTCGTCGGTGGTGATCTCCTTAGGCCCCTCCGGCGTCAGATGCCGCAGCGTCACCGACGGAACCTTGTCGCCAACCTTGATCGTCATGACCCTCTCCTCTCTCAGTTCTGCTCGATGTGGAAAACCGCCTTGCCGGGGATCCGCCGGTCGCGCAGCAACGGTCCGATCCGGGCGATGTCGCGCCAGCCATGTTCGGCGATGCGCGGCTTGAGCGACCCGTCCGCGATCAGCCCGGCCAGGAGCGCCAGATCCGGGCCGAAACGCTCCTCGGGTTCCGAGGTGAAGTAGTGAAAGGCCTGGATCCGCGCATTCTGGTGCTCGGCGAAGTCGCGAAAGGTGATCTCGGTCGGCTCGCCCGAGGAATTGCCGAAGACAACGATCGTGCCGCGCGCTTCGACCCGTTCGATCGCGGCCTTCAGCGAGGCGCCGCCGGCGCTTTCGAGGATGAGCCCGAAGCGACCTCGCGCATCCTCGATCGCGGTGACGATCTCGCTGGCGCCAAGCCCGTCGAGGATGCGGCCGCGCTCGGCATTTCCAACGATCGCGGTGACCCGCGCGCCCGAGCGCGCGGCGAGCTGCACGGCGAGATTGCCGACCCCGCCGGCAGCGCCGGTCACGAGCACGCGCTTGCCGAGCAGCGGCGCGCCGTGGCGCAGAGCGCGCAGCGCGGTCAGCCCGGCGACCGGCAAGGCGGCCGCGGCGGCGAACGAGACAGCATCGGCGATCGGCGCCATGCGTTGAATCGGCACCGCGGCGCGCTCGGCCCAACCCTCCCAGTCGCACAGCGCGACGACCCGCGTGCCGGCGGCCGGGCCGCTGCCGTCCGATGCGGCGCGCAGCACCACCCCGGCGATGTCCTGCCCGGGGCGCCAGCCCTCGGGCCGCACCTGAAACAGGCGCAGTTCGCCGCGATTGAGCGAGAACGCGTGGACCGCGACGAGCGCCTCATTCGCGCGCAATTGGGGCTCGGCGACCTCGCGGATCGCGACCGGCTCCGGGCCATTGGATGTGTTGACGATGGCGAGCATCTCAGTATGCCCCTTTTCGTCATGGCCGGGCTTGACCCGGCCATCCACGAGAAACCCCACGAGATCCCCGGGTCAAGCCCGGGGATGACCTCGCTCGACCGGCTGGTCGAGCGAGGTCAGTTCAATCTCAGATCGGTGATGTGTTTCGGATCGGGCTTCAGCTCGCCCTTTTCGACACGCAGCACGATGTCGGTCAGGATCGCGTTGGTCGGGGCCGGGATGCCGACCTCCTCGCCCTTTCGCACGACAAAGCCGTTGATGAACGGGATCTCGGTGCGGCGGCCTTTGACCATGTCCTGGCCGGTTGACGGGCGGTGCTCCCCGCCGCCGCCGCTCGCTCCGGCCAGGCGGTGGTCGTCGATCTCCTTCTGCGCCGCGGCATCGCCCTCGCCGGCGCGAGCCAGCGTCTCCGGGTCCATATGGCTGACCTCGTCGAAGGTGTAGCCGAGCGCCTGGCCGACGCGGATCGCCTCGCTGCCGAGCCGGTTGGAGAAATGTCGCAGCACGTCGTTCTTGACGACTTCACGGCCGATGAGGCCGGTGCAGGCCGAAAGGCCGTTGCCCATCACATTGGTGACCAGCTTTGACCAGCGCTCGCCCCACAAATTCTCGGTGACGAACGCGCTGTCGGCATTGGCGAGGAGGCCGCAGACTTCCTTGGCCCGGTCGGTAATGCGCCCATGCACCTCGCCGACCCGGAACACCGTGTGCTTCGCGCCGGACTTGCCGGCGGCCCGACGGATCTGCCCCGGGGCGTGCAGTTCGACGGTGATCGAGCTGGCGACCGAGCCCAAGGTCTTGCCCCAGCCGACGACCCCGGCGATCGTCTCCTCGTTCATGCAGTTCTGCAGCGAGACGACATAGCCGTCCGGCGCCAGATACTGCTTGATCATCATTGTCGCCCATGCGGTGTCGTAGGATTTCGTGCAGACAAAGGCGATGTCGAAGGGCTCTTCCTTGCGAGACGTGCTGCAATTCGGTGACCTGCAGCGCGCGCACCGGCACGGTAAACGGCTCGACATCCCTGATATGCGTAATCGTCAGCCCGTGTTGCTTCATGTGCTCGACATGCTCGGGCCAGAAATCGACAAAGGTCACGTCTTCGCCGGCCTTCACCATATGCGCGCCGGCATACCCGCCGACCGCACCAGTGCACACCACCGCAATCTTCTTACCCGTCGCCATCAGCCTTCCTCCGCGTTGCTCCGGCGCATGGTTCCGGTGGGGCGCCGCAGTCTCCGAGGGCAATCCTAGTACGAGCCGGCCCGGTTGGGGAAGCGATGCCAGGGCCGGGCTATCGCTGGCAGCGGACATGGCTGTATCCTGCGGCCAACAGGGGCCGCGCTTGCGGCAATCATGCGGGGTGGAATGGCCTCTGAAGCATCGAGCGGGCGCGCCGGGATTGCTACGGGCGGCAATCCCGCCACCGGGCGCCGGCTCAACCGCGCCGCGATCACCGCCTCGATCACCTGCGCCACGATCATGCAGGGGGTCGACACGACGATCACCAATGTCGCGCTGCCGCATATCCAGGGCAGCATGTCGTCCTCGCAGGACCAGGTCGCCTGGGTGGTGACCTCCTACATCGTCGCCGCGGCGATCATGACGCCGCTGACCGGCTGGCTCGCCGGGCATTTCGGCATCAAATACGTGTTCCTCTTTTCGGTGATCGGGTTCACCGTGGCCTCGGCCTTGTGCGGCGCCGCCGCCAGCCTCACCCAGCTCGTTCTCTACCGGCTGTTGCAAGGGGTGTGCGGCGCGGCGCTGGTGCCGCTGTCGCAGTCGGTGCTGTTCCAGACCAACCCGCCCGAGCGCCACGCTCGGGCGATGGCCATATGGGGTACCGGCACGATGCTCGGCCCGATCATGGGGCCGGCGCTCGGCGGCTGGCTGACCGACCATTTCACCTGGCGCTGGGTGTTCTACATCAACCTGCCGGTCGGCATCCTGTGCGCGTTGGGCATCCTCATTTTCATCCACGAGACCGGCCGGGCCCACCGCGAGGGGTTCGATTTCTTCGGCTTTGCGATGCTGAGCCTGACGATCGGCGCGGTGCAGATGCTGCTCGACCGTGGCGAATTGAAGGACTGGTTCGGCTCGACCGAGATCTGGGTCGAGGCGACGATCGCCGCGCTGTCATTGTACCTGTTCGTCGTCCATACGGCGACGGCGGGCGAGCGATCCTTCCTCGACCGCGCGATGCTCAGAGACCCCAATCTGATAGCCGGCGTCGTGCTGATGTTCTTCGTCGGGATCATCCTCAACGGCACGATGGTGCTGTTGCCGACGATGATGCAGGCGCTGTTGAACTATCCGGTCGTCACTGCCGGGTTCATCCTGGCGCCGCGCGGCCTCGGCACGATGATCGCGATGTTCGTGGTCGTGCGGGCCATCGGGCGCGTCGATACGCGGCTGGTCATCCTCGCCGGCCTCCTGCTGGTCGCCGTGTCGCAATGGCAGATGACCGGCTTCTCGCTGACCATGGGGATGCAGCCGATCCTGATGTCCGGCGTATTGCAGGGCTTTGGGCTCGGCTTCGTATTCACGCCGCTCTCCACGGTCACGTTTCTCGACCCTGCCGCGCCAGCTTTTGACGCAGGGGACCGCGCTGTTCAGCCTGACCCGCAATATCGGCGGCAGCTGCGGCGTCGCGATCGTCGAGGCGCTGCTTGCTGGAGAACACCCAGGCGATCCATTCGCGGCTGGTCGAAAACCTGCGTCCCGACAACCCGCTGGCGCAGGCGCCCTATCTCGCCGGGCCCTACAGCCTGGTCACCCCGTCGGGGATCGCCGCGCTCAATGCCGAGGTGACGCGCCAGGCGCAGATGATCGCCTATATCGACGATTTCTACCTGATGGGGATCGTTATCATCGCGGCGCTGCCGCTGCTATTGCTGCTGCGCCAACCACGCCGGGCGGTCGCGGAGCCGGCCGTGGCGATCGAGTAAACCCCTCTCCCGCGATGCAGGAGAGGGGTAATCGGCGCTACTCCGACGCGGGCGCCTTCGCCTTGCCGAATTTCGGGTAGTCGGTGTCGTCGACAAAGGCCGTCCTCGCCCTCGGTCGCCACCGGCTCGGCATAGTCGAGCGCGCCCTGGATGTTCTCGCCCCATACCTCGCGCGGCAATTCGTACAAGACCTCGACGCCGTAGCCGTTGGGGTCGCTGATATAGAGGCTGTGGGTCATGCCGTGATTGACCCGGCGGTGGAACTTGACGCCGTTCTGGCGCAGCCAGGCGAGCTGTTTCAGCCAGGCTTCGCGGTTCGGCATCGTGATCGCGATGTGGTTGATCGCGAGCGGCATGTCGAACATCGCCCAGTTCTCGGGCGGCTTCGGCAGGTTCGGGTTCTCGCAGAGCGCGATGTCGTGGTGGTTCATCCGGCCGCTGTGATCGCCGCTGTAGAAGCGCATCGGGCGGCGGCTCGACCGGCCGACCTCCTTGAAGCCGAGGATCTCGGTCCAGAATTTGTGCGACTCTTCCATGTCGCGCACGTTGATCACCAGGTGGTTGATGCCGCCCGGCGTCACCGCCTCTGCCGGGGCCTTCGGGGCCATTGGGGTGGTGCCGTCCGCCATCGTCTGTCTCCGCGATCTGAAGATCTGAGTTGTCGAAAATAATATGGCGATGCAATCGCCGCGACGCAATGAAACGCATATCAGCGGTTGAGCCAGCGCCGGGCAAAGCCGAGGAGCCCCTGCGGCAGGCGCCGCGTGATCAGGCCGCGGTACCTACGCCTGTCCTGATCGCTCATCTCACCACCCTCCCCTGTTCAGGCCGGCCGCGCCACATAGCCATAGCGCAGATTGCTGCGGCCCGGGCCGTTCGCGACATACTCGGCCTTGAGCGCGGCAAACCGGTCATGCTTCAGGAGCTCGGCATGCTGCTCCAACCCGTAGAGCCGCGCCGAGTTGCCGCCGAAGATCGCGGTCTTCAACGGGCCGTCGGCCGGGCCGAGTGGCTTGAAGCCGTATTTCTTCTGCATGTCCTCGGGGATTTCGAGCCGGCGCAGGCCTTCGATCTGCCATTGCGGCGCGCCGGTCCATACCGCGTCGGTGCCCCAGACGATGCGGTCGGGGCCGAGGCCCCGGACCAGCATCCCCATCAGCGCCGCCGCAAGCCGCGGCTCGGCGACCGAGGTCCAGGCGAAGATCTGGCCGAGATCGCCGTAGACGTTGTTGACGCCGTATTTCTCGGGGATCTCGGCGAGGTCGCTGGTCCACGAGCTGCGGCCGGTCTGGTCGAATTCGGCCATCGCGTCGGCCGGGTTGGCGCCGACCCAGCGATAGGCCGAGTGATAGACGAGAAAATTGAGCTGCGGCCAATCCTTGGCCGCCTTGCCGATATCGCGGACATCGGCATAGGGGAGGAGGCGCGGGAATTTCTGCGCGATCGCCGGCGCGAACAGCCCCTTGTGGATGCAGACGTTGCGGATGCCCGGTCTTCGAGATCTTTTCGTAGAACGGGTACATCAGCTTTTCGTCGTCGGCGTGCCACGGGATGGCCGTCGAGCTCCTTGTGCGTGTTGTCGCCGACCGAATAGCCCTTCCACGAGTCGGGCTTGTACTTCTCGATCGCCTCGTCGACCTTGTCGAGCCAGCCGTCCCAGCCGGGGGTGAAGGTGAAATGCGCCAGCATCCGGCGCGTCCCGGCCTTCTGGTTGACCTCAGCCCTGGTCTTGAACACCTGGTCCTGCGGGATGAACCAGTCCTGCGCGTCGACCGACGGCGAGTTGGACAGAATCGTCACCTTGGTGTCGCTGTCCATGTAGAGTTCTTTGACGTAATTGGCGAATTTGAGGTCGTCGAGGGTCTGCTCCTTGCCGGTCAGCTCCTTGTTCCAGCCCCATTGCCCGACCGCCTCGCGGCCTTTGACAAAGCCGGTCAGCCGCGTGTCGTCGCGCAGGAAATGGGTGTGGCCGTCAAAGATGAACTGGCCCGAATTGGCCTCGGCGAGCTGGTTCGCCAGTTCGGGGGTCGCGGCCTCGGCCTCGCTCGCCTTGAAGATGTCGCCGTAGACCTGGTTCATCGCGACAAACGACGCGGCCATGCCGGATGCGGTCTGGAAGAACCGGCGGCGCGACATCCCCTGCCGCTTCGCCAGCCGGTCGCTCATCTCGATCAGCCGCGCCTGCACCTCGCGCTGCTTTGCGGTCTGCGGCGTCGGCAGGTATTCGTCGCTCGACACGATCTGGGTCGGCACCGGCGAGGGAAACGACGCGGTTTCCGCCGGCAGCAGGCCACTGATCATCGCATCGCTAAGAAATTTCATGTCTCCTCCCACGGGGCCGCAGTCCCCACAGAAACCCGAACGCTGGGCGCATCTCGCCGGAAGATGGTAGCGCGATTGCCGGGTTGCGGGCCAGCTTCAAGAAGCGGGCGCAAGGCCCATCTGCGCAAGGACGGCGCTGCCCAAGAGCCCATAGGGGTTGCACAGCGTTTCGGGCAGCTCGAGGTGGCCGTAATTGTCGCCGACGACCAGCTCGACCGGCTTGCCGGCATCGCGCACGGCGGCGGCAAAGTCGCGGGCCTGGCGCTGGAATTCGGGGGTTTCATAGGTGCCATAGGCGACGATCAGCGGCGCGCGCAGCCGGTCGAGATGCCGCTGCGGGCTCAGCGCCGCCACCATCTCGTCGGTGAAGTTCACATAGGAGGCGCGATGCGACAGCCGCACCGGCGCCAGATCGTACATGCCGCTGCTGCACAGCCCGCCCTTGATGATGTCGGGCGGCAGGCCCGCGGCGCCCCGCCAATCGGTGGTCAGCGCGACCGCGGCCAGGTGCGCGCCCGATGAGTGACCGCCGACATAGAGCCGGTCGGGATCGCCGCCAAAGCTCGCCGCGTTGCGGTAGACCCAGGCGATCGCGCGGCATACCTGCTCGGCCATCGGAAACAGGCTGCCGCCGCAATCCTGCACCCAGGCGAAATCCGGCACGACGTAATGAGCGCCGGCGCGGATCAACGTCTCGGCCGGCGCGGCGTAGGTCGCGGCCCGCCCGGCGCGCCACGCGCCGCCATGGATGAAGACAAAAACCGGGGCCGGCGCGGGCGCGGTGCGTGCGGAAAATGTCGAGCTGCTCGATCTCGCTCGGCCCGTAGGCGCGGCGCAACGGCGGGCCGATGCGGACACGGGTCCGCTCGCTGTTGCTGACCCAGCGGTCTCTCAGCTGCTGAATGTTGGGCTCATAGGCGGCCTGATCGTACGCGGCGTCGAGCTCGGCCTGGGTGTAGTCGAGAAAGACGAGCAGCCCCTTTTCATGCGGCGGCGGCCCGCGCCGGTCGGGCATTGTTGGCACCCGCGATTGTCCACTCAGCGCTGCACCACTATGACGCGTCCTTCGAGACGGCGTGCTCCGCACGCCTCCTCAGGATGAGGAATATTTGTCTGTGGCATCAAAGGCTTGCTCATCCTGAGGAGCGCTCCGCAGAGCGCGTCTCGAAGGACGCACTCCCGCGGTCGAGACTCCACCCGATCAACTTACGCCGGGAACAGGGCAAAGCACTTGTCGGAGTTGAAGATGTAGCTCTCGATGTAGTCGACGATCTGCGGCTCGCGCCCGAGCGCGTGCATCGCGCCGCCGAGGCAGACCCAGTTGAGGAACTCCTGCTGGCCGGCATCCTCGATCTCGGCCGTGGACAGCTCGCGCCAGCGCGCCAGCTTGCCCGAGGCGAGTTCGTCGAAGCGAGCCCGATCGCTCGCATTGTCGGGGTAGAGGTAGTGGTTCTTCGGCGTGAGGAACGCGTGCGACCAGCTCGACGAGGCGATCAGCGCCACCCGCCACGGGCTGTCGGCAAACGCCTTGGCCACCGCCCCGCCGACATCGAAGCAGCGCCGCGGATTGGGACCGGGCGGGTCGACCAGGTTGGGGTCGGCTTCGCCGGTCAGATGCGCCGTCGAGCCACGCTTGGCGATGACCGAGGAGCCGTAGCAGTTCACATGGAACGGCACGACCGGGTAGGGGAAGCCCTTGCGGTCATAATCGAGGTAGAGGAGCGTGTTGATGAAGGCATGCGGCAGGCCGTTCTCGTAACGCATGCGGTAGGCATAGCTGACATCGTAATCAGCCGCGATCAGCTTGGCCGCGAGCGTCGAGGCGGCGGCATGGTGGCCCTTGGTGTGGATGACGGTGTCCTTGCCTTCGTTCCAGATGTTCCCGCTCGGCCGCCCGGCGCGGGCGTAGGGCTTGGAGTCGACGCTGTCGAGCGCGAACACGCAGAACGACGGCACCCCGTCCTCGCGGAAATTCTCGTACTGGTCGTCGCCCCAGATCAGCACGAGATCGGGGTTGAACGCATCCAAGGCTTCGCGGCATTTGCGGAAACCGTTGACCAGCCGCGCGCGATGCTCCTTGGCGGCGGCGAGCGGATCGGCCCACTCCTTGCGCATCGGCTCGGGCCACTTCGCCGGGTCCTTCAGCGCGTCCGGCACCTGGTCGCTGTTGAGGGTGCGGTCGAGCAGCCCGGCCATCTGCTGGTCCGGCTGAATGAGGCCGGGGTAATGCGTGACGCCGATACCGAGAATGTCGCCCATCATGCCCTCCGTTGCCGGGCGGCGTTCGCCGCCGATAAACGCATCATACCACCGAGCAGGGCTGGCCGGGAGGGAGAAACCGCTGCTAGGGTCTATGCTCTGGGAGCATCACGGGAGAGCACCGCAATGGCCTATTGGCTGCTCAAATCCGAGCCGGCGAAATATTCCTGGGACCAGATGGTCGCGGACGGCCGCACTCATTGGGACGGGGTGCGCAATTTCCAGGCCGCGAACAACCTGCGGGCGATGCAGAACGGCGACCGCGCCTTCTTCTATCATTCGAACGAGGGCAAGGACATCGTCGGCATCGTCGAGATCGTGCGGACCTTTTATCCCGACCCCGGCGATCCGAGCGGCAAGTTCGGGATGGTCGATGTCGCCCCGGTGATGCCGGTCAAGCGGCCGGTGAGCCTGGCCGAGATGAAGGGGGTGCCGGAGCTCGCCGGCTTTTCGCTGTTGCGCCAGTCGCGCCTCTCGGTATGCCCGGTCAGCGACGCTGAATGGGGGGTGATCTGCCGGATGGCGGGGATCGCCGCGTAGCCGCGTGTGTGCGGCCGGACCGCCGCTTCAAAACCGCGGAGGTTCGGGGTACACTGCTAGCTGAGCGACAGCGCCGCCAATAATCTCGGGAGCCAGGGAATGCCAGAACAGGTCGATGTGTCTGAGGCCGAGATCGCGGTCCATTGGCAGGAAGAGAAAAAATACGATCCGCCGGCAGGTTTTATCGCCCAGGCCAATCTGACCGACAAAAACGTTTACGACCGGTTCGCGCTCGACAAGTTTCCCGAATGCTTCAACGAGTATGCCGATCTCTTGGATTGGTACAAACGCTGGGACAAGACGCTCGACACCAGCAACGCCCCGTTCTGGAAATGGTATGTCGGCGGCCGGATCAACGCCTGCTACAATTGCGTCGATCGCCATCTCGCGAAAAGCAAGAACAAGACCGCGCTCCATTTCGTTCCGGAACTGGAAAACGAAGCGATCCAGCACATCACCTATCAAGAGCTGTATGTAAGGGTCAATGAATTCGCCGCGCTGCTCCGTGATTTCTGTGGGCTGAAGGCGGGCGATCGGGCGACCCTGCATATGCCGATGGTCGCCGAGCTGCCGATTGCGATGCTGGCTTGCGCCCGGCTCGGCGTCATTCACTCACAGGTGTTCAGCGGGTTCAGCGGCAAGGCCTGCGCCGACCGGATCGTCGATTCGACGAGCCGCGTGCTGATCACGATGGATGGCTATTATCGCAGCGGCGCGATGCAGGACCAGAAGGAGAAGGCCGACATCGCGGCCGAAGACGCCGCCCAGCAGGGCCACGCAGTCGAAAAGGTCCTGATCTGGCAGCGCCACCCCGGCAGCTACGCGAGCAAGAGCCCGCCGGTGCGGGGGCGCGATCACATCGTCAACGACCTGCTTCCCAAATATCGCGGCCACCGCGTCGAACCGGAGCAGATGCCGGCCGAAGCACCGCTCTTCCTGATGTACACGAGCGGCACGACCGGCCGGCCGAAGGGCTGCCAGCACGGCACCGGCGGCTATTTGGCCTACGTCGCCGGCACCTCGAAATACATCCAGGACATTCATCCCGAGGATGTCTACTGGTGCATGGCCGATATCGGCTGGATCACTGGGCATTCCTACATCGTCTATGGTCCGCTGTCGCTCGGCGCCTCCTCGGTCGTCTACGAGGGCGTGCCGACCTACCCCGATGCCGGGCGGCCGTGGCGAATCGCCGAAGAGCTCGACGTCAACATCTTTCACACCTCGCCGACCGCGATCCGCGCGCTGCGCCGTGCCGGGCCCGACGAGCCCAACAACTACAATTACCATTTCAAGCACATGACGACGGTCGGCGAGCCGATCGAGCCCGAGGTTTGGCGCTGGTACTACCATACCGTCGGCAAGGGCGAGGCGGTGATCGTCGACACCTGGTGGCAGACCGAGACCGGTGGGTTTTTATGCAGCACGGTGCCCGGAATGGCGCCGATGAAGCCGGGCAGCGCCGGTCCGGCGGTCCCCGGCATCCACCCGGTGATCTTCGACGACGACGGCAACGAGATCCCCAAGGGCGCGGGCCGGGCCGGCAACATCTGCATCCAAAACCCCTGGCCCGGAATTTTCCAGACGATCTGGGGCGATCCCGACCGCTTTGTCGCCCAATATTATGCGCGCTATTGCAAGGACCGGAAGAGCAAGGATTGGCGCGACTGGCCGTATTTCGCCGGTGACGGGGCGGTAGAGGCCGCCGACGGCTATTACCGCATCCTGGGCCGCATCGACGATGTGATCAACGTCGCCGGCCACCGCCTCGGCACCAAGGAGATCGAGTCGGCGGCGCTGACCGTCCCCGAGGTCGTCGAGGCCGCGGTCGTGCCGGTCGCCGACGAGATCAAGGGCCGCGTTCCCGATCTCTATGTCGCTCTGAAAACCGGCTTGCATCCGACCCCGGAGCTGCACAAGCGAATTTCCGACGCCATCGTTACCGAGATCAGCCCGATCGCCCGCCCGGCGCATGTCTGGATCGTGCCCGACATGCCGAAGACGCGGTCGGGCAAGATCATGCGGCGGGTCCTGGCGGCGATCTCGAGCGGCCAGGACGCCGGCGACGTGTCGACGTTGGCCAACCCCGAGGTCGTCGAAGAGCTGCGCCGGATGGTAGCGCTGTAAGCCATCCTCGCCCTAACCAGAGATTGGTTTGGCGACGGCCCCGGCGAGGCCTATCGTCGCACGCTGATCGCGCACGCCCATGAAATCTGCACACCGGCTTCTCGGCAGCGCGCATCGCGGTGGTGAAATTGTGATTTGATCGGCGCAAGGGACGCGATATAGAAAGTCTCTCCGGGGAGAGCTATGCGAAGCCACGCCTCCGATAGCTGCAGGATCAAAGGCAATCATGCGAACATTAGGTTGCCCAATTACGCGACTTAGACGATCGGCGATTGGGCTCGCATTGGCCGCGATCCTCGGCATTATCGCCAATACCACTGGCTTGGCAGCTGCTTCGTCGACGGAACAGTTACGCTACCGCGTCCAGCATTCGGTTTTTGGCAATATCGGCACCTACACCAACACCGTGCAGACCATCGGAGACGTAACGACGGTCCAGACCACCGCACATTTCCTGGTGAAGATGCTCGGCATCGGTCTCCATCGCGAGGACGCACAGCGTACCGAGCGCTGGCAGGCCGGTCGGCTGATGTCGTTCATCGGGACGACCAACAAGAACGGCGACACGCTGCAGGTTAAGGGCGAGGCGAGCGGCAATGAGTTCGTGATCCAGTCGCCGCTCGGCACCTTCACCGCGCCGGGGACGGTGCAACCGGCCAATCCATGGTCGGCCAAATGCCTCCATTCGACAACGATGATGCGGGTGGACAACGGTGAAATAGAGCGGGTGCGGGTTTCCGGCGGGGCCGCGACCACCGTGGCGATCGGTGGTGCCGCCGTTCCGGTTCACGAATATGAAATCGACGGCGCGAAGCGATATAAAATATGGATCGATCAGAATGATATCCCGTTGATGTTTGTGGTTGACGACGACAGTGGCGAGGTCACCTTCACGCTTGAAAAATAGGCTCGATGCGCGCGTTGCTGCGAGGACGCCGCGCAGACGGGCGTTTGTGAGACAAGAAATGCGCTCGGTTCCAATTGTCGCCCTTGCCGGATTGCTCTCCCGACCCAATCTGCGAGCAGCCCCCGGCCAAGAGTAGTGCGCGGTGTGTGCGATGGCGCCCGTTTCTCCTGCACAGCCCCACTGGTCGCTCGACAGCATCGACTGGCAGGCGGTTCGGAGCAACGCGGTCGGCGAACCCGATTCGCTTTTCTATCTGGTCGCGGCGGCGTCGTTCATCGAGAGCACGACCGATCGCTATACGCGCAACCTGATCGACCAATTCGACGGCGACGACGAAATTACCTCCTGGCTCGAACGGCACTGGTTGCCGGAAGAACTCCAGCACGGCCGGGCTTTGCGCCAGTATGTGCTGATCGCCTGGCCAAATTTCGAGTGGGATCGAGTCTACGCGGAGTTCCTGGAGGAGTTTGCGGCCTATTGCGGCGCCGATGTGCTGGAGCCGACGCGCGCCCGCGAGATGGCGTCGCGCTGCGTCGTCGAGATGGGGACCGCTGGCTACTATACGACCTTGAGCCGCATCGGCCGCGATCCGGTGCTGGCGACCATCGCCCGCCGGATCGCCGATGACGAAATCCGGCACTACAAGCACTTCTATCGGTATTTCCGCAGATATCAACAGGCTCAACCCGCAAGCCGCCCCGCCATATTCGCTGCGCTATTGAACCGGCTTCGGATGATAGATGGCGAGGACAGCATTATTGCGCTCAAACACCTGTATAAATTCTGTCATCCCGATGAGGAAATCGATGATAGCGTATATCGGAATTTACGGCGCAGCTCCCGGCAACTGATCCAGCCGCATTTCCCCTATCGGATGTGCGTGCAAATGCTGCTGAAGCCGCTCGGCCTCGGCGCGCGAACACGCCGCATCGCAGTCCCAATCGCCGAGACGCTCGCACGGCGGATCGTGCCGTAGCAGCGCGGATTTACCCGGTACGCCGGGTCAGCTCGATATAGCCGAAGGCGTCGATCTTGGCGTCGAAGAGGCGGCTGACCACGGTCGAGGTCTCGTCCTCGACGATGACCGCGGGGCCGGGAATGACGGCGCCCGGCGCGAGCGCGGCGCGCTCGTAGATCGCCACCTCGATGAAATCGGCGCTGTCGGGATCGAACACGGCGCGGCGGCGCGCCGGCGCCGGGTGCGAGGGCGGCGGCAGAGGCGGCGCGTCGCCTCCCTCGTGCGGCACCGGCCCGCTCAACAGCAGTACCCAGCTCAGGACCTCGACCTCGACCCCGGGGATGACCCGGCTGTAGAGCGCGCGATAGGCGGCCTCGAAGGCGGCGAGCAGAGCGCCGGCATCCTCGGCGCGATAGACCCCGACCGGCACCGGCACGGCGATCTCGTGGCCCTGACCGCGATAGCGCATAAAGGCCGAGCGGGTCTCGGCGAGCGGCGCGTTCGGCTCGCCAAGCCGGACGATCGCCTCGGCCTCCACGCGCATCGCGGCCAGCAGCGCGTTGGCGGCCTCGGCATCGAAGGCGTCGAGCCGCTGCAATTGCGAGCGCACGATCTCGTAGGCGATCGGCGCGCGCAGAAACCCGACCGCCGAGCCGACCCCGGCGTTCGACGGCACCAGCACCCGATCGAGGCCGAGCTTGTCGGCCATGCGCGCGGCATGAAGCGGCGCCGCCCCGCCAAACGCGACGAGGGTGCGGCCGCGCGCATCCTTGCCGCTCTCGATGGCGTGGACGCGGGCGGCATTGGCCATGTTCTCGTCGACGATCTCGCTGACCCCAAGGGCGGCGAGCGACAGCGCGAGATCGAGCGGGGCGGCCGACCTCGCGCTCGATCGCCGCTCTCGGCGGCGGCGCGGTCGAGCGCCATGCGGCCGCCGGAAAAGCCGGTCGGGTCGATGCGGCCGAGCAGGAGATCGGCGTCGGTCACCGTCGGCCGCGGTGCCGCCGCGGCCATAGCAGGCGGGGCCCGGATCGGCGCCGGCGCTGTCCGGGCCGACGGTGATCCGCCTGAGCCGGTCGACCCGCGCGATCGAGCCGCCGCCGGCGCCGATCTCGACCATCTCGATGACCGGGATGCGCAGCGGCAGGCCGCTCCCCTTCTTGAAGCGATAGATGCGCGCGACCTCGAAGGCGCGGCTGGTCTGCGGCCGCAAATCGTCGATCAGGCAGATCTTGGCCGTGGTCCCGCCCATGTCGTAGGACAAGACCTTGTCGAGCCCGCATTGCCGGGCGATGTGGCTGGCGAAGATCGCCCCGCCGGCGGGGCCGCTTTCGACGAGCCGCACCGGAAAGCGGATCGCCGTCTCGACCGTCGTCAGGCCGCCGCCCGACAGCATCAGAAAGAGCGGGCAAATAAAGCCCTGCGCGCGCAGCAAGGCATCGAGATCGGCGAGATAGCGACCGATCATCGGCTGCACATAGGCGTTGGCGCAGGCGGTCGAGAAGCGCTCGTATTCGCGCATCTCGGGCGAGACCTCGCATGACAGGGTAAAGGTCACGCCCGGCAGGCGCGCGGCGAGGATGTCGCGGGTGCGCTGCTCATGCGCCGGGTTGGTGAAGCTGTGCAGAAAGCCGATCGCGACGCTCTCGATGCCGAGCGCGGCGAAACGCTCGGCGAGAGCCTCGACCGCGCCCTCATCGAGCGGAATGACGGTGCGGCCGCGCGCGTCGATGCGCTCAGGCACGACAAAGCGCAGCCGGCGCGGCACCAGCGGCGGCGGCAGGTCGATGTTGACGTCGTATTGCTCGAAGCGGTTCTCGTGGCGGATCTCGATCGTGTCGCGGAAGCCCTCGGTGGTAACGAGCGCGGTCTTCGCGCCCTTTCGCTCGATGATCGCATTGGTGGCGAGCGTCGTGCCGTGGATGATGATCGAGAGGTCGCCGGGTCCGAGCCCGGCCTCGCGCAGCACCGCGCCGATCGCCTCGATGACGGCGCGCTCGGGCGCCTCGGGCGTCGTCAGGATCTTGGCACTGAACCGCCGACCGCCGACCTCCAGCGCGACATCGGTGAAGGTGCCGCCGATATCGACCCCGAGCCTCGCCTGCGCCTCCTTAGCCGTCACGCCGTGCTCACTCCGCCACCGCGAAAGGGCGCAGAGTGTTCGGGCCGCGCGGCAGCAATGTCAATCCGATCAACCGGCACCGCAAATTCGCCATTGTCGCCTCGGATCGTCGGCTAGAGTCGCACGGGAGGCGGAAGATGGCAAAACGATCGGCGTATTGGCTCGCGGCATTGGCCGCCTGGATCCTTCTGGCCGCGCCGCCGGCCGATGCAGCCGACCTCACGCTGAAGCGGGTCGTGTTGTCGACCGGCGGGGTCGGCTATTTCGAATACGAGGCAGCCGTCGCGGGCGACGCCACGCTGACCCTCGAGGTGCCGCTCGACCAGGTCGACGATGTGCTGAAGAGCCTTGTTGTCTACGATTCCGGCGGCTCCGCCGGAGAGATCACCCTGCCCGGCCGCGAGCCGCTGACCCAGAGCTTTATCGATCTGCCGTTCGACCGCGCCGCGCTCAATTCCGAGACTGATCTGTTGAATGCGCTGCAGGGCGCCGAAATCCGGATTACGGCGCCGAAGGCAATATGCCGGCCGGCTCGTGCATGTCGACGAGGAAACCGTGCGCGGCGCCGACGGAGTCGCCGTGACCCGGTCGCGGGTCAGCGTCTTGACCGATGCCGGGCTTGCAGCAATTCGCGTTGCAGGATGTCGACGCCATTGCTTTCGCCGATCCCGCCTTGCAGCGCCAGGTCAATACTGCGCTCTCGCGCATCGCCGCTTATCGCGCGGGCGGCCGGCGGCAGCTGACGCTCACCCTCCACGGCGCCGGATCGCGCACCGTGCGGGTCGGCTATGTCGTCGCGATGCCGCTGTGGAAGGCCTCGTACCGGCTGAGCCTCCCGCCCGATCCCAAGGTCGCGACCGCCCGGCTGCAAGGCTGGGCCGTCTTGGAGAATTTCAGCGGCCGAGCCTGGCAGGACGTCGAGCTGACCCTCACTTCCGGCAACCCGGTGACATTTCGCCAGGCGCTCTACGAGAGCTATTACGTGCCGCGCCCGATGGTGCCGGTCGAAGCGGGCGGCCATGTCCTGCCGCCGCCCGACACCGGCACCGTTGCCGCCGAGATCGCCGCCAAGGCAAGCCCGGCCCGCGGCCAGACATTCGCGATGCAGCGCGCGCCGGCCGGCGCGGCGATGGCGATGGCGGCGCCGGCGCCGCGGCCCGCCCCGCCCCCGCCGGCCCCGATCGAGGCCGCGGCGGCTGCCGAGGAAGCGACGCAGATCGCCTTTACCCCGCCCTACAAGGTGAGCGTCGCGGCCGGGCAGAGCCTCGTCCTGCCGCTGCTCGACCGCGAATTGCCGGCGCGCCGCATCGATCTCTATCAGCCCAGCGTCGACCAGCGACACCCGCTGGCGGCAATCGAATTGACCAACAAAAGCGACGACCGGCCTGCCGCCTGGCGTGCTGACGCTCTATCAGCTGAATGCCGGGCAGGGCGCGCTTTATGTCGGCGACGCGCGGCTAGCCGCGCTGCCGGCCGGCGACAAGCGCCTCTTGAGCTATGCGGTCGACGGCAAGGTGACGATCGACCGCAGCGATAGCGAGCGCCGGCCCGTCGTCAAGGCGACGATCGGCGGCGGCGTGCTGCGGGTGAACCGGGTGATCCGCGGACGACGACCTATCGGGTGAAGGCCACGGCGGCGCCGCCGCCCTTCCTATTCGAACAGCCGCGGCGTCAGGGCGCCACGCTGACCTCGCCCGAGCCGAAAACGGTGGAGATGACCGCCGATGCCTATCGCATCCCGTTCGCGCTACCGGCCGGCGGCGAAGGCAGCCTCAGCGTCGTCGAGGAGCAGCCGATCGAGGAGACGATCCGGCTCCTCGATATCGACGACAACCGGCTGGGCGTGCTGGTCTCGTCGAGCGAGCTCGACCCCAAGCTGCGCCAGGGGCTGGCCGCGATCGCGGCGCGCCGCCAGGCGGTCGCGCAGCAGCAGGCCGAACTCGACCGTCTCAAGGAACAGCGTACGCAGCTCGTCGACGACGAGACGCGATTGCGCGACGACCTCGCGGCCACCGGCAGCGACCCGGTATTGCACAAGCGCATGCTCGACAAGTTCGCCGAGACCGAAACCGCGATCGACACGGTCTCCGCCGCGATCGCCAAGGCCTCGGATGCTCTCACCGCCGCCCAGCGCGACCTCGCCTCCTATATCGCGGGGCTGACGCTGTGAAGAAGACGGGATTGGGGCCGAAACTCAATCAGTTTAACCAGATTTGCCCCACACCCGACCTTTGTTCGCGCAAGCTAAACGGGGGGTGGAAGGTCGCCAATCCAAATCAATGGGGTCGGCGATAGCCTTTTGCCAAAAACACCCTCATCAGGTCGGACCTCGGTTGAGCGGCTCAAGGAGAACGGGGGCTGTGACGACGCCTCTCTGCTAGAGCTAGTTGGCGTCCCTGCTAGCTCCGTGGTAGCCCGGCTTCGATCAGTCCCTGATAAAAGCGCTCACGCTGGGCGAGGAAGGCGGGAACGTTCGACCACTCCCTCGCCTTCAGGCTGGCGAATTGTATGGCCGGGGTGGATGCGGCTGAATTCGGCGATTTCCGCTTGTGCTTCGTCCGGGCTGCCCGCTAAGGCGTGGATGGCGGCGAGCCAGGCAGCGGTCGGCCCGACCGAGAATCCGTCGTCAAGGCCTTCTGGAACCACTCCGTCGCTTCAGCGTCGCTGCCCGAGATGAAACGATGCAATGCCGAGATAGGATTGGCACAGGCTGGCCCGGTACTCTGGAGGGCTGAGACGGAGCGCCTTGAGCACCGGCTCAAACGTCTCTGCCGGCCTCCCGAGTTCGAACTTGGCAAGACCGAGACGTGAATAGGCATGTGAAAAGCTTCGGGTTGAGATCGAATCGCGGCGCGGTATTCGGCGATCGCCTGCTCGTGCTGTCCGTGCTGCATGAACAGGTTGCCCTGGGTGTAGCGGACTTCGGCAGAGAGGGGATCAAGCTTCCAAGCCCGCGCGATGGCGACGTCCGCCTGTTGCAGTTGACCGGTCGGGTCATCGGCCCAAAGCTCCGCCAGTTCGACGACGTGGCTCCCGGCAAACCCGACCAAAGCCTGCACTGATGATGGGTCGAGCCGTAGCGCCTGCTCGAACAAGGCGCGCGCCTTGATGACATCGGCGCGGGAACTGAAGCGGCTGAACAACACGACGCCGCGCATGGTCAAATCGATCGCGTCGGGATTTGCCGGCCGCTCTGTCGCGCCCCGGCGACTGGCGAGTTCGACGAGGCTGAACTTCAAGGTTACCGCGATCTTCCGGGTGACCTCGTCCTGCCAGCGCCAAATATCGGGACCATCGTATTCGAACCGCTCAGCCCATAGGTTCGTCCCGCGCCGCGTGTCGATCAGCTGGCCGTTGACGCGAATTCGTGTCGCAGAACCCTGCAGGCTGCCCGTGAACAGATACCGCACACCGAGTTCGCGGGCGACCTGTTCCACGCTGACATGCTTGTCTTTGTAGCTGAACACCGAGTTTGGCGTGATAATCATGCTGTCGCGAATGCGCGAGAAATCAGTAATCAAATTTTCCGTCAGAGCATCGGCTAGGGGCGTGTCCGGGCGCGGGCGTCCCCTCCGGTGGCGTCGCGTGCGGCCGGCCGACCCGCTCGCGCATCCGCTGAAAGACGACATAGAGCATCGGGATGATGAAGATCCCGATGCATGAGGCCGCGATCATGCCGGCGAAGACCGGCGTCCCGACGGCCCGCCGGCTCGCCATGCCCGCGCCCTCGGCGACAACCAGCGGCAACAGGCCAAAGATGAAGGCAAAGCTCGTCATCATCACCGGGCGGAAGCGCAGCCGCGCGCCCTCGATCGCCGATTTCAGGATGCTTTTCCCCTCACGCCGCTGATCGATCGCGAATTCGACGATCAGGATGCCGTTCTTGGCCGCCAGCGCGATCAGCACGACCAGCCCGATCTGGGCGTAGACATCGAAGCTGAGCCCGGCGATGAAGACGCCGGCGACCGCGCCCAACGCCCCGACGCTGACCGACAGCAGCACCGAAATGGGGATGTTCCAGCTTTCGTAAAGCGCCACCAGAAACAGATAGGCGAACAGCATCGCGAGTCCCAACAGGATCGGCGTCTGCCCCTGGGCGCTCTTTTCCTGGAGCGCGGTGCCGGTCCACTCAAAGCCGTACCCGGCCGGCAGCTTGGCGGAAATCCGTTCCATCGCGGCCAAGGCCTGGGCCGAGCTGTAGCCGTGCTTGGCGGCGCCGTTGATGACCGCGGCGCGCAGCCCGTTGTAGCGCACAAGGGCTTGCGCGCCCTGGACCAGCTTGGCCTGCGCCAGCGCGCGCATCGGCACCATCGCGCCCGACGCGTTGCGCACATAGATCCGGTAGATGTCGTCGACCGAGCTGCGGAACGGCGTCTCGGCCTGGACATTGACCTGCCAGGTCCGGCCGAACAGGTTGAAGTCGTTGATGTAGAACCCGCCCAGCGTGGCCCCCAGCGCGTTGAAGATGTCGCTGATCTTGACCCCCAGCACCTGCGCCTTGTCGCGGTCGATATCGAGGTAGATCTGCGGCGTGTCGGCCGCAAACGTGCTGAAGACGCCGGCCAGCTCCGGCTGCTGATTGGCCGCGACCAGGAGACCGCGCAGCACTGCGGCGAGGTCGGTGGGCGACTGTCCCTGCAGCGCTTCGAGCACATACTGGAACCCACCGGTGTTGCCGAGACCGATGATCGGCGGCAGGTTGAATGGAAACGCAATCGCGCCGGGTATCGCGGCAAGGCGTGGGCGGAGCGCGGTGATGATCGCGTCGGCGCTCTGCGCGGGCGAAGTGCGCTCCGCGTAGGGCTTCAGGCCGATGACAAAGAACGCTTGGTTCGACGATGTGACATAATCGATGAAATTGAGCCCAATGACCGACAACACACCCGCGACGCCGGGGGTCGGACCGATGATGTTTTCGACCTGCTCGACGACGGCCTCGGTGCGGTTGATCGAGGCGCCCTCAGGAAGCCTCAGCGCGGCGAAGAAGGCGCCCTGGTCCTCCTCTGGCAGAAAGCCCTGCGGGGTCAGGCGGAACAGACCGGCCGTCGCGGCGAGGACGATGACGACGGCGAGGACGCCCCAGATCGCGAGCTCGAACCAATCGCCGGACGACCGCGGAATAGCCGTCACGGGTGCGGTCGATGCCGCCCAGCACGTAGTGCATCAGGCCTCGCCCCGCCCCGCCCCGCTTCAAGACGACCGAGCACAGCGCCGGACTGAGCGACAGCGCGTTGGTCGCCGAGATCAGCATCGACACCGATACCGCGACGGCAAACTGGCGGAACAGCTGCCCGCTGATCCCGGGGATGAACGCCACCGGCACAAACACCGACAGCAATACCAGGGTGATCGCGATGATCGGCCCGGTAATCTGAGCCATCGCCCTCTTGGTCGCCTCGGGGATCGAGAGTTCGGGCTCCTCCTCGATCACCCGTTCGACATTTTCGACGACGACGATCGCATCGTCGACGACGATGCCGATCGCCAGGACCAGCGCCAGCAGCGATACCGTGTTCGCCGAATAGCCGATCGCCAGCATGACCGCAAAGGTGCCGATAATCGAGACCGGCACCGCGATAAGCGGGATCAACGTCGTGCGCAATTTGCCGAGAAACAGAAACACCACAATGCCGACGAGGATGAAGGCCTCGATCAGCGTTTGGATGACCTCATGCACGGTTGCGCTGACAAACACCGTGGTGTCGAAGAACACGCTGTAGGTGAGGTCGTGCGGAAACCGCTGGGCCAACTCATCCAGGACCTTGCGGACCTGGCTGGTCACGTCGATCGCATTCGCGCCGGGCGTTTGATAGATGCCGATCGACGCCGAGGGAGCGCCGTTGAAACGCGAGTAGCGGTCCTGCGTCCGCGCCCCGGTCTCGACTCGGGCCACGTCCTTTATCCTCACTACCGAGCCGTCCGGGTTGGCGCGCAATATGATGTTGGCGAATTCGGCCGGCTGGGTCAGCCGGCCTTTGGTTTTGATCGTCAGCTGTAATTGCTGGTCCGATCTTACCGGCGCCGCGCCGATGCGGCCGATCGCAGCCTGCACGTTCTGGCCCTGCACCGCGGTGATAACGTCGTTGGGCGTCAGGTTGAGCGAAGTCAGCCGGTCGGGGTCGAGCCAGATCCGCATCGAATAGTCGAGCGGTCCGAACAGGATGGCCTGGCCGACCCCCTTGATGCGCGACAACCGGTCGATGATGTTGATTGTCGCGTAATTGCACAGGTAAAGCGCGTCGTAGGTCTTGTTTGGCGAGCTGAGCTGGATGATCTGCAGCAGCGCGGAGGATTTCTTACGGATCGTGAGCCCCTCGAGGGACACTTCGGGCGGCAATAGCGGCTGCGCCACGGCGGCGCGGTTCTGGACGTTGACCGTATCGATGTCGGGGTCGGTGCCGAGGGCGAAGGTGACGGTCAGCGTGTAGCTGCCGTCGGCGCCGCTCGTCGACTGGTAATAGAGCGCATTGTCGACGCCATTGACTTGCTCTTCGATCGGCTGCGCAACGGTTTGCTCGACGGTCTCAGCGTCGGCGCCCGGATAGAGGGTGGTCAGCGACACCTGCGGCGGCACGATGTCGGGAAACTGCGCCACCGGGAGCCGGGTGATGGCGATGATCCCCGCGAGCGTGATGACGATCGCGACGACGAAGGCGAGCCGCGGCCGATCGATAAAGACATCCGAGATCACCCCTTAGGACCCCTTGCCGGCCGGCAGCACGGTCGCCGAGACGACCTGCCCGACCCGCACCTTCTGGATCCCGTCGACGATGACCCGCTCGCCGGGCTTGAGCCCGTCGGTGACGACGACATCGGTCCCGTCCTGGGGGCCGGTCGTGACCCGCCGCTCCTCCACCTTGCTGTCGGGGTTGACGATCAGCACGAAGGAGCCGGCTTGATCGAGCTGCACCGCCGCCTGCGGGATGACGAGGCGCGGCTGCTCGTTGCGCTCCTTGACGATGACCGTGGCGAACTCGCCGTCGACCAGCTGCCGCTCGGGGTTGGGCAATGTCGCGCGCATGATCAGCGTGTCGGTCTGCTGGTTGACCTGCACATCGGTGAAGTTCCACACGCCGGGATGCGGGTACTCTTTGCCGTTGGCCAGCCGCACCAGGATCTCGATCTTGATCGTCGGGCCACCTTCCTGATGGCGTTCGGCGCGGATGTCTTCGAGGTCGCGCTGGCTGACCGGAAAGATCGCGTAGATCGGATCCTGGCTGACGATCGTCGCCAGGACGCCGCTGGCGGGATTGACCAGATTGCCCTTTGTATAGGCGGTGCGGCCGATGCGGCCGTCGACCGGCGCGCGGATCTGGGTGTAGTCGAGATTGATCTCGGCCTGTTGCAGCTGCGCCTTGGCGCCGTCGATCTGCGCCGCCAACGCGCGCTCCGCGGCGAGTGCGGCGTCGACCGTCGATTGCTGGCCGGCGGGCGAATGCAATAGGATCTGCGCGCGCTGCAGCGTCAGATCGGCGTTGACGTGCTGCGCCTCAAGCTGCGCCACGTTCGCCTTGTCGGCGTCGACCACCGCCTGATACGGGGCCTGCTCGATCTGGTAGAGCAGGTCGCCCGCTTTGACCTCCTGGCCCTCGGTGAACAGGATCTTGTCGAGAAACCCCTCGACCCGAGCGCGCAGCTGCACGATGTTGATCGCCCCGATGCGGCCGATGAACTCGTAGGCACGGGCAACGCCGCGGATCTCGGCCGCGCGAACGCCGACCGCCGGCGGCGGGGCTTGCGCTTCTGCGGCCGCGCGCAGCCCGGCGACGGCGAGCGCGAGCAGCGTCACGACGAGGATCGTCGGCCGTCGCCACCCAGGGCACGCGAGAGAACGCAACGGTGCCTTACCCATCAGCTCCTCCCGCCTAAAACCGGATGGTCCATTCCCGCGACCCTCGAACGGCTGCGAGCGGACCGCGAAATTTGCCCTCACCGGGCATTGGCCACATCGTACGAGCCGGTGCAGCCGCTCGGAAAACCAAGCGGTGAGCGAATTTGTCGGTACGGTCTCGTCAAGCTCGGAGGAGGCGGCCAATCGGAGGGCGGCTTGGTGTTGCGCCAGCGCGCAGCTCAGCTCATAAGCGACCTCAGGACGCGCTTCCAGAACCGGCGCGAGGTCTTCCTTGGCCAGCTCATAGACCAGGGTAGGCATCAGTGCGGTGATCTTCGTTGGGTTGGGAGACCCGGTCAGCATCATGATCTCGCCGTAATGATCGGCCGGCCCCAGGCGCCCGAGCTCGATCTCGCCTTCGTCTTCGCTCCGCGTCGCCGAGAGGACGCCCGCGCCGACGATAAACAGCGATTTCACCAGTTGCCCGGGCTCGAGCACCGTGTCGCCCCGATCGTAGGAGGCGGGCTTTAGCTTCGCCGCGATCGACTTTCGTTCGTCCTTTGTGAGGGTGGCGAAGATCGAGACGAGGCGGAGCATCCGTTCGGCCGCCGGCTCCGAGATGTCGTCTGCTCGACCGGGCTCCGGCTGGTTTTGCGGCGACGCCAGCTTGACGCCAGCCACCGCTAGGTGTCGGAAGATCAGATCGAACAACTGGTTCTGGGCATTGGTCGAAGATGCCAGCTCTTCGACGAAGAACGTCACGTCAAATTCCGTGGATGTCCCGGTGATCCCCTTGACGATGACGCTCGGGGCCGGCGCGGCCACGATCAGTTGGCAATTCAGCATCGCGTTCTTGAGGATCTCGCTGCCGGCCGCGGGCGGCGTTCGCGCGTCGAGATGGAGGGTCACGGTGACCCCGTGAATGCCGGACGGGGAACTGACGTTGACGATTTTCGACTTGGCGATCGTGCTGTTCGGCACGATCGCGAGGTCCCGTTTCCCGGTCAGGACATGCGTCGCGCGCCAGTTCATCTCGATGACGCGCCCCTCGGTGCCGCCCTCGATATTGACCCAATCGCCGGGCAGATAGGGGCGACTGAAATTGAGGACGATCCCCGAAAAAACGTCACCGAGCGTGCTCTGCAACGCGAGGCCGAGGATGATGGCGACGACGCCGGAGGTCGCGAGCAAGCCCTGGACCGGAAGATCGAACACATAGGCGATGATCGCGATGACGGCGGCGAGATAAATGACGCCGGCGATCAGATCCTGCAGCAGCTTGCTTTCGCGCGGCCGGCGTTCGACGATGACAAAGGCGCGCAGGAAGCCTACCAGAAACCAGGCCGCCCACAGCCACCACGCAATCTTCAAGACGCCATGGACGGCATCAAGCAGCGGCGTACCGGTCGACCGCAGCGGCTGGTAGGGGACGATGTCGGCGCGCACGAAGGCGATCGTGAGAAAAACCAAAAACACGACCCGCACAATCGCCCGTCGAAGCGGATATCTGCGGAACAAGAAATGCGTTGCGAGCCCGCCCAGCACAAACAGGCCGAGAACCGGCGCCAGAGGGTCGCGCGCAACTGTCGCGGTAAGATCGGATAAATCGGGCATCTCGAAGACCGGATGAAACAGCGGTCGAGGCATCTCCACCTTAGCCGATAGGACGGCTCGTGACGACGCCTCTCGCCGGTCGTGATGGCGGCGGATTACGCCGCGCCGCCGGCGCGAGGGCCAATCGGGCTGGCTGCGGGCAAATTTTGTTGTCAGCGAGCGGCAAGGGCCGGACGATGGGCCGCTCACATAGGAGAAAGCGCACATGGCAAACAGCTATCGGGTCGCGGTCATCGCCGGCGACGGCATCGGGCGCGAAGTGGTGCCGGAAGGCATTGCGGTGATGGAGAGGGCGGCCCGGCGCTTTGGCTTCGCGCTCGAATGGCGCGAATTCGACTGGAGCTGCGAGACCTATGTCAAGACCGGTCAGATGATGCCGGCCGACGGGCTCGACCGGCTGCGGCTGTTCGATGCGATCTTTCTCGGCGCCGTCGGCCATC
Organism: uncultured Alphaproteobacteria bacterium; assembly: GCA_963842175.1. Lineage (GTDB taxonomy): Bacteria > Pseudomonadota > Alphaproteobacteria > ATCC43930 > CGMCC-115725 > DATARH01. Next base: position 388,728 of record CAWJFM010000026.1, read on the forward strand.
CCGACGTGCCCGACCATGTGTCGCTGTGGGGCCTCTTGATCCCGCTGCGGCGCGGCTTTCAGCAATACATCAACCTGCGCCCGGTGCGGCTGCTCGCCGGGGTCGATTCGCCATTGAAGGGCCGCGCGCCGGGCGACATCGATTTCTATGTCGTGCGCGAAAACAACGAGGGCGAATATTCGGAAATCGGCGGCCGGCTCTATGGCGGCACCGAATACGAGATGGCGATGCAGCAATCGGTGTTCACCCGGCGCGGCTGCGACCGGGTGATGCGCTATGCCTTCGAGCTGGCGCAAGACGCGCAAGAAGCACGTCACCTCGGCGACCAAATCGAACGGCATCATTCATACGATGCCGTTCTGGGACGAGCGCTTTGCCGCGATTGCCCGCGACTATCCCGACATCAAGACCGACCAGTACCACATCGACATCCTGACCGCGCATTTCGTGCGCCATCCCGGACTGGTTCGATGTCGTCGTCGGCTCCAATCTGTTCGGCGACATCCTGTCGGATCTCGGGCCCGCCTGCGTCGGCTCGATCGGCATCGCCCCCTCGGGCAACATCAACCCCGAGCGCGAATACCCCTCGATGTTCGAGCCGGTGCACGGCTCGGCGCCGGACATCGCCGGCCGCGGCATCGCCAACCCGATCGGCCAGATCTGGTCGGGCGCGATGATGCTCGACCATTTCGGCGAAACCGCCGCGGCCCAGGCGGTCGAGCGCGCGATCGCCGAGGTGCTGGCCGAGGGTGGCACGCGCACCCCCGATCTCGGCGGCAATGCCGGCACCAAGGATATGGGCGCCGCGATCGCCGCGGCGATCGGCTGACGCCGCGCGCTAACGGGCCGGTTGCTCGCGCCAGCTCGTCAGCAGCTCGAGGAACACCCCGGTCCCCAGGCCCCACAGCCCGTTGACGATCGGGCCGACCAGGAGGCCCGGGAAATGGAAGCCGTAGCCGAGCGGCAACCCCTTGAGCGGGGCTACGACGAGCCAGGAAACGACGGTCGGAAAGATCGCGCCGAAGATGATCGCGCCGACCCAGTAGCCGCCCGGGTTGCGCGCGATCCAGGGCTCGACCAGGACAAAGACGATGCCCCACACCCCGCCCCAGAAGGCGAGCGAGATCACCGCTGGGACATGGAAGGGCGGCACCGCGTCAAAATTATACGGCGTGTTTGGGGTCAGCCCGATGAGATGGCACAGCTCCACGCCGATTTGATGAAAAATCAGGGTCGCGAAAAATGCCGCCACAAAACCCAGCAGCAATCGCATCCCCGAGGTCGACGCCGTCAGCGATACCGATTGCGCCATGCCTGTTCCTCCCTGCGCGCAGGCCTTAATAACCGCCCGTGTGTGTCCCGAACGCGCAACACGGATCGGCTGCCGTAATCATACAACTTGCGTTCCCGCCTCGAAATAGGCGGCCGGCAGCAATATCGGCTGCCGTAATCATACAACTTGCGTTCCCGCCTCGAAATAGCAGGCAGCAATGCCATGAAGCCCCGCTGCCAGCGGCCATAGAAGCCCCGCTGCCAGCGCGGGGGTTCGGCAATGCGGCAGTTGGTCACAGAAGGCGGACTGCGACCGAGTGCGCGTTGATTAATTAAGGGTTTGGTCGCGATATGTTCCGGCTGCGCGTAAAAACGGCAAGGCCCGCGAGGAGCGACAATGATCCGTTCGCTTGAGCAAATTACCATGCGCAAGGTCTATTTGCGCATGCTGCCGTTCGCTGCTTTGACCTATTTCTTCTGCTATCTCGACCGCATCAATGTCGGCTTCGCCGCGCTGACGATGAACAAGGATATCGGCCTCGACCCGGCCATCTACGGCATGGCCGCCGGCGCGTTCTTCTGGGGCTATGTGCTGTTCGAGGTGCCGAGCAACATCATTCTCGAAAAGCTCGGCGCGCGGCTGTGGATCGCGCGCATCATGGTCACCTGGGGCCTGGTCTCCGGCGCGACCGCCTTCGCCACCGGGCCGTACAGCTTCATGGCGATCCGCTTTCTGCTCGGCCTCGCCGAGGCCGGGCTGTTCCCCGGCTTCGTGCTTTATTTCACCTATTGGTTCCCCGACGGCTATCGCGCGCGCATCAATTCCGGCTTCACCCTGGCATTGCCGATCGCGGTGGCGACCGGCGCGCCGATCTCGACCGCGCTGCTCGGCCTCGACGGGCTGTGGGGGCTCAGGGGCTGGCAGTGCATGTACCTCTTCGAGGCGATCCCGACCGTGCTGATCGGCGTCGTCGTGTTCTTCTATCTGACCGACCGGCCGGGCAAGGCGCGCTGGCTCAAGGACGAGGAGACGCGACTGGCTCGAGCGGCACGATCGCCGGCGAGCAGCGGCAGATCGAGGCGCAGCACGGGTCGGCATCCTGCGCTCGTTCTGGGACCCCAAGGTGCTGCTGCTGTCGCTCAATTACATCGGCATCGTCACCGCCAGCCTCGGCATGCTGCTGTTCCTGCCGACGATCATCAAGGAGCTCGGCGTCACCAACATGCAGGTCGGCTGGGTCACGATGATCCCCTATATCTGCGGCGCGGTCAGCATGGTGTTTTGCGGCTGGCTGTCCGACCGCATCGGCGAGCGGCGCTGGACGCTGTTCTGGACCTGCGTCGTCTCGGCCGTCGGGCTGGTCATTGCCGGGTCTGACGATCGGAACGTGGTGGTCGGTGGTCGGCATGTCGATCGCCGCGACCGGGTTCTACGGCACCAAGGGGCCGTTCTGGTCGATGCCGACGATGTTCCTGACCGGCACGGCGGCCGCCTCGGGCATCGCCTGGATCAACTCGCTCGGCAATCTCGGCGGCTTTTTCGGGCCGAGCATCGTCGGCTGGGCCAAGACACCTGACCGGCAGCTTCGCCGGCGGGCTCTATGCGCTGGCGGTGTGCGCGCTGGGGTCGGCGGTGATCTCGCTGTTCTGGCTGCGCATTCCGCGCGCGATCGCCGCCGGCGAGGAACAGCTCGCCGCGGCTGAGAGAGGCGCGGCAGCCCGCTAGGCGGCCCCCCGCCGGGCTCGTCCAGCGTGAAGCCGTGCGCCTTGAGCCAGGTCGCAAACCCGACCCCTTCGGGGGTCATCGCCTGGCGCGCCTTGTCCTCCGACCAGCCATAGAATTCCGCGGTGCCGAAGCGCTCGGGCGCGCGCTGGCGGTCGGCGATCGAATGGCGCGCGTCGCGCCGGCGGTCGTAGGCATCGACCGCCTCGGCCAAGCCCGCATCATCGTAGCGATCGATATGCACGGTTGCCTCGAACGGCAGGCGCATGCTGATAAAGCCCTGCTGCGCCGGGTAGCCGAGGCACAGCCCGGCGACCGGAAACACCTTGTCGGGCAGGCCGAGGATCTCGGCGACCTCGGCGATGCGGTTGCGCAGGACGCTGATCGGGCAGGTGCCGAGCCCCAGCGTCTCGGCGGCGAGGATGCAGCTCTGCAAGGCCAGCGCCGCGTCGATCGCGGCGTTGAAGAACCCTTCGAGCGCGCCGTTGTCGAGGGCGTGGCCGCGCAGCGCGCCGATCCGCTCCAGCCGGCGCGCATCGCCGAGAAAGACCAGAAACACCGGCGCCGCGCCGATCCACGGCATGTCGGGGAAGAGCGCGGCGAGCCGGTCGCGCCGGGCGCGGTCCTTGAGCCAGATGCATGACGCCTGCTGGAAATCCGATTTCGACGAGGCCGAGAACGCCGCCGCGAGCAACAGCCGCACCAGCGAATCGGGCACCGCGCGGTCGGCATAGCGCCGCTGAGTGCGGCGCATCAGCATGCGGCGCAGCCACGGGTCGTCGGGCACCTCGCCGCCAAGCTCGACATCGAGGCCGAAGCGGGCGCGCAGCTCATTCTCGTAAGGCTCGGTCATCGGCGGGTCTCCCGGCTTATTGTCATTGCGAGCCGGCCCTAGGTCGGCGCAGCAATCTCGAGCGGAGCGACTCGGTCCATCGAGATTGCTTCGTCGCTGCGCTCCTCGCAATGACAGCGATTTTGCGGTCTCAGCAAGCCGCTTCCCCGCGGCGAGCGCCGGGCATACAACAACCGGCGGAAGAGGAGCCGGAGCTACTGATGCCCGACACGCTGACGACCAATTCGCCTGTCATCGCCGCCTACCGCGCCGCGACCCCCGGCTCGGCGGCCAACGCCCTGCGCGCGGCCGAGCTGTTCCCCTCCGGGATCACCCATGATTCGCGCTACATCGAGCCTTATGGGCTCTACATCACCCGCGCCCAGGGCCCGCGCAAATGGGATGTCGACGGGCGCTGCTATGTCGATTATTTCGGCGGGCATGGCGCGCTGCTTGCTCGGGCATTGCCACCCCGAGGTGATGGCGGCGGTGCATGCCCAGCTCGACCGCGGCACCCATTACGGCGCCAGCCACGAGCTGGAGATCGAATGGGCCGAGCGGGTCAAGGCACTGATCCCGACCGCCGAGCGGGTGCGCTTTACGTCGTCGGGCACCGAGGCGACGCTGATGGCGGTGCGCCTCGCGCGCGCCTTCAGCGGAAAGCCCAAGCTGATCCGCTTCAACTATCATTTCCACGGCTGGCACGACCATATGACCTCGGGCCACAGCAGCCATTTCGACGGCACGCCGACGACGGGCGTGCTCGATGCGGTCGCCGGCAATGTCCTCCTGTGCGACCAGAACGACGAGGCGGCGCTGGCGCGCCTGCTGGAACAGCACGACGACATCGCCGCCGCGATCATCGAGCCGACCGGGGCCAATGGCGGCAAATTGCCGATCGACCCGGATTTCCTCCACGCGCTGCGCCGGCTCACCGCCGAGCACGGCGTCCTGTTGATTTTCGACGAGGTGGTGAACGGGTTCCGGGTGGCGCCCGGCGGCGCCCAGGAGGCCTATGGCATCCGGCCCGATCTGACGACGCTGGCGAAGATCCTCGCCGGCGGCCTGCCGGGCGGCGCGGTCACCGGGAGGAAGGACATCCTCGACCTCTTGGATTTCCAGGTCACCAAGGCAGCGCCGGCAAGGAAAAGATCGGCCATCCCGGCACCTTCAACGCCAACCCGCTCTCCGCGGCGGCCGGGATCGCGTGCCTGCGGATCGTGCGCGAGAGCGACGCCTGCGCGCGCGCCAACCGCTTTGGCGAGGATCTGCGCCGGCGGCTCAACGAGGTCTTCGAGGAGGAGCGGGTGCCGTGGGCGGTCTACGGCACCTTTTCGTCCTTCGAGCTGTTCACCAACCCCGAGCGCGTGGCGATCACCCCGACCCGGTTCGACCCGCTGCAACATTCCGCCGCCAGCCTCAAGGGCGAGCGCAACGCCGGGGTCGTGCACAAGCTGCGCCTCGGCATGATGCTCCACGGGGTCGATCTGAGCAGCCACCCCGGCGGCGTCATCTCGGCGACGCATGGCGAAGCAGAACTCGAGGACACCGCCGCGGCGCTGCGCCAGACCCTGCGCATGCTGAAGGCCGAGGGCGAGCTGTAGAGCGGCCGCCCGGCCGCGCGTCAGCGGGAGGCTCCCGGCCAGTTGTTGAGCCGGGCGGTTTCGCTCACGTAACGGGCGATTGCGCCGCCGACCCGGACGCGGCGAGATTGACGTCGGCGCCGCGCTGCGCCGACACCCCGACGATGGCGTCTGGCGGCGACCTGCCGCGAATCGAGGTGGAGCTCGGTGATCCGCTGCGGCGCGGCTGCCGCCGCCTGGTAGTCGATTTCGACATCGACGGCGATGCTCGGGTTCTCCGCCCCGACATGCCGGCGCCGGCCTTCGTCGATATGCCGGAAGGCGCCGCTGACGATCAATGCCCGGGCGCCGGGCTCCGGGACGGCGGTGTCGGAGCGGATCGCGTCATAGCCGAGCAGGCCCAGCTGCGTCGCGATCGCGTCGGCGAGGCTGAACGCGGCGGCGCGCCCGACCCCGGCGGCGCGCTGGCTCGGCGGCACCCCCGGTGCGCCGCGGTAGAGCGAGAAGCCAAAGCTCGGGTCGAGGGTGACGACCCCGGGCGAGACCGCGAATTCGCGCACGATGATCGGATTGGGATGGGCCGGGCGCGCGGTCTGCGCGCTGGGGAACGCATCCCGCAAGAGCGACAAGGAACAGAGCCGCAGCCGCGGCGGTCAGGGCCGAGCGCATCGGGATCATTCGACACCAGAGGACCATTTGGCCGACCATTGCCGGCGCAAAATAGCCGGAAAGCGGCGGCCACCGATACCTCCTCGCGCTGCGCCCCTTCGGCCCTCGGCGCATTGACAATCCGGCGCATCGCTGCTCTATGCGCGGCATGACTGGGTTGGCGATGATTGGCCGGTTATGCCTGATCGGGCTCGCGCTCGCATGCCTGACGCCCGGCGCGCGGGCCGAGGAACCGCGGCTCCACATCTACAACTGGTCGGACTACATCGCCCCCGACACGGTCGCCAATTTCGAGAAGGAGACCGGGATCGCCGTCACCTACGACGTCTATGACGGCAACGAGGTGCTCGAAGCCAAGCTGCTCGCCGGCCATTCCGGCTATGACGTCGTGGTTCCGTCGGCGAGCCCCTACATGGCGCGCCAGATCGCGGCGGGCGCCTATCTCCCGCTCGACAAGGCGAAGCTGCCCAATCTGAAGAACCTCGATCCGCGCCTGCTGGCGCTCGCCGCGATCGCCGACCCCGGCAATGCGCATGGCGTGCCCTATCTGTGGAGCGTGACCGGGATCGGCTACAATGTCGCGATGCTGGAGCGCGCGCTGGAGCGGCGACGTGCCGCGCGACAGCCTCGCGCTGTTGTTCGATCCGGCGCTCGCCGAAAAGCTCGCCCATTGCGGCATCGAGCTGCTCGACACCCCGCAGGAGGTGATCCCGGCGGCGCTCGCCTATCTCGGCATCGATCCGACGAGCCGCGATCTCGCCGATCTCGACCGCGCGGCGGCGCTGCTCGACCGCATCCGCCCGTATGTGCGCCGGTTCCATTCGTCGCAATACATCAACGACCTCGCCGCCGGCGACATCTGCATCGCGCTCGGCTATTCGGGCGATGTGATCCAGGCGCGCAACCGGGCGCGCGAGGCCGAGAGCGGGGTCGAGATCGCCTTTCGCGTGCCGCGCGAGGGGGCGCAGATGTCGATCGACATGCTCGGCATCCCGGCCGATGCGCCGCATCCCGACAACGCGCATCGCTTCATCGACTACATCCTGCGCCCCGAGGTCATCGCCGCGATCACCAACGCGGTGTCCTACCCGAACCCGAACCTGGCGGCGACCCCGTTCGTCCGGCCCGCAGATCCGCGACGATCCCGGGATCTATCCGCCGGATGCGGTGCGCCGGCTGTTCTATATCGACCGGCCGGCGCCGCGCGCCTACGAGCGGGCGCGGATGCGCGCCTGGAACCGGATGAAGTCGGGCTGCTGAGCGGGGATGGCGCTCCTCGAAATCATCGCGGCCAGCAAGCGCTTCGCCGCGACCGCGGCGGTCGATCAGGTGTCGCTGAGCGTCGAGCGAGGGCGAATTCTTCGCGCTCCTCGGCCCCTCCGGCTGCGGCAAGACGACGTTGCTGCGCCTGATCGCCGGGTTCGAGACGCCGGACAGCGGCCATATCCTGATCGACGGCGTCGAGATGAACGCGGTGCCGCCCTATGCGCGGCCGGTCAACATGATGTTCCAGTCCTACGCGCTGTTCCCGCATCTCGACGTCGCCGGCAACATCGCCTTCGGGCTCCGGCAGGAGGGGATGGAGCGCCGCCGCCGCGACGCGCGGGTCGCCGAGATGCTGGCGCTGGTGCAGATGTCGGATTATGCGCGGCGCCGGCCGCACGAATTGTCCGGCGGGCAGAAGCAGCGCGTCGCGCTCGCCCGCGCGCTGGCGAAGATGCCGAAGCTGTTGCTGCTCGACGAGCCGCTGGCCGCGCTCGACCGCAAATTGCGCGAGGAGACGCGGCTCGAGCTGACCGGCATCCAGGAACGGGTCGGCACCACCTTTCTCGTCGTCACCCACGACCAGGAGGAGGCGCTCGGCATGGCCTCGCGCATCGCGGTGATGAGCCGGGGCCGCCTCGTGCAGATCGGCCCGCCCGCCGAGATCTACGAGCGGCCCAATTCGCGCTTTGTCGCCGATTTTGTCGGCGCGGTGAATTTGTTCGAGGGCGAGCTGGTCGCCGGCTTCAATGCGCTGTGCGCTGAGGATTGCCGGCACCGAGCAGCCGATCCCGCTGCCGCAGCCAGTGCAGCTGCCGACCGGCACGCAGGCTCGCCCTGGCGGTGCGCCCGGAAAAGCTGCTTCTGTCGACAGAGCGCCCCGAGGGCTTCGCGCTCGCCGCGACGATCGCCTCGGTCGGCTATCAGGGCGGGCAGTCGACGATCCATCTGGCGACGCGTTCGGGCCTGTCGTTGCGGGCGCATCTGCCGAGCGCGGCGGCGCAGGGCCTCGACCGCGGCGCCGCGGTGTGGGCGAGCTGGGCACCGGACGACGCCGTGGTGCTGACGGAATGAATGCAATTCCATCCGCGTCCTTCGAGACGGCGCGGAGCCCGTCCTCGGGCCGCGAGGCCAGACCCGGGAGCCCCTCAGATGAGACAAGGTTCCGACGGCGTTAGGAGCACCTCATATGAGGCCCCGAGCGCCTCCTCAGGATGAGGTCCGGATGATGGCATTGACAGCTCATCCGAGGAGTTCGCGCTGCGGCGTTCGAGGGCGCCAGCGCAGGTCCCGGCTTACCAGGCCAGCGATGATCGGCCTCGGCATCTGGGAACGGCGGGTGCTGATCGGGCTGCCGTTCCTCTGGCTCGCGGTGTTTTTTCTGCTGCCGCTCGCGATCGTGGCCGGGATCAGCTTCGCCGAGAGCGCCGATGCGATCCCGCCTTTCAGACCGCTCCTCGGCCTGACATCGGCCGGGTTGGAGAACCACGCCACCCTGGCCAATTACCGCGAACTCGCCGAAGGCTGCCTCAGGGTCTACGCGAATTCGCTCGGCAATGCCGCGCTGGCGACGCTCTTGTGCCTGTTGATCGGCTATCCGGTTGCCTTCGCCATCGCCCGCGCCCCGGGCGTGTGGCGCAACCTCTTGTTGTTTCTGGTCATCCTGCCGTTCTGGACCAGCTTTCTGATCCGGGTCTACGCCTGGATCGCGCTGTTGCAGCCGAGCGGCCTCGTCAACCGGCTGCTCCTCGCCGCGGGGCTCGTCGAGGCGCCGGTGCCGCTGCTCTACAACGGGTTTTCGGTCGAGCTCGGGCTCGTCTATTCCTATCTCCCGTTCATGATCCTGCCGCTCTACGGCAGCCTGTCGCGGCTCGACGAAAGCCTCATCGAGGCCGCCGCCGATCTCGGCGCGCCGCCATGGCGCGTGTTCTTCGGCGTGATCCTGCCGCTGACCCTGCCGGGGATCGCCGCCGGCATGCTGCTGGTCTTCATCCCGGCGGTCGGCGAGTTCGTGATCCCCGACCTGCTGGGCGGCCCCGATACGCTGATGATCGGCAAGCTGCTGTGGCAGGAGTTCTTCGACAATGTCGATTGGCCGGCCGCCTCGGCGGTCGCGGTGGCGCTGGTCGCGGTGGTGACCGTGCCGCTGTTGGTCGCGCAGCGCCTCTTCGGCGCGCGGAGGCGGTGTGACCGGCGGCCGCGGCGGCGCCGCCTTTCGCCTGGGTGCGCTCGCGCTCGGCTTCGGCTTTCTCTATCTGCCGATCGTCGTGCTCGTCGCCTATTCGTTCAACGCCTCGCGGCTGGTCACGATCTGGGCCGGGTGTTCGACGCGCTGGTATGGCGTGCTGCTGGAGGACGACAAGTTCCGCGCCGCCGCGCTGACCAGCCTCGAAATCGGCGTGATGGCGGCGAGCCTCGCGCTGGTGCTCGGCACCTGCGCCGGCCTGGCGATGGACCGGTTCGCGCGGTTTCGCGGGCGCCTCTTGTTCGGCTTCATGCTGCTGGCGCCGCTGGTGGTGCCCGAGGTCATCCTCGGCCTGTCGCTGCTTGCTGCTGTTCGTCGCGGCGCAAGGCCTTCTCGGCGTGGCCGGCGAGCCGCGGCGTTCTCACGGTGACGATCGCGCACGCGACCTTCACCGCCTGTTTTGTCGCGGTCCTGGTGCGCGCCCAGCTGGCGAGCTTCGACCGCACGCTCGAGGAAGCCGCGCTCGATCTCGGGGCGCGGCCCTTCGCCGTGCTGTGGCGCATCACGCTGCCGGGGATCAGCCCGGCGCTGGTCTCGGGCTGGCTCTTGGCCTTCACGATGTCGCTCGACGATCTCGTCGTCGCGAGTTTCGTCTCCGGACCCTCGGCGACGACCTTGCCGATGGCGGTCTATTCGAGCGTGCGCATCGGGGTGACCCCGGAGATCAACGCGCTGGCGACGATTGTTCCTCGCGGTCGTCTTCACGATGGTGGCGCTCGCCTTCTGGCTGATGGCGCGCCAGGAGCGCCGCCGCATCGGCGCCATGTGATCGCGCGCCTCACACCCCGTGCAGCGCGAGAAAATCGCGCCATGCCGGGCCCATATCGCTACCCAGCAGCCCCAAGAGCTGGTGATCGAGCTCCAGCGCCGTGCCGCACGGCAGCGCGATCAGCGGGGTCTCCTGCGCGCCGCCGAAGCGGCGGCGCAGCGCGCGGTTGAGCGCCTCGACCGGAACGCGCCCGGTCTCGACCGGCCGCACATCGCCGGCCGCGCACAGCGCCAGGGCATTGGCCAGGAGATCCTGCGGCGCGGCGGCGCCCGGCGGGATCTCGCCGAGGCTGCGCGCGCCGGCGGCGAGCGCGCCGACCACGGCCCGCGCCGCCGGGTTGGCGTAATCGAGCTGCCCGGCCGGGGTCGGCGCCCGATAGGTGATCGCGGCGGGCGGGCGGACCAGCGCGAGGCCGGCGACGAACAGACGGCGGCGCTGCTCTCCCTCGTCGAGCCCTGCAGCGTCGCGGGCGAACACATCGCAGCGAAAGCGCTGGTCGATAACAGAAATCGCGCACCAGCTCGCTGCAGATCGGGGTCGGCGATCTCGGCGACGAGCGCGCGGGCGCGCCGGCCGAGGATCCAGCGATCGAAATTTTCGAGGAGGATCGCCGAGCCGACCGGCGCGAGCCCGATCTGGGCCATGTCGCGGCGCAGTCTCGGTGACATAAAGCGGCCGCCAGCCGGCATGCAGGAATTCATGGACGAGGTAGCCCGGCCGGTAGTCGTCCGGGCGCTCGCGCAACTCGCGGACGATGTAGCTCGATGCCAGCGCCGCGGCGCCGCTGTCGGCGAGGCGGTCGATCAATCGGGCCGCGGCATCAAAGCGCGCGGCGCTGTCGCCGCGCGCGTTCGCGGCCAGCGCGCGCACGAGATGCTGAAACGGCAGGTCGCCGGTCCAGCCGGGCAGAGCATTGTAGCTGACATAGACAAGCCCGCCCGGCTTGAGCCGGCGATCGATGAAACGCCGCAGAGACTGCCCGGGTCTCGGCATCGACCCAGCTGTAGACGCCATGCGCGACGATGTAATCGAAGCGCGGCAGATGCCGATCGAGGGCGGCGGCAAAATCGGCAGCGTGAAACTGCGCGTTGGTCGCCCCGGCTTCGGCCGCCAGCCCGGCCGCGTGATCGACATGCACCGTCATCGCGTCGATGCCGTGGAACGCGCCGTCCGGATGCGTGGCGGCGAGGATCGCCGCGGTCACGCCCTGTCCGCAGCCGAGATCGCACCAGGCGAAGCCGCCGGTCCGCGCGGGCGGCCTCTTCCCGCCGAGCAGGGCGACAAAATCGAGCCAAGCCGGCGCCAGCATCGGCTTGAAGCCGGCCACATAGGGGATGTCGGCGACATAGCCGGCGAGGTCCGGCGGCACGAGCATCTTCGGCGCAGAATCGGCAAGGGGGCCGGCCGGCCCCCTTGCAACGCGCAGCTAGGGAGATCCTATTTCATTGCCCCTTGACGTATGGGCTCGCCGAAGACGCCGGCGGCGGCGGCGCCGCCCCACCGCCTTGGAGGTGAGTCAGTTCCTCGCGGTTGAGTTGGTCCGTCATGGCATCACCAGCGGTCTTAGCTATGCGTTCCCTCTGGTGGTGCATCGGCCGCTTATGCCGCTGCATCGGCGCCATCGGCGCCGTCGGGGCGGCGGCGCTGGGCGCGGCGGGAGAGGTCGGGGTCGCCGGGGCTTGCGCCCAAGCGGGTGCGGCGATCACAAGGGCCGCAGCGATGGCGACGCCATTTAAGAGATGCTTCATGTCACTGTCCTCTGTGGCAGTTCCGGGGTGAACGATACGCTGCGACGGCTTGCTCTACCCGAGGACGGCCCTCGTGGGCCTCGGGTCGGAAACAACCGCATCGTTGTTTCGTTCCCGCGAACACGCAACTCTCGGTGTTCCGTATCCGACCTCGTCGGTAGCGGATAATATGACCGGGGCCGCCCGTTTTCAAGCGCTTGGGGCATTTTCTGTGCCACTGATTAACGTTTTCCACACAAGCGGGTCGCTGTCGGGGTGGTGCCCTCGCCATGGGCTGGCGGCGCTCGCTGTCGCTCTGCTGCTGTCGTCGCCTGCGACAGGCGCGGAACGCGATGCGCTGACGATCGGAATCACCCAATTCCCATCGACGCTCAATCCGAACATCGATGCGATGGCGGCGAAAAGCTATGTGCTCGGAATGGCGCTGCGGCCGTTCACGGTCTACGACGCCGATTGGAAGCTGGTCTGCCTCCTGTGCACCAAATTGCCGTCGATCGACAATGGGCTTGCGGTCCCGGTCGACCTGGCCGATGGCAAGAAGGGCATCGATATCACCTACACGATCCGCCCCGAGGCAAAGTGGGGCGACGGCGTGCCGGTGACGACGGAAGACGTGCTGTTCACCTACGAGGTCGGCCGCAACCCGCAGAGCGCGGTCAGCAACGCCGAGCTTTATCGCCGCATCACCGGCATCGACGTCAAGGACGACAAGACCTTCACGCTGCATGTCGACAAGCTGACCTTCGATTATGCTGCGATCGACGATTTCGTGCTGTTGCCGGCGCATATCGAACGCGCGGCGTTCGCCGATCCGGCGCAATATCGGGTGCAGACGCGCTACAATACCGATCCGACCAATCCCGGGCTCTATAACGGGCCGTACCGCGTCAGCGAGGTGGCGGCCGGTTCGCATGTTCTGCTCGAGCCCAATCCCTATTGGGCGGGGCCGCCGGGGCATTTCCGGCGCATCACGGTGCGCGCGATCGAGAATACCGCCGCGCTCGAAGCCAATCTGCTGTCCGGCACGATCGACATGGTGGCGGGCGAGCTCGGGCTTGTCGCTCGACGAAGCTCTCGCCTTCGAGAAGCGGCATGGCGACGCCTTTCATATGATCTACCAGCCGGGGCTGGTTTTCGAGCATATCGACCTCAATCTCGACCGGCCGGCTCTGGCCGACCGGCGCGTCCGCCAGGCCCTGCTTCTCGGCCTCGACCGCGAGGCGATCAGCCAATCGCTGTTCGCCGGCCGCCAGCCAGGTGGCCGACAGCTTCGTCAGTCCGCTCGATGCCGGGTACAGCGCCGCAGGTGCCGCGATACCGCTATGATCCGGCGCGCGCCGCAAGCCTCCTCGAGGCGGCGGGCTGGCACGCGCAGCCGGACGGGATCCGGCGCAACGCCGCGGGACAAACCCTGTCGCTCGAACTGATGACGACGGCCGGGCAACCGCACCCGCGAGCTGGTCGAAGAGGTCTTGCAGAGCCAATGGCGCCGGATCGGCGTCGATATCGCCATCAAGAACGAACCGGCCCGGGTGCTGTTCGGCGAGACAGTGCCGCATCGCCGCTTCGACATGGCGATGTACGCCTGGATCAGCGCGCCGGAGAACGTGCCGCGCTCGATCTTCTATTCGAGCGAGATCCCCGATGCGGCCAACGGCTTTGCCGGTCAGAACGACTCCGGCTTCAAGAGCGCCGAGATGGACCGGCTGATCGATGCGCTCGAGGTCGAGCTCGACCCTGACAAGCGCAAGGCGCTGTGGGCCGAGATCCAGCGTCTTTACGCGACCGAACTCCCGTCGCTGCCGCTGTATTTCCGCTCGGACGTGTTCATCCTGCCGAAATGGCTGAGCGGGATCCGGCCGACCGGCAACCAGTACCCGACGACGCTATGGATCACCGATTGGGCGGCGCAGCCGTGAGCCGATGATCCGCTTCACCGCCATCCGGCTCGTCGAGATCGCGGCGATCGTGGTGCTGATGTCGTTCGTCATCTACGCGCTGATCGGGCTGATGCCGGGCGACCCGATCGACCTGATGCGTCAGGCCGATCCGCGCATGAGCGCGGCGGATGTGGCGCGGCTCAAGGCGGTTTACGGCCTCGACCAGCCGCTCCTCGCGCGATATCTGGCCTGGGCGCGACAGGCGCTCGCGCGGCGATCTCGGCTATTCGCGGCTGTTTGCCGCTCCGGTGTGGTCGGCGCTGTTGCCGCGGCTCGGCAACTCGCTCGTGCTGATGGGGTCGAGCTTTGTTCTGGCGCTGACGCTCGCGTTGGGGCTCGGAACCGCCGCCGCGCGGCGGCCGAATTCCCGCCTCGACGCCGCGATCAACCTGTTGTGCTTTGCCGGCGTATCGATGCCGACCTTCTGGCTGGCGCTCGTCCTGATCCTGGTCTTCGCCGCCGGGCTCGGCTGGCTGCCGGCCAGCGGCATCGCCACGGCCGGCGCGAGCGATCTCGGCGACCGCCTGTCGCATCTGGTGCTGCCGGTGGCGACGCTGACCCTGGCGAGCATCGGCGGCTATACGCGCTATGTCCGCGCGGCGATGCGCGAGGCGCTGGCCCAGGACCATGTCCGCACCGCCCGCGCCAAGGGCGCGAGCGAAGCGCGGGTGATCCTGCATCATGCGATGCGCAGCGCCCTCATACCGGTGACGACGATCCTGGCGCTGTCCTTCGGCGGGCTGGTTTCGGGCGCGCTGGTGACCGAGACGATGTTTGCCTATCCCGGCATGGGCAAGCTGATCTTCGATGCGGTGATGGGCAACGACTACAATCTGGCGTTGGCGGCGCTGCTGCTCGCGACGGTCACGACGATGCTGGCCAATCTTGCCGCCGATCTGGCCTATGGCTGGCTCGACCCGCGGGTCTCCTATCGGTGAGGTTGCCGCTGTTGCTGCTGGCGGCGATCGCGGCGCTGTCCTTTGCCGGGCCGCCGCTCGGCGCCGCGCTCGGCATCGACTTGAATGCGGTCGACCTCTTGCGATCGCCTCGCCGGCCCGTCGCCGCCGCACCCGCTCGGCACCGACGAGTTGGGCCGCGACGTCCTGATGCGGCTGTTGGCGGGCGGGCGGGTCTCGCTGACGATCGGGATCGCCGCGGCGCTGACCGCGGCGGCGATCGGCACGCTGGTCGGGCTCGTCGCCGGCTATCTCGGCGGCTGGACCGACCGCGTGATGATGCGGCTGACCGACGCGATCATCGCGCTGCCGCTGTTGCCGCTGTTGATCGTGCTGGCCGCGCTCGACCTCAAGAAGCTCGGCGTGCCGGCCGCGCTCGCGCGCTCCGACGACATCAGCCTCGTGCGCATCGTCGCGCTTGCGGTGCTGGTCGGCTGGACGACGGCGGCGCGGCTGGTGCGCGGCGCGACGCTGGTGACCCGCAACCGCGATTTCGTGCGCGCGGCGAGGAGCCTCGGCGCCGGCGTGCCGCATATTCTGTGGACGCACATCCTGCCCAATGTGCTGGCGCCGCTGATCGTCGCGACGACGCTTGAGCGTCGGCGACGTGATCCTGTTGGAATTGGTGCTGAGCTTTCTCGGCCTCGGCATCCAGCCGCCGCTCGCCAGCTGGGGCACCATGCTGAGCAACGCGCAGGAGCTGATCACCTCGGCGCCGCTGCTCGCGCTCTATCCCGGGGCGATGATCTTCCTCACCGTGATCGCCTGCAATCTATTGGGCGACGCGCTGCAGCAGCGCTTCGACCGGCGCGCTTATCTAGCCAATGCGCGTCTCGGCGAGGCGCGCCCAATAGCTCGCGCCCAATGCCAGGATCTCGTCGTTGAAGTCGTAATGCGGGTTGTGCAGCATCGCCTGGTCGGCGCCGGCGCCGTTGCCGATCCAGATATAGGCGCCGGGCCGCTTCTCCAGAAACCACGCGAAATCCTCGGCGGCCATGCTCGGCAGCAGGTCGCGGCGGACATTGTCGCCGCCGACCAGCGCCGCCGCGGTCGCGGCGGCGAGCTCGGCCTCCGCAGCGCTGTTGACGGTCGGCGGATAGCGGCGTTCGTAGCGCAGCGTCATGCCGGCGCCGAGCGAGGCGCAGACGCCTTCGGCGACCCGCCGGATCGCCGGTTCGAGCGCATCGCGCACGGCCGGGTCGAACGACCGCGTGGTGCCGCGCAAGACGACGCTGTCGGGGATCACGTTCCAGGTGTCGCCGCCATGGATCTGCGTCACGCTGACGACCGCGCCGTCGAGCGGGTTGATGTTGCGGCTGGCGATCGTCTGCAGCCCGCTGACGATCTGCGCCGCGGCGACCACCGGATCGATGCCGAGATGCGGCATCGCCGCATGCGCGCCGCGGCCGGCGACGGTGATCTCGAAGATGTCGAAGGCGGCCATCATCGGGCCGGGCCGGATCGCGAATTGGCCGGCCGGCAGACCCGGCCAGTTATGCATGCCGTAGACCGCATCGACCGGGTAGCGGTCGAGGACGCCCTCTTCGACCATCAGCCGGGCGCCGCCCTCGTTTTCTTCGGCCGGCTGGAAGATGAAATGGACGGTGCCGGCGAAGTTGCGCGTCTCGGCGAGGTATTTGGCGGCGCCGAGCAGCATCGCGGTGTGGCCGTCATGGCCGCAGGCATGCATGCGGCCCGCATGCGTCGAGGCATGGGCGAAACCGTTTTTCTCCTGGATCGGCAATGCGTCCATATCGGCGCGCAGCGCGATCGCCCGCCCGCCCGGCCGCGCTCCGGCCAGCGTGCCGATGACACCGGTCTTCGCCACCCCGCGCTCGACTGCGATGCCGAACGATTCGAGCAGCCGCGCGACCAGCTCGGCGGTGCGGTGCTCCTCGAAGGCGGTCTCGGGATGGGCATGAAGATCGTGCCGCCAGCCCGCCATTTCGGCCTGGAAGTCGGCAATGCGATTGATCACCGGCATGGGACCCCCCTTACGCGGCCCGGCGTTTGCGGTCGATAGCACTGGACCGCAGGACAGCCCGCATGCTTGCATGAGAGCTGGATCAACGTACAGACGAAACCGGCGAGATTGGGCTCGCCGGGGCGACCAATCCTGTTGACGAAGGGTGAACGAGCTGTCCAAGTTTGGGGAACTGCACAGCGCGGACTTCACCGCGCCTGCATGAGCCTCATTCCTTGGGCTGCCGGACCGTCCGGGTAATGCCGACCAAGGTGCGATTGGTCCGGGCAGGGGGCACAACGATGCGCGCGATCACAGCAGTTGCGGTTGCCGCCGCCGGGGCGATCCTGGTGTGGGCCGATCTCGGCCTGGCGCAGCAAGCGCGGACGACGCTCCCCGATGTCAACGTCACCGCGCCGGTGCAACAGCCGAAATGGTCCTCGCCGATGCTCGGAAACATGCGGGTCGAGGAGGATAAATGGCCGCAGATCCCGTGCGAGGGCTCGCGCATCGCCACCGGTCCCGCCGGCAAATGCCAGGACGGGCCGCAGGTCATGAGCGCCATGTCCTACCTCGGGTCCAGCAACGTTCCCAACGCGTACGGCCATTGCACGATCAGACACCAATTGATTACCGTCGATGTCGGCCGGTTCGCGGTCGAAGCCGATGTCCTGGTCTTCGATCCCTACAAGGTGACCGCCGATCCATCGAACGGATGGTGCATGGTGTGGTCCGGTTATGACGACATGCCCCAGGATTTCAAGGACATGAACCAGGTGACGCGGCGCGGCGTCGGCTGGCGCGATTTCGTGCCGGGTAGCGGCCAAAGCGGCGCGCAGAGCACGATCGAGTTCGCCGACGGAAGGCGCGGCTGCGTGGCGATGGAGCGGCTCGGGCCGCCATGGCACGGCGGTTTTATCTGGGTCCTTCACGCCACGATCTGCCAAACCGCGACGATGCCGATCGCGCCGGCCGATATCGATACCGCGTTGAGCGCAGTGCACATTAGCATCTACGATCCGGTCGGCAATTTGCGGCCGCCGCCCGGAAAATAACCGGCGTTCCCGGATGACTTTTTCGCCCGGTCGGTTCGCCAGTCGCATGCGCTTTGCGATACGGCTGGCAGCCTCAGACCACGCCGCGGTCGCGCAGCCCGGCGATATCGCTGTCGCTGTAGCCAAGCTCGCCGAGGATTGCGTCGGTGTGCTCGCCGAGGTCGGGGCTGGCGGTGTTGAGCCGGCTCGGGGTGCGGCTCAGCGACACCGCCTGACCCACCAGCTCGACTCGCCCCAGCGCTGGGTGTTCGACGGCCTGGGCGATCCCGAGATGCTTGACCTGCGGGTCGGCGAAGACCTCATTGATCGCGTAGATCGGGCCGGCCGGCACGCCGGCCTCGTTGAAGCGGTCGATCCATTCGGCGCTGTCGCGCTCTTTGGTGATCGCCTCGATCGCCGCGTTGAGCGCCTGGCGATGTTGCGAGCGCAGCTGGCCGGTCCGGTAATCCGGATGGTCCGCGAGATCGGGCCTATCGAGCGCCCGGCACAGACGGCGGAAGATGTCGTCGCCCGCCGAGGCGATGTTGATATGGCCGTTCCTGGTCTTGAACACGCCGGTCGGAATGCTGGTCGGGTGGTCGTTGCCGGCCTGCCTCGGCACCTCGCCGGCGATCAGCCAGCGCGCCGCCTGGAAGTCGAGCATCGCGATCTGCGCGGCGAGCAGCGAGCTCTCGACCCATTGTCCCTGGCCGGACACCTCGCGCTCCAACAGCGCGACCAGGATGCCGAGCGCGCAGAAAATTCCGGCCGACAGATCGGCGACCGGGATGCCGACCCGCACCGGCCCCTGGCCCGGCAGGCCGGTGATCGACATCAGGCCCCCCATGCCCTGTGCGATCTGATCGAACCCCGGGCGGTCGCGGTACGGCCCCGATTGGCCGAAGCCCGAGATGCTCGCATACACCAGCCGCGGGTTGAGAGCGCTCAGCGCGGCATAATCGATGCCGAGCCGGGTTTTGACATCGGGCCGGTAATTCTCGACGACCACGTCGGCGCGGCGAACCAGCTTGCGGAAGATTTCGATCCCCTCCGGCGATTTGAGGTCGAGGGTGAGGCTGCGCTTGTTGCGATGCAGGTTCTGAAAATCAGGCCCGAGACGCGGCCCGCCCATGGCCTCGCCGGCGCCCGGCTCGGGCGGCGCTTCGATCTTGATCACGGCGGCGCCCCAATCGGCCAGCTGGCGCACCGCAGTGGGGCCGGCGCGAACCCGGGTCAGGTCGAGCACGGTGAAGCGGGAGAGCGGCATCGCTGGAGAATCGGGCATGGCAACCTGTCGTGCTTGGGAGGGCCGCCAATCCTAGAGCCGGCTCAGCCCGGACGGAAGCCACCGAGCAGGCGAGCGACCAAATAAAAACCGCCGCGCGAAGCGCGGCGGTGAGAGGGGTGCCGGGGCCGTTGCGCGGCCCCGGCTTGTTGTCTGTGAGGAGACCGCTTACGGGAAGACGATCTCGACGCGGCGGTTCTGCGGCTCGCGCACACCCGGTGCGGTCGGCACGCGGTTGTCGTTCTCGCCGCGGCCGCTGACGGCCATCGCTTGCCGCGGCACGCCGAGCCTGACCATCGCGTTGGCGACGTTGTTGGCGCGCCGCTCGGAGAGCCGCTGGTTGTAGCCCGGCGATCCCGACCGGTCGGTGTAGCCGGTAACCTGGATCGTGACCGGTCCGCCGGCGCGGAACGCCGCCGCCGCCTGCTGCACGATCTGCATGCCTTCAGGCGTGATCGTGTCCCTGTCCCAATCGAAGAACACCAGGAACACCCTGCGCGCCACCGGCGGCGGGGCGGGCGGCATCGGCGGGGCCACGACCGGCGGCGGCGCGGCGCCGAACCGCACGGTCAGGCTCGCCACGAGGTTGTGCGTGCTGTACCCGGAGGTGTATTTGAACCCCGCCAAGCCGATGTGGAAGCTCGGATCGCTCGTCGCCAGGTAGCGGTAGTCGAGGTCGAAGGCCAAGGACGGGTTGATGTTATAGCGGATGCCGGCGATCCCCTGATAGCCGAACTCCGTCGATGAGCTCGACGCGAAGCGTGAAGCCCTTCGGGCCGACGACGCGCCCGGGTGGAAACTGACTCTGTCATGGAGGACGACCGCGCCGACACCGGCGCCGATATGCGGGGTGATCGCCCAGCCAACGTTGAAGTCATAGATCGCGTTGGTCATGAACGCATAAGCGTCGCGTTGGCCGCCGACCGCCGTCGTTCCGCCCTTGGGGATGAACACGCTGTTGACGCCGCTCAGCACGTTATCCTGGCAGCTGAATTCTTCTTCGAAGCGCCACGGACCCCATTCAAGGCCGGCACGGGCGCCGGTGTTGAACCCGTTGTTGTAGCGCTCCCCGAGGTGGGTACCGGCAAAGTGTCCGCCCTGGTTTTCGAGGTCGGTCCAGCCGCCTTGGCCGCCGAAGTACCAGGTGGCCGGCCCGCTGGGTGGAGCCAGCAGCTGCGCCTGCGCGTCCGCCCAGCTCAACGCCACGGCGAGCGCGACACCGGCGCCTAGCAGATAGCGATGTCTCATTCCATACCTCCGGCCGCGAATACAATTGCGACGATGGTTGCGCTACCACCGTTGCCCCCATGTTTACCATCCACTTTTACGATGGCAATGGGTTTTTAGCTCGCCAACACCGTCAATCGGGTCTTGCAGTCGCAGAACGCGGCCGATAGCGACATTCATGCAACGGTTTACTCGCAAACCAGCAAATTCGCGCTTATACCGCCGAGACATTTGCGCAACACCCGATAAATCCAGGGTTGATCGCGGATGCCGCCTGGCCAAAGTGCCGGCGCAGACCCGCACATACGCTTGCGCCCGGGCAATGTTAGCGGCCGGTCGGTGCAAAGTGCAAACCCAAACTGTCGATTCGGCGGCATAGCACCGGCCAACGGCCGTTCATCCTCGATCGATCAGCCGGTCGCCTCGTCGAGCGACAAGAGGGTGGCGTTGCCTCCGGCCGCGGTGGTGTCGGTCGACACCGTCCGCTCGGTGGCAAAGCGATGGAGATAGCGCGGCCCGCCGGCCTTCGGCCCGGTGCCGCTCAGCCGTTCGCCGCCGAAGGGCTGCACCCCGACCACGGCGCCGATCATGTTGCGGTTGACGTAGCTGTTGCCGATGCCGAGCCGCGCGAGGATGTGGCGCACCGTGTCGTCGATCCGGCTGTGGATGCCGAGGGTCAGCGCGTAGCCGGTCGCGGCGATCTCGTCGAGCACCGCATCGAGCCGGTCGGCCGGCCAGCGAATCACATGCAGGATCGGCCCGAACACCTCGCGCTCGAGCCGCCGCGCCGAATCGATCTCGAAGGCGCGCGGCGCGAAGAAGCTGCCGTGCGCGGTCCCCGGCGGCAGCCGGCATTGGTAGATCAGGCGGCCTTCTCGGCCATCCGGGCGGCGTGGCGCTCCAGGGCCTGGCGCGCCGGCTCGTCGATCACCGGGCCGATATCGGTCGCGAGCAGCGCCGGGTCGCCGATCTGCAGCTCGGCCATCGCGCCCTCCAGCATCGACAGGACACGCTCGGCGATGTCGTCTTGAAGATATAAGAGGCGCAGGGCCGAGCAGCGCTGGCCGGCGCTGTCGAAGGCCGAGGTCACGACATCGGCGACGACCTGCTCGGCGAGCGCCGACGAATCGACGATCATCGCGTTCTGTCCGCCGGTCTCGGCGATCAGCGGCACGATCGGTCCGGGGCGCCCGGCGAGGGCGAGATTGATCGCCCGCGCCGTTTCGGTCGAGCCGGTGAAGGCGACGCCGGCGATGCGCGGGTCGGCGACGAGCGCGCCGCCGATGCTCTCGCCGGGGCCCGGCAACAGATGGAGCACGTCGGAGGGAATCCCCGCCGTCAGCAGCAGGCGCACCGCCGCGGCGGCGACCAGCGGGGTCTGCTCGGCCGGCTTGGCGACGACCGCATTGCCGGCGGCGAGCGCGGCCGCGATCTGCCCGGTGAAGATCGCCAGCGGAAAATTCCACGGCGAGATGCAGGCGAACACGCCGCGGCCATGCAGCGCGATCTCGTTGCGCTCGCCGGTCGGGCCGGGGAGCCGCTCGGGCCCGGCGAAATCGGCGCGGGCGCGGGCCGCGTAATAGCGCAGGTAATCGGCGGCCTCGCGCACTTCGGACAGCGCCGCCGGGATCGTGCGGCCGCCCTCGCGGATGATCAGCGCCATCAGCGGCGCGCGGTCGCGCTCGTAGAGATCGGCGGCGCGCTCCAGCGCGGCGGCGCGCGCATCGGCCGGGGTTTGGTCCCAAGCCGGCGCCGCGCGCACGGCGCGGGCGAGCGCCTCTTCGACCGCCTCCGGCAGCGCGTTCGCGACGGTCCCGACCTGGCGCCGCCGGTCGCTCGGATCGAAAACCGGCTCGCCCGCTCCGGCGAATTCGGCCCCGCCGACGATCGGCCCGGCTTGCCACGGCCGCCGCACGGCCTCGGCAAGCCCGTCGCGCAGCTCGGCAAGGGCGCGCCGGTCGGCGAGATCGAGCCCCCGCGAATTCTGCCGCACCGGCTGGAACAGATCGCGCGGCAGCGGAATGCGCGGATGCGGCTTCACCGGCAGGCGCGCCAGCCGCGCGATCGGGTCGGCGACGATGTCGTCGATCGGTTCCTTCTCGTCGACGATGCGGTTGACAAAGGAGGTGTTGGCGCCGTTTTCCAGGAGCCGCCGCACCAGATAGGCGAGCAGATCCTCGTGGCTGCCGACCGGGGCATAGACCCGGCACGGGCGGTCCATCTTGTCGGGCCCGACGATTTCGCCATAGAGCGCCTCGCCCATGCCGTGCAGGCGCTGGAATTCCCAATCGGTCCGCGACGCCGGCCAGTTCGAGGATGGCGGCGAGGGTGTGCGCGTTATGCGTCGCGAATTGCGGATAGAAGGCGGCGCCGGCGGCGATCATCCGCCTGGCGCAGGCGAGATAGGAGACATCGGTCGCGACCTTGCGCGTGAACACCGGATAGCAGTCGAGGCCGCGTCTCCTGCGCCCGCTTGATCTCGCTGTCCCAATAGGCGCCCTTGACCAGCCGCAGCATCAGCCGGCGCCGTGCCCGCAGCGCCAGATCGGCGAGCCAATCGACGACCGCGAGCGCCCGCTTCTGATAGGCCTGGACCGCGAGGCCGAGCCCGTCCCAGCCGGCCAGATCGGGGGCCAGCGCCAGCGCCTCGACGAGGTCGAGCGATAATTCGAGGCGGTCGGCTTCCTCGGCATCGATCGTAAAGCCGATGCCGAGGGCGCGGGCCTCGCCGGCGAGAGCGAGCAGCGAGGGCAGCAATTCGCGCATGACCCGGCTCGTGCTGCGCCATTTCATAGCGCGGGTGCAGCGCCGACAATTTGACCGAGATCCCCGGGGCTTCTTCGATGGGGCGCCCGGCCGCTTCCTTGCCGATCGCGGCGATCGCGCGCCGATAGGCGGCACGGTAACGCTCGGCATCGGCCATCGTGCGCGCCGCTTCGCCGAGCATGTCGAAGGAATGGCGATAGCCGTGCCGTTCGGCAGCCGCGCGCCCGCGCCAACGCTTCCTCGATCGTGCGCCCCATGATGAACTGGTCGGCGAGAATGCGCATCGCGGCGCTCACCGCCTGGCGCCACACCGGCTCGCTCGAGCGCGCGACGAAGCGGCGCAGGATGCTGCCGAGATCGGCCTCGCCCCTGGTCGGGGCGCAAGCAGTCGTCCGGTCAGCATCAAGGCCCAGGTCGAGGCATTGACGAAGAGCGAGCCGGAATGGCCGAGATGGCGTTGCCAATCGGCCGACGCGATCTTGTCGCGGATCAGCCGGTCGACGGTCTCGGCATCGGGGATGCGCAACAGCGCCTCGGCGAGGCACATCAGCGCGACGCCCTCGGGCGAGGACAATTGGTATTCCTGCAGAAAGGCGTCGAGCCCGCCCTTGCCGAGGCGCTCGCGGCGGACCGCCTCGACCAGCCGGCGCGCGGTCGCGGCGATCCGATCGCGCGAATCGGCCGGGATCTCGGCCGCGGCGAGAATCGTTGCGACAGCTTCGTCCTCGCCGCGCCGATGCGCCGCGCCAATCGCCGCGCGCAGCGCCGATTGCGGCGGCGGCGGGTTCGCGAAAACCAGCTCCATTGCGGCACCCTTTCAGCCGCGGACGATAGCACGAGCGGACCGGCAAACGGCGTGTCCCGGTTTGGCATGCCGCGCCGGCTGCTGCTAAGCTCCGCCGTCCGATCCCCGGCGCGGAAGGGCCGTTCGTTTGGCAATCGAGGCGAACCACGGCGGTCTATTGCATCCTGCACATCCCGAGAACGGCAGGGCAGACGATCGAATACCATCTGGCGGAGCATTGTCCGCCCGGCGCGCTCTGGAGCCCACGACGGGTGCCTTATCCGCTATCGCTGTTCGGCCGGCGCTACCGCCGCGCCGGCCTCGGCGACACCGGCCGGGTGCGCGCCGTCGCCGGTCATGACCTGGGCCACTCGCTCGAACGGCAGGTTTCCCGGGCGAGAGATCCGCCGGGTCGTGCTGCTGCGCGAGCCGTTGAGCCTGCAGCTCTCGCTCTACAACTATCGAATGATGAACCATCTGGCCAAAGGCCTCGGCACTTATGGCTTCGCGGTGCATCTGCGGGCGCAGCCGCGCGATTTTATCGCCCATTGGCTGCTCGCCCGCTGGCTCGAAATTCCCTGGCCGCGCCTGATGACGATGTCCGACGACGACAAGTATCGGCTGCTCAACCGAGCGCTCGGGCAATTCTGGTTCGTCGGCGATTATACCGATTGCGACCGGGTGATCGCCGGCGATCGCCCCCGATCTCGAGGTGCCGGCGATCGCCCGGCCGCGCAACACCGCGCGCCAATGGCACAAGCAGATCAAATGGAAGCCGCTGACCGAGGCGACCCTGTCGCCGCAGTTGCGCGACGCGGTGCGCCGCCAGAACCCGCTCGATCGGGCGCTGTGGGAGACCTGGCACGGCGCCGGGTTCGCCGCCGCTGCGGTGCGGCCCGCGGCCGTTGCAGCCGGCGTCGCCGGGCGGTTTCCTCGCGCACGAGGCGGCACGGCCATTTTTCCTGGCGACCCGCTGGGCACGGCGCGAGGGCGCTCCGCGCCTGCCGTTTGCTCGGGCCAAAAGCGGCTTGCGTTCGGGGATAGCGCGGGCCGACCGGGCGCGCGATGCCGGGCAATACCGGCTCGCCGCCCGCTATTACCGGCAGGCCTTGTCCGAGGAACCGGAGTTGCCGGCGATCTGGGTGCAATACGGACACGTGCTTCAGCAATTGGGCGATGTGGCGGCGGCCGAGGAGGCCTATCGCGAATCGCTTCGCCTCGATCCGGAGAATGCGGACACGCACCTGCAGCTGGGCCACGTCTTGAATCTGCCAGGGCCAGATCGCGGCGGCCGAGGCGGCTTATCTGAGCGCTTTGGCGCTCGATCCGCGGCAGGAATTCGCCATGGCGGCGGCTGGAAGTGCTCGGCTGGACGCGGGCGCGAATCGACGAGGCGCTGCGGCGCAAGCCCGAGCCGGGCGCCGAGACGGACCCCTTGGCAAGCGAATCGGTCAGCGGAAATCGCGGCTCGCGATGACGATGTCGCGCGCATCGTAGCCGGGGATCCGTCCGCGCAGCGCGAAGGGCGGCTTGCCGGGCGGCGGGAGCGGGCCGTCGCCGGCGTGCTCCTGCGCCGTCCGCTCACGCAAAGTGCCGAGCCGCGCCGTCATATCGCGCAGATCCTCGGCGACGATGTGGATGACGCTCTCCTCGCGCTGCAGGCGGCCGCGGCAATAGAGGAGGGTGGCGCCGAGCGCGGCGCGGCGGAAGCGTTCGAGGATCGCGGGCCAGACGATCAGATTGGCGATCCCGGTCTCGTCCTCGAGCGTGATGAACACGACGCCGTTGGCGCTGCCCGGGCGCTGCCGGATCAAGACGAGCCCGGCGATCGCGAGGCGCCGGCCGACCGGCAGGGTCGCGAGATCGGCGGCGGCGACGAGGCCTTCCCGCGCCAGCTCGGCGCGCAGAAAGGCGAGCGGGTGGCGCTTTATCGTCAGGCCCGTCGTCGCGTAATCCTCGACGACATGCTCGCCCAGCGGCATCTGCGGCAACAGCGCCGCCGCGCGGGTTTCACTCTCTTTTTCGCCACCCCGGCGAAGGCCGGGGCCCACGTCTGATCCAGCGGAGGTGTGGCCCGATGGGCCCCGGCCTTCGCCGGGGTGGCAGCTTGAGCTGGCGAACAGCGGCAGCGGCGCATCGCCGAGCGCCTTCAGCGCCCACAGCCCGCGGCGGCGGTCGAGATCCAACGAGCGCAGCGCATCGGCCGCGGCGAGGCGTTCGAGCGCGGCGCGGCCGAGCCCGCTCTTGCGCCACAAATCGCGCGCGTCGACGTATCCGCAGCCGCGCGCCGCGACGAGACGTTCGGCATCGGCTTCGGCCAGGCCCTTGATCTGGCGCAGACCGAGGCGCAGCGCGCGATCTGCCGAGCGCGGGAGAGGCGCCCTGCGTCCTTCGAGACGCGCCCTCCGGGCGCTCCTCAGGATGACGATCAGTTTGTGCCATTGCGAGACCCGTCATCCTGAGGAGGCTGCGCAGCAGCCGTCTCGAAGGACGCACGAGCGACAATGCAGTCTGTCATCTCTTCCAGCGTGCAGTCCCACCGGCTGTGGTTGACATCGACCGGGCGCACCTGGACGCCATGCTCCCTCGCGTCGCGGACGATCTGCGCCGGCGCGTAGAAGCCCATCGGCTGGCTGTTCAACAGCGCGCAGGCGAAAACCTCGGGGTAGAAGCACTTGATCCAGGCCGAGACATAGACGAGGAGGGCAAAGCTCGCGGCGTGGCTTTCGGGGAAGCCGTAGGTGCCGAACCCCTCGATCTGGTCGAAGCAGCGGGTCGCGAAATCGGCCGAATAGCCGTTCTTCAGCATGCCGGTGATGAATTTCTCGCGGAACAGGTGGATCTCGCCGTTGCGCTTGAAGGTCGCCATCGCGCGGCGCAGCCGGTCGGCCTCCTCGGGCGGAAACCCGGCGCCGACGATCGCGATCTTCATCGCCTGTTCCTGAAAGAGCGGCACCCCCAGGGTCTTGCCGAGCACCTGGCGCAATTCTTCGGACGGGTATTCGACCGCCTCCTTCCCCGCGCGCCGGCGCAGATAGGGATGCACCATGTCGCCCTGGATCGGCCCGGGGCGGACGATCGCGACCTCGATCACGAGGTCGTAGAATTCCCGCGGCTTCAAGCGCGGCAGCATCGTCATCTGGGCGCGGCTCTCGACCTGGAAGACGCCCAATGAATCGGCCCGGCTCAGCATGTCGTAGACGGCCGGCTCCTCGGCCGGGATCGTGGCGAGGTCGTAGGCCCGGCCGTAATGCTGCTTCGATCAGGGCAAAGGCGCGGCGGATGCAGGTCAGCATGCCGAGCGCCAAGATGTCGATCTTGAGGATGCCGAGCGTGTCGAGATCGTCCTTGTCCCATTCGATCAAGGTGCGGTCCGTCCATCGCCGCGTTCTCGATCGGCACCAGCTCCGAGAGCGGCCCGCGGGTGATGACAAAGCCGCCGACATGCTGCGACAGGTGGCGCGGAAAGCCGATCAGCTCGCCGGCGAGGTCGAGCGCCAGGCGCAGGGTGCGGTCCTCGGGGTCGAGCCCGGCTTCGCGCACCCGCCGGTCGGCGACCCTCTCGCTCGACCAGCCCCACACCATGCCGGCGAGCGCGGCGACAACATCGCCCGAGAGGCCCATCGCCTTGCCGACCTCGCGGATCGCGCTGCGGGCGCGGTAGCAGATCACCGTCGCGGCGAGCCCGGCGCGGTCGCGGCCGTATTTCTCGTAGATGTACTGGATCACCTCCTCGCGCCGCTCATGCTCGAAATCGACGTCGATATCGGGCGGCTCGCCGCGCGCGGCGCTGATGAAGCGCTCGAACAACACATCGATGCGGGCGGGATCGACCGCGGTGATGCCGAGGCAATAGCAGACCACCGAATTGGCCGCCGAGCCGCGCCCCTGGCACAGGATGCCGCGGCTCCGGGCAAACGCGACGATGTCGTGCACGGTCAGGAAATAGCGGGCGTATTGGAGCCGCTCGATCAGTGCGAGCTCATGGGTGATCAGGTCGCGGATCTTTCGGGGATGCCGGATAGATCATGGGCGCTGTGCGTCCTTCGAGACGCGCTCTCCGAGCGCTCCTCAGGATGACGAAGGTTTTTGATGCCATCTGCTGATATTTCGTCATCCTGAGGAGACCGCGCAGCGGTCGTCTCGAAGGACGCACGGCCGGAAATGCAGCAATAGCGGGCAATCGTAGAAAACCGTTCGGCGGCGCCTTCCCAGGCGAGCGCGGCGAGGCGCTCTTGCGGCGTCATGCCGGCCATTCTGCTTTGAGGAGGGACCGGCTCCTCGGGGTATTCGTAGCGCAACTCGTCGAGGCTGAAAGGGCAGCGCCGGGCGATCTCCAGGCTGCGCGCCAGCGCGTCCGGATAACCGCGGAACAGCCGCGCCATCTCGGCGGCCGGCTTCAGATGGCGCTCGGCATGGGCGGCGAGGCGAAACCCGGCCTCATCAATCGTGCAATGCTCGCGGATGCAGGTCAGCACATCCTGCAGCGGCCGCCGCTCGGGGATGTGGTAGAGCACATCGCCCATCGCGAGGAGCGGCAGCCCAGCCGCTTCGGCGAGCGCGGCGAGGCGGGCGAGGCGGCTCTGCATCGTCGCCGCGATAGAGATGATGCGCGGCGAGATAGGCGCGGCCGGGAAAATCCGCCGCCACCCGGTTTGCCAATGAAAGAGGGGCCGCCAGTTCCGCCGGGTCGCCACTCTCCGGCGGCAGCGCGACGACGATCTGGCCCTCGCCATGGGCCACGACATCGCCATAGTCGAGACGGCATTCGCCCTTGGGCGCGCGCCGCTTGCCGAGGGTCAGGAGGCGCGTGAGCCGGCCATAGGCGGCGCGGTCTTCGGGGTAGGCGAGGAGGCTCGTGCCGTCGCGCAAGGTCGAGCCGCACGCCGATGACGAGGCGGATCCCGGCCGACTTCGCCGCCTGATGCGCGCGCACCAGCCCGGCGACGCTGTTCCTGTCGGTGATCGCGATCGCCTTGTGGCCGAGCGCCGCCGCGGTCCTCACCAGCTCGTCGGGGTGCGAGGCGCCGCGCAGGAACGAGAAATTGCTGGTGACCTGCAGCTCGGCGTAAGCGAGGCCGGGGTCAAGGCACGCATTGTTGTTGCCGATGGCAGCCGGCGCTCGCTTTCTGCTCGGCAGCGCATCGCCGCCCGTTCCGATGGTGCGGGACAGCTTGCTGAAGCTTTTCGGCGGCAATTCCGGCATCTGGATGCTCAGGCAAAGACGCCATGGACGAACCAGCGCGGCGGCGGCCCCGTTCTGATGCCATCGGCCAGTCCGGCGCGGAACAGCCAGAAGCGCCGCCCCTCCCATCCTCGACCCGGTAGTAATCGCGGATGGCGTTGACAGCCGCCAAAGCCGTCCCCGGTCCACCACTCCTCGGCGATGCGCTCGGGACCGTCGGCGCGCCGCACTCGGTGCGCGCGGCGCCGCCAGGTGAAGCGGAAGGGCGGGTCGTCGGGCAACAGCCAGGACGCCGCGATCGGCTCGGGCGGCGCGAACAGCCGGATCGGCCGAGGAGGTTTGGAGGTGTCTCCCCTAGCTCTCTTCCCCGTCATTCCGGGATGCCGCGCAGCGGCAGACCCGGAATCCATGGGTTCCGGGCTCGCGGGCTTGCGCCCGCGCCCCGGAATGACAG
Organism: uncultured Alphaproteobacteria bacterium; assembly: GCA_963842175.1. GTDB lineage: Bacteria > Pseudomonadota > Alphaproteobacteria > ATCC43930 > CGMCC-115725 > DATARH01. The sequence continues at coordinate 418,426 of CAWJFM010000026.1, forward strand.
GAAATTTGCTGTTCTCCTCCCTGCCTACCGCCACGCAGACCGAGGCGCGTTCGGGGATGTGGCTGGCGCGCGGCTCGATACGGCTGAGCGCGGCCAGCCCGAGCCGCGCGCCAAGGCAATCGAGCAATCGAGCCAAGCCCTCATCCCAACCGCCCGCTGCCGCACGATCGCCTCCTCTCCCTTCGAGCGGCATCTGCTCGGCCGGCAACGGCTCGACGGCGAAGACCGCAAGGATCATGTCCTCGACCCCGAGCCCGGGGTCGATCGTCTCGAACCGCGCCGCAAAGAGGCCGGCGAGATGCTTGGGGTCACGGCTCGGCCGGGCGGTGCCGAGGCGGATATGCTCGACCCTGCCGTCGATGCGGTGAAAGGCGAGGTCGAGCCGGCGCGCTCCCATCCCCTCGCGCGCCAGCCGCACCACCAGATCATCGACGAGCCGCTCGGCCGCGCGGGCGAGATCGGCGGGGTCGGCGATCGGCTCGGCAAAGCTGAGCCGCACCCGCCGAGAGGGCGCCTCGCCCAACGGCGACAGCGGTTCCGGCAGATCCCCCTGCGCCTGATCGAGACGGCGCGCCACCTGTTCGCCGAACCGGCGGGCGAGCGCATCGCGCGGCATCGGGAGGAGCTCGCCGATCCGCTTGAGCCCGACCCGGCGCAACCCGGAAGCGGTCGACGCGTCGAGCCGCAGCGCTTCGACCGGCAGCGCCGCCAGCGCCGCCCGCTCCTCGCCCGGCCCCGGCAACGCCGGCTCGCTCGGCGCCCGCCGCGAAGCGCGCCAGGGCCCAGGCGGCGCCCAGACTGCCGGCGACCGCGATGCGATGCGCGATGTTCTGGCGCAAGAGGCGCCGCGCGAGATCGGCGGCGAGCGCCGCCTCGCCGCCCCACAGATGGGCGCAGCCGGTGATCTCGAGCTTGATGCCGTCAGCGCCGTCAGGGGCGGTCCACGGGCTGTAGCGGGTGCACCATTCGGCGAGCCGGTTGAGCGCCGCGGCATCGGCTTCCGGCGCGGCCGCCGTGGTGGCGAGGGCGGGCAGAAAGGACAGCGCGTCGGCCAGCGGCATGCCCGGAGCCAGCCCGGCCGCCGCCGCCGCGGGATTGACCGCGGCAAGAAGGCGCCGCCCGCCCGCCGCGGTGACAGTGGCGAAGGGCGGCTCGTCAGCCGGCGCGCCGTTTTCCCGATTCGGGAGCGAAAGGCTCGGCACCGAGCCGAGCCGGCGCAGCCGGTCGATCGGCCAGCTCGGCAGAAAGAGATACATGACCCGTCGCATCGGCGACCTCCACATCCCAGATGCCCGGCACGCCGCCGCGCACGCGCCGCAGTTCGACCCGCCAGCGCGGCCGGCCGATCCCGGGCTCTCCCGTCATGTCGGCCGAGGGCAGCGCGCGCGACCCGCCAGCGGGTCAGCGCCGCGCTCGGCCGGTCGCGCTCGGCCGCCGCCTCTGCGGCATTGCGCCAGCGCCGCAGGATGAGGGCGGTGACGCCGGAGCGCTCGGCGGCGAGCTGCAAGCGGCGGCCCGCGACCATCGGCAGCGGGCCGATCTCGCCGACCACGGCGGCCAGCCCCGCGGCCGGACCGGTGCGCAGCCCTTCCTCGACGGCCCACAGGATCTCCTCGTCGCGCCGCGCCCTGACCAGCACGAGGCGGGCGGGGTCGAGCCCATGGGCCAAGAGGCCGGGGCCATAAAGGTCCGGCCATCTCGAGGCACCACAGCACCGGCCCCTCACCCGCAGCCCCCACCCTTCCCTCCCCCGCAAGCGGGGGAGGGTTAGGGAGAGGGCCGAGCCGGGCGAGGATGCCGGCGGCAAAACCCGCCGCGGCGGCGCCGTCTTCCTCGTCGCCGCCGGCGCCGAGTGATCTCGTGCACGGCGCCGAGCGCCAGGCCGCCGCCCGGCAAGCTCGGTCGATCGCGGCGACACCGAACGGCAGCACGCCATGCCGGGCGGGCTGTTCGATATGCCGGATGCGGTCGCGCAAGCGCTGTCAAGCTGCTGCTGGCCGGGCGAGACATGTCCTCGGAACGTCCTTTTCGTTAATGTTGCCTTTTTGTTCTTACTTTCTTCGATTGTCAACCCGCTTCGCTTTGCCGCTAAGATGCATCCCATGCCCAACGCCCACCACCCCGCCCGCTCCGCAGAGCGCGGCCGATGCGGCGGAGATCACCGCCCGCATCCTCCTCGAAACCGAATCCGTGCTGTTTCGGCCCGAGGAGCCGTTCACCTTTACCTCCGGCCTGCGTTCGCCGGTCTATATCGATTGCCGCCGGCTGATCTCGTTCCCGCGCGCCCGCAACAAGCTGATGGATCTCGCCGCCGCGCTGATCGAGCGCCATGCCGGGTTCGAATCATTGGACGCGATCGCCGGCGGCGAGACCGCCGGCATCCCGTTCGCCGCCTGGATCGCCGACCGGCTGTCGCTGCCGATGCTCTATGTGCGCAAGCAGCCCAAGGGTTTCGGGCGCAACGCCCAGATCGAGGGCGAGCTGAAGGAAGGCGCGCGCGTGCTGCTGGTCGAGGACCTCGCCAGCGAGGGCACCTCAAAGCTCAACTTCGTGCGCGCGATCCGCCAGGCCGGCGGCAGGATCGAGGATGCCTTCGTGATCTTCAATTACGGCATCTTCCCGCAGATCGACACGAGCCTCGCCGCCGAAGGCATCACCCTCCTGGCGCTCGCCACCTGGTGGGATGTCGCGGCGACCGCCGAGCGCCTCGGCCGCTTCGCTCCCGGCCAGTACGAAGCGGTCGAGAGCTTTCTGAAAGATCCCGAAGCCTGGTCAAAGGCCCGCGCCGCCCGACGCTGATCGAGCGCCCGCGTTTACGGCGCATTCCCCATGCGCGTCTCCTCGACAAAGCGCTCGGTCGCCGCGTCGATCGCACGCCCGGCGCGGCCGCGCGGGGCGTGGACATAAAGCGCGCGGCCGACCGCCGGCGCCGCTGCGGAACGCGGCGGTGGCAGCGGGATCTCGTAAGCGACCGGCCGCGCATGATCGGCGAGCAGCAATTCGGGGCGGAACACGCGGTCGAGCATGAACAGGCTCTTGACGAAGTTGGTCTGGCCGCGCGCCAGCTGCCCGGCGATGACCCCGGCCGCGCTCATGAGCCGGCGGACGCCGAGATGCTTGCGGTAGAAGGCGCGCTGGGTCGTCACCAGTTCGTCGTAGAATTCGGCGAGCGGCAGCCGGGTTGGCAACACCGCATGCTGGATGTCGTAAAGCCGGTAGTCGCGGCTGGCAACTTTGCCGCCCTCGGTCAGCCAACTTTCGGTGCCCGGATAGGGGGTGTTGACGCTGAGATTGACGACCTCGGGCTGCTCGACGCCCCATTCGCGGACGATGCGGAAGCGTTCGTGGTCCCAGTCGGGGTCGGCGATCAGGTTGATCGCGATCATGATGCCAAGCGAGCGGGCGAATTCGAGCGCCTCGAAATTCTTGCCGAGCGAGACCCGCTTGCGGTGCTTCTTCAGCCCCTCCTCGTCGATCGCTTCGAGGCCGATGAACATGTAGTCGAGACCGATGCGCTTCCAGAAGCGAAACACCTCCTTGTTGCGCAGCAGCACGTCGCCGCGGGTCTCGAGGTAGTAGTGCTTGTTGATGCCGGCGCGGGCGATTGCCTCGCCGATCTCCATGCCGTGCTGCTGCTGGACAAAGGCGACGTCGTCGACGATGAAGCAGCCGGGCTCGCGAATCGACCGGAGATCCTCGACGACCCGCTCCGGGCTCACCAGCCGGTAGCTGCGGCCGTAGAAGGTCCAGGCGCTGCAGAATGAGCAATCCCACGGGCAGCCGCGCGAGAATTCGATCGAGGCGCATGGGTCGAGCGTGCCGAGAAAGTATTTGCGGCGATGGCGCAACAATTCGCGCGCCGGCATCAGCTCGTCGAGCGAGTGGACGAACCCGGGCGGCGGCCCCTCTCCTGCCGTGGTCACGCTGCCGGGCACCGCGGCGATATCGCTGCCGGCCTCGATCGCCGCGAGCAGCAGCGGGATCCCGGCCTCGCCCTCGCCCTTGAGGACGCAGTCGATGGCGCCGTCGCCATGCGCCAGCATCGCCTCGGCGGTGAACGAGGCGCTGTGCCCGCCGACGCAGACGAAGGCATGGGGCTGCCGCGCCTTCGTTTCCTTGGCGAGATCGACGATCTCCGGCACGTTGGCCAGGTAGTTGCACGAAAAGGCGACGATCTCCGGCCGGAAGTCGTCCAGCATCCGGAAATAGGCGGTGTGGTCCTCGACCTGGAGGTCGATCAGCCGGACCTCATGCCCGGCGCGCCGTACCGCCGCGGCTACGAGTTCGAGCCCAATCGGCTCAAGCCGCAGGAAGATACGGGAATAGAGCAGCGGGCCGGGATGGACGCCGAGAATCTTCATGGCTGCACGTTGTCCCAATGGTTCATGGCCGCATCAAACCGGTCGGCTACATCTTCAACAGCCGCTTGACGTTGCCGTTCAGCAGCTTCGCCTGGTCTTCCGCGCTGAGCGGCAGGGTCTTGATCCATTCTGCGCCCGGCGGGTTGAGCGACAAACGGGTAGTCGATCGAGAAGAGGATGCGGTCGATGCCCATCTCCATGACGCAGCACAGCAGCGCCGGATCGGAGAAGAAGCCGCTCGTCGTGATCCAGAAATGCTCGCAGAACGTGTCGCGGAACCAGCTCGCCCCGGCGCCGTCGCGGGTCAGCCCCATATTGATGCGCCATAAATAGAACGGCAGCCCCTCGCCGAGATGGCCGAGGATGATCTTCAGGCGGGGATGGGCGTCGAAGACGCCGCCGAGGATCAGCCGGATGGCCTGGGTCGCGGTCTCCACCGTGAAGCCCCAGGCGGCGCGCAGGATGTTCGGGTATTTCTGGATGTATTCCTTGTAGTAGGTCTCGATGATCGCGGGCTGCGGGATGCCCGGATGCATGTAGAGCGGCACGTCGAGCGCCTGCGCCCGCTCGAAGATCGGCCAGAACCTCTTGTCGTCGTGGAAGACGCCGTTGGTCAGGCCGTGGATCATCGCCCCCTTGAAGCCGAGCCGGGTCACGGTGCGCTCAAGCTCGTCGGCCGCCGCTTTGGGATCGGCGGTCGGCAGCGCGGCGAAGGCGGCGAAGCGGTCGGGATGGCGTTGCACCGCCTCGTAAAGCCGGTCGTTGACGCGGCGCGCCAAGGGCACGGCGATCGCCGCATCGAGCTTCTGCAGCGAGGGATTGGCGTGGCTCAGCACCTGGATGTCGATGCCGGCCTCGTCCATCTCCTTCAGACGCAGAGCGCCGAGATCGTCGAGACGCTCGACGATCCTGGGCGCCGTCGTCGCATCCAACCCGCTGGACATGCGTTCTTACCTCGGGATCGAAGTAATGCTCCTCGAGGGCAATCACCTGCGGCTTTGTCGCCATCATCTCCTCCCGATATCGGCGTCCTGGGGTCAGTCCAATCCGTCCACCGCCTCCGCTGGCTGGGCCCGGAGGCGCGGTATATCGGCGCCGAGCCGCCTGCGGGCCTCTTCGCGGATGACGCGCGCCAGCTCGGGCTGGCGGGCGAGCAATTCGTGAAAATCGACGATATCGAGCACCAGCAGCGTGCAGTCGCGTGTGGCGACGACGGTGGCGTTGCGCGGATCGCCGGTCAGGAGGGCCAGCTCGCCGAAGAAATGCCCGGCTCCGAGACGGATCGGATCGGTTTGCAGCTGTACCTCGTACTCGCCCTCGACGACGAAATACATGCAGTCGCCGGGTTCGCCGCGGCGCATGATGACGGCGCCTGCGGGGTAGTCGCGCGACCGCAGCAGCCGCGCGACCTCGGCGATCAGCGATGCCCCGATATTGTGGAAAAACGGCACCTTGGCGACGAGTTCCCAGGTGCGCAGAAACTCGCGCCGGCGCAGCTCCTCGGCATAGCCGTTGACGATGATGCCGGTCCACAGCGCAAAGATCAGAATGCCGCCGACCATGACGATGCCGGAAAGGGCCCGGCCGGCGATCGTGTGCGGCACGACATCGCCATAGCCGGTCGTCGTCATCGTCGTGATCCCCCACCACAGCGCCGCCGGGATCGAGGCGAAGGCTTCGGGATTGTCGGGATGAGCGTGGCGTTCGAGCAGGTAGGCGATGCTGGCCGCGGCGAGCAGCACGATCGAGAAGCCGAGCAGCACCGACAACAGCGCCTGGCGCGCGTTGCTGATGACCCGGCCGAGGCTCGCCAGCCCCGGCGAATAGCGGACGTATTTGAACACCCAGACAAAGCCGAACAGGCCGGCCTCGGGAACGTGGGTCAACGCAATGAGCAGCGGCAATGCGCTGACCAGATCGAAGATGCCGCCGAGCGAAATCGCCCAGGCCAGCCGAGCGCCGTGCTGCCCGCGATGCTCGCCGCCGGGGGCTTCGGGCGCGACGATCAGGCGCAGCACATATTCGGCGAAAAAGAACACCGCGACGACATAAAAGCCGATGGCGAGCGCCCGACCGTAGGTCGCCTCTATCGAGGCCACGGTCGCCGTCATTATGATCGCGACACCGGCGGCGACCATCAGGTGGTGCACGATGCGAAAGATCCGCGCCCCGCTACCGGGGCTCTCGGGCTGCAGCAGGAGGTACAGGCGCCGACGATACATTGCGCTATTGTAGGAGAGTGAGGCGCCGGCCGGAATAGCGACGGTGATTTCCCGGCCGCTTCGATCTTTGCTATAGAACGCCCTTCTCGCGCAAACCGCCAGGCAGCATCCGCCGCGTGTCGATCCTCCCGCAATCCCGCCGCGCCATTTTCGCCTTTCTGCACGATGTCGTCATGGCCGGGCTGTCGTTTGTGCTCGCGCTGTATTTGCGGCTCGGCGACGAGATGCTGGCGAAAGATCCGCGGCTGACCATCCTCTATGGCGTCTCGTTCACGCTGATCGCCGCGGTGATTTTCCTGTTGACCGGGCTCTATCGCGGCGTCTGGCGCTATGCCTCGTTGCCCGATCTGTTCAACATCGCGCGCGCCGCGACCCTGACCGAGCTGGTTTTTCTGCCGGTCATGTTTCTCGCGACCCGGCTCGACACCCTGCCGCGGTCGCTGCTCTTGATCGACTGGCTGGTGCTGATCGCGCTGTTGGGCGGGCCGCGGCTCGGCTATCGCCTGTTCAAGGACCGCGGCCTCGACCACCTGTTGGAGGGCGGCCGCGGCGCGCGCGTGCCGGTGCTGCTGATCAGCATCAAGGAGGGCGCCGACACCTTCATCCGCGAAACGATGCGCGACCGCAACGCGGTCTATCGCGTCGTCGGCATGCTTTCCGACACGCCGTCGCGGGTCGGCCGGCAGATCTATGGCGTGCCGGTGCTCGGCACGATCGATGCGCTCGAAAGCGTCGTCGCGTCACTCGACCGTCGCGGCCAGCGCCCGCAAAAGCTGGTGATCACCGCGCAAGGCCTGCCCGGCGCCGAGGTGCGCCATCTGCTCGACCGCGCCGACACGCTGGCCATCCCGCTGGCGCGGTTGCCGCGTCAGATCGAGCTGCACGAGACCCGCGCCGATCCCCCCCACGCGCCGATCGAGCAAGCCCGGCCGATCGCGCTCGAGGATCTGCTCGGGCGGCCGCAGGCGGTGCTCGACCGCGAGGCGATGGCCCGACTGATCCGCGGCCGCCGCATTCTCGTCACCGGGGCCGGCGGCACGATCGGCTCCGAGCTGGCCCGTCAGATCGCCGCGCTGTCGCCGGCGCGGTTGATCCTCTTCGACAACAGCGAGTTCCTGCTCTACGCGATCGACGGCGAGTTGCGCGAGCGCTGGCCCGAACTCGCCATCCATCCGTTGCTCGCCGATGTCCGCGACCGCTACCGGGTCGATGCGGTCATCGCCGGCGAGCGGCCGCAGATCGTGTTTCATGCCGCGGCGCTCAAGCACGTGCCGATGGTCGAAGCCAACCCGATCGAGGGCGTCTTGACCAATGTCATCGGCAGCCGCAACGTCGCCGAGACGGCGCGCGCCTATGGCGCCGGGCTCGTGGTGATGATCTCAACCGACAAGGCGGTCGACCCGGCAAGCGTGATGGGCGCGACCAAGCGGCTTGCCGAAGCCATCTGCCAGGCGCTCGATCTCGATGAGGCGCGCCGCGCCGGCCGCTCGGCACGCGGTTTGTGACGGTGCGGTTCGGCAATGTGCTCGGATCGAGAGGGTCGGTGGTGCCGCTGTTCGCGCGCCAGCTCGCCGCCGGCGGGCCGTTGACGGTGACCCATCCCGAGGTCAGCCGGTTCTTCATGACCGTGCGTGAGGCGGTCGAGCTGGTGCTCGAAGCCTCGGCGGGCGCGCCGGAGGCCGGCGAGGGGCATGCGCGCGGCAAGATCTTCGTGCTCGAAATGGGGGAGCCGGTCAAGATCGTCGACCTGGCGCGCCAGATGATCCGCCTCGCCGGGCTCAGGCCCGAGCGCGACATAAGGATCAGCTATATCGGGCTGCGGCCTGGCGAAAAGCTGCACGAGGCGCTGTTCCATGCCGCCGAGTCGCCGGTCCCGACGCGGAACCCGGCGCTCCGCCTCGCGGCGCCGCGCACCGCCGATTATGCCGTGTTGGCCCGCTCGATCGACGAACTCGAAGAGCACGCGCGTGCCGGCCACACCGCGCGGGTGCTCGATCTGCTGCACCGGCTGGTGCCGGAATATCGCACCGAATTTCCGGCCGGACAGGCAGCGCCGGCGCGCGCTGCCGGTTTGAGCTGATGGCGCGGCTGGCGGCGTTCGTCTGGGCCGTTGCCGCGGTTCTGCACAGCGCGCGGGCCGACGAGTTCGCGGCGCTCTACCAGGCCTATTGGGCCGGCATGCCGGCCGGCGAAATTCGCTTGACGCTGCGGGACGATCCGGCCGCCTATCGCGACGAGATCGCGATCCGCAGCGAGGGCCTGCCGCGTCTCCTGACCCGGTTTCGCGCTAGCGCGGCCAGCGAGGGGCAGTTCGCCGCCGAGCTTGCCGGCGCCGATCCGCTATGACGCGGCCTACGATCTGCGCAAACGGCGCGACCTGGTTCTCAGCATGGATTTCGCGGCCCGCGCCGGGGCCGTCATCGCCGATCGCGGCACCGCGGATACCAGCAAGAAGCCGCCTTTGGCGGAGCGGTTCCGCACCAATGTGCTTGACCCGTTGAGTGCGCTGGCCGCGATCCGGCGTGAGCTGCGCCAGGGCAATCGCGGCACCTTTTCGCTGCCGGTGTACGATGGCGCGCGCCGTTTCGACGTGATTGTTCGGGTTCTGCCGAAGCGCGCCGGCGACGGGGTGCTGCATCTCGAGCTGACCCTGTCGCCGATCGCCGGGTTCAAGGGCGAGACCAGCGAGGATGGCGATCCTGATACCGCGCCGCGCCCGGTCGTGTTGACGATTTCCGACAATCAGCGGCTGATGCCGCTGTCGATGAGCGTATCGCTCTGTTACCTGCCGCTCGTGGTCGAGCTGCACCGCTGGTGCGGCGCCGCCGCGCCGTGCCTCTGGTAATCGCCGATTCGCGCTTTCGCGCCATGATTGCGGCCGAGCCGACCCAGCGGCGGCCGCGCAGCGGAGCGCGCCAGGCCTGCTGCCGTCATTTCGCCGTTTTGCGCGGTACGATGTGCATCGGTGCGCCGCGCGCCGGCGGCGAATGCGGAGAGCGGCTGTGAGAGTGGTGTTTTGCGTGTTGGCCGCGGCCATCCTCCTCGGCGGGTGCTCCCACGACGCGCCGATCTCAACAGACAGCGAGGCGAGCTCGGAAGAAATCCTCAAAAAGGACTGCGCCGACCCGAAATGGAAGGAGCAGAACCTCGGACTGTGGTACTCGGTGTGCCGCCAGCCGTTGCGCTGGTGATCGGATCGGATCAAGCCGCTCGCATTCATCCTGCCGGCAGCGGCGCCGCAGCCGGCTCGCGTCCGCGCTCGGTCGGCGCCGATGAACAAAACCATCAGCGCCGCGGCGATGCACAACAGCCCCGACAGCATGAAGGCTTCGAGGTAGGTGCCGAAGTCGATCCGCAATACGCCCGCCGAGATAGGCCGCCGAGGCGCCGCCGACCATGTGAATCGCGGTGATCCAGGCGACCATGATGCCGATCCGCTCGGCGCCGACCGACGCGGGTCAGAAGGCGCACGGTCGGCGGCACGCTGGCGATCCAGTCGAGCCCGTAAAACACGCTGAACAAGCTCAGACCGTAAAACGACATGTCGAAAGCGAACGGCAGGTACATCAACGACAAGCCTCTGAGGCCGTAATACCAGAACAACAGAAAGCGGTTGTCCCAGCGGTCGCTGAGCCAGCCCGACAATGTCCCGCCGATGAACGAGAAAACGCCGGTCGCCGCGAGCAGGCCCGCGCCGACGACCTCGCTGAGCCCGTGATCGACGCAGGCCGGGATCAGATGGGTGCCGATCAGCCCGTTGGTCGAAGCGCCGCAGATGAAATAGCCGCCGGAAATCAGCCAGAAATCGCGCGATCGCGCCCCGTCGGCAAGGGCGACGAAAGCGTCAGCGCAAGCGGATTGCCGGTCGGCGGCTGCGTTGCACCGACGCTCCGCGTGCTGCCGTACGGGGCGAGACCGAGATCCTGCGGTCGCTCGCGCATCAACCACGCGATGAACGGCACGAAAATCATCACGCTGGCAGCGAGGCTCAGCGACATCACCCGCCAGCCGGCATAGGTCACCAGAGCGGCCATCGTCGGCAGGAACACCAGTTGACCCGCCGCGCTGGCCGCGGTCAGAAGCCCGATCACGACCCCTTGCCGCCGGTGGAACCAGCGCGCCGCGATGAGGGCCGCGAGATAGGGACCGATAAACCCGCAGCCGATGCCGACCACAACGCCCCACAGCAAAATCAGCTGCCAGGGTTCATGCATCGCCGGGGTCAGCGCCACGCCCAATGCGGTCGCGGCCAATGAGAGGGTCATCGTCCGGCGCACGCCGAAGCGGTCCATCAGCGCCGCGGCAAACGGGCCGATCAGGCCGTAGAGCAAGAGATTGACCCCGATCGCGAACGAGATCGTCGCGCGCGACCAGTGAAATTCCTCTTCGAGCGGCACGATCAGCACGCCGGGCGCGGACGCGCACGCCGGCGGTCAGCAGCACCACCACAAAGGTGACCGCGACGATGATCCAGGCATAGTGCAGCCGGCTCGCGCGCCGGGCGGGTCGGGATCGCGGTCACATCGGCTCCTCGGTGAGATTGCGCTGGATCAATGCCGATCCGATCTGTCGCCTGTCACCCTCGCGTGCCGATAGATCGTGCCACGGCCCGGGCCAGGTTTACAGTGACGATGATGAGGATGAGGCATGCCTCCCCGCGCAAGGATCGGATGATGTTCCGCGACCGCAAGGATGCGGGCGAGCGCCTGGCCGCGCAGCTCCTCCATCTGAAGGACAAAACGCCGGTCGTGCTGGCCCTGCCGCGCGGCGGGGTCGCGGTCGCCGCGGAGGTCGCCCGGCGGCTCGATGCGCCGCTCGACATCGTGCTGGTGCGCAAGATCGGCGTGCCGTGGCAGCCGGAGCTGGCGCTCGGCGCGGTGGCGGATGGCGGGGCGCCGGAAATCTACATCGACGAGCGCATGGTCGAAGGCGTTGGCGATACCCGACGATTATGTCCGCGAGGAGACCGCGCGCCAGCTCGCCGAGCTCGAACGCCGGCGCCAGATCTATTGCGCCGGCCGGCCGCCGGTCGAGGTCAAGGGCCGCACCGCGATCGTCGTCGATGACGGGATCGCGACCGGCGCGACGATGCGGGTGGCCTTGCGCGCGGTGCGGCGCCGCGGACCGGCCTCGCTGGTTCTCGCCGCGCCGGTCGCCGCCGCCGAGACGCTCGCCGCCCTCAAGGGCGAAGCCGACGAGACGGTCTGCGTCGCGGCGCCCGAGGGGCTCGGCGCGATCGGCTTCTATTATGAGGATTTCCACCAGATGAGCGACGCCGAGGTCACCGAGCTGCTGGCGCAGGCCGAACCTGGCGACCATTAGAACCTGATCGTCGTTTCCACGGTTCCCGGCGAAGGCCGGGACCCATCGATCCGCTACTCGCGCGGTTGATGAATGGGCCCCGGCCTTCACCGGGGCCTTGGTATTCATCGCGAAGAGCACAAAACCTGACGGCAGCGACAGCTATTATGGCCTGGCGAGAGACCCGTTGCAGGCGCCGAACCGATGGCGCAAAATACTTCCGAGTGATGACCAGCAGCGGATTATGCCGATGGCCGGTCGGGTCGCGGTTGGTCGATCCTTCGCTCAGCGCGCGCCGGTAGCCGTCGATCCTGGTGAGGCACTGGCGCTATTCTCGCAACCCGTTCTTCGGGATCCGAAACCGAAATGAATCGCCGGCTCCTGCTGTCGCTGATTGCGGGCGTCGTAGCGCTGCCGGGGACCGCGCGCGCGGTGGTGGTGCGGCCATTGGCGCGCCGCTATCTGCGTCTTGTAAATCCGCATACCGGCGAGACGTTTAACGGTTCCTACCGCGATGCCTCGGGGCCGCTTGCCGCCGCAATGGCCGATCTGTCGGTGTTCCTGCGCGATTTTCATACGGCCGCGACAACCAAGATCGATGTCGGAGTTATCGACTTTCTCGCTGCAGTGATGGATGCGGTTGACGTGCAGAGCGTCAGCATCCTCTCCGCCTACCGGACGCCCGAGACAAATGCGGCGCTGGCGCGCACCACATTCGGAGTTGCCGAAAACAGCCAGCATCTCTACGGCCGCGCACTCGACGTGCGGCTTGAGAACAGGCTCGCCGACGCGATGCTGGCGGCTCGGGCGATGCACCGCGGCGGCGTCGGCTGGTATCCGCATTCCGGGTTCCTGCATATCGACACCGGACCGGTGCGCAACTGGGACCTCGACGAGAGCGGCCTCGCCGCGCTGCTAGTCAATGGCCGCCGACTCCCTGTCAACGACAAAGCGCGCATGGCGACAAACATCCCTAGCGGCCGTGTGCTGCCAGCCGCGGAGCGCAGCGGCAAGCTCCTGCCGGGGCTGGAGCGCAGCGGCAAGCTCCTGCCGGGGCTGGAGCGCACCGGCCGCCTTCTACCCGAGATGACCCCGCGGTAGCTTGGCAAAAGATTCCGTTCGGGATACTCAGGCCGCCTCGGGTAGGGCGAGGAATTTGCATGACGGCCGGCGTCAAAACCACGATCGCGTGGGCGGCAGGTAAATTGCCAAAGTCTGTTGTATCGGTATGATCGACACCTTTTTCATACTATTTACTGGAGGAATGGCGGTCTACGTGATCGTCCGGGCAGCGTTGCTCGACCGTACGGAGGCCTGGTACGAGGTCGCGCGGGAGGAGGAGCCGATCACACCCACAAGGCCCGATCGCGCGGCCTTGAACCGAGGGCTGGGCCACTCGGACGGTAGTCGCCGGTCGCTCCGCGGGCACTAGCATGCGCCGTTTGCCCGGCTCCAATGGATTGGACGGAACGGTCGATGCGTAGCCTCTTTGTTGCGTTCTGTTACCTTTCATTTTTCGCGGTTGGCCTTGGCCTTGTTGCGCCATTTGCTTTGACGCTGGGCTACGTGTGGGTCGATTTCTTCCTCCCGCAATCGGTCGCGTTTAGCCTTATCAACGAGTTGCCCCTCTCGATGATGATAGCGATTGCTGCGCTCGGCGGATACGTTCTACTCGATCGTCGAGATCCGCCGCGTGTATGTCTCATGACAATCCTGCTGGCGTTGTTCGCCGCCTGGGTGACCATCAGCACCTTTCTTTGGGCCGAGGTTCCAGCGGCGGCCGCTGTAAAGTGGAGTTTCGTTGTCAAGACTTTGTTCTTTACCGCGTTTATCCCGCTGCCGATTCGCTCACGCATCCAGATCGAGGCTTTTCTCCAGATCTGGTTGTTCGGGTTTGCCATCAATTTCCTCCCGAGCGGTCTCAAGGAGCTGATCTCTGGCGGCGGGTATGGCCGAGACCTTGGCGTCCAAGCTAGCGGGGTCGGCGCTTTTCAATTAGCCGCCGACAGCCGACTGGCGATGCTTGCACTGATGTTCGTGCCGATAATGCTGTTCCTGCGCCAGCACACGAAGATCCTGCCCGTGAACTGGCTGACCAGCGCGATGTACCTCACGATGATCGTGCTTGCCGCTAGCGCGGCGTTCGGCACCTACGAGCGAACGGGGCTCATCGTCGCCGCCGTGCTTGCCGCCCTGCTCTGGCTGAGGTCCCGGCGGAAAGTACTGGGCGCGATTGCTCTTGCGGCCGCCGTTCCGCTCGGCGCATATCTTGCTCCCGCCAATTGGATGGACCGGATGGCCACGATCACCGAATATCGGCAGGAAGGCAGTGCCGAGCACCGGCTTGATGTCTGGCGGTGGACTGTTGACTACGCGCTTGAACACCCGCTTGGCGGCGGATTTGAAGTGCACCAAATCGACGAACTGGGCGGAATAAGACCCGACGGCACCATAGGAGGGTTATACGCTCATAATGATTTTTTCGAAGTGCTCGGAGAACAGGGCTGGCCTGGACTGGCAATCTTCGTCAGCTTAATCGCAACAAGCTTCTTTTATCTGCGCGCGGCGGCGCGGCGGGCCAGGCGCTTCCCGCACCTTACTTGGTGCAGCGATCTCGCCACCACGTTGCAAATGGCCCTGTTGCTGCAGTTGACAGGAGGCAGTTTCGTTGCTCTTGGCTATCACCCGCCCTTGTACGCGGTATTTGCGCTCTCGGTGTCGCTGCGCGAATATGTCCATCGGGTCGAAAAGGGCAGCGAGCAGACAACAAGCCCGGCAGGTGCGGTCGCTGAAAGAGGGCTCGCCTCTTCAACTTGAGCCTGCGCATCAGGGAGACTTAGTTTGACCTACCACTGAGCCGAGGCCGAGGCGGCCGTATGTCATCTCGGCTTGCTCCGGACCGTTGAGGCGTGATGCGTACTCGGTGAGATTGGGGTTTCTTCCGGACGGGCGAGCCATTCCAACTCGCTGGCAACACAGTGATGGTGGCGTTGCGCCGCAAGGGGATGGCGATGGTGAAGGCCAGCGCGGATAATTTAGAGGTCCGTGTAGAGATGTTCGTATCCGCCGCTGGGCTGGAACCGGCGTGGCGCGAGCTTGAGGCGAGATCGTCGCGGTCCTTCTTTCTTTCGTGGACATGGATCGGCGCCTGGCTGGAGACCTGTGAGGCAAACCCGCTCATCCTCGCTGTCTACTGCGAAGGTCGGCGAGTTGGCCTTGGCCTCCTGGTGCGAGGGTGGCGCTCCCAGCTCGGGTTTCGCCGCCGGACCCTTTTTCTGCATGAAATGGGCGAGCCAGCCAAAGACGTGGCGATGATCGAGGATAACGGGTTTCTGGCCGAGCGCGGGTTTGAAATGTCGGTAGCCCACGCCGCACTTCAATACTTGCACACCAACGATGGTGCCCAGATCTTCTTGAGCGGCGTACCCGATTGGCTCCCCGCCACGGCGCGCGAAGCCGGCTGGTGCGATCGCACGTTCGTGACCCGGGCCTGCCCGTACCGCACGCTCGATCCGAGCGACAGCAATGATCTTGCCCAGCTGAGCCGCAATGCGCGATCGCAGATCTCGCGTTCGATCAGGTTATACGAACGCCACGGCACCCTGGTGATCACCCCATCGGCTACGCTAAGCGAGGCGCTCGAGCGCCTCGCTGCGATGGCGCGACTGCATCAGCAGCGTTGGACGGCCTTGGGCCAGCCCGGGCTCTTTGCCTTTCCGGTTTTCGAAAAATTTCACCGGCGCGTCCTGGCGCGCGGATTTGCCGCCGGGGAGGCGGACATTCTCCGCATCACGGCAGGAGGCTACGAGATCGGCTATCTCTACAACTTCTATTGCGATAACGAGGTCTACGCTTACCAGAACGGCTTCCAATTCGCGGCCGATCAACGCTTGAAACCTGGGTTGGTGAGCCACCTATTGGCGTTCGCGCACTATCGTCGCGCGGGGGCAGCGTGTTACCGCTTCCTCGCAGGCGATAGTCGCTACAAGCGAAGCCTCAGCACGGGAGCGTATGATCTGCATTGGCTGGTGCTCGAACGCGATGATTGGCGGTGTCAAGCGGAGGGGTTGGCAAGGCGGCTACGGGCTGCTTGCGCACGGTTGGACGTTCGCTCACCGCGCGGCCGGCTCTCAAGGTGCCAGCTTGTATCTGCCATGGTCACCCGGCGGGGTGTACCACGGCCGCATCAGGGGTTAGAATGATTTCCTGAGCGTGACCTCAAGCACGTTTGTCAGAAATGTATTGGCCGAAATTTCCGATCGGGCATCGATCAGGTCGTAATGTATCGCCCCGGTGAGCGTCTCAGTAAAGGTGTAATTTAGGCCAAGATCGACTGTCGCCGTCTTAGTCCCTCCTCCGGCAACGTGCGTCGCGTAGCCGATCGCGACTACGCTTGTCAGATTTGGCGTCATCGAGCGGAACCAACTGAACGACACACCCTTGCCCGTATCGCTGCTCGTAGCCCCGGTCAATGAGGTTTGGTGATCGAGGAAGGCAAACAGTCTAAAGCTGTCGGTTCGCCCGGCATCCTCCTCCAGCGCGATGCGTGACTCTTGATAGCGATAGATATCCGTCGTTGCGTAGGCGAACTCGGGATCGATTGCCGAAGGTAAGAGGGTGTAAGTGTTGACCGTCGTGCCATAGGGATCCAGGGAGGAATTGTTCAAGTTGCTCAGGATCGACTCTGACGATGATCCAAGAGAACGCTGTTGAGACGCGAGCAGGGCGATCGTCGGTGTTATCTGCGCCCGCAAGGTTCCGCTGAAGCCGTAGGATCCATCCTGGCGACCGAATTGAAGCACGGCCGAGGTGCCCGGCCCGAAAGTCATCTGGCCGCCGGCGAGGAAGGTCGGCTCGTTGAAAGCCAACCCGGCGCGCGGGTAGCGAACGTCCTCATAGCCGAACCGGCCGACAGCGGCGAATTCCGGATTGAACCGGTATTGGGCGTCGACATACCCCCGGAGTTGCGTCGACTGCGCTACCGATTGACTATTTATTTCTGCGGCATCGAGGGTCAGGCGTGATGCCGCAACGCCCTCCCCGCGGCCGATTGCGACAGTTAGGGTCGTTTGATCTTGTTGGACGTTCGCCACCGATGTGGTTGACGAGGTTGGGGTAGGATTGCCGAATAGCCCGCCGTTGCTGGAGCTGACTACCCCCAAATTGGAGCGCAGATCGACCTCGACCAGATCGCCGAAGGATTGGCGGATGATCGGGGTCAGCGAGGACGAAAATACCTGGGTTTGTTGCGATGTCGGAGTCAGCGCAGGATTCGCGAAACCAAGTCCGCCGGTAGTCGAAAGGGTTGATACCCCAGCCCGACCGTCGACAAAGAAAACCTCGGGAACGACAGTGCCGAGGCCATAGGCGGACAGGTTCGCATTGAGCGTATTCTGGCCGAGCTGTGGAACATATTTCTCGTAATCAAGCGAAGAGTTGACGAAAGCCTGGAGCCGAACCGTATCAACCGAAATCAACGTGCCTGTCGACAAATGTGTCAACGAGCCGCCCTGTGCATTATGGCTGTTGAGCAGATTGCTCGAGACGTCTTCCGAAATGCCGATGCTCGGCTGGATGAGGACGGCAGGTACCCGTGGATCTCCTCCCTGCACGGGCGTGGCGCCGGCTGCGATCGGCGGCAGCAGGATATTGGCGGTGAGCGGAGGCAGCTCGGTTGGCGGGGTTGTCGTACCTTGATAGCTCGCCGGAGCGCCGGCAAACCCGAATGTGGTGCTGGGGAGAGGCGGCGGAACCGCTGTCGATCCGAAAAGGATGGCGGATCCAAGCCCGGCGCCGGGCAACAAGGGTTGAGCCCCCGATGGCAGCCCCGCTTCGGGCAACAAGGATGGGGTCGCCGACGGCAGCCCGGCGCCGCCTAACAAGGGTGGGGTTGCCGATGGCGGCCCGCCTAACGAGGGTGGGGTCGCCGATGGCAGCCCGCCTAACGAGGGTGGGGTTGCCGATGGCAGCCCGCCCGACAAGGGCGGCGTTGCCGATGGCAGCTCGCCTGACAAGGGCGGCGTTGCCGATGGCGAGGTCGTCGCAGCCTGGGCAAGGGCGCGTGGGGCGAAGCTAAGTGTCAAAAGCAGCATAAGGGCAAAGCGCCAGCCCCCAGCGTGGCCCCGCGCAGCAGCGCAGCGGCATCGCGCGCTCCGGACTGCGGCGAGCATCGTCCTCGGCGCGGCGGCATTTGATGCGCAATTTTCGAGATCGGCAAGTGGAGCGTCAGAAACGGCATCATGAGGCCGCGCTTCGAGCGGGATTCGGCCGGCGGCGGGCCTCGCCAACATCGAATGGGTCGGCATGTCAAACCCAATCACTCCGCTCGTGCTGTGGAATTACCCGGTCCCAGAGTTCATCGCGTCCGACACGGTCAGCCGCAGGAGGTCGGCAGCGTCTAACCGCGTCCCCCGCGAGAAACAGAGAATTGTCAGAGTTTAGCATTCTCAGAAATATCTCTGTGGGATAATTAGTATATCGCCTGGCAACAGTGCCACATTATCATCGATATTGCCGTCCTTTATCAAGTCATCAAGATGCACAGAATAGACCTCACGCGAGGAATTGGTCGTACGGACGATGGTCGCACGATTGCCCGCAGCGTATCTTGTCAATCCTCCAACTTCGATTATCGCATCGAGCACCGTCATATTCGCGCGATACGGCAGCGCTTTCGGTGTGACAGCTTCGCCAATTACGCGAATCTGCTGGGCAAACGGTCCAGTGAACGCTCTCGCCATCACCGTTACGCTTGGGCTCTCAACGTATTTCGAGAGCCTTTGCTCGATCTCCTCGCCCAGTGCGACCGTAGTTTTGCCGATCGCGACAATGTCCCCGACGAGCGGCAACGAGATCCGGCCATCGGGGCGGACCGGCAGCTCGACCGAAAGTTCCGGGTTGCGCCAGACAAAAATTGACAGCATATCGCCGGGCCCGATGAGGTATTCGGCCGTCGGTCGGTCGGAAGGAGCCTGAGCGGGAGGCAAGGTAGGTGCCGCGTTGCAAGCGCAAAGGCACAATGCGATAAGCGCCAAGCCAAGCGCGCAGGAATATCCGGGCCTCTTTTGACCCGCGTAACGAGAGGAATCAATCACGGGACACCCCACGGCTGCGATCCTTCATCCAGATCAAGAGAGTGGCGCGACCGGGTCGTGGTCTCAGCCACCACCCCTTCGCCCTTGGATTGAAGCAGGATAGCATCTAACGGGGAGCAATCCGGCAATGAGAACGGTTTCGCACTTCTCGCCGGACTTCGCAATCGCGTTTGGCGGAATTTTCTGCGTTAGGCGCGGCGAATCGCCCGCGACAAAGAGCGCGACGAACCGGAGGCAAATAGCAAAGATACTTGGCCTTCCCTGATCTGCTAATGCCACTTCATACCGACGCGAAGGGCTCTGAGGTGATAGCATTGACCGCAACGCACGCCGGCGCCAACCTCAACCAGCGCGGTGCCAAGATCGTGATTTCTCAGCATCCCCGCCGTGCCGTGCCGCTCCAAATCGACACCGAGATGTACAAATGGCGCCATCTGATCGAGAACTTCTTCTGCAAGCTCAAGGAATTCAAACGCATCGCCATGCGCGCCGACAAAACCGACCAGAGCTTCCAAGCCAATGATCCATCTCGCCGCCGCCGTCATCAATTCACGATGAATCTCAACAGACCCTAGTGGCGCGAATAGACTCTTAAGCTGCACCTTAAAGGAGCGGCTGCGATGCGAGCATTCCTCTCCTATTCATTTGTGCTGCCGCCGACAATATTTATCGTCATTTGCCTGCTGGGGGCGGTTCTCAACTTCTTTCGTCCTCGATCCGGGGCAATCGTGGTGCTGTCGAGCAGCATTCTCCTGTATTTATTTGCGACGCCGGCGGTCTCGACCTTTCTAATTGATCAGCTGTTGATGTTGGTCCCGGCGAGCCCGGATCTGACCGCCGCCCAGGCGATCGTCGTACTTGGTGGCGACTACAAGGTCGGGGACGGCGTCAACGTTCCCGACTCAGTCGGGCGGTTGACGCTCGAACGGCTGGCGGCTGCGGCTCGACTCTACTCGCGCCTAGAGCTTCCGGTCATCGTCACTGGTGGGCCGGTGGCCGGTTCAGATACATCACTGGCGAAACTAATGCGCGAAGAGCTAGAAAAGGATTTCTCAATTCCAGTCAAATGGGTTGAAGATCGCTCTCGGACCACCTATCAGAACGCCCTGTATACTGCACAGCTTATTCAACCGCTAAATATAACCACGGTAGTCCTCGTCACTAACGCATGGCATTTGCCACGTGCGCTTTGGTCATTCAACAGAGTCGGCTTTCATGCCCTGCCTTTCTCGCCACGGGAGGCCTCCCAGTCGATCGACTTTCAGGATTTCTTGCCGACCGCTAAGGCATTCAACCGATCGTTCTACGCCTGTCACGAGATAATCGGGCTCGCGTATTACCGAATGTTTTACTAGACCTGAAATCCAGCAGCGAAGAGCAGCGGAGCCAAATACATTCGAGCTTTAAAGTCGCGCCAACATGCCTTTCCCTCCCTCGACAATGCCGCCGCCCCTGAGCGGGCGCATCACCTTCACCCGGTCGGTCCATACCGGCATAAGCGTAGCCTTGCCGGCTCGAAATGCTCCAAATAGGACCTGTTTGAGCTTTCGCGGGCCGCTACAGATCGTCGCACCGGGCGAACCGCCCGGCGGTTGCGGCCGGCATCGAACCCCCACCTGTGCTGCGCGGCAGCGGGTTCGTTGCCGTTGACCCGGCATGGGAAGATGGGATGCCAGCCTCAGCGAAGCGCAATGCGGTCGCGTGACGAACGGAGTTATCCACAAGATAATCCACAGATATATCCACAGCCAGATCCGTACTTCTACCTATACGGGGTTGACACTACCTAGAGCGTTATCCGTCCTGATCGAGTCGGCGTAGGGGGATTCCACGAGGGGCGGAATTGTGATTCAAGCTGCATGCTGGAAAGGGGGCCAGCATGCATGGCACGACCATATTCTCGGGATTTGCGGGAACGGGTTGTTCGAGCGGTTGAGAGCGGTCTGTCACGGCGCAAGGCAGCCGCGGTATTCGGGGTCGGGATCGCTACGGTGATCGAGTGGATGCGAGTTTGGCGTGATAGCGGCCGGCTTGAGGCCAAACCGATGGGTGGCGATCACAACTCACGGCTGAAGGAGGAGCGAGCCTGGCTGCTGGAGCGGATCGCCGCGGCTCCCGACCTGACGCTGGAGGAGATCCGCGCCGAACTTGCCGAGCGCGGCAAGCCTGTCGGCTATGGCACGGTGTGGCGGTTCTTCGCCGCTGAAGACATCAGCTTCAAAAAAAATCGTGCACGCCAGCGAGCAAGAGCGGCCTGACGTGGCCGCGGCGCGCGCCGCCTGGGTGGCCGCGCAACCCGGGCTCGATCCGGCGCGGCTGGTGTTCATCGACGAGACCGGCACCTCGACCAATATGGCGCGGCTGCGTGGGCGCGCCAAACGCGGCCGCCGCGTGGTCGGTCGGGTGCCGTGGGGGCATTGGAAAATCCTGACCTTCGTCGCCGGCTTGCGCCAGGACGGCATCACCGCGCCGTTTGTCATCGATCGCGCCATGACCCGCGTGATCTTCACCGCATACCTGCGGCAATGCCTCGTTCCCACCTTGGCGCCCGGCGATATCGTCGTGATGGACAATCTGCCGGCGCATAAGGGCGGCGCTGTGCGCCAGATCATCGAGGCGGCCGGCGCCGAGCTGCGATACCTGCCGGCCTATTCCCCCGACCTCAACCCGATCGAGCAGGCAATCGCCAAACTCAAAGCTCACCTGCGCAAAGCCCAGGAGCGCTCGATCGATACCCTGTGGCAGCGCATCGGCAAGCTGCTCGACCTGTTCCAGCCACACGAATGTGCCAACTTCTTTGTCAATAGCGGCTATGCTCGAACCTGACCGGATTCCGCTCTAGTCCGAAGGGTAGCAACATGCCCTAGATCAACGGAAATTTCCGCGCTCTCGGGACAGGCTGCTACGCGGACACGGTGTCAAGGACGCCGTGCTCGATACCTTTATCGCTTGCAGCGCACTTACGGCGATCATGGCCGCCTTGCCTACGATCGAACGATGTTGGCGTCGGGCGCTCCGACGTTGGCACCGATGACGCAGAGGACGGGCTGCTGCTTTCAAACGAGGCAATACCCATAAATCCGGGATCCCGCGGAAGGGGACGAGGCCCGTTACATTGAGTAGCCCCAATATGTATACCCAGATCGGATTGTGTGTGTTATGTAACAGAATGTGATCAGAATGTGACCGTGGTTGTTAACCTTTGTTACGCTTTCGCCCAACCTAAGATGGAACCGGCTCCCCCCTTGTGACTGCGGTTCCAGGAGGACCCCACGTGAACGAGTATCGCTCGAATGCTGACGCGCTCGATATGATTACCTCTGTCGTGGTGCGTTCGCCGCTGCTGAGGGAAGGATTGAACAAGGTTTTGACGGATGCTGGTGTGTCCGTTCATTGCGAGAACCCGACACGCGAAGTGGCGCTGATCGTCGGAGCCATGCGCGACCGCGGCGCCGATCTGGTAATCTTGGACGGATCGCTCTGCGAAGCCCCCTCTGAGCTAGTCGTCTCGCTGCGGCAAGAGCTTCCGGGGTCGCGGATCGTCATTATCACTGCCGGAGACAGCGTGAAGCGCATTCCAGACGAGAGCATCGCTGTCGCCGACGGTTTTTTATCGGCCGAGACCTCGAAGGAGGAGATAATCCTGTCGCTCAGGCTGATTAAGCTGGGCGGCCGGGTAGTGCCACGAAACCTGCTTAGCCAGCTGCTGGGCTCGAAATTCAGCGACCAGGGCGATGAGCCGCTACCATCGTCGAACCGAGTCCGCAGCCCGGCGGAGCAGCCGCCATCTCGGCGCGAGGTGGAGATCCTGCGCCATTTGACGGCGGGCTCCTCGAACAAGACGATCGCCCGGCAACTCGGTATCGCCGAAGCGACCGTGAAGGTTCATATGAAAGGGGTGCTGCGCAAGATCAGAGTGGCCAATCGCACCCAGGCGGCGATCTGGGCGATGAATAACGGCATCGGCGTTGCCGGCCGGGCGACCATGACCGATGCTGTGCTCGCGCAGGAAGCCGGCTCTGCTGATTAACGGCCCATGATGGTGCCGCGAGAGCGTGCTCGACGCAGGGTACAGCCAGCCCGCAGACGGATCACCAGCGCAGTACGTTGAACTCCCGCGCGCGCTACATCTCGACGGGTGATAGGAGCTGGGTGTGGGAAATCTCGGAAATTTAGTAAAGGTTCATCTCGCGGCGGCGTGGCGGCGAAGGTGGTGGGCGGCGGGGGTGGTCTGGGCCACATGCCTCGTAGGCTGGCTATACGTTGCGCACATCCCAGACCAGTTTGAGAGCAGTGCTCGGCTATACGTCGATAGCGACGCGATTCTTGTTCCACTTTTGCGTGGGATCGCCGTCGACACCGGATCGGTCAGCCAGGCCGAGCTGATGCGAAAGACGCTGCTGAGCCCATCGAACATCGACAAGTTGATCGCGATGACGTCGTTAGGGTCGCAGATCACGACGGATGAAGCTCGGGAACTCCTCAATCGACGATTGTCGGAAGCAATCCAGGTCGGTTCGACCGAACGCAACCTGTTCACCGTGACCTATCGCGACGTCAATCCCACGCTCGCGCGAGACGTTGTCCAGGCTGCGCTCGACATCTTTCTACAAAATCAAACCGGGACTTCCCGAGCGGAGATGGTGAGCGCGCAGCGCTTTCTGCACGAGCAGATTGTTAGTTACGATCAGCAGCTGACCGAGGCGGAAAACCGCCGCGCTGCCTTTCGCGCACAATACTATGATCTCCTCCCCGGCGCGTCCAACACCGCCTCTCGTCTGCAGACGGCACAGGCGGCTCTTGCGAGTGCGGAGGCTGAACTCGCCGATACCCGCATCAGGCTCGATGCCTCGAAGCAACAGATTCAGTCGATCCCGCCGGTGTTGAGGGTCGATCCGGGCTCGCCAATTTTGATTCAGAGCGGCGCGGGCCCCTCAGTTGCCAGCGAGCGGCTAGCCGAAGCCGAGCGTAGCCTTGACAACTTGAGGCTGCGCTTTACGGAGGCACATCCCGATGTGATCGCTGCCCGCCGGCTGGTTGAATCGCTGCAAGCCGCCGCCACAGAGAGGACGCCCGCTTCCGTCGACGGCGGCCATGCGGGACCTTTGTCGCGCACTATCTCGAACCCGTCATATGAGCAACTTAGACTGCGGATCGCGGATATGGAGGTCAATGCCGCGTCCCTCACGCACAAGGTCGCTGACGGTAAAAGCGAGGTTGATCGGCTCGAGAAGTTGGCGAAAGAAGCACCAGGAGTCGAGGCCAAATACGAAAGATTGGACCGTGACTACAACATCATAAAAAAGAACCATGATGAACTCGTTGCACGGCTGGAATCGGCAAAGCTCGCTTCTGCCGCCGACACTAAAGCGGACAGTACGGTGCGGGTTATTGAGTCGCCGCGGATCGCTCAGGTGCCCATTGCACCGAAGCGGAAATTGTTGATCTCCGTCGTCCTGGTAGCTGCAATCGCCGCCGGCGGAGGAGTTGTGTTCCTCTTGCAACAGATCGACCATTCATTTGACAGCGTACAGGCATTACGAGAAATTGGCCTGCCGGTGTTAGGCGGGATATCGTTGGCGGTAAGTGCCGGTGACCGGTGGTCGAAGAAGGGTGCCTTAGGTTTCGCGGCTGTCACGGTTCTGCTCATCGTTGTTTACGGGGGATTGATGTTCGCCGCTTCAAAAATGGGGGCGACGATCTGACCATGAATGAAACCGCGATGAGCCTTGTGGAGCGGGCAGCGTCTCGCTGGCAGCAACAGGTGCTGCGTCGGGAGCTGCTTCCGCGCTCGCCGACGCCAGGAGATGAGGTTGGGCTGACGGCGTGGAAGCAGAGCGCGGAAAAGTCGTCGCGCGCATCCGTCGCGGCAGAAAACCTGCGCCCGGTAGCGAGACCGCCGGCCAAGCGTCTCCTCGAATTTGATAGTCTCCAGATGAAGCAAGCCAGCATCCCCGACTGGACGACGGGAAGAACCCGGCTAAACGAGGAACTGCGGATCATCAAGCGGCAGTTGCTGAGCCGCGCCTTCTCCGAAAAGGGGGCAGGCGCGCCTGCCGGGGTGATCATGGTGACGAGCGCGCTCCCGGAAGAGGGCAAAACGTTCACTAGTCTCAATCTCGCATTGAGCATCGCCAAAGAGCCAAACCACCATGTGCTGCTGGTCGATGCCGACGGCTCGCGCCAGGGAATTCGACGGTTTCTCACCGCCAGTGACGTGCCAGGACTGTTGGACGTCATAGCCGACCCGGCGCTCGATCTGTCCGATGTCATCTTCCGCACCGAGTTTGACCGTCTGTCCTTGATCCTCGCCGGTTCGGAGCAACAGCACGGGCCGGAGCTTCTCGCCAGCCAGAGGATGCGATCGCTAATCAAAGAAATGGCCGATCGCTATAATGATCGCGTCATCCTCCTTGATGCTCCGCCCTGCCTGGTCAGCAGCGACCCTGCCACGCTAGCGGCTATCGTGGACCAAGTCGTCCTCGTCATCGAAGCCGACCGTACCCAACGCGGCGAGATCGAAGCTTCGCTTGAGCTCCTTCGCGCCTGCCCACGAATTTCGTTGATCCTCAACAAAACACAGGGTACGACCAGCGACAGTTTTGGATCATACCGTTACGACCATAGCCGCCAATAGGCGCAAAAGGGTGCGCGAGCCGCAGTAATGTTTACAGAGTATTTTGGTCTTACCTCGGCACCGTTCCGATTAACCCCGGATGCCCGCTTCTTCTTTGGCAGCAACTCCCACTGGAAAGCGTTGGCGCATATAACCTTTGGCCTAAGCCAGGGAGACGGATTTGTCGTGATCACCGGCGACGTCGGGGCGGGGAAGACCACACTGCTCGAACATCTCTGGTCACAGCTCAGTTCCAGTGAGTATATCGCCGCTAAGATTTTAACTACTCAACTATCGCCGATAGAGTTTCTCCGAGTGATCGTATCGGCCTTTGGCTTGGGCAAGGTGCGTCGTGACAAAGCGAGTATGTTGGCCGTACTGGCGGAGTTCTTCCGCGAGAACCATAAGGCGGGGAAGCGTATCTTGCTGATAATCGACGAAGCGCAAAACCTGCCCTTTAGAACCTTGGAAGAGTTGCGCATGCTGGCAAACTTGGCGATCGGGTACGGCGCACCGCTGGCAACCTTCCTGTTGGGACAACCTCAATTTCGAACCATTCTTGCCAGCCGGGACGCTGAGCAGCTCCGGCAGCGGGTATTTACTTGCTACCACCTCGGCGCATTAGACGCTGCGGAGGTCAAGGCATACGTCGAGCACCGCCTGAGGATTGCCTCGTGGTCAGGTGATCCATCATTCGCAGATGACGCGTTTGCAACAATCTACCGTCATACCAATGGCGTCCCTCGCATGATCAATTTGCTCTGCTCGCGTGTGCTGCTGTCGGCCTTTCTCGACGAGAGACACGCTATCACTGCCGCCGACGTCGAGACCGTGGCGGCAGAGTGGGCCAATGAGCTGGGGTCGATTACCGCACCGTCCTCTGCTGCCACCCCCTCGCCGGGCAACCCGTCTGCATTGCAGCGGATCCAGAGCCTTGAGCACCAGCTCGCTAGACAGGACACCCTGCTGAAGCAAAGCCTTGAGGCTCTGCTTCGACTGGCCGAGCAGCACCAATGACGCGCGATGTTAGCAATTGCTCGACGGCAGGAGCATTGGCGCTTCCGCCGCGCGCTGGCGCCTTGGTTAACGCAATGACCGTAGATGTAGAGGATTATTTTCAGGTCGAAGCTCTGTCCGCCTGCTTCCCGCACAGGTGTTGGGACGAGGTTGCTTGCAGAGTAGAGGCCAACATCGACCGCGTGTTATCGCTTTTCGAGGCTGCTGGCGTGGGTGCCACGTTCTTCGTACTTGGGTGGATAGCGGAGCGATACCCTGGATTGGTCCGGCGCATCGTCGCGGGCGGGCATGAAATCGGCTCGCATGGCTACAATCATGTCCGCGCTGATCGGCAACATCGTGCCGAGTTTAAGGAGGATGTCAGGAAATCGAAGCAGCTGCTGGAAGATTTGACCGGCTGTGCGGTCAACGGCTATCGCGCCCCGTGCTTCTCGATCGGTATGTCCAATCTCTGGGTCTTTGAGACGCTAGAAGGCGAGGGATACACCTACAGCTCCAGCATCTATCCGATTCGTCATGACCTATACGGGCTGCCTGAAGCACCACGGTTTCCCTTCCATCCTTGCGACGGTCGCCTGCTGGAGATTCCGATGACAACCGCACTCCGTTTCGGGTGCAACCTGCCCTGTGCGGGCGGCGGCTATTTCCGGCTACTGCCCTATGCGCTTTCTAAAGCGAACCTGCGTCAGGTGAACACAATCGAACGGCGGCCTTGCGTATTCTATTTTCATCCTTGGGAAATTGATCCAGAGCAACCTCGCCCACAAGGAATTCCTTGGCGTGCGCGGATGCGCCATTACGTCAACCTTGCTGGAATGGAGAGGCGGCTGAAGCGCTTGTTTGCCGACTTCCACTGGAGCCGTATGGACTATGTCTTTCTCGCAAACGAACGCCAAACCGTCCTCCCGCGGATCCGACTGCGCTGACGCGATCGCCCCTCCGACCGCAACGGTCATCGAGCCATTGTCGGAGGCCGCGCGTGGAAGTTGGGACGACTATGTGGCATCGCACCCAAACGGGACCTTCTTTCACCGGACTGGATGGCGCTCGGTCATCGAGAAGGCGTTCGGCCACCGCACGCATTATGTATGCGCCAAGCGCGGGGATCAGATCACCGGCGTATTGCCCCTCGTCCACCTGAACAGCTGGATATTTGGCAGTTCACTGATCTCCAACGCGTTCTGTGTGCGCGGTGGACCGCTGGCGACGGACGCAGAAAGCCTCGAATTGCTCCGCCAATATGCGATAAGCACGATGGATCGTCTGGGCGCCGGTTGTCTGGAATTCCGCCTCGAAAGCCCGTCGTCGAGCCCCGGCTGGCTGAGCCGTTCGGATGTCTACGCGACATTTCGGCGGTCGATCGCCGCTGATGACGAGCAAAATTTGAAAGCGGTTCCGCGCAAGCAACGTGCGGTAATCCGAAAATCCTTGGAACAACATTTGGTTGCCTGCCACGACCAAGACGTTGGCCAATTCTTCCGCATTTATGCTGAGAGCGTTCGCAATCTTGGAACTCCTGTGTTTTCGCAGAAATACTTTCAATCGCTGGTGGACGAATTTGCTGATTGTTCAGAGATCTTAACCGTCCTTGACCGTGGCAAGCCGGTCGCGGCGGTGCTATCGTTCTTTTTTAAAGACGAGGTTCTCCCCTACTACGGCGGCGGAACACCGCTGGCCCGCGTGAACGGCGCTAACGATTTTATGTACTGGGAGCTGATGCGGCAAGCGGCGCGGCGCGGCTGTCACATGTTCGACTTCGGCCGCAGCAAGATCGGGACCGGAGCCTACGCATTTAAAAAGAATTGGGGTTTCCCAGCTCAACCCCTTACCTACGAGTTTCGGGTGAGGAAGGGAGTGAAGTTATCCGATCGCACGCCTCTCAACCCAAAGTATCGACCATATATCGCTGCTTGGAAGCTCCTGCCTCTACCGGTGGCAAATTTGCTCGGGCCGAAGATTGTCCGCTTCCTCGGGTGACACGGCTGAAGCGGTGCCGCGCGGCAAGAGGTCTCTGGCGCTAAGTGAACCGCGAACGAGCTCGGGTTGCCAATGCGAATCTTTTTTATCTGTCTGCGCGTCCCGTTCCCGCCTGATCGCGGTGACAAAATCGCGACTTACAACTTGGTGCGTCATTTGTCGTCGACTCACGAGGTGCATGTATTCTGTCTTAGCGACGGGGCGCCCGATGAGGTCAACGTCACGGCGCTGGCAAACTATACCCGTAGCGTCACGGCAGTACCGCGGTCCGCCGTTGCCGAGAAGCTTCGCGGCGTCAAGGCCCTTTTTACCGGTACGCCGCTTTCTGTCGCCCTCAGGAATGAAAAACAATTGCACGCCGCAGTGAAGTCGGCATCTCTCAGGCTGTCCCCCGATATAATAATCGCATACAGCAGCAACGTAGTCCAGTTTGTGGCGGGCTTGTCTGCGCCTCGGCTAATGTATTTCAGTGATTTGGATTCGCAAAAGTGGGAGGAATATAGTCGAAAGAAGCCGTTCCCGATGAACTGGCTGTATCGGCGCGAGAGCAAACTCTTGCTTGAACATGAGCGTCAAAGCGCCGCAACCTCGTCGCGTTTGGTCGTAAGCACGCCGGCCGAAAAGCGCGATTTCGAACGGTTGATCCCAGGCGCTGCGGTCGACATTTTGGCGAATGGCGTAGACCTGGAGCGCTTTCGCTCGCGTCACGTGCCGAAGCAGGCCGGCACGATGATTTTCACCGGTGTCATGGACTACTTTCCCAATGTGGACGGGGCTCAATGGTTTTGCGCCACAGTTTTGCCGTTGATCCGTAAGCGGGTGCCGCATGCCCGTTTCGTAATTTGCGGCAGAAACCCGACCCCAGCTGTGCAGCGATTGGCGAGGCAGCTAGGGGTGGTCGTAACGGGGGAGGTCCCGGACGTGCGAGCCTACCTCGACGCGGCAGAAATCTGCGTCGTTCCGCTGCGCATTGCCCGGGGCATCCAGAATAAGCTCCTCGAAGGTCTCGCGATGGGGATTCCGTGCATCTCGTCACGCTGTTCATGGGGGGCACGGTGATACCGCTGGGAGAAGGCATTCTTGTCGCCGACGACCCGAGGGAATTCGCCGAGCATGCCATCCGCCTGTTCCAGGACGAACAGTACCGAGAGCAAATGGGAAGGAAGGCACGGGCCGCGGTCGAAAAAAGATACACTTGGGAGGCGCAGCTTCAGCGGCTGGATCTGATCATTCAGGATATGACCCGAGGGACGCACCCCTAGAGGTGGCCTGCCCGATCCGTGTAATGACAGCGATAGTCCGGATAACCGCAAATCAGTGCATCCCAGCCGCTTCGGCGCAGGCAACCGACGGTTTCGACCGCTTGCCGCGCCCGCGACGCGCAATTCGCCATTGCCCAAGATGCCCGAAGAGGCAATCCTGGCTCAAACCGCCGGCAACGCCGAGGTGCCCGCCAAAATGCCTATCTCGGTTACGCTGCCACCCACGGAGGTGATCGCCCTCGCTGAGCAGTATTCTCAAGCGGGCCGGCTCACGGCGGCTGCGGCGTTGTGCCGTGATGTCCTGCATGTACAGCCGGACTGCGCAGCGGCGTTGCACCTCCTCGGCATCGTCACCTATCAGGTTGGTGATCTTCTTGGCGCGATCGAATTGATACGCCGCGCCATCGCTGCCGACGCGACGAACGCGATCTACTACTCCAATCTGGGCGAGATGTGCCGTCAGGCCGGTGATCTCGACGACGCGCGCGCAGCGTTCAGCAAAGCAATCGCGCTCAAACCGCGTGAGCCCGTGTATTACCTCAATATTGTCGACTTGACGACGTTTACCGAGGGCGACGCACATCTGGCGGCGATGGAAAGGTTGGCAGGGGACCTCGACTCGCTTCCGGAAGCTTCGCGAGCTGAACTCCATTTCGCGCTGGCAAAGGCGTATGACGATCTGGGCAAATATGACGAAGGCTTCCGCCACCTGGTGCATGGCAATGCGCTCTATCGCAGGCAGATAGGCTATGACGAAGCCCAGATGCACAACGCATTCGAGCGGGTCCGCACCATTTTTGACTACAGTCTGATCGGAGCAAAGGCAGGACCTGGTTGTCGGTCGCGGCTTCCGGTCTTTGTTGTTGGCATGCCACGCTCGGGGACTACTCTGGTCGAGCAAATTCTGGCGAGCCACCCGTTGGTGCATGGCGCGGGCGAACTTGCCGATTTCAGCCGCCTCGTCCAGCAGCTACAAACCGGTCCCGCCGGCGTGCCTGGATACCCCGATTGCGTGCCATCTCTCTCGTCAGGCCGGCTGCGCCAGTTGGGCACGACCTATATCGAGGGGCTGCGGCGCCGAGCCCCCGGCGCCCTGCGCATCATCGACAAGATGCCGTCTCATTTTATGTACCTTGGACTGATCCAATTGGCACTTCCGAGAGCGCGTATCATTCACGTCACGCGCAGCCCTATGGACACCTGTCTATCTTGTTACTCGAAGCTTTTCCGACAGGGACAGCATTTCACTTACGACCTCGGTGAGCTTGGCAGGTATTATCGGCATTATGCTGAGCTGATGAGTTATTGGCGGGGGGTATTGCCGCCTGACCGGTTGCTCGAGGTCAGCTACGAGGCGGTGATCTCAGATCTCGAAACCGAAGCGCGGAAGCTCGTTCGGTTTTGCGGCCTGCCGTGGGATCCACGCTGCATCGCTTTTCATCAAACGCACCGCCGAGTGCGAACCGCCAGCTCGGCCCAAGTGCGCCGCCCGATCTACCGCACCTCGCAAGGCCGGTGGCAGGCCTATCGCGACTACCTCGGCCCGCTTATCGCGGCGTTGGGAGATCTCGCCGACGGCGCAACGGCGCCTCGCTCGCGGAGCGTTTGACTACCTAGAGCGTTATCCGTCCTGATCGAGTTGGCGTAGGGGGATTCCACGAGGGGCGGAATTGTGATTCAAGCTGCATGCTGGAAAGGGGGCCAGCATGCATGGCACGACCATATTCTCGGGATTTGCGGGAACGGGTTGTTCGAGCGGTTGAGAGCGGTCTGTCACGGCGCAAGGCAGCCGCGGTATTCGGGGTCGGGATCGCTACGGTGATCGAGTGGATGCGAGTTTGGCGTGATAGCGGCCGGCTTGAGGCCAAACCGATGGGTGGCGATCACAACTCACGGCTGAAGGAGGAGCGAGCCTGGCTGCTGGAGCGGATCGCCGCGGCTCCCGACCTGACGCTGGAGGAGATCCGCGCCGAACTTGCCGAGCGCGGCAAGCCTGTCGGCTATGGCACGGTGTGGCGGTTCTTCGCCGCTGAAGACATCAGCTTCAAAAAAAATCGTGCACGCCAGCGAGCAAGAGCGGCCTGACGTGGCCGCGGCGCGCGCCGCCTGGGTGGCCGCGCAACCCGGGCTCGATCCGGCGCGGCTGGTGTTCATCGACGAGACCGGCACCTCGACCAATATGGCGCGGCTGCGTGGGCGCGCCAAACGCGGCCGCCGCGTGGTCGGTCGGGTGCCGTGGGGGCATTGGAAAATCCTGACCTTCGTCGCCGGCTTGCGCCAGGACGGCATCACCGCGCCGTTTGTCATCGATCGCGCCATGACCCGCGTGATCTTCACCGCATACCTGCGGCAATGCCTCGTTCCCACCTTGGCGCCCGGCGATATCGTCGTGATGGACAATCTGCCGGCGCATAAGGGCGGCGCTGTGCGCCAGATCATCGAGGCGGCCGGCGCCGAGCTGCGATACCTGCCGGCCTATTCCCCCGACCTCAACCCGATCGAGCAGGCAATCGCCAAACTCAAAGCTCACCTGCGCAAAGCCCAGGAGCGCTCGATCGATACCCTGTGGCAGCGCATCGGCAAGCTGCTCGACCTGTTCCAGCCACACGAATGTGCCAACTTCTTTGTCAATAGCGGCTATGCTCGAACCTGACCGGATTCCGCTCTAGACCACATGTCCGCCTGAGTACGGGGCGACCCGTCTCACAGTATGTAAGCGCTCGGTGGAGGCGCCGGCTTAAGCGGC
The DNA here is from genome assembly GCA_963842175.1 of uncultured Alphaproteobacteria bacterium. GTDB lineage: Bacteria > Pseudomonadota > Alphaproteobacteria > ATCC43930 > CGMCC-115725 > DATARH01. The sequence continues at coordinate 451,022 of CAWJFM010000026.1, forward strand.
GGCGCGGTTGGTGTCGGCCGGCTGCCAGTTCCAGGGAAGAAGTTGGGCGATATGCCGGGCTGGATGATCGTAAGCGTCCGGTCTGTGCCGTGTAGCGCCGCCTTTGGGGATGGCCGATCTTGAACCTCGCTGGAGGCTCCTTCTGTAGCTCCAGAAGGAGGCAAGCTTGGCGGATGTGGAGATCATGGCGCGGGTCGAGCGGCGTCGGAAGTGGACCGACGAGGAGAAGGCGGCGCTGCTTGCCGAGATTGAGGCCGAAGGCGGCAAGGTGGCGGTGGTTGCCCGGCGCCGCCAGGTATCGGAGAGCCTGCTCTATAACTGGCGCTCGGCGTGGAAGACGGCAGCGGCATTGGCGCGGACGCCGGAACCCGTGGAGTTCGTTCCACTCGGCGTATTTGGCCGGACGGCCGACAAAGGCTCGGCCATGCTGGCGGCTCCCCTCGATGTCCCGGCGCCGGAACGATCCCGGCCCACCGGCATGACGATGGCAGAGCGGGTCGGCATCATCGAGGTTGCGCTACCGAGCGGCGCCCGGGTCCGCGTCGACGCTTTCGTCAACGAGAAGGCGCTGCGGCGGGTGTTGCGGGCGATCAAGGGCTCGGCGTGATCAGCCTGGCTCCCGGCACCAAAGTGTTTCTCGCCTGCCATCCGGTCGATTTGCGCAATGGCTTCGACGGGCTGGCGGCCAAGGCCAAGCAGATGATCGGCGCCGATCCGTTCAGCGGTCACCTCTTTCTGTTTCGCGGCAAGCGTGGTGACTATTTGAAGGCGCTTTACTGGGATGGCACTGGCCTGTGTCTATTCGCCAAGCGGCTGGAGCGGGGCCGCTTCGTCTGGCCGCCGATCGTCGATGGCAGCGTCGTACTCAGCCCCGCGCAATTGGCCCTGTTGATCGAGGCAATGGACTGGCGCCGAACCGTAGCACCGCCGCTGCCGCGACAACCAATGCTGGTCTGACAAGGCAGCGATTCGCTTGCGATTCTGGTTCGCGGTGCGTGGTTTTGCTAGGGTCGGTCATGTCGCTGGCCACGGCTGATCTGCCCTCCGATCCGGAAGCGTTGCGCGCTTTTGCGCTGGCCTGTCAGGCCGAGCTGGCGGCGGCAACTTCGGAACTGAGGGCGGCCCAGCTCTCGGTGCAGTTGCGGACCCTGGAGATCGAGAAGCTGAAGTTCCAGATCGCCAAGCTGCGGCGGATGCAGTTCGGCCGGTCGTCGGAGCGGATCGCCCGGCGGATCGAACAACTGGAGCTGCAACTCGAGGAACTGGAGACCGGCGCGGCGCAAGAAGAGGCCGAGGTGGCGATCCAGGACCGCCCAACCTCGGGCATCGAGCGCGCGAAGCCCAAGCGCCGACCGCTGCCCGAGCATCTGCCGCGTCAAGAGGTTGTGCATGAGCCCCGGAATGACGGCGCCTGCACCTGCCCCGAGTGCGGTGCCGGCATGGCCAGGCTCGGCGAGGATATCACCGAGGTGCTGGACTATGTGCCGGGCCACTTCCTGGTGATCCGCCATGTCCGGCCGAAGTACGCCTGCAAGTCGTGCGATGCGATCATCCAGGCCCCGGCCGCCGCAATGCCGACGCCGCGCGGCCGAGCCGCTCCCGGCATGCTGGCGCATGTGCTGGTCTCGAAGTATTGCGATCACCTGCCGCTCTATCGGCAGAGCGAGATCTATGCCCGTGACGAGCTCGACCTCGATCGCTCGACCTTGTGCGATTGGGTCGGTCAGGCGGCCTGGCTGCTTCAGCCGATCGTTGCCGGCATCCAGAAGCACGTCTTTGCCGCCGAGAAGATCCACGGCGACGACACGCCGGTCCCGGTGCTGTCACCGGGGCTGGGGCGGACCAAGACCGGGCGGCTGTGGGTCTATGTGCGTGACGATCGGCCGTTCTGCGGCACAGACCCGCCGGCCGCCGCCTACTTCTACAGCCCCGATCGCGGCGGCGCGCATCCGGCAGGTCATCTGGCGGGGTTCACCGGCTTTCTCCAAGCCGACGCCTATGCCGGGTTCGAAGCGCTCTACGACGCCACCCGCACCGAGCCGGGGCCAATCACCGAAGTGGCGTGCTGGGCGCATTGCCGACGCAAGTTCTTCGACGTGTGGGAAGCCACCAAGTCGCCGGTCGCCAAGGCGGCGCTCGATCGGATCGCGGCGTTCTATGTGATCGAAGCGAAGGCGCAGTTCGCCCCGGTCGCCGAGCGCCTGGCGCACCGCGCCGCGACGGGGCCGCTGCTCGTGTCGTTCTTCGAATGGGCCGACCAGACCGTAGCCAAGCTGTCCGCGAAGTCGGCGCTGGCCGAGGCTTTCCGCTATACGACCAAGCGGCGCGCGGCGCTGTCACGCTTCCTCGCCGACGGCCGCCTCGAAGTCGACAACAACATCGCCGAGAACGCGCTGCGCGGGATCGCGCTGGGGCGCAAGAACTACCTCTTTGCAGGCGCCGATACCGGCGGCGAGCGCGCTGCCGCCCTGTACACGATCGTGCAGACGGCCAAGCTCAACGGGGTGAACCCGCAAGCCTATCTGCGCGACACGCTCGCCAAGATCGCCGCCGGGCATCCGATCAATCGGATCGACGAGCTGATGCCATGGCGATTCTGGCCGACCAACGTCCAGCCGGAGGCCGCCTGACCATCGACGGCATCCCGAACCGGCCGGACCCCGCCAAAGGGGGAATGCCATGAATGCAGCCGGTCATCCTCTGGGCTTTCTGCGGGAACTGACCTGGAGCCATGTTCTTCTCGTCTTTGTCGTTCTCGTCGGTGGCCAGTTGCTGGTCCTGGCGGTGCGCCGGATCGTGCGCCGCGCTGCCGAGAGCGCACCCTCGCACCGACGGCTGTTGATCCTGCGGGTGGCGCCGCTCGCCCGGCTGCTGATCGTGATCGCCGGCATCACGATCATTGTTCCGATCTTGGTCGAGCCCACCTTCGAGAACGTTGTCGCCCTGGTGGCGGCGGTGAGCCTGGCGCTCGCCTTCGCGCTCAAGGATTATGTGAGCTGCCTGGCCGCCGAAATCGTGACGGTCATCGAGCACACCTACCAGCCGGGCGACTGGATCGAGCTGGACGGGACCTATGGCGAGGTCAAGACAATCGGCAGCCGGGCCGTGCACATCGTGACCGCCGACGACACCGAGGTGATCATCCCGCATGCTCGGCTGTGGTCGGCCAGCGTCTTCAACGCCAGCGGCGGCAAGCCGAGCCTGCTCTGCGTTACCGACTTCTACCTCCACGCCGACCACGACGGCGCCGCCGTGCGCCACGCCCTGGCCGAGATCGGCGAAACCAGCGGCTACCGAAAGCCGGAAACAAAGGTGACAGTCGTGGCGGCAGAAACGCCCTGGGGCACCCACTACAAGATCAAGGCGTACGTGACCGAAAGCCGTGAGCAGTTCGCCATGATCACCGACCTGACGATCCGTGGCAAAGAGCGCCTCCGCACCATGGGCGTCGCCTTCGCCCAGGCACCCTATGCCCAAACCGCGAGCGGCTGAGCACCATCGCCGCTGCTCCGGCGACAAGCCTTCACGTTCCAGACCGGACGCTTACGGATGATCGGCGATGCGGGCGAGCACGTCGGCAATGTAGAGCTGCGGGTTGAGGTCGTTGAGTTTGGCGCTTTCGATCAGCGAGTACATCGCCGCGGCGCGTCGGCCGCCAGCGTCGGAGCCGGCGAAGAGATAATTCTTGCGGCCGATCGCGACACAGCGCAGCGCCCGCTCGGCCGGGTTGTTGTCGAGCGCCAGGCGGCCGTCATCGAAGCAGCGGCCGAGGGCAGACCAGCGTCCCCGCATGTAGCGGAAGGCGGCGGCAAGCTCGGATTTGCGGGACAGCTTGCGCCCGGTCTCGTCCGCCCAGGCGGCGAGTGCCTCGGCGATCGGTTTCGATCGCTGCTGGCGTTCTCGTCGGCGGTGGTCGGGGGCCGCGCCGTTGATCGTCTGCTCGATCCGGTAGAGTTGGCCGATGCGGTCGAGCGCCTCCTTGGCGATCGGCGACGCGGTGGCGGCGTGCACGTCGAAGAACTTTCGCCGCACATGCGCCCAGCAGGCGGCCTCGGCGATCTGCCCACCGGCGAACAGCTCGTTGAACCCGGCATAGCCGTCAGCGTGAATGACGCCGCGGAAGTCCTTCAGGTGCACGCGCGGGTGCTCGCCCTTGCGGTCCGGCGAGTAGAAGAACAATGCCGCTGGCGGTCGCGCACCCGCGAAGGCTCGCTCGTCGCGCACATAGGTCCACAACCGCCCGGTCTTGGTCTTGCCGGTGCCCGGCGCCAACACCGGCACCGGCGTGTCGTCGACATGCAAGGTGTCTGACGCCATCACCGCGGCGGCGAACGCGTCGATCAGCGGTTGGAGAGCCGCCGCCGTTGCCCCGACCCAGCCGGACAGCGTCGAGGTTTCCAGGCTCACGCCTTCACGGGCGAAGATCTCAGCCTGTCGGTAGAGCGGCAGATGATCGTCGTACTTGGAGACGGCGATATGGGCCAACAGCCCGGCGCCGGCACGCCCGCGGGCAATCGCGTGATCAGGCGCCGGTGCCGCGATGACGGTATCGCAGGCGCGGCAGGAGAGCTTGGCGCGGACATGCCGGATCACCTTGAACCGGCCCGGCACGTAATCGAGCGTCTCGTCGACGTCCTCACCGATCCGGCGCAAGGCACCGCCGCAGGTCGGACAGGCACAAGGCGCGGAATGGATTACATCCTCGCGCGGCAGGTGCTCCGGCAGAGGGCGCCTTGCCGGCTTTTGTGCTTCAGTGGCGGCCTCGATCGCCGCCGCCACGACCGGCGAGGCGGCGGCGAGCCGCTCGGCCTGGTCGGCTTCCAGCGCCTCGATCGCCAACTCGAGCTGCTCGGCTTCGCGCGCCAGCTTCTCCGACGAACGACCGAACTCGGCCCGCCGGTAACGCGCCAGCTGGAAGCGCAGCTTGGCGATCTCCGCCTGGGCGGCCACCGCATCCTGCGCCATCGCAGCGATGATCCGCTTCAGCGCTTGCGTGTCGTCGGGCAGCTGATCAGGCGAGATCGGCACCCGACCATCGAATCACGACCGGGGGTCGTTGGCATGGCTAAAACGGCGGCCGATTCACTTTGCCGCAGCTCGTCCGGCCAGCTCCGGCTGAGCGGTACGAACCGGCCGCCGCCAGTCGATCCCTTCCAGCAGCATGGACAGCTGCGCCGGCGTCAACACCGCCACGCCCTGCTCGGCGCGCGGCCAGATGAAGCGCCCTCGCTCCAGCCGCTTGGCGAACAGGCACAGCCCGTCGCCGTCCCACCACAACAGCTTCAACAGATCGCCGCGGCGCCCGCGGAAGCAGAAAACATGACCCGAGAACGGGTCCTTGCCCAACACCGTCTGCGCCTGCGCCGCCAGGCTGTCGAAGCCCTTGCGCATGTCGGTCACCCCTGCCGCCAGCCACACCCGGGTGCCCGGGGCCAAGCCGATCATCGCAGCAGCTCGATGACCTGGCGAAGCACCGCCGGCACCACCTCGCCGCGCAGGCTTACCCGCGCGCCATTGCCGAACTCGATCTCGATGATCCCCTTGCGATCCACTCGGCGACGATGCCGCGGCCGTTCCGGCACAATCTCGACCGGCACCATCGTGCTGGCTTCGATCACCGCGGGTGCCGCCTTCGGCAACAACTCCCGCCGCCATTTGAACAGCTGATTGGTGTTCACGTCATGCCGCCGCGCCACGATCGACACCGAGGCGCCAGGCTCAAGCGTCTCTGCCACCATCTGACGCTTCAACGCCTCTGGCCATTCGCGCCGTCGCCCGATCGGGAGCAGTTTGCGCTTGGTGTCCACTATGCTCTTGGTGGACACCTGATCTGAACCGTTCGCCATGCGCCGATCATCGGCCCAATAGGCGATCAGCGGGAGGCGCTCTTCACCGAGCGCTTACCACAGTATGCAGGTAACGAGGGTTGCACCGGATAGGCCGGCGCCGAGCCTCATGCATCGGAGACGGGTCATGGCGGATCGTATCACCTACATTGGGCTTGATGTCTTGATGTTCACAAGACAAGGAAAGCATCGTTGTCGCGGTGGCGGAGGGCGGCCTGCGGGGTGAGGTCCGGGAGTACGGCCGGATCGCGAACACGGCGACGGCGCTGGACCGCCTGCTGCGCAAACTCGGGCTTACCGGCATGACCCAAGCGTTCGCCGAACTCGAAGCCTCCGGCGAAGGCGCAACCCTGACCCACGCCGATTGGCTCGGCCTGCTCGTCGATCGCGAGATCACCCATCGCCGCGACAAGCGCCTTGCCGCCCGCCTGCGCTATGCCCGGTTGCGCCACCATGCTGTCGTCGAGGACGTCGATTACCGCGCCCCGCGCGGGCTCGATCGCGCGCTGTTCCACAAGCTCGCCGACGGCGAGTGGATCAACGCGCACGACAATCTGATCCTGTGCGGGCCGACCGGCGTCGGCAAAAGTTGGCTTGCCTGTGCCCTCGGTCACAAGGCCTGCCGCGACAACCGGTCGGTCCTTTATCAGCGCGTCCCCAAGCTGTTCGCCGATCTCGCGCTGGCGCGCGGCGACGGCCGCTATGCCCGCATCATGCGCACTCTCACCGGCGCCCAGCTCCTCATCCTCGACGATTGGGGTCTCGATCCCCTCGACGCCGGTGCCCGCCGCGACCTCTACGAGATCCTCGAAGAACGCTACGGCCGCCGCTCCACCATCCTGACCAGCCAGGTCCCGATCGATAAATGGCACGAGGTCATCGGCGACCCGACCTACGCCGACGCCATTCTCGATCGCATCGTCCACAACGCCCACCGCATCGACCTCGCCGGCGACAGCCTGCGACGAACCCGACCGAGACCTGCCATGAAGGATTGACCAGCAGCCTGTTTATCGCGCAAAAACAAACCGCCAGCAGGACGCCTCAAGCGGGCGACATCATGTCGGAACAGCGAGCGACATGATCTCGGAATGACCGAGCGACATCGTCGGAATCAGCAGACTGCGCCTCCTGCTCTGCCCGGAAGAGCCTGAAACAGGCGCTTGCAAGCAAGCCACGAATTCACTCGCCTGCATCTGGTAATGGCGGACATGAGAGTGGATAGGCGGTGACATGATTCCAGTTGGCGTGCGGTTATTGCGAGTCTGGCTGGATGAGGAAAGGCGTCGAAGTCCGGCTTGGTCCGGGCGACCGGGAGCGGCTGGAAGCCGTGATCGGATCGGGGAACAGCCGCAGAAGCATGTGTGGCGGGCGCGGATCGTGCTGCTGAGCGCCGCTGGGGTCGGCACGATGGCGATCCAGCGGCAGACCGGCAAAGGCAAGCCGACGATCTGGCGCTGGCAGGCGCGCTTCATGGCCGAGGGGGTTGACGGCTTGCTGCATGAGGCGACCCGGCCGGCCGGCAAGCCGCCGCTGACGGCGGCGGCGATCGAGCGGGTGGTCGAGATGACGCTGGCCGAGCCGCCGGGCGAGAGGACGCACTGGACCGGCCGGGCGATGGCCAAGGCCGCCGGGGTCAGCCATCGCAGCGTGCAGCGGATCTGGGCGGCGCATGGCCTGAAGCCGCACCGGGTGCGCACCTTCAAGCTGTCGAACGATCCGAAGTTTGCCGCCAAGGTGCAGGATGTCGTCGGCCTCTATGTCGATCCGCCCGAGCACGCGCTGGTGCTGTCGGTCGACGAGAAGTCGCAGATCCAGGCGCTCGACCGCACCCAGCCGGGGCTGCCGATGAAGAAGGGCCGCTGCGGGACGATGACCCACGACTACAAGCGCCACGGCACGACGACGCTGTTCGCCGCGCTCGACGTGCTGACGGCAAGGTCATCGGCCAGTGCATGGCGCGCCACCGGCATCAGGAATTCATCCGCTTCCTCAACAAGATCAACCGCGAGACCCCGGCCGGGCGGGAGCTCCACCTGATCGTCGACAACTATGCCACGCACAAGCATCCCAAGGTCCGGGCCTGGCTCGAACGGCACCAACGGTTCCATTTCCACTTCACCCCGACCTCGGCCTCCTGGCTCAATGCGCGTCGAAGGCTTCTTCGCCAAACTGACCCGGCAGCGGCTCAAGCGCGGCGTCTTCAAAGGCATCGTCGATCTCCAGACCGCCATCAACCGATACCTCGCCGAAACCAATGAAAACCCCAAGCCCTTCACCTGGACCGCCGATCCCGACGCCATCATCGAAAAAGTCCGGCGCGGGAAACAGGTGTTAAGATCGCGGTTGGCGGATTTAACCAGGGACGGGATCGCCATGCGTCGCATTGTGCTTGGCTTCTTCGCCACGATCGGCATCGTAGCGATGCTCGTTTTCATCGGGATTGGCGTCGTCGTATGGCGCGTCGCCGCGAGCCGGCCGTCGCTGCCCGACACGATCGTGCTGAGCGCCGATCTCGGCAACGGTCTCGCAGCGGGAGCGGGCCCGGACCCGCTGTCGCAGCTGGTTTTCGGCGGCAAGAAGACGTTGCGCGATTTTCTTGATGCGCTGGACCGCGCCGGCGGCGATCCGCGGGTCAAAGGGCTTTACGCCCGGCTCGGCGGCGACGCGCTCGGCCTCGCCACATGCCAGGAAGTTCGCGATGCGATCCGCGATTTCCGCGCCAAAGGCAAATTCGCGATCGCCTTCGCCGACAGCTTCGGCGAAGCCGGCCCCGGCACCCGGCCCTATTACCTCGCCACCGCGTTCGACGAGATCTGGCTGCAGCCGCTGGGATCGGTCGGCCTCGTCGGGCTGCACAGCGACACCCCGTTCTTTCGCGGCGCGCTCGACCGGCTCGGCATCCTTCCCAGCTTCGACCACCGCGAGGAATACAAGACCGCGATGAACAGCCTGACCGAAACCGCGATGACACCGCCGCAGCGCGAAGAGGTCGAGGATCTGCTGCGCTCGACCTCGGGGCAGATCGTTCGCGGCATCGCCGTCGGCCGCAAGCTGTCGGAGACCGAGGTCACCGCGCTGATCGATCGCGGGCCCCTCCTCGCCGACGAGGCGCTCGCGGCGCGGCTCATCGACCGCATCGGCTATCGCGACGAGGCGGTCCGCCGAGCGCGCGAGCGCGCCGGGTCCGGCGCCGAACTCGTCTCGCTGTCGCGCTATCTCGACGGCGCCGGTCGCCCGCATGACAGCGGGCCGACGATCGCGCTGATCTACGGCACCGGTCTCATCACCGCAGGCGGCGGCACGCCAACCCCGCTTCTCGACACTGCCGAACTCAGCGCGCACGCGCTCGACCGCGCCTTCCGCCAGGCAGCGGGAGACCCCAAGGTGCGCGCGATCCTGTTCCGCATCGACAGCCCCGGCGGCTCGGCAGTCGCCTCGGAGACGATCTGGCGCGAGGTCGCGCGGGCGCGCGGCCACAAGCCGGTCATTGTGTCGATGGGCGATGTCGCCGGCTCGGGCGGCTATTACATCGCCGCTCCCGCAGACAAGATCGTCGCCGAGCCGGCCACGCTGACCGGGTCGATCGGCGTCCTCGCCGGCAAGCTGGTCGTCAGCGAGCTGCTGCACAAGCTCGGCATCACCGACGATTCGGCAGAGCGCGGCGCCAACGCGGGGATGTTCAGCGTGTTCGAGGATTTCTCGCCCGACGCGCGTCAGCGTCTTGACGCGTTTCTCGACGAGACCTATCGCGGCTTCAAAGAGCGCGTTGCCGCCGGTCGGCATCTCTCCGAGGATCAGGTCGAGACCGCGGCCAAGGGACGGGTGTGGACCGGCGAAGAGGCCAAAGAGAACGGTCTCGTCGACGCGCTCGGCGGCTATGATACAGCGCTCCGGCTCGCCAAGGAAGCGGCGAAGATCCCGGCCGACAAGCCGTTCACGCTCGCCGTCTTCCCGCGCGAGAAAAGCACGATCGAGGCGATTTACGATCGGCTCTTCAATAAGGACCGCGACGGCGACGCCGCATCCCCGGCGGCGATCCAACGCATGACGGCCGGTATGGCGCGACTGCTCTCCGGCGTCGCGACGCTCGTCGGCGACCCTGGCGTTTTGCGCATGCCTCCGCTCGGCGAGATCAGATAACAGTTCGGTTGGAAATTACAGCGGTTGTTCAATCTTATGCTCGTTGCCCTGACGCTCCCCAAATGAATGCTCTTCGAATTGATGCTCTTCGGTCAGATGACCGCGTATCTGATACTGGCTGCCGCCGGCCTTTTTGGCTTCATACATTGCTTCGTCGGCGGCCTTCATCAGGGCCGCCTTATCGGCCGTCGGCGGCGGCGGCAGGATCGCGATTCCGATCGATACGCCGACGCGGCATTCGCGTCCGCCGACAAAAATCGGCTGGCAGATCGCGTCGATAATGCGGCCGGCGAGCGCCTCGGCACCTGCCCTGTCGTCGTCGGATGCCATTAGCAGCGCAAACTCGTCGCCGCCCAAGCGCGCAACGGTATCGCTGTCGCGGGCGGCTTTGCGCAGTCGGACCGCGACTTCCTTGAGAACTTCATCGCCAGTGTCGTGGCCGAAATCGTCATTGATCGGCTTGAAGTTGTCGAGATCGATATAGAGTAGCGCCAAGGATTTCCCTATTCGCTTGGCAAGCGCGAATGCATGCTCGAGCCGGTCCTCGAAAACCCTACGGTTCACCAGTCCGGTCAGGACATCTTCGGACGCGCGCTTCTCGTAGACCGCCTGTGATTCCTTGATAAGGGTCACGTCGGTCAACACCGAAACAAGGCCGCCGTGTTTGATCGAGTGCTCCCGGCTGTAGATCCAACGCCCGTCGTCTAGCCGCTCCTCTCTTGGCACGCCGATGTGCCTCCCTTCCCTGAAATTACGCAGATCTTCGGCGATGTAGGCCTCGGCGCTGACCCCTCCCGGGAATTCTTTACGGATGTTTGCCTTTGCGGCGACGAGATCCTCGTAGCGAGTTCCAGGCTTGAGCAGGTTTGCCAACGCGGGATACATATTTTGGAGGACGTGATTGCACATCATCAGGCTTCCCTTGTCGTCGAACAGGGTGAAGCCGTCGGTCAGGCTCTCGATCGCGTCGATGATGCGTTCTTTGTCGACGCGGGCGCGGTAATTCGTTGCCTGGAACGCCTGGCCGACGATCGTCGCGACAATAGCCAGCAGAGCGATCGTCACGGCGACCGCGGTGACACCGATACTCAACCAGAACGTGCCCACCGTCACGCCGGTCGGGACATTGACCAGGGTCGGGAAAAATGACACCGCCGCCATCGCCGTGTAGTGCATTCCGGCGGTCGCCAAGCCCATCAATCCGGCGCTCAACAGGATATGAATTTTCCTGCCGTTCAAAAATCGGAGATGATAACGAAAATCGCGGGTATAGAGGGCGGCGATGCCCAGCACTACAGCGACAACGATGGACAGCGCGAACAGCACCGGATTGTACGGGTGCACGCAATATTCCGCGTGCATGGCCGCCATGCCGATGTAATGCATGGCCCCAATCCCGGCGCCGACCAGGGTGCCGCCGATTATATAGCGTCGATGACGGTTACCGCGGCCAGTCATGACCCGGAGCGCCAGCGCACTGGCAAGGATCGCGGGAACCACTGAGAGAATAGTGATCGGGACATCGTAGCTGACGGGAACCGGCAGCGTCAGCGCCAACATGGCCGTGAAATGCATTGCCCAGATGCCGATCCCCATGGCAGCCGCTCCACCCGCCAGCCAAACCCACCGGGCCCGGGCGCTCTCAGCATTGGCAATGCACGCACTCATCAGCAATCCGGCGTATGACGCCAGCGCCGCTATCAGATAGGAGAGAACGACGATTATGACGCTGTACGACTGGGGAAGCGCGTCGCTGATATCGGCGCCAAGCGGCAGGAAATGAATCATCGAACGCGGTCCCGCTCAGCACCTCCCAGTGGGCGCAACAACAGCTCGTGAACGATGCTGGAGGGTTCTGGTATGCCGTCCCTTAGCAAACCCGCGAACTGGTCGGCTGGCACCGGCCTGCTGAAATAGTATCCTTGCGCCTCGTCGCATTCGTGAGCCTGAAGGAATTTCACCTCTTCCAGCGTTTCCACGCCCTCTCCAACGACCCTCAGCTTGAGACTGCGGGCCATGGCGATCACCGCCGTCACGATGGGCGCATCGCCCGGGTGGGTTGTGATCCGATGGATGAACGATTGGTCGATCTTGAGCTCATCGACCGGAAACCTACGAAGGTAGCTCAAGCTGGAGTAACCCGTGCCGAAATCGTCGATCGCCACCTGCACCCCTCGTTCCCTGACGGTTTGCAGGATCAACGCCGCGGACTCGGCATTCTTCATGAGCACGCCCTCGGTCAGCTCCAGCTCGAGTGATTGCGGGTCGAACCCGGTTTCGCCGAGGGTCGCGAACAGATTTCCCAGGAAATTATCGTCGCGAAACTCCAGCGCCGAGATATTGACCGCCATGGTCACCGCGGGCAGACCCGCATCCACCCAGGATCGGGCCTGGCGGCACGCCTCACGGAGAACCCAGGCGCCGATCGGCACAACCAGACCGCAATCTTCGGCGACCGGAACGAATTCCGCAGGAGAAACCGATCCGCGAGTGGAATGCTTCCAGCGCACCAACGCTTCCGCGCCGGCAATCGCGCTCGTTTTTAGATCGATCTTCGGCTGGTAGTGCACCGAAAATTCGGTTCGTTCCAAGGCACGCCGAAGACCCTCTTCGAGGGATTGCCGCTTCACGGCACGGATGTTCATAGCCGGCGTAAAGAACCGGTAGCACTGGTGCCCGTCGGCCTTTGCCTGATACATTGCGGTGTCCGCGTTCTTGATCAGCGTCTCCGCATCGAGGCCGTCGTCGGGATAGACGCTGATGCCGATGCTTGTCGTGATATGCAGATCGTGTCGGTCGATCGAGTGGGCCTCCGCTACCGTCCGCAGCATTCTTGTCGCCAAAATGGCGACATCTTCCGATTGCTTCATATCCGAAAACAGCACGACGAATTCATCGCCACCCTGCCGGCTGACCGTGTCCGCGTCACGGACGCAATCCAGCAGGCGGCCTGCAACGGATTGAAGAAGCTTGTCGCCGATAGGATGCCCCAGCGAGTCGTTGATGTGCTTAAAGCCATCCAAATCCAAGAACAGCATCGCGACTTTAAACTTTTGACGCAGCGCAAAGGCGATCGCCTGACCAATCCGATCGATCAGGAGCACTCGATTGGGCAAACCGGTCAGAAAGTCGTGCTCAGCCGCCCGAACCATCTGCAGCAGCATCGCTTGTGCCGCGCTCACGTCGTGGAAGACGATTACCGCTCCGTCATTCTGCCCGTCACGGTTGTGGATCGGGGAGGCAGAGTCCTCGATCGGGATTTCAAATCCGTCACGCCGGATGAGGATACAGTTCGACGGCAGGTGTACGGTCCGGTTTTGCTCAACCGCCATCTCCATCCGATCGGGGATCATTTCGCGAGTTCTGGCGTCCTGGATTCGAAAAACCTCGGCCATCGGCCGGCCCGCCGCCTCTTGCCAAGCCCAGCCCGTCATTCTCTCCGCGACAGCATTGAGGAAGGTGATGTTTCCGCCGCTGTCCGTGCAGATGACGGCGTCGCCGATGCAGTTGAGCGTGACTTGGGCGCGTTCCTTTTCCGCGAACAAATCCTCTTCCATGCTCTTGCGCTCGATAGCATAGCGCAGCGCGCGCATAAGCCCCCGAGTTTCGAGTTGGCCCTTGATGAGATAGTCTTCCGCGCCTTCTTGCAGGGCTCTTATGCCAAGCAATTCGTCGTCCAAGCCCGTCAGTACCACCAGCGGGATGTGGGGTGCGGCGGCGTGCGCCCGCCGAACCGCTTCCAGTCCTTGCCCGTCGGGCAACCAGAGGTCGACAAGGATAATGTCAACCCAGTGCTCGGCAAGATATTTGTCGGCGTCGGCCATGCACTCCAAATGGATCAATTCGCTATAGTCCGCAGCCTGTGTGTTGAACATCTGGCGGAGCACCTCGGTATCTCCGGGATTATTTTCGATTAGGAGAACTCTTCTGAACGATTTGGCCATCGTTCGGAAAATGCGTGAGGTGTTAATTTGACCATTGTGAGAAAAATTTGCTGATACTCTATGATGTTCTATAGCCGAGCGCTCGGATTTCATATCTTTTCCTTCTCACCGCGCCAGGCGTGCAGAAAACCTTTTTCGGGTTGACCGAAAAGTGCTGCGATCCAGGTTGACCGGATCGTTTGGTTGGTCTGGCTGGCGCAACCAGGGAAATTTGCTCTCAATGCGTTCCTACGCTCCCAACTTATAGGAGTTATATATGTCGTATAGAGAGAACTCAACTGCGTATATCTAATTAAGAGAGCTTTGGTTGTCGCGGCGCCGCGATCTCGGTCAAACGAGGGCGGAGGTCGAGGCTGATCTCGTTAACGGCCAAAACGCTCGCGAATTTTGCTGAGCGTGATCGAATCAGATTGAAGGTCTAAAAATATTCCCCTCCCCGGGCTTGTCCCGGGGGTCCACGTCCTCGTGGTTCGAAAACCCCGCGAAGGAGACCTGGATGGCCGGGTCAAGCCCGGCCAAGGGGCTCAGGGGAGTGACTCTACCTGAACGAATGTGGCCCGAGCAGGTGACAGTTCGAGCGAGATCAGCGCTGCGCGGGCGGGATCTGGCGCACCAACCCCGCATAGGGCATGGCGCCTTGGGCGCTCGTCCAAACGACATCGGGCCGGTTGGTCGGCACCGGAGCGGTGGGCAGGTTGACCGTCCCCGAGGCGCCCGGCGCCGCACCGCAATTACCCGAGCTGTGCGACACCACGCGCGGCGGGGCGCCATTGCCCTGGGACGTGATCTCGACGCTCTGCGTGCAGACGCTGTTGCCCGAGATCGTCGAGACGAACGAATAGCCTTCGGTGCCGGGCGGCAGGTTGCCGATCGCGGTCTCGGTCAGCTGACCGTAGCGCGCCTGCGCCGCCAGCGCGTTGGCCTGGCGGAACATTGCCGCCGCTTCGCGGTCCATCTCGGCCGAAATGCGGTCGAGCATGGCAAACGGCGAGGCGGACCCGAAAAACGACGGCATCGGCGCGAAGGCATCGATCGGCGCGGCGCTCTCGCCGAAGCGGATCTGCGGCGCGAGATTGCCGGTGTAGCGGATCTCCGCGGTGCCGCCGCCCGGCAGGTGGACGGTCATGACGTGGGTCTGCGGGCTTTGCGCTAGCGCCGCGCCGGAAAAGCCGGTCGCAATCGCCGCGACGCCGGCAAGGAGTGCAGTGCGCAAGGTTCGCATGGCTATCTCCCTGTTTCATGAAGACAGAATGCAGGGTAAATATAGCGCACGCTGCGCCAGGTGTGGCCGGCACCGAATGTCGCAGAGCAGCAGTTCATTTCATGCTGATGCTGCGAAACTGCCGGTCGTTTGACAAGCGGTTCGCGACGGCGTCAGTCAGGATGGCGCGCTTGGGCTCCGCGCGCCTTGATCGCCGCCAGCACGCGCTCGGAGGTGATCGGCGTCTCGTTGACCTCCGCCCCCGTCGCGGCCAGCGCGTCGCGCACGGCGTTGGCGATCGCCGCCGGCGGCGCCACCGCGCCGCCTTCGCCCATCCCCTTCATGCCGTATTCGGTTGCCGTCGCCGGATGGTGCAGATGCCCGATCTTGATCGCCGGCAATTCGAAGGCGCCGGGCAGATGGTAATCGAGCAGGGTCGCGGCGAGCGGCTGGCCCGCCCCGTCATAGGGGATCTCTTCGCACAGCGCGGTGCCGATCCCCTGCACGACGCCGCCGTGAATCTGCGCCTCGACGATCATCGGGTTGACCATCGTGCCGCAATCCTCGGCGACGGCGAAATCGATGAGCTCGACCGCGCCGGTCTCCGGATCGACCGCGACGACGGCGCCATGCGTCGCATAGGAGTAGACGCCGGTGCTGATCCCGGGCTCGTAGGTCGTCGTCGCTTCGAGCAGCGGCTCGACCCCGGCCGGCAGGCCGTCCATGCGCAGATAGGCGACCCGGGCGATCTCCGCGATCGACACCGAGCGCCCCTGCGGCCCGATCACCGCGCCGTCGGCGCAGCGCACCGCGCCGGGCTCGCATTGCAGGAGGTGGGCGCCGATCCGCTCGATCTTGTCGCGCACCATGCGGCTGGCGCGCGCCACCGCCCCGCCCGACATGACCATGCTGCGCGAGGCGAAGGTGCCGAACCCGTAGGCGGTGCTTTCGGTATCGCCATGGCGCACCGAGATATGCGTCGGGTCGATGCCGAGCTCCTCATACGCGATCTGCGACAGCGTCGTCTCCAAACCTTGCCCGTGCGACTGGATGCCGACCATCAGGACGAGGCTGCCGTCCGGCAGCACCCGGGCGGTGCAGCTTTCGTAGCCGGGGATAATGTTGGCGCCGCGCGAAGCGAATTCCGCGGCGCCATGCGCGGTCTGCTCGGTAAAGGTGGCGAAGCCGACGCCGATCAGCCTTCCGTCGGGCTCGCCCTGCCGCTGCCGCTCGCGGATTTCCGCGATGTTCAGCAGATTGGCGCAGAGCCGCACGCTCGCGGGGTAATCGCCGGTGTCGTAGCGCATGTCGGTGACCGAGGTGAACGGCATCGCCGCGGCCGGCACCATGTTATCGATCCGCACCTCGACCGGATCGCGCCCGACCGCGCGCGCCACCTCGTCGATCGTCCGCTCGATCGCAAAGCAGGCGCCGGGGCGGCCGACCCCGCGATAGGGTCCGAGCCCCGCCTTGTTGGTCGCAATGGTGTAGGTCCGCGCCCGGTAGTTCGCGATCGTATAGGGGCCGGGCAGGCACCGCGCCGCCATGTTGGCTTCCTGATACGGCCCCTGCGGCCACAACCCATAGGCGCCGGCATCGACGATGATCTCGGTGTCGATCCCGAGGATACGGCCGCTGCGGTCGGCATAGGCGGTCAACTTGTAGTGATGGTCGCGGGTATGAGCCCCGGTCAAGAGATGCTCGTTGCGGTCCTCGATCCAGCGCACCGGGTGATCGAGTTCGAGCGCCAGCGCGGCGAGGACGATCTCTTCCGGGTAGAGCCGCGCCTTGGGGCCGAACCCGCCGCCGACATCGGGTGCAACGACGCGGATGCGGTGCTGGTCGATCCCGAGGATCTCGCCCAAAGCGACGCGCAGCGTATGCGGCGTCTGGGTCGAGGAATAGACCACCACCTCGTCGAGCCGATGATCTCGGCAGGCAAGCACGGCGCGGCCTTCCATCGGCGATCCCGACTGCCGGTTCATGCGGTATTCGCGCTTGACGACGATTTCCGCGGCCCGCTTCGCGGCCTCGATATCGCCGCCTTCGACAATCCGGTCATGGTAGAGATTGTCGCCCCAAGATTCGTGCACGAGAGCGCCGCCGCCGCGCATCGCGGCGGGCGCGTCGACTACGGCCTCCAGCGGCTCGAAATCGACCACAACGCTAGCGGCGAGATCCTCGGCCGCGGCGCGGGTCGGCGCGAGGCAGGCGGCGATCGCTTCGCCGACAAACCGCACTTTGTCGGTGGCGAGCGGCGGATGGGCGGTGGTTCTGGCGCCGGCCGCCTGAGTCACGATGCGGATCGGCGTCACGCGCGGCAGGTCGGCCGCGGTGAAGACGCGGCCGCGCGCCGCGGACGGCACCGTGATCCCCCGGATGCGGGCATGGGCATGCGGGCTGCGCAGGAACACCACCTCCTGCGTGCCGGGGAGTCGGATGTCCGCGACAAACTCGCCGCGGCCGCGCAGATGCCGGTCGTCCTCCTTGCGCAACAAGGAGGCGCCGACGCCGTATTTGTTCGTTGCCGTCTGCATTCGCCCGCCTCTCCTCATCGCCACGAAGCCGCGAAAGGAACATTATCCGCAGTCCCGGCGAAAGCCGGGATCCACTTATCTACCACTCGTGCGTTCGCCTCGGTGGGTCCCGGCTTTCGCCGGGACTGCGGTTCTGTTGAACCGCCGGGTTCTTCGTGTCTTCGTGGCTAATTAACTTCCTAATCGAACAGCGACAGATCGATCGCGTCGGCCATATGGCAATAGCCGGCGTCGCTCTGGTGCAGCCCGTCGCCGCAATCCCATTTCGCCGCCATCTGGGTCGGGATTTCGGGGTCGCGCACCGCCGCGTCGAAATCGGCGACGCCGTCGAAGGCGCCCGACTTCGCGGATCCAGCTGTTGACCGCGACCCGGTGCTTCTCGCGCGTCGGGTTCCACGCGTTGGCCATGAACGTCTCGTTGCCGAACGGCGTCAGGGTCGCGCCGATCAGCTTGATGCCGCGGCTGTGGGCCCGCACCGCCATCTGCTGCGAGGCCAGCGATCATCTGCTCGCCGGTGACCTCCTCCTCGGGCTTGGCCCAGCGGTTGCGCAGATCGTTGGTGCCGAGCATGACGATCGCGTGGGTAACGCCGGGCTGGCTCAGGACGTCGCGGTCGAAGCGCCTGAGCCCGCTGTCGCCGCGGAGATCGTGCAGGATGCGGTTGCCGCCGAGCCCGTTGTTCATGACCCCGATCGGGCGTCCGCCGCGTGCGGCGAGGCGGCGGGCGAGCTGGTCCGGCCAGCGGCAGAACGCGTCGATCGTCGAGATGTTGCCGTCGGTCAACGAGTCGCCGAGCGCCACCACGCCGCCCGTCTCGCCGCTCGCCAGCACATCGACGCCGCACAGGAAAAACCACTGGTCGGTCAGATTGCCGACCGGCATTACCGTCTCGCGGGTGAAATCGCCGGGCGGCGAGATGTAGTTGGTCTGCCGAGCATAGCGGCCGGTGATCTGAAAATTCGCCAGCACCTCGCCGGGCAGATGGATGCTGACCGCGAGATCGGCAAGCGCCGGCGCGTTCAGCTCGACCGGGTCGCTGAACTGCACCGCGCCGGCGGCGATCACCGTGCCGTCGCTGCCGCCGAAGGTCAGCTTGCGGTCGGAGCCGGGGACGATCCCCGGGCCCTTGTCGCGCAGCGCGATGCAGACGGCGCCGATCAAGCGGTTGCGGTTGCCGTAGGCGTTCGAGATCCGCACCCGTAGGCGGTCGCCGCCGAGGCTGATCCGCGGGTTCATGCGGATCGTGTGATTGTTGAAGCCGACCACACCTTCCGCCGGCGCCGGCGCCGCCGCCCAGCTGCCGACCCAATGCTTGTTGCCCTGCATGGCTGTTGCCCTCCCAGCACGAAGATTATGAACGCGATCGTGCGCCCTGCCCTGCCTCCCCAGCAATCACATTTAGCACCGGCCTGCCCGCCGTTGATCTCATGCGCCGCGGACCGAGCCGGAACCGTCTCATGCGGCGCTCGGGATCGAATTCTGGATCTGGTTGAACACGCTTTGGGCGTTGTCGATGGCGATGAATTGCGGCGTCGGATCGAGCGCCGGCGTCCAGAGGGCAAAGCCGCCCCATCCCCGATACCCCCAGAACGGCGTAGCCGGGCCAAAGCGGAGCGTGCCGCGGCCGTTCCCGTCTTCCTGCAATTCGACATCAGGCAGCCGGTCGAGGTTCAGCGAGACGAGTTTGCCGAACGGCTCCGACCGGGCGATCAGAATACGCCGGTTGGTGACGGCATAGCTCGTCTTGCTGCGGATCCAAGCGTCAACCACGAAGCGGCCAGCAATCAAGTAAAGCCCGGCCAGCACAAACGGCACGCCAAACAGCCAAAAAAAGAACGGGGCGGGATGCTGCATGACGAGCATCTCCCAGAAGATGGCGAAGCCGCCCCATATCAGGCTGAACGGGATCAGCAGTCCGTCGCGGCTGGTCAACCGCACGCCTTGGCCGGGGCGCCCCGACCAGATGACCCTCTCGCCGTCCAACAGCCGCCCGGTGAAATCGCCGTCGCTCACTTCTCTCCCCCTCGTGCCCGGTAACCGGCGTGCGATCGATCGCGCCCGCGTCAATCAAAGATACGGATCGGCCTTTGCCAGATAATTGGTCACGAAATCGCTAACGGCGTCTTCGAGCGGGGTGAACGGCGCGGTGTAGCCGATCTCGCGCAACCGGCCCATCCGCGCCTCGGTGAAATACTGGTAGTTCGGCCCGATCGCTGGCGGAATGTCGACGAATTCGATGTCGGGCGCGACCCCGCAGGCGCGGCCGAGCGCATGCATCAGATCGAGAAAGCTGCGCGCCTCGCCGGTGCCGAGATTGTAGATGCCGTTGATATTGGCGCCGCCGCCATGCTGCCACAGCCACAGCATCGCCGCGGCGCAATCCTTGACATAGACGAAATCGCGGCGCTGTTCGCCATCGCCATAATCGGGCCGGTGCGACTTGAAGAGCCGGATGGTCTCGCCGGCGGCGACGCTGCGGTAATTCTTGGCGACGAGGCTCATCATCTCGCCCTTGTGGTATTCGTTCGGCCCGAAGACGTTGAAGAATTTGAGCCCGATCCATAATGGCGGGGCATGTCCCGCCGCCGCCTCGCGCAGCGCCCACAGATCGAAGGCGTGCTTTGACCAGCCATAGAGGTTGAGCGGGCGCAGCCGCTTCATCGCGGCGATGTCGGCGGCATCGTCGAACCCGGCCGCGCCGTCGCCATAGGTCGCCGCCGAGGAGGCGTAGATCAGCGGTTTCCCCATGGCGGCGCACCAGCGCCACCACGCGATCGACGCGTTGAGGTTGGTGGCGATGATGGCGTCGGCATCGGTCTCGAAGGTCGAGGAATTGGCGCCGAGGTGAAACACCGCCTCGACTTCGGCGCCGTAGCGCTCGAGCCAGGCCGGAAGCCCTTCGAGCGGCACGATCTCGCAGAAATCGCGCTTGGCGATGTTGCGCCATTTCTCGCCGGCGCCGAAATGGTCGACGATGACGAGGTCGGCGCGCCCCGCGTCGTTGAGGCAGCGCGCCGAGAACCGAGCCGATAAACCCGCCGCCGCCGGTGATCACTAACACGGGATCACCAACATGCGATCGCCAGCATCAGGCGGCATCCTCGCTCGAATGGCCACGCGCGACGCGCGCGGCGTCGGCCTCGGCCTCGGCCGGCGAATGCGACTGGCGAATGGCGTCGATCAGCCGCGTCGTCGAACGACCGTCGACCAGATCGACCAGCACGACGCGACCGCCGGCGGCCTCGACCTCTGGCGGCGCCGACCACGGTATCGATCGTATAATCGCCGCCCTTGACCAGCACATCGGGTTTCAGCCGGCGAATCAGCTCGAGCGGGGTGTCGTCATCGAAGCTGATCACCGCGTCGACCGCCTCGACGGCGGCAATCACCGCCGAGCGGTCGGCCAATCCGTTGACCGGCCGCTTTGGTCCCTTAAGGCGACGCACGCCGGGATCGCTGTTGAGCGCGACGATCAGCCGGTCGCAATGGGCGCGCGCCGCGGAGAGCAGCGCGACATGGCCGGCATGGACGATATCGAAGCAGCCATTGGTGAAGCCGACGACAAGGCCGCGGCTTTTCCAGCGCCGCACCAGGGTCTCGGCCTCGGCGGCGCTGTAATACTTGGCGTGGTGCCATTCCTTGTCGCGCACGTCGCGCGACAATTCGAGCATCAGTTCGTCGAGCTCGACGGTCGCGGTGCCGAGCTTCGACACGACGATGCCGGCGGCGGTGTTGGCCAGCCGCATCGCCTGCGGCAGCTGGTAGCCGCCGGCGCAGGCCAGCGCCAGGACCGCGATCACCGTGTCGCCGGCGCCGGTGACGTCGTAGACCTCGCGCGCCCGGGCCGCTTCGAGATGGACCGCGCCCGCGGCTTCGACCAGCACCATGCCCTTGTCGGAGCGGGTAGCGAGGATGGCGTCGGCGCCGGAGTCGCGCATGACCTTGTTCGCGGCGGCGATGATCTCGGCATCGGTGGCGACCGGCATATGCGCGGCCAGCGCCAGCTCCTTTGCGTTGGGGGTGATGCAGGTGGCGCCGCGATAGCGAGCGAAATCATCGCTCTTGGGGTCGACGTAGACCGGGATGCCGAGCGCCCGCGCCCGCGCGATCGCCGCGCCGATGACCTTCGGCGCCGAGCACCGACTTGCCGTAATCGGACAGCACCACCGCATCGACCTCGGGGATGGCGCGCTCGGCGGCGGCGATCAGCGCGGCCTCCTCCTCGGGATCGAGATCGTGCGTCCTTTCCTCGTCGATGCGGACGAGCTGCTGATGCCCGGCAAGATAGCGGGTCTTGCACACCGTCGGCCGGTGCGCGCTCGCGACATGCCGGTCGATGAGGCCGGGGGTCTGGGCGATCAGCGCCTGGACTTCGGCGCCCGCCGCATCTCGCCCGAGGAGCCCCATCAGAATCGCCTTGCCGCCCAGTGCCGCGATGTTGCGGGCGACGTTGCCGGCGCCGCCGAGCATGCTCTGCGTGCGCTGCAGCAGCAGCACCGGCACCGGCGCTTCCGGCGAGATCCGCTCGGTCTCGCAATAGGCGAAGCGGTCGAGCATGATATCGCCAAGACACAGGATCGTGGCGTTCGAGAAATCCATCAGATATCCATCGCGTCTTCGCCATTCCGCAGCGTTCAGGCGCGCGATCTTTAACACGCTGACCCAAACGAGCCTATATTTAACAAGGATAACACTGGAGGGCGCGATGCACGCCGAATTGATCGAGTCCTGGCGCCACGAGCACGTCTTTTTGGGCGAGCATCACGAGCGCAACGAGCGGCGCAGCTGGGCTGTCGTCGGGTTGTGCGGCACGATGATGACGGCCGAGATCGTCGGCGGCTGGCTGTGGGGCTCGATGGCGCTGATCGCCGACGGGCTGCACATGTCGACCCATGCCGGGGCGCTGGTCATCGCCGCGTTCGCCTATGCCTATGCCAGGCGCCACGCCCGCGACGATCGTTTCGCGTTCGGCACCGGCAAGCTCGGCGATCTCGCCGCCTTTGCCAGCGCGATCGTGCTGGCGATGATCGCACTGTTGATCGGTTACGAGAGCATCGACCGGCTGTTCCATCCGGTGGCGATCGCCTTCAACGAGGCGATCCCCTTGGCCGCGCTCGGCCTCGCCGTCAACCTCGTCAGCGCCTGGCTGCTGCATGAGGACCGGTCCGAGGACGCCGGTCGCGACCATGCGCATGCGCACGGGCATGATCACACTCACCATGATCATCACCACCACGACCACCACGCCGACCACAATCTGCGCGCCGCCTATGTCCACGTGATGGCCGATGCCGCGGTCTCGGTACTGGCGGTGATCGGCCTCAGCGCCGGACGCCTGCTCGGCTGGGTGTGGATGGACCCGGTGATGGGCCTCGTCGGCATGGGGGTGATCCTCAACTGGTCGTGGAGCCTCGTCCGCGTCTCCGGCGGCGTGCTGCTCGACATGCGGCCCGAGGGGATCGCCCGCGCGATCGCCGAGCGGCTCGAAACCGGACGCGACGACCGCATCGCCGATCTGCATCTGTGGCGGGTCGGCCCCGGCCATCACGCCGCGGTCGTCTCGATCGTCTGCGACCGGCCGGAGCCGCCCGCCGCCTACAAGGCCCGCCTCGCCGACATCGCGAGGCCTCAGCCACGTCACGATCGAGGTGCTGGCTTGCCCGGGCGAGCATTGATCAGCCGGCAACCGAGAGGAGACCTCCATGAACCACGCGGTGAAGGAAGCGACCACAGCGGCCCGGCAGCGGGCCGCCCGGCCCACGATCGGCGGCTCGGTCTACGTCAAGCCGCAGGAAATCGCCTGGGAGCCGACGCAATTCGACGGCATCGCGATCAAGCTGCTCTACGAAGACAAGGCGAAGGGCGAGATGACCTGCCTCTTGAAATGGGAACCGGGGGCAACCCTGCCGATGCACAAGCACCCGGAGATCGAGCAGAGCTATGTCGTCGAGGGCTCGTTCTACGATCACGACGGGATCTGCCGCGCCGGCGAATTCGTCTGGCGCCGGGTCGGATCGTTCCACGAAACCCATTCCGACGAGGGTGCAATCATCCTCGCGGTCTACCGCAAGCCGAACGTCTTCCAGCACAGCACCGGCTACGACCGCGAACCCTGACCTCGCTGTTCGTAGGATGGGTTGAGCGAAGCGAAACCCATCACCGGCGCGAAGGGGCACGTACGATGGCTTGGTTTCGCCGATCGAAGATGGGTTTCGCGTTGCTCAACCCATCCTACGTGCTGCCGCGAGCGCGGGCGGAATTCCCTGCGAGCAGGGAATTTTCTCGCTCGGCGACGGTAAAATAGCCGGTTATGCCCTGTTTTCCTTGCGTTTTCGTCCCGGCCTGGTGTCGCGGAGCAGAGAATTTTTTGCGCAGGCGCAGGGAATTTTTGTGCCGGCGCAGGGAAATTTTTGCGGCTAAGCAGGGAATTCCTTCAACGCATGACGATATCCCTTCAGCAATTAACTCATTAACAAATTCTGCGAAAATGTGTATATACGGTAAGGCAATGTCAAGCCCCCGACTCCTGCCGAATGACCCAGCTGTAGCGTGGAAAAGCGCAGCCCATTCCGCCGATCCGCGCGGTGGCCTGCGGGCGCCTTCGCGGCGCCGCGAATAACAGCCTGGGATCACCGATCGAGGCGGTATTTCTCGACCATGTCCCAGTCGAGGTCGAGACCGAAGCCGGGGCCCTTGGGCACCTCGATGATGCCGTCCTTGATCGGCGGTGCGGTTTTTGATGAAGGCGGCCCATAAAGGGTCGCGCTCGGGGTCGGGGAAGCATTCGACATAGGTGCCGTGCGGCACCGCGGCGAGCATGTGGACGGCGATCTGCGGCTCCTCGTGATGCGCCATCTCGATCCCGTGGACGGCGCACATCCCGGCGGCGCGGCGCCATTCGGTGACGCCGCCGGCTTCCGAGGCGTCGAAATTGACGATGTCGACCGCGCCGGCGGCGATCAGGCGGCGCACGCCGTGCGATGAAATCTCGCTCTGCCCGGCATTGATCGGGATCGTCGTGCGCTGGCGCACCTCGGCCATCCCGGCGGCATCGTCGTACCAGTGGCAGGGCTCCTCGAACCAGCGGATGTCGTGGCGCTCGATCAGCCGGGCGAATTTGACCGCCTCGGCGACCGGCCAGCCGCGATTGGCGTCGACCGCGATGATCCAATCCGGCCCGACGCCGTCGCGGCAGGCGGCGACCCGCGCGGCGTCCGCCTCGGCCGAGAGCCCGCCGACCTTGACCTTGCAGCCGGCCATCCCGGCCTCGCTGCAGCCAGGCCATCTCGCGGCCGAGATCGGCCAAGGTCTTGCCGTCCTCGTAATAGCCGGCGATCGCGATGATCGGCAGGCGCTCGCGGAACCCGCCGAGCAGCGTCGAGACCGAGGCGCCGAGCGACTTGCCGAAGAGGTCCCACAGCGCGGTATCGACGCAGGCGATCGCCTCCATCACCAGCTTTCTGTCGCGGTTCGGCACCGTGAGCTGGAACATGTCGGCCCACAGCATCTCGATCCGGCCGGCATCCTTGCCGATCAACAAGGGCGCCAGCTCGTCCTCGATGATTCGCGCGATCTCGCGGCCATGCGCGCGGTTGTCGCCGTTGTAGACCGCGCTCGCGAGCCCGCCCGCGGTGCGGATGCGGGTGACGATCGTATTGCGGCTGGTCACCCGGTAGCCGCTGCCGCTGAACACCTTCTTCAGCGGCATCTCCAAGGGAATCGCCTCGACGCTCTCGATCTTCATGGGCCGGCTCCGCTCGGTTGGCCGGCGCCGATTATCGGTCACGCGGATGCGGCGTCATATGCTTTTTGGCGGGGGCGGCGCGTGCCGGCTTGTGCGGTCGGCGGGTTGCACGCAAGATCGCGCCGGGCCGCCGGATTTTCCGGCCAGATTGAGGGCAAAGGATGCCGTTTCGCTCGCCCGCCGCGCTCTTCGCGGCCCTGCTGTTGCTTGCCGGCGCGGTGTTCATACCGACGCGGCCGGCACGCGCGGCCGAGTTTATCGACTCCGCCGGGCGGCACGTCCTGCTGCCCGACCGGATCGGCCGCATCATGCCGGCCGAACCGAACGCCGAGGTGCTGGTCTTCGTCGTGGCGCCGAAGACCCTCGTCGGGGCGCCCCGCGTCGTCGGGCGCGGCTCCCTGCGCGCCGGGCGAGCGCCGGGTGTCGACTGGGGTTCGCGGTCGACCCCGGCGGGGATGGCCGACGCGGCCCGGCGCTTCCGGCCGGACCTGATCGTCGACGCCGGCCCGATCACGCCCGATCGGGCCGCTTTCGCCGACCAGGTAACGCAGCTGACCGGCATCCCCTACATCCTCCTCGACGACAGCTTCGCCCGCATGCCCAAGGTGCTGCGCACGACCGCCACGATCCTTGGAGTCGACAACCACCGTGTCCACGATCTCTTCATTTACGCCGAGCATGCGATTGCCGACCTGCGCGGCTGGCTGTTGATCCGCCCGGCCAATGAGAGGCCGCATGTCTATTTCGGACGCGGCCCGGACGGGCTGACAACCCCCCTGCCCGGCTCGCCGGCCGGCGAGGCGATCGACGAAGCCGGCGCGATCAACGTCGCCGGCGCGCTCGGCCGCGACAAGGAGGCGCCGGTCAGCCGAGAGCAAGTGTTGGGCTGGAATCCCGAAATCATCATCACCGAGGAGCGCAGCGCGTACGATGCCTTGCTGCGCAACCCGGCCTGGCGACGCCTCTCGGCCGTGCACAACAAGCGGGTCTATCTCGAGCCGACCTACCCATTTGGTTGGATCGCGGACCCGTCGGGGGTCAACCGCCTGATCGGGCTGTATTGGTTGTCCACCCTGTTCTATCCCGATGCAACCCAGCAGGATTTGCGCACCTCGGCCTGCGAGTTCTACGACAAGTTTTATGCGATCAAGCTGACCAATGCGCGATTGGAGGCGATGGTCCGGCCGGCCGGCGCCCCGCCGCCCGAGACATTGCACCCGGTCGAGCCGCTGGTCGGGCTTGGCGCGGCTCCCGCACCCCCGCCGCTGCAGCCCGGGACACCCGGTGCGCCGGCCGAGACCCTCGCTTTGCCCAGCGCGGCGCCCGAGACGGCCCCGACCGCCGCCTGCACCCCCCCGGGCGCGCCGACGCCGTACCTATCGTCGACGTTGAGCGGTGAGGCGTCCCCTTCCGAAGCCGTTCCGCCGGCAGCCGCGCCCGGGGTTCCACCGCCGGGTCGCCGCGGTCGCCCGATCGGGCTCACGCCGCAATAGGCGCCGGCGCGGATTACGGAGGGACCGCCTACCAGTACCAAACGCGCCCGTAGCTGCCGACGAGCTCGGCCAGAGACGCACGCGACACGGGTTGAGCGCCGTTGATCAGTTCGTTGCGCTCGATGCCGCGCTCACTCAAATCCTCGGCGACATAGCGGATGTCGACGCCCTTGGCGGCGAGCGCGGCCAAGTCCGAGGCGATCGTCGGCGGCTGCGTCTGCCGCCAGTCGCCGAATGCGAGGCCGCCCGCATCCTGTCGCTGCACCAGATAGTTGACGGCGTTGCCACGGAGCAGCAAAGCAAGATCTGCACCGGCGCCTTTCATCGCGCCGTGCAGCCACACGATCGTGTCGTCCTGCTCCTCAATGGTGGCGCGATAGGCGCTCTCGATGATGCTCAGAGTCTTCATTTACACGTCCCCTCAGCGCGTGGCGATGACGAGCGTATTGTCCGAGGCCTCGGCCATTTGCCAGAAATCGGCGGGCGAGCCGCGCCGGACGCCGGGAATGGCGTCGGTGGCGCCGCGCTCGTCGACGCACAGCCCGCAATTCACCCAGTCGATCTTGCCGCCATTCTGTTCCGCCGTACGCATCAGCGCGGCGATTGCATCCTTCGGGATGAAATGGTTCTCCTCCTCGACGCTGCGGCCATGCACCGCGTTGGGGTGCGCCTTCTGCGCAAGAAACGGCTGCAGCACCGCGCCCTCATAGGCGAAGACGTTGATGTTGTAGCCGCGCCGCGCCGCGATATCGACGAGGCGCAGCGCCGTCGTCGAGCGCGCGCTTTCATAGGGCGCATCCATGATGGCGATGGTGATGGTCTTCTTGTCGGCCATGACCCGCTCCCTCAATGCCAGACGACCTGAGTGCCCTCGACGAGGGCATCCAGCACGACCTCGAGCGGCGCCGCTGCGATCCCCGAGGCAAGTCGCGTCTCGTCGATGCCACGTTCCTTCAGCGAAAAGCGGTCGGCCAGCACGCGGACGCCGTTGCCGGCCAGCTTCGCCAGATCGCCCGAGCGGGCGCCCGAGCGCGCCGACAGGACGCCGTTCTGAACGAGGAACAGCGTCACCTCGTTTTTCGCGGCGGCAAGCTGGGTCGCGAGATCGCGGCAGAAGCCGGTGTCGTTGGAGTCGAACGGGTCGCGCGATTCGATCAACAAATATCTGGGCATGGGGTACCTCCCTCGTGCGGTACAGGCAGGGGCACGCCCTCGAAAGTGACGCGAAACACCCGGCGAGACAAGTCGGCTTGGTGCTTCTTCTGTGCCGAGCCGGCGGCGCGGCGTCAGGTGCGGCGCGGCGCTTTTGGCTTCCGCCGTCTTCCGGACCGCGCCAAAACGCCAGATCCGCGCGGCGCCGGCGCACCCCGCAACAGACCCTCGGTGCTCAAATCCTCATCTATGTCGGGCCAATAAATGCCGTAGCCACCGCCCGCCGCTTCCCAATGCCGACGCTGATCGGCCGTAGCGCCAAACAGGCGCGGGTACCAGGCCAGCGGAACGATGATGCTGCGTCCGTCCATCAGATCGACCGTCAGGCGGTCATCATCGACGTGAACGTCGCGGACCCGGATATCCGGCGCCGTTTCAGCTAAAAAACTCACGCCATGCCTCCAGCAATGCCGCTTGGAATTGCCGCACCATGCGGACGACTTCTGCAAGCTCGCGGGGTGAAAATCCCGAATTCCGGGCAACGGCCACCGGCTCAAGCCAGACTTTAGCCGACGCGCCAGCCTTGTCCACGTGGATGTGCGGAGGCTCGTTGGGTTCGTGGCTGTAGAAATAGAACCGATAGCCGCCGGTTCGAAGAACAGTCGGCACGTGACAGCGCCCGCTCCCTACTCCGCCGCCTGTTGCTGCGCCGGCGCGGGGCGCCAGCGCAAGACCGGCTTCCGCGCCGCTTCGGTCTCGTCGAGCCGGCGGCGCGGCGTCCAGCGCGGCGCGGCGCGGAAGGCCGCGGCATCGCCCGCCCCCGTCTTGCTAGATTGGGCGCGCTCGGCGAGGCCGCGCAACACCGAAGCGAACTGGTCGAGCGAGGCCTTGCTCTCGGTCTCGGTCGGCTCGATCAGCAAGGCCCCGTGCACGACCAGCGGGAAATACATCGTCATCGGGTGAAAGCCCTCGTCGATCAGCGCCTTGGCGAAATCGAGCGTGGTGACGCCGGTGTCCTTGAGGAAACGGTCGTCGAACAAGCACCTCGTGCATGCAGATGCCGGGAAACGACAGGCTCAGCGCGTCGGCGAGCCGGACCCGCAGGTAATTGGCGTTGAGGACGGCATCCTCGGCGACCTGGCGCAGCCCGTCGGCGCCGTGGCTCATCATGTAGGCGAGCGCGCGCACGAACATGCCGATCTGGCCGTGAAAGCCCTTGAGCCGCCCGATCGAGCGCTCGGCCGGACCCTCGGCGTGCTCGATCAGCGCCAGCCCGTCCGCGCCGTGCACCAGCCAGGGCAGCGGCGCGTGCGGCGCCAGCTCCGCCGCCAGCGCGACCGGGCCGCTGCCCGGACCGCCGCCGCCATGCGGGGTCGAGAAGGTCTTGTGCAGGTTCAGCTGCAGCGCGTCGATGCCGAGATCAGCGGGGCGCACCCGCCCGACGATCGCGTTGAAATTGGCGCCGTCGCAGTAAAAGAACGCGCCCGCCCCGTGCACCGCGGCGGCGATCTCGAGGATCTCGTCCTCGAACAGGCCGCAGGTGTTGGGGTTGGTCAGCATCAGCGCCGCGACATCGCCGCCGAGCGTCGCTTTGAGCGCGGCGAGGTCGACCCGGCCGCGCGGATTGGCCGGGATCGCCTCGATCGCATAGCCGCAGGTCGCCGCGGTCGCCGGGTTGGTGCCGTGCGCCGATTCCGGCACCAGGATGCGGGAGCGGCGGTCGCCGCGCGCTTCGAGCGCGGCGCGGATCGTCATGATGCCGCACAGCTCGCCCTGCGCCCCGGCGGCCGGCGACAGCGCGATCGCCGGCATCCCGGTCAGGGTCTTCAGCCAATGCGCCAGCGTGTCGATCAGCTCGAGCGCGCCCTGCACGCTCGCCTCGGGCTGCAGCGGGTGCAGATCGGCGAAGCCGGGCAGCCGCGCCAGCTTCTCGTTGAGCCGCGGGTTGTGCTTCATCGTGCACGAGCCGAGCGGGTAGAGGCCGCTGTCGATCGCGTAATTCTTCTGCGACAGCCGGGTGAAATGCCGCACGATCTGCGGCTCGCTGAGCCCCGGCAGACCGATCGGGCCGTTCCGTTCGAGCCCGCCCAGGCGCGAGCGGAACGGCGCCGGTTCGGGCAGATCGACGCCGCAATGGCCGGGCGAATCCTGCTCGAACAACAGCGGCTCCTCGATCTGCAACCCGCGGTTGCCGCTGATCGTCTGCGCCGGTGCGGCGTCAGGGGCTGCGGGCGCGCTCAGCGCCCGGCTCCACTCGCTCATCGCAGCACCTCCCGGAGCGCCGCGTCGAAGCGGTCGATATCCTCCGGCGTGACCATCTCGGTCGCTGCCACCAGCAACAGATCCGCAAGCTCCGCCCGGCCGGGATAAAAGCGGCTGACCGGGATGCCGCCAAGAACGCCGCGCGCCGCCAACGCATCGACAACCGCCGCCGCGGCGCGCGGCAGCCGCAATGTGAACTCGTTGAAGAAGCGGTCATTGACCAGCTCGACCCCGGGGATGGCCGAGAGCCGTTCGGCGGTCGCGACCGCGGCGGCATGGTTGAGCCGGGCGAGCCGCGTAAGCCCAGCCTCGCCGAGCAGCGCCAGATGGATCGTGAAGGCGAGCGCGCACAGCCCCGAATTGGTGCAGATGTTGCTCGTCGCCTTCTCGCGCCGGATGTGCTGCTCGCGGGTCGAGAGCGTCAGCACCCAGCCCCGCCTGCCCTCGGCGTCGAGCGTCTCGCCGACCAGCCGCCCGGGCATCTGCCGGACGAATTTCTCGCGGCTGGCAAAGAGGCCGACATAGGGACCGCCGAAATTGAGCGCATTGCCGAAGGACTGGCCCTCGGCGGCAACGATGTCGGCGCCCATCTCGCCGGGCGGGCAGATCGCCCCCAGGGACAGCATCTCGGTGACGATGACGACGAGGAGCGCGCCCTTCTGGTGGCAGATCTCCGCCAGCTCCGAATAATCGCGGATCTCGCCGTAGAAATCGGGGTTCTGCACGACGACGCAGGCGGTGTCGCCATCGACGAGGGCGGCGAGGTCTTCGCCGCCGCCGGGCGCCGCGTCCCGGACCATCAGCTCGTTGCCGGCAAACCGGGCATAGGTCTCGCACACCTCGCGATAGTGCGGGTGCAGCCCGCCCGACAGCACCGCCTTGTCGCGGTGGGTGACGCGGCCGGCCATCGCCACCGCCTCGGCGCAGGCGGTGGCGCCGTCATAGAGCGAGGCGTTGGCGACCTCCATCGCGGTCAACAGCGCGACCTGGGTCTGGAACTCGAACAGATATTGCAGCGTGCCCTGCGCCAGCTCCGGCTGATAGGGGGTGTAGGAGGTCAGGAACTCGCCGCGCTGGATCAGGTGGTCGACCGCCGCCGGGATGTGATGGCGATAGGCGCCGCCGCCGAGAAAGCACGGCACCGCGCCGGCGCTCGATGTTCTTCGCGGCCATCGCGCCAAGGCGGCGCTCGACCTCGAGCTCGCCCATCGCCCGCGGCAGATCGAGGAGGCCGTGCTGGCGCGCCGCCGCCGGCACGTCGGCGAACAGCGCCTCGATCGACGGGACGCCGATCGCCGCCAGCATCGCCGCGCGGTCGGCATCGGTCAGCGGCAGATAGCGCATCACGGCTGCTCCGCGACGAAGGCGTCGTAAGCCGCCCTGTCCATCAGTCCGTCGAGCTCCTTGGGGTCGGCGAGGCGGAGCTTGATAAACCAGCCCTCGCCCATCGCATCGGCATTGACCTTGGCCGGATCGCCGACGATCGCCTCGTTGACCGCGACCACCTCGCCCGAGACCGGGGCGTAGACCTCGCTCGCCGCCTTGGCCGATTCGACGACCGCCGCCTCCTTGCCCCGCTCGACCCGGCGGCCGATCTCGGGAAGCTCGACATAGACCACGTCGCCGAGCTGCGACTGCGCGTAATCGGTGATGCCGATCACGGCGAGATCGCCCTCCTGCCGGACCCATTCGTGGTCCTTGGTGAACCGGGTGGCGGTCATGGCGTTCCTCCTCACGAATGGGGGCGGTAGTAGCGGGTCGCAACAAACGGCAACGGCGCGACATGCGCCGGCCGGGCAACATCGCGGACGACGAGCGCCAGCGCGGCGCCTGCGCGCGGCATGCGCCGCTTCGACGTAGCCCATCGCGATCGGCGCACCGACCGACGGACCAAAACCGCCGCTGGTCACCCGGCCGACCGGGTTTCCCGCCGGGTCGAGGATCGTCGTGCCGTCGCGCGCCGGAGCGCGCCCGTCGGGGCGGATGCCGACGCGCTTGCGGGAGGGGCCTTCGGCGAGCTGCCGCAAAATGGTAGTCGCGCCGGGAAAGTCCCCCGCAGCGCGACGGCGCTTTGCAATGGTCCAGGAGAGACCCGCTTCGACCGGGTTCGTGCTCTCGTCGATATCGTGGCCGTAGAGGCAGAGGCCGGCTTCGAGGCGCAGCGTGTCGCGCGCGCCGAGGCCGATCGGCGCGACCTCCGGCTCGCGCAGCAGCGCCTCGGCCACCGCGACGGCATCCGGGGCTTCCATCGACAATTCGAACCCGTCTTCGCCGGTATAGCCCGAACGGGTGACGCAAGCACGGCGCGCCGGCAATCATGACTTCTGCCGCGCTCATAAACGCCATCCGTTCAACGCCGGGGGCAAAACGCGCCAACACGGCGGCGGCGAGCGGCCCTTGCAGCGCCAAGAGGGCGCGCTCGAAGCGCGGCTCGACCGCGACCGCGGGGTCGAGATGCGCCGCGATATGCGCGAGGTCATCTTCCTTGCGCGCGGCGTTGACGACGAGCATCAACCCATCATCGGTTCGCGTGACGATCAGATCGTCGAGGATGCCGCCCGCCTCGTCGAGCAGCAGCGTGTAGCGCATCCGGCGTGGCGCGAGGCCTTGCAGATCGCCTGGAACCAGCGCCTCAAAGGCGCCCGCCGCCGCAGCGCCGAAGAGCCGGATCTGGCCCATATGCGAGACATCGAAGAGGCCGGCGTTGGCGCGGGTATGGAGATGCTCGGCGATGATGCCCGAGGGGTATTGCACCGGCATCTCATAGCCGGCAAAGGCGACCATGCGGGCGCCCAGCGCGCGGTGCAGATCGTAAAGCGGGGTGTGCCGCAACGGCGCCGCTTCGGCAGGACCAGACACAGGCGCACCTCCGGCCGGGCGGACGCGGGTTGCGTCCGGGAGATGCCCCCTCTGTCGTGGGCCCTGAGAGATTCACCGGACCCGGCCGCATCGTGCGACCGGGCCGCGGCTTACTCCTTCGGTGAGCGGCCGAGTCGCGCGACTCGCCCGCCGCTTTCCAGAGCGCCCTTCCCCCCGCAGTCCTTTTGCCTGAGAGTTTCCGGGGCGGTTGCTCCTTCGGCGCCGCGTCCCCTGAACTCGCCTCAGGGCGCGACCTCTCCTGCGGGCGTGCATACGGCGCCCCTGTGTAGCACCGCCGGGCGGACAGAGGCCAGCCGTTCTGGAATAGGACCTAAAGATCAGAGTCCGCGGAAATGTCGGTAGAAGTCGACGACCTCGGGGCTCTGCTGAAACCCGAGCACGATGCTGAGATCGCCGGGGGCCTGGCCGGCGAGCGGGATCGTTTCCTCGATATGATCGGTGACCCCGGCCCGCTTGGCGTCGGCCGGAACCGCGATGTGAACCGCGAAGGACCGCTTGCTGAGAACCGCCTGATTGGCTCCGGTGACGGCGACGAAATATTGCAGGTCGACGCCGTCGCCCTTCCCGGCTGCCGGGCCGCGCTCGCCGATCACGATGACATCCAGGGAGGCGTGCAGCGCGTCCGCCGCGCGCGTCGCATTTGGCGTCTACCTCGCTCAAAAGGCCGTAGAACGCGACGCCCATCGGCTGGTGGGCCGCGCCCGGCGCAAACACGGCGGTCTGCGCCAGCGGATGCAGGATGACCGCGCTCGGGCAGGCCGCAGCCGACGGCCCGATGGGCGCGGAAGACGAAATCAAGGAGGAGACCGTGCCGCACCCACAGAGCGCGGCGAGCCCGAGCAGCGCGAGCGCCACACGGGCGCGCAGCGCCCGGCGAGGCCGCCGCGGGCGGCTCGATCCTGAACGCAACGGCGGGGACCGGCGATCAGAGAGACTTGTGCGTGCCGTCGCAGAAGGGCTTGCCGCCGGTCGCCTTGCAGCCGCACAGCCAGACCGTGCCGCTCTTCTCAGCGGTGAAGGCGAGCGGGGCGAGGCCGACAGCCTTGTGCGAGCCGTCGCAGAAGGGCTGGTTGGCGCTGCGCCCGCAGGCACACCAGACATATCTCTTGCCGGCTTCGACGGTGGTTTGATAGGGCGCCTTTTGCGCCGGGATCGGTTCGGACATCTTTCTTCCCTGCCATCACTCTTGCTAGCGTCCCGTGCGCACCGGGCCGGGCACGACTTTAGGCGAGCCTCGCCCGCCGCACAAGCCGGGTTGGCGCTGGATTTACCGTCATTGCGAGAAGCGTAGCAACGCGGCAATCTCGACCCCAGGGTGCGCTCCCCATCGGGTTTGCTTCGCATCGCTCGCAATGACGGCGTAGCTTGGGTTCATGGCGGTCTATACCGAAATCGGCGATGACGAGCTGCGCGCCTTCGCCGCGCTCTACGACATCGGCGAGGTGCTGTCGTGCAAGGGCATCGCCGAGGGTGTCGAAAACTCGAATTACCTTTTAACCACCGAGCGCGGCAATTTCATTCTGACCCTCTACGAAAAGCGGGTGGCGCGCGCGGATCTGCCGTTCTTCATCGCGCTGATGGACCATCTGGCGCATCACGGCGTCGCCTGCCCGACGCCGCTGCGGGCGAAGGACGGCGAGGCGCTGCGCGAGCTGTGCGGCCGCCCGGCGGCGATCGTCACCTTTCTCAACGGCATGTGGCCGCGCCGCATCGAGCCGTTCCACTGCGCGGCGCTGGGCGGCGCGCTGGCAGGACTGCATCTTGCCGGCGAGTCGTTTGCGATGGCCCGTCCAAACGACCTCGGCGTTGCCGGCTGGCGCGCGCTTTACGAAAGCTGCCGCGAGCGCGCCGGCGAGTTGCAGCCCGGCATTGCCGCGCGAGCTTGACGAGGAACTCGCCGTCCTCGAAGCGAATTGGCCGACGCGACCTCCCGACCGGGGTGATCCACGCCGATCTGTTTCCCGACAACGTATTCTTCCGCGACCGCACGCTGTCCGGGCTCATCGATTTTTATTTCGCCTGCACCGATTTTCTCGCCTACGACATCGCGATCTGCCTCAACGCCTGGTGCTTCGAAGGGGACCTCAGCTTCAACGTGACCAAGGCGCGGCTCTTCGTCGCGAGCTACCGCGCCGCCCGGCCGCTTGACGAATCCGAGCTGATGGCGTTGCCGCTCTTGGCGCGCGGCAGCGCGCTGCGTTTCCTGTTAACCCGGCTCTATGACTGGCTAAACCAGACCGCGGGCGCCCTGGTGCGCCCGAAGGACCCGCTCGAATATCTCAGAAAGCTGCGCTTTCACCGCGGCATCATCGGGCCGGCCGCCTATGGCATCGATGTCTGAGAGCCTGTCCCAGGGGCGCTCAATCGCGCGCCCCGGGGTCGAGATCTTCACCGACGGAGCATGCAGCGGCAATCCGGGTCCGGGCGGCTGGGGCGCCGTGCTGCGCTACGGCGAGGTCGCGAAAGAGATGTCGGGCGGCGAGGCGCTTACAACCAACAACCGGATGGAGCTGATGGCCGCGATCGCCGGGCTCGAAGCCCTGAAGTGGCCGTGCCGGGTGGCACTCTTCACCGACAGCCAGTACCTGCGCGACGGCATCACCCGGTGGCTCCCGGGTTGGAAGGCGCGCGGCTGGCGCACCGCCGACAAGAAGCCGGTCAAGAACATCGATCTGTGGCAACGCCTCGAGCAGGCCGCCGCACCGCATCAGGTCGAATGGCACTGGGTGAAGGGGCACGCCGGCCACCCGGAGAACGAGCGCGCCGACGCGCTCGCGCGGGGAGCGATCGCCAAAGCCTCTCCCTCTCCCCCACCGGGGGAGAGGGCAGGGTGAGGGGGCTTTAATGGCAAGTTTGTGGCGCCCACCCTCACCCGACGGTCGCTAGCGCGACCGCCACCCTCTCCCGCAATGCGGGAGAGGGGCATTGGGGCCAGCCTCGGCTACCGCCCGACCGCGTAGGTCTGCATCCCGCGCGGGTTGGCGCCGGCCTTCAAGCACGGTGCCTTCCGGGGTCGCTTCGCGCGCGCAGGCAGTGAGCCGTCCGCCCGACCAGGTCTCGCCGAGCCGCACGCGATGGCCGCGCCCCTCCAGCGCGCGCAGCGTCTGTTCCGGGAAGCGGCCTTCGAGCACGAGGGCGCCCGGATCGGCGGCGCGCGGATAGAACGAAGAGGGCGCGTGCAAATTGTTGAATTCCGGGCAGTCGATCGCCTCCTGCAAATTCATCGCGTGATGCAGATGATGTAAGAGGAGCTGCGCCGACCATTGGTCCTGCCCATCGCCGCCCGGCGTGCCAAAGGCCAAGGCCGGCTCGCCATCCTTGAGCGCGAGGGTCGGCGACAGCGTGCTGCGCGGCCGCTTCTTCGGCGCGAGCGCCGAGGCCGAGCGCTCGTCGAGCCAGGAGATCTGCAGCCTGGTGCCGAGGCAGAAGCCGAGCTCCGGGATCACCGGCGAGCTTTGCAGCCAGCCGCCGCTCGGCGTCGCCGAGACCATGTTGCCCCAGCGGTCGATGATGTCGAGATGGACGGTGTCGCCGGAGACGACGCCCAAATCGCTGGTCGTCGGCTCGCCGATGCCGTCATACATGCCGACCGTCGGTTCGCCGATACCGGCCGCGGCCGCGACCTCCAACGCCGCCGACGAGCACGTAAGGCGTGCGCCCGTCCGGGCTGCCCGGCCGCAATTCGAGCGAGGCGCGCTCGCCGACCAGCTTGCGCCGCGCGTCGTTGTAGGCCGGGGAGAGCAAGCGTCGCCATCGGCACGTCGACAAAATCCGGGTCGCCGTACCACGCCTCGCGGTCGGCATAGGCGAGCTTGGCGCATTCGGTGACGATATGGACGAAGTCGGGCCCGACCGGGTCGAGGCCGTCGAGGTCGAACCCCTGCAACAGCGCGAGCTGCTGCAACAGCACCGGCCCCTGGCTCCACGGCCCGCCCTTGACCACGGTATAGCCGCGATAATCATAGGTCAGCGGCGCTTCGACCGGGGCCTGCCAGCGCGCCATGTCGTCGGCGCTCAGGAGCCCGCTGTGGCGGCGGCCCGAGGCGTCGAACACCTTCTCGGTGCGGCAGAAGCGGTCGATCGCCGCGGCGACAAAGCCGCGATACCAGGCGTCGCGGGCGCGATCGATCTGGCGCTCGCGATTGCCGCCGCCCGCTTCCGCCTCGGCGAGCACGCGGCGGTAGGTCGCCGCCAGCGCCGGGTTGCGGAACAGCCGCCCGGGAACCGGCGGAGCGCCGCCCGGCAGATAGACCGCGGCGGAACTCGGCCATTCCCGGCGAAACAGCTCGGCGACGGTCATGATCGTGTCGCGAATGCGCCCGACCACCGGGTAGCCGCTCTCGGCATAGCCGAGCGCCGGAAGGATCAGCTCGGAAAGCGGCATCGTCCCATAGTCGCGCAACGAGCCGCATCCAGGCGTCGAAGGCGCCGGGCACCGCGGCGGCGAGGAGGCCGGTGCCGGGAATGAGGTCGAGGCCGAGGCTCTTGAAGCGGGCGATCGTCGCCGCCTCGGGCGCCACCCCCTGGCCGCAGATCATGTCGCAGCGGCGGTTTTTCGCGCTGTAAACGAGGATCGGCGCCTCGCCGAGCGGGCCGTTCAGATGCGGCTCGACAACCTGCAGCGTGAACCCGGCCGCCACCGCCGCGTCGAAGGCGTTGCCGCCCTTTTCGAGGACGCCCATCGCGACCGAGGACGCCAGCCAATGGGTCGTCGCGACGACCCCGAAGGTGCCGCGAATCTCGGGCCGCGTGGTAAAACCGGACATAGCGCGCTCCCCGCTCTATTCGGCGGCCACGTCGCGCAGTCGGGCCTTGGCGTCGAATTCGTCGGCGACCCGCGCGTCGTTCTCGAGCAGCGCCGCGGCGTCGACATCGGCGAATTCGATCGCTCCCATCGCCGCGAACGCCTCCTGCACCCGCGGTCCCCACAGCCCGATATCCCTCACCGTCGGCACGATGCGGCTGAAGATGCGGCTGCGGAAGACCTTCATCGGCTCGGAGTGCTCGACGATCTCGAGGCATTGCTCGACCGGCAGCCCGAGCCGCTGCCACACTTCGAGCTGGTTGAAGCGGTCGCGCATGTGCCAGCAGGCGTCGACGACGAATTCCTCGCGCTCGTCACGCTCGGCCTCGGTCAGCTGCGGGTAATAGTCGCGCAAGGCGAGCCGGCCGAAGGCGACGTGGCGCGCCTCGTCCTGCATCACATAGGCGTTGACCGCGGCGGCCAGCGGGTTCTTCGACTGGTCGCGGATGCGCTGGAAGGCGGCGAGCGCCAGCCCCTCGATCAGGATCTGCATCGTCAGATAAGTCATGTCCCAGCGGCTGTCGCTGAGGCCGTTCTCCAACAGCGATTTGAGGCCGTGGGTGATCGGGTAGGCCAGCTCGAACTTCTCGTGCAGCAGCCGGGAATAGGCCTCGACGTGGCGCGCCTCGTCCATGACCTGGGTCGCGGCATAGAATTTGGCGTCGATGTTGGGGACACTCTGGACGATCTTGGCGGTGGCGATCAGCGCGCCCTGCTCGCCATGCATGAATTGCGAGATCTGCGCGGCTTGCAGGTGGTGGCGGACCTGGCGCTGCTCCTTCTGGGTCATCTTGTTCCAGATGTCGGTGCCGTAGATCGCGATGACGCGGTCATCGAGCAGCATCGGATTTTCCGGATCGAGGTCCTGCGACCAGTCGATCCGCTCGGCCGCGTTCCATTGCTGGCGCTTGCCTTTTTCGTAGAGCTGCAACAGCCCGGCGCGGCCGTCATCGTATTCCCAGCGGAAGTGGGCCTCGGTGTGGCCGTCGAATTTCCAATCGGTCTGCTCGACCGGCAGGGTGTAGCGATAGAGGGTGGACATCGCGCGGTCCTCTCGACATTCGCGCCACTATGCCGGCGGCGCCCAGCCGGTTCAAGCAGCCTTCCGGCCGGGAGGCGCGTCAGGCTCGCGCGAAGTCAATGTCTTGCGCGCCGTGCCACAGGGTCATCTCGCCGAGCGGGCGGAGCTGGTCCAAGCCCTCCACGATCGTCAGGAAATGGTTGCCGGCGAGCTGTCCGGCCTTGCTGGCGAAGCGCACCGCGCCGTAGGCGATCAGGATCTCGGTCTCGCTGACCCCGCCCGGGTACAGCAGCACTTCGCCCGGCGCCGGGTAGCTCGTGGCGTTCTCGTAGCCGAGTTCGAGATCGAGCGCGCCCAGCGGGATCCAGCAGGCCTCGCCGCTCCACCGCACATGAATGAGGCGCTCGCGGTAGGGCAGCATCGCCGCGAAGCGCGCGCAGGTCCGGGGGGCGGCGCCGCGTTCCAGCCGCGCCAGGAAGGCGAAGGGGCCGGCGGTGATGCGAAGGTCGGTCATCAGCAATCCCGGTTCAGAATTTCCACCACGCCCGTTGCCCGGATCGACGCGCAGCCGATCGCCGGTGCGGATCAGGTCGGTGACATCGCCCGGGAAGCGGTCGACCAGCGCGACCCCGGCGAAGGCGGCGCCTTGCGCAAGGATCGGGTTGACCCGGTTGAACACGAGCGCCAGCGGCACGATCCCGCGCTCCTTCATGTCGCGCAGCATCCAGGCGGTGGCGACCCCTCCCTTGGCCTGGTCGAGCACGAGGATGCGGCCGACATAGCTGTGCCCGGCAAGCTGGTGGGTCGGGCGCGAGAAGACGCCGCTTTTGCGGTCGAGGTCGTAGCGCGCGCTGAAATTGTCCCTGGCGACGAGCGCCTCGCCGGTCACCGCCGGGCCGATCCCCTGGTGGCAGCGCAGGATGATCGGCATCACACGACCCGCCCGGCGACTGCCGAATCGACGCAGCGCTCCAGGCTCGCCAGGGTCGGGCGGTAGCCGTAGCCGCCGATGATGTTGACGAGCTTGGCCGAATTGGTCAGCAGCCGCTTCCAGCCATTGGCTTCGGCCAATTCGCCAGCATAGCTCTGGTAGAAGCAGATCCCGGCGGCGACGACGGCGCCGGCATCTTCGATGCGGGTGGTCAGCCCCATGCGGTCGGCGGCGTGCTTGATCTCAGGCGAGGTCGCAACGAGGAGCGTGGTCTCGGGATGCACCTGCCGGCCTGCCAGCGCATCGGCGACCGCCGCCATCTCGATCAGCGAGAGTTGCGGCGCCGCGAAGACGACGACATCGACCTTGTCGCCGGTCGCGCCATAGGAGGCGACAAAGGCCTCGATCTCGCCGCGGCCGATCGTTTCGGACCGCGGGCCTCTGGTCCGCCCCCATTCGTCCGCCTCCGGGGTAACCCCCGGCATGTGGAACAACGCCACCGAACCATAGCTCGCCATCGCCGCGCCGAAATGCTTCAGCGCGTCGGAGCCGGGCACATCTTCGACCCCCTCGATCAGCGGCACCTCCCAATAGGAGCCGCAGGCCCGGCCGATAATGCCGCCGAGCGCGCCCCATTCGCTGAGATCGCGCGGCCGCGCGGCGAGCCGGAAACGCCGGGTCGCGCGGCGGCACTCGTCGAGGTGGTAGCCGTAGCGCGGCGTGCGGCCGGTTAACGCCGCGGCCAGCGCCGACGGCCCGCCCTCGAAATTGCTGCGCGCGCCGAAGACGCTGTTCGAATAGATGACGACGCCGGTGTCGCCCATCGCGAGGTGCTCGCCGCGCAGCGGCGGCATGATCGTCTGGTAATTGATGCAGGTGTCGGTCATCAGGACGCCGAAGGCCCGCAGCGCGGCGATCGCGCGCGCCTCGATGGCCCGCATCGCCTCGCTCTGGCCGAGCCGCTTGTAGACCGCGACATCGAGGCCGCGCGGATCGGTCAGCGTCGGCACGCGCACCCGCCGCTCGGCCTCAGGTCTCGCGGCGAGGCTTTCGAGAAACCGCACGCCCGCTTCGCCGAGCGACTCGGTGTCGGCCATGATGTGGGCCTGCGACACCGGCACGAGATCGGCGGCGTCGAAGAATTCGCCGACCGCGATCTGATGCAGGATCGCCCAGCGCCGCGGTTCGCCCAGCTCGCCGGCGAGCATCGCCTGTTCTTCGTCGGTGAGGCGCATCGCGATTATTTGCGCGGCACCTCTACAAACCCGTGCGGCCCCAGCGGCGGCGCATAGAGGACGAGGCATTCGAGCGTCTCCTCGCCCGTCGTCACGATCTCGTGCGCCAGCCCCTTCGGGATGCGGATCACCGTGCCCGGGCCGACCCGGCGCGGCGCATCGTCGCCGAGCGCCACATCGGCCTCGCCCTTGAGGATGTAGACGATCTGCGCCTCCTCGACATGGTAATGCCGGCTCGCCTCGCCGCCCGGCGCGACCTGCCCGAAGATCATCTCGAAGCCGGCGCCGAACTCGCGCCCGACGAGGCGGCGGTTGACCGTGCCCGAATGCGCCGGCGGCGAATAGCCCGGCAGATCGGAGATATGCTGGATCAGCGTGCCGCCCCATCCGGTGTCCGTCATCATCGACCTCCGATCATGCCGCCGTCTCTTTGCTGCTGCGATAGCTGCCCAATGTGCATACCACATGATCTTGGTGCTGAGAGCCTTGCGGCGCGCCACGCGGACGCGCTAATCGACCGTTTACGGTTAACGGCTAGGATCGCGGTTGCGCCCAATCGCCCACCCTTACGGCGAGCAACCGATGAGAGTCATCGTCGCAGTGCTGGTTTTGGCGGCCACGACGTACATCACCTGGACCTGGGTCTTTACCGTCCCGGCATGCCTCACCAGAGGCTGGGGCACGCCCGGCTATTGGGCATCGGCGAAATCCCTCGAAGACGATGAGGGGGTGACCGGCTGCTGGTGGAAGGGGATCACCAAGGAGCGGGTGAAGCAACAGGCGTTCGACGAATGGGCGCGGGAGAGCGAGCGGCTCGATCAACAGCGCCGCGAGCGTGGGTACGGCTGGTAATACCCAGGAGAACGAAGCCGGGGGTGCGGTTCAGCCGGGGTTGACCGGCCGCGTCGCCGGGGTTGCGCTGGCGAGGCCCGGGCGGGTGGGGACCGGCATCGGCTTGGCGCCATCGATCTCGATGTTGATCTCCAACAGCGAAGTCTCGCCCGATTTGCCGAGGTTGACACGGATCATGTCGTCGCGGATCTGGACGTAGCGGCCGACCACGTCGATCAGATCGCGTTGCAGCTCGGGGCAGGAAATCGGGCGCAGCGCTGCCGGCCCGTTCATGCGCCAGCACGATCTTGAGGCGCTCCTTGGCGATGGCCGCGCTGTGACGGTGCGGCGAGAAAAACAAATCGAACAGGCGCATCACGCTTTACCAAACAAGACGCGAAGAAAGTTGCGGCGCTCGGGTTTGACGAAGCGCATCTCGCGCTGCTCGCCGAGAAAGCGGGCGACCGCGTCGAGATAGGCGCGGCCGGCCAGGCTGTCGTCGTCGAAGGCGACCGGCGTCCCGGTGTTCGAGGCGCGCAACACCGATTCGGATTCGGGGATGACGCCCAGCAGCGGGATCGACAGGATCTCCTTGACGTCTTCGACCGTCAGCATCTCGCCCTTGGCGACCCGCGCCGGGTCGTAACGGGTCAAGAGCAGGTGCAGCTCGACGGGCGGCTCGTTGCGCTCGGCGCGGCGCGAGCGCGAGGCAAGAATGCCGATGATGCGGTCGCTGTCGCGCACCGAGGAGACTTCCGGGTTGGTCACGATGATCGCGCTGTCGGCGAAATAGAGCGCGGTGATCGCGCCGTGCTCGATCCCGGCCGGGCTGTCGCAGATGATGTAATCGAACTGCGCTTTCAGCTCCTCCAGCACCCGGTCGACCCCCTCGCGCTTGAGCGCGTCCTTGTCGCGGGTTTGCGAGGTCGGAAAGATAAAGAGGTTGTCGTTGCGCTTGTCTTTGATCAGCGCCTGGTTGAGGTTGGCGTCGCCGTTGATGACGTTGATGAAATCGAACACCACGCGGCGCTCGCACCCCATGATCAGGTCGAGGTTGCGCAGGCCCACATCGAAATCGATGACGACGGTCTTGTGGCCGCGCAGCGCCAGCCCGGCGGCAAAAGCGGCGGCGGTCGTGGTCTTGCCGACCCCGCCCTTGCCCGATGTGATGACCACGACCTTCGCCAAAATCCCCCTCGCCCCGCTTTCGTCCCACCGGCGGCCCCTGCCCGGCACCGTCATTTTCCGGCGCGGGAAGACCGCTGCGCAACCCTTATCGTTAATGATCAGGCGTCAATTTCGGGTGACGGTCAACCGATCATC
The DNA here is from genome assembly GCA_963842175.1 of uncultured Alphaproteobacteria bacterium. Taxonomy (GTDB): domain Bacteria; phylum Pseudomonadota; class Alphaproteobacteria; order ATCC43930; family CGMCC-115725; genus DATARH01. Next base: position 494,370 of record CAWJFM010000026.1, read on the forward strand.
GACAAGGGCGATCTGCACCGCCGATCCCTGCTGCTCGGCCGGCAGCTGCTCGCTGACCAGATAGCGCCCGGCGATGCTGACCAGCTCGGCTTCGAGCCGCGAGCAGAAGATTCGCGCGCCGGTGTCGCCGCTCGCTCCGGCCAGCGCGCGGCCGCGCAGTGGGCCGTAGACATGGATGTTGCCGTCGGCGACCAGCTCGGCGCCGGGGCTGACCGACGCGGTCACGATGAGATCGGTGCCGCGGGCATAGATCTGCGTCCCCGAGCGCACCGGCGTCGTGACGAGGCGCGCCGATGCCCGCGCCGGCTGCGCCGCGGGCGCGGCAGCGGCGGCCGGACGCGCAGCGCGGCGGCCCGGCTGGGTCGCGCTCGGGGCGAAGCTCGCCAGCCCGGCCGCGGCGGCGGCTGCGAGCTGCGCCGGCTCGGCGTTCTGCACGCCGACCAGGGCCAGCGTGTGTTCGCGCAACAGCTCCGCGGCCTGGACAAACTCGGCCGCCGCGGCGAAACCGTCGGCGTCCTTGAGGTCGAGCACCACCGGCGCGTGCAGAAAAAACCGCGGGCTGCGCTCGACCTGCTGCGCCAACTCGTAAGCGAAGGCGGGATCGCGCAGCATTCCTGCGCGAACCACCATCACGGTGAACAGAGCGCCCTGAACGAGGTTGCCCGCCATCCCACCAACCGGCGCCGTCAAAAATGCCTCTGTCGTGAACGGGGTAGCGCCAAATCGCGGCTGCCGCAACGGCTTTCCTGGCCGGAGGGCCGGCGCCCTTCTCGAGCGGGCGGGCTCGGCGCCACGGGAGCGGCAGCCACGGCAAGGGGGTGCGTCGATCTTGCCAAGGGCTAATCCTGATATAAAGTATCACCCAGTGAGCCAGGACCGACCCAATGATACAAGAAATTCTTCCGACCCTAGCCGATGCCGAGGCGATCTGCCGGCGGTCTGGCGCGCGCCTGACGCGGCTGCGCCGCCAGGTGTTCCTGATACTGGCACAGGCACCCGGTCCGCTCACTGCGTATGAATTGCTCGACCGGCTGCGTGCCGAGCGTTCGGCGACTGCCGCCGGCGTCTATCGCAGCCTCGACTTTCTTGTCGCCCACGGCCTCGCGCACCGGCTCGAATCGCGCAAAGCCTTTGTCGCCTGCGCCCATCCGGACCATCCGCATGTCAGCCAATTTCTGATCTGCCGGCGCTGCGGCACCACGGTCGAACTTGAGGACCACCGTATCGCTTCGGTCGTCGGCGAATGGAGCGAGCGGCTTGGGTTCAAAGTCGAGGCCGAAACGCTTGAAATCTCCGGGTCTTGTTCATCGTGCCGCGATGCCGAGCCAGCCGGGCATGTCCGATGCTAGCATTCGGTCGCGGGGCCGGTTCTGCAGCCAGGCTCGTTCTCGCCGGGCTATTCTACCTCGCCGCGACGATGCCATTCGCGACGGCGAACCCAATCAAGATCGTCGCGGCCGAAAACTTTTACGGCGACATCGCCAAACAGATCGGCGGCCCGGACGTCAGTGTCAGCAGCATCCTCAGCAATCCCGACCAGGATCCGCATTTGTTCGAGGTGAGCCCATCGGTCGGCCGGGATGTCGCGGCTGCGCGGGTCGTCATCTATAACGGCATCGACTACGATCCGTGGATGGAGAAACTCCTTGCGGCCGCGCGCTCGGCCAGCCGCAAGACGATCGTCGTCGCCGAACTGGTCGGGAAGAGGACCGGGGACAACCCGCATATCTGGTACGACCCGGCAACGATGCCGGCGCTGGCCAAGACGCTTGCGGACGTCCTGATTGCCATAGATCCGATCCACAAGGCCGGGTACGAGGAGCGCCTGGGTCAGCTTGAGAAATCGTTGCGTCCCCTTCAGGCGAAAATCAGCGAACTCCATGCCCGCTTGGCCGGCACGCCGGTCACGGCGACGGAATCGGTCTTCGGCTACATGTTCGCTGCGCTTGGCATGCAGGTCCGAAATCAGGCCTTCCAGCTTGCGGTGATGAACAACACCGAGCCCAGCGCTTCCGACGTCGCCGCGTTCGAGAACGACCTCAAGACACATCTGGTCAAGCTCCTAATCTACAACAGCCAGGCGAGCGATCCCGTTGCCGCACGAATGCGGAAGATCGCCCAGACTTCCGGAGTTCCCGTGGTTGGCGCCACCGAGACCGAACCAGCCGGCATGAATTATCAGGGTTGGATGCTGAGCGAGCTTGATGCGATCGATCGGGCGCTTCACAGCAAAGCCGATGAACGCCATTGAACTTCAGGACGTGACGCTGCAGCTCGGTGGCCGCGATGTGCTGGCTCGGGTCAGCCTGGAAATCGTGCCGGGCGAGTTTATCGGCGTGCTCGGGCCAAACGGCGCCGGCAAGACGACGCTGATGCGCGCCATCCTGGGCCTCGTGCCCGCGAGTCACGGCGCCATCCGCGTCCTCGGCCGGCCGGCGGTTCGCGGCAATTCGTCAATCGGCTATATGCCGCAAACCCGCAGCACGGGCGGACATTTTCGGTTGAGCGGGTGGGACTTTGTCGCCGGCGTTGTCGATGGCCACCGGCTCGGCCTGCCGTTGCCCAGCAAGAGAGTGCGCATCGAGGTCGATCGCGTTCTCGATCTGGTCGGCGCCGCCGAGTTGGCGCGGCGACCGCTCGCTGAGACCTCGGGCGGCGAACGGCAGCGCCTGTTGCTGGCGCAAGCACTGGTCGGCCGCCCGCGGCTGCTGCTCCTCGATGAGCCCTTGGTCAATCTTGACCCGCATTACCAAGGCGATGTCGTTGCGCTGGCAAGCTCGCTTCAGGCTGAACTCGGCATCACCATCCTGTTCAGTGCCCATGAGCTCAACCCGCTGCTCGGCGCCCTCGATCGTGTGCTCTACCTGGGAGGTGGTCAGGCGGCGCTCGGCACGGTTGACGAGGTGATCACCGGACCGGTGTTGTCCCGCCTTTTCGGCGCGGAAATCGACGTGTTCCGCGTCCAGGGTCGGATTTTCGTCATGTCGGGCGGCCACGACATGGAGCGTGACACCCATCGCCACGATCATGGAGCAGCGCAGCGGCACGATCTCGTCGAGGCGCCGCACCCCGATGCTTGATTACGATTTTATGCAGAACGCTTTCGGGGCGGCGACCATTGTCGCTGTTGTCTCCGGGCTGGTCGGCTATTTCCTGGTGCTGCGCGGACAAACCTTCGCCGGTCATGCGCTCTCGCATGTCGGGTTCACCGGAGCCACCGGAGCGGTTCTGATCGGCGTCGCGCCGCTCTGGGGCATGGTGGTGTTGACGGTGACGGCTGGAGTCGGCATGGGCGCAATCGGCGAGCGGCTCGCCTACCGTGACGTCGCGATCGGCATCGTCCTTGCGCTGTCGCTCGGGCTTGGCCTCTTGTTCCTGCACTTCTTCACGGCTTACGCCGCTCAGGCGACGACCCTGCTTTTCGGCAATGTGCTCGCCGTCGACCGAGCCACCGTACGCGCGCTTCTCGGGCTGGGTGTCGTCAGCGTCGGCGCGCTGGCATTCATCTCGCGTCCGCTGTTGTTCGCGAGCCTCCAGCCGGAATTGGCCGAAGCGAAAGGCGTGTCGCTCCGGCTTTATTCGGTGTTGTTCCTAGCCATTGTCGGGCTCGCGGTCGCCGAATGCGTGCAGATCGTCGGCGTCTTGCTGGTCTTCGCGCTGATGGTTGGTCCGGCGGCGACGGCGCAGCGGATGATGAGCACCATCGGAGCCGGTCTCCTCCTCTCCGCGGGCCTCGCCCTCCTGGAAGCCTGGGCGGGGATCGCTCTCGCTTTTTACACCGACTGGCCTGTCAGCTTTTGGATCACGGCGCTAAGCGCCGGCATCTATCTGATCGCGGCCCTGCCGCGCCCGCATCGGGTGTCATAGCTGGCTCGACCGAGGAACAATCCCGCAGAGCGCGGCTCAGCCCGCGCGTAAGGCCGTCGTGGGTCGAGGCCGGCGGTTCAGTCATGGCCACGCCAACGGCCGGAATCGGCGCCGAGCAGTCGTCGGACAGCCCGAGCCGGATCGTCGGTTCACGCATCCAACGCGGGCGCTACGAGTTTTAACCCTACCGCCGCAGCACCATCAGCTTCTTGATTTCGGCGATCGCCTTGGCTGGGTTCAGGCTTTTCGGGCAGGTCCGGGTGCAGTTCATGATCGTGTGGCAGCGGTACAGACGGAACGGATCTTCGAGCGCGTCGAGCCGCTCGCCGGTCTTCTCGTCGCGGCTGTCGGCGATCCAGCGATAGGCCTGCAGCAGCACCGCCGGCCCGAGGTAGCGCTCGCCGCTCCACCAATAAGACGGGCACGCGGTCGAGCAGCAGAAACACAAAATGCATTCCCATAGCCCGTCGAGCCGGGCGCGCTCCTCCTCGGATTGCAGCCGCTCGCGGTCGGGTGGCGCCGCGCTCTCGGTCTGCAGCCACGGCTGAATCGACTGGTACTGCGCGTAGATGTGGGTCAGGTCGGGGACAAGATCCTTGATGACCGGCAGGTGCGGTAGCGGATAGATCCGCACATCGCCCTTGATGTCGTCGATCGCCTGGATGCAGGCGAGCGTGTTGACGCCATCGATGTTCATCGCGCAGGAACCGCACACGCCCTCGCGGCACGAGCGGCGGAAGGTCAGCGTCGTGTCGATCTCGTTCTTGATCTTGATCAGCGCGTCGAGGACCATCGGCCCAGAATCGGCGAGGTCGATCGGATAGGTGTCGACGACCGGGTTCTTCCCGTCATCGGGGTTCCAGCGATAGACATGAAAACGGCGCAACCGCCGCGGATTGGCCGGCGGCGCGTGGGTCCTGCCGGTGCCGATCTTGGAATTGGCGGGCAGCATGAATTCGGCCATCTCAGTAGACCCGCACCTTGGGCGGGAACGCCTGCACCTCGTTGGAGAGCGTGTTGAGGTGCACCGGGCGGTAGCCGAGCCGCACAGTACCCTCGCCGTCGAGCCAGCCGACCGTGTGCTTCAGCCAGTTCTGGTCGTCGCGCTCGGGAAAATCCTCGCGCGCATGGCCACCGCGGCTCTCCGTGCGGTTGGCGGCCGAATGCAATGCCACGGCGGCCTGCTCCAGCAGGTTTTTCAGCTCCAGGGCCTCCATGAGATCGCTGTTCCAGATCAGCGAGCGGTCGGAAATGCCAAGATCGGCATAGCTCTTCGCCACCCGGTCGATCTTGTCGACCCCGTCCTTCAACACGTCAGCGGTGCGGAACACCGCGCAATTGTTCTGCATCGTGCGCTGCATCTCGACACGGATCTCGGCGGTCTTGCGCGGACCCCGGGCCTGGCGCACCGCGTCGAGCCGGGCGATGGCCTCTTCGCAGGCGCTCGCGGGCAGCGGCGCATGCGGCATCCCGGGGCGGACCAGCTCGACCGCGCGATGCGCCGCGGCGCGGCCGAACACGACGATGTCGAGGAGCGAGTTGCAGCCAAGCCGGTTGGCGCCGTGCACCGAGACGCTCGCCCCCTCGCCGATCGCCATCAGCCCGGGCGCCACGGCGTCGGGATCGCTGTCGGTCGGGCGGATGACCTCGGCGCGATAATTGGTCGGGATGCCGCCCATGTTGTAATGCACGGTCGGCGCCACCGGGATCGGCTCGCGGGCAATATCGACCCCGGCAAAAATCCGCGCGAGATCGGCGATCCCGGGCAGGCGCTGGTGCAGCATCGCCGGGTCGAGATGCTCGAGATGGAGGTCGATGTAATCCTTGTTCGGCCCGCAGCCGCGTCCTGCGCGGATCTCGATCTCCATCGACCGGCTGACCACGTCGCGCGAGGCGAGGTCCTTGGCGTGCGGGGCGTAGCGCTCCATGAAATGCTCGCCTTCGCTGTTGGTCAGATAGCCGCCTTCGCCGCGCGCCCCCTCGGTGATCAGGCAGCCGGCGCGGTAGATCCCGGTCGGGTGAAATTGGATGAATTCCATGTCCTGCAGCGGCAGGCCGGCGCGCAGCACCATCGCGTTGCCGTCGCCGGTGCAGGTATGCGCCGAGGTGCAGGTGAAATAGGTGCGGCCGTATCCGCCGGTGGCAAGCATCACGATCTGGGCGCGAAAGCGGTGGATCGTGCCGTCTTCGAGGTTCCACGCCATGACGCCGCGGCAGGTGCCCTCCTCGTCCATGATCAGGTCGAGGGCGAAATACTCGACAAAGAACTCGGCGTTGTGACGCAGCGACTGCTGATAGAGCGTGTGGATGATGGCATGGCCGGTGCGGTCGGCGGCGGCGCAGGCGCGGTTGGCCGGCGCGCCCTCGCCGTATTCCATCATGTGGCCGCCGAACGGCCGCTGGTAGATCTGCCCCAATTCGGTGCGCGAGAACGGCACCCCGAAATGTTCGAGTTCGATGACCGCCGGGATCGCCTGGCGGCACATGAATTCGATCGCGTCCTGGTCGCCGAGCCAGTCCGATCCTTTGACGGTGTCGTACATATGCCAACGCCAATCGTCGGTGCTCATATTGCCGAGCGCGGCTGCGATGCCGCCCTGCGCCGACACGGTGTGGCTGCGCGTCGGGAACACCTTGCTGATGCAGGCGGTCTTCAACCCTTCGAGGGTGGTGCCCAGGGTGGCGCGCAGGCCGGCGCCGCCGGCGCCGACGACGACGACGTCATATTCGTGATCGGTGATCGGATAGGCGGGAGGCATGACGCAACTCCGCGGGATTTGCGCGCCCTTCTAGGCGCCGAGCGAGAGTTTGAGGACGGCGAGGATGCCGTACACGGCGAAGACGATCGCGGCCAGGCGCATCACGATCACCAGCCCGAACCGCACGGTTTCGTTCTCGACATAATCCTCGATGACGACCTGCAGCCCGAGCGCGCCGTGATAGAAGGTGGCGATCAGCAGCAGCACCAGGAAGACCGCCGGCAACGGATGGCGGACCCAATCGACGAACAGCGTCCGGTCGGCGCCGGCCAGCTCGATGATTGCGATGACAAACCACAGCGCGAGCGGTACCAGCGCGAGCGCGGTGACCCGCTGGGCCCACCAATGCTCGACCCCTTCCTTGGCCGAGCCGAGCCCGATCGCGCGGCCGAGCGGCGATCTCAGGGGCGAGCGCAGGCGCGGCGTTGCCACCTCATCGGCTCCAATGCGCGATGCCGGCGACCCAGGCGATCACGGTCAGCGCGATCGTCGCGCCGACCACGATCCAGCCGCCGGCATAGACGCTCGGCAGTTCGAGGCCATGCCCGGTATCCCACCACAGATGCCGCAGCCCGTTGCACAGGTGATAGAACAGCGCAACGCTCCAGCCGAACAGCAGGACGAGGCCGAGCCACGAGCCGACAAACGCCTGGACCCCGGCATAGGCCACCGGCCCGTTCGCCGCCGCGCCGAGCCACCACACCAGGAGGATCGCGCCGGCGGCGAGCCAAACCCCGCTCGCCCGGTGCAGGATCGACAGCACCGAGGTCAGCTGCCAGCGATAGATCTGAAGATGCGGCGAGAGCGGCCGCGGGTCCGATGTCATGCGGAATGTTCCGCCAAATCCCAAGCGGCTCTTGACTTAGACCGCGGCCCCCGGAGTGTCAACGCAAGCGGGCGCAGCGGAAATCGCTGGGCTGCTATGACTGGTGGTCTTCGACGACCTCCAACCGCGGGTCCCTGCGCAGGCAGGGACCTATCTCGCATTCGCTCTGACGCTGGAAATCAGGGTTACAGGATGCGCGAGGCGAACCATGGGTCCCTGCCTGCGCAGGGACCCGGATGGCGGCGTGCGTTTACCCCGTGAACCCAACACCCATCGTAATCGGCCTGCAAGGCCGGGGCTTCCCGCGCGAAGCGAGTCGGGCGGATAATCGGGCTCATCATCGCCTCCTGGGCCGCCTCTTCGCCTTGCCTCACCCCGACATGGGGATGATCATCTTCTCTTCGATGATGAACGTCTTGATACTGCCGATGAACAAGGCGCCGTCATCATGCAGCCGCTTTGCCTCCGGCGAGGCGTTGGCGCGGTCCATCGCGGCGCGATCGTCGTACCAGAGTTCGGCGATGCCATCGACCGCGACTTCGGTCTCCGGGATGTCGGCCCGCCCGCGCTCCCCCCCGCGCTCCCCCTTGATATGGTTCTGCACATAGCGCCTGACGCCGGGCACGGCATGAGCTAACGGCGCGTGGATCTCGACCCAATGCCGGACAAACTCCTCGTGCGACAGCTCGGGCCGGCGGGTCAGCAGCGACAGGCTTTTGATCATGCTCGCTCCCCTGGGCGGCGATATCCGTCGAGAAACAGCGCGATGCTTTGGTCGATCCAGTCGCGCAGCTCGGCCTCGCCGAGCGGCGCGCCAAGGCCCAGAGCGCGGCGGCGCGGTCCGCTCACCAGCATCAGGATGAATTGCTCGGCCGCAAAGCGCGGATCGATCGGCCGCAACTCGCCGCTGGCGATGCGCTGTTCGAAATAGCGCGCGAACCGTTCGATCCCGGCGGCAGCGCCGAGATCGTGCATGATGCGGGCGAGGCCGGGAAAGCGCGGCGCCTCGGCGATCACGATGCGGTGCAAGGCGAGCGCCTCCGGGGTCAGCGCTACGCGGAGCATGTATTCGGCCGCGCGGCGCAGCGTTTCGGCAAGGTCCGGCGCGTCGAGCACGGCCGCATCGAAGGACGGCGTCCAGCGCTCGATCAGCCGCCGCACCACGGCCTCGAACACTTCCTCCTTGCCGCTAAAGCGATGATAGAAGGTGCGCTTCGAGATGCCGGCGTGCTTGGCCACCGCCTCGATGCTGGTGGCGCCGAAGCCGTCGCCGAGAAACAGCGCGGTGGCGACATCGAGGATGCGGTCCGAGAGCTGCGCCGATTCGAGACGCGACGGCCGGCCGCCGCGGCCCGGCAGGCGAACCCCCGCGATCCTTTCCGCTTCTGCCAACACCGCCGCCTCGCTGCCGTGAGCGATCGAGCTTATCCCTCGCCGAGGCAAACGCAACCGGACCGTTTTATTCCACTGCTGGCTGCGACGCTTTGCGCTGGGAAGCGGCGGCGACCCAGGCCATGATCGCACGAGCGAGCGAATTGGACAAAGGCGGGAGACATGAAGATCTCCCCGCTCGCCGGCTGGGTCACCGGTAGACGATCTCGGTCGATGGCGGCCAACTGCTGTAAGCAATCGCAGTCCCGGCGAGAGCCTTATCAGATGTCGAGAAACACCGTTTCGTTCTCGCCCTGGAGGACGATGTCGAAGCGGTAGAGCGCCGGGCTACCGCCCGGGGCGCGCTTGGCAAGGAGGGTGCCGCGCACCGCTTCGTCCTCGATCGACGCCAACAGCGGGTCGGCGGCATTGGCCGGCTCGTCGGCGAAATAGATCCGGGTGTAGAGATGGATCAACAGCCCGCGCGCGAACAGCGCGATGTTGATGTGCGGCGCCTGCAGCGCATTGCCGCGACCCGGCACCGGGCCGGGCTTGATCGTCACCACGCGGAAACGCCCCTCGGCATCGGTCGCGGCCCGGCCAAAGCCGCGGAAATGCGGGTCGAGCGGCTTGTCCTCCTGGCGGTCGTCGGGATGGTTGTAGCGGCCGGCGGCGTTGGCCTGCCACAGTTCGATGATCGCGTCCGGCACCGGCGCGCCGTCGCCGTCGATGATCCGCCCCTCGATCGCGATCTTCTCGCCCGCCGGGTTCTCGGCGGTCAGGTCGCTCCATTCGGCACGCGCCATACCGAGATGAAAAAACGGCCCGACCGTCTGCGACGGGGTCGGGATCAGCTTGTCGGCCATCGCGCGGCCTGCCTCAGACCGGATCGACCGGGGTCGCGTCGCGGCCGCGCAGCACCAGGTCGAAGCGGTAGCCGAGCGCCCATTCCGCCTCGCTCAGCTCCGGTTCGTAGGCGCAGATCAGCCGCTCGCGCGCCGCGGCGTCCGCCGTGCTCTGGAAGATCGGGTCGTAGGCGAGGAGCGGGTCGCCGGGGAAATACATCTGCGTCACAAGCCGGGTGGCAAAACCCGGCCCGAACACGCCGAGATGGATATGCGCCGGCCGCCACGCATTGGGCGTGTTGCGCCAGGGATAGGCGCCGGGCTTGATCGTCAGAAAGCGGTACCCGCCATCCGGCCCGCTGACGACCTGGCCGGCGCCGGTGAAATTGGGGTCGAGCGGCGCGTCGTGCTGGTCGACCGGGTGGTGGTAGCGGCCGGCAGCGTTGCATTGCCACAGTTCGATCAGCGTGCCCGCGACCGGGCGCCCGTCCTCGTCGAGGACCCGCCCCTCGACGATGATGCGCTCGCCGAGCGGCGCGCCCTTGTGCTGGCGGGTCAGGTCGGTCGCGTCCGGTCCGGCCCAGCGGTCGGCAAAGACCGGGCCGGTCAGTTCCGACAGCGTGTGCTCGAAGCGGAGCGGCGCGCGCTTCGGCGCCCGCTTCACCGTGCTCTGGTAGTCGGGATAGAGCGTCGGCGGCTGGGTCCCGGGACGCGGCCGGAGCAAAGGGTAGTGGCTCGGTTGCTCATCCCAAATGCTCGTTCTTTGTTCAACTCAAATGTCGTCATTCCGGGGCGCCGCGGAGCGGCGAGCTCCGAACCCATGAACACGGCCTCTGCGAATATGGGTATCCGGGTTCCCTCGCCTTGGCTCGGGCCCCGGAATGACTGTCAATGCGCGGCTAATTCGGGACCCAGCTGACGGCGCGGATCTCGGTGAACTCGCGGCGCAGCTTCTTCCAGGTATCGCCGGCATTGTCGCTCGCGAACAGCTCGCCGTAATGGCTGCACGCGACGATGACGGCCGGGGTCGGCGGGATGCGTCGCGAAGTTCCAGATCGGCGAATTGGGCTCGGCCGGCAGCGGCAGCATCTGCCAGCTCTTGCCGCCGTCCTTCGAGCGCTGGATCGCCCCGGCGTCGCCGGCCGCGCCGTTGCCGGTCGCGACGAAGAGCGTCTCCGGGTCGTCGGCCTTCTGCGCCAGATGGCGGCAATAGCGCAGGGGAAACTGGTCGCCCACCATCAGCGGGTACCAGCTGTCGCCGCGGTCGCGGCTGGCGAAGATCTCGCGCGGCGTGCTGGTCAACACGGTGGTGCCGCCATTGACGGTGACGGCGATGTCGTGGATGTCGGGGTCGGGGATTCCCTCCGCGGCGATCCGGGTCCAGCTGTCGCCGCCATCGGTGCTGCGCCTGACGCCATCGACTTCGAGCCCGGCCCAGACGATGCGATGGTCGGAGGGATCGACGGTCAGCGCCGTCACCCGCGGCACGCCAACATTGGGACATTCCTCGGCGATCTCGGCCGGGAGCTTCTGCCAATGCGCGCCGCCGTCCTTCGAGCGGAAGAGCGCGGCCGGCCTCGTCCCGGCAAAGATGATGTCGGGATTGGCGGGATCGATCGCGATCCGCCAGACATCGAGGCTGTTCATCGGCGACTTCGAGCCGCTCGAAGCTCATGCCGCCGTCGGTGCTCTTGTAGATGCCGTCATTGGCGCCGGCGAACAGGGTGCGCGGCTCCCGCGGATGCACGCTGAGCCCGAAGATGCGGCTTTCGTTGCCGAGGCCCTTGCCGACGCGCCGCCAGCTCTCGCCGCCATCGGGGCTGAGCCAAGCACCGCTGCCGACCGTCCCGACGCAGATCGTGAAATTGCCTGTCATCGCCCTGTCCTCCCTTCCAGATTGGTCATTCCGGGGCGACGCGCAGCGGCGAACCCGGAACCCATTGTTCAGAGGCTGGTGTTTATGGGTTCCGGGTCTCGCCCCGTGGGCGATCCCGAAATGACACCGGTTTGTCGCTCAGTCCGTGCCTTCCCAGCCGGTGTGCGAGATGTCGATGACGACGCCGTCGGGGCCGGCCCATTTCATCTCGAAATTGGCGTGGCCGCCGGCCGCCATCGTCGCATCGACATGGTCCTTGGCGGTCAGCCGCTGGCCGTGCGCGCCCTCGAGCTTATGGCAAGCCTCGTCGAGGTCGTCGACCTCAAAGCCGAAATGATGAACGCCGGTGAAGTGCGGGCCGTGCGCCCCCATGTCGGGCGACTCCTCCCCCTTGGTGTTGAGGATCGCCACATTGATGTGGCCGTCGGTCAGAAACACCGCGCCGTTGGGGCTGCGCCGCAATTCCCTGAGGCCGAAGGCCGATTTGTAGAACTCGGCGACTTTCGCCGGCTCCTTTGTCGTCAATGCGATGTGCTTGATGCGTGCCATTGCGACCTCCATCGCTTCAAACGGTTGGCCTGATGTTCTGGTTGAGGCGGAACAGATTGGTCGGATCATACTTGTTTTTGAGCGAGACAAGCTTGTCATAATTGCGGGTATAGGCTCCCTGGATCCGGTTAGCTTCCTCGGCGTCCAAGTGGTTCACATAAACCTCGCCGGTCGCGTAGGGCTCGACAGCCGACCAATAGTCCCGCGTCCATTGGATATGATGCGCCAACTCGACGGTGTCGGTCCACTGCGAGATCACGTCGTAATCCCATTGATCGTCGCGCAGGCTGTAAGCCGTGTCATCACGGCCCACCCGGGTCGCAGCGCCGTGCACATGAAAGAAACCGACCATCGACATCGGCGCACGCATGGTCTCCGCCCGATCGATCATGATCCCAAGGACATCGTCGCCCAGTTCCTTCAGGAAGCTCGATTTCCAGTAGCGCTGCACCCCGCCGTAGGGGACCGCCGCATCGAGCAGGCAATTGAGCTGCACGTAGGAGATCGGTGCGACCGTGTCGGCGAGCGGCGCTCCAAACTTGCGAACCGACGCCAAGCGCTTTTCGCCCGCGGCGAGATCCCCGATGTAGCCAAACACCATCGCGACCACCGGCGCGCCCTCCGGCGACGTCATCATCGCAGCGAAGGCGGTCAGTTCGTCCGGGCAGCTGCGCGCATACTCGCGGTAGAACCGCAGCACCTCGCGCGACTTGTCTCGCGGGTATATCAGCATGCCGCCCAATACCGGCCCGACCGGATGGAGGCGATACTCGAACGAGGTGACAATACCGAAATTGCCGCCACCGCCGCGCAGGCCCCAGAAAAGATCGGGGTTCTCGTCAGCGCTCGCCGTCAGGAACTTGCCGTCGGCGGTAACGATGTCGGCCGAGATCAGGTTGTCGCAGCTGAGCCCGTGCTTGCCCATCAGCCAGCCGAGACCGCCGCCCAGTGTCAGCCCGGCAATCCCGGTCGTCGAGACGACACCGCCGGTGGTTGCGAGCCCGAAAGCCTGCGTCTCGCGATTGAATTCGCCCCAGGTCAGGCCGGCCTGGGCGTGCACCGTGCGATTGCGCGGATCAATCCGCGCTCCTTTCATCGGCGACAGGTCGATCATCAGCCCGCCCTCGCAAACGGCGTTGCCGGTGATGTTGTGGCCGCCGCCCTTGACCGAGACCAGGAGTTCGCGCTCCCTGGCAAAACGGACCGCCGCGATCACATCGGCGGCCCCGGCGCAGCGGGCGATCAATGCCGGGCGCAGGTCGATCATGCCATTCCACACCCGGCGCGCCGCGTCGTAGCCGTCGTCGTTGCGACGCAGCAGCGGGCCGCGCAAACCGGCGGCAAAATCCTGCACCGTGGCGTCTTCAAGGATTGCGTCCGTTCCTTTGCTGGTGAGGATGCGCAAATCCGTCATAGCTCTGTCCCCCTGTGTGTTTGGCTTTGATTATCGTTTACCTGCTGGATCGCGCGCCAGACGCGTTCAGGGGTTGCCGGCATCTCGATGTGCCTGACCCCGAAATCCCTGAGCGCATCGACGATTGCGTTGATCACCACCGCGAGCGCCGGGGTGGTGCCACCCTCGCCGGCGGGGCGGATGCCGAGCGGATGCGTCGGGCTCGGCACCTCGGAGAGCTCGCAGGCGAAGAACGGCACGGTGTCGGCGCGCGGCATCGTGTAATCCATGAACGAGCCGGAGAGGATCTGGCCGCTGGCGCGATCGTAGACGATTTGTTCGCCCATCGCCTGCCCCAGGCCTTGCACGATGCCGCCATGGACCTGGCCGTGCACGATCATCGGGTTGACCGCGCGCCCGACATCGTCGACCGCGCTGTAGCGCACCAGATCGAGGGCGCCGGTGTCGGGATCGACCTCGACCTCGCAGACATGGCAGCCATAGGGAAAGGCCGCGAGGTTGACGGTCTCGTCGCTGGTGCCGCGCAACGGCCCGCGCAATTCCTCCGGCAGGTCGGGGCGCTCGATCGCGGCTCGGGCGACCGCGAAGATGCCAATCGCCCGGTCGGTGCCCTTGACGCGGAACTCGCCGGCGGCGAATTCGAGATCGGCCGGCGCGGCCTCCAGCATGTGGCCGGCGATCTTCAGCCCCTTATCGATGATCTCGTTTGACGAATTCAGCATGACGATGCTGCCGAGCCTGAGCGCCCGCCCGGAATGCGCCCCACCGCCAACTGAGACGCGGTCGGTGTCGCCGGTGACGAGGCGCACGCTGTCAATGGGCACGCCGAGCCATTCGGTCACAAGCTGGGCAAAGCTGGTCTCGTGCCCCTGCCCCTGCGACACCGTGCCGATGACAACCTCGACAATGCCTTCGGGCAGCACCGTCATTTCGGCTTTCTCGCGCGGCGCGCCGGTCGCGGTGTCGACGTAATTGGCGATGCCGATCCCGCGGCACTTGCCGTGCGCCTTCGCCGCCGCACGGCGCGCCGGGAAGCCCTGCCAATCGGCCAAGGCCAGCACGCGCTCCATGACCTCGTGGTAATGGCCGCTGTCATAGACCATGCCGAACGGATTGGTGTACGGCATCGCCCGTTCCGGCACGAGGTTCTTCCGGCGCAATTCGATCCGGTCGATGCCGGTCTGGCGCGCCGCCAGATCGATCAGCCGCTCCATGACGAACATGACCTCGGGGCGGCCCGAGCTGCGATAGGGGCGGGTCGGCGCCGTGTTGGTCAAGGCGGCGCGGGCGCGGAAATGCACCGCCGGCACGTGGTAGATGCTCGACATGATCTCGACCCCCTTGTTGAGGGAGCCGAAGGCGAGCGCGTAGGCGCCCTGGTTGACCAGGTTCGAGCCGCGCATCGCGAGAAAGGTGCCGTCCTTATCGAGCGCCAGTTCGGCGGAGACCGCGAGATCGCGCGCCTGGTGATCGGCCGCAAAATATTCGCTGCGGTCGCCGGTCCATTTGACCGGGCGGCCGACCCGCCGCGCCGCCCAGGCAACAATCGCGAATTCCGGGTTGAAGCCGCCGCGCGTCCCGAAATTGCCGCCGATATCGTGCATCACCATGCGGCACTGCCCGGCCGGCACGCCCAACACGATCGCCAGGTCGCGCCGCGGACTGACCGCGCCGCCGGCCCCGGCGTGAAGCGTGTAGCGGCCGCTTGCCGGGTCGAACTCGCCCACTGCGGCGCGCGGCTCCATCGGCACGCCAGCGACCCGCTGCACCCAGGTGTCGAAGCGGATGACATGCGCGGCACCGGCAAACGCCGCGTCGGTCGCCGCGCGGTCGCCGACTTCGCCGTCGAGGATGATGTTAGGGCTGTCCCGCCGCGCCCGCGGCGCGCCGGGCTCGGCCGCCGTCAGGGCGTGTGACACCGACGGCAGCACCTCGTAGTCGATCGCGACCCGCTCGGCCGCGTCCTTCGCCAGGGCGAGGCTCGCCGCGACGACGACCGCGACGATCTCGCCGACATGGCACACTTCGGGCCCGATGATCGCGGTCTGCATTGGCCGGACGACCGGCGAGCCGTCCTTGTTCTGGATACTGATATCGGCCGGGTGGCTGTTGGCGATGTTGGGCAGCGGTTTGAGCCCGTCGGCTCGCACATCGTCAGCGGTCAGCACGGCAAGGACGCCCGGCATCGCGCGCGCCGCCGCGGTGTCGATCCGCCGGATCACGGCATGCGCGTGCGGCGAGCGCATCATCACCGCATAGGCCTGGTCGGGCAGATTGACATCGTCACTGTAGCGCCCGTTACCGGTCAGCAGGCGCAGATCCTCGCGGCGCCGGACCGGCTGCCCGATCCCGGTTCCCGTTGGTCCGCCGTCCATCACGCCTCCTGGGACCACCTAAAACAGGGTCCCTGCGCAGGCAGGGACCCATCGCGTGGCTGCTCCACGGTGGCGAAAGCGGTGATGACTGCGGGCCCGCGCCCCGGTGTGGAGCAAATCGAAGAATGGGTCCCTGCCTGCGCAGGGACCCAACTATTGCTGCGTCGCCCTTAGGCCGGGAACGACAGGAAGCATTTGTCCGAAGCCAGAATGTAGGTCTCCATGTAATCCTGGATCACCGGCTTCTTTTTATCGAGCGCTTCCATGGCGCCGGCGAGCGCCATCCAGTTCAGCATCTCGTGCTGGCCGGAGAATTCCATATCGGCGAGCGAGCGCTTGCGCCAGGTGCCCCAATCGGCGCGGCTGATCGCGTCGAACAGGATGCGGTCGCCCTCATGGTCGGGCCACAGATAGCCGTTCTTTGGCGACAGGAAGCAATGCGACCATGACGACGAGGCGACGAGCGCGACGCGATAGGGCGATTTCGCCAGCACCTCGGCGATCGCGGCGCCGACCTCCATACAGCGCCAGGGATGCGGCGAGGGCGGGTCGCCCAATTCGCCCTCCGGCCGCGGCGGTCCGTAAAGATGGCCAAAGCCGCCCTTGGCCTGGATCAGGTTGCGGCCGTAGCAGTTGATCGCGAACGGGATCACCGGGTAGGGGAAGCCCTTCCGGTCCCAGTCGAGATAAAGGAAGGTGTTGGCGAAGGCGTGCGCCATCGGATGGTGCAGCGGCTTATACGCATAGGCCAGATCGATGCCCTTCTCGATCAGGCCGGTGGCGATGTATTTCGCGGCCTCGCGATGGCCCTTCAATGGCATCGCCCACTCGCCCGGCTCGTCCCAGCGATTGGGCTTCCCGCCGTTCCCGTTGTGCCACGGCTTCAGGTCGAACTCCGGGTCATAGCCGAGGATGCAGAACGGCGGGATGATGTCTTCCTTGAAGTTCTCGTACTGGTCGTCGCCCCACACCAGCACGAAATCCGGGTTGAAATCGTCGAGGATCTTGCGGATCGCCCGGAAATCGTTGCCGAACCGCTCGCCGCAGCGATTGGCCGCCGACAGCCCGTCGTCGTTGCCCAGTTCGGCGATCAATTCCTTCGGCCAATTGGCCGGGTCCTTGACCTTCGGGTCGACATTGGGGGCGCCGAGCACCCGGTGGAAGACGCCGGTCAGCGTCTCGTTCTTGCCGCACAAGGTCGGCCAATGGGTGCAGCCGAGCCCGAGAATTTCCGCCATCTTCCTGTTCCTCCTCGCTGGGTCGTCACCCCCGCGGAAGCGGGGGGTCCAGAGCGGGCGACGAAGCCTGTCGCCCCTGGATTCCCGCTTGCGCGGGAATGACGATGACAAATACTCCTATTCACACCGTCTAATACTGCCCCTTCGGTTCGAGGCCGAAGGCGTGCTGGCCATACATCGTGCCGACAGCGTCCCAGTTCAAACTGACATGACGCGCCACAGCGTTGACGTCGCGCCAGGCGCGCTGCACCGGGTTCGACAGCAAGAGGCCATAGCCGCCGGTCGCGGCGTTCAACGTCTCGACCGCCTGCACCGCAAGCCTCGTGACGTAGGCCTGGTCGCGCCGGCAGCGGATGCGGTCGGCGATTGTGATCTTGTCGCCGGCGTAGAGCTTTTGCGTCATCGCGCGCATGTCGGTGAGGAGAATGAGCTCCGCGGCCTCGACATTCGACGCCGCCTCGGCATAGCGCAATTGCACGGTGGCGAACTCGGCCATCGGCAATTGCCCGCCGGCGAGCGCGCCGCGGGTTTTGCGCCCTGAATTGATCATCTCCAGATAGCTGTCGAGCGCGCCGCGCGCCGCCCCCACCGCGGTCGAGGCGAGCATCGAGGCGCCATGGACCAAGAGCGGCATCTTGTAGATCGGGTTCCGGTGATACTTGGCCCCCGGCGTCGTGCCGGCGCGCGCGTCGGAAAACAACAGGATGCGCCGCTCCGGCACGAACACGTCATGGACCGCGATGTCCTTGCTGCCGGTGCCGGCGAGACCGTTGACGAACCAGTTGTCGATGACCTCGCAATCCTCGACCGGCAGCAGGAAGAAGGCGCCCTCATACGGGGGCTGTTGGTCCGGCGGGGTGATGAAGGCGCCGAGATAGGCCCAGCTGGCATGATCGACGCCGCTGGCGAAAGACCAGTGCCCGTTGAGGATGTAGCCGCCATCGACCGGCACGGCCGTGCCGGTCGGGGCAAAGCAGGCGCAGCTGAACGGATCTTCGTCTGTGCTCCAGATCTCGCGCTGCGTCTCGATCGGGAAATGGCTCATCGAGCGGCCATTGGAGACCGCGCCGTTGACCGCCCAGCCGGTCGAGGCGCAGGCGGCCGAGATCGTCAGCGCGATCCGGAGCGCGGTCTCGCCGTCATATTCGAAGCCGCCGAATTCCTTGGGCCGGCAGGTCCGCAGCAATTCGGCCTCGCGGAACTTCGCGATGATGTGCGGAGAGATCGCGCGGTTGCGCTCGGTCTCTTCGGCGAGGGCGCGGATCTCGGGCACCATCGCGCGCGCGCGTTCGACCAGCTCATCCGGGCTTGGAACGGCGAGGCGGCGCACCGCGGCATTGGTCATTCGCGGAAATTCCCTGGCGAACCCGGCCGGCAGCGGAGCCCTTCGCCCGCGGAAATTGTACCGCGCGGCCAACCGCCGCCGCAATCAAATTGGCCGGCGCGAGTTCCGTTCCGCGCGGCGCGCTGTTATCGCTCGCCTCGGGGAGGACCGGGTCATGGCGAGAAATGGCTTCAGGCTGATCGATGCCGAGATGCATGTGATGGAGCCGACCGATCTGTGGCAGCGCTATATCGACCCGGAGTTCGCCGCGCGCGCCGCGGCGGCTCGGCGAGCGCCGCTGGGACATCCGCACGCTGATCGAGGGCGAGGTCATGGCGCAGATGCCGGGCGGCGACTGGCCGGCGCTGACGTGCCGATCACGACGCGAACGCCGCCGGCCGGCCGACCCAGCCGAACGGCTCAAATCCAGCGGCGGTCAACCCGCTGACCGCGATCCGCTGCATCTCGACCACCCTCCGAACCGAGGTCCGACGAGAAGATGCCGATCGCACGGCAGGAACCGTGCCAACCCGACGCGAGGCGGCCGCGTGCCCGCAATCCGCGGCTCAGGCCGCGAGCGCCGCGACGGCCGGCAGCAACGGCGAGTCGGCGCGGTGGACCTTGCCGCCGCGAACCGCGAATTCCGGGTGCAGCAGCTGCCGCGCCTGGTGGGTTACCCGTTCGGAATCAACCAGCATCCCATTCGCCCTCGATCAGCCGCATCACCGACAGATCGGCCGGCATGCCGATCGACAGCGCGCCCATCTCCGCCTCCAGCCCCAGCATGATCGCGGCATTCTGCGTCGCCATGCGGATCGTCTCGGCGAGCGGCACGCCCAGGGCCAGCAATTCGCTCATCGCGTGCTGCAGGCTGTAGGGCCGGGAAAACGGCGAGGCGCGGTCGTCGGCGACGATCAAATCGACGCCCTCGCCGGTGAACATCCCGCGATAGGCGCGCCCGCCATCGGCGATCTTCACATTGTAGCCGTGCAGATCGGCCCCGATCGTAAACGGCAGGATGCCGGCATCGATGACCCGTTGGGCCGTCGTAAAGCTGAAATGGGCGCCGCGTCCGACATCGATCCGCACGCCCTTGGCCAAGGCTTCGCGGATCAGCGGGTGGATCGTGCCGTCGGCGGCGACAAAGCCGCTGGGAAAGCGGGTGAACGGGTGCGCCAGGATGTCGCCGGGATCGAGCAGCGGCACGACCTCGTCGATGATCTTCGCCGGATCGACCTTGGCGCCGTGCAGCTCCGGCCACAGCGTGCCGAGATGGATGTAGACCGGCAGCTGCACTTCGCGCGAGGCTTCCTTGGCGAGCTTCAGCGCCGCCATGCCCCAGCGCGAATAGCCGCCGGGCTCGGCATGCGCCTTGATGCCGCGCACCAGATCGGGATTGTCGCGCGCCGCCTTGACGATCGCCTTCACATTGATCCCGGTCGGCCCGTAAAGATCGACATAGCGGTGGCCCAACAGCCCGCCGGCGAGATAGGCCGAGATGAAGGCGAGGACACGCGTCTTGGCGGTCTCGACGATGAATTTGCGGAACCCGTCGAAGGTCAAGGCGCTGGGCCCGCCCTGGTCGACGACCGTGGTGACCCCGCTGCGGACGCCGACGAGATCGGGGTTGAGCCCGAAATCGCCCGAAACGTGCTGGTAGACATGGGCGTGGGTATCGATGAGGCCCGGGGTGACGAGCAGCCCTGCGGCGTCGATCACCCGGGTCGCGGCGCCGTGTTCGAGCGTCGGCGCAACGGCGGCGATGCGGCCCTTCTTGATGCCGATATCGAAGCGGCCGTCGCGGTTGTTGGCGGGGTCGATGACATGCCCGCCCTTGACCACCGCATCGTAGGGGGATTTCAGTTTGGCGATCCCGCCGCCCGGCGCGGCTGCCTTCCGCGGTGACTTTGCCATTGGTGGTCTCCTCCTGGATTTGCGCCGCGCGGCCGCCGCCTATTCGCGAGCAGCGGCGGCGCGCCGGCTCACTCCGCGGCGCGCAGTATAGCGGGGTGCAGGGCCTCTTGAAGCGTCTCCTCGTAGGCTTCCGGCCAATCCTGGCCCTCGGGCGCGATCAGGTCGCCCGAGCGTGCGCTGGCGCTCAGTTCCGGATCGTCGACCAGCGGCGGGATGGCGCCGTTGTCGCGCAGCGCTTGCACGGCCTCGATGAGCCGCCGCCGCGTGCGCCGTTTGGGCGGCTGTTGCTTCCGATCCGCTTCCGATTTTGCGGGCCGATTGAGGTTTTGCTGGCGTCCCCAACCGGATTCGAACCGGTGTTGCCGCCGTGAAAGAACGGTTTATCCGGCCAAATACGTCCAACCCCGTCCAGCCACCTCGTTGATAAAGCTTTAACCTGTGCGTATCTGTTTATGCTTGTCCAACCGCGTGCACCCACATATATTGGACACTTGTTGGACGGCACCGTTGCCGGAGTGCTCGGTGGAAACAGGGAAAAGGAAGGCCGGATGGCGCGTACAGTACGGGATGCGAACCTTGAGACGCGGACGGCCAGGGCACGGCTGAAGCCTGCGAGCAAACCCTATTACCGCTCGATCGATCCCAGGCTTCACCTCGGCTATCGCAAGGGCCATGCCGGTGGCAAATGGGTCATGCGCTGGTATGTCGGCGACGGCGATTACAGGGTCGAGACGATCGCCACCGCTGACGATAGCGCGGACGCGGATGGAGTTGCTGCGCTCGACTTTCGGCAAGCGCAAGCCCTGGTCCGCGAGCGCTTTGTCGAATACAGCCGGGTCGCCAAGGGACTGCCGGCCAAGGACGGTCCCTACACCGTGCGAGCTTGCATCGACGACTACCTCGCCTTTCTGGAAACGAACCGGAAATCGGCGAAGGACGCGCGTTGGCGCGCCGAGGCGCTGATCCTGCCCGGCCTCGGTGATCTACCCTGCATCGATCTGACCGCGACCAAGCTGCGCCGCTGGCTCGAGGATGCAGCGATCACAGCGGCGCGACTTCGGACCCGGCCCGGCGCCGAGCAGCGATACCGCGAAGACGGCGACGATGACGACGGCGAGCGCCGCCGGCGCCGTCGCGCCACCGCAAATCGCGTGTTGACGATCCTCAAGGCCGCGCTCAACCGCGCCTGGCGGGAAGGCAAGATCCCGTCCGATGACGCGTGGCGTCGTGTTGAGCCTTTTGAGGAGGCCGACGCAGCTCGTGTCCGATATCTGACCATCGACGACTGCCTCCGGCTGATCAATGCGGCCCAAGGCGAGTTCCGCGATCTGATCCGGGCTGCGCTGCTCACCGGATGCCGGTTCGGCGAACTCGCGGCGTCCAGGGTCGGCGACTTCAACCCCGACGCCGGCACACTGCACATTCGGACCAGCAAGAGCGGCAAGGGCCGCCACGTTGTCCTTCACGACGAAGGGATCGATCTGTTCAAGCGCCTCTCCGCAGGACGCCCGGGCGTCGAGCTGATGCTGCGCAAGGCGGATGGCGATCGTTGGGGCAAGTCCAATCAGACCCGGCCCATGGCCGAGGCCTGCGACCGCGCCAAGATCGCGCCGGCAGCCAATTTCCATTGCCTGCGGCATACCTACGCCTCGCACGCAACAATGGCCGGCGCACCGCTGCTGGTCGTTGCTAAGAACCTCGGCCATGCCGACACTCGAATGGTCGAGAAGCATTACGGGCACTTGAGCGAATCGTATATCGCCGATGCGATCAGAGCCGCGGCGCCGCGGTTCGGGGCGGTCGACGGTAATGTCATCGTGTCCGCCGGCAGGCGCGTCCTGTGAACGCGCCGGAGTTGGCCGCCGAGACGGCGGATCGTGATTGGAGCCATTTCGCTGGTATGAAGCTCGCTGAGGTATTTGATGAGCTTTATACCGACCGGCTTGAGCGGGCCGTCGCCGAGTGGGACCAAGCCCTGATACGCGAGGGACTTGCAATTTGGAGGGTCGCCGGCTTTTTCAGGTTGCCGATTATTGAGCAGATTGGGGAAATGATAGCCGCGCGTCCGGCTTGGAGATGGTTTTCGCCCTCCGCCGCAAGTGTATACTTCCCGCCTGATAAGGCTATGTGGGATTTGTCGCGCTTCCCGCGGGAGGTCCGAGTGCTCGTCGATCTACTGATGGATAGTCTGCCAGGATTGTTCGGCGCAGCCGCGCTGCCGCTGGTGACCGCTCTATATGAGGGGGCAATCGGCGCCGACGGAATCGAGGAACCCGAACACGCCAGCGCCTACCAGCATGCGCCGCTCCCGCACGGCCTGTTCCGGTTCGGGCGCTGGGTGCTTTACCGAAACGGCTCGCGACTCGTGAGCCTCGATCGGTATGGGCACGAGATCGCCCCGGCATTTGCCGTGGTGCGAATAGTGGCGTTGGACAGTGCGAAGATAGTCGTCGCTTCGGTCCCCCTGAGCGCGAAAGCCGAAGGGGATTGTCTGGAATGGCTGACCTCGTTTATGGCGCTAGGGGCACCGTCAAAACCCAAGGCCGCATATTTCGAAGAGGCTAAGGAGAGGTTCAATACCGGTACCCGGCAATTTGAACGAGCTTGGCGCCGCGCCGTTGAAAGGAGCGGCAATTTCGCCTGGGGAAAACCCGGTCGCAAATCGTACACCCGTATCGATACACCAATTAAATCGTGACGCCTATTACCCCCTGAGTTAGCGACCTATCTCTGCCCTCGTCAAACATCGACGGGGGAAGACATGGATAAACTCGCGTTCTCCGTAGACGAGTTCTGCCACTCCCATGATATCTGCCGAGCGTCTTTCTACGCCGCGCTGAAATCCGGCCGCGGCCCGAAGATTATGAGGGTCGGGCACCGAACCCTCCTGAGCCACGAAGCTGCCGAGGAATGGCGCCGACGCATGGAGGCGGAAACCGAGCAGCGGGCCGTCTGATGTCAGCGACATGGCGCGACCTGTTCATCCGGCCGCCAGCCTATTCGAGATGATGTCGATGCAATTGATCGAGGGAGCGGGCTGAGATGTCACGCGGCCCGGTCGCTGAACACCTCGACGGCATCGAGATCTATTCGGGCCGGCATCGACTCGGCTACGTGGTCGAGCAAGCGGGGCAGTGGCTGGCCCGCACCGACAATAACGAGTTGGTTGGGACGTACCCAACTCGTAGGGCCGCGACCGACGCCATCATCATTGTGGTCGCGAAATGAACCCCGCTCAAGAACATGGTTCCGGCACCGCTGCGCCCAAGGAACCGAGCGGCGACATTATCCTCATTTCCAAGCAGCTTCGCATTGAATGGATGGATGCTCTTGCCCTGGACCCGGACCTGTCGCCCAGGGCGCACAAGGTCGCCGGAGTGATCGGCTTCCACTTCAATAAGCATCGGGGCGACACGTTCATCAAACAAGAGACGATCGCCCGTCTGATGGGCCTCAGCCTTCGGACGGTGCAGAACGCCATCGCCGAGCTCGAGCGGCGCGGATATCTCATAGTCCAGCGTCGCGAGCTTGGTTTCCGAGCATCGGATGGGCGGCGCGCGGCCGGCGGAAAGGGCGTTGCCAATACGTACCTTCCCGCGTTTCAAAGGACGCAATTAGCTGCCACCAATCGCGGGCTAAAGGTGGCAATGCACTGCGTCCATTTGTGGGAGCAAAGGACGCAAAATCGCGTCGCAAAGGACGCAGCGGTTTGCCACCCTACCCTTACTCCCTCTTTTATAGAAAAAGAGGGAGAACCCATAGAGGAGCGCTATCGCGCGTTTGTGACGGCCCTGGCAGGAGGGATTAGGGCTCGCATCGGCGACGATGCCTTTATCCAATGGATGGGCGATCAGGTGAGGGCCGTGATGAACTTCGACGACGAGGCGGTGCTTTACGTGTATGCGCCAACGAAATTCACTCGCAAATACATTCGAGACAACTTCGGCGAGGTCATCGCCGATGTCGCCCGAAGTTTGCTTCCGGGCTTAAGGCGCGTGGAAATCGAAGTGTATCCGGCTGCGATCGGGAACTCCGCAGACCGTGGCCGGCGCCTTCCTGAGCGACGGTGAGGCGATGACCGAGAGCATCGGCGCCAGCATGACGCATCACCGCTTGCTCTCTAAGTACTTGAAAACCGCTTGGGTCCTTCCGAGCCCCCGGATGGTCCACGGGCGTTTCGCGCCCCGCAATATCGCCAAAGTGACACGGTTGTCTTTTTGTTAACTCAATGGGTTGATTGCCGGTAATATGGGCGACGTGGTGACCAAATCTGAATTTGCGCGACGCGTCGGGAATGATCCGGCGGCCGTCTCAATGTGGATCAAGCGCGGTCATCTGTCGCCGCCAGCTCTGACCGAGGCCGGGCTGATCGATGTCGATCGCGCCGTTGAGCAGCTGCGCCAGCGGCACCGCGGCATCCGGCACGGTCGGGCTCGCGATCAAGGGAGCCATGGCTGCGTACGACCGGATGATCGCGGACGGCGATCTGCGCAACGAGCACATCCTGCTCGGCATCCTCGATGACGCGGTTCGCTTCGCGCCCGAGCTGGCGCCGTTCGCCGGAGAGCTGATGGCGGCCGGCGACCACGCGGAGGGCGACCAGGCGGAGAGCGAGGATACCGGCTCGACAGACAAACGCACGACCGAAATCCGCGCACGCGTTGAGGCGTTAGTGGCCGAATATGCGGGGCCGCTGCCGGCCGGGGATGCCGGGCTGATAGAGGCCGAGCGCAGACAGCAAGAGCTTTCCGCGGGATGGACCGCGCTGTCCCGCGAGTTCAAGGTCAATGCCAAAGAAGAAGAAACCTGCCTCGAGCCGGTCATCGCGGCCGAGACTGAAATGTGGCACGTCGTCGGCGACCGGATGCCCCAAACCCTCGCCGGGATCGCCGTCAAATTGCGCTGGGTGCGCACGCAGGAGGGCGACCCGGAGGTCGGCGCGGCGGTCGCGCTCGGTCAATGCCTCGATGCGATCGAGCGCATGAACAATTGCCGCCGCACTCGATGAGCTACTGGGGAAGTTCCCGTCGCCATCGCCAAAGCTTAACGAGCCCAAGGGATCAGCCTGAGACGAACGGCTGTCATTTTTGGCAGTAAAGCCGCGCCCAGCGACCGGGCGCGGCTGGCGCTCCCTGCCGGCACGGCATTACCACCGGGGTCCATCGCTGCTAACCCCCGTATATTGGCCGTTTGTTGGACCTATCATTCGGGATAACCTCGTAAGTCATTGAAAACCTTGGCGTCCCCAACCGGATTCGAACCGGTGTTGCCGCCGTGAAAGGGCGGTGTCCTGGGCCTCTAGACGATGGGGACGAGGCCGGTAGCGGCGCGATGGATCTAATGGCAGGAGCGCCGGAAAGCAATCGCCGCGTCGCTCGCATCGCCGCCTCGCTCATTGCGGCAGCGGCCAGGCCAAGCTCAATTCATGCCCGTCGGGGTCGGTGAGGTGGAAGAAACGCTCGCCCCAAGCCGCGTCGCCCGGCGCGCTGTCGGGGTGGACGCCGGCGGCGACCAGCCTTGCGTAGAGCGCGTCGACGTCGGAGTGGTAGAAAATCAACCGGCCCCACCACGACCACTGCCGCTCCGCCGGCTGCGCAATCAGGTTGAGAAAATTGTCGCCGGCGCGGAAACTGGTGAAACCCGCCTGCTCGCCGCCATAAACGATCGGCAACTCCAGCAGGCGGTAGAACCGCACCGCGCGCGGCATGTCGTGCGTCGCCAGGGTGACCGCGCTGATGCCTGTGATCATTGCTCCGCTCCTTCCTCGCAACAGCCGCCGCATCTTGCGCCATGGCGGCATCTGATGCGATGAACGATCGCCCGCTGGCCGGCCGGCGGATCGCGATCCTTGAACACCGCGAGCTCGATCGGCTGGGCGGCATGCTCGAGGCGCAGGGCGCGCTGACGCTGCGCTGCCCGCTGGTGGCCATCGCCGATGCCCCCGACCCGGCGCCGGTGCTGGCCTGGCTCAACCGCTTTGTCGAGGCCCCGCCCGATGATCTGGTGCTGATGACCGGAGAGGGGCTGCGGCGCCTGCGCGGCTTTGCCGACCGGGCCGGGCTGGAACCGGCCTTTCGGGGCGCGCTCGGCCAGGTTCGCACGGTCACCCGAGGTCCCAAGCCGGCGCGGGCGTTGCGCGAGATCGGCCTCGTGTCCGGGCTGCGCGCCGAGCGGCCGACGAGCGAAGGGGTTGTCGCCGCGCTCGCGCAAGGCGCGCTGCGCGGCCGACGCGTCGCCGTCCAGCTCTATCCCGGCGCACCGCCGATGCTCGTCGATTTTCTCGCCGATGCCGGCGCGCTCCCCGACCCGGTGTGGCCTTATGTCTACCTCCCGGCGGTCGGCGGCGACGCGATCCGCGGGCTGATCGCGGAGATGGCGGCCGGCCGGATCGACGCGGTCGCCTTCACCAGTGCCGCGCAGATTGTGCAGCTCTTGGCGCTGGCGCGCGGCGCTCGGGCGACAGCGCGGCTGCGCGCGGCGCTGCAACGGACGAAGATCGCCGCGGTCGGCCCGGTCGTTGCCGCCGAGCTGGAGCGCCAGGATCTGCCCGTCGCGATCATGCCGCGCGACAGCTTCTTCATGAAGCCGCTGGTCAGCGCGATCGTCGAGGCGCTGTCGCGCTGACCCGGCCGCTCACTCGGGCGGCTGCCGCACCGCGACCCCCGCGCGTTCCTCCTGCAGCGTCAGCGCGATCGAGGCGTCGCGGTCGGCCCAGCCGCGGCCGATCGCCTCGATCAATTCCTGCTCGCACAGCGCGGCAAACCGCATCGGGGTTTGCGTCTGGCGCGCCAGATCGAGCGCGAGGCCGAGATCGTTCTTGGCCAGCGCCAAGGAAAAGCGCGGGTCGAAATCGCCCTTCAGATAGGTCGCCGGCAGCCGCACCTTGAGGCTCATCTGGCGGCCGAGGGCGGCCTCGTTGAACACATGGACGATCGTCGCCGCATCGATGCCGGCCTTGACCCCAGCGGTCCAGCATTCGGCCAGCACCAGATCGAGCGTAAAGCTCGCCGAATTGTGCATGATCTTGGCGATCGACCCGGTGCCGATACGGCCGGTGTAGAGACGCACTTGGCAACCGCATCCAAGAGCGGGCGGGCGCGCTCGAAAATTTCGGGACGATCGAAGGGACATTGGGCTCGCGGGGCCTGTTTGTGGGGGGCACGGCCCGCCTCGTCACCAACGGCGCGAGCGGCTCCAGCGCGGCATTGATTGAGGGCGGGGTTGGGCTTAGCCTCGCCGGCTCAGGCGCCACGGTCAGCAATTTCGGCACGATCAACGGCACCGACGGCATTGCGGTCAGCCTCTGCGCCGGCGACGACGGGGTCGTCATGGAGTCGGGTTCGGTCCTGCAAGACGCGGTGGCAAATTTCCAGCCCGGCGACACTTTCGATTTGCCGTTCCTTTCGTTCAGCAGCAGCGGCACCGTCACGCTCGGCGTCGGCGCGAAGGCGTCGCCGGGAGAGGCACGGCTCTGCAAAGTTGCGGGCGTTGTTGACTTGCTGAGGTCGCAGCGCGGCGAATGGCGGTTCAGGTCTTTTCGCGCAATCCCAATCGCGCCAGGCGCGGCAACACCTCGGCGCAGAAATACGGCAGCTCTTCCAGATAGTTGACAAAAGAGACCGCGATCCCGGTGAGCCCGGCGGCGGTGAGCTGCGCCATCTCCTGCGCCACGGTGTCGGGGTCACCGATCAGCGGCAATCCGCCCATCCCGTTCGCCTGGTGATTGCGGATGCGCTGGAACTCCTCCGGCGCGTGGTTGTCGGCGGTGACGTTCTTCATCGCCAGGATGTTGTCGACGGCCCGCCAATCGGCGTTGTCGACGATGCAGTGGCGGTAATAATCCTGCGCCGCTCGCGCCGTCGGCCGGCAGGTGACGACGCCGACGGTGTAAACGCCGATCTCCCTGCCGGCCTGGCGGGCGAGCGCCCGCACGTTTTTGACGTGCCGCGCGGTCTCCTCGAACGAAATCCCTCTCGAGACGTTCGAGAACAGCGCATCGCAGTTGCGGATCGCGAAGGCCTGCCCGGTCGGCGAGGCGCCGGCGTTCATGATCAAGGGGCGGGTCCCGCCATAGGGTTTGGGGTTGGCGCGCACACCTTTGAGCCGGAAGAAATGC
This sequence comes from uncultured Alphaproteobacteria bacterium, assembly GCA_963842175.1. Classification (GTDB taxonomy): domain Bacteria; phylum Pseudomonadota; class Alphaproteobacteria; order ATCC43930; family CGMCC-115725; genus DATARH01. The sequence goes on from CAWJFM010000026.1 coordinate 522,844, forward strand.
CCGGCGAAATCGGCATCCCCTTCCGCCGACCACGCCAGCTTGATGACGTCCAGCCATTCCTGGGCGTAGTCGTAGCGCGTCTCGTGATCGCGCAGCGTCGCGCCGAACATCTCGAATTCGCCTTCGTTCCAGCCGCAGACGATGTTGAGGCCGAAGCGGCCCGCGCCGATGTGGTCGGCGGTGACGAACTCCTTGGCCGCGATCAACGGCGGGATCAGCGGCGCATGCACCGTGCCGAACACGACGAGCCGCCTGGTCGCGGCGAGGAGGCCGCAGGCCCAGGTCACGGTCTCAAAGGTCGCGCCCTGGTAGTCGCTATCGCCGCCATAGCCCTTCCACCGGCCGATCGGCAGCATGAACTCGATGCCGGCCTCGTCGGCCATTTGGGCGAGCCGAAGGCAATCCGCCCAGCTGCCGGACCAGCGTTCCGGCACCAGCGTAACGGCCCGGCCCGACGAACAGTTCGCGCCGAACAGCCCGAGCTTGAGCCGGTTCGGGCTCCCCATCGGGGCGCGCCCGTCTTGCCCCGTCGTGCGACTCATCCCGTTGCTGTCTTTAGGCACAGCCGCACCCCGCAGTTGTCATTCCGGGATGCCGCGAAGCGGCAGACCCGGCACCCATTTTTTCCAGAGGCCTGTGTTCATGGGTTCCGGGCTCTCGGGCTCCGCCCTCGCCCCGGAATGACGATGACTGCATGTCTCGTGAACCGATTGGATCAGTCGGCCGGCCCGGTCGGAATGAACTGGAAATCCTCGGTCGGCACCTTCTCGAAAAACGCCTTGTGCTCGCTCCTGCGGGAACGGCCAGAGCACCGGCATCGGCCTGATCGCTGGTGTACCAGTTCTTGCAGCCGCCGACCCAGACGGTGCCGGGAAACGCGGTGCCGAGGCGGGCGAGGAATTTCTCGGTGGCTTCGACCGTCGGCGCGACCGCGGCGCGGCGGGCGCGGGCCTCGGCAATCAGGCGCATGATGCAGGCGATCTCCTGGTCGAGCCCCAATGGCACCGGCACGTTGTTGACCGGAGCGAACGGGTCCATAGAGCATGAACAGATTGGGAAAGCCCGGCAGCGCGATGCCGCCATAGGAATAGATCTTCTCCTTCCACGCCTCGTCGATCGTCATGCCGTTGAGGCCGGTGACCTGCATCGGCCGCATATAGGCATGGACGTCGAAGCCGGTGGCGTAGACCAGGACGTCGAGATCGACCTGCGTCCCGTCCGCCATGCACGACGCCCTCCGGCACGATGCGGGCGATCTGCCCCTTGACGATGTGCGCGTTCGGGAGCTGCACCGCCTCGTAATAGTTCTTGTCGGATTTCGGGATGCGGGTGCAGCCGAGATTGTAGTCGGGCGTCAGCTTCGCCTTCAGCTCGGGGTCCTTGATGCACTCGAGGTAGGAGCCGTACTCGCGCTCCATCGCCTCGCGCTGCGGCCCGGGCTCGAGCCGCCAGCGATCGAATTCGTTGATGAATTGCCACAGCCGGCGCTGCTCGCGCTGGTACCCGCCCGGCAGCCGCAGCTTGAGCCGTTCGCGCCAGGTCGAATGCGGGTTCTCGCGGATGTGCACCCATTGCGCGCGGCGGATGAACTGGGTGACGTCGCACGCCGGCCCAGGCCAGCGCCTCGGTGATCTGCACGCCGCTGGCGCCGCTGCCGATGACGCCCCAGCGCTTGCCGGCATAGGGCACGCCGTGATCCCAGTGCGCCGAGTGGAACGAGGCGCCGGCAAAGCTGTCGCGGCCGGGGATGTCGGGAAACAGCGGCTTGTGGAGAAAGCCGGTGGCGCAGATGAAGACATCGGCGACATCGGTGTTGCCGCGGGCGGTTTCGAGGTGCCAGCGGCCCTCGGTAAACCGCGCCGCGGTGATCTCCTCGTTGAAGCGGATGAATTTTTTGAGGCCGCGGTCATGCGCGACCTTCTTGATATAGGCCCAGATCTCCTCCGCCGGCGCATATTTGCGCGACCAGTCGTAATTCGGCTGGAACGGAAACTCGTATTGCCGCGACAGCACATCGACAAAGAGGCCGGGAAAGGTGTTGTCGCGCCAGGTCCCGCCGACCTCGGCGGCCTTCTCGTAGACCGTGAAATCGATGCCGGCGCGCTTCAGCGTCTCGGTCATAAAGAGCCCTGATACGCCGGCGCCGGCGACGACAACGCGAAATTCTCGATCAGCCATCACACCTCGCACACCCGACCAGATCCATGCGCAGGTCGAAGTTTAAGCCGGTCGCCGCAGCTTCGACAACAAACGCGGGCGAGCCTTGCCTGATGCCCCGAGAACCGCCAAGCTGGCCGACAGGCGGTGAGACGATGCCGCATCACCGGACAGAGGCGGGCGATCCGATGGCAAAGAACGGCGCGACGAACCATAAATCCTATCTGTATCTCGGCCTGGCGGGCGAGACCGGACGCGGCCGGGTCGTGCATTCCGGCCTCTACCGGATGAAAGATGGCAGCGGCGAGTGGCATCGGATCGAGCGCGGTCTGCCCGAACAGCCGGCGGTGCGGGCGCTGGCAGTGCATCCGGAATTGCCCGAGGTCATCTATGCCGGCACGCAATCCGGCGCTTATCGCAGCATCGACCGCGGCGAGCACTGGAAGAAGGTCGCGATGCCCGACCACGGGCTCCCGGTGTGGTCTATCTTGTTCCACCCGCATGACCCCGACGTGATCCTGGTCGGGACCGAGAATTGCGAGATCTACCGCAGCGACGATGCCGGCGAACGCTGGATGCGCCTCCCGGTCAGCGTGCGCTTTCCGGAGATCACCACCGCGCCGGGCGCCAACCCGGCAAAGCGCGTGCTGATGATGGACGCCAGCGCCGCCGAGCCCGATCACCTCTACGGCGCAATCGAGGTCGGCGGCACGATCCGCTCGATGGACGGCGGCGAGCATTGGGAGAATCTGAGCCACGGCCAGTATCTCAACGACGACTATGTCGACATGCACGGCGTCTTGGCCAGCCGCTGGCGACCCGGGACGGTGATCGGCATCGCCCGCGCCGGGATGTTCCGCAGCGACGATTCCGGCGACCACTGGCAGCACGTGCCATTGGAGCCGCTCAACCCCAAGGGCCACGTCTACTGCCGCGACATCCGCGAAGTACCGGGCAACCCGCGCCATCTCTGGGTGGCGGCGGGGGCGGGCTTCCAGAGCGATGCCGGCACCCTGCTGCACAGCCGCGACGGCGGCGACAGCTGGACCCGCGTCGATATCGGCCACACGGTGCCGCACACGATGTTCAAGCTCGCCTTCGACGAGCATCAGCCCGCGCTGATGTCGTGCGCCACCAATGGCGGCGAAGTGTGGACCAGCACCGATGCCGGCGAGACCTGGACCGCCCTCCCCTCGCCGCCGGGCGGCACGCAGGTCTACGCCCTGGCGCGCGGCTGAGCGATACGATGGCCAGCGCAACAGGAGTGCCAGCGACATGACCGATCAGTTCGAAGGCGGCTGCTTGTGCGGCGCCGTGCGCTTCCTCGCGACCGGTCAACCGAAAGGCGTCTATTGGTGCCATTGCCAAAGCTGCCGCAGGCACAGCGGCGCGCCGGTTTCGGTCTTCGTCGCGTTCGACCGCGCGGCTTATACCGTCAGCAAAGGCGAGATCACCAGGTTCGACTCGACGCCGGGGAGAACCACGCGGGGATTTTGCGCCCGGTGCGGCTCAACCCTGACCTGCGAAGTCGCGAGCCTGCCGACCGAAACGCATTTCCATGTCGGCGCCTTTGATGAAGCAGCGCGGCTTCAGCCGACGCGGCACGTCTTCCCGGCGGAACGCCTGCCCTGGCTGAATACCGGTGGCGCTGAGCCCGCGACCTGAGAGGATTGCCAGCCGGACGCCGATCCACCTCGCGAAGGATGCCTGCCATGCCCGAGACCCCGACCTTTGGCCGCTACACCGAGATCCCCTATGACGCGATGACGCCGGAGCAGCAGGAGGGCTACCGGTTTCTGGTCGAGCTCCGCGGCGCGGCCGGCGGCCCCTCGAAGATCTGGGTGCACAACCCCAAGCTGGTAAAGGCGTCGGCGCCGCTCGGCGCGCATTTCCACCCCGGCGGATATTCGCTCTCCGAGCGCGAGCGCGAGATCGCCGTCATCATCATCAACAGCAAATGGCATTCGGCCTACCCGACCGCCGCGCATGAGCGGCGCGGCAAGGAAGTCGGCTTGTCGGCCGACAAGGTCGAGGCGATGCTCGCGGGCCTGCCGACCTCATTCGCCGACGAACGCGAGCAGGTCGTCTACGAGATGGCGATCTGCCTGTCGAATGCGCGCTGGGTCCCGAAGGGGCTTTACGACCGCGCGGTCAAGGCCTTGGGCCATGTCGGCATCACCGACGTGATCACGCTGATGGGCTACTACACCAGCGTCTCGATGACGCTCGCCTTTTACGACGTTCCAGCCGGCGCGCAAGGGATGGCTCGTTGAAAAAACAACGCTTTACCGCAGAGGACGCAAAGGACACGCAGAGGACGCAAAGGAAGGTTTCACCACGGAGACACGGAGGGCACTGAGCCTGCGCGCAGCGCAAGAATCCCTCTTCCTCCGTGTCTCCGTGGTGGATTTATTGGCGCTGCGCGCCATAAGACCAACGGCTCCGCGTCCTCCGCGAACCCTCCGCGTCCTCTGCGGTAAAGCGTTGTCTTTTTCCCGTTATCTGGCGCGCTTGCGTTCCCAGTAGTCGGTGGCGGCGGGGAAGACGGTGGTGCAGCGCGTCGCCTGCGCCGGGCCGTCGAGCGTGTCGGCGGCGGCGCGCCACACCGCGTAATGCGGCGCCGCGCGGTGCGCCTCGATCGCCGCCTCGTCGCGATAGACTTCGCAGAAATAATAGACGTTCGCGTCCTCGCGGTCTTGCAGCACGTTGAAGCACAGGCACCCCGGCTCGTCCCGCTCGGAGCCGATCGCATCGACCTCGATCGCCTTGAGAAAATCGTTTCGCCGCTCCGGCTTGACCCGGACCTTCACCCACAGCGCCAGCATGACGTTCCCCTTTCTCGAACAGAAATCGCTCCGAGATTGCGTCGTCCCCGCGGGCCAAGCCCGTGGCTTCCTCGCAATGCCGAGACAAGGTGTCATTGCGGGCGAAGCGAAGCAATCCTGCGGAGGTTGGCACCACCGCCAGGATCCCTGCGAAGGCAGGGATCTATTGTTCAAACGCGGAATGCGCGGGTCGATCGGTCCCTGCCTCCGCAGGGACCTGGTGGGGTCGGCAATGGCGATGCGCGGCGCGGCCGATCCCGCTATGCTAAGGCAGGATCTTCGAGAGGGGCGGACGACATGCCGGCACAATCGAGCGAGGTGAAGGTCCGCGACGTCAGGCTCAGGCTGCACCGCGCCGGACACGGGCCGACGGTGCTGTTCCTGCATGGCGCCGGGGGCGTCCCGCAGTGGCTGCCGTTTTTCGATGCGCTGGCCGATCGCTATCAGGTGCTGGTGCCCGAGCATCCCGGCTTTGGCGGTTCCGACGATCCGCCGTGGATCTGCTCGATGCCGGACCTCGCGATGTTCTACCTCGACCTCGTCGAGGAGTTGGGGCTCGACCGCATCCATCTGATCGGCAATTCGCTCGGCGGCTGGCTCGCCGCCGAGATCCTGATCCGCGACCGCGCGCGGTTCCGCAGCCTCGTCCAGCTCGCGCCGGCCGGCATCCGCGTGAAGGGCGTGCCGTGCGGCGACAATTTCATCTGGGGGCCCGAGGAGGCGCTGCGCAACCTCTATCACGACCAGTCCTTCGCCGACCGCATCCTGGCGCTGACCCCAAGCGAGGAGCAGATGGATGTGATGCTGCGGAACCGTTTCACGGTGGCGAAGTTCGGCTGGCAGCCGCGCTGGTTCAACCCCGATCTCGAAAAGTGGCTGCACCGCATCAAACTGCCGGCGCTCGTCGTCTGGGGCGACGACGACAAGATCATGCCGCCGGCCTATGCGGCGCTGTGGCAGGAGCGGCTGCCCGATGCGCGGCTCGTCATGGTGGAGGGGTGCGGGCACCTCCCGCATGTCGAGCACGCCGGGCTCGTCGCCGGCAAGGTTCTCGATTTCCTGGGAGGAGTGAAGTCATGAAGCTCGTCTCCTTCCATCTGATGCCGTACCGGCCGCTCGACCTCGCCGAGGCGGCAAAGCACCGCTCGGCCTGGGTGGTCTTGCCGAACCGCCTCTACGACCCGGTCAAGGGCGCCGAGGAATACGCGCGTCATATCGATGCGCTTGTCTATGCCGAGGAGCTCGGCTTTGACGCGATCGGCGTCAACGAACACCACCAGACCGCCTACGGGCTGATGCCGGCGCCCAATCTGATCGCCAGCGCCCTCATCCAGCGCACCAAGCGGGTGCAGATCGCGATCCTCGGCCGCGCCCTGCCGCTGGTGAACAACCCGATCTACATCGCCGAAGAATTCGCGATGCTCGACAATCTGTCGAAGGGCCGCATCATTGCCGGCTTTGTGCGCGGCATCGGCTCGGAATACCATTCCTCGGGCACCAACCCCTATTTCTCGCACGAGCGCTTCCATGAGGCGCACGATCTGATCATCCGGGCGTGGACCGAACCCGGCCCGTTCGCCTTCGACGGCGACCATTTCAGCCTGCGTTATGTCAATTTGTGGCCGCGCCCCTACCAGCAGCCGCACCCGCCGGTGTGGATCCCGTCGCAGGGGTCGAGCGAGACCGTAGCCTGGGCCTCGCATCCCGACCGCAAATACCCGTTCCTGGTGACGTTTTCATCGGGCGACCTGGTCGCGCGCTACCACAACGCCTATCGCGAGCAGGCGCGGCAATACGGCTATGAGGCGGCGGAGGGTCAGCTCGGCTGGGCCTGCCCGATCTATGTCGCCGAAACGGACGAGCGGGCCCGCGCCGAAGCCGGCGAGGCGCTGGAGACGCTGTTCAACGATTTCCTGCGCCAGACCTTCGAGATGCTGATGCCGCCGGGCTATACCTCGATGCGCTCGATGAAGAATTTCGTCGCGATGCGCCGGGGCCTCTTGGGCGGCGGTCGGGCAACCGCCGAGGGCCTCGTCGAGAGCGGCACCGCTTTGCTCGGCAGCCCCAAGACCGTGCTGGCGGGGATCGAGCGGATGCGCGGGAAGACCGGCTTCGGCATCCTCGTCGCGCTCCTGCAGTTCGGCATCCTCTCGGACGAGCTGACGCGGCGCAACATGGATATGTTCGCCGCCGAGGTGATGCCGCATCTGCGGGATTGAGTCGCCGCTAACCAAACCGCGCCTCGCGACCGTCATCCGAGGCCTGCTTGACGGCGTCGACCAGGCGGTGCAGCTCGACCGCGGTCGCGAAATTTGGCTGCTGGCTCTTGCCGCCGCGGATCGCCCGGGCGAACAACATGTACATCTGACCGACATTGCTGGCCTCGCCGGACGGCGTTTCGGGTGACGCGATGGTGAAGCGTGCCGGCACCGGTATCGGCGCGAGCGTGTTGCCGCCCTTGGCCCCGTACAGGACCGCCTCCCCCAACTGCGGCAAATCCTCGCCCGTGGCGACCAGCGTTCCCTCGCGGCCGTAGATTTCCATGCGATAGCCGGTGCCGGCGAACGGGATGGCACCGACATGGACCGACGCGACCGCGCCATTCGCCAGCCAACCGCTGATCAGCACGTTGTCCGGCGAGGTCACGTCCAACAGCATGTTGGTGCCGGTGTCGAGCCATTGCTTCGCCTGGGTCGCAACGACGGCGGACAGCCGGGCGAAGTCCCCGGCGACAAAGCGCATCGCATCGACCGTGTGGCCGGCGGCGATGGTCAGCGTGTTGGCGCCAAGTTCTGCGTCGCGCTGCCAGGTGCGATGCGACGGCCGCGACAAGACCCCCTCGCGCATCAGGCTGACATGGACGGCCATCACCTCGCCGACAAACCCGGCCTCGACCTGTTCCTTCATGTGCATGATGGCCGGATTGACGCGCGCCTGGAGGCCGACCGCGGTCACCAGCCCCTTGGCCTTGGCCAGCGCCGCCAGTTCCTCGGCCTCGGCTGTCGTCCGCCCGAGCGGCCATTCGCAATAGACGTGCTTGCCGGCCTCCAGCGCCGCCTTGGTGGGGGCATAGTGGGAGGGCACGCGCACGACGATTGCGACCGCATCGATCTCGGGCGAGGCGATCATCTTGCGGTAGTCGTCGAAGGCCAGACGGGCGCCGTAAGCCTGGCGCGCCGCCTCGGCGCTGTCGGCTTTGGTGGTGCAGACCGCAGTCAATTCGACATCCGAGCTGGCCCGCACCGCCGGCAGGTGAGAACGGGATGACCAGGTGCCGGTGACGCTGGCGCCGATGAGGCCCAGCCGAATCTTGCCTGCCATGTCGTTCCCTCCTGCTGTCGCCGCCCAAGGATAATGCTATTTGTCAAAGATATCGCCGGTCGGCAGGAATGTCGCCCCAGGCCGCAGGAGAACCGCGATGGCCGAACCGCAAATCCGCTTCAATGACGGCGCCGCCTACGAGCGGATGATGGGCGTCTGGAGCCGGCTCGCCGGCGACATCTTTCTCGACTGGCTGGCACCGCGCCCGGGGTTGCGATGGATCGACATCGGCTGCGGCAGCGGCGCCTTCACCGAGCTGTTGGTGGAACGCTGCGCGCCGGCCGAACTGCACGGCATCGATCCGTCCGACGCGCAGCTTGCCTTTGCCCGCGCCCGTCCGGCCGCGCGCCTCGCGCAATTCCGCTCGGGCAATGCGATGGCGCTGCCCTTCCCCGACGACAGGTTCGACGGTGCCGTCATGGCGCTGGTGATTTTCTTCGTGCCCGAGCCGGCCAAGGGCGTCGCCGAGATGGTGCGGGTGGTAGGACCGGGCGGCACCGTCGCGACCTATGCGTGGGACATGTTGGGCGGCGGATTTCCTGCGGAGCCGATCCACGCCGAGATGCGTGCGATGGGCCTCGCGCCCTTGCTCGCGCCGAGCGCCGGTGCGGCGCGGATCGAAACTCTGCGGGAGTTGTGGACCGGTGCAGGCCTCGAGGCGGTCGAAACGCGCGAGATCACGGTATCGCGGACATTCGCCGATTTCGACGATTTCTGGGGAATCAATTCGAGGTCGGCAAGCATCGGGCCGATCATCGCCGCAATGTCCCCCGGCGAGGCCGATGAGCTCAAAGCCGGAGTGTGCGAGCGCCTGCCCGCGGACGACGCGGGGCGCATCATCTGCACCGGCCGCGCCAACGCGGTCAAGGGACGCGTACCGGCGTAGTCACAGCCGCTCGACGCAGGAGAGGAAATGGCGCTGCTCATCGTCAATCTCGACAAGCAAATCGGCAATGCACAGCTATGGCGCGACACCTTCGCGGCCCAGCTTCCCGATCTGGAGATCCGTATTTGGCCGGATGCCGGAGAGGCGGCGGATATCGAATATCTCGCCTTCGTCCGTCCCGATTTCGGCGTCCTGCCGGAACTGCCGAATTTGAAGGCGATGTTCAGCCGCTCGGCCGGAGTGGAAGAATTTGTCGATCATCCCAGGCTGCCCAAGGTCCCGCTCGGCAAGATCGAGCCTTCGGGCGGCGATCCGATGATGACGGAATACGTCGTCATGCACGTCCTGCGGTTTCATCGCGACATGCCCGGTTATCAGGCGGCGCAGGCCAACCGCGAGTGGCGCCGGACCCGGATCGTGCGGCCGGAGGAACGGCGCATCGGGTTTCTCGGCCTCGGCCTGATGGCGAAGGCGCCGGCGCTGGTGTTGCAGTCGCTCGGCTTCCCGGTCTCGGCCTGGGTGCGCTCGCCGCGGGACGAAGCCGGAATCGCGATTTTTCACGGTCCCGACCAGCTTGAGCCGTTTCTCAACCAGACCGATATTGCCGTCTGCCTGTTGCCGCTGACGCGGGAAACCGAAGGCATCTTCTGCGCCCGCACATTTGCGATGATGCCGCAGGGCGCGATGCTGGTGAATGTCGGGCGCGGCGGCCATGTAGTGGCGGAGGATCTGATCAGCGCGCTCGATTCGGGACAATTGTCCTACGCCGCGCTCGACGCGCTGCGGCCCGAACCGCTGCCGCCCGAGAGCCCGCTCTGGCTGCACCCAAAGGTGACGGTGATGCCGCATGTCGCGCGGCGCCCAACCGTGGCGCAGCTGGTGACCGAGATTGCCGCCAACATCCGCAGCATCGAAGCCGGCGGCCGGCTGTTGCAGGAAGTCGACACCGCGACGGGTTATTAGACTGACTAGGTCCCTGAGCGGATTTCGGCCTCGCGCATCGCCTCCGCGCCGGTCACCAGATCGAGCAGCTCTGTGGTGATCTCGTCCTGCCGGGCTTGCCGCGCATCCTGGCGCAGCTGGTCGAGCTTCTGCGAGACATTGTCGTGGGCCGATGCCATCGCGGCAACACGCGCCGCATTTTCGCTGGCGAGCGATTCGAGAGCCGCTTCGGTCAGCAGCGCAAAGACATAATCGGCGATCAGCTTTTCCAGCAGCGCCGCAGCGGGCAGGTTGTGCAGCGGCGGCAGCCGCGGCCGGGTCAGTGCGAAGGCGGCAAGATCAAGCGGGAACAAACGGCGCCGCTCGATCGCCAGCGGACTGCCCTGGCGATGACGCGCGAAGATCACCTCGACGCCGGTGACCTCGCCGTCCGCGACCGCGCGATAAAGCTGGGCCGTCAGGCGCCGGATCGTCTCGGGCACGCTGGCCGGGCGAGTCGCCATCGGATGGGCCCATACGAATGGCCGGCCGCGTTCCTGCGCCAGCGCGACGCCGCGGCTGCCGAGCAGGAAGAGCGCATCGCCGGGGTGCAGCACCGCGTCGGCGGCATCGAGGATGCGCTGGTTGAAGGCTCCGACAAAGCCGTGTTCGGCGGTGCACAACACGAGCGCCCGGCGGCCCGGCGCCGATCGTACCGCCGGCGCTCCCTCGGGCAACAACAGCAGCGCGGCGCCGATCGCCGCCGCCATCGTCTCGGCATAGCGCGCGACGCCCGGAAGCGAACGATGCGCCTCCTGGACGCGCATGCTGGCAAGCGAACGCATGGCGCCGACGATGTCGAGCAGCTCGCCCATGCTGGCGACATGCGCCTCGATCTCGGCGAGCCGCATCACGAAGCACTGCCGAGCGAGCGCGCCAGGTCCGCGAGGGCCGTCGTCAACCGCTCCCTCAGCTCCTCGGGCAGCACTGTCGTCTGATCGTCGACGGCCAGCGCCGCGGGACAATGCTCGGCGAGCCAGGCGCCGAGACCGCTGCGAAAGGAATCGACCCGGTCCAACGGAACATCGTCGAGCACGCCGTGCGCGACGGCCAGCAGCAGCGCGACCTGCTCGCCGAGCGCGAGCGGCGCGAACTGGGGCTGACGCAGCACCGCGCGGATGCGCCGCCCATGTTCGATCACTCTGCGGGTGCGCTCGTCGACCATCGTGCCGAAGCGGGTGAACACCTCAAGTTCGAGGAACTGTGCGTATTCGAGCCGCAGACTTTCGGACAGCGCCTGAAGGACCGGCGCCTGGGTTTTGCCGCCGACGCGCGAGACGCTCTTGCCGACATCGACCGCCGGCTTCTGGTCCTCATAGAAGAGCCGCGGGTCGAGATAGATCTGCCCGTCGGTGATCGAGATCAGATTGGTCGGGATATAGGCGCTGATGTTGCCGGCCTGGGTCTCGGCGATCGGCAGCGCCGTAAGCGAGCCGCCGCCGCGCTCGGGCGCGAGCTTTGCCGCCCGCTCCAAGAGGCGGGAGTGGATATAGAAGATGTCGCCCGGATAGGCCTCCCGTCCCGGCGGCCGGCGCAGCAGCAGCGAGATCTGGCGATAGGCGGCGGCGTGCTTGGTCAGATCGTCGATGACCAGCAACACGTCGCGGCCCTGCGCCATGAAATGCTCGGCCATCGTGCAGGCGCTGTAAGGCGTCAGCCACTGCAACCCCGGCGCCGCATCGGACTCGCCGACGACAAAGAGGCAGCGTTCGGGCGCGCCGTAGCGGCGCACCGCCGCGATGACCTGCGCCACCGACGACGCCTTCTGGCCGATCGCGGCATAGACGCAGATCACCTCGCTCGCACGCTGGTTGATGATGGCATCGACGGCGATGGCAGTCTTGCCGGTGCCGCGGTCGCCGATGATCAGCTCACGCTGCCCGCGACCGAGCGGGATCATCGCATCCACCACTAGAAGCCCGGTGGCGAGTGGCCGCGTCACCAGCGCCCGGTCGACGATCGCCGGCGCCGGCTGTTCGACCGGCGCCAGCGCCTCGGCAGCAATCGGCTCACCGCCGTCGAGCGGCGCGCCCAGCGCATCGACGACGCGGCCGAGCAGAGCCTCGCCGACCGGAACGCGCGCCACCTCGCCGGTGCCGTGCACGATGCTGCCAGCGGCAATCGCCCCGGTGCCGCCGAGCAGCACAACGCCGATCGCCACCTCGCCGAGATCGACCGCGAGACCGCGCACCCCGCCCTCGAAAACGAGCAGCTCGTCCAGCCGCGTCTCGGGAAGGCCGATGACGGTCGCCACCCCATCGCCGAGCTGGACCACCCGGCCGATATGCTCCAGACGCGGCGCGAGCGGGAGGGTGGCGATGCGTTGCCGGCTCTGACCGAGCCAGACGTGCAGATCGTCAGCGAGCGTGGCCATTCCCTACCCGTCATGGCCGGGCTTGACCCGGCCATCTCCTGGAGATCCCCGGGTCGAGCCCGGGGATGACGATTTGGGAAGGTGACGAATGGGGTCGGCAACCGAAGCGGCCTCGAGCTCGGCGCGCATCGCGGCGAGCGCATCCTGCCAGGACAAGCGCACGACCGCATTCGGGAAATGCAGTTCCGTACCGGCCACCAGCTTCGGCTCAACCGCAAAATCGACGGCGGTACGGTCGCCGAGGGCTCGCTGGAGGCGCGAGCGCCAAATCTGTGCGGTTTCGGCGGACAGTGCTGATGCGGTCAGAACGGTCAGGTGAACGCTGTCGGGAAGTTGCCGGGCGAGGGCATCCGCCTCCGGCTTCGGGAGCCCGGCCAGGTATTGCTCGATGCGCTCGATCCACGCTTCGGCGCGCAGTTTCATCGGAATTTCGGCGAGCAGCCGGCCGGCAAGCTCCATGCCGAGATCGAGCGCCGCCCGCCGCGCCTCGGCCAAGGCTTGCTCACGCTCGACGGCCAGGGCCTTGCGGGCGCCCTCGAGCAGCGCGGCTGCATCGCGTTCCGCCTGACCCCGCCGCGCCGCTGCTGCCGCCTCTGCCTGGGCCGCCGCTTCTTTCAGCGCCGCCGCCCGCTCGGCCGCAATGCCGGCGCGCTCGGCCGCGACCGCCGTAAGCTGCTCCTGCGCCTTGGCCTGCGCCGTGCGCGCATCGGCATCCTGCTTGTCGATCTCGGCGCGGCGCGCATCGATGAGCCGCAGCACCGGCCGGTACAGAAACCGGTGCAGCAGCCAGACGAGGATCGCGAAATTGACCGTCTGCAACGCGAAGGTTGACCAGTCGAAATGCATGGTCAGCCGGCATAAGGATTGGCGAAGAGGAGCAGGAGAGCCACCACCAGGCAATAGATCGCCATCGTCTCGATCATCGCCAGGCCGACGAAAAGGGTGCGCGAGATCGTGCCCGCGGCTTCCGGCTGCCGGGCAATCGCGTCCATCGCCGCGGCGACCGAGCGGCCCTCCGCCAGCGCCGGGCCGATCGAGCCGATCGAGACCGCGAACGCGGCGGCCAGGATGCTGACGAACTTGATGTCCATGGGCCCTCCTCAGGCTGGCTCGACCCGGTCGACCGCGGCACCGATAAAGACGCTTGCGAGAATGGTGAAGATGTAAGCCTGGACCAGGCCGATGAGGATTTCGAGCGCCATCAGCGGGATCGGCACCAACAGCCCGGCGAGCGCCACCACCAGCGCAATCATGAACTCGCCGCTCATCACATTGCCGAACAGCCGCACCATCAGCGAGAAGGTACGCGTCACCTCGGAGACGAGGTTGAGCGGCAGCATGATCAGCTTTGGCCGGGCGAAGCTCGCGAGGTATCCGAACAGGCCCTGCGCGCGGACCCCGAAAAAATGCACCGCAACGAAGACGATCAGCGCCAGCGCCGCCGGCGTCTCCAGTTTGCCGGTCGGTGCCTCCACGCCCGGCAACACGCCGGAAAGATTGGCGGCAACCAGAAAGATGAACAGCGTGCCCAAGAGCGGCAGGAACGGCCGCGGGCTCTTGCGGATGACCTCTTCGATCTGCCTCATGATGCCGGTCACGACCAGCTCGACGACCGCCTGGCGCCGCTCCGGGCGCAGCGCGAGCCGGCGCGTTGCCAAGCACGAGCCCAAAGCCAGCACCGCCATGATCGCCCAGGTCGTGACCACCGGCCGGGTAATCGCGACGGGTCCGAGATGGAACAGGATCGCACTGGCGAGCGGTGAGGGAGCCATCACGCGGTCTCTCGCACCGCGCGCAATGCGAGCGAGCGCGCCACGAGAAAACCGAGAAAGGCCGCCAGCAGCGGGAGTGCGCCGTATGCCGCGGCAAAGCCAAGAAACAGGCTCGCCCCGGCGATGCGACCGAGGGTGAGGGCGATCGGAACCAAACGGGTGCCCTGGGCGCCGTACAGCTCGACCGTCCGCCGCAGCGCTGCGAAATAGCCAAAGCCGAAGCCGAGGCCGGCGACGACCCAGGCTGCGGCGAGCGCCAGTCCGACATCGCTCATTCGCGATGTATCCTCTGCCAGGCCAGCCCAGCAGCCGACGGCAAGGCCGGCGACGAGCATTCCCAGGGTCCAGAAAATTCCGGAAGCGAACGCCCGGTCGAGCCAGCGGCCGGCGAAGATGCCGATCAATGTCGGCGTCACGATGGTCCAGCCGAGCGCGCCGATCATCGCCAGGTTCTGTCCGATCGAGCGCTCCCCCTCGCGCTGCCAGCGTTCCCGCCGGCCGCGGCGCAGCCTGACCGCCTCGTCGAGCCGTTCGGGATGGTCCGCCGGCTCGTTCGCGCGCTGCGGCGTCATGGTTCAAAGCCCTCGATGGGGCCGACCGCGGCACCGCCCGGCATCACCGGCGCTCTCTCGTTGCGGATAAGGCGGACGATCTGGCGGATCGCGGCAAGATACAGGCGCTGGGCATCGCTGCGCGCCGCCTGTTCCTCGCCGAGTCGGCGGCGAAAGCCGGCAAGCACCTCGGATTCGAGGCGGCGCAGGTCGTCGCCGGGAACCGCCTCCGGCGAGGCGATCGCGATCGTATTCCCGCCGCGCACTTCGAGCATGCCGCCGCGCAGGGCGATGTGATGCTCGGCGCCGCGATCGTCGCGCCAGCTCGCCACCGATATGGCGAGCGCGGTCAAGAAGTCGGCATGACCGGCCAGGATGCCAAAGGCGCCGGTTTCGTCTTCGGCCCTGAGATGCACGACGTTGTCGGCCTCGACAACGATCGCCAGCGGCGTGGCGACGGTCAGCCTCACGACACCGCCGCCTTTGCTTGCGTCTCCTTTTGCCGCGCCTCCTCCAGATCGCCGACCATGTAGAGCGAGCCCTCGGCCCAATCGTCGGCCTCGCCGTCGAGGATCGCGCGGCAGCCGGCGAGCGTGGCGGCGAGATCGACCGTGCGGCCCGGCTTGCCGGTAAAGGCGACGGTCACCATGAACGGCTGCGTCAGAAAGCGCATCAAATGCCGGGCGCGCTTCACCGCGGTGCGATCGGCCGCGCTCAGCTCCTCGATCCCGAGCAGTGCGATGATCTCCTGCAGCTCGCGGTAATGGGCGATGATTTTGCGGACTTCCTGAGCGATGCGGTAATGGTCCTCTCCGACGAGCCGCGGGTCCAGCAGGCCCGATGTCGAGGCGAGCGGGTCGACCGCCGGATACATCCCCTCGCTCGCCATGTTGCGCGACAGCACGATCGAGGAATCGAGATGGCTGAATATCTCGGCGACGGCCGGGTCGGTGAAATCGTCGGCCGGCACATAGACCGCCTGGATCGAGGTGATCGCGGCCCCGGCCACCGAAGCGATGCGCTCCTCGAACTCGGCGATCTCGCTGGCGAGGGTCGGCTGATAACCGACGCGTGAGGGAAGCCGGCCGAGCAGCCCGGAGACCTCGCCGCCGGCCTGGACGAGGCGGTAGACATTGTCGACCAGCAGCAGCACGTTCTCATGTTCCGCATCGCGGAAATGCTCGGCGATGGCGAGCGCGGTCAACCCGGTCCGCCAGCGCGCGCCAGGCGGCTCGTTCATCTGCCCGAAGACCAGCGCCGTGCGGTTGAGGACGCCGGATTGCCCGAGTTCGAGGAGCAGCTCGTGTCCCTCGCGCGACCGCTCGCCGATCCCGGCAAAAACCGAGATCCCGGCGTGGCGCTCGACCGTGGTGCGGATCAGCTCCATGATCAGCACCGTTTTGCCGACGCCGGCGCCGCCGAACATCGCGGCCTTGCCGCCTTTGACGAGCGGCGCGAGCAGGTCGATGACCTTGATCCCGGTCTGGAAGATCTCGCGCGTGCCGCTCTGGCGGTCGAGCGGCGGCGCCGGCGCGTGGATCGGGCGGCGCTCGACGTCAGACGGCAGCGGCGGACCCCGGTCCACCGGTTCGCCGATCACATTGAGCAGACGCCCGAGCACCGCCTCGCCGACCGGCGCCCGGACCGGCTCGCCGAGGGCGCGCGCCGGGGTGCTGCGGCGCAGCCCGGCGGTGCCGCCGAGCGCCACGACCCGCACCGTCCCGGGGCCGAGATGCTGCTGCACCTCGGCGACCACCGGCGGCCCGAGATCCCAATCGATCGCGACGGCCTCGTTGATCGCCGGCAGCACGCCGGCCGGGAACGCTATGTCGATGACCGAGCCGTGCACCGCGACGAGCCGGCCTGATATCGGATCGTTTTTCAGGGCGTCCACTGAAACCGACATTCCTCCAGAGCAATCGGCCGCTCGCGGCGCGTCTATCGGCTAGCGTTGCGATCCGCGCCACGCTCGCCCCGCACGGGCTCGGCTGCCTTGATCCAGGTCAACAGCATCGGGCGGCGGACCGGCAATTGAGCCAGATCAAGGCGCTCGCCCCGAGCGCCTCTATCGTTGCCCGGCACGCAGGAGGACAGACACCCATGCACCCGATTGCCGATAAGGCCGAAGTCGCGATCGACTTTCCCGACAAATTCTATAGCGGCGCCTTTGGCCGCGACAGCGCCTTCGAAGCCCGGGCCGAAGCCGAGGGCGTGCTGATCCGGCTGGTCCGGCCGGGCAGCGACAAGCGCGAAGTGGAGATCCATCTCCATCACTTTCTGCTTGCGAGCATCCTCGATGACCTGGCCGGCTCGCTCGCCCAGCGCGAGCCGATCGATGAGGTGCACCGCGCCCCTCTGCTCACAGCCGCCCGCAGCTTCCTGGCGGCACTCGAACGCGAATCCGCGCCGGCGTCCTCCGACTGAGGCCGTGAGGGGCGGATTTTCAGGTGCCTTGCGTGACAGACGACGACATCCCGACCGGCGGCGGCGATAAGACCGAGACTCGCCTCGAGATCATCGAGCCCGCGCCGACGGCCAACCTGCCGGCGGTGGTGCCGGCCGCGCCGGCCGCGCGCCGCAAGCGGCGCTGGCCCCGGCGCGCCGCGCTGGTGCTCGCTATTGCTTTCTGCTGCGGCCGGCGGCGCCTATTGGTGGCTTCATTCGGGGCCGGCGTTGCCGCCGGGCATTTTTTTCGGGAACGGCCGCCTCGAGGCCGACGAGATCGATATCGACACGAAATTCGCCGGCCGCATCGCGACGCTGTTTGCCGATCAAGGCGATTTGGTGAAGGCAGGTCAGGTCGTCGCGCTGATGGACACACGCGATCTGCAAGCCTCGCTGAAAAAGGACCAGGCCCTGGTGAGCCAGGCGCAAAAGACGCTCGATCAGGCGCAAAGCCAATCTGGCGCAGCAGCAGGCAGTGGTGAAGTTCACCCAACAGGAAGTTGACCGCAGCACGCTACCTGGTGCCGCATGGCTACGCCACGCAGGAAACACTCGACCAGCAGAAGCAACAGCTGGACAGCGCAGTCGCCACGCTGAATGCGGACACCGCCGCAATCGGCGAGGCCGAGCACGCGCTCGACGCCGCCACCCATACCGTCGAGCTCGATCGAGTCAACATCGTCGACAATGCTCTCGTCGCGCCGAAGGAGGGCCCGATCGAGTACCGCGTCGCCAATGTCGGCGAGGTGCTGGCGGCCGGCGGCAAGGTCTTTACGATGCTCGACGCCTCCTATGTCTACATGGATATTTACCTGCCGACCGCCGAAGCCGGCCGCGTCAAGTTCGGCGGCGATGCCCGCATCGTCCTCGACGCCTATCCGGCGCACGCGATCCCGGCCAAGGTGGTGTTCATCGCCAGCCAGGCGCAGTTCACCCCCAAGACTGTCGAAACCAAGGACGAGCGCGACAAGCTGATGTTCCGCATCCGGGTGCGGATCGATCCCGAGCGACTCGAAGAGCCGCGCCGATGTGGTCCGCAGCGGGCTGCCGGGCGTCGCCTATGTGCGCACCGATCCGGCCTTCGCTTGGCCACCGCAATTGCAGGGAGACTCGCCCTCATGAGCGAGCGCGGCGGCCCCGTCGCGCGCCTCGACAACGTCACACATCGCTATGGCAGGACGGCAGCTCTCGACGGCGTCACGCTCGCCGTGCCGGCCGGCGTTCTCGTCGGGCTGGTCGGGCCCGACGGCGTCGGCAAGTCGTCGCTCTTGGCCATCCTCGCCGGCGCCCGGCAGATCCAATCCGGCACGGTCACCGTGCTCGACGGCGACATGGCCGATGCCGCGCACCGAGCCGCGGTATGCCCGCGCATCGCCTACATGCCGCAGGGGCTCGGCAAGAACCTTTACCAAGACCTCAGCGTCCGGGAGAACATCGAGTTCTTTGCCCGCCTGTTCGGGCAATCCCGCGCCGAACGGGAGATCTCGCATCGCCGAGCTGCTCGACAGCACCGGCCTCACGCCGTTCGCCGGCCGCCCGGCGAAGAAGCTGTCGGGTGGCATGCGGCAGAAGCTCGGGCTTTGCTGTTCGCTGATCCATGACCCTGATCTCCTGATCCTCGACGAGCCGACCACCGGCGTCGACCCGCTGTCGCGCCGCCAGTTCTGGGAACTGATCGATCGGATGCGGGCGCGCCGCCAGGGGATGAGCGTCTTGGTCGCGACCGCGTACATGGAGGAGGCCGAGCGCTTCGACTGGCTCGTGGCGATGAACGATGGCAAGGTTGTCGCTGCCGGGACGCCTGCGATGCTCAAACAGGCCGCCGGAGCCAGCACGATCGAGGCGGCCTTCATCCACGTGCTGCCGGAGGCCGAGCGCGCCGGCTACCACGCGCTGCAGATCCCGCCGCGCCGCACCGTCGAGACCGAGCCGGTGATCGTTGCGCGCAACCTCACCTGCCGCTTCGGCGATTTCACCGCGGTCGATCATGTCAGCTTCGCGATCGAACGCGGCGAGATCTTCGGCTTTGTCGGCTCGAACGGCTGCGGCAAGACGACGACGATGAAGATGCTGACCGGGTTGTTGCCGGCCAGCGAAGGCGAAGCGCTGCTGTTCGGCCGGCCGCTCGATGCCAGCGATCTGAAGACGCGCTATCGGGTCGGCTATATGTCGCAGTCGTTCTCGCTCTATACCGAGCTGACGGTCCGGCAGAATCTGGAGCTTCACGCGCACCTGTTCCACCTTCCGCGAACCGAAGGCGAAGACGCGCATCGCCGAGCTGGTCGAACGGTTCGGCCTCTCGGATTATCTCGACGATCGCGCTCTGGATCTGCCGCTCGGCATCCGCCAGCGGCTTTCCCTTGCCGTCGCCATCGTCCACCAGCCCGAGATGCTGATCCTCGACGAGCCGACCTCGGGGGTCGACCCGTTGGAGCGCGACCGCTTCTGGGAATTGCTGATCGATCTGTCGCGCAACGAGGGCGTGACGATCTTCGTCTCGACCCATTTCATGAACGAAGCCGCACGCTGCGACCGCATCTCGCTGATGGATTCAGGACATGTGCTGGCGACCGATACCCCGGCCGGACTGATCGCTGCGCGCGGCGCGGCCACGCTCGAAGACGCGTTCATCAGCTATCTCGAAGCAGGCAGCGGGAACGCGAGCGACCGCAGCGGGCACCTCGCCGAAGCGCCGCAGCGACGGCGGCGGGGCCGGCACAACGGCAGGCGACCCGCTCGCCGGCCTTCAGTCCCGCAGCGGCTTTTTGCCTACACGATCCGCGAACAGCTGGAGTTGCTGCGCGACCCGATCCGGATCGGCTTCGCCTTGTTCGGCACCGCCTTTCTGATGCTCGTCTTCGGGTTCGGCATCTCGACCGATGTCAACAACCTTTCCTTCGCCGTGCTCGACCGCGATCAGAGCCACGAAAGCCGGGCCTATCTCGAAGAACTGCGCGGCTCGACCTACTTCAGCGAGAAAGCCCCGCTCGCCGACTATGCCGATCTCCAAAGGCGGCTGCAGAACGGCGACATCGAGGCCGGCATCGAAATCCCGCCCGGCTTCGGCCGCGACATCGAGCGCGGGCGGCCCGCCTGGGTCTCTGCGTGGATCGATGGGGCGAGACCGTTCATCGCCCAGACGATCCGCGGCTATTTGCAGGCCATGCAGCAGCTCTACCTGACCGATCCGGCGGTCAAGACGACGCTGCCGGCGCCGCCGCCCGCCACCGTCGAGATCCGGTTCAAGTACAACCAGAATTTCGACAGCATCTACGCCATGGTGCCATCGACCATGTCTCTGCTGCTGGCGCTGTTCCCGGCGATCCTGATGGCGCTTGCGATCGTCCGGGAAAAGGAGCTCGGCTCGATCACCAACCTCTATGTGACCCCGGTCACCCGCATCGAGTTCCTGCTCGGCAAGCAGCTGCCCTATATCGCGTTTGCGACAGTCAATTTCGCCCTGATGTTTTTGATGGCGCTGTTTGTCTTCCGGGTGCCGCTCAAGGGCAGCTTTTCCGACCTTGCTGCTCGGCGTCGTGATCTACGTCACCACGACAACCGGTTATGGCATGGTGATCTCGGCCTTCACCCGCACGCAGATCGCCGCGCTGTTCGGCACGGCGATCCTGACCATCCTGCCGGCGACGATGTTTTCCGGCATGCAGGTTCCGGTATCCTCGATCACCGGGATCGCACGGATCATGGGCCGCGGCTTCCCGATGACCTATTTCCTCCCGGTCAGCGTCGGCACCTTCACCAAGGGCCTCGGCTTTTCCGACCTCGCCACAAACCTGGCCGTTCTCGCGACTCTTCATTCCGGCTCTGACATTGCTCAGTCTCCTGCTGCTGCGGAAGCAGGAGCGCTAGCGTGCGAGAAAAATCGGCAACATCTTCTGGCTCGGCACCAAGGAATTGCGCAGCTTTCTGCATGATTACGTGCTGCTTGGCGCTGGTCATCTACGCGTTCTCGCTTGCCGTCATCGCGCAGGCGCAAAGCAATTCGCAGGAGGTGCACAACGCCTCGGTCGGCATCGTCGACGAGGATCATTCGGAACTGTCGCGCCGCATCGCGCAGGCGTTCCTGCCGCCCTACTTCCAGTCACCGCAGCCGATCGCCGAGCGCGACATCGTTCCGCTGATGAACAACGGTCAGCTACACCTTCGTTGTCGACATCCCGCCGAATTTTCAGCGTGATGTTCTCGGCCGGCGCGAGCCCGCCATTCAGCTCGACGTCGATGCGACCGCGATGGTGCAGGCTGGGCTCGGCTCCGACTATGCCGCCCAGATCATCACGACCGAGATCGACAATTTCCTCTCGCGGGCCGAAGGCACCCCGCTGTCGCCGGTCAATCTCGTGGTGCGCATCGAGTTCAACCCGAATGTGACGACGGCCTGGTTCACCAGCGTCATGGGGATCATCAACAGCATCGGCATGCTGGCGATCGTTCTTTCGGGCGCCGCCATCATCCGCGAGCGCGAGCATGGCACGATGGACCATCTCTTGGTCATGCCGCTGACCCCGTTCGAAATCGCGATGGCCAAGGTCTGGGCCAACGGCCTGGTGATCATCGTCGCCGTCGGCCTGTCGCTTTATCTGGTGGTGCGCACGCTGCTCCACATTCCGATCGCCGGGTCGATCCCGCTGTTCCTGCTCGGCGCGGCGGTCTATCTGTTCTTTGCGACCGCGATCGGCATCTTTATTGGCACGGTCGCACGTTCGATGCCGCAGCTCGGCCTGCTCTATCTGCTGATTTATCTGCCGATGATGCTGCTCTCCGGCAGCAATACCCCGCTTGAAAGCATGCCGCCATGGCTGGCGACTCTCATGCAAGCCTCGCCAGCGGTCCATTTCGTCTCCTTCGCCCAGGCGATCCTCTATCGCGGCGCCGGCTTTGCTGTAGTGTGGCCGCAGTTCCTGATCGTCGCCCTGATCGGCAGCCTGTTTTTCGGCCTCGCCTTGCTGCGCTTCCGCAAGGTCGCTGCCGCGCCGATGTAGCGATGCGGTCAATGCTGACCCCTGAGGCTCAGGATATAGGCGGTAACATCCGCCAACTGCGCCGTGCTGAGGTTGGGATACGGCATGTTGGCGAGGGGATGAGGGTTCGCGCTCATCCTTTGGCAGAAATAGGACGCCGCGATTCGGGTTGCGCTATGTCAATGCCGCCGGAAGCGCGCAATTCATAATTGAGTGGCGGCGATGGGCGCGGTCCCGGAGCGAGTGCCTGATGTTTGCCCTCAGCTACCTGATCCTCATTGTCTTCGCTGCGCTGCCGCTCGCCATGACGGTGTGGCAGAATCGGGGCAACCCGCCTTCGGTCGCTTTTATCCACCGGGTCTATCGGGATCTTGCCTATATCGCGCTCGTGGTCGTCGCGATCATCGCACTCGAGACGATCTTCACGATTGCTTTGCAGAATTACTGGTTCGTCGAGCTCGGCCAGCAATACCGCTATTGGCTGGCGCTGGGATTGCGGGTAGCGATTTTTGCCGCGGTCTTTGTCCTCGGCGGATTGTTCCTTGCGGTCAATCTGCGGATGGCGTGCCGGCCGGTCGAGGTCGTGCCGCGCAGCGCGCCGTGGTTCGGCGGGTTCATCATTGCGGCGGTGGTCGCATTCGGCGCCACAAGTCTTTGGATCCCGCTCCTGGGCTTTCTCGGCGCGGTACCGTCGGGTGTGACCGACCCGGTCCTCGGCAAGGATCTATCCTTCTACCTCCTCGCCCTGCCGCTTTATCAGGACGCCCTTTATGTCGTCACCACCATCCTGGTCCTGACGATCGTCGCCTGGGCCGGCATCGCCTTCCTGTCCTATCCGCGCTGGGGACAGCCCTGGCGACAGCATAGCCGTTTCCTCGCCTTGATCGACGCCCGTTCGCCCGGCGAGCAGCAGGCGAGCGAAGCACCCTCCTTCGCCCTCGGCCGGATCGCATGGGAACGCTGGTTTCGTCAGGGGATGGTGCTGGGCATGCTGTTCAGCCTGAGTTCCGCGCTCGGCCGCTTCCTCGGCCGCTATCACCTCGTCATCGGCGGGCATTCGCCGGTCGTGGCCGGCGCCTCCTTTGTCGACACGCATTTCTGGCTGCCGGCCTATGTCGCGATGATCGCGTGCTGGATCGCCGCTGCGATCGGCTTCGCCGCCGCCGCCGCGGTGCCGCAATTCCGTCGCTGGCTGTTCGCCACGCCCTGGCGGTGGACCGCGCCGTGCGGCCTCTTCGCCGCCGTCTATCTCGCAGCGGCGATCATCCCGACGGCGGTCGAGCAGCTCTATGTCGGGCCCAACCAGATAACCCTGGAACAGCCCTATCTTCTCCGCGGCATTGCCGGCACGCGCCGGGCCTATGGGCTCGAGGGGCCCAATGTCGAAGAACAGGAATTCGCGGTTTCGACAACCCCGCTCGGCCGCGCCGATCTCGAGAAAAACGCAGCCACGCTGCGCGATGCGCGCATCTGGGATTGGCGCGCGCTCGAACCCCAGCTGCAGCAGATCCAGGGCCTGCGCCCCTACTACACCTTCGGCAATGTCAATATCGACCGCTATCAGATCGACGGCGTCGAACGCCAGGTCATGATTACGGCACGCGAACTCGATGTCGCAAAGCTGCCGGCGGCGGCCCAGGTGTGGGTCAACCTCGCGCTCAAATACACACACGGCTACGGCGCCGTGGCCGTGCCGGTCAACGAGATCGACAGCCGCGGCAACCCCGTCCTGTGGGCGCACGACATCCCGATCCAGGCCAAGGGCGATCTCGCGGTAACGCATGGCGAGATCTACTACGGGATGCTGACCCGGGACCGCGTTTACGTCCACACCACGGAGAAGGAATTCGACTTCCCGCAGGGCGATGCGAATGCCGAGACGATCTATGGCGGCAAGGGCGGCATCCCGCTGTCGAACCTCTGGCGCAAGCTCGTCATCGCCCACGAATTCGACGGCTTGCGGCTGTTCATTTCAGGTTACTTCACCCCGCAGAGCCGCGTCTTGATCCGGCGCAATATCGTCGAGCGCGTCGAACGGCTGGCGCCGTTCCTCACCTTTGATGGTGACCCGTATATCGTCGCCGACGGCGACCATTACTCTTATATCGTCGACGGCTATACGAGCTCCGAGAATTACCCTTACAGCGAACCGTATCACGGCTCGGTGTTCGATTTCCGCGACCGCAATTACCTGCGCAATTCAGTGAAAGCGGTCATCGATGCCTATAATGGCTCGGTGACGTTCTACGTCTTCGGCACCGACGATCCGATCATCAAGGCCTACCGGAAAATGTTGCCGGGCCTGTTCCGCGACCGCAGCGAGATGCCGGAAAATCTCCGCCGCCACATTCGTTACCCCGAGGATCTGTTTACCGTTCAGGCGGAGATGTACGGCACCTATCACATGACCAACCCGACGACGTTCTACAACCGGGAGGATCGCTGGGAGGTGCCGCGCGAGCTGTACCGCGACCGCGAGATCGAGGTGCTGCCGTATTACGTGATGGCGCAATTGCCGCACACCAACACCCCGGAGTTCATGCTGATGCTGCCGCTGTCGGTGGCCGGCAAGAACCAGATGGCCGGATGGCTTGCCGGCCGCTCGGACGGCGAGAATTACGGCAAGCTTGTCGCGTTCCGCTTCCCCAAGGGGCGGTTCGTCGATGGTCCGGCGCAAATCGAATCGCGGATCAATTCGGACAGCCGCTTCTCGGGCGACCTGACGCTGTGGGACCAGCACGGCTCTCGCGTCATCCGCGGCAATCTGATCATCCTGCCGCTCAACGACAATCAGCTGGTCGCGATCGAGCCCATCTATATCGAGGCCGAGCAGACCAGGATCCCGACGCTCGCCCGCGTCGTGTTCGGACAATTATTGCCCGACGACCGCAAGATCGAGTGGGCGAGCACCCTCAACGAAGCGGAGGGCCTTCTCGTCGGGATTCCTGTCGAACAACCGGCAGGCCCGTCGTCCCCTGCAACCGATCTCAACCAGCTCGAGCGGGCCCGCTCGGTGTTTCACGATATGCAGCAGGAATACGCCGCGGGCAATTTCGCCCGCTACGGCGAGCTGTTGCAGCAGCTCGAAAAGATCCTGCAGCCTCCGTGAGATCGGCGCTGCGTCGGCGGGCTCGACCGTTGCGGCGGGCGGCTGGCCGGATCAAACCGCGCCTTCGCCCTCCAGCTCGATTTCCTGTTCGAGCCCCTTCTCCTCGGCCGCGATCTCGGCTTCCGCCTGGAGCCAGTGCTCCGGTGCCTTGCCGTCGGGCCGGCCGGTGCGCTCCCAGATCTCGTAAGCTCGCTCGCGCACCCGCTGCTCGTGCCACCAGCCTGTCATCTCGTTCTCCTGATCCGCGCCGCAATTGCCCCCGTGCCGAGCCGATGCAAGTCCTCTCCCCCCATTCCTAGCGGCTCCCTTTCAGGGTGCCAAGATGTACGATCTCGACCCCGATTGCGATGCCCACACTATTCGAAACCGCCGGTGGCAGCGAAATCAGGTCTTGTCCGTACGGAATTCTACGTACCCTGGTCTGCTTGACCTGGATCAAGGCGAGGCCCTCCGTCAAGGCGAACATCACCGCCCATGTGGACACCGCGGCTGCCCGCAGGAAACGATGCGATCGCGCCGAACGAGGCGCGGACCGAAGGTGCACAGCGGCGGCATCGCAACTGGGCGCAGATCGCCGTGCTGCTGCCCGCGATGGGAGCGCTTCTCGCGCTTTGCGGCTGGATCGTAGCCGGTTGGGACGGCCTGGCATGGAGCATCATTGGCGGGACTATCGGTCTCGCGCTGATCAGGCGCGTGCCGGCCGATGTTTTTCTCAGGGCAATGGGTGCCTGCCCGCTCCTCCCCGGCGGAGCGCCGGGGCTCCAGGCCGGGTTCGCGGCGCTTTGCCGACGCGCTGAAGGCACCTCAGGCTGGCGCAGGAATTCGCGATGCCCCCAATCGTGACCTTGACGATGAACCCGGCGCTCGACATCGCCACCGAGACCGACACGATCGTGCCGAGCCATAAATTGCGCTGCGGCGAGCCGCGCTACGATCCCGGCGGCGGCGGCATCAATGTCGCCCGCGCCGTGCACCTGCTCGGCGGCGAGGCAATCGCGGTATTCCCGGTCGGCGGGCTATCGGGGGAGATGCTGTGCCGCCTGATGGCCGAGGAAGGCGTGCCGCATGCGGCGGTGGCGATCGACGGCATCACCCGCGAGAGCTTCGCGGTCGTCGAACGGCGGAGTGGGACGCAGTATCGCTTTCTGCTGCCCGGACCGCATCTCGAGGCGCGCGACCGGGCGCGCTGTCTCGAGGAGCTCGCGGCCCAACTGGCGGGAGCCGACTACGTGGTGGCCAGCGGCAGCCTGCCGCCCGGCTGCCCCGATGATTTCTATGCCTCGATCGGCGAGTTGGCGCGACGACACGGCGCGCGATTTGTGCTCGATGCCTCAGGCGCGGCGCTGTGCGGCGCCGGTACCGGCACCTTTCTGATCAAGGCGAGCCTGCGCGAACTCGAAGAATTAAGCGGCGCCGAGATTCGCACCGAGCGCGAGCAGGAGGAGGCAGCCCGCCGGGTCATCGAGCGGGACTGCGCGGAAATTCTTGTCGTGTCGCTGGGGGCCCAGGGCGCGTTGCTCGCGACCCGCGAAGAGATCCGACGCTTTGCGGCGATACCCGTCCCGGCGCTGAGCAGCATCGGTGCCGGCGACAGCCTGCTTGCCGGCATCGTCTTGAGCCTTACGCGCGGCTGGACGCCGACCGACGCCGTCGGGTTTGGCATGGCCGCCGGCGCTGCCGCACTGCTCAGACCGGGCACCGAACTCTGTCGCCGCGAGGATACCGATCGGCTCTATCGCGCAGCCCAAAGCGGCCGGATGTGATGCCGGCGCAGGGTGAGGACGCCCACCCGCGGCGGATGGTGCCGACATCACCCGGCTGGCTTGGCGCTACTCCGCCTCCCGGGGCGCGCGGCCGCCGTCTTCCCCGGACGCGGTTTCACGGGCTTTGGCTTATCGCTGACGGCAACACGAGCATCAGCCGCGATTTCGGCTTCGGCGCGCAGCCAATGTTCAAGGTCTTGGCCATGGGGACGCCCGTCCCGCTCTCACAGGGAATAAGCTCTCTCGCGAATGGCGAGTTGTCGTTCGGCTTCCATTTCACTCTCCGTGATCCGCAGCTTCCGTAGCCGGGTTTGGCAAGTTCATAATTCCGAAGAAGCCTAGAGCGGAATCCGGTCAGGTTCGAGCATAGCCGCTATTGACAAAGAAGTTGGCACATTCGTGTGGCTGGAACAGGTCGAGCAGCTTGCCGATGCGCTGCCACAGGGTATCGATCGAGCGCTCCTGGGCTTTGCGCAGGTGAGCTTTGAGTTTGGCGATTGCCTGCTCGATCGGGTTGAGGTCGGGGGAATAGGCCGGCAGGTATCGCAGCTCGGCGCCGGCCGCCTCGATGATCTGGCGCACAGCGCCGCCCTTATGCGCCGGCAGATTGTCCATCACGACGATATCGCCGGGCGCCAAGGTGGGAACGAGGCATTGCCGCAGGTATGCGGTGAAGATCACGCGGGTCATGGCGCGATCGATGACAAACGGCGCGGTGATGCCGTCCTGGCGCAAGCCGGCGACGAAGGTCAGGATTTTCCAATGCCCCCACGGCACCCGACCGACCACGCGGCGGCCGCGTTTGGCGCGCCCACGCAGCCGCGCCATATTGGTCGAGGTGCCGGTCTCGTCGATGAACACCAGCCGCGCCGGATCGAGCCCGGGTTGCGCGGCCACCCAGGCGGCGCGCGCCGCGGCCACGTCAGGCCGCTCTTGCTCGCTGGCGTGCACGATTTTTTTTGAAGCTGATGTCTTCAGCGGCGAAGAACCGCCACACCGTGCCATAGCCGACAGGCTTGCCGCGCTCGGCAAGTTCGGCGCGGATCTCCTCCAGCGTCAGGTCGGGAGCCGCGGCGATCCGCTCCAGCAGCCAGGCTCGCTCCTCCTTCAGCCGTGAGTTGTGATCGCCACCCATCGGTTTGGCCTCAAGCCGGCCGCTATCACGCCAAACTCGCATCCACTCGATCACCGTAGCGATCCCGACCCCGAATACCGCGGCTGCCTTGCGCCGTGACAGACCGCTCTCAACCGCTCGAACAACCCGTTCCCGCAAATCCCGAGAATATGGTCGTGCCATGCATGCTGGCCCCCTTTCCAGCATGCAGCTTGAATCACAATTCCGCCCCTCGTGGAATCCCCCTACGCCAACTCGATCAGGACGGATAACGCTCTAATTCCGATAGAAATCTGCGGACCCAATCTGAGGCATACCCGAGCCATTGCAAGGCTGCCGCGGCGCGCCGGGATCATCGCACTCAATCGCTCCGCAGCCAGCGGTCTTGATCCAGGTCAAGTGGTCGGCGGCCGGTCTGCTCTATGTTTATCGGTGGAGGATCCCGATGCGAACAATGGCCGATTTGGTCCGCAATCAGAACCCGCTGGTGCTGCCGGCTCAGGCGAGCGTGCGGGAGGCGGCGCGGCACATGCGCGAGCGGCGGGTCGGCGCGGTTCTGGTCACCGACCACAACGCCAGCCTGCTCGGCATTTTCACCGGACGCGATGCCGTGGACCGCGTCCTGGCCGAGGGAAAAAACCCGGCCGAAACCAGGCTGGCCGAGGTCATGACCCCCAATCCCGATACGCTGACACCGCGCCACACAGCAATTGAGGCCCTGCGCTTGATGCAGGACGCGCGCTGTCGTCATCTGCCGATCGTGCGCGAAGGCAAGGTCGTGGGGATCGTCTCGCGCGGCGACTTCCGCGGCATCGAGCAGGATCGTCTCGACGAGGAAACCGGCCTGTGGGAGCGCATCGGTTAGCAGGACCGGCTCCCGCTACCGCATTTCGAGGTCGGGCTCGCCGCAGCCTTCGAGCACGACCGCGCGCACCGCATCGCGCAGATAGGCGGCGTCGGCAAGCGTGGCGCCGTGCGGCAAGACTGACTCGCCTATCCACACGGTGATCAGGCCGGGGCGCGGGAACCACTGGCCGCCGCGCAAGACCGACCGCGTTCCACGCAGCGCCACCGGAACGACAGCCAGCCCCGCCGATGCGGCAACCGCGAACGCGCCGAGCTTGAACGGCATGAGGCCCGGCGCGCGGGTCAACGTTCCTTCCGGGAAGAACACGAGCCGTTTGCCGCTGCGCGCCGCTTCGGCGGCGTGAGCGATGTCGTCGATCCCGTGCTCGATATCGCCGCGCTCGACAAACAGCGTCCCGAGCGCCTGCAAGGCCACGCGGGCGATCGGCTGATGGTCGAGTTCGCTTTTGGCGATGAAGCATAATTCGCCAGGAAGCGCCGCCGTCAGCGCGAGCGTGTCGATGTAGCTCGTATGGTTGCTGACGATGACGGCGTTTGCCGGCAGCTCGCCGTGGCGCTCGACAACCAGGCCGGCGCCGGTCAGCCAGAGCGCCACCCTCGCGGTGATCCGCAACGCCGTCCAGCGCCAGCCCCGCCGCGGGAGAACGATCACCAGGACCCAGCCGAGCGGCGCCAAGAGGCCGATCACCGCCCACCAGTAGCAGGCATAGCACAGGGAAGCGGCCCTGCGCTCGACGCGCCGCAGGGCCGGGACGATGGCGGAGAGGTCAAGCCCGAGGATCTGCCGGCGCACCGAGCGAGCCGTTCGTTCCAAGGCTCCCGCCTCGTAAAGCTCGCGGCAAGCAGCGCGGCGCAATTTCCCGCTTGCCGTCTTCGGGAGCCTGCCCGGCGCGACCAGCACGATGTCCTCGGGCGGCGCCTCCAGAATGCCGATCGTCGCCTCGGCGATGCGTTCGCGCAAGGCGGGATGTCGCTCGGGTGCCGCCGCGGTCTCGGCCAGGACGACCAGACGTTCGGTTCCCGATTGCGGGTCATTGCTGCCGAATGCCACCACTCCGCCCTTCTGCAGTTCGCGAATCTCGCCGACCGCCTCCTCGATCTCGCTCGGGTAGATGTGGCGGCCGCCGCGAATGATGATGTCCTTGGTGCGGCCGGTGACGAACAGATTGCCGCCGGCGATATAGCCGAGATCGCCGCTCGCCAGCCAATCACCGCTGAACAGCTCGCGGGTCTTCGCCGGATCGCGGAAATAGCCTGAGGTTGCCGACGGCCCGCGGAACTGGATGCGCCCTTCGTGACGCTCGGCCAGCTCGCGGCCGGTATCGTCGACGATGCGGATTTCGTGGCCGGGCAACGGCTGTCCGCAGGAAACCGTCTCGATTGCGCCGGCCTCGTCGGGAGCGGGTTCCGCGATCCCCCTCTCGGTGAGGGCATGCCGGGACACTCGGTCGATGACCGGTGCCTGCCTGCGCGGCGGCAAAGTCAGCGCGACGCCTCCTTCGGCGAGGCCGTAGGCCGGGACCATCGCCTCCAGGCGGAATCCGTAAGGTCCGAACCGATCGAGAAAGCGCCGCAGCGTCGCGACGCTGACCGGCTCCGCCCCGTTCGCCGCCAGGCGCAGCGACGACAGGTCGAGCCCCTCGATCGCGGCGTCGTCGATATTCCGCACACAGAGGTCGAAAGCGAAATTCGGTGCCGCGGACAGCGTGCCGCGATGACGATGGATCGCCCATAGCCAACGCTCCGGCCGCGCCAGGAAGCTTTGCGGCGGCATGACGACCAGCGGCGCCGCGTAGTAGAGGCTGCCGAGCCAGGCGCCGATCAGCCCCATGTCGTGATAGAGCGGCAGCCAGGAGACGAAGACGTCGGCGGCCGACGCGCCGATTGCCGCACCCATCGCCCGGATACAGGCAAGGAGATTGGCGTGGCTCAGCACGACGCCCTTCGGCGCTCCGGTGCTGCCGGAGGTGTATTGCAAGAGCGCGGTGCTCTGAGGCTCCGCGATCCGCGGCAGCGCGGTCTCGGCGGCATCCGGCAGGTCTTCGACGCTTGCCACTACCCCGAGGCTGCCCACCAGCGAGCGCAGCAGGGCTGATGCCGCGCGCATCGCTGGGGGCGCAATCAGCACCCGGGCTTCGGCATTGTCGAGGATCGCGGCCTGGCGCCGAAGATGATCCTCGATCTGGCTCGCCCGCGCCGGCGGATAGATCGGCACCGGAACCGCGCCGGCATAAAGCGCGCCGAAGAAGGCGATGAAGAACGCCTCGATCGTCGGCAACATGATCGCGACGCTGTCGCCGACGCCGACCTCCAGCTCCCGCAGCCCGCGGGCCGCACGGCGCGCCTGCTCGGCGAGGTCGCGATAGGAGAGTGTCGATGAAGCGGCGTCGGCGGCTTCGAGGATGATGTGCGGGCGATCGGGCTGCTGTTCGGCATGCCAGTCGAGGGCCGCGCACAGCGTCGTCGCTGCCGCCGGCTCGCTCACTCCGGCCGGCGCCGGCGGCGCATAGACGATGCGCTGCGGAAGAATGGCCGCGACGGTCTGCCGGGAGAGGATTGCAGCCAGCAGGTCTCGCGCGGTCTCGGCTTCGGCGAGCGTGTGCTCTGGTAACGCCACGGCAAAGGCGCGCTCGATCCGCGCAACGAGCTCCGCGCGCCCGAGGCTATCGATTCCGAGATCGCGGTCGAGCCGGCTTTCGAGGGTCGCCGCAACCGATCTACGTCCCGGATGGAGCTCGCGCGCGACCTCTTCGACGACCCCGATCAGCGCCGCGGCGTCCGGCCGCGGCGTCGCGCTCGCTCGCGCACTCGCGGGCTCGCTCTGCGCGGCCAGAGGTTCGGGTGCAGACAGAGCCATCGCCGTTTCCTGATCGACCGGCGCCAAAATGCCGGCAAACGCCGCGTCACGACATGATCTGAGTCAAACCATTGTGACGCCGAGGCTCTCGACGGATGAACACGATACCATCCAGCGCCGGGCGATTGGTCGGCCCTCGATTGCGCTGGATCAATCCGCGCCGGCTTCGCTTAGCCTATGTTGGGCCTGTCGATGACCGGAGACATCCGATGCAGTTGCCGCTCCAGATCACCTTCCGCCACATGGATCCTTCCCCGGCGCTCGAAGCGCGAATACGGCAGCGTGCCGAAGAACTCGACCGCTTCTTCGATCGGATCACCGCCTGCCATGTTACTGTCGAGTGCGGGAATCGGCGGCACCAGCAAGGCAACGTTTTCGAGGTCCGCATCGATCTGACCGTCCCCGGCGCCGAGATTGTCGTCGGCCGCGACAGCGGCGCGAACCACGCGCATGAGGATGCGCATGTCGCGGTTCGCGATGCGTTCGACGCCGCGCGCCGCCGGCTCGAAGACCACGTTCGCGATCGCCGCGGTGACGTCAAGCGGCACGCCGTGCCCGATCACGGCCGGATCGCCCGCCTCCTGCCCGACCGCGACTGCGGCTTCATCGTCACCGCCGCTGGCGACGAGATTTATTTCCACCGCAACAGCGTCGCGGGCGGCGCGTTCGACAAACTGGAGATCGGCGCCGAGGTCCGCTTTGTTGCGCAGTCGTCGGAAAGCGCGCAAGGCGACCAGGCGAGCACGGTGGTGCCGCTCGGCAAGCATCACCTGCCGCCGGCCGAAGCCGACTGAGCGCAAGCTCCGCTGTGAAGGGAAGCCCGATGAAAGAGATGGCGCGACCGGCGACCTCTGGCGAGATCATCGACATTGTCGGCCCGCTCGACGATACGGCGTTGATGCGAATTCTGGAGACGCGAGCCACGGCTGCCGAGGTGCTGGAAGCGTTCACCTGGGCCAATGCCGACGACCAGATCGGCACCGAACTCGAACATGGGCCACGCGGTGCCGTGACCAGCGTCTACGAGATACTCAAATCGGAAGAACCCGAACCCGACGAGCGCGGGCGAGGGATGCCGGGAACCCCTTCGCCATCATGAGGCGGGGGCTTCCCCCTGGGCGGGTGGCACCGCGCCGCCCTGCAGCACCCGGACATTTTCAACGGTAACGACGCCGCCGCGCAGCAGACGCTCCAGCGTGGGCAGCCAGGCATTGATCTTTACCTCGCTGTCGATGATCTCGACGACGATCGGCAGGTCGTCCTGAAACCCGCGATAGGTGCCGTGACGCTGTGCCGATCTTCCGAAGCCGGCGATCCCGCGCGATATGGTGACGCCGGCTAATTGCGCATCACGAGCCGCCTCGAGGATTGCTTCGTAGAGCGGTCGCTCAGCAAAGGTGTCGTCCTCGCCGATCAAGACCCGCAACCGCGTCGCATTACCCGCAACCAGCATGGCTGCCTCGCTGCGTTCATCGATTAACAAGCCTAGGGACCTGGCGGCATCGGCGCCTTGATCTGCGTCAAACCGCGCGGCACGGGCAGGATCCGCAGCGCGAGCAGCGCCTTCTTCTTCTGACGAGCCGCGATCGGGATTAGGCTGCGGACCCCTCGGCGGTTTGGGCTCGCCACCGGATGATCAGGAACCAAGCGATCCGATGAGTGTCGCCGTTGCCGATCCAGCCGCGACCGCCGCTTCTGTCGCCGCCGGGCTGTCCTCGGCGGACACCGCCCGCCGGCTGGCGCAGTTCGGCGCCAATGCCGTCGCCGAGGAGCGGCTGCATCCGGCCTGGCGGGTGCTGCGCCATTTCTGGTCGCCGGTGCCGTGGATGCTCGAAACGACGATCGTGCTGCAGCTCGCGATCGGCGAGCGCCTCGAAGCGCTGATGATCACCAGCCTGCTGATCGCCAATGTCGCGCTTGGGGTGTTTCAGGAAGCCCGCGCCAACGCCGCCCTCGCACTGCTCAAGGAACGGCTGGCGCTGAAGGCGCGGGTGCGGCGCGACGGCGCGTGGCGCGAGGTGCTCGCCGCCGAGCTGGTGCCTGGCGACATCGCGCAGCTGTCGCTCGGTGCTGTCGTGCCCGCCGATTTGCGGATCGTCGCCGGCGCGGTGCTGCTCGATCAATCCATGCTGACCGGAGAATCGATGCCCGTCGAATTCCGGGCCGGGAAATGCGGCCTATGCCGGCGCGCTGGTTCGCCGCGGGGAGGCGGTCGGCGAAGTCGTCGCGACGGGAACGCGCACCTATTTCGGCCGCGCCGCCGAGCTGGTGCGCATCGCCCATGTCGAGAGCAGCGAGCAGAAGGCCGTGCTCGGCGTCGTGCGCAATCTGACGATCATCAATTTTGCGATCGTCGTCGCGCTGGTCGCCTATGCCCACAGCCTGGCGATGAGCGTCGCGCAGATCATCCCGCTCGTCCTGACGGCGCTGCTCGCGGCGGTCCCGGTGGCGTTGCCGGCGACCTTCACCCTGGCCGCCACGTTGGGCGCCAGGACTTTGGCGCTCAAAGGCGTGCTGCTGACCCGCCTGACGGCGCTGCACGAGGCGGCGATCATCGATGTCCTGTGCGCCGACAAGACCGGGACCTTGACCGCCAATGAGCTTGCGGTGCGCGCAGTGCGGGTTCTCAAGGAGGGATACGACGAGGCCGAGGTGCTCGCGGTGGCGGCGCTGGCCAGCTCGCCGGACGGGCAGGACCCGGTCGATGCCGCGATCCGCTCGATCGCTCGGACTGGGCGGCTCCTCGCATTATCGCACGGTCCTGCGCTTTGTTCCGTTCGATCCGACCGTACAGATGGCCGAGGCGGTCGTGCACGACAGCGGCGGCAATGAGGCTCGCATCGTCAAGGGGTCGCCGGCGGCGATCGCCGCGCAGGCGCCGCTGACAGCGCAGGCCGCCGCCGATCTGGAGGCGCTTACCGCCGCCGGATACCGGACCCTCGCGGTCGCCTGCGGGCCGCCGGATCGGCTAAGCATGGTCGGGCTGATCGCGTTCGGCGATCCGCCGCGGCCGACTCGCGAGCCCTCTCGGACGAGCTGCGATCGCTCGGCGTGGGTACCGTCATGGTCACCGGCGATGCCGCGGCCACCGCGGCGACGGTCGCGCGGTCGATCGGGCTGGAGGGCGCGGTTTGCCCCGCCGGGAAAGATCCCCGACAGCGTCGGCCCGGACGATTTCGCCGTTTATGCCGGCGTCTTCCCCGAAGACAAGTTCCGCCTGGTGAAGGCCTTCCAGCAGCGCGGCCATGCGGTCGGCATGTGCGGCGACGGCGCCAACGACGCGCCGGCCTTGCGCCAGGCGCAAATGGGCATCGCGGTGTCGACCGCAACGGACGTCGCCAAGGCGGCCGCCGGCATCGTGCTGACGAGCCCCGGCCTCGGCGGGATCGTCGCTGCCATCACGGAAGGGCGGTCGGGGTTTCAGCGCATCCTGACCTACACGTTGAGCCTTCTCGTCAACAAATCGGCGACGCTCGTCGTCATGCTCGCCGGATTGATCATGACCGGACACGCGGTCCTGACGCCGATGCTGCAGGCGCTGTCGATGCTGGCGGGCGATCTGGTGACGATGTCGCGGGCCGCGGATCGGGCGACGCCGTCGCCCTACCCCAACGAATGGCGCGTTGGCAATATGACGCTCGCCGCGATCCCGTTGGCAATCTTCAAGCTCTGCTACTATGTCGGGGCGCTGGCGACCGGCTGGTTCGTTCTCGGCCTCGATCCCGCCGGGATGCGGACCCTGACATTGCTGATCCTCGTGCTGGGCGGCCAGGCGACCACTTATGTCCTGCGCACGCGCCGCTACTTGTGGCAATCGCGGCCGGCCCCGGTGATGCTTTGCGCCACCCTCGCAGACGTTACGATCGTGACCTCGCTCGCCCTCGGCGGCGTCTTGATGACCCCGCTCGCACCGGCCGTCGTCGCGCTGCTGTTCGGGGCGACGCTGGCCTTCGCATTCGTGTTGGATGGCGTCAAGCGGATCGTTTTCGCGCGCGTGCGGATCGATTGACCGCGACCACTCCAACCACGCCACGCCGTCGTCGCCGCTAATGCCGGGATGTCGGCCCGCCGCCTCGGGTGAGCGCGGCATTTACGGGCTTGTCGCTTTCCTGTGCGGAATCTATCGTCCGGGCGCGAGAGGGCGAACTGCAATGACGATGGGTCGGCACCCGAGGGGAAGGCGAGCGGCACCGCGCGGTGTCTGGCTCGCAGTCCTCGCGATTGCCGGTCAGGCGCTGCTGCCCTTCCTGCTCGCCGTCGAGATCGCGCTTGCCGCGCCGCAGATCGATGGCGAAAGCGGCGCAGCCCTCTGCCTGGCTAGCCACCACGACGCACTGCCGACGCCGCCGGGCAGCAATCGGACCGGACGTCACGCCCCGCCGGTCGCCTGCCCGATCTGCCAGGCGCTGGCGACGGCGCACCTCTTCACCCAGCCGGCGGCGATCGCCCTCGCGCTCCCAAGGATTTCCACGACGATCGTGCAACCGTCGGCACCGTGCGTGCGGTCGACGGTTGCTTCGACAACGCCCTACCAGTCACGCGCCCCTCCCTCGAGCATTTGATCACTCCATCCAGCCCGGATACGACAGCCGGCTCCGCGCGGTTGTCGATCCGTTCCTGAGAAGGCGATGACGATCAACTCTGCTCATGCGAGGACACGATGCACTGCTTATTCATCCGGCGCGGCCGGCGCACATTGTCATGCGCCCGCGTCACGCGCGCCATTGCTATCGCCCCGCTCCTCCTGGCACCTCTGGCGTTTGCGATGGGGCTGATGCCGAGCCGGGCCCTGGCTTGCGCCTGCGGCTGCGGCGTCTTCGATGTCGGCACCAGCTCGATGTTCCCGACCGGCGCGGGCGGTACCGCGTTTCTCGAGTACGACTATCAGGACCAAAACCGCAATTGGAGCGGCAGCTCCAGCGCGCCGGCCGCCAACAACTCGGACAAGGAGCTCGAGACCCACTTCTTTACCGCCGGGCTCCAATACATGTTCGATCGGAGCTGGGGATTCCAGGTCGAGGTGCCGTACTGGGACCGAACCTTCAAGACCGACACCAGTTTCGGGAGCCCCCCGCCCGACATCGTGACGACCCAATGGGCCGCGCTCGGCGACATTCGCGTCAGAGGCATCTACACCGGGTTTTCGGAGGATTTGTCGACCGGCGTGACCTATGGTCTCAAGCTGCCGAGCGGCGATTTCACCTTCAACCCGAGCGTCGTCGATCGCGACAGCCAGATCGGCAGCGGCAGCACCGATATCTTGCTCGGCGCGTTTCATCGCGGCGCGCTGACCGACGACAACATGTGGAGCTGGTTCGCCCAGGGGACGCTCGACCAGCCGGTCTTTACCCAGGACCAATACCGTCCGGGCAGCGAAGTGGGATACCGCCGTCGGGGCTCACCACAATGGCTGGTCGGTGGGCGATCTGAAGATCACGCCGGTGGCGCAAATCATCGCCTCGGTGCGGACCCGCGACAGCGGTGCGGCAGCGGCGCTCCCGCTGGCCTCCGGCTACCAGCGCCTGATGCTCGCTGCGGGTGTTCGAGTTCGATAACCAGATCTCCTTTTATGCCGATGTCGAGGTTCCGGTTCTGCAACACTTTACCGGCAACCAGCTGGCGGCTCCGGTGCTGTTCAAGGTGGTCATGGCCTACAGCTTTTAGACAACAGCGAGGTTCTCATGCGCAGAGCCCTCTCGTTTTTGTCGGTGGTGTTGGGTTGCCTCGCGCTCGTCCTGGCGTGCCGCATTGCGCTGGCAGCGGCGATGTCGGACAGCCGGCGCCGCCGCTCGCCGCGACCGAATTGGATGGTCGCGGCTTTGATCTCGCGGCGTTGCGCGGCCGGGTTGTCGTGGTCAATTTCTGGGCGACCTGGTGTCCGCCCTGCCGCGCGGAGATGCCGGCGCTCGACGCCTTCTACCGCCAGCATCACGACCAGGGCCTGGAGATGATCGGCATCAGCGCCGATCGGCCGCGCGACCGCGGCGATGTCGTCAAGATGATGCGCGCCTTTTCCTATCCGGCTGCCATGCTCGGCGACGCCAAGGTCAATGGCTTCGGCGCGCCGGAAGCGCTCCCGGTCACCTATGTCATCGACCGGGCCGGCATCGTCCGCGCCAAGTTCACGGGCGGACCAGATGGCGGTGACCGAACAGAGCCTCGCCGCCGCGGTGCTGCCGCTGCTTTCGCAAAAGACCTCCGGTTAGCGCCCGAGCGGCGGTTACGGACGGGGCGGCGGCTCGGTCAGGGCCGCTGGCGGCGGCGCCCCGGTCAACGCCACGAGAAACGCGACGAGGTCGGCGCTCTCTGCCGCACTCAAATGCGGCACGAGGTTGAGGGTCGCTTCGCGCGCGCCGATGAGACGGCCGCGGCTGGCTGCCTTGCCCTGCGCGTAGAACTCCAGGACCGCCGCCAACGTGGCAAACCGTCCGTCGTGCATGTAGGGCGCGGTCAACGCGACATTGCGCAAGGTCGGCGTCTTGAAGGCGCCGAGCTGCGATTGCGGCGGCGGCAGAAATTCGAGTCGCCGCGCGACGGTGCCGGTCGGCTCGTCGCTGAACGGGCCGGCCGCGTTGAAAATGTTTGCGCGCAGCGGCGCCATTCCGCCCGCCCGGCCGCGGTCCGGCGCCTCGCCGGGCAAGAGCGGCAGGCCGAGATTGTGGAACTCGCCGTCGCTGAGCGCCGGACCGGTATGGCACGCCGCGCAATTGGCGGCGCCGACGAACAGCTTCAGCCCGCGCGAGGCGGCCGGTGACAGCGCAGCCTGCTTCTCCGGATCGCCGGTGCGCAGCCCGTCGACATAGGTGTCGAACGGCGATACGCCGCTGACAAGCTTGCGCTCATAGGCTTCGATCGCCTTGCCGAGATTGCTGAACACGCGGTTGACTTCGGTGCGGTCGGCCGGCGCCATCGACTCCCAGGCGCGGCCGATCGGCGATTGCGGATCGCGGTCGGGACGCGCATGCGCGGGAAAGCGCGCGGCGTTGGCGAGCGGCGGCAGCGGCCCGAAGACCCGTTGATAGGCCGCGCTGAGCGCCGCGTCGGCGGCGACGCGGTGGGTGATATAGAGCCGGTCGCCGCCCTCCTCGCGCCGGCCTTCAAGCGGTTGCAAGGCCTGCGACCAGAGGAAGTCGGCTCGACCGTCCCAGAAGAACCAGTGATTGTACGCGACGTTGAGCAAGGTCGGGGTGTTTCGTATGCCGCCGGCCAGCCCCTTCGCCAGAGCCCGCCCGTCGCTGAAGCCGCGGGCCGGCTGATGGCAGCTGGCACAAGCGATCTCGCCATTGGCGGAGAGCCCGCGGTCGAAGAACAGGAATTGCCCGAGGGCGGCGGCAGACGCGCTGTCGGCTACGCGGTCGGTCGGATCGGACGGCAGCTCTTCCAAAGGCGAGCGGCGATAGATCGCGGCGAGTTCGTCGGCGCTGTAGAGGACGCGGTCATCGCGCAAGAGCGCCACCGCGGCGCCGAGGATCGCAGTCAGGCCGGCCGCAGCGGCCACGGCGCACAGGGCAGTCACGAGCGGCCTCGAAAGCCGGCCGGGTATCATCTGCAGATCATTTGACGCCGGCCTCGACGAGCCAAAGTCGCGCCAGAGCTTGCGAACCATCCGCACCGGCGACCGAGTTCAAGGTCTGCTCGGCCTTTTCCAGGTCACCGGCTTGGAGGTAGGCCAGCCCGAGATGGAGCTTTGCATCCTCGGGATATTTCAGGCTGCCGTTCTCGATGCCTTTCTGAAGCGATCAGCGCCTCGCCGACCGGCCCGGCGACCTGTCGATGCTCGCCTGGCCGGCGATGCCGATCGCGGTCAGCGCGTGGCAACCCCCACACGGTGCCGAACAGGCCGACAAACGGCGCGGTCGAGCCGACCGTGGCGAGCAGCGCCAATCCGCCCTGCAGGCGGTTGTTGACGGCATCGACCGAGCGCTGCAGCGACATCGTGATCCAGGTGTTCAGGTCGATCTGCTCGGTCAGCGTCCCCTCGATGATGATCGCTGGCGTAGAGCCCGTCCTCGACCAGGGTGCGAAAGGCGCTGCGCCTCGCCAAGAGGTCGGCGCCCTCGCGAATGCTGGCGGCGGTCCAGAAGCGGCGATTGGCCTGCCGGGTGTGCCGCAGAGCACCGTCTGCTCGATCAGCTTGGTGATGATGACGTACCAGCTGCCGATTGACATCAGGAGGAGCGCGATCACCGTACCGCGGGCGACAAAGTCGCCGCCGTTCGACAGCGCCGACAACCCATAGGGGTTTTCGACCGTCTCCGGTATCGCCTCGCCCGGGCCGGCGGCGGGCGCTGCCGGCGGCGCTGCCGCCGCATCAGCAGCGGGCGGAGCGGTCACCGGGGCTGCGGCGGGCGAAGGCGTCCCCGAGGCAGGCGGATTCGGAGCGGCGGGTGCGGTCTGCGCCGCCGCTCCGGCACGCGAACCGGCGCCGGTGTGGGCGGCGGAGCGACCGGCGTCACCGCCGTGATCGCCGTGCTCTGCGGCGGCGGCGGGGGCGGTGTCTCGATATGAACTTCGGGCGGCGGCACGAAGGTCGGGGGCGGCGGTTTGAAATCCGGCGGTGGCGGTCGCGGCGGCTCCTGCGGCTGCGGCTTGACCTCCTCGATGATCTTGGTCTCGATCGGCGCGGCGCGACCTCGACGGTCCGGCGGGCGAGCGCGTTGACCAGCGCATAGATCAGGCCGACATGCAACAGGAGGACGAGCCCGAGGCCAATGAGGCGGCCGGCGGCCAGCTGATGATGCGCGCTCGCCGTTCGACGCTCGCGGATATCGGCAAAGGGCAAGACCCGGTTCACTCCGGCGCTCGGGCGAAGGCTGATGCGGATCGCCGCCGCACCTCCTGGTGACACGATAGAATCAATCGACGATCGGTCGGTCGTCAAGCGTGCGATTGTGTCTCACTTGCAATCAGACGTGTTGTTGTTCGACGCTGGCCTCCCGTTTGCGGTATAGAACGACATGGCCCGGAGCGGAGATCCCATGCGAACCGATCGTCGCCACGACCAGATGAAGCTCGGCGCGTTTTTTCATCCGACCGGCAACCACGTCGCCGCCTGGCTGCATCCCGACGCGCAGATCGATGCCGGCACCAATTTCCGGCCATTACGCTGCAGATCACGCAGACCGCCGAGCGCGGCAAGTTCGACCTGATGTTCGTCGCCGACGCGGTGGCGGTGCGCGACGGCAGGCTCGCCGCGCTCTAGCCGCTGGCCGCAATACATGGCCTATTTCGACCCGCTGACCCTGCTGCCGGCGCTCGCCGCGGTGACCACGCATATCGGCCTCTGCGCCACCGCGACGACGAGCTACAACGAGCCCTACCACATCGCCCGCAAATTCGCCTCGCTCGACCATATCAGCGGCGGGCGCGCCGGCTGGAATGTCGTGACGTCGTCGAACCATTCACGAAGCCTACAATTTCGGCCGCGAGCGCATTACGAGCACGGCGAGCGCTACGACCGCGCGGTCGAGTTCGTCGAGGTCGTCAAGGGGTTGTGGGACAGCTGGGACGACGACGCGTTCATCCGCGACCGCGCGTCGGGCCGCTATTTCGACCCGGCCAAGCTGCATGCGCTGAACCACAAGGGGAAGCATTTCTCGGTGCGCGGGCCCTTGAATGTCGCGCGGCCGCCGCAGGGCCATCCGGTGATCTTC
This sequence comes from uncultured Alphaproteobacteria bacterium, assembly GCA_963842175.1. Classification (GTDB taxonomy): domain Bacteria; phylum Pseudomonadota; class Alphaproteobacteria; order ATCC43930; family CGMCC-115725; genus DATARH01. The sequence continues at coordinate 564,495 of CAWJFM010000026.1, forward strand.
CAGGCCGGCTCGTCCGATGTCGGCCGCGAAGTGGCGGCGCGCTTCGCCGAAGGCGTGTTCACGCCGCAGCACAGCCTTGCGGGAGCGCAGGAGTTTTATCGCGATCTCAAGGGGCGCATGGCCAAGTACGGGCGGCCGCCCGAGGCGCTGAAGGTGATGCCCGGGCTCAACGCGATCGTCGGCCGCACCGCGAAGGAGGCCGAGGAAAAGCACCGCGTTCCTGCAATCGAAGATCCACCCCGATGTCGGGCTCGAACTGCTGTCGAACCAGCTCGACAACATCGATCTGTCGGAATACGACCTCGACGGCCCGCTGCCCGAGATCCCCGATCATGTCGCTGCGCTCGCCGGTCAGACCTCGATGCGCAACATCGTTCGCTGGGCACGCGACGAGGGGCTGACGATCCGCCAGATTTACGAGCGCTTCGCCGGCGCGCGCGGCCAGCGCACGCTGATCGGCTCCGCCCTCCGAGATCGCCGACGACATGGAAAAATGGTTCCGCGGCTACGGGGTCGACGGCTTCCTCGTGCACCCGCCCTATCTGCCGGGCGGGCTCGATGATTTTGTCGATCTGGTGATCCCGGAATTGCAGTCGCGCGGGCTGTTCCGCAGCGAATACGAAGGCGCGACCTTGCGCGAGAACCTCGGTCTCCCGCGCCCGCCGAGCCGCTACGCCGCGCAAACCGGCTGACGGCCGCCGGGTCTTGGTTTAGACAGGCCCCGCGACGTCTGATCACGCGACGCGTCTTTATCAGCTCAAGTCGCACGAGGTGTTCGGGTTCGCCGCCATGGCCTTCCTGCGCAACGGCTCCGTCAACCTGCTCAATCTGCACTACGCCATCCATTCGCTGGCGCTGAGCGGCGGGGGCGCGTTCTTCGCCGCGTTTCTGCTGCGCGCCGGCGTGCCGGCGCCGGCCGTGCTCGCCGCGCTCGCGCTGATCCTCGGCGGCCGGTTCGCGATCCGCCCGCTGGTCCTCGCCCCGGCGCGGCGCTGGGGGCTGAAACCCCTGGTCGTCGCCGGCACGGTGCTGAGCGGCCTGCAATATCCGCTGCTGGCCGAGGTTCACGGCGTCGGCCTGGCAGCTCTTTGCGCTCTGCGCGGTCGCCTCGCTCGGCGACACGGTCTATTGGACCTCCTACCACGCCTATTTCGCTTCGCTGGGCGATGCCCAACACCGCGGCCATCAGCTCGGCGCGCGTGAGGCAATCGCCGCGATCGTCGGCATCGTCGGGCCCCTTCTCGCCGGCTGGGCGCTGACGAATTTCGGACCTCGCGTCGCCTTCGATGCCACCGCGCTCATTCAGGTGTTGGCCGCGCTGCCGATCTTTGGAATTCGCAACGTGCCGGTCGCAAAGGCCGCGCCCGGCGCCTTCCGCGCCGCCATCCCGGCCGTGCTGATGTTCGCGGCGGACGGCTGGATCGCGGCCGGCTACTTTTTTGTCTGGCAGATCGCGCTCTTCCTGTCGCTCGGCGAGAGCTACACGGCCTATGGCGGCGCGATGGCGCTGGCGGCGCTGGCCGGCGCCGTATGCGGGCTCTTTCTCGGCCGCTTTATCGACAAGGGTCACGGCGGACGGGCGGTGTGGCTGGCGGGCGGGTCGCTCGCCGTCGTGGCGAGCCTTCGCGCGGTGAGCTACGGACACCCGGCGCTGGCGGTCGCGGCCAACGCGGCCGGCGCCATCGTCGTGGCGGTCTACATTCCAACGCTGATGACGGCCGTCTACAACCAGGCGAAGCGCTCGCCTTGTGCGCTGCGCTTCCACATCGCGACCGAAGGCGGCTGGGACGCCGGCGCGGCGAGCGGCTGTCTGATCGCGGCGGCTCTGCTCTGGGCGGGCGCCTCGTTTTCGTTCGCCATCTGGCTTTCGCTGCTCGGCACGGCGGCGGTTTCCGTGCTGCTGCGCCGCTACTACAGCGGGACGGGTCTTACAACGTCTCCCGCCACCTTGCGGCAATGGGCCGGTTGATTGTCGGTATCTCACCCGGCGCATAGCGGGAACGACCGCGACACCAAGATCGATCCATTCTTCCTCAATAGCCGCGCGCCGGATCGACCCGGTTGGCGACCGGCAACCCGGCGGCGCAGCGGCGGATCGCCTCGCGGATGATCGGCGCCGCGGTCTCCGGGTGGGTCTCGGCCGCGACATGCGGGGTCAGGATGATGCGCGGATGTTGCCAGAACGGGTGGTTTTGCGGCAGCGGCTCCTCGCCGACGACATCGAGCACCGCGCCCGATAATTGCCCGCTATCGAGCGCCGCGATCAAATCCGCTTCGACGAGATGGCCGCCGCGCCCGGCATTGACCAGCCCCGCCCCGCGCGGCATCCGGGCAAAGGCCGCGGCGTTGAGGATGCCGGCGGTCTCGCCGGTCAGCGGCAACAGGCAGACCAGGATCTCGCTGCGCGCCAGAATCGCGTCGAGACCGGCCGGCCCGGCAAAGGTCGTGAAGCCGGCGATCTCCTTCTCGCCGCGGCTCCAGCCCGCGACATCGAAGCCGAGCGATTTGAGCTTCCGGCCGGCGTCCTGGCCGAGCGTGCCAAACCCGAGAATGCCGACCGGCCGCTCGGCGGCGTTTTTCTGCTCGCGCTCCTCCCAGATGCCGGCCCGCTGCTGCGCCAGGTAAAGGAGATCCTGGCGGTGCAGACGCAGCACCGAGAGCGCGACGTATTCACTCATCGCGTCGGTCATGTAGGGATCGACGAGGCGGACGATCGGCACCGCTCTCGGCAGCGAGGGATCGCGCAGCAGATGGTCGACCCCGGCGCCGAGCCCGACGATCAGCTTGAGGTTGGGCAGCGCGGCGAGCAGCCCCGGCTCGGGCTGCCAGACCAGCGCATATTCGATCGCCGCCCTGTCGCCGACCTCCGGCCAGTAGCGGATCTCGTGCTCGGGAAAGAGCGCGCCGAGCAGGGGCCGCCAGCGCGTGGTCGCGGCCGGGGTCGAGCGGAACAGGATCGCCATCTATCCGGCCTCGATCAGATCAGGCGGAGCCGCTTGCCGGCAAGCGCAGGCCCAGCAATTCCTCGGCGGCGTCGCGCACCTGCGCCACCGACACCGCCGCCAGGCATGGGTAGCTGGCACCCGCCTCGTGCGGCTGGGTGCAGTTCCAGAAGCAATGGTAGCACGGCAGCTCGCGCCACACGAAGCTCACCTGCGGCGGCGTCAGGGCATCCGGGTACGGCACAAAGCTGGTGAAGTGACCGCCGCCGACGATGACGATCGTCGGCGCGCCCAACCCGATGGCGAGATGGGCGGGCCCGGTGTCGCTGCTGATCACCAGTTCGGCGTGCTGCTGCAAATCCATCAGCTCGGCGAGGCTGGTCGAGGCGATGCGGTCGACAAAGCTGGCGCCCCAGGGCGAGCAGCGCGCGGCTTCCGCCACCGGCGCGCGCAACACGGCCTCGACGCGGCCGCCGGTGAACACGACCATGAGCCCGCGCCGCGCCAGATGCTCGGCGATGTCGAGAAAAGCGGCGAGCGGCCAGCGCCGCCCCGGCTCGTTGCTGCCGAGATTGAGCACGGCATAGGGCGCCGCCAGCGGACGTTGCCTCCGCCGCCACGGCAAGGCCGGCGTCTCGGCGGGCAAGGGCTGCCCGGCGATCGCCGACACAAAGCGGAAGTGACGCACGACCTCATGCGTCGGATAGGGGCCGGTATCGATCACCCGGTGAACCCGCGCCAGATGCCAGTCGAACATCGCCTGCGTCTTCGGACTGATATAGGGCTGGGCGACGATCCGCAGCGGCGCCCCCGAGGCGTAGACGAGCGTGTCGGCGACCAGCGGCTGGCGCAGATAGGAATCGCAGACCGCCACCGCAAACCGCTGTCGCCGCACCCACAGCGATGTCATGAAGCGATAGAGCGGCCGCCGGGCGAAGGCGTGCTCGTCGATCGCGCGAAAGCGACACCCCTGATAGACCACCTTGGCGAGGCTCGCCCAGTAAGCCTGGCCCAGCACGGTGATCTCCGAGCGCGCCACGCCAAACGCCGACGGGTAATGGCGGAAGGCGCCCTGAAACAGCACCATGTCGCCGATCCCGTCCATGCGGATCACCAGGACCCCGCGCCGGCGCCGCCCGGTCGGCCATAACCGCACCGCCAGGTCGAGCGGATGAAACAGCCACCAGCGGCGCGGCCAGCGCCGGGTTCGCCTTCGTCCGGCCACAGCGCCCGCCCCGTGGCAGCTCAGCCGGCGATCGGCGGCGGCCGGCGATCGGCCCAGGGCCGCGCCAGTCTCATAGAGCGCGGCGGCGCGCAGGAGGCGCGCATCGCCGAGATGCGGGCCGACCAGCTGCAATCCGATCGGCAGCCCGTCCGCGCCCCAGCCGCACGGCAGGGTGACCGCCGGATTGCCCGACAGGTTGAACGGCAGCGTGTAGGGATACCAGGCCTTGCGCACGGTGTCGGCGACCCTCCCGTCGATCTCGATCGGCGCGAAGAAATCGTGGTCGATCGCGAGCGCGGTGCGCGACAGGGTCGGGGTCGCGACGATGTCGCAATCCGCGAACCAGGCCTGGACCTCGCGGAAGATGCGGGTGCGCTCGAACATCGCCTGTTGCAGCGCGACCGCGCTATGGGCCGCGCCAGTGTCCATCTGGCGCAGCAGGGTCTCGCTCATCCGCGCGCCGAACTCCGGCACATAGCGCCGGAAGCGGGCGTTCCAGAAGGATTGCGTCAGCACCAGCCAGATCGGCTCGGTGCTGGCGAAACCGTCGGCGACCGGCGTGACGACCGCGCCCAGCTCTTCGAACACCGCCAGCGCTCGCTCGCAGGCATCGCGGACCTCGCCGGCGACGACGCTGTTGCCGAGCAATGGCCGCCAGGCGATGCGCAGGCCCTTGAGGTCGCCTTCGGCGCGCGCGCCGCCGACGAAATCCGGCGCCGGCAAGCCCGAGCGAATGCGGGTCGCAAGGGTCGGGTCCGGCCATCGCCTCCAGCATCAGCGCGGCGTCCAGCACGGTGCGCGTCATCGGCGTGATGTGCGACTGGTTGCCGAACCCGTCCGGCGTCAGATCGTGCGGCACCAGGCCCAAGGTCTGCTTGAAGCCGACCAGCCCGCAGCACGCCGCCGGGATGCGGCTCGACCCGCCGCCATCGGTGCCGACGCCGATCGGGCCCGAGCCCGGCAGCCACCGCCGCCGCGGCGCCGCCCGACGACCCGCCGCAGGTCCGCGCGAGGTCCCACGGGTTCGCGGTGCGCCCGAACAGCGGCGCCTCGGTGAAGCATTTATGGCCGAATTCCGGGGTCGTCGTCTTGCCGACGAGGATCGCGCCGGCGCGCTTCAGCCGCGCCACCGCCGGCGAATCAGCCGCCGGGACATTGTCGGCCAGCGCTACCGAGCCAAAGGTGGTGCGCACGCCGGCCGTGTTGACCAGATCCTTGACCGCGAACGGCACGCCGTGCAGCGGTCCCAGCGCATCGCCGCGCGTCACGGCGGCTTCGGCCGCGCGCGCCGCTGCCCGCGCCTCCTCGGCGCACACCGTGATAAAGGCGTTGAGGCTCGCCTGGCTCTGCGCGATGCGGGCGAGGACGCCCTCCATTACCTCGACCGGCGACACCGAACGCCGTGCGACGAGCGCGGCCAGCTCGGCCGCCGAGACAAAGGCGAGATCGTCGGTCATCGCTGGCTCCGTGCGGGGTATGCCGCCGTTTAGTAGCAGAGCGCGCGGCCGGTTTGCCCTCTGAATCGCGCTCGCGGGGAGCGGCGCCGTCGATACCGCAAAATGCTAATCCAGGCGCGCCCTGACGGCGTCAAATTCGTCGATGCCGATAGCCGCGCGCAGGCTCGCGGTGTCGGCGGCATTGGCTTCCTCGAGCGGCGCGCCGGTCGCAGACCCGCTGGTGCGCGGCATCCAATTCGGCGCGAACCGCAAAGGGCGCTCCTTCATAGGACAGCGTTGCCATGACGCGACCCCCGCGATCATTCTGTCCGTTCTGGAACAAAGAGTATCACGCTCTGGGCGGATAGCGCGCTAGGTTGCCGGCAGGGAGGACACACCATGCGCGCAGACCGCAACCGGCATCCGATCGTGCATTTCGTCGGCAGCATTCCGCTCGCCGATTCCGAGACTGTGTTCCGCACCTTGTCGGGCGCGGTGGGGCCGCACCTGAAACGCCTGCCTGACGGCGAGACCGGCATCCGCAAGACCTGGATCCGTTTTCTGCAGGATTTGCTGGCGCAGAACCCGGCGATCGAGGTCGCCAGCGATTTGCCGCCGTTCAAGTTCGTGCAATGGGATGGCAAGCTGCTGCGCGAAATCCCGCGCCTGCGCCTCAGGCCCGGCGCCAAGCCCGATGCCGCAGAGTTCGCCACCGGATACGCCGACATGGCGATCCGGTCCTGGGCCGTGTTCGAGCGCCTGCAGCAGGCGGGTGTGATCCCGGCCAAGGTCAAATTCCAGATCTCGCTGCCGACGCCGATCGCGCCGACCTACAGCAACATGGTGCCGAGCGACCGGGTGGCGCTGCTGCCGGCGCTGACGCAGCATTTCATCGGCGAGGTCGCCAAGATCGCGACAGCGCTCCCCAACGAGCGCATCGCGCTGCAATGGGATGTCTGCCAGGAAGTGCTGGCGTGGGAGGGCTATTACGAGAAGGGCCCCGTTGATTTTCGCACCGAGACGCTTGCCGTGCTCAAGACCATCGGCGACGCGGTGCCGGCGGGGATCGAGCTGGGCTATCACTTGTGCTACGGCAGCCCCGCCGACGAGCACTGCGTGCAGCCCAAGGACGCCGGCATCATGGTCGAGATGACCAACGCGATCGCCGCCGACGTCAAGCGGCCGATCCAGTTCTTTCACCTGCCGGTGCCCAAGGGGCGCACCGACAACGCCTATTTCGTGCCGCTCGAGAGATTGCAGCTGGGCCCGCCGACCGAACTCTACCTCGGCCTGATCCACCACGACGACGCCGAGGGCGACGCGATGCGGCTTGCCGTCGCGCGGCGTCACGCGCGCGTCGACGGCATCGCGACCGAGTGCGGCATGGCGCGCGGCGATCCCGTACGCCTGCCGGGCCTGCTCGCCGCCCACGCCCGCGCCGTCGAATTCGCTCCCTAGAGCCTGATCCAGACAGGTTGAAACATCAAAATATTCCCTTCCCGCGGGCTTGACCCGGCCAAAGCGCTGAAAATGCCGCAGGCTGCCGAGCACGCCGCAACGGAAAGAGGAGTTGGGTCCCTGCGCAGGCAGGGACCCATTCCGCCGACGGCTCGATGCCCTGGGTTTACTGCTGCGCCCGATGGCCGGCGCCCAGCGCAGGCACCGAGATGGGTCCCTGCCTGCGCAGGGACCTGGTTCATGGGCAAAGCGCGATTCCGCCTTCGCGGATATCGCTCTAGCCAGCCGTCTGCGCCACGTTGAAGACGGCGACGGCCTGGCTCAGCCCCTTCAGCGCGAGATCGCCGATCTCTTCGAGCGTCGCGCTGTCTTCGACCGCGATCGCGACCCGGCGGCTCACCAGGATCTGCCCGTCCTTGGCTTCGCCGCACAGCCGCGCGGCAAGGTTGGTGACCGTGCCGATCGCGGTATAGTCCATCCGCTCGGCAAAGCCGATCTGGCCCAACGTCGCGTAGCCCTGGGAAATACCGACGCCAAAGCCGATGTCGTGGCCGTGCCGGCGCCAGGTCTGGAGCAGCTTCTGCGCCGCCTCGCGCATCGCCACCGCCATCTCGATCGCCCGCCTGGCCGGGTCGGGGGTCGGCAGCGGGTCGTTGAAGAACACCATGATCCCGTCGCCGCCGTAATGGTCGAGCGTGCCCTCGTAGCGCGCGACGATCGGCCCCAGCACGGCGTGGTACTCGTTGAGCAAGGCCATCACCTCCTCCGGCTCGACGCGCTCGGCAAAGGCGGTGAAGCCGCGGATGTCGCAGAACACGACGACGATCTCGCGGCGATGGCTTTCGAGGATCAATTCGTCGCCCTGCGCGACGATCAGCTCGGCCAGCTGCGGCGCCAAGAACCGCCGCAATTTCCCGGTGCGTTCGAGTTCGGCGAGCTGCGCCGCCACCCGCGCCTCCAGCTCCTTGTTCCACCCGGCGATCTCCTCGGTGCGCGCGCGCAATTCGCCGAGCAGCCGCGCGTTTTCCATCGCGATCACCGCCTGCGCCGCGAAATTTTCTAAAAGCGCGATCTCTTTTTCGGAAAACGGGCGCACCTCCCGGCGTGCGGCAACGATCTGCCCAAGGATCACACCGTCTTTGCGCAGCGGCACGAACAACGCGGTATGGATGCCCGCGTCTGTGGCGGCAACTTGGGGTATAGGGTGATCGATCTCGCCCAGATCAGGGATGTGGGCAAACCGAGCCCCCTCAAGGATCGGCCGGGTGATCGGATTGTCGGCACCACGGAAACCTTGCCGCAGGCGTTCTGCCAAGGCTTCCGAATGGCCGTGTTGTGCGACCGCGCGGAATTTGTCGCCATCGTAGAGTTGCAAACTCCCGTGCGATACCCCGCACAGACCGTGAGCTTTCTCCAATATCGCCTCAAATACCGGAGCGAGCTCCCCGGGCGAGGAATTGATGACCCCCAGAACCTCGGCGGTCGCGGTCTGCTGCTCCAAGGCTTCGCGGGTCTCGGTGATTAACCGCGCGTTCTCGATTGCGATCACCGCCTGCGCCGCGAAGTTCTGCAACAGCGCGATCTGCTTGTCGGTGAACGGCCGTATTTCCTTTCGAGCGGAGGCAATGTGCCCGACGCACGCGCCGTCCTTTCGCAAAGCGACGAGCAAAACTGTTCTGTTTCCCGAAAGACGAGCCGACGCCTGGGCGATCGGATCGTCGATTTGCCCTACGTCGGCAACCTGGACGAAGGCCTCGCCCGCGATCAGTCGCTGAGGCAGGCTGTTGGAGCCGGGCTTCCGGGGCTGGTGCAGGACGTTTGCGAAGTCGTCGGTTTCGCCGCGCACCGCGACAGCGCGACAAAACTCACCATCATAAATGTGCAGATTGCCATAATCTGCACCGCAAAGCTTATTCGCCTGCTCCAGAATCGCGTCGAACACCGGCGGGAGGTCGCCGGGCGAGGCGTTGATGACCTGCAAGACTTCGGCGGTCGCGGTCTGCTGCTCCAAGGCCTCGCGCGTCTCGGTCAAGAGCCGCGCGTTCTCCATCGCGATCACCGCCTGCGCCGCGAAGTTTTGTAGAAGGGCGATCTGCTTGTCGGTGAACGGCCGCACCTCCTGGCGATAAATTGTGAAGATGCCGAGCAGCACGCCTTCCTTGCGGAGAGGCATCCAGAGCGCCGTCCGCGCACCCGCCATGTCGGCCAATATCCTGCGGGCACCGACACCCGACCGATAAGCTTCCGTATCGGTGATATCCGCTTCGTGCAGATATGCCTCGCCCTGGACCAGCTTGTACATCGCGCTTCCCGGCTCGGGCCGATACGGCATCGACCAGAGAAGTTCGGCATGCTCTGGTGATGCGCCGTGGATCGCAGTCGCGCGCATCATCTCGCCGTCATAGGTGAGGAGGTGACCAAACGCGGCATCGCACAGCCGCGTCGCCTTTTCGAGCATCGCGTCGAACACCGGCGCGAGGTCGCCGGGCGAGGCGTTGATGACCTGCAAGACTTCAGCGGTCGCGGTCTGCTGCTCCAGCGCCTCGCGCGTCTCGGTGATGAGCCGCGCATTCTCCATCGCGATCACCGCCTGCACCGCGAAAATCTGCAACAGCACGATCTGCTTGTCGGAAAACGCGCGAACTTCCTGCCGGTAGACCAGGAAAAACCCGAGCAGCCTTCCTTCGTGTCGCAATGCTACGGCCAGGACGCTTCTCGCGCCGCCTTCATCAACTAAGGCTCGTTTCGGCGGCGCGCCGGATCGATACCCATGATCCTCGCGCATGTCCGCAACGTGAATGACATCCGAGCCGTCGACAATTGTCCGCGCTATTGTTCCCGGGAGCGGTTCGACCGGCCTCTCGTGAAAGCGCGCGAACATCGCCGGCACGCCCTTGAGCGCAGCGGTTGGGAACCGTTCGCCATCATATGTCCACAAGCCACCGAAGACCGCGTCGCACAGCCGCATCGCCTTTTCCAGCATCGCCTCGAACACCGGCGCGAGATCGCCGGGCGAGGAATTGATGACCTGCAAGACCTCGGCGGTCGCGGTCTGCTGGTCGAGCGCCTCGGCGAGCGCGGCTCTGCATTGCGCAAGCTCGCCCCGGAGTTCGGCGATGATCTGATGGGGATCGGCGGCCGTGTCGTCGGGCATCGGGGTCGTTCGCGGTATAAGTTGGGCGATCCGTTCGATCCGATCTTACGTCGATTAGGCCGCGCCTCCACGCGCTTCTTGGCGCCTGCGGAGGTTGGCCGGTCAACAAGAGATTTTCCCCAGCGCGACCGCTATTCGGCGGCGGCGAGACCGGCAGCGCGTGCCGCGGGCGGCTTGCGCAACAACAGCAGCAAGGGCGCGCCGAGGATGACGATCAGCATCATCAGCTTGAAATCGTCGATATAGGCGACCATCGCCGCCTGCCGCGTCACCTCGGCGTTGAGCGCGGCGATGCCGGAGGGGTCGGTCAGGCTGAAGGGCGGCATCAGATAGGGCGCCCGGGCGAGCGGGTTGTCGGGCCGCAGATGCTCGACCAGCTGCGAATGCACGATCTGCGTGTTCTCGGCCAGCAGCGCCACCACGACCGAGATGCCGATGCTGCCGCCGATATTGCGCATCAGGCTGAAGATCGCGGTGCCCTGGGTCATGATGTGGCGCGGCAATGTCGAGAACGTAACGATGCTGAGCGGGGTGAACACAAAGCCGAGCCCGAACCCTTGCAGCAGCCCCGAGGTGATGATCGGGCCCATCCCCATCTGCAGCGAAAAGCCGGTCATCTGCCACAACGCGACCAGGGTCGCCAGGAGCCCGCTCAGGATGATCAGCCTGGTGTCGATGCGGCCGACCAGCCGGGCGACGAGGAACATCGCCGCCATCGTTCCGATGCCGCGCGGCGCCGTCACCAGCCCGGTCGTCACGACCGGGATAGTTCATCAGGTTTTGCAGCATCAGCGGCAACAGCGTCATCGTCCCGTAGAGCGGGATGCCGATGAGAAACATCATCAGCGTGCCGGCGATGCAGTTGCCGTCCTTCAACAGCTCGCGATTGAGAAACGACCGCTCGCCCGCCGTCGCGGTATGGACGACGAACAGATAGAGCGCGAGCGCGGCGATCGTCGCCTCGATCCAGATCTCGATGGAGCCGAACCAATCCTTCAATTCGCCGCGGTCGAGCAGCATCTGCAACGCGCCGATCGCGATGCTGAGCGCGGCGAAGCCAAAGAAATCGAACGGCTCGCGATGGGCGTGGCGGGTCTCGCGGATGAAGACGAGGATGCCGATCGCGGCGAGCACGCCGAACGGCAGGTTGATGTAGAACACCCAGCGCCAGGTGTAATAATCGGTCAGATAGCCGCCGAGCGCCGGGCCGAGGATCGGGCCGAGGATGACGCCCATCCCCCACACCGCCATCGCTTTGGCGTGCCGCTCGGGCGGGTTGATCTGAAACAGCACGGCCTGCGACAGCGGCACCAGGGCCGCGCCGCAGATCCCTTGCAGCAGGCGATAGATCACCAGCTGCATGAGGCTCGTCGCGGCGCCGCACAAGGCCGAGGCGATCGTGAAGCCGGCCACCGAGAAGAAGAACACGTATTTGATGCCGAACCGGCCGGCGAGCCAGCCGGTCAGCGGCGTCATGATCGCGGCGGCGACGATGTACGAGGTGACGACCCAGGCGATCTGGTCCTGCGAGGCCGACAGAGAGCCCTGCATGTGCGGCAGCGCGACATTGGTGATCGTCGTGTCGACGCCCTGCATGAACGTCGCCAGCATGATCGAGACGGTGATCGCGACGCGGTTGACCGGAAGAGCAGCAGAGCGCCGGTCCGGCTCTCCCCTCACCGCTGTGGCTCGCGCGCCTCAGCGGTGCCGAACAGGCGCCCGGTCATGCGGTCGAGCCACACCAGCCATGGCCGGCGGTAGTGCGTGTCGACCTCGACCGTGGCGCTGAGGCCGGCATGCAGCAGATTGTTCGGATCGGGGCTTTCGAGCGACAGGCGCACCGGCAGGCGCTGCACCACCTTGACCCAGTTGCCGGTGGCGTTTTCCGGCGGCAGCAGCGAAAAGCTGAGGCCGGTGCCGGGGCTGAGGCTGACGACCTTGGCGTCGAACACGACGCCCGGATAGGTGTCGACCTCGACCGTCGCCCTTTGGCCGGGGTGCATATAGGTCAGCTCGGTTTCCTTGAAGTTCGCCTCGACCCAGATGCGGTCCGACATCATCGAAAAGACCGGGGTCGAGGCTGTGACGTAGGAGCCGACCTGAAGCTGCTCGACCTTGGTGACGATGCCGTTTTCGGGGGCGCGGACCGTGGTGTAGGACAGATCGAGCGTCGGCCTTGTCGAGCGCGGCCTGGGCGCGCTGCACCAGCGGGTGGTCGTCGACGGGAATGTCGGGATTGCCGCCCAGCTGGGCCAGGATGTTGGCGATGTCGCTCTGCGTCGAGATCACCTTCTGCTGCGCCATTTGCGCCGCGTTCTGCGCCTGATCGAAGGCTTGCCGCGACGCGGTGCCGCTGGCGACGAGCTGGCGCTGCCGGTCGTATTCGCGCTGCTGATAGGCGAGCGTGTCTTCGGCGGCCTTGGCGTCGGCGACCTTCTGGCGATAGGTCGCCTTCAAGGCCTCGACCTGGAGCCGCGCCGCGGCGAGCATCGCAGTGGCCTCCTCGACGGCGATGCGGTACGGCCGATCATCGAGCCGGAACAGCAGCTGCGCCTTTGCTGACCCGCTGATTGTCCTGCACCGCGATCGCGACCACCCGGCCGGGGATGTCGGTGCTGATCATCGTGCGCGCGGCCTGGATGTAGGCGTCATCGGTCGAGACGTAGCGCCCGCTCGTCAGATACCACCAGGAGCCGGCGATCAGCACCACGATCGGGCCGGCCAGCATCAAGGGCAGACGCAGCCGCTGGCGCAGCGGGCGCGACGGCCGGCGCAGCCAGGGTCGCGTCGCGCTCGCCGAAGACGCGGCGGAAACCGCGGACCGGCGCGTCGTTTTCGGTGGAGGTCGTCACCGTGCCGCCTCCACCGCCGGCACCTTTGCGGCGATCGTCGCCTCGGCTGCCGGCTGGGCGATTGCCGCTGCTGCCGAGGCGCGCAGCTTTGGCACCGATATGGTCGGGCGGCTGCCCTCGACCGGCACCCGGTCGGACAGCGTCGCGTGCACCCGGCGCAAGAGATCGATCAGGGTGTCCGCCTCGCCCGGCGATAAGCAGCGCGAGCGCCTCGTCGCGCGTCTCGTTCGCCACGTTCCAGATCCGGCCGAGGATCGGGCGCGCCTTGGCGGTCAGGAACAAGCGGCGCGCGCGGCGGTCGGCCGGGTCCGGGCGGCGCTCGATCCACCCCGCCTCCTCCATGCGGTCGATCTGGCGGACCAGCGTCATCGGCCGGATTTCGAGGAGGTCGGCCATTCCGGCCTGGTTGATGCCTTCGTTGCGGGCGAGATAGCCGAGCGTGCGGCATTGCGCCCGGGTCAGGCCGAGGCGTCGCCCGTTGTGGTCGAAGCGGCGCCCGAACAGTCGCGCGACATCGTTGACGAGAAACCCAAAACTGCGATCGAGATCCAACGCGCCACCTCGCAATAGGTCGCCAGGCTGATAGTAAGTAACAGATACTATATTTTGCGCGCGGCGCCCATACCCGGTTGCGTGGGGCTGGTCTTCGCAAATGCGATAGCTCAGGGGTGGCGCGGCTGCTTGTCTGGCGCCGCGCAAGCAAAATCCCTCTCCCGCAGTGCGGGAGAGGGATTTCTCTCTTCGTCACCCCGGCGAAGGCCGGGGCCCATTGATCCGCGGCTCGTGCGGTCGCCCGGTAGATCCCGGCTTTCGCCGGGATGACAAGTCGCCGGCGCAGCCGCGACTTGTCAATTCGACAGCCGATAGAACTTGGCGGCGTTCTCGCAGGTGATCTTGTGGATCACCTCCGGCGACAATCCGGCGAACTGCTCGTCGATGTATTTTGTCGATTCCGGCCAGATGCCGTCGGTATGCGGGTAGTCCGACCCCCACATGATGGTCTCGGCGCCGATGTCGTCGATCAGCTTGGCGCCGATCGGGTCGAACTGGAAGGTCGCGCGGCACTGGCGGCGCCAGTACTCGCTGGGCTTCAGCTTCATCAGGTCGCGGAAGCGGTCCTCGAACTCGAAATCCATGCGGTGCAGCGCATAGGGGATCCAGCCGACGCCGCTCTCGCCAAAGCCGATGCGCAGGTGCGGATGGCGCTCGAAGACGCCGGCGCCCATCATCCCGGCCATGATGTGGACGAGGCCCATCTGGAAGGCCGAGACGCCGGTGAACATCGCCGCGCGCCGCACCTGGCCGGTCAGCTCGCGGGCCCGCGGCGGGGTCGTCGGAAAGGTGTGGAAATGCAGCGGCAGGTCAACCTCGCTGACCGCCTTCCACAACGGCTCCCAGCTCGGGTGCCACATCGGCTCCATGTCCCAGGAGCACGACAGTTCGAGGCCGCGCAGCCCCATCTTGGCGACGCGATGAACCTCGCTGCACCGCATCGTCGACGCTGCCGTAGGGCAGGCAGGCGAGGCCGATATGGCGGTCGGGGTAATGGCTGCAGAATTCCTTCAGCCAGTCGTTGTAGATGCGCAGCACCTCGTTCGAGGCTTCCTTGTCGTTGAGCTTGGAGGCGGTGCCGAGAACGCCGTAGATGACCTCGGCGTCGACCCCGTCCTCTTCCATGTCCTTCAAGCGCAGATGCGGGTCGCGGCAGCGGAACTTGCCCTTCTTGGCGTCGGAATAGAGCCCGTGCTCGGCCATGATGTCGACCCGGACATTCTGCCCGGGGACATGCTTGGCGCCGCCCGGTCCGACCCCGTTCACCAGCCCGAAATTGGCGCCGTTCTTGGCGACCCATTGCGGCCCGTCCGGCCCGTCCTCGACATAGGGCATGCGCTCTTTCAATTCGCGCGAGGCGTTCTCGACGAACAGCTCGGGCGGCATGCACGGCATGTCGAGGTGGCAATCGGCCGAGATGCGCCGGTAATGCATGGTGCGTCCCCTTCGGGCTAAATACGCTCACTACACTTTAACGCGCTTGGCAAGGGTTTTGCCAATGCCGGGATTGCACCCCCGCCTTCTGATCCTGTCATCGCGTGGCTTCTGGCCGCCGGCTGCGCGAACGGCCCCAATGCCTAGCGCAGCCGCAGGAGACCAAAGCCACAGGCGCTGGAGCGGATTTCCGGTATTACATCCGCGCAATTCACAGCCTCGGCGCCATACGCAGCACCGATGACGTTCCACATCGCCTGCATGCTCTCGTTGAGGACGATGTCGTCGAGCACGACTATAGCTGGCCGCAGCAATATCCCGTATAGGCCAATATTTTCGATCGTAGGCAAAAAAGAATGGTTGGCGTCAATATACATCATATCGACTGGTTCACCTTCGAAATAGATAATAGCCTTCTCAATAACTCCTTCTGTATTCGCATCACCAGTAATCTTTTCAAGGCCAGTCAGAGAATGGAGTGCAGGATTGAGATCGGTGACATCAACGGTAAGGAGTTTGGCCTGATTAAGGTCTTCGACGCCCCGCATCATCGACAGAATAGAACCACCGTAATGAGTTCCGATCTCAAATATTCGCTGAAAACTGCGGCTGCGAACGATTCCTGCTAGGAAGTGATAATACGAAGTGGGCGTCGAGACAAACCTCTCCCCACCTTGCCAATGGGCCGGACCATAGCCAATACCGGACAGATCAATGTTCTGTCCCACAGTCCAGGCTTTCGAGATGATGTCATCCAGTGCGGGCTCAACCTGGTTTCCGAATAGAGTGGTGGCCGATGACGCGAGCGCCGCCACACGCCGGTCAAGCTCTTCGGTTCTGCTGGGATGTCTTCGATCTTCCCATTGCTTCAGCTTCGTTGCGATATAACCCATTAGCGCCATGGTTGGGACTCTCGTTTACCACAAAGCTATTCTAATTTCGCCCGTTTGCGAGCCGATGGTCGATTGTGGAACACTACCACCTCTCGCGGTTGGTCGTCGAGCGGCAGAAAACCTCATCCGCCCAGCGTAGAATGCTCTCAAATCCTTGCAGCCTGCATCGCCCGCCAGATGCGGTCGCTGGTCGTCGGCATGTCGAGGTTCCTGACGCCGAGCGGGGCGAGCGCGTCCATCACGGCGTTGACGATCGCCGGCAGGGCGCCGACCGTGCCGGCTTCGCCCGCACCCTTGGCGCCCAAGGGGTTGCGCTTGGTCGGCACCGGGTTCGAGGTCACCGAGATCGCCCGCAACGCGTCGGCGCGCGGCATTGCGTAATCCATAAAGCTGCCGGTCAGCATCTGCCCGAACTCGCGGTCGTAGACGACCTGTTCCATCAGCGCCTGCCCCAGCCCCTGCATGACCCCGCCGTGGATCTGGCCCTTGAGGCCGATCGGGTTCACCACGGTGCCGACATCGTCGACGACGACATAGTTGAGGATGTCGAGCTCGCCGGTTTCGGCGTCGATCTCGACCTCGCAGACATGGCTGCCGTTCGGGTAGGTGAAGTCGCTCGGGCGCGAAGGTGCCGGTCTCGTAGAGCCCGCCTTCGAGACCGGGCGGCAGCGCCGGCGCCCGGAACGCCGCCTTCGCCACGTCGGTCAGCGACAGGCGCCGGTCGGTGCCGGCGACCGCGAAGTTGCCGTCGGCGAATTCGATGTCGGCCTCGGCCGCTTCCAGCAGATGAGCGGCGAGCTTCTTCGCCTTGGCGATGATCTTGTCGGCGGCCATCCACAGGGCCGAGCCGCCGATCACCGTCGAGCGCGAGCCGTTGGTGCCGATGCCGAAGGCGACGCGGTCGGTGTCGCCGTCGATGTATTGCACGTCCGTGGGGTCGATCCCGAGCTTTTCGGTGAGCACCTGCTTGAACGTCGTCTCGTGGCCCTGGCCCTGGTTCTTGCTGCCCATCAGGAGGGTCACGTTGCCGCTCGGGTGAAAGCGGATTTCGGCGAATTCCTGGCCCGGCCCGGCGGCCTTCTCGATCGGGTTGGCGATGCCGATGCCGCGCAATTTGCCGCGCCGGCGCGCCTCATCGCGCCGCGCCGGAAACCCGGCCCAGTCGGCGAGCGCCAGCGCCTTCTCCTGGTTGCCGAGGAAATCGCCGCAATCGTAGTTGAGGCCGAGCGCGGTCTTGTACGGCAGCCGCGTCGGGATCATGTTGCGCCGGCGCAATTCGATCGGGTCGTCGTGCAGCTCGCGCGCCGCGTCGTCGATCAGGCGCTCGATGACATAGGTCGCCTCCGGCCGTCCGGCGCCGCGATAGGGCGCGGTGCCGTTGGTGTTGGCCATCACCGCCAGCACCTGGACATGCGCCGCCGGGATGTCGTAGACGCCGGTCAGCGTGCCGACATTGCCGAAGGTCGCGAGCAGGTTGCGCTCGGACGAGATGTAGGCGCCGACATTGGCTAGCGTCTTGACCCGCAGGCCGATGAACCTGCCGTTGTTGTCGAGCGCCAGCTCGGCTTCGCTGATGTTGTCGCGGGCGTGCTCGTCGGCCAGGATCGCCTCGCTGCGCTCGCAGCTCCATTTGACCGGCCGGCGCAGCTTCTTCGCCGCCAGCAGCACGAGGCGGTGCTCGGGGTATTGCCAGCCCTTGGTGCCGAACCCGCCGCCGACATCGCCGGCGATGACCCGGATCTTGCTTTCCGGGATCTTGAAGATGCGGGTGGCGAGCGCCTGGCGCACCCGGTGCGGGTATTGCACATCGGCATAGAGGGTGAAGCGCTCCTCGCCCGGGTCCCACACGCCGATCGCGCCGCGCGGCTCCATGAAATGCGCGTAGACCCGGCTGATCACATAGCGCCGCTTGACGATATGCGCGGCCTGGGCGAAGGCGGCGTCGGTCGCCGCCTTGTTGCCGGCCTCGAACAGGTTCGAGATGTTGTCCGGGCACTCGTCCCACACCGCGATCTTGCCCTCGGCCGCGTCGGCGGTGTCGGTGACCGAGGGCAGGATCTCGTAGTCGATCTCGATCAGCTCGGCGGCGTCCTTCGCCTGCGCCAAGCTCTCGGCGACGACGAAGGCGACCGGCTCGCCGACAAAGCGCACCGTGCCCTGCGCGAGGCCGAGATGGGCGCGGGCGAACATCGGCGACCCGTCCGGCCGCTTCCGCTGGAACGGCACCCCCATCGTGCCGAGCCCGGCCTGCGGCGAGGTCGTCGCCGGTATAGACCGCGAGCGACGCCGGGCGCGGCCTGCGCCGGCCCGATGTCGAGCGCGCGGATCCGGGCATGGGCGTGCGGCGAGCGCAGCACCACGGCATGGGCCTGGCCGGGCAGGTTGACATCGTGCTGGAAGCGGCCTTCGCCGCGCAGAAAGCGCTTGTCCTCGAAGCGCCGCACCGGCTGCCCGATTCCGAACTGGCCCATGATCGGTTCTCTCCGTAAGCTCTCTCAGCATATTCTAAGCACAGCCGAGCGGCTGCGCGAACAAACCCCTCTCCCGCACCGCGGGAGAGGGAGGGGCCCAGCGCACAGCGCTGGGAGGGTGAGGGTGATGCAACGGCTGGGACCCTCACCCGCCTCGCTTCGCTCGGCATCCTCTCCCGCGCTGCGGGAGAGGGATTTACGCGGAGGGTAGGAATGGAGCACATCGATTTGGGCGGGATCGCGGTCGAGACGGTGATCGCCGGCACCGGGCCGCCGCTGCTGTTCCTGCATGGCGGCGACTATGTCGCGCAGAACCGACCCTTTCTCGACCGCCTGGCGCGGCGCTGGCGGGTCGTCGCACCGCGCCATCCCGGCTTCGGCGCGACGCCGCGCCCCCAATGGTTCCGCAGCGTCCACGACATCGCCTATCTCTATCTCGACCTGCTCGACCGCCTCGCGCTCACCGACACTCTCTTGGTCGGCGCATCGTTCGGCGGCTGGATCGCGCTCGAAATCGCGGTGCGTTCCGAGGCGCGGCTCGGCCGCATCGTGCTGATCGACTCGCTCGGGGTCAAACTGGGCGGCCGCGAGGAGCGCGACATCGCCGATATCTATGCTCTGCCGGCCGAAGAGGTGTTGCGCCGCAGCTTTGTCGAGCCGGCGCGGGTGGTGCCCGACTACGCCAAGCTCGACGACAGCGAGCTCTTGGCCATCGCCCGCGACCGCGAGGCGACCGCGCTCTACGGCTGGAAACCCTACATGCACGACCCGGCGCTGCGCCCACTGGCTGCATCGGATCACCCGACCGACCCTGGTGCTGTGGGGCAAGGAGGACGGCATCGTCACGCCCGCCTATGGCGAGCGGCTTGCCGCCGCGCTTCCCAACGCCCGCTTCGAGCTGATCGCACAGGCGCGGCGCATTACCCGCAGATCGAACAGCCCGAACGGGTCGCCGCCGCGATCGAACGCTTTGCGCCAGGAGAACTGAAATGATGCAAGTCTGGCATTTCAGCGAGATGGCCTATCACCCGGCCTGGGAGCATCTCCAGGATTCCTACCGGGTCATCGTTCCCGAACCGGCTGTTCGACCCGAAGATCGGCGCCGACCTCTATCACCGCTATCTCGACGAATGGGCGCTGTGCGACGAGCTCGGCATCAACATCATGACCAACGAGCACCACGCGACGGCGACCTGCGCCGATTCGGTGTGCACGATCCCGATGGCGATCCTCGCGCGCGAGACCAAGAAGGTGCGGCTGCTGGCGCTCGGCATGCCGATCGGCAACCGCAACGACCCGATCCGCGTCGCCGAGGAATATTCGATCATCGACGTCATCTCGCGCGGCCGGCTCGATATGGGGTTTGTCAAGGGCGTGCCGTTCGAGATCTCGCCGGCCAACACCAACCCGGCCGATCTGATCGACCGGTTCTGGGAGGCGCACGATCTGATCCTGAAGGCGATGACCAGCCATGACGGCCCGTTCAACTGGGAGGGGACGCATTTCCACTACCGCTCGGTCAATGTCTGGCCGCGCCCCTACCAGGAGCCGCATCCGCCGGTGTGGATGCCGGTCGGCAGCCCGGGCAGCGCCGAGCGAGGCGGCCGAGCGCGGCATCACGATCGGCGTCCTCAACACCGGCTGGGCCCGGACGCCGGCGATCTTCGAGGCCTACCGCAAAAAGGCGCGCGAGGCCGGCCGCGAGCCGACCCCCGACAAGCTCGCCTATATGGCGCTGATCGGGGTCGGCGAGACCCGCGAGGAGGGCCAGCGCCGCGCCGACCAGATCCTCGATTACAGCCGCACCTCGGGGATCGTCGCGCCGCAATTCGCCAACCCGCCGGGCTATGTCCCGGCCGCGGGCGCGGCGCAGATGCTGAAGGGCGGCGGCGCGATGGCGGCGCGCGCGACCCGCGTCCAGACGCAAGGACGGCACGCCCGATCAACCCGCGCACGATGTCGGTCGAGGACGCGATCGACGCCGGCCTCTCCTTCGCCGGCACCCCCGACGATGTGTTCGACCAGCTCCGCGCGTTCTACGACCATGTCGGCGGCTTCGGGCACCTCCTGATGATGGGCCAGGGCGGCTACATCAGCCACGACGACACGGTCGCCAACCTGACCCTGTTCGTCGAAGGAGGTGCTGCCGCGGCTGGCGGAACTGGGGTGAGGGAAGTCAAATGTCTGACACCAGCTCTCATGATCCTAGCCTGTTCGAGATCATTCACACGACCCGCTCGATGCGCCGGCTCAAGCCGGACCCGGTGCCCGACGAACTGGTGCGCAAGATCCTCGAGGCCGGTGTCTGCGCGCCGAGCGGCGGCAATATGCAGCGCTGGCGCTTCCTGGTGGTGAAAGACCCAAAGGTAAAGGAGGCGGTCGCGGTCTATTACCGCCGCGCCTGGAACGAGTATGTCGGGCCGACCTACCGCTCGGGTACGCCGGCGCCGGGTTCCTCGCCCGAGCGCTTCGCCCGCATGCTTGAGGCGGCGCAATATTTTGCGGACCATCTGCAGGAGGCGCCGGTGTGGATCATCGCCTGCCTCGAAGGCGTCGGAGTGCATGGCGTGCCGACCTATTGGTCCGGCTCGTCGATCTACCCGGCGGTGCAGAACATGCTGCTGGCGGCGCGGGCGCTCCGGCTCGGCGCCACGCTGACCACGCTGTATCTTCGGTACCGCCAGGAGGTCGAAGCGGCGCTCGGCCTGCCGTCGGATACGCATTCCTATGCGCTGCTGCCGATCGGCTACCCGATGGGCCGGTTTGGGGCGGTCGGGCGCGCCCCGCTCAGCGAGGTAGTGTTCGAGGACCGCTGGGGGAAGCCCTATCGCGAGTGAGGTTTGAGGGGACTTGGCTCGTTGCGGCGCGTCGCTGCCTCTCGCAAGGGCGTTGCTGAAAAATCGATGCTAAAAACGCCATAATCGTGTTCTATTTTCCTCACGTCGAAACTCAAAACCAAAGCAGCATATGCACGGATGAAATGACGCAGATGCACCATCTCGCATCACAAAAGCGCAAATACGGTCGTGCCAGCGGCCGGTTGCCAAGCGCTTCGGGCGGGTTTGCACAATCATTCGTCATTCCGGGGGCGGAGCGAAGCGAGGCAACCCGGAACCCAAGAACACGGGCCTCTGGAATATGGATTCCGGGTTCGCCGCTGCGCGGCGCCCCGGAATGACACCATCATTGGGGCTTCTTGTGCAAGGCCGCCCCGGGTGATGCGGAGCAATGCAACCAAAAGGCGAAATCCGCCTGATGCGAGCCAGTTGTATCAGGTGACAGATTGTCGCTGGTTCAACCTTTCATTGAACCCGGAATCCCTAAGTTACCGCATCGAGCAGGCGGCGCCCCCAACCGGCGTTGGGCCCGGCGGGCGGGCGGGCGGCGAGGATCGCGTCGACGCCGAGGCCGCGGCCGTAGCGGTGCAGCGGCGAACATCAGCTGCAGCACCAGCAGAAAGAAATAGGTCCACGGCCATTCGCCGGGCGCGCTGTAGAGGCCGAGCCACAGATTGAGGATCTGCAAGGCGCCGATCAGCGCAAAGAGGCGCACAAAGGCGCCGAGCATCAGCGACACCCCGGTCAAGACTTCCGCCGCGTAGACGATCGGCGCGAACAGGTAGAAATGCGGCAGGACGATATTGTTGACGAAATCGGCCTGCAGCGGGATCGCGGCGTGCTGGCCCAGCAGCTTCATCCAATAAGCGAGCCCGGTCGTCGCCGAATGGCTGCTCCGGGTGGTCGGTGTAATAGGGCGGCAGCTTCCACAGGGTTTGCTGCCACCACATCGCGCCGATCAGAAAGCGCAGCGCCCACTGCGCCACATGAGCGCCGCGGCGCTGCTCGGGGATCGTCGCGACGGCGAAGACGGCGATCGCGATGCTGGCGAGAAGCAGCAGCCAGAATACCAGGGTCAGCCAGCCCGGCTGTGTCAGGAAGCCGATGACATCGGAAACGGGGTTCGGGTTCATCGGACTATCGGCGCATCGGACGACACGCGAGTCCGCGTTTCGAGCGCGATTCGGGCGAAGGTCAGCGCGATCCGCCAGCTCGCCTTGAGCGTGCCGCCGAGGCTGCCGGAAACCTTGGAGACGCCGCCGGCGCGGCAGCGATGCGCGACCGGCAGCTCGATGATGCGCAAGCCCGTGCGCGCCGCCCGCATCTGCATTTCGAGGTTCCAGCCATAGCTCGTCTCGCGCATGCCGAGCCGCATCAGCGCATCGCGCCGGATCGCGCGAAACGGCCCCATATCGGTGTAGCGCACGCCGTAGAGAAGTCGCAGCGCGGCGCCGACGACATAGCCGGCGAGGATCTGGTGCGCGCTCATGCTGTGCGGCTCACGGGCGCCGCGGGTGCGCGAGCCGATCACGAAATCGGCCCGACCGTCGGCGATCGGCTCGATCATCGAGCGGGATCAGCTCCGGGCAATCGCTGCCGTCGCCGTCGAGGAAGACGATGATGTCGCAATCGGCTGCCGCCTCGGCGCCGGCCCGGCAGGCCCGGCCGTAGCCGCGGCGGCTTTCGCTGACGATCCGCGCGCCGGCGGCGCGGGCGCGCTCGACGGTGCGGTCGGTGCTGGCGCTGTCGGCAACGATGATGTCATCGACAACGCCCGGCGGGATCGCGCCGATGACCCCGGCGATCGCCGCTTCCTCGTTGAGCGTCGGGATCACCACCGCAACCCGTTTCCGATTGCGGGTCGGGCGTCGCCACGGCGGGCTCAGAGGCTCCAGCGCAGCCCGCAGCCGGCGCAGGCGGCGGGCGGCCGGTCGCTCAGCAGGGCACTGCGGAAGGCCTGGTATCTGTCGCCGTTCCAGATTTCCCGCAGCGTCTCTTGCGTCGCATCGCCCAGCGTAAAGCTGTCATAGCCGCGCATCGAAAACGGCGCGATGCAGCAGGGGATCGCGCGACCATGCGCGGTCACGTACATCAGCGTCCACGGGCGCCGGCACAACGACCAGGGCTGCGCCGCGTCCTCGCGCTTGAGGCTCGCCGCCGGGTCGGTCGCGCCCGAGGCGTTGAAGGCGATGCCGAGCCGGCGCGCCAGATCCTCCGCCTCGCGGACCCGCCGGCCCTCCGCGTCATCGCCGCCGGCGAACAGCGCCTGATCCGGCCGCGCCAGCCCTTGGCCCTCGGGAAAATAGACGAGGCGCTGCAGATAGACTTCCGACACATCGATGTCGTGCGCGAGGCGGACGAAATCGCAGAGTTGGTCGACGGTTTCCTTCAAGCCGGTCAGCCACAGCGAAACCCGCGGCCGCTCGGCCCCGAGGTCGCGCTGCAGCGCGCGGAAGGCGCGGATGTTGCGCACGATGCGGGCGAACATGTCGCGCCCGCGCACCAGCTTGAAGGCATGGGGCTCGGCGGCGTCGAGCGACACGCGCAGCTCGTCGAGCCCGGCCTCGATCAGCTCGCGTCCCTTCTTCTCGCTCAAGCAGGGTGCCGTTGGTGTTGAACAGCACATAGGTGCCGCGGTCCTTCAGATAGCGGATCATCCGCGGCAACGCGCGCACCATCATCGGCTCGCCGACGCCGTGCAGGACGACGCGCGCGATCCGCGGGAACTGGTCGACGATCCTGGTAAACAGCCCCCAGCTCATATCCCCGGGCGGCTCCAGCGCCTCGAAGGTACGCGGGCAGGTCGTGCACAACAGGTTGCAGCGGTTGGTCGTCTCGAGATAGAGGCAGACCGGCTCGGCTTCGGCGATCAGCGCCGCGCTCGGCCGCGATATGGTCGAAATAGCGGCGCGGAGCGCTCTCAGCGGGGAGTGTGCTTGCCATGCCTCAGCTGCTCCCGGCGGCTGTGCCGCCACAGATCGATCGCGGCCAGTGCCACAAACGGCACGTAAATAATGGACTCGACGAGGAACCTCTGCCGGTCCCGAACCAATTGCGACCCGACCGGGACCAGATAGAGCAGGAAGCTCGCCAGCGTCAACCATAGCAGCGCGGCCGAGGGGATCAGACAGGCAAAGACGATCAGCCAGGCAAAATACCAGGGATAGTGCGGCGACAGCAGGAAGACGAAGGCGCCGGCGAGGAGGGCGGCGCCGAACACATCGCTATCGGCGTCCCGCCGGCGATAGACGAGATAGGCCGCGAGCCCGGCCAGGAGACAGGCGGCCGCGGCAATATAGGCGATGTCTGATACCCCGGCGAGCGGCAGGACCGCCTTCGCCACGCTCCACGGATAGAACCCGGCGCCGCCCGAGGTGAACCCCTCCTCGGCGATGTAGCCCGGCAGAAAGCCGAACACCCGCCAGCCGACCCCGAGAAAGGGCAGATAGGCCAGCACCAGGATGGCTGCGAAAACTACCGGCATGCGCCACTCCCAGCGCCGCCACAGCGCCGGGAACAGCACCGCCGGATAAAGTTTGACCAAGACCCCGAGAGCGAGCGCCAAGCCGGTGAGCCAGCTGGAGGATACCGAATACTCGCTCGTCATTCCGGGGCGGCGCGCAGCGCCGAGCCCGGAACCCAAGAACACGGTGCTTAGGAAGCGTCGCACGACCGATGGCCCACTCCCTGACCGGTCTGTGTTCATGGGTTCCGGGTTCCGGCTTCGCCGGCCCCGGAATGACGGCAATGGTGCCGGCTTGGTGATCGATGAACCCGCTCGATCGAAGCGCCGCCCGGCCCAAAGGCCAGCGCCACGAACGCGATGATCGCGGCGTCGATATGCCCGCTCCCGGCAAATTCCCAAACCGGCAGCGGGTGCCAGGCGTAGACGATGATCCGCATCGCCGGCAGGCCCGCCGAAACGAGCAGCCGCAACAGCAGCACGACGGCGACCGCTTCGAAGACGACCATCGCAGCCTTCATCCCGGTCACGCTGTCGCTGATCCGGGTCGCGGCGAAGAAGATCGCCTGCGCCGCCGGCGGGTAGATCGTCGGCGCGTAATTGCTGCGATTGATGTTGGGGAAGATGGCCGCATCGCGCAGCGGCGCGAGGTGCCGGTCCGTCGGGATGTAGCGATAGGGGTTGATGCCGGCGGCCAGCACCCGCCCGTCCCATACGTAGCGGTAGACATCGCTCGACAGGAACGGCGGCGCGAAGAGGATCGCGATCCGCATCGTCGCGGCAATGCCGAGGATGACGCCCAGGCCGCGGCGCGATGCGATGCATGGCCAGATCAGGCCGAGCGCGACGAGATAGACCGCTCCCTGCGCCAGCGCGACCGCGACAAACCCGTCGATATCGTCCACGCGCTGCGCATAAAGCCCCGACGCCGTCAGGACCAGCAGCGCGAGGCCGCAGCCGAGAAGGCCCAGGAAACGACGCCGGCTCACAATTCGGGGGCGAGCCGGCGCAAGAACGCCGCGGTATGGGGCGCGGCATAACCGGCGGGATCGGGACTGCCCAGCTCGTCGACCAGCCGGCGCAACGAGGCGACATCGTCGACATCGTACCAGGCGGCAAGCGTCACAGCGTCGAGCCCGATCTCGGCGGCGCGGTCGAGGGTCTGCCGGTACACGCGCTCGGTGCTCCAGGCGATGTCCTCGAAGAGGCGCCGGTGCGGTTGCTTCAAGCCGATCAGGTAATACCCGCCATCCTCGGCGGGGCCGAGGACGAGCCGGTCGCCGGGCGCCGCGAGCGCGCGCGCCGCCGCGACGAGCGCGCCGGTCGGCAGCGTCGGGCTGTCGGCATTGACCAGGCACGCCGCGCCGTAGCCGGCGGCGAGCAGATCCTCGGCGGCGTCGAAGAGGGCGTCGCCGAGGCCGATCCGGCGCGGCGGCAGGAGGCCGATCCCCTCCGGCAGCAGCGGCGCGAACAGGTCCTCCGAGCCCGGCGGCGAATAGGCGACATAGCCCTCGATCGGCGCGCTCTGTGCGGCGGCGAGGATGTTGCCGGCGACATCCTGGATGAAAGCAGCCGCCGAGCGCGGCCGCATCGGCCGCGGACAACGGCGGCACCAGGCGGGTCTTGACCTCGCCCTGGCGCGGCGCCTTGGCCATGATCGCGATGGCGCAATAGCCGGGCCGGCCGGCGATCCTCATCGCTCCGCGCCCCAGCGCCGGCGCCAGGCGCGCGCCACGGCGGCGATCACCTCGAGCGAGGCGAGCGCCCCGTCGGCTTCGCCCTTTTCGAAATCGCCGGCATCGACCGCCATCCGGTTGGTGACATGGGCGAGGCAGAGGACCGGCTTGTCGCGCGCGCGGGCGAAGGCATAGAGCGCCGCCGCTTCCATCTCGACCGCGAGGATGTTGCGGGCACGCGCCCGCTCGATCGCCGCTTCGGTCTCGCGGAACGGCGCATCGGTGGTCCAGGCCGCGCCCCGATAGACCGGCAGCGCGACCGCGCGCAGCGCGCGCCATCGCCGAGCGCGACGAGCGCGCCATCGGCCTCGGCGAATTCGCCGGGCGGCAGGTAGTGATAGCTGGTGCCCTCGTCGCGCAGGGCGCGGTCGATCACGACAAAATAGGGCGGCGCCTGTTGTGGCAGCGATCTGGCCGGCCGAGGTCATGCTGATCAGGAAGCGGCAGCCGGAGACAAACAGCTCCTCGGCGAGCAGCACGGCAAACGGGGCGCCGACCGCGCAGCCGATGATGCCGAAGCGCATACCGTCGTCGTCGAACTCGTAAGAGCTCGGTGTGGTAGCAGGCCCAGCCGGGCGAGAGGGTCGCCCGTCCGGCGCGACGCAAGGCCCGCAGGATGTCGCCGTCGGGGTCGAGCAGGCAGATCTCCGGGGTTTCCGCCGGCGGCAGGCCCTTCTGCCGGCGCGCCTCGCGCAACAGATTGGCCGGCTCGAACACCGAGGCGGCCGCATAGTCCTTGCCGGCGAGGATCGGCGGCTCCGATTGGCTGCTCATGCGCTGTTGTCGGCCACGCGTCGCGACGGCGTCAAGCCCGGAACCGGTCGCGATTGCGTCGCTGCGCTTCTCGCAATGACGGCGAAGAGTGTCATTGCGAGAAGCGCAGCGACGAAGCAATCTCGACGAACCGGGCGGACTGCGATGGAGGCAACACGATGATCGGCTGGAGAGCGAGGCTCGGGTTTCTGGTGCCGCCGGGCAATCCGACGGTCGAGGCGGAGATGATGGCGCTCGCGCCCGCCGGGGTGTCGCTGCATTTCCACCGCATGGCGGCAGGCGGCGGGGTGCCCGGCGCGCTCGACAATCAGGACGAGCGCACCCGCGCGATGATCGACAGCCTCGATGCCAGCGTCGCGCTGCTGGCGATGGTCAAGCCCGGAATCATCGTCGTCGCTCATACCGCGACGAGCTACCATCTGGGCCGCGCGCGCGAAGCCGAGCTGCTCGCCCGGCTGACCGAGGCGACCGGCATTCGCGTCGTCACCGCCTTCGGCTCGGTGGTCGCCGCGCTCGAACGGCTCGGCGTGCGGCGGGTCGCGCTCGGCGCGCCCTATTCGGCCGAGACGACGGCGCAGGGCCGCGCGCATCTCGAAGCGCACGGCTTCACGGTGGTCAGATCGCAGAATCTGCCGGGCGTCACCAACATCTATGACGAGACCGCCGAGCGCGCCTATGGCCTGGCGCGGCTGGTCGACAGGCCGGAGGCCGAGGCGGTGTTCCTGAGCGGCACCGGCATGCCGACCCTGCCGGTCCTCGACCTGCTCGAAGCAGGATTTGCGGAAGCCGGTGATTTCGAGCGCGTCGGCGATGATGTGGCATGCCTTGCGCTCGTGCGGCGTGCGCCAGCCGATCCCCGGCTACGGCCGGCTCCTGACGCTGGAGTGAAGCGATGGACACGCTGACCGACGCGGCAACCGGCGCGCGCTGCGTTCCAGACCATGGTGCCGATGCGCGACGGCACCCGCCTCAACACCTTCGTGTTCCTTCCGGCAGGCGGCGGCCCGCGCTTTCCGGTCATCCTGCACCGCACGCCCTACGGCATCGCCGCCGCCGACGCGCGCGACAAATTCGATTGCACCCGCGCCTGGCTGCCGAACCCGGCGGAGCCGATGCGCGGCTCGATCCTGCGCGGCTGGCGCGCCATCGTCGCCCACGGCTATGCCGCGGTCTACCAGGATTGCCGCGGCCGGCACGGCTCGGAGGGCGAGGACCGCGTCTATGCCGACGACGCCGCGGACGGGCACGACACGCTGGAGTGGATCGCGGCGCAGCCCTGGACCAATGGGCGGGTCGGCATGTCGGGCTCGTCGGCCGGCGCCACCACGACCTTCGCCGCGGCCTCGACGCGCCATCCGAGCCTGCGCGCGTTCTTCGCCCAGGCCGGCGGCTCCAGCATCTATGACGATGTCGTCTATGAGGGCCAGTCGATCGAGATGGAGCGGTTGTGGCTGTGGGTGGCGAAAAACATCCCCGGCCTGTCGGCCTCGCACCGCGCGGCGGTCATGCAGCGGTTCGGGATCGGCGCCGCGCGAGCTGGACGCAGCCGCCGAGCGGGCGGCGGCGCGCTATACGAGGCTCGATGCAGGCGCGCTTCGCCGAGCCGCCGTTTATCGGCTCGCCGGACTGGATGCACCTGCCGCTGGCCGGCACGCCCGATTTCGCGACCTGGCAGCCCTTTCTCGACGAGATCATCAGCCACCCGGCGCCCGACGCGTTCCGGGCGCGGCACAATTTCCGAGCGCACGATCGACATTCCCGGGTTTCACGTCACGAGCTGGTTCGACATCTTCCAGACCAGCGTGATCGGGGCCTTCCAGGATATCCAGGCGCGCACCGGCACGCAGAAGCTGTGGATCGGCCCGAACGAGCATTATTTCGTCTATGCCGAGAATTTCTGGCCGCGCGACCCCTATTTCGAATGGTTCGGGTATTGGCTGAAGGACGAGCCGACGCGGCCTGATCGACGAGCCGCCGGTGTTCTATTCGCCGCGCGCCTGGGTCGCGGACCGCGCCGGCTATGTGCCCGACGATTGGCGCCATGCCGAGCGCTGGCCGCCGCCGGGCATCAGGCCGCAGCGGCTCTATCTGCGCGGCGACGGCAGCCTCGGCGTCGATGGTCCCGGCGGCGAGCGCGCGCCATTACCGCTACGATCCGCGCCGCCCGGTGCCGACGCTCGGCGGGCGCAACATGCTGATCGAGCCCGGCCCGCTCGATCAGCGCCCGGCCCAGGCCCTGCCCGATTACGGCCTCGATCTACCGCGGCGAGCCGCTGCCGCAGGAATTGACGATCGCCGGCAATGTGCGGGTGACGCTCTCTGTCCAATCGAGCTGCCCCGACACCGATTTTGTCGCCAAGCTGATCGAGAAGCAGCCGGACGGGCGCGCGATGCTGCTGATGGACGGGGTCGTTCGCGCGATGTATCGCGATCCGGCGCGAGGGACCGCAGCCGCTCGCTCCCGATCGCGTCTATCGGGTGACGATCGACCTCGGCCACATCCACCACACCATCCAGCCCGGCAGCCGGATCGAGGTCGATGTGACCAGCAGCAACTTCCCGCGCCGCGCCCGCAACACCAACAGCGGCAATCCGGTGCTGGCGCAGGATGGCGAGGCGGCGATCCGCGTCGCCCACAACAGCGTGCACCACGCCGCGGCGACGCCGTCCTTCATCGAGCTGCCGGTGCTGCCGGGATAAAATGAAGGTCCCTGCGAAGGCAGGGACCCATCCGTCGAGCTTCGACGCGGGTGAGAAATGGGTCCCGGCCTTCGCCGGGAACCGGTTCTGTTAACGCCCGTTCCGGCGCAGCACTTCGGTCAGCTCGCCGACGCTCTTCCATTCCTCACAACGGTCGACCGCGCGTTCGACATCGGCCGCCCCCTCCGGGCTCAGCACCGTCCCGGCAAGTTCGCGGAACTTGTCGCGGATTTCCGCTTCGGCGAACGGACGCGAGAAATCGCCGCGATGGCTCTCGGTGGAATGCGTCGCCTGGCGCCCGTCGCTCAGCGTCACGGTGACCCGCGCCGGGCGCAGAAGCGGCGCCACCGCGCTCATCGCGGGGTCTTCGGTTATCTGCACGCGGTGGCGCAAGCCGGCGATGACCGGGTCGCCGAGCGCCGTGTCGTCGAGCTCGGCGAAGCCGGCGCCGCCGCGCACCGCCATCGTCGCGGCGGCGTGCGGTAGCGAATATTTCGAGGCGAAATAATTGGCCGGGTCCGGGTTGCGCATGACCGAGGCGAAGCGATAGGTCGCGACCTCGATGCGCTCGACCTGGTCGGGGCGCGGCCGCAATTCCGCGAGCGCCGCCGCGAGGCAGTCGAGCGCCGGATGGATCGGGTTGCAGCAGGCGTAGAGGCGGAAATAGTTGCGGGTGATCTCCCAGCGCGTGCCGAGCTCGTCGAGCATCCGGTCGGGCGTGAAGCCGCCGCCGACCAGTTCGCCCAGCGCCTCCTCGATCGCATCCGGCTGCGCCGTGAACCCGGCCTGTGCCAGCTCGGGCGCGAGGGACCCGGCAAACCCGCTGATGCCGCCGGCGACATTGAGCGCGGTCGCGCCGGCGACCGCATTGGTATAGCTCGGCGTCAGCAAGAGCGTCGTCGCGATGCGCATCGCGCGGCTCACCCCGGCAGCGTCGAGGCCGGCGAGGCGCGCTCCCGCGGCGGCGGCGGCGAGCAATGACACCTGACCGTTCTGGTGCGCCAAGGGGCGCGGCGTGAACCCGCCGGCGAGCCGGCCGACGACGTCGTAGCCGAGGATGAACGCCGCCAGCATCTCGCGCCCCGGGCTGCGCGCCGCCTCGCCGACCGCGAGCACCGCCGGTAAGACCTGCATCGCGGCCTGGCCCGAGACGAGACGCAGCCCTTCGCACAGCTCGATCGAGCGGCCGGCGATGCCGTTGAGCAGCGCCGCGGTGCGCGGGTCGTGCTTGGGCCAGCCACGGGCGTAGACCGCGGCCCCGCTGCCGGCGGTCGGCGCGAGCCGCTCGCGCAGCTGGCGCACCTCAGGCCGCTCCCCGCCGGCGAGGATCACGCCGAGCGTGTCGAGCAGCACGAGCCGCGCATGACGCCGCACCGCCTCGGGGATGTCCTCGCACCGCGTCTGCGCGACAAACCGCGCCAATTCTTCAATTTGCTGGCCCAAGACGATAGCCCTCTCTTCGTCGTCACTCCCGCGAGGCAACAAAGGCTGCGCTCTCGGGGATCGGACTGTTTTCAGCGGCTTGGCATCGCGCCGTCGGGGTCCCGTTGCGTCGCCGCGGCATCTTCCCTATATATCGCGGCCGGTCGGCGGAGTGTAGCTCAGCCTGGTAGAGCACTGCTTTCGGGAGGCAGGGGCCGGAGGTTCAAATCCTCTCACTCCGACCATTTAATCAATCGCACAGGTTCGATCTTAAGACGCTTCCCGAGCTAGCAACCCCGCTGTCTAGCGCCCGCTCAATGCGTCGGCGACATTCCTGCAAGTGCGTCCAGCGGGTCGATCTCGCTCGATCGAAGCTGTGGCGCTAACGGGAGGGTCCGATGGACCTCACGGCGCTTCTGCTCTCGCGTCTTCAGTTCGCATTCACGGCCGCGTTCCACATCATCTTTCCGTCCTTCACGATCGGGCTGGCGGCGTGGCTCACCGTGCTTGAGGCCTTGCATCTTGCGACCGCCCGGCCGGCGTACCGCCTGGTCTTCGAATTCTGGCTCAAGATTTTCGGCGTTGCGTTCGGCCTCGGTGTCGTCTCGGGGATCGTGATGGCGTTCCAGTTCGGCACCAACTGGAGCGAGCTGGCCCGCATCTCCGGGCCGATCCAGGGGCCGCTGCTCTCGTACGAGACCTTCACTGCGTTTTTCCTCGAGGCCAGCTTTTTCGGGATCCTGCTGTTCGGTCGTCCGCGCGTCCCGCCCTGGTTTTACCTGTTTTCGACGGCGATGGTGGCGTTGGGGACCACGCTTTCGGCCTTCTGGATCATGACCAACAACAGCTGGATGCAGGTGCCGGTCGGCTATGTCGTCGAGAACGGCGCGTTTGTTCCGAACGATTGGGTCGCAATCCTGTTCAACCGCGTCGTGTGGGTACGCTTCCCGCACATGCTGCTCGCGTCATACATCACCGGCGCCTTCTGCGCCGCGGCGACCGGAGCGTGGTATCTGTTGCGCGGAATGTTCCACGCCGAGGCCCGCATCATGCTCCGCATGGGTCTCTCCCTCGCAGCCATCCTCGTACCGATCCAGATCTTTTTCGGTCACCTGACCGGCGATTATGTCCATGATTATCAACCGGCCAAATTCGCGGCGATCGAAGCCCGCTGGCACGACGAGCAGCCGGCCAGCGAGGTCTTGATCGCGGTTCCCGACCCCGCCGCGCAGACCAACCGCTACGCGATCAGCATTCCCATTCTCGGGAGCCTGATTGGGAGCATGAGCTTCGATTCGAAGGAGGTCGGGTTGGCTGACTTCCCCGCGCAGGATCGGCCGCCGGTGATCATTCCGTTTTTTGCATTCCGGATCATGGTCGGTTGCGGCCTTGCGATGCTGTTGCTCGCCTGGGTCGGCTCTTACATCGACATCAGAGGCCGCATCGAGCGGAGCCGATTTCTGCTCTGGCTGATTTTCTTGAGCTTTCCGCTGCCCTTCATCGCAACCTTGACCGGCTGGTTCACCGCCGAGGTTGGGCGTCAGCCATGGACAGTCTACGGCGTGCTGCGGACCGCCGACGCAATGACGCCATTCCTCACGGCGCGGGCGGCGACGACTTCTCTCGTCGTCTTTTGCGCGGTCTACAGCTTTATCTTCGCCTTCGGCGTCTTATACATCCACCGCTTGCTGCGCGCGGGCCCTGTAGGAGCGCTGGTTCTGCCGGCCGCCGCCGCAACCCCGAACCGCCCGATGTCGGTGGTCGACGAACCTCTTGCGTCGAACGGGCGTGACATCGCCACGGGAGAATAGCCATGGTCACGTTCTGGGTGGCGGTGCTCGCGATCAGCATTTTGCTCTACGTGCTGCTCGACGGTTTCGACCTCGGCGTCGGCATTCTCTTCGGCCTGACGCGCGGAGAAGCGCGACGCCGCGATATGTTGAGCGCGGTAGCCCCGATCTGGGACGGCAACGAGACTTGGCTGGTCGTCACCGGCGTAATCCTCTGGGGCGCCTTTCCGATCGTCTATGCGACGCTGTTCTCCGCTTTTTATCTGCCGCTCCTCCAGATGCTGGCGGGGCTGATCCTGCGCGGCGTGGCGTTCGAGTTTCGCTACAAAACGCAGCGGATGCGCTGGGTCTGGGATGCCGCCTTTGCCGGCGGATCTCTCGTCGCCGCATTCATCCAAGGTCTGACCGTCGGCGCGCTCGTCGAAGGGTTGCCGATCGCCAACGGTCATTATACTGGCGGCGATTTCGGCTGGTTCAGCCCGTTCGCGGTGCTCTGCGGGATTGGCCTCTGCCTCGGCTACGCGCTACTCGGCGCCTGTTGGCTGGTCAAGAAGTGCGAAGGGGATGTCCGCGATACGGCTTATCGGCAAATCCCTTATCTCTCGCTCGGTCTGCTCGTCTTCTTGATCGTCGTCTTCGGCTATGCCCTGGCCGAGAACCTTCGCGTCATGGGCCGCTGGCTGGAGCGCCCCTACCTGCTCGTCTTTCCCGCGGTCGGCGTTATTGCGGCAATCGTGTTGGCCGCAAGCGTTCAGCATCGTCGGGACGGGGTGCCATTCTATATGGTCGCGACAATCTTCGCGGCGGCGTTCGGCACGCTGGCCATCTCGTTTTGGCCCTACATGATCCCGTTCTCGGTCACCATCGCTGACGCGGCCGCACCCCACTCCAGCCTCGCCTTTATGTTCTGGGGCGAAGGGCTGTTCGTCTTTCCGCTGATGCTGCTTTACGCGGCGATCAACTATAGCGTCTTCCGCGGCAAGGTCGGACCAACGGCCGACCATTACTAAACGAGGCGCGAAGGACACACGGCATGAACGGCCAGACGCATCCCGTTTTGCATGACATCCCGATCGGGATCGACGCCACCGGAACCCGGCGCGAGACCAACTCGATGGGCGAGATCGAGGTTCCGGCCGACCGCTATTGGGGCGCGCAGACGCAGCGCAGCCTCGTGCATTTCGCGATCGGCGACGACCGCATGCCAAAGCGCGTCTACCATGCCTACGGCTATGTCAAGAAGGCGGCGGCGTTGGTCAACGCCGCCGCGGCGCGCCTGCCGCAATGGAAGGCAGAGGCGATCGTGCGCGCAGCCGACGAGGCGATCGCGGGAAAGCTCGACGATCATTTTCCGCTCTATGTCTGGCAGACCGGCTCCGGCACGCAGTCGAACATGAACGTCAACGAGGTGCTGTCGAACCGGGCGATCCAGCTGCTCGGCGGCAAGATCGGCAGCAAGTCGCCGGTGCACCCGAACGACGACGTCAATATGGGGCAATCCTCGAACGACACCTTTCCGAGCGCGATGCACATCGCCGCCGTGCTCGAATTGGAGGAGCACCTGCTGCCGCACGCCGCGGCGCTGGCCGCCGCGATCGAGCAGAAGGCCAACGCAATGGATCGATGTGGTCAAGACCGGCCGCACCCACCTGATGGACGCGGTGCCGCTGACTGTCGGACAGGAGTGGTCGGGCTGGGCCCAGCAGATCCGCGACGCGCTCGCCCGCATCCGCGCCTCTGAAGCCGGGCTGTTCGAGCTCGCGGCCGGCGGCACCGCGGTCGGTACCGGGCTCAACGCGCCGCCCCATTTCGGTCGCGAGATCGCCGACAAGATCGCCGAGCTGACCGGCTACGCGTTTGTGACCGCCCCCAACAAATTCGCCGCCTAGGGCTCGCCGGACGCGATGGTCGCGGCGATGGCGGCGGTGCGCGGGCTCGCCGTGGCGCTGATGAAGATCGCCAACGACATGCGCTGGCTCGCCTCGGGTCCGCGCTGCGGCCTCGGCGAGCTGTTGTTGCCGGAGAACGAGCCGGGTTCCTCGATCATGCCGGGCAAGGTCAACCCGACCCAAGAGGAGGCGATGGTGATGGTGTGCATCCAGGTGATCGGCGAGGACAATGCCGTCGCCTTCGCCGGCAGCCAGGGCAATTTCGAGCTCAACACGATGCGCCCGATCATCATCAACAATTTCCTCCACTCCGCATGCATCCTTGGCGATGCCTGCGACAAGCTGCGGGCTTTCTCGGTCGAGGGGACACGGCTCAACGAGAAGCGCATCGACGAGATGGTCGGGCGCTCGCTGATGCTGGTGACCGCGCTCAGCCCGGTGATCGGCTATGACAAGGCGGCCGCCATCGCCCACAAGGCGAATGCGGAGGGGCTGACCTTGAAGGAAGCGGCGCTTCAATCCGGCTATATCGACGAGAAACGGTTCGACGAGATCGTCGATCCCAGAAAGATGGTCGGCCACGGTGTCGGCGGCAGCTGAGCTTATGGCAGAGGGAGCAGCAGCCACAGTCGGAAGGTGGCGGAGGGAGCGGGATTCGAACCCGCGATGGAGTTGCCCCCATACACGCTCTCCAGGCGTGCGCCTTCAACCGCTCGGCCACCCCTCCGTTGCCGCCCGTGATATGTCCGCGGCGGGGGGCGCAGACTAGCGACTGGCCCGCCACCGCGCAACGCGGCCCGGCCCCCCCGAGGGTCCGCGGGGGGCCGGTGCCTCGCCTGCCTAGCGCCGGCGCCGGCGGCGGCCTAAACTCGCGTGCGACGCCCCTCCCTGACCCTTCGCCGCTTGCGGGGGAGGGTCAGGGAGGGGGCAAAGGGGACGGGCCGGGATGGTCGCGCGGGTTCGCACCGTGGCGTTTCACGGGGTCGAGGTCATCGATGTCGAGACCCAGGTGACGATCGCCTCGGGGCTGCCGGCGTTCAATGTCGTCGGCCTGCCGGACAAGGCGGTCGCCGAATCGCGCGAGCGGGTGCGCGCGGCGCTGGCCGCGCTCGGCCTCGCGCTGCCGCCGCGCCGCATCACGGTCAATCTCGCGCCGGCCGACGTCTTGAAGGAAGGCAGCCATTTCGACCTGCCGATCGCGCTCGGCCTGCTCGGCCGAGATGGAGGTGCTGCCGCAGGACGAGCTCGGCGGCTACACCGCCTTGGGCGAGGTCTCGCTCGACGGCTCGTTGACCCGCGTCCCCGGGGTGCTGCTCGCCGCGCTCGCCGCCGCCGCGCAGGGCAGCGGCATCATCTGCCCGGCCGATTGCGGCGGCGAGGCCGCCTGGGCGGGCGAGGTCGAGATCATCGCGGCGCCGAGCCTCCTCGCGATCGTCAACCACTTCAAGGGGAGCCAGCTGTTGCCGCCGCCCGAGGCGAAGCTGGCGCCCGTCGCGCGCCCAGGGGCTCGATTTGAAGGACGTCAAGGGCCAGGAGAGCGCCAAGCGGGCGCTCGAAATCGCCGCGTCCGGCGGCCACAATCTGTTGATGGTCGGGCCGCCCGGTTCGGGCAAGTCGATGCTGGCGGCGCGGCTCCCCGGCATATTGCCGCCGCTCGAACCGGCCGAGGCCTTGGAACTGGGCATGATCCAATCGGTCGCCGGCGGGTTGCGCGACGGCGCTCTGTTGAGGAGCGGCCGTTCCGCGACCCGCATCATTCAGCGTCGCTGCCGGCGCTGGTCGGCGGCGGGCTGCGCACCCGGCCCGGCGAGATCAGCCTGGCGCATCAGGGCGTCTTGTTTCTCGACGAACTGCCCGAGTTCAGCCGCGCCGCGCTCGAGGCGCTGCGCCAGCCGCTCGAAACCGGGCGGATCAGCGTCGCGCGCGCCAACAGCCACGTCACCTATCCGGCGCGCGTCCAGCTCGTCGCCGCGATGAACCCGTGCCGCTGCGGCTATCTCGCCGAGCCGGGGCGGGCCTGCGGCCGGGCGCCGCGCTGCGCGCAGGACTATCAGTCGCGCCTGTCTGGGCCGCTGCTCGACCGCATCGACCTCCATATCGACGTGCCGGCGGTCGCCTCGGCCGATCTCGCCCTGCCGCCACCGGCCGAGACCAGCGCCGCCATCGCGCGCCGCGTCGCGGCGGCGCGGGCCCGGCAGAGCCGGCGCTATGCGGCGCTGCCGCCCGAGCGGCGCATCCGCACCAATGCCGAGGCGGACGGCGCGCTGCTCGACGAGATCGCCACACCCGACCCGGCCGGCCTCGCGCTGTTGCAGCGTGCCGCCGACCGGCTCCGCCTCTCGGCGCGCGGCTATCACCGGGTGCTGCGGGTCGCCCGCACGCTGGCCGATCTCGAAGGCGCCGCCGCCGTGGTGCGCCATCACATCGCCGAGGCGCTCTCCTACCGCATGCCGATCAACGGGCCGGACAGCGCACCGGGCGGGTGAGCCACTGGGCGGTTGAGTTTAGCTTCGGCAGTCCGAGCCCATCCCCTGAGCCACGGCGATCGTGAAGCGGGCGCCGCCGCAGCCGCGCCATCCATCGCCGCGGGGTTGAGCGGCAGGCCGGTGATCTCCGCACGCGTAAAACGAAGGGTCGGGTGGCTGAGCCGGATTAGACAGTCACGAGTTCAGCGTGTCCAAACCCCTTGGTGTAATCGAGGACGGAGATCATTGCAGGCACCACCCGAAATACGATGGTCTCCTCTGGTTTGGGCATCGGGAACGCTGTGTATCCGGGGTATTTTCGAGGAAGCATGGTCAAGGTTTTTGCTATTTCGGTCGGATCGGTTACTGCTCGCGCGTGGGCCGCCATCGAGAGGCCTAAGATCGCCACGGGGTCCGCGGTATCGTGGTCGATGGTCAACGAAATCCGGCTATCCCGCGCTAGATTATTCGCCTTCTGGCTCTGCGGGCTGCACAGGAAATAAAGGGTAAGCCCGTCGTTGACATATCCCACAGTGGTCGCCTGCGGCCAGCCGTCAGGCCGATTGGTCGCCACCGTCATGATCCGATGTCCATCCAGAATCCCGAGGATCTTCTTTCTGATCGTCTCGTCCATGTCGGCCTTCCGCACGCAACAGGCTGTCAATCATCCTAATCTGCCTGCGCATATCCGCCATTGAGGCAGATCAAATTGTCGGCCGTATGTCCCGGCGGCCGTGCCGCGCCCCCACCGAAGCGGCTGGGCATTTCGCTCGCAGCGGCGGTCGAGACCCCCGGCCGCAATCGCCGCTATGACGAAAATCGGTCGAGCCACAGCGATGATAGTCTTAAGGGCTATGGCTGCGTGGTCGACACGCCGACGGCGTTCGTGATCGAGATCGGCCGTCGGCCGGTCCAAGCTGGCGATCGGCTTCAAACCATCAGCCGTTGCCGGCGGCAATTTGCAGGCGCTTTGTTGCAATTAATCGTGCGACGATCAGCGCGAGGCTTTGCGGCGGCGTGTGAGTGTCGGTGCCGGTCAGGCGCGAAAGAGCGCGAAATAGATGACGTAGAGCCAACCGAACACCCCGTGAATGATCGCCCACAGGATCGAGTGGTTGGTCGTATAGGAAATCGCCATCGCCAGCGCCGAGCCAAAGCTGACACCGTATTTCGCCCCCTCGATCCGCACGCTGTAAGCAGAGCGACCATTCATGGTTTCCTCACGGCTTGATTGTTCTCATTTCGGATCGGCATAGAGGATCGTGCCGTCGGGCAGTGGCCGAGCTCCCGCCGTCAGACTGGCCGGGTCGTGCTTACCCGGTCCCATGATGTGCGCCACCGGGGCGCCCTGCGCCAGCAGATAATCGGCGATGATGCGGCGGTGACAACGCCACCACACCGCCTCGGCGCACATGATGGCGCACTGCTCGCCCTGCGCGAGGGCGCGCAATTGGTCGAGGCCGGCGCGGAACGGCTCGGTCATCGCGTAATCGGCAAAGTTGCGGAAGGCGGCGCTGCGCCACAGCGTGTTGAGCGAGGGCGGCGCGCCCTTGGGGTGATGGCGCAACCCGCCGAGTGCGCCGAGATGGGTATAGCCGATACCAGCGGCCGCGAGCGGCGCGGGCAGGGCATCGGTGTTGAATTGCGGGTTGGCGCGCGAGCGCGGCAGCGAGCGCACATCGACGAGCCGCTCGACCCCGGCCTCCTTGAGCAGAACCATCAGTTCCCCGACGGTCCGCGTCGAATGGCCTATCGTGAAGATCGTCTTCGCTGGCCCGCCCCCTTTACCCAACGCCTCAATACATGTGCTGGCCGCCATTGACCGAGAGCGTCGAGCCGGTGATGAAATCGGCCTCGTCGGCGACCAGGAAGAGGACGGTGCGGGCGATGTCCTCGGCCGTGCCGAGGCGGCCGACCGGGATGCGTGCGATGATCTTTTCGAGCACGTCCTTCGGCACCGCGCGCACCATCTCGGTATCGACATAGCCGGGGGCGACCGCGTTGACGGTGATGCCGCGCGACGCGCCTTCCTGCGCCAATGCCTTGGTGAAACCGTGGATGCCCGATTTCGCCGCAGCGTAGTTGACCTGGCCGTACTGGCCGGCCTGGCCGTTGATCGAGCCGATATTGACGATGCGGCCGAAGCGGCGGTCGCGCATCCCCTCGATGACCGCCCTCGACATGTTGAAGCACGAGGAGAGGTTGGTCTGGATAACAGCGTTCCAATGCTCGAAACTCATCCGGTGCATCGTCGCGTCGCGGGTGATGCCGGCATTGTTGACGAGCACCTCGACCGGGCCGAGCGCCGCCTCGATCGCCGTGACGCCGGCGGCGCAGGCGGCGAAATCGGCGACATCGAACTTGAACACCGGAATGCCGGTCTCCTCGGCGAATTGCCCGGCATTTCGGTCGTCGCTTCCGTAATTGGCCGCCACGCTGTAACCGGCATCCTTCAGCGCCACCGCGATCGCCCGGCCGATGCCGCGCGTCCCGCCGGTGACCACCGCCACCCTGGCCATGCGTTCCTCCCCTCAACCGCGCCGTCTTCGTAGGGTGGGATAAGCGCAGCGCAGCCCACCACCCGGCGTCCGGCAAATGGTGGGTTTCGCTCTCGCTCAACCCACCCTACGCTTTCCGGTTAACGCTTAGTCGCGCGCGACGCACATCGCAATTCCCATGCCGCCGCCGATGCACAGCGTGGCGAGCCCCTTCTTCGCGTCGCGCTTCTGCATCTCGTAGAGCAGGGTGACCAGCACGCGGGCGCCCGAGGCGCCGATCGGATGGCCGAGCGCGATCGCCCCGCCATTGACGTTGAGCTTGTCGGGGTCGAAGCCGAGCTCCTTGCCGACCGCGCAGGCCTGCGCGGCAAAGGCTTCGTTGGCCTCGATCAGATCGAGATCGCCGACCGACCAGCCGGCCTTCTTCAGGGCCATGCGCGAGGCCGGGATCGGCCCCGTGCCCATGATCGCCGGGTCGACCCCGGCGGTCGCCCACGAGACGATGCGGGCGAGCGGCTTGAGCCCGCGGCGCGACGCGGCCTCGGCGGTCATCAGCACGACCGCGGCGGCGCCGTCGTTGATCCCCGAGGCGTTGCCGGCGGTGACCGTGCCGTTCTTGTCGAAGGCCGGGCGCAATTTCGCCAGCACCTCTAACGTCGTGCCGTGCTTGGGGTGCTCGTCGGTGTCGACCATCGTGTCGCCGCGCCGCGTCTTGACGACGACCGGGACGATCTCGTCCTTGAAGCGGCCGGCCTTCTGCGCCGCCTCGGCCTTCATCTGCGAGCCGGCGGCGAATTCGTCCTGCTGTTCGCGGGTGATCTGCCAGCGCTGCGCGACGTTCTCGGCGGTGTTGCCCATGTGGTAGCCGTTGAAGGCGTCCCACAGCCCGTCCTTGATCATCGTGTCGACCATCTGCGCATCGCCCATCTTGACGCCGTTGCGCAGATGGATGCAGTGCGGCGCCTGGCTCATGCTTTCCTGGCCGCCGGCGACGACGATCTCGCGAGTCGCCGTTGCGGATCGCCTGATAGCCGAGCGCCACCGTGCGCAGCCCCGAGCCGCACAGCTGGTTGACCCCGTAGGCCGTGACCTCAAAGGGGATGCCGGCCGCGACGGCGGCCTGGCGCGCCGGGTTCTGGCCCTCGCCGGCGGCGAGGATCTGGCCGAGGATGACCTCCGACACCTCCTTGGGCTCGACCTCGGCGCGGCGCAGCGCCTCCTTGATCGCGACTTCGCCGAGCTGGTGCGCCGCGAGGCCGGCGAGCCCGCCATTGAAGGCCCCGACCGGGGTGCGGGCGGCGCTGGCGATGACGATGTCGGTCATGACGGGGATCTCCTCGCAAGGTTGCGGCGCGGTTACCGGCTTATGTGGGCAGGGCCGGCCAACTCTAAAAGCCGCGCCGGACGCAAGTCCAGCCGGTCGGCGCACCCGCTCACGATTGTCCACGCAGCCATTCGCTGATCGGTCGCCATACCGCGTCGGGCGCCGCGACCGACGCCATCATCCCGATATGGCCAAAGGGCGGCCGCAGCACCGTCGCATCCGGGATCGCCGCGGCGAGCGGCTCGGCCGAGCGCGGCGGCACGATCTTGTCGCGGCTCGGCAGCACGATCAGGGTCGGCGCGGTCACGTCTTCCGGCCGGATCGGCTGTCCGGCGACCTGCCAGGCGCCGCGCGCTGGATCATTGTCGCGGTACCATGACCGCGCGCATTCGAGCGCGACCCGGCGCGCCAGCGGCACCCCGTCATTGATCCAATCCTCGAGCGCGACAAAGCTCCTCGCCGCCTCGCCAGCCGGATCGAACCCGGCGAAGCGGATGAATTTGCGCTCTGCCAGAAACGGATCGAGCGCCATGAAGAGGCCCTGGATCACCGACACCGGCACGGGATCCGAGCCGCCGCAGAACAGCGGCAGGCATTCCACCAGGGAGCCGAGGAGCTGGGCCTGGGCCGGCCGCTCGGCATGGAAATCCCACGGCGTCGCGAGCAGCGCCAGGCACGCCACCTCGGCCGGCCGCCGCAGCGCCAGCGCCAGGGCCAGCAGCCCGCCCATGCAGTAGCCGCACAGCGCGACCGGCCCGCCGGCGAGCCTCACGGCGGCGGCGGCGGCTTCGGTGAGCGGCCCCGTGATGTAATCGCTCAACGTGTACTCGCGCTCGGCCGCGCCGGGCTCGCCCCAGTCGAGCACCAGTGGCCGCAGACCCTGGCGCGCGAGGTAACGCACAAAGCTGCGCTCGCGCATCAGGTCGAGGATCGTGTACCGGTTGATCAGCGACGGCACTATCAGCACCGACGGGCGATTTTCGTGCCCGCCGGCATCGCTTCCATAGTCGAGCAGCCGCGCCGCGCCGTGACGCCACCGCACCGGCACGCGCACGGGCGCGCGGTGGAAGCGATGATGGCGATAGGTTTCGATCCCGGCGAGAAACGCCCCAGCGCGGCGCCTCAGCTCGCGATCGAGCGCGGCTGCGACCCGCTCACGACCGCGCCGGTCGATTTCGCCGGCGAGCGCCGACAGCCGGCCGTCGGCCGGATTTGCTCGGGCGTTCGAGCGCGGCGACGCGTTCTTGAAGCTGGTCAACGCGGCGCGCGAGCTCAGCCACAGCAGCATCGCGCTCGCCAGATGCGCCGGCAGCGGGCGCGGCGCGAGGCGCCGGTCCGGACGAAGATTGCGGCGGGACGCCGGGGCTGGCATCGCTAGGCGCAGCGCCGTGCAGCGAACCGGCAGCGATCGCGAGCCAGCGGCGCAACGGCTCGGTCATCTTCGGATCGGCAACGAGCGTCGCCAGATACTCCGCCCACACGGCGAAAAAACGGCGCGCCAGATCGTCTTCCTCGCTCATCGGCGCCAGTATAGGGCGTCGCGAAGGCCGCGGCAGCACCGCCGGGAGCACGGGGTCGCGTTTGATGAGGCGGACGTGAAGAATCGCTGTATTGTTGCATTGCAGCACCTTATCTTCGGCGGAGCGGCGGGCATATGACCAATCCGAACAGCGAGCAACCGGCCAGCGGCAAGAAGCCGACGATCGTCAAGAAATACGCCAACCGGCGGCTCTACAACACGGCCACGAGCAGCTATGTGACGCTCGACGACCTCGCCCGGATGATCAAGGAAGGCGGAGATTTCGTCGCCTACGACGCCAAGACCGGCGAAGACATCACCCGCTCGGTCCTGACCCAGATTATTGTCGAGCAGGAGCAGAAGGGGCAGAACTTGCTGCCGATCAGCTT
Source organism: uncultured Alphaproteobacteria bacterium (assembly GCA_963842175.1). Lineage (GTDB taxonomy): Bacteria > Pseudomonadota > Alphaproteobacteria > ATCC43930 > CGMCC-115725 > DATARH01. The sequence goes on from CAWJFM010000026.1 coordinate 607,718, forward strand.
TCTGCGGCAGCTGATCAGCTTGTACGGCGACAGCATGCAATTTCTGGTGCCCGGATATCTGGAGCAGGCGATGGCCGCCTTTGCCCGCAATCAGGAGCAGATGCGCGACAGCCTGCGCGCCACCTTCGGCATCTTTCCGTTCGGCCAATTCGAGGAGATGGGGAAGCAGAACATCGCGCTGTTCCAACGCGCCCTGAAGATGCTCTCCCCCTATGGCGCCGAGAGCAACCCGGGCGCGGCCGACACTGCGCAACCCCGGGACGAGACGAGCGAGGCAGAGGAGCCGCGCCTGCGGCGCCTCGAGGCCCAGATCGAGGCGCTGCGGCAACAGCTCGATGCGTTCGGTCGCGACCGGCACAAAGGCTGAAGCGCGCCGGGTCCTCTTGGCGGCGCCCGCTCTGAGCTATTTGCGGCGCGCCGCCGCGATCAGCTGCTTGAGGTCATCGAGGCTGACGGCGCCGGGCACGATCTCGTCGCCGATGACAAACCCCGGCGTGCCGCTAATGTCGAGCGCCGCGGCGAGGCTGAGATTGGCTTTCAGCATCCGGTCGATGCCGGGAGCGGCCATGTCGCGCTTGAGGCGGTCGACATCGAGCCCGACCGAGCTTGCCACCTTGAACACCGCCGCTTCGTCCATCTGTCCCTTTGAAGCCCATCAGGGCGCGATGCATTGCATCGTATTTGTCTTGTTTGCGCGCGGCGAGCGCCGCCCGCGCCGCGCTCACCGATCCGGGCCCGAGCACCGGAAATTCCTTGTAGACAAAGCGCAGCTGCCGATCCTCGACGAGCAGGGTTTCGAGGGCCGGCTCGACCTCCTTGCAATAGGGGCAGCGGTAATCGAAGAACTCGACAAGCGAGACATCGCCCTGCGGGTTGCCGCTAATCGGCGCATCGGGATCGTCGAAGACCTCATGGTGGCGCGCGACCAGTGCCGCCGACGCCTTGTCGTGCGCCTCACCCTTCAGCTTGTCTTCGGCCGCCTGTATCACGTCGAGCAGCATTTCGGGGTTTTTCGTCAGGTAATCACGGATGATCGCTTCAATAGCCTGGCGCTGCTCGGGGGTGAACTCGGCCGCCGCCGCCGGGCCAGGCTGCAGCAGCACCAGCACCGCGCACAGGCATAGGCCGAGGGTCCGTAGACGGGGGCCGCGGCGTAGCGACGCCGGTTTTGCCGGAGCCGTCGATCGGCGGGCAAACAACACCATCACAGTCAAAGCTCCGATCAACAAAGCGGCGGCGGCGACGATCAATCGTCGAGCTGCTCCGCCTCGCGGTGAATATCCTCGGCGCGCGCGTAGGCCCCGGTGTTGCGGGTCAGCAATTGCTTCGCCCGATTGGCCTGCTGCATCGCGTCCTTTTTCTTGCCGTTGGCGAGCGCTTCCTCGGCCAGCGACAAAGCGGCCATGCCCATCTGGTTGTCGCGCCCGTAAGCGACGGCGAGGAAGTGCCAGATGTCGCTGTCCCGCGCTTCCTCGCGGCTGGCATCGTTGAGGTAGGCGATCGCGCGCTTGTTCAGCGCCGAGTCGCCGGTTTCGATATAAACCTGCGACAGCGCGATCCGCAGCAGCGCGGCCGATGGCGCCAACCGCACCGCGTCCTCATAAGGGCCGATCGCTTCGCGGATGCGCCCGTTCTCGAACAGCATCTGGCCCTTGAGCTCGCGGTAGTAGGGGTTCTTCGGAAAATCCCGGATCAGCCCGTCGATCTCCGGCAGTGCCTTTTGCAGATCGGGAATACGGTAATAGGCGGTGGCCCGCGCGTAGCGCGCCAGCTCGGAGGTATCGGTCAGCGGATAAGCCGCAAGCGTGGTGGAGGGCGGATCGAGGAAGGCGTGCAGCTTGACCTGGATGAGGTGCAGCAACGCGGCCGAGCCGGGCCGATCCGGAGCATCCGAACAGCGCGCATGCGCGACATGGTCGCGCACATACTCGATCCGCTGAGCGGTCAGCGGATGGGTGCTGGCCCACTGGTCTTGGTGCTCGCCAGTCAGCAATTCATTGCTCTGGAGAATTTCGAAAAACCGCAACAGGCCGCGCGCCGACAGGCAGGCGCGGTCGAGAAAGTTGAGCGCCGCATGATCGGCCGTCGCCTCCTGGACGACCGAGAATTGCAGAAAGTGGCGCTCGCCGACCCCCATCGCGCCGAGCAGCGGCGCGCCGCTGCGTCCGGCGAACCGACGCCCCCGCCGCCAGCACCATCGCGATGATGGTCTCGACGCTGGCGTTGTGCAGCTCCTCTTTCGTGCGCAGGATGTGCCCGCCGGCGATGTGTCCGGTCTCGTGCGCGATGACGCCGATCAGCTGGTTCGGGTTTTCCGCCCGCTCGATCAGCCCGGTGTTGAGAAAGATCGCCTGGCCGCCGGCAACAAACGAGTTGATCTGATCGTCGTCGACCAGGTAGACGCCGACATCGCTGGGAGCGAGCCCGGCGGCGCGCCAGACTGGGCTGGCCAGCGTGTGGATGTCGGCCTCGATCTCGGTATCGCGGATCACGGTCGGGGTTCCTTGCACGTCGTGTGCGCGGGCCAGATGGGCGCCGCAGGCTGCCGCGGCGGCACCAGGGCGAAAGCCCGCAGCAAGCCGCTCGATAGCGCCGCCTTCACTGTCTCGTCGCCTCCCCGGCCTGACCGATTGCGCGCGAGACCGCGCCGGTCATGATTGGGTCAGCCGTTGCCACCACCCCCGGCGCGGCTTTGCCGGCCTCTCGGTCACTGGGTGCACCTCCTCCTCGATGCCAGGCGCAGGCGCAGCGGGCGGCGGCTCGCCGTGCGACGCCACCGGGGCTTCCGCCGCAGCTTTCTCGAGCACCCGCTCGGTCTCGCTGGCAAACGGGATGCCTTCGTTGAGCACATCGACCGGCACCGGCGCAACTGCGGTTTCGTGTTCCCGCTCCTCGCGCAGCGGCGCCGGTTCGGCGCTCTCGCCGACAGGCCGCGCCAAGCTCGCGTCTTCGATGCCGGCTTCCGCCGGCCACGGCTGCGGCACCGGCATCGTCGGCGCCTCCGCGCTGCGCCTCGACGATCGGGACGATTTCGATCGTCTCGACGGCGACCGGCGGACCGGACGCAGCGGCCTCCGCTACCGCCTCGCGGCGCGGTCGCGTTCGCCCACCGCGCCGACCGCGCCGCCGCCGCCGCCGCTCGGCTTCGGCTCTCGCGTTCGCCCTCGGCCTCGTTGCCCGCAGCCTTGTCCATCTCCTCGCCCGCCGCCGCTATCTCGCCGGGCTCGGGAACGGCAGGCGTCGCCGCGGCCGGCCGGGCCTCGCGCGGCTCCTCGGTTCGGCGGCGGCGACGGCGGCGGCGACGGCGGCCGCGTTCTTCCTCGCCCTCCGGTTCCGCAGCGGCTTCGCTCGTCGCGGCCGCGGTGCTCGGCGACCTCCTCCTCGTCTTCGTCCTCCTCCTGCGACCAGGGTCGGCGCCTGGATCGCGCGCAAGCGGCGGCACCTCGCCGGCGCCATAGGCGCGCAGCACGCTCCAGGCGGAAGTTCGGCGGGATCAGCGAATCGTCCTGCGCGACCATGACCCGCAAGCCGTAGCGGGCCTCGATCTGGGTCAGCGATTCGCGCTTCTGGTTGAGGATGTAGAGCGCCACATTGGTCGGCACATAAAGGCAGATCTCGGCCGCCCGACGGCGGATGCCCTCCTCCTCGATCGACCGCAGCACGTGGAGCGCAGTCGATTCGACCGAACGGATAAAGCCGGTGCCGCCGCAATGCGGGCAGGGCTGCGTCGAGGCCTCGGCCAGCGACGGCCGCAGCCGCTGCCGCGACATCTCCAAGAGCCCGAACGGGCTGATGCGGCCGACCTGGATGCGGGCGCGATCGTTCTTCAGCGCCTCCTTCAGCCGGCGCTCGACCGCCACCTGATTGCGGTGCTCCTCCATGTCGATGAAATCGATGACGATCAGCCCGGCGAGATCGCGCAGGCGCAGTTGGCGTGCGATTTCGTCGGCGGCTTCGAGGTTGGTGCGCAGCGCGGTTTCTTCGATGTTGCGCTCGCGCGTCGCGCGGCCGGAATTGACGTCGATCGCGACCAGCGCCTCGGTCTGGTTGATCACGATATAGCCGCCCGAGCGCAGCTGGGCGATCGGCGAGTGGATCGCGTCGATCTGGCTCTCGATCTGGAAGCGGTGGAACAGGCCGATCTGCGGATCGCGATAGGGCTGCACGCGCTTGGCGTGGCTCGGCATCAGCGTGCGCATGAACGCCTTCGCGGTGCGGTAGCCCTCCTCGCCCTCGACCAGCACCTCGTCGATGTCGCGGGTATAGAGATCGCGGATCGAGCGCTTGATCAGATTGCCTTCTTCGTAGATCAGCGCCGGCGCCGTCGATTTCAGCGTCAGGTCGCGGATCTCGTTCCACAGGCGCAGCAGATATTCGTAGTCGCGCTTGATCTCGGCCTTGGAGCGCTCGGCGCCGGCGGTGCGGACGATGACCCCCATGCCTTCCGGAATGTCGAGGTCTTCGAGGATCTCCTTGAGCCGGCGACGGTCGGCGATGCTGGTGATCTTGCGCGAGACGCCGCCGCCCCGGCCGGTGTTGGGCATCAGCACGCAATAGCGCCCGGCGAGCGAGAGATAGGTGGTCAGCGCCGCGCCCTTGTTGCCGCGCTCTTCCTTGGCGACCTGCACCAGCATGATCTGGCGGCGCTTGACCACCTCCTGGATCTTGTAGTGGCGCGTCGGTTGCGTGCGTCGGCGCTCGGCATCGGCCTCCTCGACTTCCTCGACCTCGTCGCCGCCGAAGGTCTCGACGCTCTCCGCCTCGATTTCGCCATTGACGGCTGGCGTGCCCTCGGCGAGGGTGCCGACTTCCGCTGCGAGAAGCGACCCCTCGGCCGCGCGCAGCGCGCGGCTCTCCGGTTCACGGTTCAGCGCTTCCGAGTGATCAGCCGGCGCAGCCGGCATCCCAGCCCACTCGCGGATGTCATCGTGCTGATCGGCCGCTTCTCCAGCGGGCGTGAATAGCCTCTCGCCCGCATCCGCGGGTTGTGCCGGCTCGGGGGGCTCAGCTGCGAGCCGCAGGTCCTCCAGCGGCGCCGCCTCGACCCGATCGGCTGCGAACGGATGTCCGGGCGAGCGGTCGCTTTCTTCGATCTCGAAGTCTGAGCCCCATTCGGGCTCATCCGCGCCATCCGGATCGCCGGCGCGTTCGTCTTCTGCGGCAGCGCCTTGCAGGACCGAGACCGGCTCGGGCAGCGCGGCCGCGAGCGGCACGCCGTTGTCGCCGTCATCCTCGGTAATCGGCTCGCCAGCTTGCGGCTCGGCCTCGCCGGCCGGGCGATCGCTCACCGGAATCCGGTAGTAATCCGGGTGTATTTCGCTGAAGGCCAGAAACCCGTGTCGATTGCCTCCGTAATCGACAAAGGTAGCCTGCAGCGAAGGCTCGACCCGCGTTACCTTTGCAAGATAGATGTTGCCTTTTACTTGCTTCTTTGTGGACGACTCGAAATCGAATTCTTCGAGGCGAGTGCCGCTGGTTACCACCACCCGCGTTTCTTCGGGGTGGGCGGCGTCGATAAGCATGCGCTTTGCCATTCGGGCAGAACTCCCAGGCGCGCGGCTGCGACCGCCTTAAAGGCGGCCGGCGGCGCGGTGCTGTGTGGAAGAAAGCCGGTGGCGTTTGAGATCATAGCGTCGCGGAATTCGGTCATCGGCGTCGCGTCAACAAACACGCTCGGCTTCGGGTTTCAGACAATCTGCACAGCCCGGCGCTGCGGCCCGGCGCGGCGGCAAGCCAGTTGCCGATAATGCGGTTGGGCGTCGCAACGCCGCCGGGCGACGCGCCCGGTCGGCGGATTCGCACTCGGTAATGTACCGGGCAAATGCCTCCGCCACAATGCTTTCCTCAGCATGCGTGAAGCGAGTCGATGGTAAGGCGCGACGCGGCGGCGCCGGCACAGCGCACCTCGCCCGACCGTCGGTGCCCAAAACCGCCTTGGAATAGCCACAGGCGTTGGCGCATAAGGAGCCACGCCGCGCGAGGGCGAGCGCGCTGGCGCTTCGCCGCAGCGAAGGGAGCCTGCGCCGTTGCGCATGATGATCAAGCTCGTTCGGTTCCTCTTCGTCTGCACCGTGCTGCTCGCCACCGCCGGCGGCGTTTTCGCCGGGCTGACGATCTGGTATTTCGGTCGCGACCTGCCGGATTACCAGCAACTGGCGCATTACCAGCCGCCGATCATGACGCGGGTGCAGGCCGGCGACGGCAGGCTGCTCGCCGAATACGCGACCGAGCGCCGGGTTTTCGTGCCGATCGCGGCGATCCCGAAGCGGGTCATCAAGGCATTCGTGTCGGCCGAGGACAAGAATTTCTACAGCCATCACGGGGTCGACCCGATCTCGATGTTGCGCGCCGCGCTGACCGATGTCGGCCGATGGCGCAGCAACCGGCGGCCGGTCGGCGCCTCGACGATCACCCAGCAGGTCGCCAAGAACATGCTGCTGTCGAACGAGTTGTCGATCTCCCGCAAGGTCAAGGAGATCCTGCTTGCCACCCGCATCGACGAGGCGTTGCCGAAGGACCGCATCCTCGAGCTCTATCTGAATGAGATCTATCTCGGCGCGGGGGCGTACGGCGTCGCGGCTGCGGCGCTGACCTATTTCGACAAGTCGCTCGACGAATTGACCCTCGGCGAGGCGGCCTTTCTCGCCGGCCTGCCGAAGGCGCCGAACAACTACAATCCCGCGCGCTTCCCGCAGGCGGCAAAGGCGCGCCGCGACTGGGTGCTCGACCGCATGGGCGAGGACGGCAACGCGACGGCGGCGGCGATCGCGCAAGCCAAGGCGGAGCCGCTGGTGGTGCGCCACCGCGAGGACGCCGAGATCGTCACCGCCCCGTATTTCGCCGAGGAAGTGCGGCGCGAGTTGCTGGCCCGCTACGGCGAAAAAGCCCTCTACGAGGGCGGGCTCTCGGTGCGCACCAGCCTCGATCCCGGCCTGCAGGAGGCCGCCGACAAGACGCTGCGCGCCGGGCTGATCGGCTACGACCGCGAGCCATGGCGGGTGGCGCGGGCCGGTCGGGCATATCGATCCCGGCACCAACTGGCCGAGCCGGCTTGCAGCGACGCCGCTGCCGGCGGGCGCCGGAACCGTCGGCTGGCAGCTCGCCGTGGTGCTGCACACCGAAGGCGATGGCGCGACGATCGGCCTCAAGGGCGGCGAGACCGGGCATATTCCGTTCGCGCAGATGCGCTGGGCGCGGCCGCTGCGCGATGACAGCACTCTCGGGCCGTTTCCGCGGAACGCCGCCAATGTCGTCAAGCCGGGCGATCTGGTGCTGGTCGAACCGCTGCCCGAGGATGCCGGCAAGGCCGGGGCGGCGACGGCGAAGGGGGCGCCGCTTTACAATCTGTGCCAGATCCCCGAAGTCTCGGGCGCGCTCGTGGTGATCGATCCGCACACCGGCCGCGTGTTGGCGATGAGCGGCGGCTTCAGCTTCGAGCTGAGCCAGTTCAACCGCGCAACGCAGGCCAAGCGGCAGCCGGGATCGGCGATCAAGCCGTTTGTCTACCTGACCGCGCTCGAAAACGGCTTCACGCCGTCGACGCTGGTCGATGACGACCCGATCTCGCTCAGCCAGGGTCCGGGCCTGCCGCCCTGGACCCCGAACAACTACGAGCACACCTTCATGGGACCGATCCCGCTCCGGGTGGCGCTCGAACATTCGCGCAACTTGGCGACCGCGCATGTCGCCGCGACGATCGGCATGGAGGCGATCGGCCAGACGGTTGAGAAATTCGGCATCATGGACCACATGCCGCGGATGTATTCGATGGCGCTCGGCGCCGGAGAGACAACGCCGCTGCGGCTGACCGCGGCCTATGCGATGCTGGACGAGGACGGCAAGCGCATCACCCCGACGCTGATCGACCGGGTGCAGGACCGGAACGGCAAGACGATCTTTCGCGCCGACCAGCGGGTCTGCGCGGGGTGCAACGGCGTCGCATGGAACCATCAGCCGGTGCCGACTCTCCCCGACGATCGCGAGCAGATCGCCGATCCGATCGCGACCTTCCAGGTGGTCCAGATGATGCAGGGCGTGGTCCAGCGCGGCACCGGCGTCGCGGTCAAGGCGGTGGGCAAGCCGATCGCCGGCAAGACCGGCACGACGAGCGACTGGCAGGATGCGTGGTTTGTCGGGTTCACCCCCGATCTCGCGGCCGGCGTGTTTGTCGGCTACGACGATCCGGTCAGCCTCGGCAGCGGCGAGCAGGCGGCCGTCGTCGCGGCGCCGATTTTCCGCGATTTCATGATCGCCGCGCTGAAGGACGCGCCGGCGACCGAGTTCCGCACCCCGCCCGGCCTGCGGATGTACCGGGTCAGCACGACGACCGGTCTGCCCGCCAGCGGCGGCGAGCCGGCGATCTGGGAAGCCTACAGGCCCGGCACCGAGCCCGGCCAGGATCGCGACCGCGGCTTGCAGGCGGTGCCCGGCGAGGAGGTCGCGGGCGATGCCGCCGCCGGCGATGCGGCCGCCGGCGACGCCGGCGCGGGCGACGCCGCCGCGGGTGTGCCGGTCCGGCAAACACCGGCGGGCGGCACCGGCGGGCTTTATTGAGTTTGGCTGTTCGAGGGAAGAGCAGATGCGCGCGGAGATAGAGGCGGTCGTCGACGACATCAGAAAGTCGTTGGCGCTGCTGAGGAGGCATCTTTGACTGGGAGGCGGCCCTCCGGCGTCTCGCCGAGCTAAACGCGAAGTCGGAAGACCCCAAGCTGTGGGATGACCCGACCGCCGCGCAGAGCGTGCTGCGCGAGCGCACCCGGCTGGAGCGGGCGATCGACAGCTATCGCCGGATCGAACGCGAGGTCGACGAGGCGGTCGAGCTGATCGCGCTGGGCGAGGCCGAGGGCGATTCGGGGATCGTCGCCGAAGCCGAGGCGAGCCTCGAAAAGCTGCGCGAGGAGGCGGAGCGGCGCGAGGTCGAGAGCCTGCTCTCGGGCGAGGCCGACGGCAATGACTGCTATCTCGAAGTCCATGCCGGCGCCGGCGGCACCGAAGCCCAGGATTGGGCCGAGATGCTGCTGCGCATGTATGTGCGCTGGGCCGAGGCGCATGACTACAAGGTCGAATGGCTCGAAGAAAGCGCCGGCGAGGGCGCCGGGATCAAATCGGCGACGGTCAAGATCAGCGGCGCCGACGCCTATGGCTGGCTGAAGACCGAAAGCGGCGTGCACCGCCTGGTGCGGATCTCGCCGTTCGATTCGCAACGCGCGGCGGCACACCAGCTTCGCCTCGGCCTGGGTCTACCCGGTGATCGACGAGAAGATCGACATCGAGATCCTCGACAAGGATCTGCGCATCGACACCTATCGCTCCTCGGGCGCCGGCGGGCAGCACGTCAACAAGACCGACAGCGCGGTGCGCATCACCCATCTGCCGAGCGGCATCGTCGTGCAATGCCAGAGCGAGCGCTCGCAGCACCAGAACCGGGCGCACGCCTTTGCGATGCTGCGCGCCCGGCTCTACGAGGCGCGAATTGCAGAAGCGCGAGGACGCGACCGACGGCGATGAACGCCACCAAGACCGATATCGGCTGGGGCCACCAGATCCGCTCCTACGTGCTGCAGCCCTACCAGATGGTCAAGGATCTGCGCACCGGGGTCGAAACCGGCAACCCCGCCGCGGTGCTCGACGGCGACCTCGACCGCTTCCTCGCCGCCGCGCTGGCGCAGCGCATCGCCGGCGCCGACGCGCTCGCGGGCGGGAGTTAGCCCAGGCCGCGACGAACCGTCGGCCCTTGCCATCAGCCATCGCGGGGCAATCTAGTACCGAATGCCGCTCGTCCTTTACAACTCGCTGACCCGCCGCAAGGAGAAGTTCGAGCCGCTCGATCCGGAGCGCGTGCGGATGTATGTCTGCGGCCCGACGGTCTACGACCTCGCGCATGTCGGCAATGCCCGCGCGGTCGTCGCCTTCGACCTGCTCTACCGGGTGCTGCGCCACGAATACGGCGAGGGGCACGTGCGCTATGTGCGCAACATCACCGATGTCGAGGACAAGATCATCGCCGCCGCGCGCGAGAACGGCGAGCCGATCGACGCGTTGACCGCGCGCACCACCGCGATCTTTCACGAGGACATGGCGGCGCTCGGCAATTTGCCGCCCGATGTCGAGCCGCGCGCCACCGAATACATCCCGCAGATGATCCGCATGATCGAGCGGCTGATCGCCTCGGGCCATGCCTATGCGGCCGAGGGCCATGCGCTGTTCCGCGTCGCCTCCTACGCCAAATACGGCGCGCTGTCGCGGCGCAGCCGCGCCGACCTGATCGCCGGCGCCCGGGTCGAGGTCGCGCCCTACAAGGAGGACCCCGGCGATTTCGTGCTGTGGAAGCCGTCGACCCCGGACCAGCCGGGCTGGGACAGCCCGTGGGGCCGCGGCCGGCCGGGCTGGCACATCGAATGCTCGGCGATGAGCGAGGAGACGCTCGGGCGAGACCTTCGACATCCACGGCGGCGGGCTCGACCTGATCTTCCCGCACCACGAGAACGAGATCGCGCAGAGCGTCTGCGCCCATGACGGCCACCCCTTCGCGCGCTATTGGCTGCACAACGGCATGCTGACCGTCGGCGGCGCCAAGATGGCGAAGTCCGAGGGCAATTTCGTCACCGTGCGCGACGCGCTGAAGGAATGGCCCGGCGAGGTCATCCGCCTCGCGCTCTTGATGACGCACTACCGCGATCCGCTCGACTGGACCGAGGATCGGCTGCACGAGGCCGAGACGCTCTTGGATCGATTGGTATCGCGCGTTAATGCTGGATGGTGGGCCGGAGGCACAGGCCGATCCATCACTCGTAGACGAACAACGATCGAATCCCTCGCAAGATGACTTGAAGCTCTAGAGCGATCGATCTAAACACGCCGCTGGCGATTCAATGTGGCTCATGAACGAGCTGCTCGCCGAAGCTACAGTCGATACGATCGACTGAGCGCCAGATGATTGCGACGACTGCGCAGGACACGTTACTGGTCAGAGCTTGCGGCGATCCGCTAGGGATCGCTTCGCTCGAGGAACAGCTCCAGGCATAGGTGACAACGATGCTGTTCCGAAGAACGCTGTTGACGATCGGATCGCCGAGCGCGCCACGGCGCGCAAGGAGCGGCGCTTCGCCGACGCCGACCGCATTCGTGCCGAACTCGCGGCCGAGGGCATCATCCTCGAAGACAAGCCGGACGGCACGACCGAGTGGCGCGCGGGCTTGAGACGGAAGTCACGCTGTCCCATCTGTCATTCCGGGGCGCGTCGAAGCCGGCGAACGCCGGAACCCATGAACACTGGCTTCGACAGGAGGCTCGGAGGCTGAGACCATCTCGCCGGGGCCGTGTTCATGGGTTCCGGGTTGCCGCGCGTGGCGCGGCCCCGGAATGACGCAGTCGGATCGCGACGCTAACCATGGCCGGCACCGACCATAGCCAGCCATCGGCTGACCGGCGGGCCGGCGATCATCCTGGTCGAGCCGCAGCTCGGCGAGAACATCGGCACCGCGGCGCGGGCGATGGCTGAATTGCGGGCTCGACGATCTGCGCCTGGTGCGCCCGCGCGACGGCTGGCCGTCGGACAAGGCGATCTCGGCGGCGAGCGGCGCCGATGCGGTGCTCGACAAGGCGCGGCTCTATCCCCAGCGTCGAAGCGGCGATCGGCGATCTCGTCCATGTCTACGCCGCGACCGCGCGCGACCGCTACATGGTGAAGCGCGAGCTGACGCCGCGCCGCGCCGCCGCGGAGATGCGCGGCTTTCTCGCCGCGGGCGAGGCCTGCGGCGTGTTGTTCGGGCCGGAGCGCACCGGGCTCGTCAACGACCAGATCGCGCTCGCCGACACGGTTTTGACCGTGCCGCTCAACCCCGCCTTCTCCTCGCTCAACCTGGCGCAGGCGGTGCTGATCGTCGGCTACGAATGGTTCACCGCGCGCAGCCGAGCCCAGGCCCGAGATCCTCCATACCGGCCACAGCCGGCCCGCCAACAAGGCGGAACTCCTGCGCTTTTTCGAGCATTTCGAGGAGGCGCTCGACGAGAGCGGCTTTCTGCGCCAGCCCGACAAGCGCCCGAGCATGACGCGCAATCTGCGCAACCTGTTTCAGCGCGCCGTCTGCACCGAGCAGGAATTGCGCACCCTGCACGGCGTCATCACCGCCTTCATGGGGCCGAGGAAGCGGTAAGCTAAGGTTCCGGCAAGCCGGCGGCCCAGGCGGCGATCGCGCGGCCGATCTCGGGCCCGCAATCCTCCTGGATGAAATGGCTGCCGCGGACGGTGATTTCGCTCTGGTTATGCCAGCTTCGGCAGAACTCACGCGGAGCGCCGGTCAGGATCGCGCCCGGCTCGGCGTTGACGAACAGCTTCGGGACCTCGTTCTGCGCCATCCATTCGGCATAGGCGGCGACCACCGCCACGACGTCGGCCGGCTCGCCCTCGACCGGGATCTCGCGCGGCCAGGCGAGGGTCGGCCAGCGATCGGCGCGAGAGGCGGCGAAGGGCCGGCGGTATTCCTCCATCTCGGCCGGCTCCAGCGGGCGCAGGATCGAGGCCGGCAGCACCCGCTCGACGAACAGGTTGCGGTCGAGGATCATCTCTTCGCCCGCCGCCGAGCGAAAGCCCTGAAACATCCGGCGCGAGGCCTCGGGCCACTCGGCCCAGGCGAGCGGGCGCACGATCGCCTCCATGTAGACGATGCCGGCGACCCGGTCGCGATGATGGTTGGCCCAGTCGAAGGCGAGGGCCGAGCCCCAATCATGGCCGACCAGCACAATAGGCCGGTCGCCGCCGATCACCGCGTCGATAAAGCCCCACAGAAAGTCGCGGTGGGTGGCGAAGCGGTAGGTGGCGGGACCGGGATCGTCGAGCTTCTGCGAATCGCCCATGCCGATCAGGTCGGGCGCGATGCAACGGCCGAGGTGCGCGACCTGCGGGATGACGTTGCGCCACAGATAGGACGAGGTCGGGTTGCCGTGCAGGAACAGGAAAACCCGTGCGCCGCCGCCCTCTTCGACATAGGCCATGCGCTGCTCGTCGGATCGCGGCGGATCTTCTTCGGAGCGGTCATCTGGTCCTCATCGTCAGCCGTGTTCAGGCGGCGCGGCGGCCGGTACAATCCGCGACATGCGGGTCCTCTACCACCTCACCTTGTCGCCCTTCGCGCGCAAGCTGCGCATCGTGCTCGCCGAAAAGAACCTCGAATTCACCCTGAAGCTCGAAAAGGTGTGGGAACGGCGGCCGGAATTTCTCGCCCTCAACCCGGCCGGCGAGGTGCCGGTGCTGATCGAGCCGGACGGCACCGTGCTCGCCGGCACCGAGGCGATCGTCGAATATCTCGACGAAGCCTATCGCGAAAAGCTCCTGATCGGCATCAACCCGGTCGACCGCGCCGAGGTGCGCCGCCTCACCGCGTGGTTCGACATCAAGATGAATCTCGAGGTCACCGAAAACCTGCTCGGCCAGAAGATGATGCGGCGCTACCAGGGAAACGGTACGCCGAACTCGCAGGCGATTCGCGCCGGGCACGCCAATCTGCCCTATCATCTCGATTACATCGGCTATCTGGTGGAGCGGCGGCGCTGGCTGGCCGGCGATCATTTCTCGGTCGCCGACATCACCGCGGCGGCGCATCTCTCCAGCCTCGATTATCTCGGCGACGTGCCGTGGGAGGCGCACGCGGCGGCAAAGGAATGGTATGCCCGGATCAAGTCGCGGCCGAGCTTTCGCCAGATCCTCGCCGATCACGTTCCCGGCGCGCCGCCGCCGCACGCACTACGCCGATCTCGATTTTTAGGCACGAGGTAAAGCCTCCTCAGGGCTCGACCAGCTGCCGCTTCGCCGCGAATTCGTCGGCGGAGAGGATACCGGCATCGCGCAGCTCTTCGAGCATGCGCAGATAAATCAGCCGGCCCGGTGCGGCGACCACCAAGACGCCGCCGAGCCGCAGCTCGACCGGGACCGTCCCCTGCTGCAACACGAGGAACGCAAACCCGAGAGCGACCGCGGCGAGCAGGAACAGCACTGCCTGATAGGGATAGCCGGTGGCGAGGTCGCCGAGCGCGCACAGCACGAACAGGATCGCAATCGTCGCGGCGGCCTCTTTGGCGGTCACGATCGTCGTCAGATTGCGGCCGATCAGCCAATAGATGCTGGCGGCGATGGCGAGCACCAGTACGGCGGTGACGATCTTGCCGGAGCCGGCAACGGCGCTGACGATCGCGGTGAGCGTCGTGATCCCGATCGCCGCTACGACCGCATAGGCCAGGCTTTCCGGCATGCTTGGCATTCGCATCCCTGTCTCCTCCCCGTGTCGCGCGAAACTATCGTACCGCCCTAGTGTGGTGGATTTGAAGTCCGCATGATCTTGGTGGAATCGCCGTTTGCGAACTTTAAATCCGAAAACCACACTAAATTCATATAATTGCCAGTGTCCTTTCGAATCCGAAATTCGCGCAGAGCCATACCCCGAGATACGGCGAATTTCGGATACGGCACACTGGCGGCTGCGACCCGATCTTGAGCGCTCAGTGGACGGCAGCGGGCTTGGTCTGCGGCGCCGCGTCGCCCTTGGTGTCGAGGCGCGCGATATTCGCCTTAGCGGCGGCGGCGGCGGCGCTGCCGGGAGCCAGCTCCGCGACCCGCACCCAATCCTGGCGCGCGCCATCGATGTCGCCGCCGAGCCTGCGGAGATTGCCGCGCTCGAGCAACGCCGGCACCGAGTCGGGGGCCAGGGTCAGCGCCTTGTCGATGTCGGCCACCGCCGGGTCGAGGCGACCCTCTTCGCGATAGGCCGAGGCGCGGTAGATCAGCGCGTCGAGGCGGGCGGGATCGGCTTTGAGCACGCGGTCGAGATCGGCGATCGCCTTGTCGAACCAGCCGGCGGAACCGGCCGCCTCGGCACGGTCGACGAGCAGGTCGGCATCCTCGGGGCGCAGCTCGAGAGCGGCGCCGTCCGCCGCATAGGCGCGCCCCGGCTCGCCGGCGAGGAGCCACGCCTGCGCGGCCTGGTCGAGCACGTCGGCGCGCAGCGAGGCGGGCGCCTGGAGCATCGCCTGGCCCAGCTTTTCGAGGCGGAGGGCCCCCTCCTTGTATTGCTTGAGCCCGATCAGCGCGACGGCGAAGCAGTGATCGGCGGGATGGGCTCCGCCGCGATCAAGCCAGCTCTGGGCAAGGACGCGCGCCGCGGCCGGGTTCTCCTTGGCGAGTTTCATGCAGCGCTCGTAGGTCGCGGCCTCGGCATCCTCCGAGCGCGGCGGCCCGGGCGGCGCCGGCTTTGGCGGCGCGGAGAGCAGCGGCGGCAGCTGCGGCGCGGCCGAGAGCGGCGGGCCGGCCGGCTCCGCCAGCTCGGCGGCGGACGCCGCGCCCGAGATGACAAGGGCGGATGACAAGGCGATGGCGCGAAGGAGGTTCACGCGGCCCACACGGCAGAGTTCAAGCAGGCAGTTTAGCATCGACTCGGCCGGGCCGGCTCGACTTGCGCGCAATTTGCTTTACGATGCATCCGAGGCGAGGCCGCTGACCGGGGTGTGCGTTCCATTGGCTTTTGTGCTGCTGCGGCGTCCCGCCGCTGCCCCCACCCTTCCCTCCCCCGCGATCCCCGGGTCAGGCCCGGGGAGGGGAGGGTTAGGGAGGGGGCGGTTCGACAACATCTCCCGCGCCTTTGCGCAACGCAACTACCGCATCTACGCCATCGGCAACGGCATCTCGCTGATCGGCTGGTGGCTGCAGCGGGTCGCGGTCGGCTGGCTCACCTGGACGCTGACCCATTCCGGGACCTGGCTCGGGCTGGTCTCGCTCGCCGATTTTCTGCCGGTGTTGGTTTTGAGCCCGCTCGCGGGCGTACTGGCCGATCGGCGCGACCGGGTCGGCATCATCCGCATCACGCAGCTGATCGGCTGCGCGCAGGCAACCCTGCTCGCCATTCTCGTCGCGACCGATGCTGATTACGGTCGAGCTGTTGTTCACGCTGGTGCTGCTGCTCGGGATCGCCAGCGCGGTCTCGCAACCCGCGCGCCTGGCGCTGATCCCGACCCTGATCGATCGCGAGTCGCTGCCCTCGGCGCTGGCGATCAACTCGGTGATCTTCAACCTGGCCCGCTTTATCGGGCCGGCGATCGCCGGCGTCGTGATCGCCGACATCGGCATCGCCGCCGCGTTCGCCGCCAACGCGGTCAGCTACATCGCCTTTCAAATCTCTCTGGCAAGACTGCGCGGGCTGCCGGCGCTGCCGGTCATCGCGCGGCAGGGCGCGATCCGCGCCTCGGTCGAGGCCTATGCCTATGCCAGCCGGCACCCGGGGATCGGGCCGATGCTGCTGCTTTTCGCTGGTGACGACGATCGGCACGCGCGGTTTTGTCGAGCTGTTCCCCGGCTTTGCCGACAGCGTTTTCGGGCGCGGCCCGCAAGGCCTGTCGATGCTGACCTCGACGGTCGGGCTCGGCGCGATCTGCGGCGGCGCTTGGATGGTGCTGCGCCCGGCGGTCTCCGGCCTCGCCGCGGTCGTGCTCGGCCACACCTTGATGATGTCGCTGGCGATCCTGGCCTTTACCGCGACCGACCGGTTCTGGTCTCGCCCTGCCCTGCGTCTTTGTCGCCGGCGCGGCGATGACGATTACCGGGACCGGCGCGCAAACCCTGATCCAAGCCGCGGTCGACGTCAGGATGCGCGGCCGGGTGATGGCGCTTTACGGGATGATCTTCCGGGCCGGACCGGCGCTCGGCGCGGTGCTGATCGGCTCGGCGAGCGAGCATCTCGGGTTGCGCCTGCCGCTGGCGATCGGCGCCTTGGTGTCCTGCGCGTTCTGGCTCCTGACGCGGCTGCGGCACAAGGAGATCGCCGCCGCGCTCGAAGACGTCGCCGCGCCGGCCGAGCCGCCGACGGCCGCGGCGCCGGCCGAGCGCGGCGCGTGACCCAGGCGCCGCGGCATTTACTGTGCTTCGGCCTGGGTTATACAGCGCGTGCGCTCGCCGGCCGGCTCGTCGATGACGGCTGGCGGTTCACCGGTACCAGCCGCGATCCGAAGGAGCCCGACGGCCTTCGCTTCGACCGCGATCATCCGCTCGCGCCGGCGGCGTTTGCCGGAGTGACCCATATCCTCATTTCGATCCCGCCGGACGATGCCGGCGATCCGGTGCTCGACCTTCACAGCGGCGACATCGCCAGGGTCCCGGGCCTCCTCTGGCTCGGCTATCTCTCGACCACCGGCGTCTATGGCGACCGCACCGGCGGCTGGGTCGACGAGCGGTCGGAACTGCGCCCGAGCGGTAGCCGCGGCCGGCGCCGCGTCGCCGCCGAAGCGGGCTGGCTCGAGTTGTGGCGGGGGCACAGCGTGCCCTCGCATATCTTTCGGCTGGCCGGCATCTACGGACCCGGCCGCAGCCCGTTCGCGGCGCTGCGCGCCGGCACCGCAAAGCGGATCGACAGACCGGGCCAGGTGTTCTCGCGCATTCATGTCGAGGATCTCGCGAGCGTGCTGGCCGCCTCGATCGCAAACCCGCGCCCCGGCGCGATCTATAATGTGTGCGACGACGAGCCCGCCGCGCCCGCGTCCGTCATCGCCCATGCCGCCTCCCTGCTGGGGCTGCCGGCACCGCCGCTGGTGCCGCTCGAGGCGGCCGGTCTGTCGCCGATCGCGCGCAGCTTCTACGACGACAACAAACGCGTTGCGAACGCACTGATCAAACAGGAGCTCGGGGTCACGCTGCGCCATCCGAATTACCGCGCCGGCCTGGCCGCGATCCTTGCGGCAGGCGGCTAATCGCCGATATCCTGCGCCGAATGCGCCAACTCGATCCGGGGAGGACATGAGATGACCGCTTACAACGTGCTGACCTTGGGGGCCTCCTACGGGTCGCTCTTGGCGACCAAGCTCTTGTTCGGCGGTCACAAGATCACGATGGTGTGCCTCCCCAACGAGGTCGAGGCGTTCAACAGCGAGGGCGCCCGCGTGCGCCTGCCGATCCGCGGCCGCAAGGAGCCGATCGAGCTCGAACTCGCGGAAATTGCCGGGCAGCCTCAAGGCGGCCGGCCCCGCCGACGTCAAGCCATCCGACTATGATCTCGTCGCCCTGGCGATGCAGGAGCCGCAATACCGCTCGCCCGGCGTGCGCGAATTGCTCGACGCCGTGGCGAGGTCGAAGGTGCCTTGCATGTCGATCATGAACATGCCGCCCTTGCCCTATCTGAAGCGCATCCCCGGCCTCAACACCGACGGGTTGAAGCCCGCCTTCACCGATGCCAGCGTGTGGGACAATTTCGAGCCGGGCCTCCTCACCCTGTGCAGCCCCGACCCGCAGGCGATCCGCCCGCCGGGCGAGAAGATCAACGTGCTGCAGGTCACGCTCGCCGACCAACTTCAAGGTCGCCCGCTTCGATTCGCGACAAATCCACCGCGATGCTGCGACAGATGGAAAGCGATGTCGACGCGGCGCGCTACAACCCGGGCGACGGTGCGATCGAGCTGCCGGTCAAGCTCAGGGTGCACGATTCGATCTTCGTGCCGCTCGCCAAATGGGCGATGCTGCTGACTGGCAATTACCGCTGCGTCACCAAGGATGGCGCCGTCGACATCAAGGATGCGGTGCATCGCGACATCGCAACATCCCGCGCGGTCTACAATTGGGTGTGCGGGGTGTGCGAAAAGCTCGGCGCCTCGCCCAACGATCTGGTGCCGTTCGAGAAATACGCCGCCGCCGCGAACGATCTGGTGCGGCCGTCCTCGGCCGCCCGCGCCCTCAACAACGGCGTGCCGAATATCGAGCGGACCGACCGGCTGGTGCAGCTGATCGCGGCGCAATACGGCATGAAGAACGCGATCGTCGATCAGACCGTCGCGCAGGTCGACGAGCGGCTGGCGGCTAATCGAAAAGCCGCTGCCTGACCGCGACCTCGCCGCTCCCCACAGGACAGGCCGCAACATCCATCATCGGCGAATCACGGCTGGCGCGAGCCGAGCCGAAGCGCCGGAATGGATCAAAGCCCGCGACCGATTCCAGATTCGAACCTTCTGGATCGGACTTCTCTGCGGTTTTTGAGCGGGTCGGCGGTGATCGTCATTGCCGGCCCGTTCTTCGGTGCTTTCGCCTGCACCTGTGGATCGCGGGGTATATTAAGAGCCTGAACTTGCTGTAAAAGAGCACGGCATGAATGGCGGTCGACGTCCCGCCCGACGCGGATTGCGATGCAACGTAGAGTTTAAGCAAGAGGCGGCGCATTTGCGCCGTTGGGGGGTTTTCCGCTAGGCTAGAAGCGTCGGCGCGGCGGGGCCCGGCAAATCGCGCCAAAAACCGAGGAGGGTGACATGAGCGATTCCGGCAGCGTCGTCAACGCCCACGAAGAGCATACGAGTACGGCCAAGGCCGTCTACATCCTGTACATAGTCGGGTGGGCTATCCCGATTATCGCGCAGATCGTCGGCGTTATCTTTGCTTACGTAAACCGGGACAGCGCGCCGCCCTGGCTGCAGACGCATTATCAGCTGCAGATCCGAACATTCTGGATCGGGGTCCTTTTCCTGCTCATCAGCTGGGCAATCATCTGGGCAACCTCCGTGATTTTGATCGGCGGGATACTCATGCTGCTGACGCTCATCTGGATGACGATCCGCTGCGCCAAAGGACTCAAGGGCATTTTCGACGGCGAGCCGTACGAAAACCCGGAGACCTGGCTCTGGTAAACGGCCGGCGCAGGATCGGGTTTACCTGAACCGGGCAAGCTGCCGGGTCTCGGCGTGCGGATCGAGCGCCCGGCAGCTGCCTTACCCCCGCTGCGTATTGTGTTGGATCGCCCGCAGATGATCGTTGATGCGGAAGAATACGATTATGATTTCACAATAAATTCGGGCGAGGATCGGCCCAACGATTATCGTCGCCAAGCCGGTCCAAATCCCGTTACCGCCCTCCGCAATCTGAAGAATGCCGACTAAAACCAGGATGACCACAGCGATCCAAAAAATCGCTTGGATGACGATCGGAGTCATCATGGTCTCGAATTTGAGGAAATCGCCCATTTCTCTCCCCTTTCAAGCCCTTCGGCCAGTGCCTAAGAGAGCGAGACACCGGCGCGCGAGCCGACCCATTTAATTGCGCTTAATCGCTGCGCGCAAGCGCTGTGGTAGAAGTCGCGCTACCGAGTAAGGAGCCGGGCGCGCAACAGAGCGCGTCGCAAAAACGTGCGGACCGTCAGGCCTCGGGTTTGCGCGGAGTCAGCAGGAGGTATCGCCGCCACCGCCGAAATCACCACCACCACCGGTATCGCCACCGCCGAAATCGCCACCACCACCGGCATCGCCGCCGCCGAAATCGGGCCCGCCGCCGCCATACCCGGCATCGCCGCCGCCCAAATCGCCGCCTCCGCCGTAATCGGCGCCACCCGCCGCGCTATCGCCGTAATTATTGTTGATCACCGTCTCGCCGAGGCCGGATGTCATGCCCATACCGCCGGAAAGACTGTTGGCGTAACCATGCCCGAACAGCGAGGAGATGCCCTGGAACAGCAGCGCGCCGCCGGCGATGCCCGCCGCGGTCGCTGCAGCCGAGCGCAGGAAACCACCGCCGCCGCCCATGCCGCCCATCATGCCGCCGCCCATCAAGCCGCCGCCGGCGGGCGCATAGCCCTGCTGCGGCTGGGCGTAGGCCTGCTGCTGCGGCGGCGCCGCGGGCGCAACCTGCGGCCCGCGGACCCACGGCCCGGCGCTCGGAACGCTGCCGGCGGCCGGGCTCGCCGGCTGGCTGGTCCCGAACAGATTGCCGAGAAAGCTGGTTGCCGGCCTGGGCCGCCGCTTGCGCGTCGGTCACCTGCTTTTCCAGCTCGGCGATCCGGTTCTGTGCCTGATGGAGGCTCAGATCCTGGATCAGCACGGTCTGCACGAGGTAATAGGGCGCGTCCGGCTGCTCCACCATCGCCTGGCGGATCAGCGCGTCGGCTTCCGGGTCTTTCGGCTGCCCGGCGGCGCCCTTGAGGCGCGCAAGCAGGGTCGTGATCAGATCGCGTTCCTGAGGGACCATGGAATACCTTCCAGCGAGAAAACGGCAGCCTCCTATGAAGCCGCCGGCGCCGCTCGTATCGGGCGGCTCGCGCTAGATGTGGGGAGCGGCCGTCACCGGTCAATGAGCGGGGCAATGAGCCGCCGCGGCCCGGGCGGGGTCGGGATCAAGTCGCCGCACTGGTGCCGATCGCCAGGAATTTGCGCCGGCGCTCGTCGCGCAGATCGTCGCCGCTCGCGCGCGAGCAGCGGCGGACAAGGCCTCGGCGAGGGCCTCGCCGAGGGCGGCGATCGCCTCCTGCGGCCGCCGGTGCGCGCCGCCCAGCGGCTCCGGCACGATGCGGTCGATCACCCCGAGCCGCAGCAGATCCTGTGCGGTCAGCCGCAGGGCTTCGGCGGCGTCCTCGGCATGTGCGGCGTCGCGCCACAGGATCGAGGCGCAGCCCTCGGGCGAGATCACGGTATAGACCGCGTGCTCGAGCATCAGCACGGCGTTGCCGGCGGCCAGCGCGATCGCGCCGCCCGAACCGCCTTCGCCGATGATCGCGGCGATTATCGGGACCCGGATGTCGAGGGCGGTTTCGATCGCCCGGGCGATCGCCTCGCTCTGGCCGCGCGCCTCGGCGTCGACGCCGGGATAGGCCCCGGCGGTATCGACGAGCGTCAGCACCGGCAGGCCGAAGCGCTCGGCGAGCCGCATCAGCCGGCGCGCCTTGCGATACCCCTCGGGCCGCGCCATCCCGAAATTGTGCGCGACCCGGCTCTCGGTGTCGGCGCCCTTTTCGGTGCCGAGGACCATCACGCTGCGCCCGCGAAACCGGCCGATGCCGCCGACGATCGCCGGGTCCTCGGCAAAGGCGCGGTCGCCGGCGAGCGGCACGAACTCGCTGATCAGCCCGGCGATATAGTCGAGGCAGTGCGGCCGCTCCGGGTGGCGCGCCACCTGCACCTTCTGCCACGAATTCAGCCGCGCATAGCTCTGGCGCAACAGCCGGGTCGCCTGGGCCTCGAGCCGGCCGACCTCTTCGGCGATGTTGAGCCCGCTGTCGGCAGACAGGTGGCGCAGCTCTTCGATCTTGCCTTCGAGCTCGGCGATCGGCCGTTCGAAATCGAGAAAATGGCGCATCGGCGGGCGGCAATCTCGGGGTCGCGCCGGGCCTTGTCAACGCCGCGCCCGCGCCGCAGCGGTCATTTGCGCCGCGCCAGCGGGTGCGCGCTCTCGACCAGCCGGCGCAGCCGCTCGCTCTGGACGTGGGTGTAGATCTGCGTCGTCGCGATGTCGGCATGGCCGAGCATCTGCTGCACGCTGCGCAGATCGGCGCCGTGATCGAGCAGAGTGGCTGGCAAAGGCATGGCGCAGCACATGCGGCGACAGCCGCGCCGGGTCGAGCCCGGCAGCGAGCGCCAATTCCTTGAGCAGCTGGCCGCAGCGCTGGCGGGTCAGGTGCCCGTCCTGCGCCGCGCGACGGGAACAGCCAGCGCGCCATTTTGGGATTGGGGGCTGGCGGTTCGGCAGGAAGCGGCTGCGGCATTCGAGATAGGCGGCGAGCGCCTGGCGCGCCGGCGGGCTCAGCGGCACCACCCGCTCGCGGCCGCCCTTGCCGCGGACCAAGAGGAAACGCGGATCGCGCTGCGCCCCGGCGAGCGGCAGGCCGATCAGCTCGGAGACGCGCAGACCCGGTCGCGTAAAGCAATTCGAGGAGGCAGCGCAGCCGCACGCCCTCCTCGCCCGGCCAGGAAGCGGCCGCGGCGATCAGCCGCTCGACCTCGCCTTCGCCGAGGATTTTCGGCAACGGGCGGCCGAGCCGCGGGGTGTCGAGGCCCGCCGTCGGGTCGTCGATCCGCGCGCCGTCGCTGACCAGAAAGCGGAAGAATTGGCGCATCGCCGAGAGCCGGCGGGCCAGCGTTCGCGGCGCCAGACGCCGCGTCGTCAGCGGCGGCGAGATAATCATGCAAAGCCGCCGCATCGGCGTCTTCGAGCGCCGTTCCGCGCGCGGCGAGAAACCCCGCCAGATCGGCGAGATCGTTGCGGTAGGCGGCGAGCGTCAGCCGCGCCGCGCCGCGTTCGGCCGCCAGCATCTCGAGAAACGCTTCGAGCCGCCGCGACCACGGCGCCGCGCCGCGGCGGCTTATTTCGGGAAGCGCGCATCGGGCAGCACCTTCTCGAACGGAACCGACGGCGCCGGGAAATCCCAATAGGCCAGGAACAGGCCGCCGCCGACGGCCGCCAGCACCAGCACGATCACGAGGAAAACGGTGAACCTTCCCATGCCGCGAGCCGCACTTCCGCCCAGATTGTTTCCGGGGCGCCGCCGCGCCGATTGACGAACAGGCCGCGCGTCATGCTAGTACCCTTCCGACGCGTCGCGCGGAAGCGCGGCGAGAGACGAGAGGCGCAGGGTGGACCTCCAGACCAGGCAAACGGCCGGAACAGCGGCGCGAGCGCAGGGTTTCGCGCCCCGCCGCACGATCGTTCTCGTCGGCCTGATGGGCGCCGGCAAGACCAAGATCGGGCGCCGCCTGGCGGCGCGCCTCAATTTGCCGTTCTTCGATTCGGATACCGAGATCGAAACCGCGGCGGGCGAAACGATCGAGGAGATTTTCCGCAATCGCGGCGAAGCCGTGTTCCGCGACGGCGAGCGCCGCGTCATCGCGCGGCTCTTGGCGCAGCCGATTCATGTGCTGGCGACCGGCGGCGGCGCCTTCATGGACCCGGCGACCCGGGCCCTGATCGCGCGCCGCGGCGTCTCGGTATGGCTGCGCGCCGATCTCGACGTGCTGCTGGCGCGGGTCGCGCGCCGCAACAATCGGCCATTGCTGCAAGAACGCGATCCGCGCGCCGTGCTCGCCGAGCTGATCGAGCGCCGGCATCCGATCTATGCCGAGGCCGATGTGACGATCGACAGCGGCGAGGGGCCGCTGGAGCTCACCACGGCGCGGGTGATTGCCGCTCTCGCCGGCCGCGGATCGGGCCTTGCAGCCGCCCAATCCTCGGAGATCGAGGAATGACAGCGCAAGGGACCGCCAAGGGGCGATGATGGGCGCGATCGAGAGGCTGCGCGTCGAACTCGGCGAGCGCGGCTATGACATCCTGGTCGGTCCCGGGCTGATCGGGCGCGCCGGCGCGGAGATCCTGCCGTTGCTGCGCCGGCGGCAGGCCGTCATCGTCACCGACGAGACCGTCGCGCGGCATCACCTGGCGCCGCTCTGCAGCCAGCCTTGAGGAGCACGGCATCGCGCACCGCGCGGTCGTGCTGCCGCCCGGCGAGGGCACCAAGGATCTCGCGCATTTCGGCCGGCTCGTCGACGATATCCTCGGCGGCGGCGTCGAACGCGGCACGATGCTGGTGGCGTTGGGCGGCGGGGTGGTCGGCGACATTGCCGGGTTCGCCGCGGCGACGCTGTTGCGCGGCATCGATTTCGTGCAGATCCCGACGACCTTGCTCGCCCAGGTCGACAGCTCGGTCGGCGGCAAGACCGCGATCAACACCAGCGCCGGCAAGAACCTGCTCGGCGCCTTCTACCAGCCGCGCCTGGTTCTCGCCGATACGGCGAGCCTTGCGACATTGCCGCGCCGCGAAGTGCGCGCCGGCTATGGCGAGATCGTCAAATACGGGCTGATCCGCGATGCCGAGTTCTTCGAATGGCTCGAAGCGCGAGGGCCAAGCGGTTTGCGATCTCGAACCGGCCGCGCTGACGCGCGCGGTCATGGTGAGCTGCCGGATGAAGGCGGCGATCGTCGCCGCCGACGAGCGCGAAGAGGGCGATCGCGCCTTGTTGAATTTCGGCCATACCTTCGGCCATGCGCTCGAGGCCGAGACCGGGTTCGGCGACCGCCTCCTGCACGGCGAGGCCGTGGCTCTCGGCATGGTGCTCGCTTTCGATTTCGCCGTGCGTCTCGGCCTCGCCTCGGGGCAGGATGCGCATCGCGTCCGGCGCCACCTCGCCGCGGCGGGCTTGCCGACCGAGCTTGCCGCGGTCGGCCTTTCCGGCAGCGCGGCCGACCGGCTATTGGCGCATATGGGCAAGGACAAGAAGGTGCGCGACGGCGCGATCACGCTGATCCTGCCGCGCCGGATCGGCGAGGTATTTGTCATGCGCGACGCGCCGGCCGAACGAATTGCGGTCGTTTCTCGCCGAGAGCCGCTGAACGCTTCGCCGCGCCAGGGCGCGGCCGGTTCTACATCCGCAAGGGGGGCCGCTCGACAACCCGCGGCTGCCCGGCGGGCATCGCCGCAGCGCGGTAGAAATCGACGATGTAGACGCGAATTGCGGCGGTCAGGCTCGATGCGGTGCGCTCGCGGTCGATCGTCGTCACGAGGTCATGCGTCGTAACCCGAAGCTGCTGCGCGATGTCTTGCAGGGCATCCCACATCAACGGTTCAAGGCGCACGCTGGTCCGGCGACCCGCAACAACGACGTTGTGGATCACCAGCGAAGACGGGGCATTCCCATTGTAGCGGCGCGGCCGCCGCGGCGTTTCTGATCGCATCGGCGCATTGTAGCCGGGCGCTGAGAAATTGCAACCCCTACGTGTTATATAACATCAAAAAATTTACTAAAGTTGCATGCGATCGTAGTCGTATCACTTGCGGTCGGGATCGTTCAGCCGCGATCCTCGTCGGCGGCGAGCGTCGTCAGCGACAATGCGTGGACTTGCGTCGCCAGTTCGTCGGCCAGCGTCTCATAGACGAGCCGCTGGCGCGCCACCCGGTTGAGCCCGGCAAAAGCCGGCGGAAACGATCGTCACGGCGAAATGGGTTTCGCCTTCCGGCCGCGCCCCGCTATGCCCGGCATGGCGATGCGATTCGTCCACGATCACGAGCCGGGTCGGGGCAAACCGAAGGGTCAGCTTGTCGCGGATCGTCTCGGCGACGCTCACGGCGCGGGCGGCTCCCGGTTGCCGCCGCGGCTCTGGAGCGCCGCGGCGGCGGCGAGAAAGCCGGCGAGGTCATCGACGACGTGGTGGATGTAATCGCCGTCGGCCTCGGCCGCCGCCCAGTCGAGCCGGTTCTTCAGCCATGCCGTGGTCATGCCGAGCGCGGCGGCGGGCGCGAGGTTGCGGGCGATGTCCTCGATCATCAGCGCGCTCTGTGCGGCGACCGCGTGGCGCCGCAGCAGCAGACGGTAGCCGGCGAGCGCCGGCTTGGGATCGAAATCGGCGGCGACGATGTCGACGATGCCGCTGAACGAATCGCTGAGCCCGAGATGGTCGAGCAACCGCTCGGCATGCCGGGTCGACCCGTTGGTGTGGACGATCTTGCGCCCGCCGAAGCTGCCTGCAGCGCGGCGGCGAGCGCCGGGTCGGGCGGCACGCAGGCCAGGTCGATGTCATGGACAAAGGCGAGAAATTCGTGCGGATCGATGTCGTCGTTTGTCATCAGCCCGCGCAGCGTCGTGCCGTGCTCGCGGAAATAGGTCCGCCGCAGCTCGGCCGCTTCCTCCGGCGACAACGACAGGCGGTCGCAGATGAATTCGGTCATGCGCCGCTGGACCTGATCGAACAGGCGGCAGGATTCCGGGTAGAGGGTGTTGTCGAGATCGAAGATCCAGGTCTCGACGGCGCCGAGCGGGCAGCGTTCGCGCCGGGTGGTGTAAGCCATCGCTGTCCCCCGAGGTCTCAGCCGCCGCGGATCAGGGTGCCGGCGCCGCCCTCGGTAAACAGCTCCAGGAGGATCGCATGCGGCACCCGGCCATCGACGATGACCGCCGCCTCGACGCCGCCCTCGACCGCCGCGAGGCAGGTCTCGACCTTGGGGATCATGCCGCCGGAGATCGTGCCGTCGGCGATCAGCCGGCGCGCTTCGCCCGCGGTCAATTCCGGGATCAGGCGCTTGTCGCGCATCGAGCACGCCGGGCACATCGGTCAGCAGCAGAAAGCGGCACGCCCCGACCGCGGCGGCGACCGCGCCGGCGACCGTATCGGCATTGATGTTGTAGGTCTCGCCGCCCGCGCCGACCCCGATCGGCGCGATGACCGGGATGATGTCGGATTGGCGAAAGCTCGCCAGCACGCGATCGTCGATCCGCTCCGGCTCGCCGACAAAACCGAGATCGAGCTCGATCCGCACGCCGTCTTCGATGCGGCTGCGCCTCACCTTGCGCGCGCGAATGAGACCGCCATCCTTGCCGGTGAGCCCGACGGCACAACCGCCGGCGGCATTGATCGCGGCGACGAGCTGTTTGTTGATGGTTCCGGCGAGCACCATCTCGACGACTTCCATCGTCTCGCGGTCGGTGACGCGCAGCCCATCGACAAAGCTGCTCTTGATACCGAGCCGCTGCAGCATCTGGCCGATCTGCGGACCGCCGCCGTGGACGACGATCGGGTTGACGCCGACCTGCTTCAAAAACGCGATGTCACGCGCGAAGGTGTCGCCAGCGGCGCCGGCACCCCCCATCGCGTGGCCGCCATACTTCACCAGGACGGTCTGCCCCGAATAGCGCCGCAGATAGGGCAGCGCCTCGGCAAGCACCGCGGCCTTTAGTGCCGGGTCGGCAGAGGCCGGCGCGGCAGGGGTGCAGGGCGGGGCGGCCAAATTCATCGGGCGCGCACTCTATCGCGGTTGGCGCGGCAGCGCCACCGCGGGGGTGGCGGCATCGCGGCGCAGTTCATCCCCTGCGGCAAAGCCGGCGAGGGTCGCCCGCAACGCCGCGATGCCCTGCTCCCTTCGCGCGCTGGTCAGATGGATCTCCGGATGGGCGGCGCTGTGCCGGGCCAGTTCGGCGGCGACGGCTTCGGCGACCGCGGCAAGCGCGGCGGGCCCCAGCTTGTCGATTTTGGTCAGCACCACCTGGTAGGACAGCCCGCTCGTATCGCATAACTGCATGATCGGCCGGTCCGGCTCCTTGATGCCGTGCCGCGAATCGATGAGGAGGCAGACGCGGCGCAGGCTCGCCCGCCCGCGCAGATAGTGCTGGACGAGCCGCGTCCAGGCCGTGATCGCGCTCTTCGACGCCGCGGCATAGCCGTAGCCCGGCAGGTCGACCAGCATCAACCGGCGGTCGAGCGCGAAAAAGTTGATCTGGCGCGTGCGGCCCGGCGTGTTCGAGGTGCGCGCCAGCATGCGCCGGCCGGTCAGCGCGTTGACGAGGCTCGATTTGCCGACATTGGAGCGGCCGAGAAAGGCGATTTCGGGAAGGCTCTCGTCCGGCAGCGACGCGGCATCGCCGGCGCCGGCGACAAAGCGGCAGTCGCGCGCGAACAACAGCCGCCCCGCTTCGAGCAGTTCCGGCGCGATTTCCCGCGGCGGGAAC
Organism: uncultured Alphaproteobacteria bacterium; assembly: GCA_963842175.1. GTDB lineage: Bacteria > Pseudomonadota > Alphaproteobacteria > ATCC43930 > CGMCC-115725 > DATARH01. Next base: position 635,927 of record CAWJFM010000026.1, read on the forward strand.
AGGTCGGCCGGGGCGATGGACCCGCTCAGGCGGCGCCCGCGCGATGCATGATCGTCCATTGCTGGGCGATGCTTAAGAGATTGTTCCATGCCCAGTAGATGACCAGCCCGGCCGGGAACGCCGACAGCATATAGGTGAAGACGATCGGCAGCAGCATGAACATCCGCGCCTGCACCGGATCGACCGGCTGCGGGTTGAGCTTCTGCTGCAGGAACATCGTGACGCCCATGATCAGCGGCCAGGCGCCGATCATCAGCACATGCGGCGGGGTGAACGGCAAGAGCCCGAACAGATTGGCGAACGAGGTCGGGTCCGGCGCCGACAGATCGTGGATCCAGCCGAAAAACGGCGCGTGCCGCATCTCGATCGTGACGAACAGCACCTTGTAGAGCGAGAAGAACACCGGGATCTGGATCACGATCGGCAGACAGCCGGCCAGCGGGTTGGCCCCGACCTTTTTGTACAGCGCCATGATCTCCTGCTGCTGGCGCGCCTTGTCCTCGGGAAAGCGCTCGCGGATCTTTTGCATCTCCGGCTGCAAGAGCTTCATCTTGCTCATCGCCGAATAGGATTTGTTGGCGAGCGGAAAGAACACCAGCTTGATAAGGAAGGTCAGCAGCAGGATCGCCAGGCCGAAATTGCCGAGGAGCGCCATAGAAAAACTGCAGCATCAGGAAAAGATCGGCTTGGTCAGGAAGATAGAACCAGCCGAAATCGATCGCGCGATCGAAATTGGGAATGCCCGAGGCGGCGTACGCGTTCGAGCAGGTTGACTTCCTTGGCCCCGGCAAAGAACCGGGTCGAGGTCGCGGCCGTGCCGTTCGCCGGCACGGTGACCGGCGGCGCCGAGTAAAGTCGGCCTGGTAGCGGTCGACCTTGCCGCCATCGATCGGTGTGGCGGAATCGCGCCTTGATCGGCCTCGTCCTGCGGCGGGACGAGCGCGGTCAGCCAGTATTTGTCGGTAAAGCCGAGCCAGCCGCCGGTCGAGCTGTAGTCGGCGGCTTGCCCGGTGCCAACTTGAGCAAGGCTGTATTTGACCTCTGCGAGAACGAGCCGTCGAGTACGCCGATCAACCCCTCGAACAGTATGTAATAGCCCGAGCGACGGGCGGCGTCCCGGTGCGGCTGATCAGGCCGTAGGGCGACAGGCTGACCGGCGCGGTCCCGGTGTTCTTCACCGCGTCGCGCACCGTGAACATGTAGTTTTCGTCGATCGTGATGGTGCGGGTGAAGAGGAGCCCGGCGCCATTGTCCCAGGTGAGGGTCACCGGCGCGGTCGGGGTCAGCGGACCGCCCGCGGCGGTCCATAGCGTATCCGGTCCCGGCACCTTGACGCCGTCGGTGTCCGCGCGACCCAGCCGAATTCGGCGAAATAGGGATCCGCGGTCCCGGTCGGCCACAGCAGCACGACTTCGGGGCTCTTGGGATCGACCGTGTCGTGGTAGGTCGCGAGGGTCAAATCGTCGATGCGGCCGCCATTGAGCGCGATCGAGCCATGCAGGCGCGGCGTGTCGATGCGCACCCGCGGCTGCTCGGCGAGCGCCGCCTCCCGCGTCTCCGGCGCCGGCGCCGTGGCCGTGCCGCCCGCGGCGGGCGCAGGGGCAGCGACTCCGGGTGCGGCGCCGCCCGGCGCCGGCGTCGATGGCGCGGTTTGCGTCGCCGTCGTGGGGGCGGGCGCCGACGGCGGTGTATCAGGTGCAGCTTCGCGGCCAGGTATTGGAACGCGACCAGAATGGCCACCGAGAGCACGATCGCGAGGAGGAGATTGCGCTGATCCATGTGCGAGGGCGAACCCGGTGCCCGGCTCAGCTTCCCCCACCCTACCCTCCCCCGCCTGCGGGGGAGGGTAGGGTGGGGGCTCGGACGGAACCGGGTCGTAGCCGCTGCCGCCCCAGGGGTGGCAGCGCAACAGCCGCCGCACGCGCAAGGAGCGACCCGCGCCCGGGTCCGTGCCGCGCGATCGCCTCGGCGGCGTAATGCGAGCAGCTCGGGTAATAGCGGCAGGACGGCGGCAGGATCGGCGCCACCAGCAGCTGATAGGCGCGGATCATTCCCCTCATTGCCAAACCCAGCGCGCGGCCCGCGCTGCCGGCGTAATCCATCTCAACCCTCCTCGCCGCGCCGCGACCGGGCTCAGCCGCCGCGCCGGTCGATCTGGCGCAGCGCCGCCTCGAGATCGCCGACGAGTTCGCGCATAGGGCCGCTCGCCGGTCCCGGCACGGGCGATCAGCACGTAATCGGTCCCGGGCCGCCCGTCGCGGGCCAGCACCTCGGCCGCGGCCGCGCGCAATCGCCGCTTTGCCCGATTGCGCAGCACGGCATTGCCGACCTTTCGGCTCGCGGTGAAGCCAACCCGCACCGCCCCGAGGCCGCTGCTTCCCGGCGGGATCGGCGCGGCCTGCAGCACAAGGCCCGGTCGCACCGCCCGGCGGCGTCCCGCGGCAACCCGCAGAAAATCGGCGCGGGTCTTGAGCCTTACAAGCCCATTCGCCTTCGATGTCCGGGTCATCGATAGGCTGGGCCCGCGGCTTCGTGGCGCGGCCCGGCGGAGCGGCACGGTCGGAGAGGTCAAGCAGACAGGCGCTTGCGGCCCTTCGCGCGCCGCGCGGCCAGCACCCGGCGACCGCCCGGAGTGGCCATTCGCGCACGAAAGCCATGGCGCCGCTTGCGGATCAGCCTGCTCGGCTGGTAAGTGCGTTTCACGGCACCCTCTCCACCGGGAACTGCCTTGGTTGGGCGGAGGCCGCTATATAGGGGAGCGGTCCCGGCAAGTCAACGACGGCCGGGGTTCGCGCCGCTCGGGTCGAGGACGGGACGGGGGACATTGATCCGGTGACCGATGACACCACGATTGCGGCCGCCGATGCGTTGGCGCGGCGCTGGACGGCACCCGCACCAGGGGCGATCCGCCCCGGCAGCGAGCGGCACAAGACCGCCTTCTGCCGGATGCTGCTCGACACCCATAACCCGTACAAGCCGGCGGTGATCGATTGGCCCCGGCTCGACAGCGAGGCGCGCGACCGGCTCGTCGCCCTGCCGATCTGGGACATCGCGGTGCAGACCGAGGGCAAGGCGAAGATCCGCGTCTCGAGCTATGCCGAGACGGTCGCCGATCCGCTGCTGCGCGAGGCCGTCGCGCTCGACGGGTTCGAGGAGGGGCGCCACAAGGAGGTGCTGTCCAACCTGGTCGCGGCCTACGGCATCCGGCTCGTGCCCGAGCCCGAATACCGCCGCGCCGCGCCATCCCGAATGGGCCTTCATGGTCACCGGCTTCAGCGAGTGCATCGACAGCTTTTTCGCCTTCGGCCTGTTTGCGCTGGCGCAGCGCTCGCGCTTCTTCCCGCCGGAACTGGTCGACACCTTCGAGCCGGTCATGCAGGAGGAAGCCCGGCACATCCTGTTCTTCGTCAATTGGGTGGCCTGGCACCGCCGCAACCTGGCGTGGTGGCGCCGGCCGTGGTTCTGGTGCAGGGTCGCCGCGGTGTGGGTCTTCCTGGTGCGCGAGCGCATCGGCCTCGCCCGCGGCGTCGGCGCGTCGCGCGGCGACATCGCCGCAGGACAACAACTTCACGCTGACCGGCAGCAAGGCGGTGGCCGACATCGACCTGTCGGCGGCCGCGCTCTTCGACCTCTGCCTCGCCGAAAACGAGCGCCGCATGGCCGGCTACGATCCGCGCCTCCTGCGCCCGCAGGTGGTGCCGCGTCCTCGTCCGGCTGCTGCGCCGGTTCATGCGGCGATGAAGGCGCTGCCGATCCTCGCCGCCATTGCCGGGGTGACGGCGATGGCGGCGCTCGTCGGCTATTTCGGGGCCGGCGCCGTGCTGCGCTCGCTGCTCGCGATCGGCGGCGCCGGTTTTGTCGCGATCTGCGCGATCCATCTCGCCATGACCGCCGTGATGGGCCTCGCCTGGCGCGCCTTGCTGCCCGGCGCCCCTGCCGGGAAGTTGATCTGGGCGCGGCTGGTTCGCGATTCGGGCTCCGAGGCGCTGCCGCTGTCGCAGGTCGGCGGGCTATGTGCTCGGCGCCCGCGCCCTGACGCTGACGGGCGTGCCGGGGACGCTTGCCGCGGCGAGCACGATCGTCGATGTGACCCTCGAATTCGTCGCCCAGCTCGCCTACACCGCGCTCGGGCTGGCCTGGCTCGTCCGGCTGCAGCCGGAGTCGCGGGTGGCGGCACCGGTGTTGCTCGGCCTTCTCGTCGCCGCTCTCGCCGCCGCCGCCTTTGTCCTGGTGCAGCGCCGCGGCATCGGGATTGTCGACCGCATCGCGCGCCACCTCGGGCGCGGCTGGGCCGAGCGCGGCGCCGCCGGGGCGGCGGCGCTGCACGCCGCGCTCGCCGGCATCTATCGCCGCCGCGGCGGGCTGTGGGCGAGCTTTCTGCTGCATCTTGCCTGCTGGATCGCCAGCGCCAGCGAAGTGTGGCTCGCCTTGCGCCTGGCCGGCCAGCCGCTGCCGTTCGGCGCGGCGCTGGCGATCGAAAGCCTGCTCTACGCCATTCGCACCGCGGCGTTTTTCGTGCCCGCACGCGGTCGGGGTGCAGGAGGGCGCCTATCTGCTGCTCGGCGCCGGCTTCGGGCTGACGCCGGAGATGTCGCTGGCGCTGTCGCTGTTGAAGCGCGGCCGCGACCTGGCGATCGGATTGCCGACGATCGCGGTCTGGCAGGCGATCGAGGGCAACCGCCTGTGGCGCCGCCGCAGCGCCGTCGCGGCGCGCCTCAGCGAGCTGGCGCCGCCGCCCGACTGACCGGTCGGCGCAATCAGGCGAGATCGAGCCGGACCGTCACCGCGGCGCTGGCGATGATCGCGACATCGCCGGCCGCCTCGCCAGGGACGTCGAGCCCGCCCTTGACGACCCTCACCGTGACCTGGCCGTGCGGCAGCGCGGCCTTGACCGCTTCGGCCCTGACCTCGGCGGGGCGCTGCACCCCGACCGTGACCTCGACCTGCATCGTGCGGGCATCGACCCCGAGGCTGCGAATGAGCGAGAGCGAGCTGTGGTGGATGGCGTCCTCGACCGCGCGCACCGCCGCCTTGGTATAGTCGCCGCCATGCAGATCGTTGCCGCTGCCGAATTCGGTGATGATCCGCTTCAGACGTCATGGCTGCCGGCCCTCCGCAATGTCGAGCCGGACGATGGCGGCGGCGTTGGCGAGGACGGTCGTGTTGGTGCCGGCATCGTTGGCGATTTCGAGGCCGCCTTCGACGACGTTGACGGTTCCGCGTGCCATGCGGCAGCACCGCCAGCACCGCCGCCTTGTCGACCCGCTCGGGGCGCGGCACGCCGATCGTGACCTCGACCTGCATCGCATCGACCGGGAGGCCGAGCGCGCCGGCGACGCTCAAGCGAATTGTGCCACAGCGCGTCGCGCAGCGCGCGCACCGCCGCCTTGGTGTAGTCCGCGCCGCGGATGTCGGTCCCCATGCCGATCTGCAAGACCATGCGTTTCAGCGCCATAGCGGTCTCCTCTTATGCCGCGGCCGCCGCCATCCGTCGCTCCGCTACAACCCTGCGGTCCGCCACCCCGATCCTGCGCTCCGCCTTGGTGCGTCGCTCCGGCGCCCCCCGTCGCCCCAAAATGATCCTTCTTCCCGCCGCGATCCTGCGGTCCGCCGCGATCCGCCGTCTCCGCGATCCTGCGCTCCGCCCCGATCCTTCGCTCCGCCGCCCGATCCTTCGCTCCGCATCTCGCCTCCTCTCCGCGCTCCCGCGACCGTCTCTCCTCCGCATGTCATCCTTCGCTCCCGGTTATTCCGCGGCAATGCGGTGCGAGCGCGCATATTGCACGAGCGCGTCGTCGGCGACCGGCTCGATCGGCGTGAAGTCGCGATGGGCGATCCATTCCGGCCGGGTCGGCCGGCGGATGTAATTCGAAACCGCGCACAGCGTCAGATAGACGATCGTGCGCGGATAGGGCGTGATGTTGGCGGTCGAGGCGTGCACCAGATTGCCGTGGAACATCAAGACGGCGCCGGGCTTGCCGGTCGGCGCGACGATGCCGGCGGCAGCGACCAGCCGGCTGATCGTCGCGTGGTCGAGCGTCCACAGCGGGTAGGAGGTCGTCGCCTCGTCATGCTCCGCCGGCAGGACGCCCGATTTGTGGCTCTTCGGAATGAACATCAGCGGGCCGTTGATCGGCATGACCTCGTCGAGAAACACCGAGATGTTCATCGCCCGCGGCTCCGGCATGCCGTCGTCGCGCGCCCAGACACCGTAATCCTGGTGCCATTGCCAGATGTCGCCGTCGAAGGCGGCCTTGGCGTTGAGCTTGTACTGGTGCATGTAGAGCTGCTCGCCGAACAGCTGCTCGACCGGCTCGATCAGGCGCGGATGGGCGCCGAGCAGCCGGAAGCCCTCGTTGTAGGTGTGCGCGGCAAAGGCGGTGCGCGGCGCGCCCGATTTCTCGCGCCACAGCTCCGGCCGGTCGGAGCGGTAGATCGCCTCGGCCTCATGCCGCAACGCCGCGACCTCTTCCTCCGAAAAGCAATCGGGCAGGAAGAGGTAGCCCTCGTCGTCGAACGCCTTGAGTTGCGCTTGGGTCAGCAGCATCGGCAGCCCTCCCCGGTGGAGCGCGCGATCATGTCACAGCGCGCCATGCGCTGCCAGATGCGCGACAGGCGGGGCCTCGATCGCTCCGGGATGCTGCCGGCCGAGTTCCGTTTCGAGCGGATCGAGCGCCGATGTCGCGGTGTCGCGGACGCCTTGGTCAGTGCGCCATCAGCACCGGCAGCGGAGCGTCGGCCAGCACCAGCTGGGTGAACCCGCCGAACACCCATTCGCGCAGCCGGCTGTGGCCATAGCCGCCCATGACGAGCAGATCCGCGCGCTCGCCGGCGCTGGCCAACAGCGTTGCGGCGGCGCCCTCGGGCCCCGGCGTCAGCCGCAGCGTCGTCGCCGCGAGGCCATGCCAGGCGAGGTTGCGCACCAGCCGGTCGGCCGGGTCGTCGCGCCGCGCCTTCTTCCTCCACGGTGATGACGACGATCTCCCGGGCGCGGGCGAGAAACGGCATCGCCGCCGCAACCGCGCGCGCGGCTTGGGGTGTCGGCTTCCAGGCGATCGCGATCCGCGCGAAAGCCGCCGGCATCGCCGTAGCGGCCGGAATCAGGATGGGCCGGCCGCTTTCGAGCAGCACCGCCTCCAGGGTGGCGCGCGCGGCCGCCGCCTCGTCGGTTGCCCGCGGCGTCACGATGAGATCCGCCGCGACGGCGTACGTCGCCATCCAGCGCGGCTCCTCGCCGATCTCGACATGCCATTCCGCCGAGGGCGCCGCGGCGCCCGCCGGGGTCGGCGCGCTCGGTCACCGCGAGGCCGGCACCGGTGCAAAACCCGGTGAAGATTTCCTGCGCCTTCTTCTCGCGCTCGCGCGCATCCTGCTCGAGCTGCTCGATGAGACCCGCCGCCAGGGCGCCGCCGCCGGCATCGGTCGTCATCGCGACGGCGACGCTGACCGGATCGAGCCGGACATGCAACATGTCAAGATGAGCGGCGAACGGCCGGGCGATCGCCAACGCCGCGGCAAAGGTTGCGGTATCGCTGTCGCTGCCGCTCGCGGCGACCAGGATTGTCTTGATCATCGGACACTCTCTTCCGTCGGTGCGCGGTGAGAGTCAGTGGGCCGATCTCGGCCAAAAAACAAGGGAGCGGCTCTGCTGCCGGTCAACCGCAAGGGACACCCTCGCTTACTCGCGCGCCGCGAAAGTGCTACCGACCAGTTCGACGAGCCGGGCAACCGGGAAGGGCTTTTCCAGGATCGCGCGAACGCCAAGCTCGCCGGCGCGCCGGTTAATCGCGGCATCGAGTCGTCCAGTGATCAGGATGGCCGGCAGGAAAACGCCGTCGCGATGCAGTTCCCCAACCACATCAAGCCCGTCCAACCCTGGCATGTGCTGATCGATAATCAGGCACTTCGCTGCGAGGCGCCGGGTATCCTTCGAGGAATTCCGCGCCGGAGGTGTAGGTCAGCACGGCAAAGCCATAGGTTTCGAGCAGCACGCTCAGCGAATCGCAGACCCAGGCATCGTCATCGACGATGCAAATCGGTCCTCGCGCGTCGATCTGTTGGTTCTCTCTCACTGTTGCCGCCAGTCCGAGCCTCATCGCAGACGCGACATCTGACCTCGCAATGCGCGGTGCCGCACTGACCTGGATCAAATCGGGCGATTCACCTGCGCCCCCTCACCCGCCGTGCGGCTCATCGGATCTGTCTCATCCCTCGCCGAGTGCTGCCAGGGCGGCCCGGTCGCGCAGCTCGATGCGATGCGGCGTCGGAATGTCGATCGCACCGTGGCGTTTGAACGCCGACATCACGCGGCACACCGTCTCGATCGTCAGGCCGAGATAGTCGGCGATGTCGGTGCGCGACATCGGCAGGTCGAGCGCGCGGGGCGCCTCGCGCCGATCGAACATATCCAAGAGAAACGTCGCGACCCGCTCGGGTGCGCTCATCCGCCCGAGCATCAGCATGCGGATCTGCGCGTTGGCAAGGTCGTGCAGTGACATGTCGCGCAGACCGCGCGCCAGTCCCGGGCTCTCGTCGACCAGCCGCTCGGTGGCATGCCGCGGGTAGCGCATCACGATGACGTCGGTCACCGCTTCGGCCGAAAACAGACGCTCGGGCATGTTCTCAAAACCGAAGCAATCGCCGCCGAAATAGAATTCGGCGATCTGGCGGCGACCGTCCGCCAAGAGCTTGCACAGGCGGACCGTGCCGGAGACCACCTTGTACCAGCAATCGGCCGGATCGCCTTCGGCAAAGATCTCCTCATTGCGGGCCACGCTGCGCCGGCTGCCGATCCGCTCGAAGGCGACGAGCGTATCGAGCCGGCCCGATTGCGCGATCGCAGCGGCGGCCGAGCCGGTGCGGCTGTCGCGATAAGCGGAATCGGTGAATTGCACAAACATGTCTGTCTCCATCCCTGGCGGATCGCGGCCGGAGAGTGAACGACCGCGGCCCGCGGCGGTATTCGGAATGATCCTTACGGGAGACCCCTAAGGGGAACTACGTATGCGGACGGCGCGTCACCGGGCGCCCGGCCATTTGCCGGCGTTCATCGCCGCCCTCCTCTACGATGAGCCTTGGTTTGCTCATCGTCTTCTTGACCTGTATCAAGGCAGCAGCGAGCCGGCCGACGATGAATTACTAGGGATGGTGCGAGGAGGAAGCGATGGGTTTCAAAGACATTCTGGTCGCGCTCGATACCGCCCGGCCGGCGCGCGGGCGCATCGAGCTGGCGGCGGCGTTGGCCGAGCGCTGCGCTGCCCATCTGATCGGCCTGCATACGACGCTGCCGGCAGAAGCGCCGGCCGGCGCGGCTATTTCGATTATTTCGACCGCTCGCTGCTCGATCCGCTGTATCGCGAATTCCGGCAGAAGATGGCGTCGGATTGCGAAGCGACGCGACAGCTCTTCGAGGAAATCGCGACCCGGCGCGGGGTGTCGGCTGAATGGCGCAGCGCTGCGGGATACCCTTCCGAAACCACTGCGCTGCACGGCCGGTACGTCGATCTGATCGTGCTCGGACAGCCCGATCCCGACGACACCCAGGCAGCGCTGTACCGGCCGCTGCCGGAAGAGGTCGCGCTCGCGGTTGGCCGCCCGATCCTCGTCATCCCCTATGCCGGGAGCTGGAAAGAGATCGGCCGGCGCGTTCTGGTGGGCTGGGATGCGAGCCGCGAGGCGACGCGCGCGATCAATGATGCGATGCCTCTATTGGCCGGTGCCGAGGCGGTCACGATCCTTTCGGTCGATCCGGCCGACGGCCCCGCCGGGCATGGCGAGGTCCCGGGCGCGGACATCGCGCTGCACCTTGCGCGCCACGGTGTCAAGGCGACGGTCGAAGTCACGGTATCGGCCGGGATCGGCGCCGGCAATGCGCTGTTGTCGCGGGCGAGCGATCTCGCGGCCGATCTGTTGGTGATGGGCGCTTACGGACATTCGCGGGCGCGCGAGCTGTTGCTTGGCGGCGCCACGCGAACCGTTCTCGAAAGCATGACCTTGCCTGTCCTGATGGCGCATTGAGGCCCCGATGAGCATCCGCACGATCCTTGCCGCTGCGAGCGGCGCCGCCGCCGCCGGGGCGATCGATCTCGCCTGCCAGCTCGCGCGCCGCTTCGAGGCCCATCTCGAAGGGTGTCATGTCCTCCCCGACCGGGATGCGGTGTTCGCCGCGACCGGCGAGGGCATCGGCGGTCCGGCCTCGGTCGAGCTGGTCGAGGGCGTGATGGCGGAGGCCGCCGCCAAGGCGGCCCGGACGCGAGCCCTGTTCGACGAGATTGTCGACCGGCACGGCATCGTCGCTGGCGGCGTGCCGCAACTCGCGGCGCGCCGGCCCTCGGCGCGATGGCATGAGGAAACCGGAGACGCACCGAGCCTGATCGCGCGTCGCGGCCGGTTCTTCGACCTGGTGGTGCTCGGCCGCTCCGATCGCGTCGTCCATGAACCTCACAGCGATACGATCGAGCAGACGCTGGTGCATTCGGGCCGCCCGGTCCTGCTGGCGCCGGTCGAACCGCCCTCCGGCATCGGGTATGTCATCGCCATCGCGTGGAGCGGCGCGCCTCAGGGGGTGCGCGCGCTGGCCGCAGCGCTGCCGTTTCTCGAAAAAGCCAATGCCGTGTCGCTGATTACGGCCGGCGACGCCGCCGCGGCCGGCGGCCCGCCGGTCGTCGATTACCTCGCCTGGCATGGGGTGAACGCCGAGCACCGCAAGCTCGCGGCCGGCTCAGCCCGGCAGGTCGGAAGGCTCCTGCTTGACGCCGCTCGAGATTGCAGAGCGGATCTGCTGGTGATGGGTGCCTATGGCCACGCGCCGTGGCGCGAGCAGCTGTTCGGCGGCGCGACGCGCGCGGCGCTGGCGCGGATGCCGCTCCCGCTGCTGCTGATGCATTGATAGGTTCCCAGACCTAGGGTTTATCCTGTCCGAGCAGCCGCCGCATCTGATCGCCGAGACATTGCTGCCGCGGGAAATACCGCGCGAATAGGCGCTCGTGCTCTCGCCCGTCATCGGGCGCGAAAACCGCAGTCGCAGGTGCGAAACGATCTATGGCTTTTTTATTCTTCGCGAATGCTAAACGGCTCGAATTTTTAGATGTGCATCGCCTCTTCTAGGGGGCCATCGGAGTAGCAGTGGAGCGATTTGTATGGTCCTTGTCGATTTTGGCAGGCAGCGAGGCCGGCGGCCCGCTGAGGCCGCGCGGTCGGGCGTGGCCCGGCAGAAAGCGGACGTTCCCCGACGCGCCGGTGCCCGCGCCCACACCGGCCGGGACGTCGCCGCAAGCTTTTCCGTACTGGTGCTGATCATGATCGGCGCGTTGGCGGTGCGCTGGCTCTTGTCGCTGCCGCACGGCGTCACCCACTGAACGGGCGGCGCAGGGATGCCCTATTTCGACCTGCCGTCGGGCCAGCGCGTGCTGCGGGAGCTGTATGCGGCGGATGGCGACTTCGCCAGGGTTCATGTCGAGCCATCTCGGGCATTGCCCACTACTAATTGAGTGGTCTTGACAGCTGCTATAGCCGCTTCATGGACCGCGCGATGCACCTGTTGCCGGTGGGAGCTCGCAGCCTCTCGACCAGTTGACCTGGGTCAAGGCATATCGTCGGACAAGTCCCAATCGTGACATATCGTTGGAACGGACAGTCCGATGCTTGACCTTGTAATGTTGGTCCTGATCGGGATCGCGTTCGCGGCCGCCGCCGGTTATGTGAGCTTCTGCGCGCGCATGATGGAGCCGAGCAGCTCCTCTCCGGACCACCCGTCGTGAATTGGCATGGCTGGGCCCAGATCGCCGTCTTCGCCGTGCTGCTTACCGCGACGGTGAAACCGCTGGGCGGCTATATCGCCCGGGTCGTCGAGGGAAACCTGCGTCTGCCGCGCCCGCTCGCGGCTGTGGAAAGCGCCATCTACCGGCTGGCCGGCGTCGATCCCGGCGAGGAGCAAGGCTGGAGAACCTATGCGCTCGCGCTGCTGATGTTCCATCTCGTCGGCATCGTCGCGCTTTATGGGTTGCAGCGCGCTCCAGAACCTGTTGCCGCTCAACCCGCAGGAGTTCGACGCAGTCGGCCCCGATCTGGCGCTCAACACGGCGGTCAGCTTTGCCACCAACACGAGCTGGCAGTCCTATGCCGGCGAGACGACGCTCAGCAATCTCTCCCAGATGGCCGGGATCACGGTCCAATCATTTCTTTCCTGCGCCACCGGCGTCGCCGTTGCCGTCGCGCTGATCCGCGGTTTCGCCCGCCGCACGGCGCAGACAATCGGCAATTTCTGGGTCGATATGACCAGGATCACGCTTTACGTGTTGTTGCCGATCTGCGCCGTCGCGGCAATTTTTCTCCTGTGGCAAGGCGTGCCGCAGACGCTCGGCCGCTTTGTCGATGCGACGACGCTCGAAGGGGCCCACCAGGTTCTGGCGCGCGGCCCGGTCGCCTCGCAGGAGGCAATCAAGCTCCTCAGCGGCGATGGCGGCGGTTTCTTCAACGCCAATTCGGCGCATCCGTTCGAGAACCCGACGGCGCTCTCCGGCTTCGGCGAAATTCTGCTGATCTTCCTGATCGGCGCCGCCCTCACCAACACCTTCGGCCGGATGGTCGGCGACCAGCGGCAGGGCTGGGCCCTGTTCGCCGCGATGGCGGTGCTGTTCCTGGCCGGGCTGACGGTCGTGTCTACCCAGGAGGCGGCCGGCAATCCCGCGTTTCCTTCGCTCGGGATCGAGCAGACCGCTGGCGCCAACGCAGGCCGGCGGCAACATGGAGGGCAAGGAGGTCCGCTTCGGCGATCGCGCAATCGGCGCTGTTCGCCACCGTGTCGACTGCCTCCTCGGACGGCGCGGTCGATGCCATGCACGACAGCTTCATGCCGCTTTCCGGCCTGGTGCTGATGGCCAACATGATGCTCGACGAGGTCATCGTCGGCGGCCCGGGATCGGGCCTGTTCGGCATGCTGCTCTTCGTCGTCGTCGCGGTGTTCGTCGCCGGACTGATGATCGGACGCACGCCGGAATATCTCGGCAACAAGATCGACGCCAACGAAGTGAAGATGGCGATGCTGGCGCTGCTGATCGTCCCGGCCTTCATTCTCGGCCTGTCGGCAGTGGCCGCGATCGCTGCCGGCCGGCCTCGCCGGGCTCAACAATGCCGGGCCGCACGGCTTCTCCGAAATTCTCTACGCCTATACTTCCGCCGCGGCGACCAACGGCAGCGCCTTCGCCGGGCTGAATGCCGAACACCCCGTTTTATAATTTGACCTTGGCGGCGGCGATGTTCGCCGGCCGCTTCCTCGTCATCGTGCCGGTGCTGGGCATCGCCGGCACGCTGGCGACCAAAGGCCGGCTGGCGCCCGCGGCCGGTGCGCTGCCGACCCATGGGATGCAGTTTGTCGCGCTGCTCGTCGGCACGATCATCATCGTCGGCGGCCTGACGTTTTTGCCGGCGCTTGCGCTGGGCCCCATCGCCGAGCACTTCGCGATGATCCACGGCACCCAGTATGCCGCGCCATGAGACCCGGTCGCAGCGGCGGCCTGCGGCTCGCAGCCTTATGCGGGACGCCACGGGTCGCGGCGTTCGCGATCGCACGTCAGGAGCGGGGCGCGGCCCCCAGCCCGAGCGGCTGCGCTATCTCCCGGAACTGGAGGAGGAGTTCGCGGCGGGCCTGATCTTTCACTTCTGATCAGCGGAGCCGCGGAGTGGCCAGGGCATTGCTCCGGCCACAGCCAACCCTGAGCGCAGTCCCAGAAGGCATGCGCGCGCCATTCGCGCCGACAATCGGGCGGGCGCGTGGTATATGCCGGCGCGACCGCTGAGGCTGTCTCCATGGATCATCGCGGAGTTCGCGAGGATGTTGGCCCTGTCCAAAATGTGGGCGTTGCGGGCGCGATGGCCGCTTGGCATCGGCGGGGCGGTCGCTGTCGTCGTCATAGCGGCGATCGGCTGGGGGTTGCTGCAGCCGAGCGGCCGCGGCGCCGTCGCGCCCGAGCCGGCCAAGCCCGCGCCCGGCACATTCCGGCCGACCCCGGCGCAGTTGGCGGGGCTCAAGATCGATGCCGGTGGAGATCCGCGCCTTCCGTTCCGAGGAAACGACCGAGGGCACGATCGCGATCGATGACGAACTGACCACGCCAGTCTTCTCGCCCTATTCCGGACGCGTCACCCGGCTGATCGCAAAGCTCGGCGATCAGGTCGAGCGGGGCGCGCCGCTGTTCGCCGTCGAGGCGACCGAGTTCGTCCAGGCGGTCAACGACCTGATCACCGCGCTCGCCAACCTCAAGACCGCGCGCTCGCAGCTCGCCCAGGCGGTCACCAACGAAAAGCGGGCGCACGAGCTGTACCTCGCCAAAGGCGGCGCGCTAAAGGATTGGCAGCAGAGCCAAACCGACCTGACGAGCGCGCAGAACACCATGCGCAGCGACGAGGTCGCGCTCGCGGCGGTGCGCAACCGGCTGCGCATCCTCGGCAAGAGCGATGCGGAGATCGCCGACCTCGAAGCGCAACCGACGCAACGGATCGATCCTGTCGCGATCGTACCGGCACCGATCGCCGGCACGGTGACGCAGCGCCAGGTCGGCCTTGGCCAGTACATCAACAGCGCGGCCGCCGGCGCCGCCAACCCGGTTTATACGATCGGCGATCTGACGACGGTATGGCTGATCGCCAATGTGCGCGAGACCGATGCGCCGCTGATGCGGGTCGGCGCGCCGGTCGCGGTGCGGGTCCCCGCCTATCCGCGACCGCGTTTTCAACGCGAAGATCTCGTGGGTCGCGCCCTCGCTCGATCCCAACACACATCGCCTGCCGGTGCGCGCCGATGTCGACAATCCGGATGGCGCGCTAAAGCCCGGTGATGTTCGCGAATTTCAGCATCATCACCGGCGGTTCCGTCACCGCCCCGGCGGTGCCGCAAAGCGCGATCGTCTACGAGGGCGAGGAGGCCCGCGTTTGGGTTGCCGGGACGACGGCACCCTGGCGTTGCGCGAGATTCGCACCGGGCGGACCAGCGACGGCATGGTCGAGGTTCTCTCGGGTCTCTCTGCCGGGGAGAAAGTCGTAACCAGAGGCACCGTCTTTCATCGACCGCGCCGGCGGCACCGGCTGAGGCGGAGTGCGCGGGCAGCACCGCATGAACGCGGTCGTCGCCTTTGCGCTGAGGCAACGCGTCCTGATGGTGGTGCTTCTGCTGTTCGTCGTTCGGCGCCGGGCATCATCAGCTTCACCAGGCTCAACATCGAGGCCTATCCCGATCCGGTGCCGCCGCTCGTCGAGGTCATTACCCAGAGCTCCGGCCAGACGGCGGAGGAGATCGAGCGCTACTTCACGATCCCGATCGAGATCCAGATGGCGGGCATCCCGCACGTCACCGCGATCCGCACGATCTCGTTGTTCGGTCTTTCCGACGTGCGGGTCTTTTTCACTTACGATTTTAGCTATTATGAAGCCGAGCAGTGGGTGATCAACCGGCTGTCGCAATTGTCTCCGCTGCCCAACGGCGCGACACCGCAGATCTCTCCCGAAAGCCCCACCGGCGAGATCTACCGCTACCGCATCGTCGGCCCGCCCGGATATTCGGTCACCGACCTCAAGACGATACAGGACTGGATCCTCGAACGTCGCTTCAAGGCTGTGCCGGGAGTGGTCGATGTCAGCGGCTGGGCCGGCAAGACCAAAACCTATGAAGTCACCGTCGATCTCGACAAGCTGATCGATTACGGCCTCACCCTGCCGCAGATGCTGCAGACCCTCAACAACAGCAACATCAATGTCGGCGGTCAGACCATCAATTTCGGGCCGCAGGCGGCGATCGTGCGCGGCGTTGGCCTGATCCACACGATGGACGATCTCCGCAACACGATGCTGAGTTGGAACAACGGGTCTCCGGTTTACGTCAAGGATGTCGCCACGGTGATTGTCGGCCACCAGCCACGGCTGGGCATCGTCGGCCAGGACAGTGACAACGACATCGTCCAGGGCGTTGTCCTGATGCGCCGCGGCGAACAAAGCCTGCCGACGATCAGGCGCGTCGAAGCCGAGGTCGAGAAAATCAATACCACCGGCGTGCTGCCGCCAGGCGTGCGTCTTGTGAAAATCTACGACCGCCGGGAACTGATCAACCTCACGACGAGCACCGTTTTGCACAACATGATCTTCGGCATCGTGTTGATCTTCTTCGTCCAATGGCTTTTTCTCGGCAATCTACGGAGCGCCGTCGTCGTTGCCGCGACCATCCCGTTCGCCCTCTTCTTTGCCGTTGGTATTATGACCCTGCGCGGCGAATCCGCGAACCTGCTGTCGGTCGGCGCGATCGATTTCGGCCTGATCGTCGATGCGACTGTTATCATGGTGGAGAATATCTTCCGCCATTTGAGCGAGGGGGCGGCGAGCCAGGAATATGCCCCCGTCGGCATCGCCCGGCAGGCCGGGTTGACCGGTAAGCCGCGCACGATCTTGCGCTCGGCGGCCGAGGTTAACTTGGCGATCTTCTTCGCCGCGACGATCATCATCGCCGGCTTTGTGCCGCTGTTCACTTTGAGTGGGGTCGAAGGGCACATCTTCAGCCCGATGGCGAAGACGTACGCTTACGCCATTCTGGGCGGCCTCATTGCAACATTCACCGTCACGCCGGCCTTGAGCGCGATGCTGCTACCTGAACAGCCGAGCGACGGCGAAACGCTCATCGTGCGGGGTTTGCGCCGCATCTATCGGCCGATCCTCGAATTCGCGGTCGCCAACCGCCTCATGACCCTGGGTGGCGCGGCGGTGCTGGCGGGATTGGCGGTGCTCGGTGTACAGACACTCGGTCTCGAATTCCTGCCCCATCTCGAGGAAGGGAATTTGTGGATCCGCGCCACCTTGCCGCCCTCGATCTCGCTTGAGGAGGCAGAACCGTACGTCAACCGCATGCGGCGGGTCATCAAGGGATTCCCCGAAGTCGTGACGGTTATTTCGCAGCTCGGCCGGCCGGACGACGGCACCGATACGACCGGGTTCTTCAATGCGGAATTCAACGTGCCGCTCAAGCCGTTCGATGCCTCGCCACGCGGTATCGACAAGGAAAAGCTGACACAACAGGTCAGCGACAGGCTCACCGCGGAATTCCCCGGGGTCGATTTCAATTTCTCGCAATACATCGAGGACAATGTCGAGGAGGCGGCCTCCGGGATCAAAGGCGAGAATTCGGTCAAGCTGTTCGGCAACGACCTCGCTGCAATCCAAAAGACGGCCTATGAGATCAAGGCGGTTTTGAAGACGGTGTCGGGGATCACCGATCTTTCGGTCTTCGAATTCGGTCGGCCAACCGACCGTCAACATCGATGTCGACCGCGAGCGGGCCGCCCGCTATGGGCTCGCACCAGGCGATATCAATTCGACCATTGCCGCGGCGATCGGTGGCACCGCAGCCGGTAACGTCTATGAGTACGGCAGCGACCGCAACTTCCCGATCGTCGTGCGACTGGCGCCGAAATACCGCGAGAGCCTCGACGCCATCCGGCGTATCACGGTTGGGGCACCCAACCCGAGCGGCAATGGCGTGGTACCAATCCCGCTCAGTGATGTTGCCAAGGTCGAGCTGGTCTCCGGGCCCTCCTTCATCTATCGCGAAGACCAGCAGCGCTACATACCGATCAAATTCAGCGTGCGGGGCCGCGATCTCGGCGGCGCCGTGCTCGAGGCCCAGCAGAAGATCGCGCAGCAGGTACAATTGCCGAGCGGCTCTCGTCTCGAATGGGTCGGCGAGTTCGGGGATCTCGAGGATGCGCTCGGGCGCCTCAAGATTGTTGTCCCGCTCAGCATTGCTCTGATCTTGCTCCTGCTCTTTATAAATTTCTCATCGCTCGTCGACATGCTCCTGGCGGCCAGCGTCATGCCGATGGCGCTGATCGGAGGCATTTTCGCGCTGGTTCTAACCGGAACCGCATTCAGTGTCTCGGCAGCAATCGGCTTTGTTGGTCTGTTCGGCGTCTCGGTCATGGAGGGGATCATCATCCTCTCCTATTTCAACAGCCTGATCGATGCCGGCGTCGAGCGCTCCGCCGCAGTTGTCCGCGCCTGCCAGATCCGGCTGCGCCCGGTGATGATGACCTGCATCGCCGCCTGTGTCGGTCTCATGCCGGCGGCCGTGTCGACCGGCATCGGCGCGCAGGTGCAAAAGCCCCTCGCTCTGGTGATCGTCGGCGGAATCCTGCTGGCGCCGGTATTGATCCTGATCGTGCTGCCGGTGCTGATCGACATTTTCTCGCAGCGTCGGCCACCGGCTACGCCCCCGGCGCCGGCGGGATCGGAGTGATGCCGGCGCCACTTTCGACTTTCGTTGCGGGCGAAGCGAAGCGATCTCAGGGCGATCGCCCGCAAGGGGTCGAGATTGCTTCATCGCGCTGCGGGCTCTTGGCCCTGGCGGCCTGCATTGCGCTGATCCTCCTCGTTTCCGGTTGCGCGGTCGGCCCGGATTTCATGCGGCCGGCCGCGCCTGAGGTCGATCGCTACACGTCGGACCCGCTCCCCACGCAAACGGCGTCGGCATCCGGCCCCGGCGGCGCGGCGCAGCGCCTCATCCCGGGGCGCGATATTCCCCACGAGTGGTGGGCGCTGTTTCGCTCGGCGGCACTCGACGCGCTGATCGAGGAGGCGCTCAAAGCCAATCCCACCTTGGTCGCGGCCGAAGCCGCGCTGCGCCAGGCGCATGAGCTGACACTGGCCGGCGAGGGCGCGTTCTTCCCGACCGCGCAGATCGGCCTCGCCGCGAGCCGCAACAAGACCGCGTCCAGCCTGTCGCCGGCGACCGCAAACGGCAATCTCTATTACAGCCTCTATACCGCCCAGCTCAGCGTGTCCTATGTGCCCGACGTGTTCGGCGGCACGCGGCGCCAGGTCGAGTCGCTCGCCGCCCAGGAGGAGGGGCAGCGCTTTCAGCTCGAAGCCGCCGATCTCACGCTGACCGCCAACCTCGTCGCGGCGGTCGTCACCGAGGCGGTGCTGCGCGGCCAGATCGCCGCGACCGGGGAGATCATCGGGATCCAGCGCCAGTCGCTCGAAATCCTGCACCGGCAGGAGGGGCTGGGCCAGGCGGCAGGGGCCGACGTCGCGGCGCAGGAGGCGGCGCTCGCCCAGGCCGAGGCTACCTTGCCGCCGCTGCAGAAGCAGCTCAGCCAGCAGCGCCATC
The DNA here is from genome assembly GCA_963842175.1 of uncultured Alphaproteobacteria bacterium. GTDB lineage: Bacteria > Pseudomonadota > Alphaproteobacteria > ATCC43930 > CGMCC-115725 > DATARH01. Next base: position 655,071 of record CAWJFM010000026.1, read on the forward strand.
TGATCGCGGTGCTGGTCGGCCGCTATCCGAGCGATGCGCCCAAGGCGCAATTCGACCTCGCCTCGCTGCAATTGCCGCGGGATTTGCCGGTGAGCCTGCCCTCGCACCTCGTCGAGCAGCGCCCCGATATCCGCGCGGCCGAAGCGAATTTGCATTCCGCCAGCGCGCAGATCGGCGTCGCGATCGCCAACCGCTTGCCGCAGATCACGCTGTCCGCGGACCCTGGAGCGACCGCGACGACGCTGGGCCGGCTGTTCACGCCCGGCGCCGGATTCTGGAGCCTCGCCGGCAATGCCGCGCAGACAATCTTCGACGCCGGCACGCTGTTGCACCGGCAGCACGCCGCCGAAGCGGCGTTCGAGCAGGCGGCGGCGCAATACCGCGCGACGGTGCTGACCGCATTCCAGAATGTCGCCGATGCACTGCGGGCGATCGACACCGATTCCGAGGGCCTGAAGGCTTCGGCCGCGGCCGAAGCCGCCGCCAGGAGCAGCCTCGACATCGCCCGGCGCCAGCTGGAGCTCGGCGCGGTCAATTACCTGGCGCTGCTCAATGCCGAGAATACCTATCAGCAGGCTCGGCTCGCCCTCGTCCAGGCCGAGGCCGCGCGCTTTGCCGATACCGCGGCATTGTTTCAGGCGCTCGGCGGGGGCTGGTGGAACCGCAAGGACATCGCCGCGACCGAGCGCGGCAACACCGACTAAGGGATATGAAATACCGAGGAACTTCCGGCTAGCTTAAGTGCAACAGCCGCCGCCAACGCCAGAGCGCAACCGCCGCCCAAATCGCCTCGACAATCCCGAACGGCCAGACCGCCTTGGAGAAAACCGTAGAGCGAACCCATGCCGCACGCTCCCGCGAAGGCAAGGACGAACCAGGGGCTGCGATCCTCCAGCGCGCAGCAGACGAGCATCGCGGTAACCGCGAACAGCCCAAAGCCGGTGAGCACATCCATCGATCGGTCAGCCGACCAGCGTAAATGGCGGATGGGGTGTCCGCCTTTATCCGAACGAAGATGTCGGTTTATCAACAGTGTAAGAAGAGTGAGCTGAGTTTACCCATCCTGATACCCATGCTCGACCGCCGGATTGAGTGAGGTGGTCGTCAAAGCGTCGCTATCGCCGCTTGAATGCGTCGCCGGCGATCTTGGGCTAGTAGCGCGGCGGCATAGCGTCTGCGACAACACAGCTCGACCACGGGCCAACATCCGAGTGCGGACGGTTGCGCCAACTCGGCGCTCGGAGGCGATGGGACCGGAGCGCTGATGATCCGCGTCGCTGCGACCCCGCGCGTCGGTGGGACAGGGGCGCGGGCAAAGATGTTGCCCCTCACGATTTCCTCGGCGGCCGATTTTTCCGAACCCGGTAGAAAAGCCATCGGGCGCGCTCAACCGTTGAAACCTCCTGATCCGCCGCTGGTGAGTCCGCTGTCGATCAATCTCCCATCAGCGCCGCCAGCACGCGCTCGCTGCGCCTTAGCTGCTCGTCGGAGCTATCCGCCAACAGTTTGTTGATCCGATGCAGCACTTCCCGCCGCTCGCCCTCGGTGCCGCCTGCTTCCGCGCCGAACAGCACAGCGGGAGTAATCCCCAATGCGTCGGCGAGCGATCCGATTGTTTCGAATGACGGTGCCGTCAGCCCGCGCTCAAGCCGGCCGATCATTTCCAGCGACAGCCCCGCCGCGTCGGCCAGACTGAGCTTGGGTTAGCCCGCGCGACCGGCGGACTTGGCGCAAACACGTTCCGAACAGCTCTTTGAGTTTCAAGGCCGCCCTCCGTGCGAGCATTAGCCGGAGGGCGAGCGGTGTCACACGGACAGAAAATGCCTATTCAGCCGTGAGAAGCATTGATGATACGGTTTCGACGATGGTCATCCTCCCGCCGCAGCGCCTGCGGCGGACAGGTCGCTTGGCACGACGCCACCGGCGCGGGAAGGGGGCAGCCGGAGTTCGGGCTAGATGCCGCCGTCTGTCGTGGGGTAGCAAGCAACGCCGGTGGCAATTCGGGCTACTGTCCCGGTTGCACTGGCGTCGCTGTCCGCCTTCAATAGCGGTATGGCGAGTCGCGGGTGGGTGGAGGTATCGGTTGAGTGATCCGCTGATACGATACGGGCGACGCAGGGAGGGGGCGCTCTGGATTACGCGAATGCCCGCTGCCCTGGCAGTCACGCTATCGCTGATTGGCGTCCACTCCGCGGTCGCTTCTGAGCTAACCCGTAACGAGATCAATCTACTGGTAATTTGGGAACAGCAAGCGGGCCAGGAGGAAAAAGACATAATTGAAGCAAGCGGCTATATTATAAAGGAAGCGATCAGTAACAGATCCTATAATGAAGCAAAATTAGATGAGCTTCTTTGTATCGATTTCTTAGAGCATGCCTTGTCCAGCATTCTTGATTATTACAGAATGTCTTTATATCTCGTACAAATGTCAATAAATATGGAGTCGACAAAAGATAAAAAGATAACACTTGAATCAGCAAGGGATTTTCTTTCATCTGCACTGAACTTGGTTCCCAACGCCACAGCTACAATTCTTCCGACGATCAAAACGTGTCCGCAGAGCGCTATTTCTGTAATCCACGCGCAAAAGATAGCAAAGCTACTAACTGTCGATCTCGCGAATGCTGTTTTGCCGGCAGTACGGCGCCTTAATGTCACCCTGCCGCCGCCGCGGCACGCGCAGTAGCCCGCTGACCGAGAGACTGTCGATGCGCTTCCGGCCAGGCCCGATGTCTGCTACGTTATTTCGGGCGGTCTCTGCAAATAGGTTTAGGGCTCACCACGTATGAAAAGCGGCAAATCCGACCCCGCTGACGTGCCTCGCAGCCTAGACATTTTGCTCGAACGTGCGGGCGCGATTGGCGACGCGGCTTTACGTCAGTTTATTTGTCCTCCGGGGTTGACCTGAGTTCTTGGAAATCTCGCGGTCGGCCCAAGCAAACATCCCGGTAAGGTGGTCGCGCGCTTTAGCTAAGGTCGCTCCCTCCGCGTTTGGCGAGAGGCGTTCAAGGTGATCGCTAGCGCGATCAAATATTCGTCTCAGAAAGTCGGCAGAGTCAGGATGCAATCGGCTAACTTCAATTAGCAACTCTTTTGCCACACACCACCCCACGATGGCGAGCGCCTGGGTTGTCGCGATAATCTCGGCTGCTGACGGAATATCGTCTCGGGCCATATTGGTTTTTCTCCCAACCCTGGCGCACGCACTGTCCGGGGCAGGCGATGCCGCGAGGTCGCGCCGAATGCTCACATTGCGAACATGACCGGGTCAAGACTAAGAGGCGGCGATGGAGTACGGCACGTTCTCACAGTTGACCGGGAATCTGCTGACGCATGTCGCCCGTGGGCTGCGCCGCCGCAGTAGCCTCGCCCGGGCGCATGAGGCGCGGGACCGCGCAAACCGTGAGGGCCGAGGCGGCGGACGACCAAAGCGGCCAGAGAAGAACGCCATCGGCATTGCCGGGCTGCGCGCCGATCTGGCTGACGGCAGCCTGTCGCGCACCGAGCTTCAGGGAATGCCCCTGTCGCAGATCGCTCGCCGCTACGGCGTATCGGTCGAGCATGCCAGCCGGATGAAGCGCAAGACGTTGGATGCGGCGGCCTAACGTCTTCGCATTTGCCAACGGCCGGTTCCTCGCGCCAGGGCGCCGCTGCTCGCTTCGGTCGCGGAACAGATTCCGAGCGTTGCGGCTTTGACCTCAAGCGCGGCGTGCTCATGCCCCGTCAGTCAGCCTCAATACGCGCCCGTGTACCGTACCTGCCCGGCCGATCGCCGGCTCATTTGAGGTCCGACATTCCGACTTCTTGCACCAAGTCCTATCGGCCAAAGTATGGATTTGTCGGTGTCACATAACTTGGCATCTGGCCCGGCGTCTGGATTACGTATCCACCGCCGGGTGTCGGATTGGCGTATGTCGGCATCTGACCAGGAGTTTGCGCGACGTATCCGCCTCCTGGCGTTGGCGTCACATAGGTAGGCATTTGCCCAGGGGTTTGAACCACGTAGCCGCCGTTCGGCGTCGGAGTTTGCCAGCTTTGAGCATTCGCCATGCCGACCGTTGCCGTAACAAAGGCAACAGCTATTGCTATCGACCGCATGACAGCCCCCCCCCGCCGCTCAGTTGCAAAGAGGTTACTTTTCTATTTTCAACAAGTCGAGGGTCACACTGGCTATTTAGACCCTGATCCACCGCGGCCGGCAACGACCGACGCGCCTGTCCACCTGGAAGCTGAATCCTTGAAGCCGCCGAAAAGTTTCACTCGTCGAAACGAGACATCATATCGCCATCTGAAACTTTGCTTGATCTCTCCATCTAATCAAAGCCGTAGAACCCGCAGCACCTGCGCGCTTTCGGTCCTTTCGCGCAGGTCGGCGCCGCCTTGTACCAGCCGCCACCACTCGAATTCGGGCCAGAGCCGTCTAACAGTCTGCAAGAAATCCCAAACGCCCGGTGCATCGGCCGGGATGACCTGCTCCGGCACGCCGCCCTTGGCACGTGCCGCGTTCTTGAAGTCCTGCTCGGTGGTGGGATAGCCCGCCGCCGTGAGCCGCTCGGCGGCGGCTTTGTAGTCGAGCCCTGGTAGCCCCCAAAGGCGACGGCGATAGGCGCGCATGAACAATCGGCGGGCTTGGTCCACCGGCCCCTTCGGCGACCGCCGCACGCCGGCGCCCGACGCATCAGCGCCATTCTGGTAATCGACCCAGCGGCGCCAGTCGGCGATCGTCTTCAGTTGTGCGCCGCGCTTTTGAGCCGCCATTCGTCGAACCGCTCCCGCTCCTCGGTGAACTCCTCAACCGTTCGCCACGGCACGGTCTCGAAAGCGACATGCTGCACGATGACATCGGGATCACCAGGTAGCCTGACAAAGCGCGGCTCCGGGTCCAATGGACGCCGCTTCATGTCGAACTCGAAATTGACCGCGCGGGTGTTTTCTCGGAACACGTGATCGGCGTTGGCGCGGTGCGCGGCCGAGAACGGCAGCGGGTCCATGCTCGACCAAGTGGCGCCGGGTTGGCGCAGCAGCATCATGCGGGCGAACCAATCGTTCGCATCGTCGAGTGGCATCCGGCCGGGTTCGCGCATCCCGCCGCGGGCCAGCTTCGGCTTAGCACCGTCGTTGCGTTTCAAGGTCGCCACGCCCCGCGTGCGCCAGGGTAGCAATTGGTGAACCTGGAACTTCTCTTCCAACAGCGCGGCGTCGCCGGTCAGTTGTTGTTTGACCCCCGAGAGGAAGGTTGCGGCCGGCCCGGTCACGTCGATTTCGTCGATACGAGCGTCCGTGATGAAGGCGTCGGTGGTGACGCCGACGACGGTTCGATGAAGTGGGATGCCGGCCAGCAATTCGCTGATCAGGGCGCGGATTAGCCCGGCGATGTAAGCGGCGAGGTAGGGATTGGTGACTTCACAGGGACCGATCTTCTCGTGGCTGTCGCTCCGGGTGTTGTAGACCGTCGTTCCTTTGATCCCTTGACCAAGTTTGCCGTAAATCGAGTTGGCAAGCTGCTTAAACATCTCGTTCGGCAGGGTGCCTTTATCATGCTTCTGCCTGCTATGCTGTAGCTCCTCGATCACCGTCATGAACGGGTGGCATCCGTCGTCGCGCCAAGGGACGATCACGCCGTCGAGGATGTCGATGTCGGCGCCCTGGCGACGGGCTACAGCGATCTCGGCAGCGGTAACGAATGCCTCGCCTTCAAGCGGATAGATCAGGCCGCGGTCATTCGGTGCCACGACCGGCAACGACGGAAACCGCGTGTTGTCAGGGAAGCGAAACCGGATGTGAGCAAGGCCCAGCACGCCAACACCGTATTCCGACGGGTCCGTGCAATCGAACATGCGCGCCCAATCCGGCATCCCGAATGACGCCATGGCGACGGCGTAGGCACTGATCAGGTCATATTCACGAAAGGGCGAGGTTCCTTCAGCTTCCGTGTCGATCGTTGGGCCATAGCAGAAGCACTCGTTACGCCCGCCGTGAAAGCACTCGGCGGCCAGGTCGCGGTTTAATCTAAACCTCGGGATGTGGTCGCGTTCCCAGGCGGTGACGTAGCGGCGGGTGTTGCTGTTATAGCGTTTGACCGGCTTGACCCGCCCATCGAGCATGGTGTCAACGTCGATGCCGGAGCGTTGCCAGCTTTCCAGAAGGTAGTTAACCGCGAGCGATCCCAGCGTCGCCGGCGGCAGGTGATAGCTCAGCCTAAGCTCGTCGTTTACGAACCGCAGCACTTCATCGACGTGGCGGGCGCTGATCTCGGCGTCGCGGATCGCGTAGCGCTCGAAAAGCTGCGGATCGTCGGCGAGCAACCAATCCATATGTTCGATGTAGGGAACGTCCACTCCGTCAACATTCTTGTGACCTGGATCACGCTTCGGAAACGCGTAGAGGTCGCCGAGCGCGGCGAGGCTCTTTGACGAGCCGGGCACCAGAAGTTGCGTATCTATCAGCGAAACGCGGAACTCGCGCGCGTGACCGGCGACATTGACGTTCGCCTTGTAAGGCTTGTCCAACGTCACATAGGTCTTTTGCACCCCATCGAACTGCCGCTTGATCACCGCGAAATCCGCCATCGCCGACAGATCGGCGCGGGTCCAGTGAGCGGCAGCGACGATCCGCTTGGGCCACCGCGTCAGGTGCTTGTCTCGAATGCCATCCCCGATCGCCATCGCGAGCAACGGGCCGAAGCCGGCCCGCTCTGGTAGCTTCGCAATGTCCTCAGCGTCGGCATCGCCGGGGTATCGGATACGAGCGCCGGCGCGGGTATACCTGATGCCCGACCACTCCCGGCTCCCGAAGCGGCAGGCGTATTGGTAGCTCAGGATGCAGTTGCGCGGGATTTGATCCGGCGCCAGCCGGTCATCGGCGCCGCTGTCGCTCTCGGCGCCCGCGCCATCGTCATCTTCGAGAGGATCGGGCGCCTCGGTCACCCATTCCGCGTCAAACCCGACTATCAGGATCGGCTTGGCAGTCTCGAGTTTCACTTTTGGTGACCGATTTCTGCCGGCACGGCGACGTAGTGAAACCTTCTCTGACAATCAAAGACTTGCAGGCAGACAAACCAGCGCCGATTGGCACAATTGGAGCAGATTCGCGCTCTGGAGTTTCGATTGGAAGCCGGTGCGGAAAAGGATATGCGTGGAGGTCCATCATCGCCTCCGAAGCCGTCGACGGACCCAATTCGGGAGGTCGTTTGGCTCATCTTCCCAGGGCGGCAATTCCCATTGCCATCCATCGGTGGGCGAAAGTGCAATTTGGTCGCCAGCGCCATAGAGCCGCAGGCCGGGACCGAGCCGCTGCGACCGGACCAGCCGACTATCACCCGGCTTCCGATGGAACGTGCGGACCCGGCCATCGACCGACTGCGCCGCCACCGTGGCCACAAAAGCCAGACACGACACACCCCAGCGGTCGAGCGTCGCCCAGCCACGTTCATCATCGACTTCGACTACCAGAACGTTGCCAGTGACGAGGCTCAGCGCGACAACGGATGCGGGATCGAGCATAGCGCTCGACCGCAGATTTCGTGGTATCGAGGTGCTTTGTATCCTTGCTCGATGCCGGCCCGGTTGCCGGCCGCCAGCGGCGCCGGCTAACTATGTCGGCGGGCATCTGCTGCATCCCGTGTGCGCCGTCGCGAAGGGGCGGACAGCGTTTCCACAGCCGAACGTCGGCGCTCGACGAGCCTCCGGTAACTGTCGATGACGATCAGGCGTCGCTTGCCAATGGTGATGCTGTCGAGCGTGCCGTCGCCGATCAACTCATAGACACGACTACGCCCGAGGCCGCTGAGCCGACAAAACTCAGCAACCGGAGCAGTGATAATTTGATCAGAGGGACTTCCCATTGTGCCATCTTCCTTTGAATGGACGATGGCGGATGGATGACCTGAATTTAGGTCTGTACCAAATTGTTTATTATTTTGATTTGTTCTGAATCCCTGATGAATTCAACACAAGCCTCCTCGCCGCACGGATCGTCGTGTGGCTGGTCCTAAACTCGCTGCATAAGCTGTCCTGGGTAGTGGAGGCGAGGTCGTCGAGTTGATCCTTGTAGGCGGCGCGCATCTCCTGCTCGACGCGATTCCGCTCTACCGGCTTTCGCCCGCGTCGGCGTTGTGGCTTCGGGGTAGTGGGGTCTTGATTTGCCTGATCGCAGGTCGAGTGCTCCCGCCGGGTGCGCAACCACTTTCTGACATCCGAGGACCGGATCATCGTGTGGCGAATGGCTATCTCGTTTACGTTGCCGCGCGGCTCCCCGATCGGGTCAAGGCCGCTGCGCACCAAGTAGGGGACATCCCTGAGTATCTGTCGCCACTCGTCATACGAAAACGCGGGAAGGGGCATCCATGCCGGCAGCTCATCGGAGGCTATCGCCGCTGCAAGGGCGCTCAGTAGGTCGCGCTGGGCTTCACCAAGCTTAGTGGCAAGCCTCTGCGACCAATCCCACAGGGACCGCTCCGTGATCAAACTAGCGCCTCCGCCAGCGCTTCGCATGGACGCGGCGGAAACTCGGTGCGGTGCCGAGCTTGTCGAGTTGCAATCCCTATCCGCCGCCGGGTCCAGTCTACTTCGAAGATCGTTGATTGGTCGTGCGTCGATTGGCGGTCCGGCAACAACCTGCTTGCGCCACCAAAGAGCACCATCGCGAGCGCCGTTTTTGGCATCGAGGCGCCCCGAGCAGCTTCCGTCCGAGCGGTGCGGGCGCGGTCTACTTGGCCGCGGCCAGCTCGCGGATCGGGACCACCCGTCCGGCCAGCGCCGGCGCCGCAGAGAACTTCGCCCACGCGTCGGCAAGCTGACGCCGCTTTTGAAACAGGTCGCCGCGCCGGTAGGCCGCCTCAACCTTGTCGCTGACGGCGTGCGCCAACGCCATTTCGGCGACTTCGGCGGGGAAGGTCGTACGCTCGGCTGCCCAATCGCGGAAACTCGACCGGAAGCCGTGTGTTGTCAGGTCGCTGCGGCCTATACGGCGCAGCAGCATCAGGAATGCCATATTGCTGAGTGGGCGCTTCGCCTTGCCGCCGGGGAAAACGAAATCGCCCGAGCGGATCGCTGCCATCATCTCGACGATCACCAGCGCCGCGTCCGACAGCGGCACCCGATGCTCGCGCCCGCCCTTCATACGGCCGGCCGGGATCGCCCACAGCCGCTCTTCGTAGTTGATCTCATCCCATCGGGCGCCGATCACTTCGCCGGTGCGCGCCGCTGTCAGGATCGCGAATTCGAGTGCCCGCGCTGCGACGCCCTCCTGCTGGCGCAGCTCGGCCATGAACGCGGCGATTTCAGGGTAGGCGAGCGCCGCATGATGCTCAACCCGGCGGACCTTCGACCGCTTCGGTAAGAGGTTTTCGAGATGGCCCCGCCAGCGCGCAGGATTCTCCACCTTCGCGGTAGCCGCGCGCCGCCGCCCAATCGAGGATGCTTTCGATGCGACCGCGCACCCTGCTCGCGGTTTCGGGCTTCGTCGCCCATATCGGCTCGATCGCCTTCAACACCAGCCCGACATCGATGGCTTGCACCGACAGTTCACCAAAGGGTGGGTAGACGTAGGTGTCGAGCGTCGCGGCCCATTGCGCCGCGTGCTTGGCATTGCGCCAGCCGGCCCGATGCGCGGCGATGTAGCGTTCGGCGCAAGCTTTGAAGGTGATCGCCTTGGCCTCGTCGAGCCTTGCGGCCAGGCGCGAGGCCTTGCGCTCGGCGATCGGATCGCGGCCGTCGAGCCGCGCCTTGCGGCATTCCTGCGCCCGCTGACGCGCGTCAGCGAGGCCGATGGTGTGGGTCGCGCCCAACCCCATTTCCCGCAGCCTGCCGGCTTCCTTGAAGCGGAACACCCAGCTTTTGGCGCCGCCAGCGCTCACTTGCAGGAACAGCCCGCCGCCGTCGCCGTAATAGCCACGGCGCTTCGCCTGCGAAACGGCCATCGCAGTCAATTTGCCGATCGTCCGCGCCATGATCGCCCTCCGGTACCCAAATTACTACCCATCCTTAAAGGGTGGATACTAACGGACGGTGGCGGACGGTACAAGACATAAATGGCAGAATATCTAGCGTTTTATGGATGGGTGCGGACGACAGCGGATGGGTAGGTGGCGGATGGGGTGGGATTCGAACCCACGAGGAACTTGCGCCCCTGCCGGTTTTCAAGACCGGTGCCTTCAACCGCTCGGCCACCCATCCGTGAAAGAGAAATCAACGACTTGTAAGATAACGTCCGGCGGACAAACAGCAACCCCCGCTGCTATGGACCCAATCTTGGCCCGACCGCGCGGGTCCAATCGGAGGGATCGGCCGCGCGTATCTCGGTGATGGCGATATCGATTACCCCTTGTTCGGGTAGGCATATTTTAACGTTGTTGGATCAAAACAAAATGGTATGCAATCTCTTCCGAGAGCAATAAAGAATGGTCAAGAGTGTTGAAGTTCGTGAAAATCTCGATCGCGATGGTGGATATATTCTGCAAGCGGAGGGTCAAGTGTTCCGCACCGTGGCCGAAGTGGAAGCGGCGTTTCCCGGTGCGAAAATCGTGATCCACCACAACCTGAAGCTCGTGCCGCCCACTCGCGACACCGTAGCGCGCGAGGTTGATTTCGACCCGTTTTAGCGCCCGCTGACAGAAGCGGCCGACAACCGCAAATCCTCGCGCGTTGCCGCGCCCGGCCGCGCCGGAGTATCGTCGGCGACAGCGCAGAGGGAGGACCGAAAAATGCCGAAAATTCCCGCCGAACGCCTCGAAGAGATCGGTCGCGCGCTGTTCGTCGCGGCGGGCGACGCCCGCCGAGGAGGCCGCGCTCGTCATGCGCCACATCGTCGGCGCCAATCTGGTCGGCCACGATTTGCACGGGGTGATCCAGATCCCGACCTATATCGAGCGCATCAAGGTCGGCCACATCGTGCCCGGCGCGCCCTGGGTCATCGTCAAGGAATCGCCGACCACGACCGTCGTCGACGGCCATTGGGGGTTTGGCTATGTCGTCAACGAGCGGGCGATGCGGCTGACGATCGAGAAGGCCGAGAAGAGCAATGTCGCGGCCGCGACGGTGTTTCGCCAGGGCCATATCGGCCGGCTGTCGAGCTATACCCAGATGGCGGCGCGGGCCGGCATGATCGGCCTCATCACCGCCGATTCCGGGCGCTCGCCCAAAGCCGTGGCGCCGTTCGGCGGGCGCGAGGCGCGGCTCGGCACCAACCCGATCTCGATCGCGATCCCGTCCGACCTGGAGGCGCCGCTCTATCTCGACATGGCGACCTCGGCCGCCGCCGCCGGCAAGATCGCGCTCGCCGTCGCGCGCAACGAGCGGGTGCCGGACGGCTGGGTCATCGGCAGCGACGGCAAGCCGACCAACGATCCCTCGCAGCTGCGCCGGGGCGGCGCGCTGCTGCCGTTGGGCGGCCCCGATGGCGGCTACAAGGGCACCGGGCTCGCCGTCATGGTCGAGATCCTGTGCGGCCTCTTGACCGGGCTCGGCTTTGGGGTCGAGCCGACCGGCCGGCACAATGACGGCTGCTTCATGGCCGTCTTCAAGGTCGATGCGTTCCGCCCGCTCGGCGAATTCAAGAAGGAGGTCGGCGAGTTCGCCCGCTATCTGAAGGAGACGCCGCCGGCCGAGGGGTCGAGCGGCGTGCTCTATCCCGGCGAGATCGAGCACCGCCGCGAACAGGACCGCCGCGCCAACGGCATCGAGGTCGAGGATACGACCTGGTACAAGCTGCGCGCGCTCGCCGACGATTACGGCCTGACCGACGAACTCGGCCTAGAGGACGAGGAATGATCGGAGCGCCGCTCAGCGACGACCAGCTGACGCTCTACGGCAGCTTTACCTCGAGTTCGAGCTACAAGCCGATGCTGTATCTGGCATTGGCCGGGCTGCCGTTCTCGTTCCGCACGGTCAATCTCAAGACCGGCGTGCAAAACACCCCGGAATATCTGGCGATCAACCGCTGGGGCGTCGTGCCGTCGTTGCGCCATAAGGGCCTCACGATCCTGCAATCCAATGTGATCCTCGATTACCTCGCGCGCACGACCGGGCATTTCGAAGGGCGCGACGAGCAGCAACGCTGGCAGGCGCGCGAATGGCTGTCGTGGGAGGCCGACCACATCACCGCCGTCGCGCGGGTGCGGCACTCGGCGCGGTTCCGCAAGATGCACGACGAGGTCATCGCCGAGTTTCGCCCGAGGGCCGAGGCGGCGCTTGTCTTTTGTCGACCGCACGGTCAAGGACCGGCCCTTCCTCCTCGGCGACGATTGCACGATCGCCGATATCGGCTGCTGGGGCCGCATGGTCTTCATGGCCGAAGGCGGCTTCGAGATCGCGAATTGGCCCTATCTCGAAGCCTGGACCGGGCGCTTGAAGGCGATGCCCGGCTTCGCCCTGCCCTACGATCTGATCCCGAGCAAGGACCGCGAGTTTCCGGCGGCGCCGCATTACGCGCCGCCCTAGCCGCGCCTACGGGTGCTTGAAACGGCCGATCAGCCCGGCCGAGCCTTTGAGGTGGTCCTTGAGCGCGGCGGCCAGCTCGTCGCGCGTCATGCCCGGCTGCAATGCCTTCGGGTCAAGATCGGTGGCGACCAGGGTGAAGATGAAGTGATGCCAATCGGTGTTTGGCGGCACGCCCGGCCCGAAATACGTCTCAATCCCCATGCGAATTCTTGCCGCCAACGAACTTCGTCGGAGGGCTTGCTGAGCTCGCCCTCTGCAAAGCCGGTGACCGAGGCCGGGATGCCGTAGATCACCATATGCGAAACGCCGGCCGGCGCCAGCGCTTCGGGATCGAACATCAACAGCGCGAAGCTCTTGGTGCCATCCGGCAGGGTTTCGTCCAGGCGAATGGCGGCGAGATGTTTTCGCCGACGCAATTCGGGGTGCGCTGCTTGTCGCTGCACGCGTTCTTGATCGCCAGCGTGCCGTTATCGTGAAAGGCCGGCGAGGTCAGCGTGAACACCTCCGCCGCGATCGCGGCTGGGCCTGTCGCGAATGACAGCAATGCCAGCCGCGAAGACGGCCGACAACCAGCAGCGTTTCCGGCGCCGTGCCTCATCGCTTTCCCCGGATTTTGGCGTCACTCCGCCGCCAGCGCGCCGGCCTGGAACGGCGCCGGCTCGGCGCGCTCGACCCGCGGCATCGGCGCCGGCCACCAGCGGTCCTCCCATTCCGCGAAGAGACCGGTGCAGCCGCGGCATGACCTTGTCGGCAAAGAGCTTGGTGTTGTACTTGGCCAGGTCCTTGCCCATGCTGCCGAATTGCAGGAGCATCATCAGGTGGCCGACATTGAGGCTGGTCGCCACGTCGGTCAGCTGCTCGGCGACTTCGTCGGGCGAGCCGATGATCACATAGCCGCGCTCGACGATGTCCTCCATCTGGGTCGTCGCGCGCGCCTTCTGCCGCGCGTCGAGGCTGGCGGCGCGGCCGATCTGGCCCTGGATGCCGGCGCGCTGCGTCGCCTCGGTGATGTAGCCGGGCGGCATCGCCCATCTCGGGTCGACGCGCAGGCAGCGGCCGTAGAAATATTCGGCCGGCTCGCGGTAGAGCTCCATCGCCTGCTCGCGGCTCTCGGCGACCCCGACGAATTGCAGAAAGCCGGCGCGATAGGGGTTCCGGTCCTTGCCGAGCCGCGCCATCTCGTCCCAGAAGCCCGACATCGTCGCCTGGCCGTCCTTGTAGCCGAAATAGGAGAGGTAGGCGTAGACGTAGTCCATCTGCGCGCACCACTGCCAGGTCTCGACCGAGCCGCCGCCCGGGATCCACACCGGCGGGTGCGGCTTCTGTATCGGGCGCGGCCAGATGTTGACGTAGCGCTGCTGGTTGAAGCGGCCGTTGAAGGCGAAGGTGTCCGGCTTCCTGCCAGGCGCGCATGACGAGGCCGTGCGCTTCGAGATAGCGCTCGCGCAGGGTCGACGGGTTCTGGCCATAGGCAAAGCAGGTGTCCATCGGCGTGCCGACCGGGAAACCGGCGATCAGCCGCCCGCCCGAGATCACGTCGATCATCGCGAATTCCTCGGCGACCCGGGTCGGCGGGTTGTAGAGCGCCAGCGAATTCCCCATGACGCAGATCGCCGTATCGGTGGTGCGCCGCGCCAGGGACGAGGCGATCAGATTGGGCGACGGCATCAGGCCATAGCCGTTCGAATGGTGCTCGTTGACGCAGACCGCGTCGAACCCGCATTCGGCGGCGAATTCGAGCTCATCCATGAAGTCGTTGTACATGTGATGCGCCCGCCGCGGGTCGAACAGCGACGAATGGATGTCGACCCACACCGAGGGGTGCTTCTCCCGGAAATCGTCGGGCAGCTCGGTGTAGGGCATCAGATGGAACCACATCAGCTTCATGGCGCGTCTCCGAACGGCGTTCGGGAAACAACGTGATCGCTGGCGGGTCAGCCGTCAACGGCGCAAGGGCGCGCGTTCGCGGCAAAATTCCCTGTGAGCAGGGAATTATCTTGGGAATTATATATTTTACTCCCTTGTTTGGGGGCTTGCGGTTTGCGTATTATCCATAATCATAATGTGGGGCGGAGGTTTGGACGCGACGAATATGAAGATATTCGGCGCAGGCACGTCCCTTGAGAAGTGTAGCGAAAGATCACCATTCCGTACGATTGCTGATATCTGCGCCTCGTCAAACGCCTGCTGTACAGCGGGAAAACCAATTTCCGGAGAGACGGTAACGAGTACGCCGAAGGCCCCGCCCATCATCATGTTTGCGGTAGTCCGCAGTTTTGTAATGCCAGCTATCGCAAATGTTTCCAATAGCCTATTAGAAAAGAAAAACGCTTCTGGATCACCGTTCTGGTATTCAACGGTAATATCTAGAGCTACTGAGCGGTTCAATTCGGCAAAATTGGAAAGCAATATAGAAGCATTCTCAGCACTTAATCTACGCCATTCAGTGATTTTTTCAAGTTTTGCGGTTCGCTCACGCGCATCGGCGGCTTCTTTTTCGAGTTTGGCGGCGCGCTCAGTCGCTTCTTCTACGCGCTTATTCGACCGCTTCCGTAGCTCGGTTTGGATTCTGCTGTCCCACATACCAAACGCTACCTCGCCGACAACGCCTAGCGCGATCCCTATATCAGTAAATACAGAATCGGCCAGAAATGTAGCGTATGGCGGTCCGATTAATGCAATAAATACTTCAGCGACGACAGAAATAATGACCAGGGCACCAAAACCTATGGCCCACCATTCACAAGAAGATGATGCGTTTTCCAGTTGGTGTTCGGTCGCATTTATTCGACCGCCCGGTGGATACCACGCAGGTAAGAATGGTCTGCGGACGTTGCTGCTTTTTTTAATATTTTGGTCGGTAATTTATGCCGTCCTTTTTGGAGTGGTATTACGATGAGCGTGCCTTTTTTGCCGTCTTTTTTCGCTTCTTCGCCGCCTTCGTCTTGGGCTTTGGCTTGTATGCCAAAACCGTGTCGATCGCCCGTTCAAGAACTTCGGGCAGTTTGGGAACGTCAGCACTCATCCGATCAGCGCCTTGTAGGTGAGCCGCTTCCCGGCGACACCATCAACGAAGCTGTCGAGCCGGCGCAGCGTGTGCCGCTCCACATTGCCCTCATTGAGTCGGAAAGTGAACTCGTCAACGTAGCGGCCAAGGTGCTTTTCGCTGACGTGGTGAAACGTACCGTAGATGCCGCGCTTCAACACGGCCCAAACCGCCTCGATGCTGTTGGTCGAAACGCCGTCGCGGGCATATTCGCCGAACGTGTGGTTGATGGTTTCGTGCTGATAGCCAAGGTGGTGCAGTCCGTTGTAGCTGCGGTTCTCGTCGGTGTGGATGGTCGATCCCGGCTCCACGCTGTCGATGATCTCGAATTCGAGCGTCGCCTGCCCGACATCCGGCACGGTCGTTGCCTTAGTGCGCCCACCCCGCTCGCGCATCCCGAGTACAGCAGCTTTGCCCGCGCCGCCCTGCCGGCCCGGACGGCGCTTGTCGGCGTGCTTGTTGGCCTCTTTGCCACCGATGAAGCACTCGTCGATCTCGACGGTGCCACTCAGTTTCGAGAGGTCGCCCTTGCACGCCTCGCGGAGTCGACCGAGGATGAACCACGCGGTCTTCTGCGTGACGCCGATCTCCTTGGCGAGTTGCATGCTGCTGATGCCCTTGCGCGCGGTCACGACGAGATACATCGCGTAGATCCACTTGTGCAGGGGAACGTGCGACCGCTCGAAGATGGTCCCGGTGCGGACGGTAAAATCCTCCTTGCACTGGTTGCAGCGATAGAAACCACCCTTGCGGGCCGTGATCCGTTCGCCGCGGCCGCAGACCGGGCAACGCGGGCCATTAGGCCAGAGCCGTTGTTCGAGGATCTGCCGGGCCGTTTCCTGGTCTGGGATCATCTCGAAAAGCTGGAAGGTCGAAATCGTGCTCTTGCTCATGGCCTAACCCCTCGATCTGATGGAGATTATAGCCGATTTCTGCAAGGGAGTAAACTATATAATTCCCAAAATTAGCGGCGCTGCTTCGAACGCGCCGCGCTCCGGGGGACGGCCGTCGTAGGACGGGCTGAACGAGCGAAGCCCATCATCCCGGCCGGCCGGTGCGCCGCGGCGGGCTTTGCTCCGCTCAGCCCATTCTACGCGCTAAGAGGCAACCTGAAGGGCCCGAGCGACCGCCTTTTCGATCGCGTCCAGAGAATGGCACCCGCCCTTCGATCGCTCCAGCGCCGCCTTGACGAATTTGCTCACCGCGCTGTCGCGAGAAATACCGCAAGCCCTCTCCATATGCGTCTGGTACCACGCGTAAAGATAGAGCGCCCTCTCGTGCCAAGGAGTACGCGCGTGAAATTCGAATAGATCGGGGCCAACTTGCTGCCAGCAGGACGTTGCCTTCCTATGGACCTTGAGATCTTCGGGAAATGCGACCCCCAAAACCTTTCGAAGCTCCCGAAGATTTGTCAACTTTTTGTCTCACACCTTCCGGCAAGTTTGGAACGGCTTCGACCCCCTCCCAAAACTCGATGTAGCCGGGAAGCGCCCTCCGTAGCGAAGAAACTGCCGAATTTAGCCGCGTAGCCTCCGGGCTGAGTTTGACTGGCTGCTCAGAGATCGGAAATTGCATCATCAAATTCAGAACGGAAGCAAGCTGCTGATTCGCTTCGACAGAATTTGCCGGCTCGGGCGCTCCGGCATCCCGGAGGAGTCGTGCAACTTCGTCCGGGGTAACTAGCTCAGAGGTTTTGTCGCTCATTGGTGTGACCCTCGAAACATCAATCCGGATTCCATTGCACCAATGAATCTGCGGAAATCCAGCGACATCAGGGGCAGGTCGAAACTGTCGTGCAGCGTCGGGCAAGGCTCGCGTGCTCACCCCGCCATCTTCGTGAATTCCGGCGTCGGGACGAGCGGCCGGTAGGTGTCGACGCCGATCATTGTCGCGGTGCGGTGGGTGCCGGGCTTGCTCTTTTTCTGGAATTCGGCGCGGGTGGCTTCGTCGGCGCCGTGCAGGATGCCTTGCGGGGTGTGGCGGAACATGCCGGGGCGGCGGCCGGCCGGGTCGGTGTCGGCATGGCCGAGCATGACTTCGTCCATGTCGATGTTGCGGTGATAGGAGGGCAGCTCCTCCGATTGCATGTCGGAGACCGCGATTTGCGGCGGGATCGTCAGGACGCAAAAACCCGGCGCCTCGAAGGTCACCCAGGACGAGGGCGGGATGTGGATGCGGTCGGACATGATCGGCAGGATCGAGCGGACATTGAACTTGAACGGGAAGAGATCGCCCTTCCAGCCGACCACGTTCAAGGGGTCGTTCTTGTAGAAGATCGAGCTGTGCCCGCCCTCATGCCTGATCCGCACCTCGTATTCGCTCTGCGGCGGGCGGCGGTAATCGACGACGTCCGGCACCTCGAGCATCGTCGGGTCGATCGGGGTGTGGCGGCCGACATTCTCGTGCTCGGCCATCCGGATCGGGGTCGGCAATTCGACGACCAACAGGAGGCTGTCGCCGGGATCGGGGATCTGCTGGAAGGTCGTCGCCTTTGGCAGCAGCACCCAGTCGCCCGGCTCGTAGGCGATCGGGCCGAATTCGGTCGCGAAGGTGCCATGGCCGCGATGGACGAAATAGAGGAGGTCGCCCGTCATGTCGCGGTAGCAATAGGGCATCGCGTGCTGGCGCCGGCTGATCGCGACCGCGACATCCTGGTTCGACAGGAGCGTCTGCCAGCCGCCGCGCGGGTCCTCGGCATCGGGCGCGACGACATCGGCGCTGTCGACCGCGCGCGGCCGGTAGTCGCCCTCGATGCGGACGATCTCGTTCGGCCCGTCGGTGCGGTAGAGCATCGCCACCGGGCCCGGCGAAGCCCTGGCGGCTCAGATGCTCCTCCCGGAGCCCGGCCTCGTCGAGCCCGATCCGCGCCTGGCGCACAAAGCGGCCGCGGGTGAAATGGATCCATGAGCGCGTCATTGTCGAATCCTCCCGATAGCGTTCGCCCATTCTAGCGCGATTATCGGCTAAACGCGTGTTCCCCGCGCAGGCGGGGATCCATTTTCGAGTGTCGGGATCCGATCCGGGATGGGTCCCTGCCTTCGCAGGGAACCGATTGGAGCGGGATGGCGCTGGCTCCGCTCCGCGTTTTTCGCATTGGTCCCGCCGCCGCGCGCGGGGTACGGTGTCGGCCGCAATCATGCGAGCGCAGCGGCAGCGGAAAGCCGGGGCGCGGGAAAATTCGACGGAGGAACCAACGCGATGCCGCAATTCACCACCGAAAACGTCTGCTATGTGAAACACGGCGAGCGCCAGATCATGGCCCGCGTGTTCAAGCCGGAAGGCGCCGGGCCGTTCCCCTGCTATATCGACCTGCACGGCGGCGCCTGGAACAATGGCGACCTCGCCGACCGCACCGGGCTCGGCGAATACCTGGCAACGCACGGCACGGTCATGGTGACGTTGAATTTCCGCCATGCCGCCGACGGCTATCCGACCTCGCTCCAGGACATCAATTACGGCATCCGCTGGACCAAGGCGCACGCCAAGGAGCTGAAGGTCAACCCCAGCCAGGTCGTGATCGGCGGCGCGTCCTCCGGCGGCCACCTCGCGATGCTGGTGGCGATGCGGCCCAACGACAAGCGCTATGCCGCGATCCCCGGCCCCGCCGGGGTCGACGCCAGCGTCAAGGGCGTCGTGATGCAGTGGCCGGTGATCAACCCGCTGTCGCGCTATCGGAACGCGATCCGCCGCTCGAAGGAGGCCAACCCGCCGCAATTCACGATCGGCATGAAGGAAAAGCACGACACCTACTGGCACACCGAAGCCGAGATGACCGAGGGCAACCCGATGCTGATCCTCGAGCGCGGCGAGAAGGTGGTGATGCCGCCGGCGCTGTGGCATCAGGGCCGGCCCGACGAGGTCCACGATTACCACGACCCCGACGGCGGCTTCCCCGGCAACGAGCCCGAGCGCTTTGTCAGCA
Organism: uncultured Alphaproteobacteria bacterium; assembly: GCA_963842175.1. Lineage (GTDB taxonomy): Bacteria > Pseudomonadota > Alphaproteobacteria > ATCC43930 > CGMCC-115725 > DATARH01. The sequence continues at coordinate 674,476 of CAWJFM010000026.1, forward strand.
ACTACCGGAAGGCCGGCGGCGACATCGAGATCGCCTATTTCGACAACGCCAAGCGCAACACCGAGACGACCCACGCCGCGGTCGTCGATTTCATGAAGAAGCACCTGAAGTAGGCAGAACTGTCATTCCGGGCCGGCCCGTCGGGGTCGGACCCGGAATCCAGGAACACGGCCCTGCGCTGTCCGTGCGCGAGTGTTGGTGCGCGCGGCCGCACAGCGGTGGTCATGGGTTCCGGGTTCGCTGCTGCGCAGCGCCCCGGAATGACATGGAAATACTAGCCGAGCGCGTCAGCCGGAAAGCCCCCACCGCCCGCCGCTTAGGCGGCGTACTCCCTCCCCCGCTTGCGGGGGAGGGGTGGGGGCTGGCAGCTGTCAATCCTGCACTTCGAAATGCGCCTCGGTCGGCTGCAAGGCCAGGCCGTTGATCGGCACGATGTCCTGCGGGCAGGCGGAGAACGCGACGATGCAGTCCACTTCGGCGCGCAGGCTGACATAGCTCCCCGGCGTGCTGACCGGCGGGCGGATCTCGACCCGGTTGCCGTCGATGACCGGGATGTTCATGAACAGATTGAGCGGCGCGGGCGTCTCCGGCGGCACCAGGCCCAATTCTTTCAGGGCTGCGGCGAGGTTGTCGGTGCAATTGTCGTGGTAGCCGGCACAGCCCAATAGCTCGTAGCGCCAGCGGTCGCAGGCCGCGAACAGCGTGTCGTGGATGCCGCCCGAATTGTCTTCGCTCAGGGTCAGGATCGGGCGGCGGCGATTGGTGACGAGCGTGTCGCCGATACCGGGGATGATCCGGCCGATCGCGACGCGGCTGTGCTCCATCGACATGAACTCGGCCAGATCGTCGGCGCGGAACGCCCAGGTGTCGACGACCTGCTGGCCGGTCGTATTGATGACGCGCACGCTCTGGCCGGCCCGCAGGCGCGCCGCCTTGCCGCGCCGCGCCGGAATTTCGATCAGCATCGCCCCTCCTCCATCGTGACGCGGGTCATGGCGCCCGCTTGAGGCCGAGATCGGCGAGGCAGGCATCGAGCGGTTTCGCCGCCTCTTGCTGCACCGCCCCGTCCTGGCAGGCCGCGACCATCGCCGCGTATTCGGCGCGGCTCGGCGCCTTGCCCGAGGCCAGCCGCCAGCCCGACATTTCCCCCGAACCGAGATCGGTCTCTTGGCCCGTATCGAAGACCGAGCAGGCGGCGAGCCCGAGCATGATCAGCACGACAAATCTCGGCATCGCCGGCGACCTTCCGAACGTTCGGCGCGGGAGCGGCCTGCGTACCGCATGCCGGCCGATCAACGCAACTCTGCCGAGGATGGGCTTCCACAGTGTAGCGCCCGCCGCCCGCCTTGCCGGTTCGTTGGTTTCGCGGTAAGACCCGCGCCGTCTCGCGCCCCTCCGCTCCCACGATGAGGACATGCCCATGGCACGCAGGAAGATCGCCCTGATCGGCGCCGGCCAGATCGGCGGCACCCTGGCCTTGCTCGCCGGCATTGAAGGAGCTGGGCGACGTCGTGCTGTTCGACATCGTCGAGGGCGTGCCGCCAGGCAAGGCGCTCGACATCGTGCAGGGCTCCTCGATCGAGGGCTACGACGCCGCGATCACCGGCAGCAGCGATTACGCCGACATCAAGGGCGCCGATGTCGTGATCGTCACCGCCGGGGTGCCGCGCAAGCCCGGCATGAGCCGCGACGATCTCATCGGCATCAACACCAAGATCGTCGGCGAGGTCGGCGCGGCGATCCGGACGCATTGCCCAGAGGCTTTCGTCATCACGATCACCAACCCGTTGGACGCGATGGTGTGGGTGATGAAGGAGGCGACCGGCTTCCCGGCGAACCGGGTCGTCGGCATGGCCGGGGTGCTCGACAGCGCCCGCCTGCGCTATTTCCTGGCGCAGGAATTCAGCGTCTCGGTCGAGGATGTGAGCGCCTTTGTGCTGGGCGGCCACGGCGACACGATGGTGCCGCTGATCCGCTACGCGACCGTCGCCGGCATCCCGTTGCCCGAGCTGATCAAGATGGGCTGGACGACCCGCGAGCGGGTCGATCAGATCATGCAGCGCACCCGCGACGGCGGCGCCGAGATCATCAATTTCCTCAAGACCGGCTCGGCCTTCTATGCGCCGGCGAGCGCGGCGATCGCGATGGCCGAATCCTATCTGCGCGACAAGAAGCGGGTGCTGCCCTGCGCCGCGTGGCTGACCGGGCAATACGGCGTCAAGGACCTCTATGTCGGCGTGCCGGTGGTGATCGGCGCCGGCGGGGTCGAGCGCATCGTCGAGATCACGCTCGACCGCGACGAGAAGGCGGCGTTCGACCAATCGGTCGAGGCGGTAAAGGGGCTCATCGACATCGCCCGCAAGATGCGCGCGACTTCTGCGGCGGCGGCCCAATGAACATCCACGAATATCAGGCGAAGGAGCTGCTGGCGAAGGTCGGCGTCGCCGTCCCGCCCGGCAAGGTCGCCTATACCGCGGCCGAGGCGGTCGACGCGGCGCGGCCGCTCGGCGGCTATGCCTGGGCGGTCAAGGCGCAGATCCATGCCGGCGGGCGCGGCAAGGCAGGCGGGGTCAGGCTCGCGCGCTCGGAGGACGGATGTCGCGGCGGCCGCCCGTGCGCTGATCGGCCACACGCTGGTGACGCATCAGACCGGGCCCGAGGGGCGCGAGGTCAAGCGGGTCTATGTCGAAGCCGCCTGCGACATCGCCCGCGAGCTTTACCTCGCGCTGTCGATCGATCGCCGCCTCGGGCGCGTGACCCTGATCGGCGCGGCCGAGGGCGGCGTCGAGATCGAGGAGCTGGCGGCGCGCGCGCCGGACAAGATCCTGCGGCTCGATGATCGACCCGGCCGCCGGATGCTCGCCGTTTCATGCGCGCCGGCTGGCCTTCGGCTTTGGCCTTTCGGGCAAGCAGATCGAGGCGATGGTCGGCTTTGTCGGGGCGCTCTACCGCGCCTTCACCGAGCTCGACGCCGCGCTCCTCGAGATCAATCCGCTGGTGGTGACCGGGGCGGGCGAGCTCGTCGCGCTCGACGCCAAGATCGCCTTCGACGACAACGCCCTCTTCCGCCACCCCGATATCGAGGCGCTGCGCGACGAGGACGAGGAGGACCCGATCGAGCTCGAAGCCGGCAAGCACGCGCTCAATTACGTCAAGCTCGACGGCAATATCGGCTGCATGGTCAACGGCGCGGGCCTGGCGATGGCGACGATGGACATCATCAAGCTCTATGGCGGCAGCCCGGCCAATTTCCTCGATGTCGGCGGCGGCGCGACCAAGGAGCGGGTGACGGTCGCCTTCAAGCTGATCCTGTCGGACCCCAATGTCGAAGCGATCCTCGTCAACATCTTCGGCGGCATCATGCGCTGCGACGTGATCGCCGAGGGCGTCGTCTCGGCGGCGCGCGAGGTCAATCTGCATGTGCCGCTGGTGGTCCGCCTCGAAGGCACCAATGTCGAATTGGGCCGGCGCATCCTCGGCCAATCGAACCTGCCGCTGCTCGCCGCCGAGAATTTCGAGGATGCCGCGCGCAAAGTCGTCGCGGCAGCCCGGGAGCCGACGTGATGGCGATCCTCGTCAACGCCCAGACGACGGTGATCTGCCAGGGCTTTACCGGCTCGCAGGGCACCTTCCACTCCGAGCAGGCGATCGCCTACGGCACCCGGATGGTCGGCGGCGTCACCCCCGGCAAAGGCGGCACCAAGCATCTCGACCTCCCGGTGTTCGACACCGTGCACGAGGCGCGCGCCAAGACCGGCGCCACCGCCAGCGTCATCTATGTGCCGCCGCCCTATGCCGCCGACGCGATCCTCGAAGCGGTCGACGCCGGGACCCCGCTCGTCATCTGCATCACCGAGGGCATCCCGGTTCTCGACATGGTGCGCGTCAAGCGCGCCCTCGACGGGACGAAGAGCCGGCTCATCGGGCCGAACTGTCCGGGGGTCATCACCCCCGGCGAATGCAAGATCGGCATCATGCCGGGCCACATCCACAACCGCGGCCGGATCGGCATCGTCTCGCGCTCGGGCACGCTGACCTATGAGGCGGTGGCCCAGACGACCGCCGCCGGGCTCGGGCAAAGCACCTGCGTCGGGATCGGCGGCGACCCGATCCACGGCCTCGATTTTATCGATGTCCTCGAGATGCTCCTCGCCGACGACGAGACAGAGGCGATCGTGATGATCGGCGAGATCGGCGGCACCGCCGAGGAAGAGGCCGCCGAATTCCTGCGCCGATCGCGCCGGAAGAAGCCGATGGTCGGCTTTATCGCCGGCGCGGCCTCGCCGCCCGGCCGCCGCATGGGCCACGCCGGGGCGATCATCGCCGGCGGCAAGGGCGGCGCCCAAGACAAGATGGAGGCGCTGCGCCGCGCCGGCGTCACGGTGACCGAATCGCCGGCCGCGATCGGCACGACAATGAAAGAGGTGTTGGGGAGCTAAGCGGCGCCAGCGCCCCAGGCAGCGGCGAAATTCCCTGTCGGCAGGGAAATAATTCAGCCGCCGCTCCGTAAGAACCATACCAACCCATTGGATTACCTCAATTCCGCGCGCCGCTTGCGGCGCCGGGGCAGGGAATTTTTTGCCGCCGCGCAGGGAATTTTGATGTGGGGGGCAGGGAATTTTTGCGCCCGGGCAGGGAATTTTGCGACACCACCACGAACCGCCTCCGTTGCCCAACAATCATGTTATATCAGCAATAAATCCAGGATTAAATGTGGATATCGGAAGTTGGGATGTCAACCGGCAGGCCGCCGGGTTTCGGTCTCCGCCCGATAGCGGCCATTCGTTGCGAATGGCGACGGCGACCGCTCATGCCCCGAAGCGGACGCTCATCCGCGCGCCAAGCGCCAAGCGGAGGCTTTTACGGTTCCATCTCAACCGCCCTTCGGGACTTCTTGACGAGCGCAAGCTATCAGGGCTTTACCCGGTAACGTCTTCGAGGCCATGTGACGGGAGGCGTTGCGATGAACCTTCCACGGACTGGCGGCTGCCTATGCGGCAAAATCCGATAAGAGATTACCGAGGCACCACGGCTTGTTTACACGTGCCACTGCACCGATTGCCAGCACTTGACCAGCCTTGGCTCGGTCAACGCAAATTGCATCCAAACCTAAGGAGCCCGACATGAGCAGTATTCGCACTCAGGCGCGCGGCGAGTTGCGCCGACACTATGTGATCCGCCTCTTAGCCTTCGGCATGCTGTTGATCTTCCCTGCGACTGCCGGAGCGCAGCAGAACCCACCGATTGCCGAACAGATAGCCAAGACCTACGGCCTTGATTCGTTTGGGAAAATCGAGGCAATTCGGTACACTTTTAATGTGGAATCTCCAAATCTCAAGATTTCTAACTCATGGGAATGGAGCCCGAAGGCCGACACGGTTTCCTACGAGGGGAAAGACAAGGAAGGCAAACCGGTCAAGGCCAGCTATCAGCGCGCGAAGCTCACTAGCCAAAGCGACACCATCAAGAACGAAATCGATCCAGCATTCGTCAACGGTCAGTATTGGTTGCTGCTGCCATTTCACGTCCTATGGGACGGCGCGCCTGTGACCAGTGAAGGCAACAACAAGCTACCCCTGGGTGACGGTTCCGCTGAACGGGTCGTGGTCAAATACTCTTCGGAGGGTGGCTACCAGCCCGGCGACACCTGGGACCTCTACATTGGCGCTGACAAGCGAATTCAGGAGATCGTCTACCACCGCGGCGGCCCCAATCCGCCCAAGCTCGTAATGGCAACTTATGTAGGCTACAAAAAGGCTGGCCCACTCCTCTTCTCAACGGATCATCGCGGGACTTTGGACGGGAAGCCTCTCCACGTTTGGATTTCGAATGTGTCGGTTAAGCTGACGGGTTCGGGAAAATGGATCAACGCGCAATGACCGTCGGAGGAATTCGTTCGAACTGCTGAACGACAAGGCCGGCGACGTCTTCTTGATCCCGGCTGGCACGGTATCCTTGAAAGGTATTGGCTATTAGACAATTCGATCGGTCAGCCGCGAAGAATGGGGGCTCCGAAGGGAGCGCCCGTCAGTCCGCCATCCACCATCAGCTCGACCGCGTTGATGTACGACGAATCGTCCGAGGCGAAAAAAAGCACAGCCTTGGCCACATCTTCCGGCTCGCCCCAACGGGCAAGTGGAACCGCGGAAGAGAAGAAGTCGGAAACTTTTGCGGATTCCTCTGCCGTGGCGTTGGCGCGCGCCCCGCGCATCCAGATGGGAGTCTTCGTCGCTCCTGGGGCCACCACGTTCACGCGAATCTTGCGCGGTGCAAGGTCTGCGGCGATGGATCGCGCCATCGAGACGAGTCCGCCTTTCGTGGCAGCGTAGGCAGCCACGCCTGCTTGACCGAGATAAGCGAGCACCGATCCGCTGAAGATGATGCTGCCGTTGTCGTTCATCAGAGGAGCGGCTGAATTGACGGTAAAGAAAGCACCGTTGAGGTTGGTGTGGACTATCTTCTCGAAGATGGCTTCGTCGGTCGTGCCAGTCGGCGTCCCGTCAGAAATGCCCGCATTGGCGAAGACGATGTCGAGTTTGCCAAAGTCTTTGGCGAGTTCAGCGAAAAGCTTCTTGCGATCCTCCGCAACCGTAACGTCAGCGCGATAGCCGTGCGCTTTCGATCCCAGCTCGGCGACCGCTTCATCCAGTGTCTGTTGATCGCGACCCGAAATCGCGACTTCCGCGCCTTCGGAGACGAAAAGGCGGGCTGTGGCCAGGCCGATGCCGCTGTTGCCGCCGGTAATGAGAGCTTTTTTGCCTGCGAGCTTCATAATCCCACCTCGCGACCGACTGGTCGCCATCCTAGCCCCTGGCATCGGGACAATCCAGGCGTCGGCTCTTGGTCGAGCGAACGACTGCTCTCGGCGCAACCTCGTCGTCGGGGCGGGTCCCAGCGAAGGACCGGTGTTCACCCATTGCAGAATTTCACGCTGAGACATCACCGGACCGGCCGCCGGCTAGTGTCCCGGCGTCTATTGCTCTATCGATCGGGCCCGGGGGTGGGCGGCGTCGTAGACCGCGAGGAGGCGCTCGGTCTCGACCGCGGTATAGCGCTGCGTCGTCGAGAGGCTGGCGTGGCCGAGCAGCTCCTGGATCGCGCGCAGATCGCCGCCGGCGCCCAAGAGGTGCGTGGCAAAGCTGTGGCGCAGCGCATGCGGGGTCGCCGTGTCCGGCAGCCCGAGCGCGCCGCGCAGCTCTTCCATGCGGAGCTGCACGAGGCGCGGGCTCAAGGGGCCGCCGCGCGCGCCGACAAAAAGCGGGCCGTCGGCGGCGAGCGCATAGGGGCAGGCGGCGAGGTAATCCTCGATCGCCTCGCGCACCACCGGCAGCACCGGCACCATCCGCTGTTTCTGGCCCTTGCCGGTGATCGTCAACGGCTCGCCCCGCGGCGCTTGCGCGCGTTTCAAGCCGAGCGCCTCGGAGATCCGCAACCCGCAGCCATATAGAAGCGTCAGCACCGCAACATCGCGCCTGGCCTGCCAGACGCTTGCGACCTGCGCAATCGGCGCGTCGATGATTTCGGCGGCGTCGGCGACCGAGAGCGGTTTCGGCACGCTGTGCGGCAGCTTGGGCGCGCGCAGCACGAGGAGGGCCGGGCTCGACGCCAGGCCGCGGCGTTCGAGGAAGCGGATGAACGAGCGCACCACCGAGAGGCCGCGCGCGACCGAGGCGCGCTCGACCCGCGCCGCGCGATGCGCGAGATAGGCGCGGAAATCAGAGGGGCGCAGCTGGCCAAGGCTGGCGAGGCCCGGCATCTCGCCGAGATGCTCCGTCAGGAAATCGAGAAAGAAGGCGAGGTCGCGGCCATAGGCGGCGATCGTGTGCGCCGAGGCGCGGCGCTCGCCGCCGAGCCAGGCCAGCCACAAACCGATCGCGGCGCGCAGATCCTCGGCGGCGGCAAACCGCGTGAGCGGCACCGGCTCGGGCAGCGCGGGGAAGCGTGCTAGCCCAGCCGCGGCGGATTCAGCCATTGCGCGATCGTGATGCCGAGGGCGCGGGCGAGAAAGCTCAACCCCTCGGTGCCGAGCCCGGGATGAAAGCGTCCGGGCTGGCGGGTGCCGATGCACAACAGCCCAATCGGGGCGCCGCGGCCAAAGGCGAGGCGTAAGAGGGCCTGCGAGCGGACGAGCCCGGCCGCGCCGCCGAACAGCGCCGCATCGCCGGCTGCGTCGGTGCGCAACAGCGCGGTGCGCTCCGCGCCGAGCAGCGCATCGACCGCGCCTTCCTTCAACAGGTGGATGCCATGCAGGCTGAGCCGGCCCGCCGGGGCCGCGGTGCTTTCGACCGCGATCGTCACGACATCGACATCGAGCAGCACGGCGAGGTCGGTCGTCACGGTCTGCAGCAGCTGCTCGAAGCTGGGCGCGGCCAGGATCGCAATCACCGCCTTGTGCACCCGGCCCTGGCTTGCGAGATTGCCGCGGCTGGCGGCGATCAGGGTACGGTGCTCGAGATTGATTCGCGCCAGGTCGCGACGCAGCCGCTCGATCTGAAAATGCTGGAAATCGACGACATCCTCGCCAATCTCGCGGCTCGGCGCGCGCAACAGGCGCAGCGCCTCCGGGTGGCGATCGAGGAAGTCGGGATGCCGGCGCAGATAGGCGATGACGTCGCGACCGCCGATCTCGCCCGGCAATTCGGGCGCCGGAACGGCCTCGCGCCCGCTGTGCGGCTTGTCGCGCGGCAGGTCGGCCACGGCTCTTACCTCGCCCCGGCGAGGAGCGGGGGCGGCAGGGCGGCGCGGAGCGGGGCACCGGGTGATCATCGGGTGAGTGTAGCGATGCCCGATTGCCGTGCCAACAGCGAGCCCGACCGGCTCGCCGCCACGCGGTCGGCGCGGGTGATGCTGCCATTGCCGTTGCCCGAGCCGCTCGATTACCTGGCGCCGGACGGCGCGGCGGTCCCGGAGCCCGGCAGCTTTGTCCGCGTCATGCTCGGGTCGCGGCGCATGATCGGCGTCGTCTGGGACGAGGCCGGCGCGGAATCGGGACCGGCGGTCCCGGTCGAGCGACTGAAGCCGATCCTCGAAATTCTGCCGACGCCGCCGCTGCGGCCGGAGCTGCGCCGCTTTGTCGAACGCGTCGCCGCCTATACGCTGAGCCCCCCGGGCGCGGTGCTGCGCATGGCGATGAGCGTCGAGGAGGCGTTGCTGCCGCCGCCGCCGCGCCGGGTATGCGTCGCGACCCCCGCCGGTCTCGCCGCGCTGGACGACCCCGGCCCGCGGAAGCCGCTGACCGCGGCGCGGCGGCGGGTGCTCGAAACGCTGCGCGACGGTTCGGCCTGGTCGATCGCCGAAGCCGCGCGGCGGGCGGGGTGCGGCGCCGGCGTGGTGCGCGCACTGATCGCCGCCGGCCATGTCGGCGAGCGGCTGCTGCCGGGCGAGCCGCCGTCGCCGCCGGCCGGCGAATGGAATGCCGCTGGGCCGCCGCTGTCGCCGGACCAAGAGCGCGCGGCGCGCCGCCTCGTCGAGCGCACCGGCGCCGGCGGGTTCGGCGTCACGGTGCTCGACGGGGTCACCGGGTCGGGCAAGACCGAGACCTATTTCGCGGCGATCGCCACGGCGCTCGCCGCCGGCCGTCAGGTGCTGGTGCTGCTGCCCGAGATCGCGCTCGGGGCGCAATGGCTCGACCGCTTCCGCCGCCGCTTCGGCGCGGCGCCGATGGAATGGCATTCCGACGTGTCGCAGACCGCGCGGCGCGAGGCCTGGCGGGCGGTCGCCTCCGGCCGCGCGCGCATCGTCGTCGGGGCGCGCTCGGCGCTGTTCCTGCCGTTCCCCGAGCTCGGCCTGATCGTCGTCGACGAGGAACACGACCCCTCCTACAAGCAGGAGGACGGCGTCTGCTATCAGGCGCGCGACATGGCGGTGCTGCGCGCCTCGCTCGCCCATATTCCGATCGTGCTGGTGTCGGCGACCCCCTCGCTCGAAACCGTGGTCAACATCGCGCGCGGCCGCTACGAGCGGGTGCATTTGCCGCGCCGCCATGCCGAGGCGAGCCTCCCCGAGATCGCGCTCGTCGATATGCGCAAGGAGCGCGTCGAACCCGGGCGTTTCCTGTCGGCGCCGCTGGTCGCAGCGCTCGGAGCGACCCTGGCCGCCGGCGAGCAGTCGCTGCTGTTTCTCAACCGGCGCGGCTATGCGCCGCTGACCTTGTGCCGCGCCTGCGGCCATCGCCTGCAATGCCCGAGCTGCACCGCCTGGCTGGTCGAGCACCGCTTTACCGGGCGGCTCCTCTGCCATCATTGCGGCTACGCCGCGCCGGTTCCGGCGCTGTGCCCCGAATGCCTCGCCGCCGGAACCCTGGTGCCGTGCGGGCCGGGGGTCGAGCGGCTCAGGGAGGAGGTGGCGGCGCGGTTTCCCCAAGCGCGCATCGCGCTGATGGTCAGCGATCTCTTGTCGGGCCCGCGCGCCGCGGCCGAGCTGGCCGATGCGATGGTCGCGCACCGCTATGATGTGCTGATCGGGACCCAGATCGTCGCCAAGGGCCACCATTTCCCGATGCTGACCCTGGTCGGGGTGGTCGATGCCGATCTCGGCCTGGCGGGCGGCGATCTGCGCGCGGCAGAGCGGACCTATCAGCTGCTGCAGCAGGTCGCCGGCCGCGCCGGGCGGGCGGAGCGGCCGGGCCATGCGCTGATCCAGACCTATATGCCCGATCAGCCGGTGATGCGGGCGCTCGCCGCCGGCGACCGCGACGGTTTTCTCGCCGCCGAGGCGAGCGCTCGGCGGGCGGCGGGTCTGCCGCCCTTCGGCCGGCTCGCGGCGCTGATCGTCAGCGCCGCGGACCCGGAGTCGGCCGATTTCGCGGCCCGCGCGCTCAGCCCGCGCCGCGCCGCAACTGCCCGGCATCAGCGTGCTCGGTCCCGCCCCCGCCCCGCTCGCGATCCTGCGGCGGCGCCACCGCCGGCGGTTTCTCGTCAAGGCCGAGCGCGCGGTCAATCTGCAGGCGGTGCTGCGCGACTGGCTCGGCCGCGTGCGCCTCGGCGGCTCGGCGCGCCTCCAGGTCGATGTCGATCCGTACAGCTTTTTGTAGGCGCGCCACCCGACCGTGCGACCTCCGCGCCTCGCGTCTCGAAATGCGGCGAGGATATGCCTATAATTGGCAATAGAGCGATCGGCGCGGCTCGGTCAGCCTTTGCCTCCGACCGCGATGGGAGATCCGAAATGGAGCGCCGCAGGGTGGTTGCCCTCTTGAAGCAGCATGAGCCGGAGCTTCGTCGGTCCGGGGTCGGTGGGCTCTTTCTGTTCGGCTCGGTCGCGGGCGATGTTGCTCGTGACGCCTCGGATGTGGACATCTTTTTCGACCTCGATCGCCCGCAGGGCTTCACGCTTTTCGATCTTGTGGCGCTCAAGGAGCGCATGCAGGACATCCTTGGAACCAAGGTCGATGTGATGACGCGCAAGGCGATTCACCCGCGGCGGCGGCCGGGCATCGAGGCGGCGGCGATCCAGGTTTTCTGATGCCGGATGGCAGCCCGATTGACAGTCTGCTCGACATCCTTGAACTCATCGAGCGGATCGAGCGGCAGACGAGCGGGCTCGACCGAGAGCGATTTCTCGAGGACGCCGATGTCCAGGACGCCACCGCCTATCGGATTCTGGCGATCGGAGAGGCTGCCAAGGGCGTTGGCGATGAGGTGAGGTCCCGATATCCGCAAGTGCCGTGGCGCCAGATCCTCGGCATGCGGAATATTCTGGCCCACGAATATTTTGTGCGTGAGGCAGAGATCATCTGGGAGACGATCAAGGTCGGACTGCCAGAACTCGCCGCCGTCTGTCGAGCCGAACTCGAGCGGCTCGGATGGCACTGAGCCGAGCGCGCGGTCAATCTGCAGGCCATGCTTCGCAATTGCCGCGGCAGCGTGCGCCTCGCCCGGCTCGGCGCGCGCCCAGGTCAAACGGTCGGTACAGCTTTCCGCAGGGTCTATGTCAGGAGGGCGTATGGTTGATCCGCTGCGGGATTTTAGAGCGGAGTCCGGTCGGGTTCGATCACCCTTCAGCCGTCATCACCGGGCTTGTCCCGGTGATCCACGTTCGATCAAGGCCCGCACCACCTCCAGGTGGCCGTTCTGCGAGGCAACGATCAACGCCGTGTTGCCGTCAGTCATCTTGGCGTTCACGTCAGCCCTCGCTGCGAGCAAGACCCGCACCATCTCCAGATGGCCCTTAAATGCGGCAACCATTAGCGCCGTGACCCCGCTGCGCCCCCTAGCGTTCACGTCGGCGTTCGCAGCGAGCAGTGCTTTCACCCCGGAAAGATCACCGGCCTCAGCCGCGCTGAGGGAGATTGTCCTGCCCCGCGTTTGTCGGCGCTGCGGCCAGAAGACCGATCACGATCAAGGTATGAACGAGTTTCCATATCGCTCCCATCGCGGCGATGCCCCCCGTCCCTAAATCCCTGCCTCGGTGCTCTTATGCGACAATACTCGGCTTTTGGTGGTTGGGAAGCAGGCGCAACGCGGATCTCGATGCTTTGGCGCGGCCGGCCTCGTCGCCGAGTTCAATCTTCAAAATCGCGCGGGCATGGGCGAGGGATTGACGTGCCTTGTCAAGATAGGTTTGGGCCTCCGGCCTCACAGATCGACGCCCTCGCCGCGGATCTCGTGCATCAACGGCGTGCGCCGCCGGTAAGAGCCGGCCGGATACGGCATCGAGTGAATGAAGGCGCCGGTTTCGGAGAGGATATCTGTTTCGATCGCCGAGAGGCGCCGAATTTCGCTCCAACGATCGGCAAGGTCTCTCAGAAAAACCGCCACATCATAGTCGGAATCGGGATGCGCATCGCCGCGGGCGTGCGAGCCGAATAGGATCACGCGCTCGAGCCGGTCCCCGTAGAGATCTTCGAGTGCGGCGCGGAAGCGCGTGAGTATCGGATCAGAGAGCGGGGTAGCCAGCATATGTCTTCCTACCACTTCCCGGTGAACGAGAGCCGGCGCCGCCGATGCCGCGGGTGCGCCCGGATGGTTGCGCGCGGCGAAGGATCTATGTTAGGAACCGCGCGGATTTCGCGGGGCCGGGCGGCCCCGGGAGTGGGCGTCTGCGCCGAGATCCCCAAAGGCAACGAGTTGTCGCGACCGCTCCTCCGCCGGCGCGCTGATTGGGGACCGCTTTCGATTGGCTGAAGCGACAGGCACCTCCGGCCTGGCTGAACGTTATGCGGCGGCGCTGTTCGATCTGGCCGATGAGCGCCACGCGCTCGATGCCGTCGCCGGCGATCTGCGCGAGCTGCGCGCGATGCTGCACGAGAGCGCCGATCTCGTGCGGTTGTTGCGCAGCCCGGTCGTGTCGCGCGCCGAGCAGGGCAAGGCGGTCGCCGCGCTCGGCGAGCGCGCCGGATTGTCGGACCTGACCCGCGATTTTCTCGGGGTGGTCGCGAGGAACCGGCGCCTCTTTGCGGTGCCGGCGATGATCGAGGCCTATCTCGAAAAAGCTCGCCGAGCGGCGCGGCGAGGTCACCGCCGAGGTCACCGTCGCGCAGCCGCTGAACGCGGCGCGCGAGGCCGCTCTCGCCGAGCAGCTGCGCCGCGCGGTCGGGGCGCGCGTGACGCTGGACATTCGCGTCGACCCCGGCCTCTTGGGCGGCATGATCGTCAAGATCGGCTCGCGGATGGTCGACGCATCGTTGAACAGCCGGCTGCAACGCTGCGGCTGGCGATGAAGGCGCACCGGGTAGAGGGAGGGACAGGAAGACATGGAAATCCGTGCGGCGGAAATTTCGGCGATCCTGAAGCAGCAGATCGCCGGTTTCGGCAGCGAGGCCGATGTCGCCGAGGTCGGCCAGGTGCTGTCGGTCGGCGACGGCATCGCCCGCATCTATGGGCTCGACAAGGTCCAGGCCGGCGAGATGGTCGAGTTCCCGAACGGGATGAAGGGCATGGCCCTCAATCTCGAAAGCGACAATGTCGGCGTCGTGATCTTCGGCGACGACAGCGGCATTGGCGAGGGCGACACCGTGAAGCGCACCGGCGCGATCGTCGATGTGCCGGTCGGCCGCGGGCTGCTCGGCCGGGTCGTCGACGCGCTCGGCAACCCGATCGACGGCAAGGGCCCGCTCGCCGACGTGACCCGCACCCGGGTCGAGGTCAAGGCGCCGGGGATCGTGCCGCGCAAATCGGTGCACGAGCCGGTGCAGACCGGGCTGAAGGCGATCGACGCGCTGGTGCCGATCGGCCGCGGCCAGCGCGAGCTGATCATCGGCGACCGCCAGACCGGCAAGACCGCGCTGGCGATCGACACGATCCTCAACCAGCGCCAGGTCAATGCCGGCACCGACGAATCGAAGAAGCTTTACTGCATCTATGTCGCGATCGGCCAGAAGCGCTCGACGGTCGCGCAGATCGTCAAGACCTTGCAGGATTACGGCGCCCTCGACTACTCGATCGTCGTGGCGGCGACCGCCTCCGAGCCGGCGCCGCTGCAATTCCTCGCGCCCTATGCCGGCTGCGCGATGGGCGAGTTCTTCCGCGACAACGGCATGCACGCGCTGATGGTCTACGACGATCTGTCGAAGCACGCCGTCGCCTATCGCCAGATGTCGCTGTTGCTGCGCCGCCCGCCCGGCCGCGAAGCCTATCCGGGCGATGTGTTCTATCTGCATTCGCGGCTGCTGGAGCGCGCCGCCAAGATGAACGACGAGCACGGCGCCGGCTCGCTGACCGCGTTGCCGGTGATCGAGACCCAGGCCGGCGACGTCTCGGCCTACATCCCGACCAATGTGATCTCGATCACCGACGGGCAGATCTTCCTCGAGACCGATCTGTTCTATCGCGGCATCCGTCCGGCCATCAATGTCGGGCTGTCGGTCAGCCGGGTCGGCTCGGCGGCGCAGATCAGGGCGATGAAGCAGGTCGCCGGGCGCATCAAATTGGAACTCGCGCAATATCGCGAGATGGCGGCCTTCTCGCAATTCGCCTCCGATCTCGACGCCGCGACGCAGCGCCTGCTGGCGCGCGGCTCGCGCCTCACCGAGCTGTTGAAGCAGCCGCAATTCTCGCCGGTGCCGGTCGAGGAGCAGGTGGTGGCGATCTTTGCCGGCACCCGCGGCTATCTCGACCGCGTCGATGTCGCCGATGTCGGCCGGTTCGAGCAGTCGATGCTGACCGATTTGCGCGCCAAGCACCCCGATCTGCTGGCGGCGATCCGCGACGAGCGCGAGATCTCGGACGCGACCGAAAAGGGGCTGACCGAGTTCTGCGACGGCTTCGCCCGGACCTTTGCGTGATGCAGCATGACCTCGCGCAACGTCAGAAACATTGTCATCCCGGCGCAAGCCGGGACCTAGTTCAACCGACGCGCAAGCTCGATCGGTGGGTGCCCGGCTTTCGCCGGGCATGACAAATCGAATGAATCAGGCTTAGCCCATGCCCAGCCTGAAAGACCTGCGCAACCGCATCCGCAGCGTCCGCTCGACCCAGAAGATCACCGCGGCGATGAAGATGGTCGCCGCCTCGCGGCTGCGCCGCGCGCAGGAGCAGGCCGAGGCGGCGCGGCCCTATGCCCAGCGCATGGAGCGGGTGCTCGCCTCGCTCGCCGCCGGCATGGCCGGGCAGCCCGGCGCCCCGCCGCTGCTTGGCCGGCACCGGCAGGGACGATGTGCATCTGCTCGTCGTCGCGACCTCCGACCGCGGTCTCGCCGGCGGCTTCAACACCTCGATCCTGCGCGAGGCGCGGCGCCGCATCCGCGAACTCGACAATGCCGGCAAGACGGTCAAGATCCTGACCATCGGCCGGAAGGGGCGCGACAGCCTGCGCCGCGACTATGGCCGGCTGATCCACGACAGCCTGACCGAAGTCGGCCGCCGCCGCGTGTCGTTCGAGGAGGCGCGCGACATCGCCGCGCGCCTCCTGGCGCTGTTCGAGGCCGGCGAGTTCGACCTCTGCACGATCGTCTTCAACCGCTTCCGCTCGGCGATGACGCAGATCGTCACGGTGCAGCAGCTGATCCCGTTTGCGCCGCCCGCCGCGGCGGGCCGAAACGGCGGCGGCGGGGCTGGCCGGCGCGGTCTACGAATTCGAACCCTCGGAGGAGGAGATCCTCGCCGAGCTGTTGCCCAACAACCTCGCGGTGCAGATCTATACCGCGCTCCTGGAAAACGCGGCGAGCGAGCAGGGCGCGCGGATGACCGCGATGGACAACGCGACGCGCAACGCCGGCGAGATGATCGACCGGCTGACGATGAACTACAACCGCACGCGCCAGGCCGTCATCACCAAGGAGCTGATCGAGATCATCTCCGGCGCCGAGGCGCTGTGAGCCGGTCATGGGCTGTCACCGTCGATCCGTTCATGGCCGGACCGAGCCGGCCATCTCGACAGATGCCGAGCGCAGTCTCTTGCGACGAGATTGCTTCGGGCCAAGCCCGGGCAATGACGATTGCTATGTTGGCCATAGCGACGAGGAACACTGACGAACATGGCAAGAACCAATTCCGGCACGATCGCCCAGATCATCGGCGCGGTCGTCGATGTCCGCTTCGAGGGCGAATTGCCGCCGATCCTGACCGCGCTGCAGGTCGACAATGCCGGGCGCACGCTGGTGCTCGAAGTGGCCCAGCATCTCGGCGAGAACACCGTGCGCACGGTCGCGATGGACACCACCGACGGGCTGGTGCGCGGCGCCGAGGTCGTCGATACCGGCGGCCCGATCATGATGCCGGTCGGCCCCGAGACGCTGGGCCGCATCCTCAACGTGATCGGCGAGCCGGTCGATGAGCGCGGCCCGGTCAACACCAACCGCCGCTTGCCGATCCACCGGCCGGCGCCCGAATTCGTCGACCAGTCGACCGAGGCCGAGATCCTCGTCACCGGCATCAAGGTCGTCGATCTGCTGACGCCTTATGCCAAGGGCGGCAAGATCGGGCTGTTCGGCGGCGCCGGGGTCGGCAAGACCGTCATCATCATGGAGTTGATCAACAACATCGCCAAGGCGCATGGCGGCTATTCGGTGTTCGCCGGGGTCGGCGAGCGCACCCGCGAGGGCAACGACCTCTATCACGAGATGATGGAATCGGGGGTCATCACCGCCGACGGGCCGGGCTCCAAGGCGGCCCTCGTCTATGGCCAGATGAACGAGCCGCCGGGGGCGCGCGCCCGCGTCGGCCTCTCGGGCCTGACCCTCGCCGAATATTTCCGCGACGAGGAAGGCCAGGACGTGCTGTTCTTTGTCGACAACATCTTCCGCTTCACCCAGGCCGGCTCCGAGGTGTCGGCGCTCTTCGGCCGCATCCCGTCGGCGGTCGGCTATCAGCCGACCCTGGCGACCGATATGGGAACGCTTGCAGGAGCGCATCACCACGCACCAAGAAGGGCTCGATCACCTCGGTGCAGGCGATCTACGTGCCGGCCGACGATCTGACCGACCCGGCGCCGGCGACGTCATTCGCCCATCTCGACGCGACGACGGTGCTGTCGCGCCAGATCGCCGAGCTCGGCATCTATCCCGCGGTCGACCCGCTCGATTCGACCTCGCGCATGCTCGACCCGCGGGTCGTCGGCGACGAGCATTACCAGGTCGCGCGCGACGTGCAGCGCGTGCTGCAGACCTACAAATCGCTGCAGGACATCATCGCGATCCTCGGCATGGACGAGCTGTCGGAAGAGGACCGGCTGACCGTCGCGCGGGCGCGCAAGATCCAGCGCTTTCTGTCGCAGCCCTTCCATGTCGCCGAGGTGTTCACCGGCACCCCCGGCGTGCTTCGTCAACCTCGAAGACACGATCAAGGGCTTCAAGGGCATCGTCGCCGGCGAGTACGACGAGATGCCCGAAGCCTCGTTCTACATGGTCGGCACGATCGAGGAGGCGGTCGACAAGGCACGCAAGATGGCAGCGGAAGCGGCGTGATGACTCGATTTCCCACCGTCATTCCGGGGCGCGGGCGGCAGCCCGCGAGCCCGGAACCCATGCACACGGACCGCTCGGAGGAATCTCCGACGGTCGTCGCCCTCCCGACAAGGTTTCGTGTTCATGGATTCCGGGTCTGCCCCTTCGGAGCATCCCGGAATGACGGTTTTGGTTATCGCGGGGAACCTGCTGATGGCCGATCGCGTGCAGTTCGAGCTGGTGACGCCGGAGCGCCTGATCGTCTCGCGCGAGGTCGAGATGGTGGTGGTGCCGGGCAGCGAGGGCAATTTCGGCGTGCTGCCGGGCCACGCGCCGCTGATCTCGACGATCCGGCCGGGCACGATCGACATCTATGAGGGCCGCGCCATCACCGAGCGCATCTTTGTCGTCGGCGGCATCGCCGAGGTGACGCCGGAGCGCTGCACGGTGCTGGCCGACGAGGCGATGGCCCCCGACGCGCTCGACCGCGCCGCGCTCGATCGCGAACTGACCGAGGTCGAGGGCAATCTGCCGAGCCTGCGCGAGCAGGTGGCGCGCGCCCAAGGCACCGAGCGCGAGCGCCTCGCTGGCCGAGCTGCGCCATCTCGAACGCCAGCAGAGCGTCGCCCGCGCCAAGCTCCAGGCGCTCGCCGAAATCGGCCGCTAAGGCGGCCATCCGCACTGCGCGGGAGCTTTCCCGCATGCCTGGTGTATAAGACAAATCGATTACACCGGCCGAGGGGAGGCGGCATGGGCTCGTGGACGCTCGACGATATTCCGTGGGACCGCTTCGACCCTGCGAAGCTCGATCCCGAGATCGTCCGCATCGTCAAGGCGGCGAGCCTGGTCGAGCACAATGGCGCGGCCTATGCCCATCATCTGTGCCGGATTTTCGCCGACGACCCGGCGTTCCAGGAAACCGCGCGGCGCTGGGGCGAGGAGGAGATCCAGCACGGCGAGGCGCTGGCGCGCTGGGCGGCGCTCGCCGACCCCGGGTTCGATTTCGCTCGGGCGTTTGCCCGCTTTCAGGAGGGCTTCCAGGTCGATTTCGACAGCGACCGCTCGCGCCGCGGCTCGCGCGCCGGCGAGATGGTGGCGCGCTGCATCGTCGAGATCGGCACCAGCGCCTATTACTCCGCGCTGCGCGAGGCGGCGGTCGAGCCGGTGCTGCAGGAAATCTGCCGCCATATCGCCGCCGACGAGCTGCGCCATTATCGGCTGTTCTACAAGAACCTCGATCGCTGCCTCGAACGCGAGCGGATCGGGCGGCTGGCGCGGCTGCGCGTCGCGCTCGGACGAATCGCCGAATCGGAGGACGACGAGCTGGCCTATGCCTATTACGCCGCCAATGAGGACGAGTCGCCCTTATGACCGGCGGCGCTATGTCGGCGCCTACGCCCGGCGCGCCTATCCGCTCTACCGCGCCGCACCATGTCGAGCGCGGCGTCGCGATGCTGTTGAAGGCGGTCGGCCTCACGCCGAACGGCCGGCTCGGCCTAGTTGCCAGCCGTCTCGCCTGGCGGACGATCCGCTACCGCGCGGCGCGGCTCGGCAAAATCGCGGCGTGAGCCTCTTCAGCATCGCCGATTGGCGTCACGGGCTCGGCTGAGCCGCGGGCGATGACGACCGCCTCGCCGATCGCCGGTTTTCTGCTGCTGCTCGGTCTCGGCTTCTTCTTCGGCCTGGCTTTCGAGGAGTTCCACGCCCAGGCGGCGCGGCCGGGCGGAGTGCGCACGTTTCCGCTGCTGGCGCTGGCCGGCGGGCTGCTCTACCGGCTCGACAGCCAGCATCTGCTGCCGCTCAGCGTCGGCCTCCTGGTGCTCGGGGCCTGGCTGACCTGCTATTACTGGCGCCACGTCGCGGAGATCGACCCGGACGGCCGCCCCAATGTCGGGCTGGTCGTGCCGGTCTGCAACGTGCTGGCCTATCTCCTGGGGCCGATCGCCCTCGCCGAGCCGCCATGGATGGCGATCGGCGTCGCTGTCGCGGCGGTGCTGCTGTTGACCGGCGCGGGAACGATTGCACGGCCTGGCCCGCCAGATCGAGATCGGCGAAATCATCACCGCCGGCAAGTTCCTGATCCTGACCGGCCTGGTTCTGCCGTTCCTGCCGAACGAGCCGGTGACGCGCCTCACCGAGATCACGCCGCATCAGGTGTGGCTGGCGGTCCTCGCGGTGACCACCGTTTCGTATGCGAGCTATCTGCTGCAGCGCTATGTCGCGCCGCCGGGCGCCGACCTCTGGGTAGCGGTGCTCGGCGGGCTTTATTCCTCGACCGCCACGACCGTGATCCTGGCGAAGCGGGCCCACGCCGAACCCGCGATGCTGCGGCAGGCGCAGACCGGCATCATGCTGGCGACGTCGGTCATGTATGTTCGCCTGCTGATCATCGTCGCGATGTTCGACCTGCCGCTCGCCCGCGCCCTGGCGCCGACGCTGCTGATGCTCGCGGTGGCCGGCCTCGCGCTGGCCGGTCTGTGGTATCGGCTGCGCGCCGCGCCGCCGGCGACCCAAGCGGCCACCGCCTCGCCCACCAACCCGCTGGAGCTGAGCGCCGCGTTCATCTTCGCGGCGCTGTTCGTGGTGATCTCGGTTGCCTCCACGTGGGCGCGGGCCGAGTTCGGCGAAAGCGGCCTCTTCGGGCTGGCGGCGATCGTCGGGTTCAGCGACATCGATCCGTTCGTGCTCAGCGTCGCGGCCGGCGGCGCGGCGCCGCTGTCGGCCAGCGCCGGAGCGGCCGCGATCCTGATCGCCGCCGCGTCGAACAATATATTGAAGGCCGCCTATACAATGGCCTTTGCCGGCGCGCGCCCGGCCGCCGCACCGGCTGCCGTGCTCGCGCTGTTGGCGCTCGGCGGCATCGGGGCGGCGTGGTGGATCGCCGGCGGTTAGCTCTAGGGTCGCGCGCATGGCCGGGCAAGACGGGCCGTTCAACCAATTCATCACCGCAGTT
The DNA here is from genome assembly GCA_963842175.1 of uncultured Alphaproteobacteria bacterium. Taxonomy (GTDB): domain Bacteria; phylum Pseudomonadota; class Alphaproteobacteria; order ATCC43930; family CGMCC-115725; genus DATARH01. The sequence continues at coordinate 695,247 of CAWJFM010000026.1, forward strand.
GCGGTGCTGACGCGGCTGCCGGTCGGCGCGGCGCAGCCCGCGGACGGCGCGGCGCAGCCCGCGGACGGCGCGATTGCCGCAGCGTCATGGGCGTTTCCATTGGTCGGCGCCGGGATCGGCGCGCTCGCCGCGCTCGCCTTTCTGGGCGCCGAATTGCTGGGCTGCGGCGATGCTCCGGCCGCGCTGATTGCGCTGGCCGCCGGTCTCGCGCTGACCGGCGCCCTCCATGAGGATGGCCTCGCCGATGCCGCCGACGGCTTTGGCGGCGGCGGCAGCCCCGAAGAAAAGCTCGCGATCATGCGGGACAGCCGACACGGCAGCTTCGGGGTCATCGCGCTGGTGCTCAGCATCGGGCTGCGCTCCGCCGCGCTCGCCACGATCGGCGAGCCCATTCATGCCGGCCTCGCGCTGATCGCGGCGCATGCCGCCTCGCGCGGCGCCCTGCCGCCCTTGATGCGGATCCTGGCGCCGGCGCGCGCGGATGGGCTCGGCGCGATGGCCGGCCGTCCAAGCCTCCCCGTCGCGATCATTGCGGGGACACTCGGTGGCGTGATCGCGCTCGCGGTGCTGGGGCCGGCGACCGGCGCGATCGCGCTCGCTTTGAGCGGCGGCGCCGTCGCGCTCGCCGCGGTGCTTGCGCACCGTCAGATCGGCGGCTACACCGGCGATGTCCTGGGCTTCTTCCAGCAGATCGGGGAGATCGTGATGCTGCTCGTGGCGGCGGCGAGATGAGCGGGGCTTCGCCAGCACCCGCCGGCGACTGGCGCCTGCGGCCCGACGAGACCGCGACGACGACGCGCTTCTGGTGGGTGCGGCACGCGCCGGTCGACCATGACGGCCGCATCTACGGCCAGAAGGACATGCCGTGCGACTGCACCGATGCCGCGGTGTTTGCCGGCCTCGCCCGCCAATTGCCGCGCGACGCGGCATGGGTGACGAGCAATCTGCGGCGCACCCACGAAACCGCGCGGGCGATCGTGCGCGCCGGGCTGACCGGGCCCGACCCGATCCCCGGCCCCGACGCGCCGGCGATCCCCGACCTCGCCGAGCAGAATTTTGGCGACTGGCAGGGCCTGACCTATGAGGAGCTGCGCCACTCGCGCGGCGGCGCGTTCCACCGCTTCTGGCATGCCCCGGCGCATCAGCGCGCGCCGGGCGGCGAGAGCTTTGTCGATATGATGCAGCGGGTCGCGCGCGCGATTCACCAGCGTGCTCGACAGCAAATCGCGGACGCGACATCATCGCCGTCGCGCATGGCGGCACGATCCGCTCGGCGCTCGGCCTCGCGCTCGGCCTCGACCCCGAGGCCTGCCTCGCCTTCACGATGGAAAACTGCTCGTTGACCCGCATCGACCACATCGACGGCCCCGGCATGGGGCATGGCTGGCGCGTCGTCACGGTCAACCGCCCGCCGCGGTAAACCTGCCGACAGAGGCGTGACGCGACGCCCGGCGGCGTGCTAGCGTCGCCCGAGCGATGCGACAGGGAAGTCCGGTGCAAGACCGGCGCTGCCCCCGCAACTGTTAGCGGCGAGCCCGCGGCAACCGCCACTGGCCACCTACCCTCCCCCGCTGCGGGGGAGGTAGGGTGCGGGCCGGGAAGGCGCCGCGGGCGACGACCCCGAGCCAGGAGACCTCCGCATCGCCGCCTCTCGGGGCGCATAACGAGCCAATTCCTCGGGCGGAGGAGGAGCCATTGTCGTCACCCGATGCGGGGCAGCTGCCCCCGCTGACCCTGGTCCTGGGCGGCGCGCGCTCGGGCAAGAGCCGCTATGCCGAAGCGCTCGTCGAAGGCGCCGCGGCGTGCGGCACCTATTGCGCGACCGCCGAGGCGGGCGACGACGAGATGGCCGCGCGCATCGCCGCGCATCGCGCCAGACGGGATAGTGGCGGGCGCGGCGCCTTCTGGCGCACGGTCGAGGCGCCGCTCGCCGTGGCCGACGCGATCGCCGCCGAGGCCGACCCCCGCGCGCCCGCTGCTGATCGATTGCCTGACCTTGTGGCTGTCGAACCTGATGCAGGCCGGGGCGCCGATCGACGAGGAATTCGCGACATTGCACATGGCGCTGCGCGATGCGGCGGGTCCCGTTGTGCTGGTCGCCAACGAGGTCGGGCTCGGCCTCGTGCCGGAGACCCCGCTCGGCCGTCGCTTCCGCGACGCCGCCGGCCGTCTCAACCAGGAATTGGCCGCGCTCGCCGACCGCGTCGTCTTTGTCGCCGCGGGGCTGCCGCTGGTGTTGAAGGGGGGCTGAGCCGATGCGCCGCATCCCGGCGACGATCGTCACCGGCTTTCTCGGCGCCGGCAAAACCAGCCTCGTGCGCCATCTGCTCGCCGCGGCCGTCGGGCCATCGCCTCGCGATCATCGTCAACGAGTTCGGCGAACTCGGCATCGACCGCGAATTGCTGCTCGGCTGCGGCGACGCGGCATGCTCTGACGAGGATATCGTCGAGCTGGCGAATGGCTGCTTGTGCTGCACCGTCGCCGACGATTTCCTGCCGACCCTGACCCGGCTGATCGACCGCGCCGCGCCGCCCGACCACATCGTCGTCGAAACCTCGGGCCTCGCTTTGCCGAAGCCGCTGGTGCAGGCCTTCGCCTGGCCCGAGATCCGCACCCGCCTGACGGTCGACGGCGTCGTGACGGTGATCGACGCCGCGGCCGCCGCCGCGGGCCGCTTTGCGAGCGACCCCGAGGCGGTCGCGCGCGCAGCGCGCCGCCGACCCGGCGATCGACCACGACAACCCGCTCGAAGAGGTGTTCGGCGATCAGCTCGCCTGCGCCGATCTCGTGATCCTCAACAAGACCGACCTCGTCGCGCGCGACCGGCTCGCCGCGCTGCGCCGCGACATCGACGGCGCGGCTGCGGCCCGGCGTGAAGCTGATCGATGCCGAGCAGGGCCGGGTCGCGCCGGCGGTCGCGCTCGGCCTCGCCGCTTCGGCCGAGGACGACCTCGCCGCCCGCCCGTCGTGCCACGATCTCGATGGCGAGCACGACCACGACGATTTCGACAGCTTTGTCGTCGAGCGCGGGCCGGTCGCAGACGAGACGCGCTTTCGGCGCCCGGCTCGCGGCGCTGATCCGCGCCCACGACGTGCTGCGGGTCAAGGGCTTTCTCGATGTCCCCGGCCGCGACCGCCGCCTCGTCGTGCAGGCGGTCGGCGACCGCGTCGCAGCAGCATTTCGACCGCCCATGGTTCGCCGGACGAGCGCCGGGCGAGCCGGCTCGTCGTGATCGGCAAGAAGGGCATCGACCGCGCCGCGATCCGCTCGGCGCTCGCAGCGGTGTGAGATGCACCTGCTCGCCACCGAGCCCGGGATCATCGCCGACGGATCGGCGGCGGTCGATCTCGCCCAGACCCCAGGCGACATCGTCGTGCTGGCGAGCGCCGACACCGAGATCGCGCTGCTCGCGGCGGCGCAGGCGCGGCGGCGCGCCGAGGATCCCGCGGCGCCGAGCCTGCGGCTCGCGCCGGTGCTGCGCCTCGGCCACAATTTCTCGGTCGACCTCTACATGGAATTGGTCGCCCAGGCCCGGCTGGTCGTCGCGCGGCTGCTGGGCGGCAGCGCCTATTGGCCGTACGGGGTCGAGCGGCTGGTCGAGACCTGCCGCGAGCATGGCATCCCGCTGGCGCTGCTGCCGGGCGACGACAAGCCCGATGCCGAGCTGGCGCGGCTCTCGACCGTGCCGGCCGCCGCCTGCCGGCGGCTCTGGCGCTATCTCGCCGAAGGCGGCCCCGGCAACGCCGACAATTTCCTGCGCTATGCGGCGAGCCTGATCGGCGAGGGCGCCGACTGGGCCGAGCCGGCGCCGCTGCTGCGCGCCGGGCTCTATTGGCCGGGCCGCGCGCTGCCGAGCCTCGACGACATCGCCGCCGCGTGGCGCGGCGATGGCGGAGTCGTGCCGATCGTCTTCTATCGCGCGCTCGTCCAATCCGGCAACACCGCGCCGGTCGATGCGCTGGTCGCAGGCGCTGCTGTTCGCGCCGGCTGCGGCCGTTGCCGGTCTTTGTCCACAGCCTGAAGGAGCCGGAAGCCGCGGCGCTGCTGGCGCAAGCGTTCGCCGCCTATCCGCCCGCTGTGATCCTCAACGCGACCGGCTTTTCGGTCGCCGCCGCGGGCGGGCACGACCCGCTCCTGGCCGATTGCCCGGTGTTGCAGATCGTCTTCTCGGGCGGCGACGAGGAATCGTGGCGCGACGGCACGCGCGGTCTGGGCCCGCGCGATCTGGCGATGAACGTGGCCCTGCCCGAGATCGACGGCCGCATCCTCTCCCGCGCGGTCTCGTTCAAGGCGCCGCCCGATGGACTCAGGCCGCGACCCCGAGACCGAGGCCGATCTCGTCGGCTACCGGCCGGTCGCCGACCGGGTCGCTTTTGTCGCCGATCTCGCGCGCAACTGGGCGCGGCTGCGCGCAAAGCCGCCCGCCGAGCGGCGGGTCGCGATCATCCTCGCCAATTACCCGAACCGCGACGGCCGCATCGGCAACGGGGTCGGGCTCGACACGCCGCAATCGGCGATCGCGATCCTGCGCGCGCTCAGCGAGGCCGGCTACCGCACCGGCGACATGCCGCAAGACGGCGCGGCGCTGATGGAGCGCCTGCTCGCCGGGCCGACCAACGCGCGGCCCCATGCGCCGGCCGAGGAAACCCTGTCCTTCGCCGATTATTCGGCTTTTTTCGGCAGCCTGCCGGCTCCGTGCAGCAGCGCGTCGAGGCGCAATGGGGCGCGGCCGAGCGCGACCCGTTCTTCCGCCCGGGCCGGGTCGATTGCGGCCGCTTTGCGATCCCCGGCTTCTGGAGCGGCAATGTCGCGGTGCTGATCCAGCCGGCGCGCGGCTACAATCTCGATCCGAAAGCGACCTATCACGACCCGGCGCTGGTGCCGCCGCATTCCTATTTCGCGGCCTATGCCTGGCTCGCCGACAGCTTCCGCGCCGACGCGGTCATCGACCTCGGCAAGCACGGCACGCTGGAATGGCTGCCCGGCAAGGCGCTCGCGCTGTCGTCGGAATGCTTCCCCGAGGCGGTGCTCGGGCCGTTGCCGCATCTCTATCCGTTCATCGTCAACGATCCCGGCGAGGGCAGCCAGGCCAAGCGGCGCTCGCAGGCGGTCATCATCGACCATCTGACCCCGCCGTTGACGCGCGCCGGCAGCTATGGCCCGCAGGCCGAGCTGGAGCGCCTGATCGACGAATATTACGAGGCCGCGCGCGGCGACCCGCGCCGCGTCGCGCCGCTCGCCGCCGAGATTTTGGAACGCGCCCGGAGCCGCCGGCATCGATCGCGATTGCGGCATCGCCGCCGGTGAGGATTTGCCCCGCGCGCTGCAAAAGCTCGACGGGTTTTTGTGCGAGCTGAAGGAGTTGCAGATCCGCGACGGGCTGCATGTCTTCGGGCAAAGCCCCGCGGGCGAGCGGCTCGACGGGTTGCTGCTCGCCTTCGCGCGGGCGCGGCGCGGCGGCCGGCGCGGAAGCCGAATCGCTGCTGCGCGCGCTCGCCGCCGATCTCGCCCTCGGCGCCGACCCGCTGATGCTGGAGCTCGCCGAGCCGTGGACCGGCCCACGGCCGGAGGCGCTCGCACAGGAGCCCCCACCCCAACCCTCCCCCGCAAGCGGGGGAGGGAGTCCGCTGCGCGAGCCGCGGGCGGGTGGGGACTGGCGCACCGCCGGCGACACCGTCGAGCGGCTTGAGGCGCTGGCGCTGCGCCTGGTCTCCGGGATGGCCGAGCCCGAGCCGGAGTGGCACCAGACGCGCGCCGTGCTCGGCTGGATCGAGCGGGTGTTGCGCCCGGCGGTCGCCGCCTGCGGCAGAGGCCGAGATCGCCGGAATCCTGGCCGCGCTCGACGGCCGGGCTGTCGCGCCCGGCCCGAGCGGCGCGCCGAGCCGCGGCCGGCCCGAGGTGCTGCCGACCGGGCGCAATTTCTATTCGCTCGATACCCGCGCGGTGCCGACCCCGGCGGCCTGGCAGCTCGGCTGGCATTCGGCGGGATTGCTGGTCGAGCGCCATGCCCAGGAGCACGGCAGCTACCCGGCGCGCCTGGCGCTCTCGGCCTGGGGCACCGCGAACATGCGCACCGGCGGCGACGACATCGCCCAGGCTTTGGCCCTCATTGGCGCGCGTCCGGTGTGGGAAGCGGCGAGCGGGCGGGTCACCGGGTTCGAGATCCTGCCGGCTTCGGTGCTCGACCGGCCGCGGGTCGATGTCACCTTGCGCATTTCCGGGTTCTTCCGCGACGCCTTTCCCGGGCTCATCGATCTGTTCGACAGCGCGGTGCGCGCGGTCGCCGCGCTCGACGAGCCGCCCGAGACCAACCCGCTTGCCGCGCGCGTCGCCGCCGACCGGCGGGCGCTCGAAGCCGAAGGCATCGCCCCGGACGAGGCCGCGTTGCGCGCCGGCTACCGGGTTTTCGGCTCCAAACCGGGCGCCTATGGCGCTGGGCTGCAAACCCTGATCGACGAGCGGATCTGGCAGGAGGATGGCGATCTCGCGGATGCCTATCTCGGCTGGAGCCAGTGGGCTTATGGCGCCGGCGGCGAGGGCCGCGCCGAGCGCGGGCTCTTCGAAGCCCGCCTCGCCGGCGCCGACGCGGTGCTGCACAACCAGGACAACCGCGAGCACGATCTCTTGGACAGCGACGATTACTACCAGTTCGAGGGCGGCCTCGCGCTCGCGGTGCGCCATCTCTCGGGGCGCAATCCGGCGGTCTACCACAATGATCACTCGCAGCCCGACCGGCCGCGCATCCGCACGCTTGCGCGAGGAGATCGGCCGCATCGTGCGCGGCCGCGCCGCCAACCCGCGCTGGATCGCCGGGGTAATGCGGCACGGCTACAAGGGCGCCGCCGAGATCGCCGCGACGGTCGATTATCTCTTCGCCTTCGCCGCCACCGCCCGCGCGGTCGACGATGCGCATTTCGAGGCGCTCTACGACGCCTATCTCGGCGACGAGGCGGTGCACGGGTTCATGGCCGCGCACAACCCCGCCGCGCTCGCCGAAACCCGCAGCCGCTTCCGCGAGGCGATCGAGCGCGGGCTGTGGCGCCCCAAACGCAACAGCCTGCGCGCGGAGCTGATGCGCGATGAGTGACTCGCCGCTCAGCGAAGACGAAATCAACCGGCTGCATCGCGAGAAGATGGAGCGCCGCCAGGCGGCGCGGCGCCGCGTGCTCGCGACCAGGACCGAGGAACGCGGCCTCCTGATCGTCCATACCGGGGCCGGCAAGGGTAAATCGACCGCCGCCTTTGGCATGGTGCTGCGCGCGATCGGCCACGGCATGCGGGTCGGGATCGTGCAGTTCGTCAAGGGCGCCTGGAGCACCGGCGAGCGCACATTCCTCGCCCAATTCCCCGATCTCGTCACCTGCCGGGCGATGGGCGAAGGCTTCACCTGGGACACCCAGGACCGCGCCCGCGACATCGCCGCCGCGCGCGCCGCCTGGGACATGGCGCAGGCGATGCTCGCCGACCCGTCCTACCGGCTCGTTCTGCTCGACGAACTCAACATCGTGCTGCGCTACGGCTATCTGCCGGTCGGCGAGATCGTCGCGGCGCTCAAGGCGAAGCCGCGCGATCTGCACGTCATCGTCACCGGCCGCAACGCGCCGCCCGAGCTGATCGAGACGGCCGATCTCGTCACCGAGATGACCCTCGTCAAGCATCCGTTCCGCGCCGGGGTCAAGGCGCAGCCGGGGATCGAGTTCTGATGCATTTCAAAGCCGTCATGGCCGGACTTGATCCGGCCATCCACGAGCCAAGCCTTCCCCGCCGGACGGAAGGCGTGGATGCCCGGGTCAAGCCCGGGCATGACGGTGCTATTGGGTTTTGGGAAGCATGGTAGCCCGCGCGCTGATGCTGCAAGGCACCGGCTCCGATGTCGGGAAATCGCTGCTCGTCGCCGGTCTGGCCCGGGCCTTCACCCGGCGCGGCCTCGTCGTGCGGCCGTTCAAGCCGCAGAACATGTCGAACAACGCCGCCGTGACGCGCCGATGGCGGCGAGATCGGCCGGGCGCAGGCCTTGCAGGCGCGCGCCTGCGGCATCATGCCGGCGATCGACATGAACCCGGTGCTGTTGAAGCCGCAATCGGAAGGCACGGCGCAGATCGTGCTGGCCGGCCGCGTCTACCGGACGGCATCGGCGCGCGATTACCGCGCGCTCGCCCCGGCGCTGTTGCCGGCGGTGCTCGCCGCCTTCGAGCGGCTCGCCGCTGCGGCCGATCTCGTCCTCGTCGAAGGCGCCGGCAGCCCGGCCGAAATCAATCTGCGGGCCGGCGACATCGCCAATATGGGCTTTGCCGAGGCCGCCGATGTGCCGGTCGCCTTGTCGGCGACATCGAGCGCGGCGGCGTCATCGCCCAGCTCGTCGGGACCCACGCGCTGCTGCGCTCCGAGCGAACGCGCCCGGCTCGTCGGCTACATCGTCAACAAGTTCCGCGGCGATATCGCCCTGTTCGACGGCGGCATCGCCGCGATCGGCGAGCGCACCGGATTGCGGTGCTTTGGCGTCGTACCGTATTTCCCCGCTGCCGGCGCCCTTCCCGCGGAAGATTCGATGGCGCTGAGCGCGGGCCGAGCCCCCACCCCAACCCTCCCCCGCTTGCGGGGGAGGGAGCGCGGCGGCGGCGCTGCGGGTACCCCCTCCCCCGCAAGCGGGGGAGGGTTGGGGCGGGGGCTGGAAAGTCGCCAACAATCAAAATCGCCGTCCCCCTCTTGCCGCGCATCGCCAATTTCGACGATCTCGACCCGCTCGCGCGCCGAGCCCGCGGTCGAGCTCGTGCTGGTCCGGCCGGGAACGCCATTGCCGCGCGACGCCGCGCTGATCATCCTGCCGGGATCGAAGGCGACGCTGGCGGACCTCGCCGCGCTGCGCCGCGAGGGCTGGGACATCGACATCCTGGCGCATCGCCGCCAGGGCGGGCACATCATCGGCCTGTGCGGCGGCTACCAGATGCTCGGCCGCCATATCGCCGACCCGCGAGGGCAGCGATGGCCCGCCCGGCGCGGCGCCGGGGCTCGGGCTCCTCGAGGTCGAGACCGGTGCTCGGCGGCGCCAAGCGGCTCGTCGAGGCCGCCGGCACCGAGATCGCGAGCGGCATGCCGGTCTGCGGCTATGAAATGCATCTCGGCACGACCAGCCGGCCCCGGGCTCGCCCGGCCGATGCTCGATCTCGGCGGCCGACCCGACGGCGCGGTCAGCGCCGACGGCAGGGTCGCCGGCTGCTACCTGCATGGGCTCTTCGCCAGCGACCGGTTCCGCCGCGCCTTTCTCGCCCGGCTCGGCAGTCGAGGGCGGCGCAATCGCTTACGATGCGATGATCGAGCGCGGTGCTCGACAATCTCGCCGACCATCTCGAACGGCACCTCGATCTTGCGGCGCTGCTCGCGGCGGCGCGGCCGCCGCGCCTCACCCGGGCTGCGTGAGATGCGCCATCAGCCACGCGCCGAGAACGAGGCCGGCCAGCAGCAGGCAGGCCAACGTATAGAGCCGCAGCGCGCTGATGATGTCGGCCGGCGTTGCGTCCGGCGTGCCGTCGCCGAGCCACGGGTCGCGAACCTCGCCCTCGGCATAGATCCGCGGCCCGGCGAGCGCGAGGCCGAGCGCACCGGCCATCGCCGCCTCGGGCCAGCCGGCATTGGGCGAATGGTGCTTGCGCCCGTCGCGCAGCATCACTGCGAACGCACGCCCGGGCATCGCCTCGCCGGCGAACAGCGCCGCGCCGGTCAAGCAGGAGGCCGCTGAGCGGTGCCGGCACCAGGTTCAACAGATCGTCGAACCGCGCCGCCGCCCAGCCGAAGCTGCGGTAGCGCGCCGAGCGGTGCCCGATCATGCTGTCGAGCGTGTTCGCCATCTTGTAGGCGAAGAGACCCGGCAGCCCCAGCACCAGGTACCAGAAGACCGGCGCCACCACGCCGTCGCTGAAATTCTCGGCGAGGCTCTCGATCGCCGCGCGCGCGACGCCATGCACGTCAAGGCTGCATCGGGTCGCGGCCGACGATATGGCTGACCGCGTTCCGACCGGCCGGCAAACCACCCGCCAATCCGCCCTGGGCGAGCGCCGCGGCGACCGCGGCGACATGCTGAAAGAGGCTGCGCTGCGCGACCAGGATGCCGATCGCCAGCGCCTCGACGAGCCCGCCGACAGCGCTGCCGCGGCACAACCGATGCAGAGCCCAGCCGAGCGCGGCCGCCGCGGCGACCAGCGCGATCACCGTGACGATGCCGCGCTCGCGCCGGCCCCGCTCGCTGCGGTTCGGGCGGTTGAGCCTGTTCTCGAAGAAACCGATCGCGCGGCCGGCCAGCACGATCGGATGCGGGCACCCGGGCGAAGACCGCCGGCATGTCGCCGAACGCGGCGTCGATCGCGAGGCCCATGAGCAGCAACAGCATCCGGTCGTGCAGATCCGGCAGGATTATCGAGACGGTCATCGCCCAGAGCATCGCGCCGTCACTGTCAACCGCCGCGCCGCCGCAATCAACCGACAGGAGGATCTTGAATGAGCGAGACGGCGGTGCTGCTGTGCGGACATGGCAGCCGCGATCCCGAGGCGGTCGACGAGTTCGAAGCGGCCGCGGCGGCGTTGCGCGCGCGCCTCAAGAGCCTCGCGCCGGGCGGCGATTTCGCCACCGGCTACCTCGAATTCGCGCGGCCGACGATCGCGCGAGGGCCTGGCTGCGCTCCGGGCGCGCGGCGCGCGGCAGATCCTCGCGATCCCCGGCATGCTGTTCGCCGCGAGCCACGTCAAGAACGATCTGCCGTGGGAGATGAACAGCTTCATCGCCGCCAACCCGGGCATCGAGGTGCGGCTTGGCCGCGACCTCGGGATCGAGCCGAAGCTGCTCGACGCCGCTGCCGCAGCGCATCGCCGCAGTGGCGCCCATGGGGTGCCCGAGGGACGCTCGCAGACGCTGCTCGTCGTCGTCGGCCGCGGCACCAACGACCCCGACGCCAATTCCAACATCGCCAAGATTGGCGCGCATGCTGTGGGAGGGTATGGGGTTCGGCTGGGCCGAGGCGGCGTTCAGCGGGGTCGCTCACCCGCGCGTCGACGCGGCGCTCGAACGCGCGGCGCGGCTCGGCTTCCGCCGCATCGTCGTGTTCCCGTATTTCCTGTTCACCGGAATCCTGGTCAAACGCATCTACGCCCAGACCGATGAGGTCGCGGCGCGGTTTCCCGAGATCGAATTCGTCAAGGCGCGGCTATCTGCGCGACCATGCCGGGGTGATCGATACCTTTATCGATCGCATCGGCGAATTCGCCGTCGGGCGAGCCGAAGATGAACTGCCAATTATGCAAATACCGCACGCGGATCATCGGCTACGAAGACGCGGTCGGCACGCCGCAGCAGGGCCACCATCATCACGTGCGCGGCGCCGGGGTCGGATCATCACCACGGTCACGAGCACCCGCACGAACATTCTGGAGACCACCGCTGAGATGCCGCGTGCACCGGCGGACCCAATCGCGCAGCTCATTTCTCGTGTCATACCGGCGAAAGCCGGTATCCATGGCCGAAATGGGTCCCGGCCTTCGCCGGGATGACGGGTTGCGATGTTCGATACCTATGTGATCGTCGACTGGAGCGCGGCAAGCCGCCCGAAGCAGGGCCGCGACAGCATCTGGATCTGTCGCCTCGGCGCGGACGGCGAGACCGTCTGCAATCCCCCGACCCGCCACGCGGCCAAGGGACTGCTCGCCGACATGCTGGCGCGAGCGAGCGAGCGCGGCGAGCGGGTCGTCGCGGGCTTCGATTTTCCGTTCGGCTACCCCGCCGGGTTCGCCGCCCGGCTCGGCCTCGCCGGGACGCCGTGGCGCGCCGTGTGGGACGAGATCGCAGGCCTGTTGCACGACAATGAAAACAACATGAACGACCGCTTCGAAGTCGGCGCCAAATTGAATCAGCGGATCTCGGGCACGCGGTTTCCGTTCTGGGGATGTCCTGCCGAAAAAATCCGGCGAGTTTCTCGGCCCGCGCCATCACCGCGGCCACACCAGCGATGAGCCGCTGAAGGAGCGCCGGCTGATCGACGAGTGGATGGTCGGGGCGCAGCCGTGCTGGAAGCTCGCCTATACCGGGTCGGTGGGCAGCCAAAGCCTGACCGGCATCCCGGTCGTGCGGGCGATTGCGCGGCGATCCGCGTTGGGCCGACCGCGCGCGGATCTGGCCGTTCGAGACCGGGCTCGGCCTTCCCGCCGACGCGCAGATCGTCTTCGCCGAGGTCTGGCCGTCGTGGTGGCGGGACGCGATCAGGCCCGACCACGGCCCGCCCAACGACAAGGCGCAGGTCCGGCACGTCGCGCGCCTCTTCGCGGATGCCGATCGCGCCGGCGAATTGGCGGCGTGGTTCGTCGGCGACCCCAACCTCAGCGACGCCCAGCGTGCGAACGTCCTTGCAGAGGAAGCCTGGACCTTGGGAGTGACGGCGCCGCGGCGCCCGCCCAAATCCGCCTCCGCGACCTCTTCGGCGGTTATTGTCCCGAGATTGCTTCGCTTCGCTCGCAATGACGCAAAAATGGCAAAAGGGAGCCGTCATTGCGAGGAGCGGAGCGACGAGGCAATCTCGATCCGACCCTTGGCAGCTCGCCAGGAGAAGCCCGCATACACCTACCTGCGCGATCCGGCGGCGATCTACCGCCGGTCGTTCGCGCTGATCCGGGCGGAAGCCGGCCTCGCGCGCTTCCCGCCGGCGCTGCGGCCGCTGGCGGTGCGGCTCGCCCATGCCGCGGGCGATGTTGCGATCCTCGACGATCTCGCCTGGTCGCGCGGCGCCGTCACCGCCGGGCGGCGGGCATTGGCGAAGGGCGCGGCAATCCTCGTCGACAGCGAGATGGTCGCCGCCGGCATCAGCCGCGAGCGGCTGCCCGCGCAGAACCCGGTGATCTGCACGCTGCGCGACCCGGCGGTCCCGGCGCTCGCGGCCAGCCGTAAGACCACCCGCAGCGCCGCCGCGGTCGAGCTGTGGCGCCCGCACCTCGCGGGTGCGGTGGTAGCGATCGGCAATGCACCGACCGCGTTGTTCCATCTCCTCGAAATCCTGACGGCGGGAGCGGACCAGCCGGCGCTCGTTCTCGCCTTCCCGGTCGGCTTTGTCGGCGCCGCCGAGGCCAAGGAGGCGCTGATCGGGTTTGGCCGCGGGCTCCCTATGTCACGCTCAAAGGCCGGCGCGGCGGCAGCGCGCTGGCCGCCGCCGCGGTCAACGCGCTGTGCGGCCGGGGGCGGGCATGACGCGCTGGCTCAGCGTTATCGGCATCGGCGAGGACGGGATCGCCGGGCTGAGCCCGGCCGCGCGCGCCCTGATCGAGACCGCGCAGACCCTGGTCGGCGGCGCCCGCCATCTGGCGATGGTGCCGGAGGGCGGGGCCGAGCGGCTGTTATGGCGGCAACCGCTCGCCGACACGATCGCCGACATCGCGGCGCGCCGCGGCACACGGGTCGCGGTGCTGGCAAGCGGCGATCCGCTGTGGTACGGGGTCGGAACCGTGCTGCTCCGCCATTTTCGCCGCGAGGAGATGACGATCCTGCCGCAGCCGAGCGCCTTCAGCCTGGCCGCCGCCCGGCTCGGCTGGGCGCTCGCCGAGTGCACGGCATTGAGCCTGCACGGCCGCCCGCTCGACAGCCTTGCGCCTGCATCTCGCGCCGGGCCGGCGCTGCCTGTTGCTGTCGGAAGACCGCACGACGCCGCGCCGGGTGGCGAGGCTGCTCGCCGCGAGCCGGCTGGGGACCGAGCCGGATCAGCGTGTTCGAGCATCTCGGCGGGCCGCGCGAGGCGGTGCTTCACGGCACGGCGCAGGATTGGGGCGAGCGGGAGGGCGCCGACCTCAACACGATCGCGCTCGAATGCGCGATGATCGCCCGGCACCCGCCCGCTGTCGCGACTGGCCGGGTTGCCGGACGATGCCTTCGAGCATGACGGCCAGCTGACCAAGCGGGAAGTCCGCGCCGTGACCCTGGCGCGCCTCGCGCCGCTCCCCGGCGAGACCCTGTGGGACATCGGCGCCGGGTGCGGCTCGATCGCGATCGAATGGCTGCGCGCGGCCGAGGGCGGCGCCGCGGTCGCCGTCGAGCGGAACCCCGAGCGCGCGGCGGTGATCGCGCGCAACGCCGCTGCGCTCGGCGTGCCGGGGTTGCGGATCGTCGCCGATGCCGCGCCGCAGGCGCTCGCCAAGATCCCGCCAGAGCTCGCACCGCCGGACGCGATCTTTGTCGGCGGCGGTATCGGCGAGGCCGGGCTGCTGCCGGCATTGTGGGAGGCGCTGCGCCCCGGCGGACGGCTCGTCGCCAATGTCGTCAGCCTCGAAGGAGAGCGCGCAATCCTCGCCTGGCAGGCGCGACAGGGCGGCGAGCTGACCCGGATCGCGGTCAGCCGCTCGGAGCCGCTCGGCGGCCATCATGCCTGGCGGCCGTTGCTGCCGGTGACCCAGTTCGTCGCGACCAAGCCCGGCTGAGATGCGAGGCTCCGCCGGCTGGCTTCTCGGGGTGCGGCCCTATGCCCTGCTCATCGGCCTGTGCCTTTTCCTCTATCTGCCCGGGCATTGCAACGATTCCGCCGCTCGACCGCGACGAAGCCCGGTTTGCCCAGGCGACGCGCCAGATGCTGGAAACCGGCGACTTCCTGCGGATCCGCTTCCAGGACGAGGCGCGCAACAACAAGCCCGCCGGCATCTATTGGCTGCAGGCCGCCGCGGTCAGCGTCTTCAGCACCCCGGAATCGACCGCGATCTGGCCCTACCGCGTGCCCTCGCTGTTGGCGGGAATAGCGGCGGTGTTGCTGACCTTCGCGCTTCGGCGCTGCGCTGTTCGGCGGCGGGACGGAGGCGCGGCGCACGGCCGCGATCGCGGCCGTGCTGCTGGCGAGCGCCCTCGGAATGGTTGCCGAGGCGCATATCGCCAAGACCGATGCGGCTCTGCTGGCCGCGGTGACGGCCGGCCAGGGAGCGCTCGGTCTCGCCTATGTTCGGGCACGCGCTGGCCGGCCGGTGCCGGCCTGGATAGCAGTCGCGTTCTGGACCGCCGAACTCGCCGCGATTTATCTCAAGGGTCCGCCGGGGCCGGCCTTGGCCATCGTTACCGCCGCTGTCGCTGGCGATCGCCGATGGCGATTGGCGCTGGCTGCGCGGCCTCTATCCGGTGGCCGGCATCATCGCCGTGGTCGTCGCGCTGGCGCCATGGCTGATCGCGATCGAGCACGCCACCGCGGGCCGTTTTCTCGCCGATGCGCTCGGCCACGATCTGCTGACGAAGCTGATCGGCGCGCAGGAATTGCACGGTGCGCCGCCGTTTTCCTATCTGCTGCTGTCGCTGGCGAGTTTCTGGCCCGGCTCGCTGCTGCTGGTTCCGGCAATCGTCCGCGGCTGGCGCCGGCATGAGGTTCCGGCAGAGCGCTTCCTGCTCGCCTGGCTGGTGCCGGCCTGGGTGCTGCTCGAGCTGGTGCCGACCAAGCTGCCGCACTATGTACTGCCGCTGTTTCCGGCGCTCGCCCTCCTGGCCGCCGCCGCGCTTGCCGACAGCGTCGAGCTTCCGACCGCGACCTGGCCGCGCCGGCTCGATCTGCTGGTGAAGGGGCTATGGGCCGCGGTCAGCCTCGGGCTTGCGGTTTTGCTGATCGGATTGCCGCTGCGTTTTGGCGATCAAATCTCCTGGGCCGGCATAATCGGCGCCGTTGTGCTGCTTGCTCTGACCGGGGCGTTGCTGTGGTATCGCCCCGGCCCCGGCGTCACGACCGCGCTCTTCGCCGCGCTGTCGCTCGCCTTTGCGATGCCGGCGGCGCTCGGCGTGTTGCCCGGGCTGGATCGGCTGTGGCTCAGCCGCGCGGCGGCCGGCCTCGTCGCGCATCATCCGCCCGCCGCGGGCGCCCCGCTCGTCGCGGTCGGCTACAGCGAGCCGAGCCTTGTGTTCCTGCTCGGCACCAACCTGCGGCTCACGACGACGCGCGGCGCGGCCGAGGCGCTCGCCGGCGGCGGCGAAGCCCTGGTCAGCAGCCGCGAGGAAGCGATGTTCCGGCAGGCGCTGGCCGCGCGCGGTCTCGCCGTGCAGCCGGTCGGCAGATGTTCGCGGGCTCGATTATTCGAACGGCCAGCGGATGGTGCTGACGCTTTATGATGTTACGCCGAACTGAGATGACCCCGAGCTGACATGCCAACCGGCTGAGATGACAAAAGGCCGCCTCTTTGGGCTGGGCCTTGGGCCTGGCGATCCCGAGCTGGTGACGCTGAAGGCGTTGCGCCTGTTGCGCGCCGCCCCGGTCGTGGCCTATCCGGCGCCCGAGCACGGCGACAGCTTTGCCCGCCAGATCGTCGCCGAGTGGCTCGACCGCGGCCAGCGCGAGATCAGGGTCCGCTTTCCGATGCGGCCCGGGCCGCCGCCGGCCGCGATCTACGACGAGGCGGCGGCCGAGCTCGCCGCGGTGCTCGATGGGGGCGAGGATATCGCCTATCTGTGCCAGGGCGATCCGCTGTTCTACGGCAGCTTCGCCGGGATCTTGACGCGCCTCGCCGGCGCGCTACACGGTCGCGGTCGTGCCCGGCGTCTCGTCGCTGACCGCCTGCGCCGCTGCGGCGGCAACCCCGCTCGTCCAGCGCGACGAGACCCTGTCGGTGATCCCGGCCGGCTTGCCGGAGGACGCGCTCGCCTCGCGGCTGGCGCAGGTCGATGCCGCCGCGATCATCAAGCTCGGCCGGCATTTCCCGAAGCTGCGACGGGTCCTCGCCCGCCTTGGGTTGCTCGATGGCGCTCTCTATGTCGAGCGCGCCAGCCTGCCCAATCAGCGGATCGCGGCGCTCGCGACGATCGAGCCGGCGAGCGTGCCCTATTTCGCGATGGCGCTGGTCCATGCGCAGGAGCGCAGCGAATGAAGCCCGTGCTGCCAAAGGGCGCCGCGGTGGTCGTCCTGGGGCCGGGCGGCGCCGCGCTCGGCCGCCGGGTCTGCGCCGTACTGCCCGGGGCGCGGCTCTACGGGCCGCGCGCGTCGCCGGGCGATTGGGACGAAGCCTACGACCGGGTGGTGCCGCTGCTGGCCGGAGCTGTTCGCCGCCGGCCGGCCGATCGTCGGGCTGTGCGCGAGCGGCATCCTGATCCGCGCCCTGGCGCCGCTGATCGACGACAAGCGGGTGGAGCCGCCGGTCGTCGCCCTCGCCGAAGACGGCTCGGTCGCGGTGCCGCTGTTGGGCGGGCATCACGGCGCCAACGCGCTCGCCCGCGCGCTCGCCGAGGCGCTGGGCTGCGTCGCCGCGATCACCACCGCCGGCGATCTGCGGCTCGGCGTCGCGCTCGACGAGGTGCCGCCCGGCTGGCATATCGCCAACCCCGAGCGCATCAAGCCGGTCGCCGCCGCGCTGCTCGCCGGGGAGCCGGTTGCGCTCGTCGAGGAAGCCGCCCGCGCCGATTGGCTGCATGCGGGCTCGGTGCGCTGGGACGAGGCGGCGCAGCGCAAAATCCTGGTGACCGACCGCGCCTTTCCGGCCGAGACCGAGGCCCTCGTCCTGCACCCCCCGGTCCTGGCGCTCGGCATCGGTTGCGAGCGCTTCTGCCCGGCCGAGGAGATCGCGGCCTTGGCGCGCGCCAGTCTGGCCGAGGCCGGTCTCGCGGCGGGAGCGGTCGCCGCCATCGTCTCGATCGAATTGAAGGCCGGCGAGCCGGGGATCCATGCGCTGGCGGAAGCGCTCGGGGTTCCGGCGCGGTTTTTCCCAGCCTCTCGCCTTCTTGCCGAGACGCCGCGGCTGACGCGGCGCTCCGAGGCGGCGTTTCGCGCGACCGGCTGCTGGGGGGTGGCGGAGGGCGCGGCGCTCGCCGCCGCCGGCCCCGAGGGCGAGCTCGTCGTCCCGCGGCGTCAGTCGCGGCGGGCGACCTGCGCGGTGGCGCGCGCCCCGGCGCCGATCGACGCGGCGACGGTGGGACGCGCGCGCGGCCGGCTGGCGCTCATCGGCATCGGCCCCGGCGACCCGGCCTGGCGCACGCCCGAGGCGAGCGCCCTCATCGCCGCTGCCGAGGATATCGTCGGCTACCGCCGCTACCTCGATCTGCTCGGCCGGGCGATCGCCGGCAAGCGCCGCCATGACAGCGCGATCGGGGCAGAGGAGGAGCGGGCGCGTCTCGCCCTCGACCTCGCCGCCGCAGGCGGTTGCGTCGCGCTGGTCTCTTCGGGCGATCCCGGCATCTACGGGCTCGCCGCGCTGGTGTTCGAGCTGATCGACCGCGAAGCGCGCCGCGACTGGGCAGGCGGTCGAGATCGTCGTCGCACCCGGCGTGAGCGCGATGCAGGCCGCCGCCTCGCGGGTCGGCGCCCCGCTCGGGCACGATTTCTGCGCGATCTCGCTGTCCGATCTGTTGACCCCGTGGGAGCGGATCCGCGCCCGGATCGAGGCGGCGGCGCGCGCCGATTTCGTCATCGCGCTGTACAACCCGCGCTCGGCGCGGCGGCCGGGGCGGCTCGCCGAAGCCGCCCGGATCGTGCTCGCGCATCGCCCGCCGGAGACGCCGGCGTCATCGCCCGCAATCTCGGCCGCGCCGGCGAGACGCAGCGCATCCTGCGGCTCGACGAGTTGGCCGGCGCCGCGGCCGACATGCTGAGCCTCGTCCTGATCGGCAGCTCGCAGACCGGCTCCTCGCCGGCGAGACCCCGCGGCTTTATACGCCGCGCGGCTATTTCACGGACGCGCCGAGATGACCGTGCATTTCATCGGCGCCGGGCCGGGCGCGCCCGATTTGATCACGGTGCGCGGGTTGCGGCTGATCGAGCGCTGCCCGGTCTGCCTCTATGCCGGCTCGCTGGTGCCGCGGGCGGTCGATCGCCGCCGCCCCGGCGGCGGCGCGGATCGTCGACACCTCGGCCTTGACCCTCGACGAGATCATCGCCGAGATCGCCGCCGCGCATGACCAGGGCCTCGACGTTGCCCGGGTGCATTCGGGCGACCCGTCGCTCTACGGCGCGATCGCCGAACAGATGCGGCGTCTCGATCGGCTCGCCATCCCCTACGATGTGACCCCCGGGGTGCCGGCCTTTGCCGCCGCCGCCGCGGCGCTCGGCCGCGAGCTGACGCTGCCGGGCGTGGCGCAGACCGTCATCCTGACGCGCACCGCGACGCGCGCCTCGGCGATGCCCGATGGCGAGCGCCTCGATCGCCTCGCGGCGATCGGCGCGACGCTGGCGATCCACCTGTCGATCGCCAATCTGGCGCGGGTGGTCCGCGCGTGCCTGCCCCATTACGGCGAAGATTGCCCGGCGATCGTCGCCTATCGCATCAGCTGGCCGGACCAGCGGCTGATCTGCGGCACCCTCGGCGATATCCGCGACAGGACAAAGCGTGCCGGCATCACCCGGACGGCGCTGATCCTCATTGGCCCGGCCTTGGCCGGCGACGGCGAGCGACAGCCGCCTCTACGCCGCCGACCACCATCATGTGGCGCGGCCGGGGCCGCGGGTGGACGGCATATGATCGCGACAACATGATCGGCTGAGCGCCGACCACGTTCACTGCGGAGAGGCACATGTCCGATTACAAAGAACAGATAAAGCGGGATTGGTCATCCGCCCCTTACTATGAGCTCGCGGAAAAAAGCCTTTGGCCTTTCTGGTCGGAGGGCCCGCCGTTCATGCGCTTGTTCAATACGCTGGATCTGACAAACGTAGTAGAACTTGCATGCGGACACGCTCGGCACGCGGCATACATTCGCGAACATTATTCCTTTGGCCATATGGTGCTCGTCGATATCAATCAACCAAACATCGACGTCTGCCGCCGTCGGTTTAGCGGCGACAACAGATTTGCATACTTAGTGAATTCGGGGGCTGATCTCGTGCCACTGTCATCGGCTGGTTACAGCGCCGTATTTTGCTATGACGCAATGGTCCACTTCGAGTACGACGACGTATTCGCATATTTAAACGAAATTCATCGTATCCTGGTGCCCAACGGCAGGGCTCTGCTGCATCATTCTAACAATGATAAAAACCCGGGGGCGCACTATTCAGATAATCCGCATTGGCGAAACTTCATGTCTTCGGCGTTGTTCGCCCATGTAGCAATGCGCAGTGGCTTTCTAGTGGTCGAACAGCAATTGGTTGACTGGGGCGAGGCGCCGGAATTGGATTGTGTGACGCTGCTCGCGAAACCCGGCACATAGCCCCGCCAGCGCGCCAGCAATTGCTCAGTCGGGCCGCAAGGCAACACCGCGATCAGGTCGACCAACCCGCTCGCACGTCGGATCGGATTGTCGCCACCCGCAACCAAGACCGCCAGAAGGCGGCATCGGTCGGGTCGCCAGACCGGTAAAACGGCCGCGGCCGGCTCAAAGGCCGGCCGCAGCCAAACCGAAATGCCCGCGGCCGCGACCGCGGTTGACCTACTGCAGGAACTTGATGGCACTGAGGTTTGTGTTGACCAGCGTCATCGTCGTATGGTCGGCAAAGGTGATCACCGTGTTCGCGCCGGATTGGCTAGCAGAGGCGGAGGCCACCAGCGCCGAGGATCCGGTTCCTCCCCCAGATACCACCGACTGCGCCGACACGATCGTATCGATGGTGGTGTTGAACCCCGTCACCGTAACCTTGGTGCCCGTGCCGGTGAGATCGTTGAGATCCGAGATGCTCGCCGCGCCCCTGCCCGCAACCGTGGAAAGATTGACGGTCTCCGACCCGGTCAGAGCCGAGTGCAATCCGGCGAACAGCGCACCCGTGCCGCCATTGATGCTGTCGCCGGGGCCGGCAAGGACGGTCGAATTCCCGGCCCCCCCGGTCAGAGTGTTGCTGCCGCCGGCAAACGCGCCGGTGGTAGTGTTGATATAGGAATCGTCGATAAAGGTTGCGCTGCTGGTGCTCGTGCTGCCGGCGATGGTGTTTCCTGTCCCGAGGTCGGACGCGGACAGATTGCCGGGGCCGCCGGTTACCGTCGATCCGGTAATCGCGTTGACCTGGAGATTGCCCGTCCCCCCAGTGATGGTGGCGGCGATGCCGCTGGCAACGGTCAAACTCCCGCCGCCGCCGGTGACCGAGTTGTTCGTGCCGCCGATGACGTAGAGATTTCCGGATCCGTCGGTGACCGACAGCGGGCTGACGGACGTACCGTTGCCGCTGACCTCCATCGCGCCCGACCCGCCGACCACCACATCGCCGGGCGCGCCCCAGATCGTTGAGTTTCCGATCCCTCCGTCAATCGTCTCCGGACCATCGAGCGCGTTGACCAGTGTCGTGCCGGAACCGCCGGTGATCGTGTCGTGCGGGCCGCCGATGATCCACGTGCCGGCGGCGGCCGTCCCCCCGAGGGGGTTCGTGACGATCCCATTCCCGGCGCCGCCGACGAGGGTGCTGTTTCCACCGTTAGAATAGCTGTCGTCGATGAAGGTAAGTCCGCTCGTGCTGCCGGTGACGCTGGCATGCTGACCGAGGTTGAATGCGGTCAGGTTGCCGGTTCCGCCAATTATTGTTGTGTTTTGCGCACCCCCCGCCGATGGCTGCCCATCGCCGGCAACCGTGATCGGACCTGATCCGCCCGTGATGCTGTCGCCGGAGCCCGCGCTGCCGGTGCCGCCACCCGCCCACACCTCCATCGCGCCGGCGCCGCCGATCACGGTCACCGCACCCGGGGTGATGGCAGGGCTCAGACCGCTGGCATCGATCAGCTGCGTGACATCGGTGGTCGGGGCGCCGGTGATCGTGTCGCCCGCTGACCCGACCACGGTTACGTTCGGGTCGCCCGGATCAAAGAGGTTGATCTGTTCGCTGACAAGCGCGGCGTAGGTCAAGCTGGCGTTGGCAAAAATATCCACTACGTTGTTGAAGAAGTAGGCGCCCGAGACGTTCGTATATCCCGCGGGCTCGGTGAACCCACCGACAGGTGGAGCGCCGTTGAACACCTGAAGGATGTTGCCAACCGACCCAGCGGGCGGCAACGTACCGCCGGGCGGAACCACGGTGTACGTAGTGGGGAACGAGAACTGGCCTACACCAGGGATTGATGCCATCGAGCGAACCCGACCCTCAAATGCCACACGACGACGCGCCCCGGCATGGGGCGTCTGCAACGAAGGATTGTAACCTACGCGGATGCGCCGTGTCTCGTCACATTCGCGTCAAGATTGTTTCAACTTGCTACAGCGCATTGCAGACCGCGGCATCCCGGTCATGATCTCGAGCGCGCCTGCAGCGGCTCGGCCTGCGTCACCAGCCGCGGTCCGCGCAGCCCGTCGAGCTTTTCCTGGGCGGGTTCGTGTCCCTGATCGGCCGCTGCTTGATACCAGCGGCGCGCCGCCGCGGGATCGACCGGTACCCCGATGCCGGCGGCATAGAAATCGCCCAGCACGGTCTGCGCCTCCGGCATCCCTTGCTCAGCCGCCTTTTCGTACCATTGCCGCGCCGAATCGGGATCGCGAGCGACGCCCTCGCCGCGGAACAGCATGACCGCGAGGTTGTATTGGGCAATGCGCTCGCCCTGCTCGGCCGCCCGGCGATACCATTCCGTCCCCTGCGCAAGATCGCGCGGGACACCCTCACCAGTGCAGTACATGACGCCGAGCTGAAACTGGGCGCCGGCATGCCCCGCCTCGGCCGCCCGGCGGAACCAGGATGCCGCCGCCGCCGCATCGCGCGGGCCCCATGCGCCGGCCAGGGTATTGTGAGCAACGATCAATTGCGCGGCGACGACGCCCGCTTCCGCCGCCGCGCGATAGCAACGGATCGCTTCGGGCTGATTGGCTCCGGCGCCACGGTCCTGGGCGTAGCAATGACCCAGCTGCAGGAACGCCGGCCCATACCCGCGATCCGCCGCACGGCGCAGCAACGCTTCCGCCAGGGCCTCGTCGCGCTCGACCGCGGTGCCTTGCAGGTGGAGCGTCGCCAGCAGCGTCTCGGCTTCGCCATCGCCGGCATCGACGGCGCGCCGCAACCACCCGGCCGCCGCTTGATGATCCCGCGGAACGCCATCCCCGGCGAGGTAGAGCTGGGCGAGTTTGGTTTGCGCCATGGCCATGCCCTGCTCGGCGGCGCGGGCATACCACGCTGCCGCCTTGGCCGGGTCGCGCTCAACCCCGGCGCCGTTCATGGTAAAATACGGCAATGTTGAATTGTGCGGTAAGGTGGCCCTGCCCCGCCGCCAGTTCAAACCATCGCGCCGCGTCTGCGAGGCGCTTCGGCACGCCCTCGCCACGGGCGAACAGAGCACCCAGCGCAAACTGTGCCTCGGCCTCGCCGGCATCGGCCGCCGCCCGGTACCACAGCGCGGCCTCCACCTGGCTGGGAGTCGCGCCATGACCGGAGGCGTGCAGGCGAGCGAGGTGGAGCATCGCCGCCGGATACCCCATCCGTGCGGCTTGCCGAAGATGCGTTTCGGCCATGACGGGGTTCTGCGGCACGCCGTCACCCTCCAAGAGGTGCAACGCGAGGTGGTAGCATGCCCGAGCAATCCCCTGGTCGGCCGCATCCTGAAAAAGCGCGGCGGCGCGCGCCGGATCGTGCGCCACGCCCTGAGCGGCATCGCACATCAGTGCGAGGGCGGTTTTGGCATCCGCGTTGCCCTTGGATACCGCTTTCTCGTACCAGGAAGCCGCGGTCGGCAGATCGATCTCGACCCCAAAGCCATTCGCGTAAATGACGCCAAGGCCGAACTCGCCTGCGGGATCGTTTTGTTCGGCCGCGGCGGCGTACCAGCGGCGCGCTTCTGCGTAATCGACCTCGCAGCCGAGCCCTCGCGCATAGAGAAGGGCGAGGGTTGCCTGCGCCGGCGCAAGGCCCTGCTCAGCGGCGAGGCGGCACCAGCGCAACGCTTCGGCAGGGTCGGGCAGGACTTCGATCCCGTTGGGAAACATCAGCTCGCGATTGCGGTCGGCGATGTCTTTGTCGACGGTGGAGGCATGGTCGTACCATTTGGGGGCCCCGCCATCGGCTTGGCCGCCGTGCAGACGGGCAAGGCTCAGCTGGTACTGCGCCTCGCCGTGGCCCTGCTCCGCTGCCCGCTGGAACCACACGACGGCGTCGGCAAGGCTGCCGACAACGCCTTGGCCTCGCGCATACAGCAGACCCAGCTGGAACTGGCCTTCCGCGTCACCGGTCGCTGCCGCCTTCGCAAAGTTTTCTAATGCCTTGGCGTGCCTTCCCTGCACGCAGGCGGCAAGCCCCGTTCGGATGAGGCGGTCGGCGCCGCCAGGGGCATCGCGAGCGGTTGGCGCGCGTATGTCAGGGCTCACGCATCGCCTCGTTCATGCCCTGCACCGCCCCGGTGATGATGTACATCAAAACCGAGCGGGTGCCGATATGCACATCGGCCGTAAGCGTCATGCCGGGGATCAGGCGAAACCCTTCGGGGACGTTGCGCAGATCGGTATTGGTGAACGCGATCCGGACCTTGTAGTACGGCGCCACCGCCGTGGTGCTGTCTTCGGCGGTCGTGAAGGACCCCTCGCTGATCGAGCGAACCTTTCCTTCCGCCATCCCGTGCTCGATGAAATTGAAGGCATCGAGCTTGACCCTCACCGGGTCTCCGGTGCGAATGAACCCGATGTCGCGCGTTGAAATGTGCACCTCGGCTTCGACCGGCGAGCGGAGCGGAGCCAGGTAGATCAGCGGATCGCCCTCCTTCAGCACCGAGCCGACCGACAGCTTGGCCATTTTTAGCACCATCGAGTCCTCGGGCGCGGTCAATCGCACGAGGTCCTTGTGCTTTGTCGCCTTTTCGAGCTGTTCCGCCGCGGCATCGCGCTGATTGCGGGCGGTGACCTCCTCCTTGCTCGCTTCGGCAAGCCATTGCTCGGTAAAGGCATTGCGGGTCGCGATTGTTGCTTGCAGCTGATGCTGGCTCTCGACGAGACTGTTGCGGTCGTATTCGAGATTGCGCAACAGCTCGGTTTTCTGGTCGGTTGCCGCGAGCAGGTTGAGGCGGCTGCCGACCTGGGCCGCCGCGAGGGTCGCGCGCATCTGCTCGACTTCTTTGGCGAGCTGGGCGCGGTCGGCATAGCGCGCCTGGTTGTTTTGCAGCTTGGCAATCGTTGCGGTGACCTGCGCCATCTGTTCGTCGTAGGCGCGGATCTGGTCGTCGAACTGCGCCTTGCGCTGCAGGTAATAGGATTTCTGCAACTGGGCATAGCGTTCCCTCGCCGGGTCGGGATCGGGCGGCGGATCGTAGGGGCGATGGGCAAGCTCGGCTTCGCAACGCGCGATCTGCGCATCGAGGCTGGCGATCTGCTGCTTGAGGGCACCGACATCGGCGGCCGCGAATGTCGGATCGAGCGTCGCCAGCACCTGGCCGGCGACGACGTGCTGACCTTCGTGAACCTCGATCGTTTTGATCAGCGAAGGATCGAGCGCCTGAAGCACGACGGTCGGCTCGGTGGTCACGATCTCGCCGAAGGTGCTGGTGATGACGCGGTCGAGTCGTGTAACCAGCGCAACGACGACCAGGGCAACGAAGAAAGCCGCGACCACGTACAGCGTCGCACGCACGCCGAACGGTTCCGGCGCCTCCATGATCTCTGCGGTTTCCGATTGAAACAGCCGGACGATCCTGTCCGGCGGCGCGTTACTGCGCAGCGCTGGGTCGGAGCGGAATGATCTCATGCGATACCGGCCTGCTCTGGAGATGCCGGTGCTGCAAATGCCACAGCCCGGCGTAGATGTCGCAGCGCTCGAGCAGCTGCTCATGGGTGCCGATATCGTACATCGCGCCGCGTTCGAGCACGAGGATCTGATCCGCCGCAACCAGCGCGGAAAGTCGGTGCGAGATGATGATCAGGGTGCGCCCCTGAGCGATGCGCAGCAGGTTTGCGTTGACGATGGCTTCACTGTCGGCATCGAGCGCGCTGGTTGCCTCGTCGAGCATCAGGATGCGCGGGTCGCCCATCAGCGCCCGGGCGATCGCCAGTCGTTGGCGCTGACCGCCGGACAAATTGGTCGACCCCTCTTGAATAAACGTTTCGTACCCGGCGGGCAGCCGCTCGATGAATTCCTCGGCGCCGGCCAAGCCGGGCCGCCTGAACGACCTCCTCGAAACGTCGCATCGGGCTTGGCGGCGGCGATGGTTTCGCGGAGCGTGCCGCGGAACAGGAAATTCTCCTGCAGCACGACGCCGAGGCTCGAACGCAGATGATCCAGATCGATCTCGCGCAGATCGTTGCCGTCGATCTTGATCAGCCCTTGATAATTGCTGTGCAGCGCCTGGAGCAGTCGGGTAACCGTGGTTTTGCCCGACCCGCTGCGGCCGACGATGCCAAAGACGGACCCTTCGGGAATGCTGAAGGAGACGCGGTCGAGCGCCGGCTCGGTGGCGCCCGGATAGCGGAAGGTGACTTCGTTGAATTCGATGCGGCCGACAAACGGGGTGCGGATGCCGCGACCCGAGCGGCCCTGTTCCGGCGCCTGATTGACGATGCTGGCGGCCAAGTTGATCGGCACCGCGGGCCTCATCGATTTGCACGATCGACGTGTGCCGCCTGGATCACCGGCATCGTCACGCGTTGGGTCATGATCATGAAGGCGAAGATCGCGCCGAGATACATCAGGTCATGATTGGACGAGCGCGAGATAAACCGCCACGGCGACGACACCGTTCGTCATCAGCACTTGCAGCGGGTGCACCACCGTCTGGATCAGGTTGGAGGTGCGCCCCTCGTCGAACCGGGTTTCCGCCACCTTGGCAACATGCACGTCCCAGGCGTGGCGCTGCCGGGCGTCGAGCGCCAGCGATTTGATCGCGCGGATGCCGTGGACCGCCTCGACCAGATGCGTGCCGCGCTGCGTCTCCGCAATCACCGCCAGCCCGACCTTGCGTCGGATCGTCGGCAGCATGGCCACCAGCCAGAGGCAGATCAGCAGGCAGATCGCCAGGACACATGCCGTCATGATCGTGCTGACCATGAACATGATCGGCAGAAAGATCACCAGGACAAACGAATCAAGCAGGGTCCCAAACAGCTGACCGGTTAAAAAGCTGCGCACTCGGTAGATCTCGTACATGTGATGTACGATATCGCCGGTCGGGGTACGTTCAAAGAAATCGATCGGTAGATTCAACATCTTATTAAACATATGCGACCAAATCTTGACGTCGACGCGCGTCGTCACAAACAGAACGAGATAACGACGCAAGTGACCGAATGCCGTCTCGAATACCAACAGAACGCCAAAGGCGACACAGATCATCGTAAAGGTGCTCATGCTCCCGTAATACATGACCCGATCGATCATCACGCGCCAGAACAAGACCGGCGAGACGGCCAGCACCCCGAGAAGGATGGCACAAAGGCCGAGATCGCGCGCGACCCGCCGGTCGCGCAACAATTGTCCGGCAACCCAGGCCATCCCGAATGGGCGGTCCTCGTCGCGCAACCGATAATCGCGCTTCACGAGAATGACGTCGCCAGCCCAGGCCGCGGTAAAGCGGGCCTCATCGAGCAGCAGCGGGGCCTCTTCGTTGCCGTTGGGGTCGCGCAGAACGACGACCGGGGGCCATCCGGCGAGCCTGGCCTCGGTCCGCATCAGCACCATCGCGGCGCCGTTGCGCAACAGCACGATTGCCGGCAGTGCGGTGCCCATCTTAAACAAATCGCCCCAACGCAGCCGCGCAACGCTGGCGCGCAGCCCGCACGCATGGGCGATGCGGAGCGTTTCCGCTACCGAGGCGTCGCCAGCCTTCAGCTGGTGGTCGCGGATCAGCTGCTCCTTCGACAGCTGCACGCCGCGGTGCCGCGCCACGATGACCAGGCTGCCGAGCAGCGAGCCGGTCGCTTTGCCGGCCTCATCGAGCGGGTTGACGCTCGATGGTTCATTTAATACCAGCGTCACGGTCTCACCACCTGGTCAAGATCGCCGGACCGCCATCAGGCGGCCAAGCGGTGTGCCCCAGCGCGTCGTCGGCGTCAAGCAAACCGCGCTTGGAGAGTTGGAACCGCTCGCGGGGTTTCGGCAGGCGTACCACGCGAAACCTCCGCCACGAACACGTAGCCGCGCCGGAATTCTGTTTTAATCAGACGCTGCGCGGCAGGACCGCCGAGCGAGGCGATCTTTTTGCGCAGCCGCATGACGATGACGTCGACAGCGCGATCGCTGGTCGGGCGGCGCGGGCCGTACAGGGCCTCGGCCAGAGCATCGCGGGTGCACAATGTCCAAGGATTGCTAACGAAATGGACGAGCACCCGGTTTTCCGATGTGGTGAGCTTGGCCGTCGATCCATCGGCCGCGACCAATCGGTTCTCGTGCGGATGGTGCGTAAGCCCAGAAAAGAGAACCGGTTGCATCGGGCGTGGCTCGGCGCCCGCCAAATCGCGCGCGTTTTTAGACAACTGAATAATCTGCTGAACGGTTTGATGCAGATGCATAACATCGACAGGCGCCCGCATCGCTTCGGCTGCGCCCGCAAGGCAATATTCTCGCATCAACGGATCCTCAGGATCACAAACAACCAAAATAGGCACGCCGGTCTGGCAGCGGATCTTGAGGATTGCCCCGGTCCCGTGATTTGGACATCCGGTAAGATCAAGCACGATCACATCCGGATTATGCTGCCTAACCACGTTAAAGAAGCGGGCTTCGATATCGGCCGCACTAGCCGCGGTGCCATTGCGATTCTCATCGGCGGCTCCGGGGATCGACAAATCCTCCCGCGCGACGACTATCGTCGATGCTCCCATCGCTTCCTGTCTATGTACAAAATCGCCAATGCGCGTTTGGCTGCCCAGTTGAGGAAATTACAGGCATGAGAAGCCGGACGCAAGCTGCCGCCACAGCAACTTGGCTCGGTATTCTTTTAGGCGGTTCCTCAGGCGTCATCTGTCCCGTTCTGCTGGATGGCCGCGCGCCGCAGCCCTTCTCGCGCAAGTTGCGATCGGCGCGAACCCCGCACCGACATTCAGCCCCTATCAGGTTGAGGTTTGGTTAACGGAGCAAATCGCGCTCAACGGCGACGTGGCGAGGCTTCGTTTGCCAGCGGCGAAGTGATGTCGGCAAAAGACACGGCGAGCGAGGTCATCACATCGATGACGCTCGGCACGCGCGCCGCCAACGCCTCGTGCAGCGCCGGGGCGAGCGCCGCCGGGTCCTCGACCCGCGTTCCGCGGCAACCCATCGCGCGGGCGATCGCGGCGTGGTCGAAATCCTTGAACTCGGCGGCAAACGGCCCCGAGCCATGCAATACCCAGCCAAGCGCCTTGTTGTTGAACACCACGACGACGATCGGAATGTCGTGTTCGAGCGCGGTCATCAGCCCGTTCATCGTCATCGCAAACCCGCCATCGCCGACGCACGCGACCACCGGCCGGTCGGGATGCACCAGCTTGGCCGCCAGCGCCGCCGGGATGCCGAACCCCATCGGCCCCGAGCCGGCCGCCTGCAGGAAGCCGCCGGCGGCCTTGGTCTGATAGAAATGCGTCATCAGGATGCGGTTCTCGCCGGCATCGCAGGTCACGATCGCGTTATCGGGCAGACCGCGCATCAATTCGCCGATCACCCGTTGCGGCAGGATCGGCCGGTCGTTCGCGGTGTAGGCCGGCGCGTTGAAAAAGCCCTGCGCATCACGATGCCGCGCGACGCGGCGAATCGCTGCCGCGCGGCGCCCTTCCCCGCGTGAGCGCACGTTCTCGCCGAGCTGACCGAGGATCTGCGCCGCGTCGCCGAGCACGACCATTTCGGCCGGGAAGTTCCACGAGGCGTGGCGCGGTTCGATATCGATCTGGACAAAAATCTGCCGCGTCGGATCAAGCAGCTTCGTGTTCTCCCAGGCGGTGTCGCTCGGCGACAATTTGGACCCGACGACGAGCACCAGATCGGCTTCGCCGAGGCAGGCATTGGCCGCCGGGGTGCCGAAGGTGCCGAAGACGCCGAGCGCCAGCGGATGCGTCTCGGGAAAGCAGCCCTTGCCGGCGGCCGTCGTCGCCACCGGCAGCCCGGCCGCCTCGGCCAGGTCGCGCAGCTGGTCGTAGGCCTGGGCGATGCGCACGCCATTGCCGGCGATGATGACCGGGCGCTCCGCCGCGAGGATGCGCTCGGCCGCCGCGGCGATCAGCGCCGGCTCGGCCGGCGGCGGCGGAGGCGGCAGATAGAAGCGGGTCGGATAGAGCGCCGGCTGCGAATCGGGCGCGACCGAACCGGCGAGCGCGTCATGGCTGAACAGCACCGCGACCGGACCGGGCTGCCCCGCCATCGCATGCTTGATCGCGAGTTGGGTTGCCTGCACCGCGGCGACCGGGTCCTGCGCCTGCATGACCTGCTTGGTGACGCCGCCAAAGGCGCGCCGCGCGTCCCAGCTGCCGTAATCGCCGGTCCCCTGCTGATAGGGCGCGTGCAGACTAAAGCGCGGCGCATCGCTGAAATCGGTCAACAGCAGCATCGGCGAGCTCGACAGAAAGGCTTCGAGCGTGCCGATGAGGCCATTGCCGAGCACCCACGGGCCTTGCCCCAACATGACGCCGGGACGCCGCGTCAGCCGGCCATAGACCTCGGCCATCACCCCCGCCAGCGACTCCTCGCGCACGGTAACCATGCGGACCTGGTTCTGCACCTGGGAGAGGCCCGAGACGATGCGACCGGTATGCCCGCCGGATATGCCGAAGACATATTCGATGCCGGCTTCCGCGAGCACGCGGGCGACCAGCACGCGGGACGGCAGTTCCTCGGTCAGCATCCGTTCGATCGCCATCTCTGATCCTCCCCTGGAACCGCGCAAGCTTGCCGCGCGCAGCACTGGAATACAACGCTCCTCAGCCCCGAGTTGCTTCCTCAGGTGGCAAAAATTTGGCTTCCCGGCGAAGGCCGGGATCCACTTATCATCCACTCAGCGGGGCGACCGATGGATCCCGGCTTCCGCCGGGATGAGCACTCTTTCTTAAACATTTGACATCGTTCAGCTCTTTTGGCATAATGTTCCTGCACGTCACCTACACGGATACGGCGAATCAAGGGCTTAGAGCAAAAGCCTACACGATTTCTACACAGGACAACAGCGCACATGGCATTTCTGACGGACAAGGAAGAACTCAAACCCGGCCTCGTGATCTTCCGGCGCGGCGACGTCCGGCATCGCAACTGGTATTGCCGCGTCAAGCTCCCCAAGACCGATCGGTACAAGACGATCTCCCTCAAGACTGCGGACGTCTCGGCCGCGCGCGACCGCGCCTACGATCACGACGCTGATTTGCGCTTCCGCCTCAAGCACGACGTCCCGATCTTCAACCACTCCTTCAGCCAGATCGCCAAGGAGTATGTTGAGCAGCAGAAGCGGCGCGCGGCGACCGGCCAGGTGTCGGACGCCCGCTGGCGCAAATGCCAATCCGTCATCAATGCGCGTCTCAATCTTTATGTCGGCACGACCCAGATCCACCTGATCGGGCAAGACCGTTGGGACGATTATCCGACCTGGCGGCGCGAGAACAGCAAGGGGCGTCTGCGCGAGCAGGTGAGCGACGCCACCATCCGCTTCGAGATGTCCATCTTCCGCTCCGTGATGAGCCACGCGGTCAAAAAACGCTACATCAGGGCGGATCAACTGTTTCAAGGCAGACCAACGCTCGCGAAGATGCGCCGCGACGCGTTCAGTCCAGAGGAATACCGCAAACTTCACACCATCGGGCGGTCGTGGGTGCAGGCCGCAAACGCGAAGCGCCCGTCAAGCAACTGGTATCGCACCGTCGCCTATAATTTTGTGCTGATCATGTGCAATACCGGCATGCGCCCCTCGGAAGCAAAGAACCTTCGCTGGCGCGATGTGACGATCCGCAAGGACCGCCAGGCGCGCGATGTCGCCGTGCTGCGGGTCAGCGGCAAGGGCAAGACGCGCGAACTGGTCGCCCCCACCAGCGTTGCCGAATATATCGAGCGCATCCGCACCATCGCCAAGGCGTCGGGGCCGGATGATCGCGTCTTCACGACCCACACCGGCAAGCCAGCCATAACGCTCTACAAAAACATGATCGAGGATCTGCTGACCAAAGCGAAGCTACGGGCCGGCCCTTCGGGGATTCCCCGGTCCACCTACAGTTTCCGGCATACCTACGCGACGTTCCGGCTCAGCGAGGGCGTCAACTCTTATTTCCTCGCCCAGCAGATGGGCACCTCGGTCGCCATGATCGAGGACCACTCGCTCACGAGGTCTTCGTCGAACCCAACCTTGACGAGAAGCGGAAACCGCACCGCCTGTCCCGAGACGAGGCCCTGGCCGGGGCCAAACGTCTGAAGCACGTTCGCATCCGCCTCCGAGAGATTCTCCATCACCGAGCGGACGAAGCTCTTGTCGCGCGGGTTCACCAGGCGAAGGACGAGAAAGCTGTTGCATTGCGCCAGCGTGGTCTCGTCAAGGCGCGACGGGCGCTGCGAAATCAGCACCAGTCCCGTTCCGAACTTGCGGCCTTCCGTGATCACTTTGCGGATCGTCGGGAGCGACGGCGTTTCGTCCGTCCCCTCCTGGCGGCTTGGGATAAAATTATGCGCTTCCTCAATCACAGCCTGGAAGGGCGGGATGACCCCCGAGAGCGTCGAGCGGTGAGCGAACAGCGCTTCCAGCACGATCGAGACGATCGCCGATTGGTTCAGATGGTCGTACCCGGCGAGATAGAAAATCGACACGAGGCCGGGCGACACGATTTCGTCCGGCGCATCGGTCGGGTCGGGCATCTCCTCGAAATGGTAATCGCGGAAGCGCGCCTGGCCCCGCAGCCGCGCGTTGTTCCGCTCCATCTGTTTGAGGTTTTCCTTGACGAAATCCAGCGACCGCTTGACCGCGTTCATGGTCGTGGGGCGGATGTCGGCAAGCTCATCGCCGAGATGGTCGTCTTTGGACCGTTTCCGGGCAGCGATGTTGTCGGCATGATCGACCAGCCGCTGGATATAGGTCGCGGCGTCTTCGCCCTCCGCCAGGTTGGTCTGGTTCAAGAGGTAGATGTAGAATTGCTGCTGCGCCTCGGTGAGCTTGCGTCCCATCTTGTTGATGAGATCGGCGATGATGCCGACATTGTTTTTCCGTACCCGGATCACCGGGAAAAGGATGCGGATCCGCGACTTCGGGAAAAGCTTTCTCTTCTCGAACAGCCCCAGATAATCCCCATGCGGATCGAAGATCACCAGGGGATAACGCAGGTTCATCAGCTCGCGGATGATGCGCCGGGCGGCGACGGTCTTGCCGCCGCCCGTCATGGCCAGGATCGCAAGATGGCGGGACACGACCTGGCGCGCCGCCAGGGAAACGTCAACGTCGCCGCGCGCGATCAGCGATCCGACGCGAAGTCTTGGCGGCGGCGGCCGCCCGCCCCCGCCATCGTCGCCCGTCAGCAGGCGGCGCACTTCTTCGCCGCCGGGATAGAACACGTCCGCCGACGGCTTGACCGGATAAGTGAGCGGCGACAATTGAGCCGCGCCCGGATCGTCGCCGAACGTGGTGCCGAGGATCAGTACGTCCGCTTCCAGATGGTCGCGGCTGCCGGACAGAACCGTATCAAGAAACTGGATGTTCTGTTCCGCCAGCTCCTGCGCCGCCTCGGCCGGAAAGAACGGATTGAACCTGCCGATGCTGACGATCCGGCCCCAGATGGTCGCCGTGGCGCGCGCGCCCTCGGGGCCGTCGGGAACCTCGCTCCGGCTCGCCACGATGTCGCCGAGCTTGGCCTGATAGCTGCGCAAGATGAAGGTGAACTCGCCCGTAGACGTATTACCGATCACCGTGCCGATCCGGCGCCATCCGGGCGGAGCCGCCGACGCGCTCGCGGGCGCGTCTGCCTGGGTTACTGCGTCCATGTTCCGCTGCCTTCCCGTTCTAGGCCGTCGGCCGGAAGAGCCAGTCCCGGCTCCGCGCGGCTAAAACGCGCTTGGCGAAGGAAAGCGCCCGCGGGTCGCCGCTGGCCATCGCTTTCTGCAAGAGGACGATGCGGTGCTGGCCCATAACGCCCCGGCTCATCCATGCCGGCACCTTGGCGAACTTGTCCACGATATCGAGACCGACGGGAAAACCGTAGGTGGGGAGCAGCCGGCTTGTGTGGAGAATGAGGTCGAGGACGGACGCGAAATCCGCGATATCTTCGAATGCCTCGACCCGGAACGGCATCACCATCTCCGACGGCTTGAGATAAGTCGTCAGCGCGTTGGGGTAGGAGCGTATCCAGCGTTTCCAGAAATCCGGCCATTTGTTCTCCGGCCCCTGCCGCATCACGGGGATGGGCGTGACGTATTCGCCCTCCTGCAACACCACGTCGAACAGCGAAGCATCATTGAGGCCGTAGGATCTCAGATCATCGAGGAGCTGCTTGGCGTCGCGCTCCCTCAGAGAGCCGTTATCCTGAAACCGGTCGAGGATGCGGTTGACCACGACCGGCTCCTTGCCGATCGACCGCTCGACGGCGCCCACCACCGGCGTCCCGGTCGCGCGCAGCCGTTTCAGCAGTTCCAGGTGGAGGGCGACGAATTTCCTGTCGGTCGGATCGTCATCCGGCTGCCATACAGAATCGCCCAGCATCGTCCGGCAGGCCTCAATCCCATAGGCCGGAAAATCGTCAAGGCCATAGGGCGAAACGGGATTGATCAGCGGGCCGTGCAGGACGATCGCATCGGGCGGATCGGCCTCGCTGGCGATCTTGCGCGCCACCGCCGTTTCGCTCGCGATCCTCGCCGCGTCGCGGAGTTTGGCGATGTCGAGGAAATCGTCGTCGTAGAGTACGCCTTGATCGCTGTAGAGATCGTCGATCAGCGCCAACTGGATGTCGAACTGCTCGCGCGCCTCGGATGCGTCTCCGGGCCTCACGATGTAGCTCCCGACCCTGATCCCGATAGGGGCGGCGGACGGCAATTCCAAATTCGCAACACCGGCGTCGACGAAGGCGATGGCCTTGCCGCGCAGCCCCGGCCAAAATTCGCCGGGACGGTAGGGGAGGCGCTGGATAAGGCCGCTCGCGCCCATCAGTTCGCGCATCGCGGCCGCGATGCGCGACAACTGCGCGACGAACTGTTCCTGCACCGCCCCGGATTGCCGCGCCGCCACATGAAGCAGCCCGGCCAAAAACTCACCCTGGCCTATCCGCGCCTGAATGCGCCGTTGTATATCGTCCTGTCCGGGCATATTGCGGCTTGGCCCTTCCGATGGCGTCCGCACCGTACCCGCTTAGCCGCGAGGAAGAAAGTCAATGCCCGTGCGGGATGCCGAACTCCAAACTCTTCCGTCGCGGTGCAGAATTCCACTCCGGCGCGACGCCACCGCGGCGACATCATGTCCCCGGAGACGCGCAGCCGCGTCATGGCGCGGATACGCGGACAGGATACCGGCCCCGAGCGCGTCGTCGCCGCCGGTCTTGCCGCCCTCGGCCTCTCCTATGAATCACACGCCCGCGATCTCCCAGGCCGCCCGGATTTTGTTTTGCGCGAGATCAAGCTCGCCATCTTCGTCGACGGCGACTTCTGGCACGGCTATCGATTCGCCGTTTGGCGCGACAAACTCTCCCCGGCATGGGAGCTGAAGATCGCGTGCAACCGCAAACGGGACACGCGCAATTTCCAGCTGCTTCGCGCTCAGGGCTGGAAAGTCGTCAGGCTTTGGGAGCATCAGCTTGAACGCAATGCCAAGGCATGCCTGCGAAAGGTCGCAAAAATCGTCGGCGAGCGAACGGGAAATTTTCCCTAGGGTCGAGCGCCTGGCCTCAGGGCCGATGCACCTGGTAGAATCTTCCGCATCGGCATCCGGACCCTCGACCTCTTCAGCGGCGGAGGCGGCAGCAGCTACGGCGCGCGTGCGGCGGGAGCCGAGATTGTCTGCGGCGTTGACGCCTGGAGTTGCGCCACAGACGCCTACGCCGCGAATTTCCGGGAGGCCAAAGCCGTCAATCTGACGCTTGACGCCGAATCGTCTCCCTCCGTCTTGGGCGACATCGGCAGCATAAATCTGCTACTCGCGTCGCCTGAGTGCACAAGCCACACCTGCGCCCGCGGCAGCCGGCCGCCCGATGAGGAAAGCAAGCGCACCGCGAACTACTTGCTGGCGTTCGCGGCCGAGCTCAAGCCGCGCTGGGTGGTTGTCGAGAACGTCATCCACATGCGCGGCTGGCAGGGGTATGAGCCGCTCCTTGAAGCCTTGGACAAGCAGGGCTACCAAGTCCGGATCGAACTCCTCGACGCGTCGCGCTTCGGGGTGCCGCAGATGCGTAAACGCCTGTTTATCCTCGCCGACCGCGAGCGGGCGCCCCGCCACGTTCCGCGCAAGCGGGGCAGGCCGCTGTCCGCGCGCCGCATCCTCGATCCGGATGGATACTGGGCCTCCAAGCCGCTGCGAAGCGCGCAACGTGCTCTGCCGACGATCGAGCGGGCCGAACGCGCAATTGCGACGCTGGGTCCCCGAAAGCCATTTCTCATCGTCTATTACGGGTCGGATGGGGCAGGCGGCTGGCAGCCTTTGAACCGGCCCCTCCGGACCGTGACGACGCTCGACAGGTTCGGCCTGGTGACTTGGCAGAACCAAACTCCGATGCTGCGCATGCTCCAAGTATCTGAACTGAGCCGCGCAATGGGGTTCGGCGAGGACTATCTGCTGGATGCGGTGAAGCAGCGCCGGGACCGGATCAAGATCCTTGGCAACGGCGTGCCGCCGCCCGTCATGCAGGCCATCGTCGAGACGCTGACCGCCGATGGGTGACCGAAACGGCGCTCACCTGCCGCAATTGGACACAGACGCCGAATCACGGTATGTCTGGCATGTACTTAAAAGGTCGCTCGCTCCAATACTGTTTTTGCGCTCTAAACTTGAAAGGGCCCGCAAGGCGACCTACACAGTTCCTACACAGTCAAGTTTATGGCAAAATATGTCAGTAAAATCATCTCAATGGCGATACTACGTCATTTCGCCGGGATGACGAGAGGAGGAGCCATAATGCTGAGCACGCAACCATTCGCCTCCGGCGGGTACCGCTTTATGCCGTACCAGTTCCAGTATTCCGGCGGGGCCGTCGCCGAGCCCGGCTTCCGCATCGAGCGGGCGCGGTTTTCGCGGCTGCTGCCGCTGGCCCAGGGCTTCGATGCCGTCGAGGCCCACCTCGCCCGCCTCGGCCGCCCGCCGACCGCGTTCTGCGCCTGCGAATTGCGCTCGCCGGCGCAGTTCACCGAGGCCGGCTTCATCGCCTTCAACCGCCAATACGTCGAGCGCCTCGCCACATGGGGCACCTTCCGCGACGAGGTGAACCCGGTCGCCCGCTCGAACGTCTGTCCCGAGATCGACCCGCCGGCCGTACCGTCGTTTTACGCCTTCAGCTACACCGTGCCGGGCGAGGGCGGCGGCTTTGTCGCCGCCGGCAGCGGCGAGGCGCGCGAGGGCACGGGCAGCTACGCCGAGCGCATCGTCCGGTTTGGCGACCATTCGCCGGCCGGCATGCGCGACAAGGCGCGCTGCGTCCTCGAAGTGATGGAAGAACGGATGGCGGCGCTCGGTCGCGGCTGGGGCGACGTCACGGCGACGCAGGTTTATACGGTCTTCGACGTCCACTCCTACCTCGCCGACGAATTCGTCCGCCGCGGCGCCATGGCCGGCGGCCTGACCTGGCATTTCGCCCGGCCGCCGGTGCAGGGCCTCGATTTCGAGGTCGACGTGCGCGGCGTCACCCGCGAGCTGGTAATTTAGCGGCGCACTACCGCTTCGCCGCCCATTCGACGGGGTAGCGGGCGAAGGCCTCCTCCCAGTTACGTCCGTCGAAGAGCCGGCGCGACTGCATCGTCTGCGGGATCGTAGTCATCGAGGCAGCGGGCGTTGACGCTGAAGTTCTCCGGGTCGGTGCGCGGGTTGTAGAAGGCATGGATGCCGCAATGCCGGCAGAAGGTGTGCTTGGCCGTGCCGGTGTTGAATTTGTAGGTCGTCAGATCCTCGGCGCCGCTCAGGATCTCGAACCGATCGCGGTGCACCGGCAGGTGCAGGATGCCCTTCTTGGTGCAGATCGAGCAGTTGCACTCGCCGATCACGGTTTCCGCCAGATCGACCTCGATGCGAAACCTGACCCGGCCGCAATGGCAGCCGCCTTCATAGCTCTGCAGCATGGACTGATGCCTCCGCCGATGCCCTCGCCCGCCACTATGGCGCGGCTCGCCGCAGCAGCCAAACGCCGACAAGACCGGCCGCCGACAACAGCGCCATGAACGGGTAGGCGTGGCCGCCATAGGCGGCGTAAGAGCGCGCCCGCGACCAGCATGACGAGACCGCTGCCGAGACCGGCCGACAGCGCGGCATAGAGCGATTGCGCGCTCGCCGCGACGCCTGGCGGGACGTTGCGCGCCAGGAAATGCATCGCGCCCAGATGGCTCGCGCCAAAGGTCAGGGCGTGCAGCGGCTGCAGCGCCGCCGCCGCGGCGAGCCCCGGCAGGACGCCCATCAGGCTCCAGCGCAGGATGCCGGCCGCGCCGCCCAGCGCCATCAGCCCGAGCGGCCCGCAGCGGGCGAGGAGCGGCGCGCTGTACCAGAACAGCACGATCTCGGCGACTACCCCTTCGGCCCACAGGATTCCGATGACCGGGTCGGAAAAGCCAAGCCCGCGCCAGTAGAGCGTGCCAAAACCGTAGTACAGCTGATGGCTCGACTGCAGCGCCGCGGCGCTGGCGACAAAGAGCCAGAACCGCCGGTCGGCAAGGAGACCGAAAAGCGCCGACCAGCGCGACCGGATGAATCCGGCGCCGCGCGCCGCCGCCGGAATGCCGACGCAAGCGGCGAACAACACGCCGGAGGCGGCGAGCACCAGCAGCAACACCTGATTATCGCCGGGCCCGGCCGGCGGGCGGATCGCGAGCGCGGCGCCGCCGCCGACCGAGGCGAGGATAAAGCTGATCGAGCCCCACACCCGGATGCGGCCGTAATCGAGCCCGTCGCTGCGCACCGCCGCCAGCGTGATGCTGTCGCCCAACGGCATCAGCGCCGATTGCGCCATGCCGGCGACCAGGTTCAACGCCAGGAGCGTCCAGAACCCGGCGACCGGCCAGAGCCCGACATAGGCCGCGCAGGCGCAGGCGGCGAGCGCGATCATCACCGCGCGGCGCCGGCCGAGCCGGTCGGCCAGCGCGCCCAGCGCCGGAGTGGCGATGACCTTGGCCCAGATCGCGGCGGCGAACACAATCGCGATCTGTGGTGCATCAAGACCGCGTCCGGCCAGCCAGATCGGCCAGAACGGCAGCTGAATGCCGACGACGAGAAAGCTCGCGGCGTAGAACGCGCCGAGCCGCATGGCGATTGGCTCTGGTATCCCGCGGCGCCGTCGATGTCGTCATCCGCTTGACCTCGACGATGCCGGGCTTCGTGCCTATGTCGCGAGCGTGCTGGTCGATCTGAACCAGGCGAGCGCGCTCCTCTCGGTCGTCATCATCGATATCGTGCTCGCCGGTGACAACGCGATCGTGGTCGGGATGGCCGCCGCCGGGCTTCCGGCCGATCGCCGGCGCCGCGTGATCGCGGCCGGCATCGCCGCGGCGACCGTGCTGCGCATCCTGTTCGCGGCCGTGACGATGCAGCTGCTCGAAATCGTCGGGCTGACCTTCGCCGGCGGGCTCCTGCTGCTGTGGGTGGCATGGAAGATGTACCGCGAGCTGCGCGAGGCGCGTCTCCCGGCCGCCGCCGACGGTGGGCCGCCGCGCGCCGCCGCACCAAGACGACGGCCGTGGCGATGACCCAGATCGTGCTCGCCGATCTGTCGATGTCGTTCGACAACGTGATCGCCGTTGCCGGGGTGGCGCGCACCCAGTCCGAGCCCTGGGTACTCGTCATCGGCCTGGTGCTGTCGGTGGCGCTGATGGGGGTGGCCTCGACCTATATCGCGCGGCTGTTGGAACGGGTGTTCTGGCTCTCCTGGGTCGGGCTCGGCATCGTCGCCTTTGTCGCGCTGCGGATGATCTGGGACGGCTCGGCGCAGCTGCTGCAGCACAGCGCCGCGCTGAGCCTGGGGTCATCCTAAAAGGACCCCGACAATCTAAGTTATCGGGCAAATGGGCGCATTCCTCACAGCACGAGCTGGGTCTGGGTGACGAGCGCGACGAGCCTGCCCTCGGCGGTGGTGACCCGGGTCTGCCACACCATCGTGCGGCGACCGCGGTGCAGCGGGGTCGCTTCGCCCGACACGCGGGCGCCGAGCGGCGCCGCGGCGATGAAGTTGGTCTTGCTCTCGATCGTCGTCGTGCCGGCGCCTTCCGGCAGGTTGAGGATCGTGCCGGCGGCGCCGAGCGTATCGGCAAAGGCCATGATCGCACCGCCGTGCAACACCGCCGGGCGAGTGCAGAGGTCCTCGCGCACAGTCATCGCGCCAATCACCCGCTCGGGCGCGGCCGCGATGAATTCGATCCCCATCAGCTCGGCAAACGGCAGCTTCAAATCTTTGAGCTTGTCGAGAGCGTCCATCCTTCCCCTCCTGTTCCGCCTTCTGCCATAATCCCCGCCGCAAACCATCGGCGAGACTGCGATGATCGAGCATGAGATCTCCGGCCCGAGCGCCTGGCACCGCAGCGACATCCGCAGCGAAGACTACCGCGTCGGGCTGTCGGGCGCCGGCCTCGACGAGATCCGCCGCGTCGCCGACGAATTGCGCGCCTATCCGCTGCCGACGATGCTGCGCTCGCCCGATGCGATTTCACTGGCCGCATTGCCGCGTCGCGATGGCCGAGGTGCGCCGCATCCTCAAGCACGGCGTGCGGTTCGCGGTCCTCGACCGGCTGCCGCTCGACGAGCTGAGCACCGAGGAGGCGACCGCGATCTATTGGCTCCTCGCCTCGATGGTCGCGCGCCCGGTGGCGCAGAAGCTCGACGGCACGATGATCTACGATGTCCACGATACCGGACAAGAGGCCCTGCCCGGCTCCGGCATCCGGCCGGACAAGACCAACATCGAGATCCGCTTCCACGTCGACAACGCCTATAACGCGACGCCGCCCGAAATCGTCGGGCTGTTATGCCTGCGCACCGCGAAGAAGGGTGGGGTCAGCCGGGTGTTGAGCTTCCACACCGTGCACAACGCGCTGCTTGGCGCATCATCGGGAGCACCTGCCGCGGCTTTACCGGCCGTTCTGGTTCGACCGCCAGCGCGAGTTCCATCCGGGCGAGCCGGAGGTTTTCTCGGCGCCGGTGTTCGAGGACGATGGCGGCGAGTTGCGGGGACGGTTCAGCGTGCACCAGATCAATTCCGGCTACGCGCTGAAGGGCGAGCCGGTCGACAATGCCGGCGCCGCCGCCCTCGCCGCGACGCTCGCCACCTTCGAGCGGCCGGAAATCTCGATCGATTTCGAATTCGCCCCGGGCGAGATCCAGTTCGTCGACAACCGCGTGCTCGGCCACAGCCGCACCGAGTTCGAGGATTTCCCCGAGCCCGAACGCCGCCGCCATCTCGTCCGCCTGTGGCTGCGCGACCACGGCAGGCGGGCCTATCCGGGGTGATGCTCCCGCTGACGCTTGAATTAAACCCTCCCGCGGGCTTGACCCGCGGGTCCACGCCGTTGACTGCAACCGCCGGAGTCAACGTAGACGTGGATGGCCGGGTCACGCCCGGCCAAGGGGTAATGACGTTGCCTCTAGCTAGGCTCGCCGATCGCCAGCCGCAGACCGGACAGGAAGAGCTCCCGGTGCTCGGGGCTTCGCAGGTGGCTGGCGTCTGGCACCACAACCCGGATGAGGGCTCGCAACCGCCCGACAACTTCTCGCGCCTCGGCCAGCCGACCCATATGGGCGTAGCAAGCCGCGAGATAGCGATAGGGGAGCGGAAAGCCAGAATCCTCTTGGATGGCTAGGAGCAGCTTCGGCACGGCGTCATCAAAGCGCCGGCTGAGAAAATGCGCCGCGCCAATCATAAATGTCGACGTGCCAACGCGAGCGCGGGGACTGAGCCGCAACGCAACCTCAAGGTGCTCGATCGCCTTGTAAGGCTCTCCCGCGTAGAACCTGAGCACGCCGCTGATGTGCCAGCCGCGCGCGTAGCTCGGGTTGAGCGCGAGGACACGGTCGATCAATGCCATCATCGCGCCAATGTCCTCACCGAAAAAGGCCAGCGCGTGGGCGGCATTCGCTACAACGTCCGGGTCGTCCCCTGCCGCCTCGAGGGCTCGCCGAGCGAAATTCGTGGCCTTCAGACGGTCCACCTCCCGATCCTCGCTCCGACCATCGGCGACTTGCCGAAAACAACAGATGGCGGCCCAAGCCAGGGCTGGGCCGAAATTTGGGTCGCGCGTAATCGCCTGCTCCATCAGGCTGAGCGCGCTGGGAATTTGCGCTGTCGCCGACCAGACCATTGCATAGGCGCGCAGATAGAGGTCGTACGCGGTCAGATCAGCGGTTGGGCGGCGGGCGGAACGGGCGGTCTCGGCAGCCATAAGCGCCGGCTCGATGACGCCTGCGACGCTGACCGCCGCCTTGTCTTGAAGATCGAACACGTCTTCCAACGACCCGTCGAAACGATCGGCCCAAAGATGCGTGCCGCTTTCGGCGTCAATTAGCTGCGCGGTGATGCGGACCCGGTTCCCGCCTTTCCGAACCGAGCCTTCGAGAACATAGCGTACGCCGAGTTCGCGCCCGACCTGCTTCACATCAACGGCTTGCCCCTTGTAGGTGAAGGTTGAATTGCGAGCGATCACGAACAGCCAGCGAATGCGGCTCAATGCGGTGATGATCTCCTCGACCATGCCGTCGGCGAAATATTCCTGCTCGGGGTCGCCGGACATGTTGGCAAACGGCAGGACCGCGATCGACGGCTTGTCGGGAAGAGCGAGGGCCGGGCTACCCTCACCCACCCCGTCGCTCGCGCGCCGGGGTCCCCCCTCTCCCGCATTGCGGGAGAGGGTGCCGAGCGCCGCCGGCGCGAGGCGGGTGAGGGTGGTCCTGACCCGGTAGACGCGCACCGCCCGGGTGATGTTCTTGAGGCTTTGCTCGCCCAGATCCTCGAAGGCGAGGTCGAGCCGGCCCGCGGCGTCCTCCTGCACCCGCGCCGAGACGCAGATCCCGCCGGGCTCCGCCAGGCCTTCGAGCCGCGCCGCGACGTTCACCCCGTCGCCAAAGATGCCGCCGTCCTCGACGACGATGTCGCCCTGGTGGATGCCGATGCGGAATTCGAGGCGCCGATCCGCCGGGGTCGCGGCGTTGCGTTCCGCCATCGCGCGCTGCACCGCAGCGGTGCAACGCAATGCGTCGACGACGCTGGCAAATTCGACCAGGAGGCCGTCGCCGGTTTTGACGATGCGCCCCTTATGCTCGGCGATGCCCGGGTCGATCAACTCGCGCCGCACAGCCCTCAGCGCGGCGAGCGTGCCTTCCTCGTCGGCGCCGATCAGCCGCGAGTAGCCGGCGACATCGGCGGCGAGGATCGCCGCCAGCCGCCGTTCTATCCGCCCCTCGGACATCCCCGTTCCCCTCGTCGGTTGCGGCAATCATACGCCGACGGCTTTATGCTACAACCGGTGCGCCAGAGGAGACCCGATGAGTCCGACCCACCCCGCCAATATCGATGTCACCGCGGCGCTCGCTGAGGCGCAGGAGCAGTACCGCGCGCGCAACCCAAAGAGCCTCGCGCAGTACGAGGAGGCCTGCGCCGCGCTGCCCGGCGGCAACACCCGCTCGGCGATCTTTGTCGAGCCGTTCCCGCTGACGATGGTGAAGGGCGAGGGCTCGCATCTGTGGGACGCCGACGGCCACGAATACGTCGATTTCCTCAGCGAGTTCACCGCCGGAATCTTCGGCCATTCGCACCCGCTGATCCGCCGCGCGATCGATGAGGCCCTCGACAGCGGGGTCAATTTCGGCGCGCACGGACCCGCCGAGGCGCGCTTTGCGGCGGCGATCTGCGCGCGCTTTCCGTCGATCGAGCTGGTGCGCTTCACCAACAGCGGCACCGAGGCCAATCTGATGGCGGTCAGCCTGGCCTGCGCCTTGACCGGCCATGCCAAGGTGCTGGTCTTCAAGGGCGGCTATCACGGCGGCGTCTTCTATTTCCGCGGCAAGGGCAGCAAGGTCAACGCGCCGTTCGAGTTTCTGATCGGCGAATACAACGACATCGCCGGCACCCGCGCCCTCGTCGCGCCGCACCGGGGCAATCTCGCCGCGATCCTCGTCGAGCCGATGCTCGGCGGCAGCGGCTGCATCCCGGCAACCCGCGAGTTCCTCGCCGATCTGCGCGCGCTGGCGAGCGAGACCGGCGCCATTCTGATCTTCGACGAGGTGATGACCTCGCGCCTCGCGCCCGGGCGGGTTGCAGGAGGCGCACGGCATCCTCCCCGACATGACGACCCTCGGCAAATATGTCGGCGGCGGCATGAGCTTTGGCGCCTTCGGCGGCAAGGCATCGCTGATGGAATGGTTCGACCCGCGCAAGAAGGACGGGTTTCAGCACGCCGGCACCTTCAACAACAACGTCTTGACGATGAATGCCGGCTATGTCGGCTTGACCGAGATCTACACGCCCGAGCGCGCCCGAGCGCTCAACGCCTTCGGGGACAGCTTGCGCGAGCGGCTCAACGCGATTGCGCGCCGGCGCGGCCTCTCGATGCAGTTCACCGGGTTGGGCTCGATGATCGGGGTGCACA
Source organism: uncultured Alphaproteobacteria bacterium (assembly GCA_963842175.1). Lineage (GTDB taxonomy): Bacteria > Pseudomonadota > Alphaproteobacteria > ATCC43930 > CGMCC-115725 > DATARH01. The sequence goes on from CAWJFM010000026.1 coordinate 739,705, forward strand.
TGACCGATGCTCCGATCCGCTGCGAGGCCGACGCGGCCAAGGGGCATGCCGGGCTCCTCGACCTCTTCTACTTCGACCTCCTGGCGCGCGGCGTCTGGTTCGCCAAGCGCGGCATGATGGCGCTGTCGATCGCGCTCGACGCGGCCGACGCCGACAAGCTTGTCGCCGCGGTCGAGGAGTTCGCCGAGAGCCGGGCGCCGTTGTTCGCTTGACCCGGAGCAGGTCATTGCGAGGGCGATTATCCCGCACCTTACTTTTTTGCGTCGCATGCGCTAGGCTGGCTCGGACAGGCCGGCGTTTTTTTAGCACTTTTAAGTATCCTCATCGGAGCGATTGTGTGTGCCCCACTGAATAAAGCGAGCGCGCAACCTCTCTTCTATCCGATCATATCGAAGCTGATAGCACCATTCGATAAAATGATTCTTTCCAAAGATATCGGCGTAATCAGCCCTTCCCCAGATTGCTATTACAAGATCATCGGCCCCAAAAAGGAATCCCATGCCTCTATCAATAAGAACTTGGGTTCCCGTGATTTCTATAAAATCGCTTCCTTCAGTCCCTTGTGGAGGGATAAAGAAATCCTTTGGTCCACTCCGATATCCAAAAGTCAGCGGCCATGTGCCTGGCGGCACCCAATAATTGACATTGATCTTCATGTCTTTCGGGGGGGTATTACCGCTGTTCCTCCATATGGGTTGGATAGTGAATCTGGTAATAAACAAGTCCGGATGATCTTCATAGTTCTTAGGAAGTTTCTCAATCGGTGTTTTGTTATCAGCAGCGGTAGTAAGTTCGTAATCGAACCTTTCGAGGAAAACAAACGCCCGTTGTATACTGACCATTTGTTCCATGTGTCTAGCATGGATGTTAGTGGCCCACCACAGAGTGGCAGTGAAACTAGCGATAACAATCGTAGCCAGGGCGGTCCACCCCTCTGGTGGAAGCGAATAAAGAGTTTTAACACCCGCGACTATAAGGCTATCGCGGGAGGAACAGTAATCCTTATGGGTTTCTATAGTGTGGCTTTCTTGTGGGGAGAGGCGATACGTAAAACAAGGCGGAAAAAATAATGATGCTCGATCGACTAGAATCAGAAATGCAATATAACAAGCCGCACCAATGGTGTAGCGCTTTAGCATCCCCGGATCGCCTCGCCGAAGATATCAGCATTCTCCCGGTTGTTGTAGCGGAACTGGAACTCGGCGACGTACAGCGGCAGGTACTTGGCGCTGACCTTGTGGAATGTGCCGACCACGCCGCGCTTGAAGATCGACCAGAAGCCCTCGATCGTGTTGGTGTGGATAGCGCCGACGACGTACTGGCCCTTGCTGTGATTGATGACCGCGTGCGGGAAATCCTCGTCCAGCCCGCGATAGCCTACCCACTGATCAGTCACGAGCAGGCTGACCTTCTCCGACACCGCGCCGCGCACGAAGCCCTTCAACGTCGCGGCGTCAACGCTGCCGATTACGCGGGCGACGACGTTGCCTTTGCGGCTTACCGCGCCGACGACCGGAACCTTGCCAGAGCCGGTGCCGCCACGCCCTGGCCCTCCACGGTGAGGCCAATGCCGGTTCTTCGCCTTGCCGCCGACGAACGTCTCGTCCACTTCGACGATTCCCATCAGCTTGCGAAAGTCCTCGCTGGCGAGGCCAGCGCGGACCCGATGGCACATGTACCAAGCCGTCTTGTACGATCCGAAGCCCATGTAGCGCATGACCTGGAGGGCGCTGATCCCCTTCTTGCCGGTCAGCATGAGGTGAATCACGCGGAACCACTCGCGCAACGGCTTATTGGTGTTCTCGAAGATCGTCCCGACGATCGGGGAAAAACGGTAGTTGGTTGCGGGTTGAGCGCAGGCGTTGCACAGCCAGTTGAACGGCATCGTCCCGTGGGGTTTGACCTCGGGGCTGCCGCAGCGCGGGCACACGACGAACTCGGGCCAGCGGTGCTCGGCGAGGTAGAGTTTGCAGGCGTCCTCGTCCGGGAACAGCCGCTCGAAATCGACGATCGTCATCTGATGGATAGGCTTGCTGCGCTGTTTCTTCCGTGCCATAGCGGGGTCTCCCTTGCTGGCTCGGATTATAGCTATCCCATTTCAAAAAGTAAAGCGCGGGATAATCGCCATTGCGAGGAGTGCAGCGACGAAGCAGTCTCGCGCCGAGTGCCCCCGAGCCATCGGGATTGCTTCGCTGCGCTCGCAATGACGCGAGAAGGGAGGATCCAGCATGACCGAAGCTCGCGCCAACCACCGCGTCGCCTATTTCAACGGCAAGATCGTGCCCGAGCGCGAGGTGGTCGTGCCGTTCCGCGACCGCGGCTTCAAATACGGCGACGCCGCGTTCGACATGACCCGCACCTTTCACGGCCGGCCGTTCAAGCTCCAGGAACACGTCGCGCGGCTCTACCGCTCGCTGCGCTATCTGCGCATCGATCCCGGCCTCGGCCCCGCCGAGATGGTCGCGGTCAGCGAGGAGGTGCTCGAGCGCAACCGGCATTTTCTGACGCCGGACACCGATTACTGGCTCGCCCAGCGGGTCTCGCGCGGGGTCGACGCGGTCGGCGACGAGGGCTGGGACCATACCGGGCCGACCGTCATCGTCGAATGCCTGCCGCTGCCGCTGAAGGCGCGCGCCCGCCTCTTCCGCGACGGCATCGACATTATCGTGCCGCCGACCCGGCGGGTCGCGCCCGAGGCGCTCTCCCCGCGCGCCAAGACGCACAATTACCTCAACCTGATAGCGGCCGATCTTGAAGTGAAAGCGCAAGACAAGGAGGCGTGGTCGGTGCTGCTCGACGCGCAGGGCCACCTCGCCGAGGGCATCGGCAGCAACATCTTCATCGTGCAGGGCGGCGCGGTGCTGACCCCGCACGCGCGCTGGGTCCTGCCCGGGGTCAGCCGCGCGATGGTGATCGATTTGTGCGGCACGCTCGGGATCGAGTGCCGCGAGGCCGATCTCGACCTCTACGATGCGGCGACCGCCGACGAGATCTTCATGACCTCGACGAGCCTCTGCCTCTGCCCGGTGCGCAGCATCGGCGGGCGCGTGCTGCCCGCGCCGCTTCCCGGGCCGGTGACGCGGCGGCTCAGCGAGGCTTACGCGCACGAGGTCGGCTGCGACTTTGTCGCGCAGTATTTGCGCCACCTCTCCTGATGCGCAACGGGCGCAGCCAAGCCGGCTGCGCCCGTAACCGATCAGGGCCGAATCAATGCCCGGTGGGTGGCGGGATCGTCGGAGCCGGAGCCGGCAGCGGCGTTGGGGCGGGCGCCGGCGCCATCGGTGCCGGTGACGGCATCGGAGCCGGTCCCGTCGAGGCTGGTGCCGCAGCCGCGGGCTTGACCACCTTGTGCTGCACGTGGTGCACGACGTGATGCACGTGGTGATGCACGACATGGTGCACATGGTGCACTACATGACGATGGTGCCGAGCAGCAACGTGGCTGGGCGGCGGCACGCTTGGCGCCACATAGGGCTCCGGTGGCGGAGCTGCCATCGGAGCCGGCGCGGCAATCGGGGCCGGGGCGGGCGGCGGCGGTGCGCTGCTACATGCGGCAAGCAGCACTAAGGCCGAGGCGACAAGCAACGGTTGAACTGATCTGAGCACGACTCTCTCCCGGGCTGGGCGGCACCATGCAGTGACGCACTCGGCATAGCACTTCCGCGCATCCGGCTAAAGCAGCGAAATAAGCTGCGTCGTTTTCGCGCTGCGCCGGCCGCCGGGCGCCGCCGGCCGTCGTCCGCGCTCGCCGAATCGGTCACCCTCGCCGATCGATATGACGCAGGCGGTAGCGACTGGCGATCTCTGCCGTTCCCTCGCTGGCGACGATGTCGCGGCCGATCAGATCGATCAGATGCGCCAACACCGAGCGCCCGGCGGCCCGCCGCAACGCCGGGTTGAGACCGACGTAAAGCCGCTCGACGATCGCATCGACCGTCTCGATGCCCGCTTTGAGGCAGTCGATGATGCCGGCTTCGCGCTCGCGGCGATGGGCGATGAACGCGCGGACATGGCGCTCCGGCTCGGTGATCGCCGGGCCATGGGTCGGCCAATAGACGCTGTCGCGGCGCCGGAGCAGCTTGTCGAGCGAGGCCATGTAGGCGGCCATGTCGCCATCGGGCGGGGCGATCACGCTGGTCGACCAGCCCATCACGTGATCGCCGCTGAACAGGATGCCGGCGTCCGGCAGCGCGAAGCAGAGGTGGTTCGAGGTATGGCCGGGCGTATGCACCGCCTCGATGCGCCATCCCTCGCCCTCGATCCATTCGCCGTCGCGCACCACGATATCGGGGACAAAATCCCAATCGCCGCCCTCCTCGATGCCGGGATCGCCGCGCCTCCCGCCGGCGTGCGGCCCGAAGCCATAGGTCGGCGCGCCGGTCGCTTCCTTCAGCGCCCCGGCCGCCGGCGAATGGTCGCGATGGGTGTGGGTGACGAGGATGTGGGTGACCGCTTCGTCAGCGAGGCTCGCGAGCAACGCGTCGACGTGCTCGGCCAGCTCGGGGCCGGGATCGATGACCGCGACCGCGCCCTCGCCGACGACATAGGTGCCGGTGCCCTTGAAGGTGAACGGGCCCGGATTGCGCGCGACGATGCGGCGGATGCCCGGCGCCACCGGTTCGAGCCGGCCGTATTCGAAGGCAAATTCGCGGCGATAGGGAATGTCGACAGCCATCGGCTGCAAATCCTCTACTGGCTTTCCGACCTCAGCAGCTGCAATGCGTCCTTCGAGACGGCCGCTGCGCGGCCTCCTCAGGATGACGGCAAGCCTTTATACCACTTACAAATCGCCGTCATCCTGAGGAGCGCCCCGGGCATCAGTCCGGGGCGCGTCTCGAAGGACGCACGAATGTGAGCGGAACGCCCGAGACGGCCGCTCCTACATCGCCTGACGCGCCATCCGGGTCGGCGCGGCGCTGCATATAGGCCTTGGCGCTCGGCCCGGTGGGCGCCGGCACGCCTTCCAGCCGCACATTCGACCGGCGGATTTCCCAGTCCCACGCATCGCCGCCCATCTGGTAGCTCTGCTGGCTCTGCGTCGGGTTGCGGTTGACCAGCGGGCGCATATAGAGCGGGTGCGTCATGCTGCGGATCTCGTGCTCGATCTCGAACAGCGTCTCGTTGCTGTCGAGATCGACGATGTTCTCCCAGCGGTACTGGTAGGCGTTGCTTTCCTCGGTCAGCAACTCGCGCTTCGCCAGTTCCTTGTGGGGCCCGGAGAAATCCTGGACATAGACCTGGATGTGGTGGCCGTCATACTCCGGGATCTTGCCCTTGGTCTCGCGGAACAAGAGATCCTGGTGGTAGCCGACGTTGATCCGCGCGACCTTGCCCGACCCGTTGCCTTCGAGCTCGGTCTTGGCGCCGAAGATCTTGCGGTAGAATTTCTCGATGCCCTTGGCGGTGCCCTTCGGCACGTCGAATTCGAGATAGGGCATGCCGAGATTGATCGCGCCAAAGCGCTCGACATCCGGGCTGTGCATGTTGAAGCGATTGCCCCACGGGCAGGTCACCTGGACATAATCGTTGTTTTCCTTGACCGCGAATTTGGTGCCGGCGAGCTGCTTCTTGACGCGGTCGAGGCGGTCGAGCAAGGCGTCGCGGTCGGGGCTCACCAGGCCGATCGCGCCGCGCAATACCCAGGGGTCGCCGGTCGGCAGGTGAAACTGGCTCTTGCCGACATTGATCCACATGTTGGCGAGGCCCGTGTTCATGTACGGGTCGCGCGTCAGCCCGAGCCCCTGGATGTAGAACAGATTCCCCAGCGCCTGGTCCGGGATCTGCAGGTTGACGTGTTCGAGCCCGGTGATGTTGCCCAGATCCTCGGCTTTGCGATCGTAATGTTTTGCCATCAGGTCCTCCGTCTCTCGGTGTGTCACCACTTGTTCCGCAGTTCCCGCAATTTCAGGAACACCGTCTTCTGATCGGGATGCTCCGGCAGATCGGGGAAGGCTTCGCGCAGCCGCCTGATCACCGACGGGCTCGATCAGCCGGAAAAAGGTGTTGATCTCCTTCTCCAGCGCCAGCGTGGTGACCAACGGCTTCGTCGTATCCTGCCGTTCCATTGCCGGCAGCATCGCCTTGGCCTTGGCGTTGTCCGGCTCGCGGTCGAGCGTGAAGCGCAGATTGTTGGCGATGTAGTCGTGCCCGGGATAGACCAGCGTCGCATCCGGCAATTTGGCGAGCTGGGCGGCAAAGGTGTTGTACAGCTCGTTGGGATGGCCGCCATTGTGGCAATTGCCGGCGCCGGCGTTGAAGAGGGTGTCGCCGCAGAACAAGGCGTCGACATCGCCGCGCGAGCGCACGCAGATATGGCTCATCGTGTGGCCCGGGGTGTCGAGGCATTCCAATTCGACGGTGCGGCCGACCTTGATCACATCGCCGGCCTTCAGCCCGCGGTCGATGCCCTCGATCTGGTCCTTGGCATTGGCGTGCGCCAACAGCTTGGCATGGGTCGCCGCGATCACCTGGTCGTTGCCGCCGGTATGGTCGCGATGATGGTGGGTGTTGAGGATCTGGGTGATCGTCCAGCCCTTCCGCTTGGCCGCGGCGAGGCATTTCTGATGGTCGAGCGGATCGACCGCCAGCGCCTCGCCGGTCTCGCCGCAGGCGATCAGGTAATTGAAGTTGCGGCCGGAATTGGCGGTCCAGATCTGTTCGACGAGCATCGCTTTCCCGCTTGCGTCAACCTGGCATGAATGTAGGGTCGGCGCAGGCGCCGCGCCAGCCTCACGTCTGTTTGTAAAAACGCGCCGCGTTGTCCCACAAGCAGCTTCTTCTGCATCGCCGGCTCAAGGCTCTTCCAGGCCAGGATATTGTCGATCAACTCGGGGAACTGGCACTCCGAATGCGGATAGTCCGAGGCGTACATCAACACCCCGTCGCCGAGAAATTCGACAGACGGTGCTGAACATGTCCTCGCCTTCCTGGTGCTCGATGCTGCAGAAATAGCGCCCGCTCGACAGGTATTCACTCGGTTTCATCTTGAGTTCGGCGGTGCTGCCGACATAGGCGTATTGCTCGTCCATGCGGCGGCCCCAAAACGGCAGCCAGCCAAAGCCGCATTCCAATGTGCCGAAGCGCAGGTTCGGGTAGCGGTCGAGCACCCCACCGCCGATAAACGCGGCGACAAAGCGCATCGCGCCCCACGGGTGCGAGGCGAGGCGGCCGAGAAAGATGTTGTCCCACAGATCGTTGTGCCCCGGGTAGTAGGGCGGGTTCCAGGTCGAGCTGTGGTGCACGATCGGCAGGTCGTGTTCGGCCGCGGCGCGCCAGATCGGGTCGAGCGAGGGATGGTCGGCCGGGATCTTGTCGATCGCCGGCTTGACCGCGACCGCCCATTTGGCATTGCCCCACTCGCGGATTTCCCTGACCGCCGCGTCGACATCGCGCGTCGAGGCGACGATCGGGCCCTTCAGCCGGTCGGGAAAGCGGCCGCAGAATTCGGCCATGTGGCGGTGAAAGGCGCGGATCATTCCGGTTTCGAGCGAGGGATCGTCGATCCCGATCAGGCCGCTCCAGCCGCCCGGAACGAGGAAATGCACGTCGGTCCCCTCGTCGTCCATGTCCCTGATGCGGTTGGCCGCCTCGTCGTCCTGCACGCCGGGCCGCGGCAATTTGCTGCCACGCCAGTTGGTCTCGCGCCCGGTGTGGTCCGGGCGCGGCGCCGCTTCGCCGAGCACCCGGCGGTAGTATTGCGGCGCGATCCGATAGCCGTGCATGCCGCCGCCGGAATGCTCGGCCGAGGTCCTAATCGGCGTGCGGTATTGCGCCAGCTCGGCAAGCCGCGGGCGGAATTCGGGATCGACATAGCGTTCGATGATCTCGGCCGCCGGCAGTACGTGCGTGTCGGAATCGAAAATGCGAAATCCGTTCTTCATGTTCCTCCCCTCCCCGCGGCCGCAGCGCTCCGAGCGGAAATGCGGCCCCGTGCCGCGATGATCTGCTACAGATATGTCACCGCTCCGCTGTGCTCGCAATGACAGGAAGACCTATATGTCCGATCCGCTCGGGCTGCCGCACGGCGCCTTCGCGAAAATCGACGGCGATGAGGACGAGCTGTTCTACGAAGAGCCGCGGCTGGTCTATCACATCGACGACAATGCGGTCGCCGCCCTGACCGGGTTCTACCGCGCGGTATTGCCGGAGGGCGGCGTTCTGCTCGACCTGATGAGCAGCTGGGTCAGCCATCTGCCGCCCGAGATCCCATACGCCGCGGTGATCGGGCACGGCATGAACGCGGCCGAGCTTGCCGCCAACCCGAGGCTCGCCCGCTGGTTTGTCCAGAACATCAACCGCGACCCGTCCCTCCCGCTCGATGATGCCAGCGTCGACGCGGTAACGATATGCGTCTCGGTGCAATATCTGGAGCAGCCCGTCGCGCTGCTGCGCGAGGTCGCGCGGGTGCTGCGCCCGGACGGACCCGTCGTGATCAGCTTCTCCAACCGGTGCTTCTGGACCAAGGCGGTGGCGATCTGGCGGGCTCTCGGCGATGACGGGCATGCCGCGCTGGTCGAGCGTTATCTGCGCCATGCCGGGTTTGAGCGGATCGAAACCCACCGGCTGGCGGAATGGGTGGAGGACGAGCAGGACCCGCTGATCGCGGTCGTTGGCCGGTCTCCCGGCGGCTAACCCCCGAGCGACCAGCCACGCGGGTCGGGCCTCAATTCTCGTCGTCGGCGAGCGCGATGCCTTCATACAGATCGGACATCGGGATTTCGATGCCGACCGAGGTCAGTGTAAGCCTCACGTCGCCGCCGCGCAGAATTTCGGTGATCCATTGCGCGCCCGAGCGCCGGTGCAGCTCGGCATAAAGGCCGTCCGAGGCGATGAACAGGATCTCCTGCACCGTCGCGATCTGCCGATAGACCGGCAATTTGATGCGGCGATCGTGGCGTTCGGTGCTCGGCGACAATATTTCGACGATCAGGAACGGATCCTTGATCGCCTGTCGCCCCACCTCGTTGCCCTCGCAGGTCGCCGCGATATCGCTTTCGAAATAGGTATCCGCACGGTCGGGCCGGGTCACCCCGGCTTCGACCTGCGCATTGCAGGGACGCCGGTGGGATAAACCGGCATCGATGCGTGATACGAGCCGCACCATCAACATTCGGTGGGCTTCGGCCGGCGGCGCCATTGCCACCGGAAAGCCGCCGATCAGTTCGTAATGCGTTTGGGTGCCGTCGTCCCACCGGAAAAACTCGTCGAGGGTCATCGGCTTGGTCGCTGGTTCGGCCATGATTTATCGCGCGTCGCCGCTCCGAATGGCCCCATCCTACAGAATCGCAGAGCGGACGGCCATCGTCCGGTCACCCGGCTATGGCGCCTCGCCCAGACAGAAAAAATTCGCCCTGTCCGCATCGCGGAACAGGGCGAATTGCAACCAGAGCGGTTCACGCCCGCGGGCGCGAACCGCTCACCCAGGCTTCCCGGCTAGGCGCGGGCGCCCTGGTAGAGCGGGCCGCGGATGATCTGGCCCGGCAGCGCGTCGGTCAGGACGCCGTTGTCGAGCAGCACCGTGCCGTTGACGATGACGTGATCGATCCCGACCGCGTCGCGCTTGACCTGAACGCCGCCCGCCGGAAGCGTTGCCACCGGCTCGCGCGGCTTGGAGGCGATCGTGTCGGGGTCGAAGATCGTGATGTCGGCGACCTTGCCGGCGGCGATAAAGCCGCGGTCGGTGATGTCGTGCATCAGCGCGGTCTTGCCGGTCAGCCGATAGACCGCCTCTTCGAGCGTCAGCGCCTGCTGCTCGCGCACCCAGTGGCCGAGGAGGTTGGTGCTGGTCTCGTGCCGGTCGGCGGTGTGCGGCCGGCCGCCGCCGTCGCTGGTGCCGATGACCGTGTACTGCGAGCCGAGGATGTGCTTCTGCACTTTCGGATCATGGTTGCGGTCGATCGCCTGGAAACAGGTCTGCAAATCCTCGTCGAGCGACAGGTCGAGGAAGGCGTCCATGACGCTCTTGTTCTGCTCCTGGGCGATCTGCTCGACGCTCTTGCCTTCGAGGTGGCGGTTCTGCCCCTTCGCGGTCATGAACACCTCGACGAGGTCCCAGCGCCGGTTGAACAGGCCGCGGGCGCGGCCGCGCCGGTCGGTCATGCCGCCCTGCTGCGCGACCGTGCCTTCGACCGCCTCGGCCGACATCGCCCGGCGGATTTCCGGGTCGCGGAAGGCGCGAATGCGATCCTGATAGGGCAGCGCCATGACCTTGTCCCAGGTCGGCATGCCGCGGAAGAAGCCCTCGGGATGGGTGATGTCCTCGTCCTGCGGCACGTTGAGGCCGCGCTGCAGGTCGAAGATCGCGCCGGCGACGGTCGACAGGCACGAGCCGTAGCAGCGCGCGCCGCTCTTGAACCCGTCCTCGAGCCACTTCAGGTGCTCGACCCACTCGTCGGGGTTGCCGATCGGATCCGACATCAAGTTGTAGATCGACGGCCGGCCGGTGCGCGCCGCCAGTTCGCGGGCAACCGCGCGGGTCTGCTTGGTGCCGCCCGGCGCGCCGCCGGCGACCTGGAAGACGCCGGTGCCGAGTTCGCCGAGGACGCTGGCGAGCGCCCAGCGCTCGGCGTCATCGGGCACCCCGGCGGGATCGCCGCGATCCTTGGGCGCGGTCGAGAAGCCAAGCGCGCCGTCATACATCGCCTCGCGGATCAGGCGCTGCATCGCAGCCATCTCCTCGGGCGTCGCCTCGCGCTCGGCGGCCGCCTCGCCCATCACATAGCGGCGGATGCCGGAATGGCCGATCAGCGTGCCGACGTTGATGCCGCGCTTTTTGCCGAGCGCATCGAGATAGTCGCCGACCGACTCCCAGGTCACGTCGACGCCGGCCTTCAGCACCGGCAGCGGGATCTGCTCGGCATCGGAGAAAAATTCGAGATACCACTCGGCGTCGCCCGGACGCACCGGCGCGATCACCTGGCCGCACTGGCCGACGATGACCGTCGTGTGGCCGTTCTGCAGCCAGGAGCCGCAATAGGGGTCCCACACCGCCTGCGGGTCGAAATGCGTGTGATGATCGATGAACCCCGGGGCGACGACGCGGCCGGCGGCGTCGATCGTGCGCTTGGCGGCGGCGCCGTTGGACTTGCCGACCCCGACGATTTTCCCGTCCTGCACCGCGACGTCGGCTTGGAACGCCGGCTCGCCGGAGCCGTCGACGACGCGCCCGTTCTTGATAAGCAGATCGTACGCCATGCTGTTCCTCCCTTTGGCCCGTCCGGGCGTAAAGAGCGTCGCGGCGCGCCCCTCCCCAGGGTGGAATGGCACGTCGGCTCCAATTTCCTCTCGCAAGAGTTGAGGCTACGCCGTCGCAGGCGGTCGAGCAATGATTTGTGCTCTGCGCCGCGCGCGGGTCTACCTGCGAATTCCCGCCTGGGCTCTGACAATTACCGCGCGATCGCCTTCGGTGAAAATTGACGCAACCGTGCAGATGGCATTCGGGCCTAGCGGCGCCGCAACACCGCGGCCGGGGTTTGCGTTGCCCGCGGTCGAGCCAGGCAAAATTTCTCTGGCTGACAGCGTGTTACAGAATTGCCTATCGGCGGAAGCGGCGGTATGTTCCGCGCGAACAATCGGCAGGGGAGATCAACCATGATTAGAAGCCGCACCTTCGCAACGGCCGCCATGCTGGTCGGCGGACTGATCCTTGCGGCATGCGCGCCTGCGCCACCACCGCCCCCGCCGCCGCCGCCGCCACCACCGATTGCCGGGCCGCAGACGATGTCGGAGCGGACCCTGATGACCATGGCGAGCGATCTGGCGTTTCCGTCCGGCGGCTTTACGCTGAGGCCGGCGGGCAGGAAAAAGCTCGATGATCTGCTCCCCTCCCTGCAAGGGCTCGGGCCAAACGACAAGATCGTGGTCTACGGCTACACCGACAATCAGCCGGTCGGCAAAGCGCTGCGGGCCAAGGGGGTCGTCGACAACCTCGACCTGTCGTCGAAACGGGCCGACGCGGTCGTCAGATACCTGACCTCAAAGGGTATCAACCCGGCCATCATTTCGTCCAAGGGCCGCGGCGACACGCACCCGATCGCCCCCAACGATACGCGGGAAGGCCGGGCACAGAACCGCCGCATCGAGGTCTCGGTCGAACAACCCACCGGCTGAATCGGCGCGCGTGAAAACGCGAGCCTGACCGGAGTTTTGGTGTAACCTCTCCCCGGCTGATGCCGGGGAGAGAAACCATGCAATTGGGTGCGTTGTTGCCGCTGGGCGATATCGGCGGCGATCCGGGTGTCGTGCGCGAGTTCGCGGAGACGGCGGAGAATATCGGTTACGACTTCCTCGAGGCCCCCGACCACGTGCTCGGGCGCCGCGCGCGCGGGCGAACGCACCGGCGCCGGCCTGTTTCACGACCCGTTCGTGCTGTTCGGCTATCTCGCCGGCTGCACGACGAAGCTCGGCTTCTCGACCGGCGTGTTGATCCTGCCGCAGCGCCAGACCGCGCTCGTCGCCAAGCAGGCGGCCTGCTCTCGATGTGCTGTGCGGCGGCAGGTTCCGGCTCGGCATCGGGGTCGGCTGGAACGAGGTCGAGTTCACCGGGCTCAACGAAAACTTCCATAACCGCGGCCGCCGCTCCGAGGAGCAGGTGCAGGTCATGCAGGCGCTGTGGGCCGAGCCGCACGTCACCTTCAAGGGGCGCTGGCACACGATCGAGGATGCCGGGATCAACCCGCGGCCGGCGAGCGGCAAGGTGCCGGTGTGGTTCGGCGGGCATCACGAACGGACCCTCGAGCGCATCGCCAAATTCGGCGACGGCTGGATGCCCAACGCCTATCCGCCGGACCAGAGCGCGCTCGACATCTTTGCCCGGCTGCGCTCGCTGACCGAAGCGGCCGGCCGCGATCCCGCCACGGTCGGGATCGAGGTCTGGGTCGCGATGGGTTCGGGGACGGAAGCCGATTGGGCCGAGGAGGCCCGCTTCTGGAAAGCGGGCCGGCGCCTCGCATCTGTGCCTGACGACGACGTTCAACCGCCGCCACCACCGCCGCATCGCCGGGCCACACGATGGCCGACCATTTGGCGGCGCTGCGCCGCTACCATGCGGCGGTCGCCGACCGGCTGTAGGGGCCGCGCATGAAAATCAGCCTCGACATCGATTGCACGCCCGACGAGCTGCGCGGCTTTTTCGGCATGCCCGAAGTCAAGCCGATGCAGGAGCAGCTGCTGAAGGAGGTCGAGGAACGGATGCGCGCCAACCTCAAGGCGCTCGACCCCGAGACCCTGCTGAAGACCTGGCTGCCGGCCGGGCTCAAGGGCTTCGAGCAGCTGCAGGAGATGTTTCTCGCCCAGATGGGCGGCCGCGGCGCCGGAAAGAAATAGCAAGTGTCGGTCGCGCTGCGCACCCCGCGCCTCTTGCTGCGCGAATGGCGCGACGGATGACGCAGAGCCGTTCGCCGCGATGTCGGCCGATCCGGCGGTGATGCAGCACCTCGTGCCTTTTCTCGAGCGCGCCGCTATGGACGCTTGGGTTGCGAGCGCTCGCGCGCATTGGCGCGACCACGGGTTCGGCCAATGGGTCGTCGAAATTGCCCGGCGAGGCCGCGTTCATCGGCGTTGTCGGGCTCAGCCATGTGCGGTTCGCGCTACCGTTCGCGCCGGCGGTCGAAGCGGCGTGGCGACTGGCGCGCGCTCATTGGGGCAAGGGGTATGCCGCCGAAGCCGCGCGCGCCGCAATCGATGACGGGTTCGGCCGGCTCGGGCTCGATGAGATCGTCGCCTTCACCGTGCCCGGCGAACCAGGCTTCGCGGCGTGTGATGGAACGGCTCGGCATGACGCGCGATCCCGCCGAGGATTTCGATTTCGACCATCCGCGTCTTCCTCCGGGCCATCCGTTGCGCCGGCATGTGCTCTACCGCCTCCGGCGATGACGATCTTTCTCGTCCGGCACGGCGAGACCGAGTGGAACCGGGCGCGCCGCTACCAGGGCTGGAGCGACTCGCCGCTGACCGCGCGCGGCATCGCCCAGGCCGAGGCGATCGGCCGCCGCCTGCGCGCGCTGCCCGAGGCGGCTGTCGCCGAGATCGTCGCGAGCCCGATCGGCCGGGCGCGTCGCACCGCGGAGATCATCGCGCGAGTGCCTGGGTCGCACCGCGCCGCTGCGCCTCGACGAGCGGCTGCGCGAGATTTCGCTCGGCTCCTGGGACGGGCTCGATCGCGTCGAGATCCGGTCCCGGATGGGCGCTGGGTTTGCCGAGTTCGAATGGTATTTCCGCACCCCCGACGGCGAGAGCTATGACGGGTTCGCCGGGCGCATCGCCGGATGGCTCAAAGAGGCCGGCGACGGCCCGCGTCATCGCGGTCAGCCATGGCGTCGTGACCCGGGTGCTGCGCGGCCTTTATGCCGGTCTGCCGCGCACCGCGGCGCTGCGCCTGCCGGTGCCGCAGGACCGCATCTTCCGGCTCGCCGGCGGCACGATCGAAGACATCGCAGTCTGATCCGAGCCGGCAGGGGCCGCTCGCGCGTCGCCGGTGCATAAGCCTCTGCAATCGTCGGAGGCAAAACGGGGATAAGTGCAGTTTTCGGGGGATAGCTCCGGGGATCGCCATTTTCACCCATTGCGCCAGGCGAAAGTTTCCGTAGCGTTGCCGTGGTGCGGGCTCGCAGGGACAAGGGAAGGTGACGGCCCGCACCGCGTAGCGTGATGGGCGGCCTGCAGGGAGGCCGCCCATTTCGCTGGCCCGCCGGCGCTTGTCCTTGACCGGCAGTAAGTAAGCACTTACTTTGCGGCCATGGCGATGACCAGGCTCGACAGCGACGAGCGCCGCAAGGCGATTGTCCGGACGGCGGTGCCGCTGTTCGCGCGCAAGGGCTTCGCGGGCACGACGACTCGCGAGCTCGCCGAAGCCGCCGGCATTTCGGAGGCTCTGTTGTTCCGGCATTTCCCGAGCAAGCAGCTGCTGTACCGGGAGATCCTGCAGCTCGGCTGCGAGGGCGATCCGGCGCTCGAAAAGCTCGCCAGCCTGCGAGCCCTCGACAGCGACGCTGGTCTATATGGTCCGCTTCATGGTCCGACGATTTCTGCAGGGCGGCGAGAACGAGCGCGCCGAGCTTGACCCGCGGCTACGCCTGTTGCTGCACAGCTTTCTCGAAGACGGCGATTACGCGCGCGAGCTGTTCGAGACGGTGTCCCTCAGGGTGGTCCCGCTGTTCGAGGCATCGCTCGCAGCGGCGGTCGCAGCCGGCGACGCGACTGCCAGAGGCGCTCCGCCGGCCAACATTTTCTGGTTCGCCCAGCATGTCGCGGCGATGATGGCCCTGGCCTCCCTGCCCGCAGCGAGCTGCATTCCTTACGAGGGCGTGCTCGACGACATCGTCAGCGAGGCGAGCGCCTTCATCCTGCGCGGCATTGGCATGAGCGACGCAGCGATCACGGCCGGCGAGGCGGCTCCCGGGCGCCCGCTCCAATCGGCCGCGGATTGACCAGGGCAGGCCATGGACGGCGATCTCAACCCGGTGGTCTCGCCCGATGCCGAAGCGGGCGACGCCGTGGCGCGCGAGCGCAGCGATGCGACGCACCCGATCGTGGCCGAACCGAAGACGGTGCGCTGGCTCCTGATCGTCGGCGTGCTGCTGGCGCTGGTGCTGGGCGGGCTTTACGGGTTCAACCGCTACCGCGCGCAGGCGATCGCGAATTTCTTCGCCCATAACAAGCCGCCGCCGGCGCAGATCGCGGCGGTAACCGCCAAAAGCGAAGCGGTGCCGCGCTTCGCGACCGCCATCGGCTCGCTCGCCGCGGTCCATCAGGTGACGGTCACTCCGGAAGTCGGCGGCCGGGTCACCGCGATCCTGTTCACTCCGGGCGCCAGGGTCGAACGCCGGCGATCCGCTGGTGCAGCTCAACGACGCCCCCGATCGCGGCGACCTCGCCAATTACGAGGCGCAGGCCCGCTACGCGGAGGTCACGCTGCAGCGCAACTCGGCGCTGGTGAAGAAGCAGTTCGTCTCGCAGGACACGGTCGACCAGAACCAGGCCCAGCTCGACGAGGCACGCGCCGAGATCCTCAAGACCGAGGCGCTGATCGCGCAAAAGCTGATCCGCGCGCCGTTTGCCGGCCGGCTCGGGGTGCGCCAGATCGATCTCGGGCAATATGCTGAGCCCGGGCGATGCCGATCGTCACACTGACCGATCTGCAGCATCTCTACGTCAATTTCACGCTGCCGACGACAGAGCGCGCCGAGATCGCGCTCGGGCAGAGCGTCGATGTCACCGCCGACGCATTCCCCGGCCGCACCTTCACCGCGACGATCACGACGATCGAGCCGCAGATCCGCGCCGACACCCGGACCATGATGGTGCAGGCGACGCTGGCGAACCCGGACGAGGCGCTGTTGCCCGGGATGTTCGTCAACGCTGCGGTGGTGCTGCCGCCGGAGCCTGACCGGGTCGTGCTTGCCCGAGACCGCGGTCGACTACACGCTCTACGGCGACAGCGTCTATGTGGTCCGCGAGGAGGGCAAGGATGCCGCCGGCAAACCGGTGCTCAAGGCGTTCCGCACGCCGGTCAAGACCGGGACGCGCTGGGACGACAATGTCGCGATCCTCTCCGGGGTCAACCCCGGCGAGCGGGTCGTCGCCGCCGGCCAGATCAAGCTGCAGGACGGCGCGCCGGTCATCGTCACCGGCAATCCGCCGCCGCAGCCGCCGGCCCATCCGACCCCGCAGTAATGGTCAACCACGGAGGCACGGAGGTCACGGAGAGCAAAGCCGCGTCATTGCGAGGAGCGCCCAACGCGACGAAGCAATCTCGACCAAATTCATATGGATTGCACGAGATTGCTTCGCTTTGCTCGCAATGACAAATCTTTTTCCTCCGTGACCTCCGTGAATCTCCTGACGAGCCGTCGGTAAGATGAAATTCACCGATCTCTTCATCCGCCGGCCGGTGCTGGCGCTGGTCGTCAGCCTGTTGATCCTGCTGATCGGGCTCAAATGCATGCTCGGTTTGCAGATCCGGCAATATCCGCGGCTCTACAACACGACGATCACGGTCACCACGATCTATCCCGGCGCCTCGCCCGACCTGATCCAGGGCTTCATCACGACGCCGATCGAGCAGGCGGTGGCGACCGCCGAAGGCATCGACTACCTGACCTCGAACTCGATCCAGGGCACCAGCACGGTCACCGCCTACATCCAGCTCAATTACGACCCGAGCCAGGCGCTGACCGACGTCATGGCCAAGGTCCAGCAGGTCAAATACCTGATGCCGCCCGAGGCGCAGGACCCGATCATCCTCAAATCGACCGGGCAGACCACCGCGGTCATGTATATCGGGTTTTCCAGCGCCGAGCTGACGAGCGCGGCGATCTCGGATTACCTGACGCGCGTCGTGCAGCCGCTGCTTGTCGACCGTCGACGGGATCGCCTCGGCCGATATTCTCGGCGGCCAGACCTTTGCGATGCGGCTGTGGCTCGACCCGGCGCGCATGGCGGCGCGCGGCATCTCGGCCGCCGACGTCGCCGCCGCGATCCGCGCCAACAACTACCAGTCGGCGCCGGGCCAGGCGAAGGGCTTCTTCACGGTCACCAACATCGACGCACATACCGGGCTCGCCGATGTCGGGCAGTTCAAGCGCATGGTCGTCAAATCCGCCGGCGGCGCGCTGGTGCGCATGGAGGACATCGCGAAGGTCGATCTCGGCGCGCAGAGCTGGACCTCGAGCGTCATGATGAACGGCCAGCACGCCGTCTTCATCGGCGTCCAGGCGACGCCGACCGGCAACCCGTTGTCGCTGGTCGCCGGGGTGCGCGCGCTGATGCCCGAGATCGAGCGCACCCTGCCGCCTGCGGTCAAGATGCAGGTCGCCTACGATTCGACCAAGTTCATCCAGGCCTCGATCGACGAGGTCGAATTCTCGCTCGGTCAGGCGGTGGTCATCGTCGTCGCGGTGATCTTCCTGTTCCTCGGCAGCTTCCGCTCGGTGCTGATCCCGATCGTGACGATCCCCCTATCGCTGATCGGCGCCGGGATCATCATGGCGGCGCTCGGGTTCAGCCTCAACCTGTTGACCTTGCTGGCGATGGTGCTGGCGATCGGGCTCGTCGTCGACGACGCGATCGTCGTCTTGGAAAACGTCTACCGCCATATCGAGGACGGGCAAGAGCGCGCCGCAGGCGGCGCTGATCGGGGCGCGCGAGATCGCCGGGCCGGTCATCGCGATGACCCTGACCCTGGCCGCGGTCTATACGCCGATCGGCTTTCTCGGCGGCGTCACCGGCACGCTGTTCCGCGAATTCGCCTTCACGCTGGCCGGTGCGGTGATCATCTCCGGCATCGTCGCGGTGACCTTGTCGCCGATGATGTGCTCGCTGCTCTTGACCCGCACCGCCTCGCAGGGCCGGTTCGCGCGCCTCATCGACCGCGGCTTCTCGCGCCTCGCCGATGCCTATGGGCGGCGGCTGCAGCGCTCGCTCGACTACCGGCCGGTGACGGCGCTGTTCGCGCTCGCGGTGTTCGCGCGCTCGGCTTCATGTACGTCAACACCAAGAAGGAGCTGGCGCCCGAGGAAGATCAGGGCGTGCTGTTCGCGCTGACCAAGGCGCCGCAATACTCCAATCTCGACTACAGCGATTCCTATGGCGCCGAGCTCGACAAGGCCTTCACCTCGATCCCCGAGGCCGATTTGCGCTTTGTCGTCAACGGCCGGTTCGGGCCGAACCAGGGCATCGCCGGGGTCATCCTGAAGCCCTGGGGCGAGCGCTCGCGCAGCGCCCAGCAGTTGAAGCCGGTGTTGCAGCAGAAGGTCAGCGCGGTCGAGGGGCTGAGCGCCTTTGTCTTCTCGCTGCCGCCGCTGCCGGCCTCGATCGGCGGGTTGCCGGTGCAGATGGTGATCTATTCGACCGGCGATTTCGTCTCGATCTTCAATGCGATGGAGAAGATCAAGGACGCCGCGCGCAAGAGCGGGTTGTTCATCGTCGTCGACAGCGACCTCGCCTTCAACCAGCCGACGATCGAGGTCGATATCGACCGCAGCAAGGCCAACGAGCTCGGCGTCACGATGCAGGCGATCGGCGACACGCTCGCGCTCTGGTCGGCGAGAACTACGTCAACCGCTTCAATCTCGGCGGCCGCTCCTACGAGGTGATCCCGCAGGTCCCGCGGGCGAGCGGCTCAACGCGGCGGATCTGACCCAATATTACGTCACCTCGGCGGCGGGCCAGCAGGTGCCGCTGTCGAACCTCGTCGCGGTCAAGACGACGACCGCGCCCAACGCGCTGACCCGCTACAACCAGCTCAATTCCGCGACGTTCCAGGCGGTGCCGATGCCCGGGGTCACGATGGGCCAGGCGGTCGATTTTCTCGAACAGCAGGCCGCGCTACTGCCCGCCGGGTTCAGCCACGACTACCTGTCGGATCGCGGCAATATGTGCGCGAGGGCAGCCAGCTCATTCTCACCTTCGTCTTCGCGCTGATCGTGATTTTCCTGGTGCTCGCGGCGCAGTTCGAGAGCCTGCGCGATCCGCTGGTGATCCTCGTCAGCGTGCCGATGTCGATCTGCGGCGCGTTGATGCCGCTGTTCTTCGGCCTGGCGACGATGAACATCTACACCCAGGTCGGCCTGGTGACGCTGATCGGGCTGATCAGCAAGCACGGCATCCTGATGGTCGAGTTCGCCAACCAATTGCAGCTCGGCGAAGGGCTCGACCGGCGCCGCGCGATCGAGCGCGCCGCGCGGGTGCGGCTGCGCCCCATTCTGATGACGACCGCGGCGATGGTCGTGGGGCTGGTGCCGCTGTTGACCGCCTCGGGCGCCGGCGCGGCGAGCCGCTTCTCGATCGGGGTCGTCGTCGTCGCCGGGATGTCGGTCGGCACGCTGTTCACGCTGTTCGTATTGCCGGCGGTCTATACGGTGCTGGCCAAGGACCACGCCGCCGCCGCGCACTCGGTGCGCGCCCGTGAACTGGCCCAGATCTCCTGAGCGGGCGGTCCGGCTACCTCAGCCGCGCCGGCCGCCGCCGGTCTTGCGAAACCACTGGCCGGAGGTGGCGCCGGCTTCGACCTGGATCTTGTGCTTGGCGATCCAGGCCTCGGCCTCCGCCGCGCTGGCGAACGGGCTGACCGTGGTCGGATAGGTATCCGGGATTGCGACCTTGACGCCGAAACTCCCGCCTTCCAACGGAACCACCGTATAGGTCGCCTCGGCGTGCGGGTGCGTCCGTGCCATCGCTATAATATGGTGTGCGGCGCCGCGATCTAAACCCCGGCGCAACCCAGCCGCCATCGCGCGGCGGTTTGACGCTGGCGCGGCAAGCCCATAGACTCGACGACCTGCTTTCGAGGAGGCCACCGCCATGGCGTTCACCTTCAATGTCACGCCGCTCACCGGGCATACCGGCGCCGAGATCCGCGGCCTCGACCTGACCCAGGAGATCGATCCCGAGACCCGCTCGGTCCTCAACCACGCCTTCATGCAATTCCATGTGCTGGTCGTGCGCGGCCAGAAATACCGGCCGGAGGATTTCCTGCGCGCCGTGCAGCTGTGGGGCGAGTTGCAGCCGCACGACAAGAAGGAAATGCACGTTCCCGGCTTTCCGCAGATGTACTACGTCTCGAACGAGCAGACCGTGCCGGGCAAGCGCTACATCTCCGGCGAGACGTTCCACACCGACCATTCCAACCATCCCGCCCCGCCCAAGGCGACGATCCTCTACCCGGTGTCGCTGCCGAGCCAGGGCGGCGATACGCAATACGTCAACATGCACCTGGCCTATGACGATCTGCCCGAGGCGATGAAGCGCCGCATCGATCCCTTGAAGGCCGTGCATGTGTATTTGAGCAAATACAGCCCGCGCGAGCTGAAGCCGCTCGAACGAGGACAGCCTCAAGGTATTGCCGCCGCCGGGCGTCCATCCGCTGGTCCGGGTCCACCCCGAGAACCACAGGAAGGCCCTCTTCCTCAACCCGGTCAGGATCGAATCGATTATCGGCATGCCGGATGACGAGGCGCTCGACCTCGTCGCCGAATTGATGGCGCATGCGACGCAGCAGAAATACGAATACCGCCACCAATGGCATTACGGCGACATGGTGCTGTGGGACAACCGCAGCGTCATGCACAAGGCCAACCCCGATTACGACATGAACGAGCGCCGCTACCTCTACCGGCTGATGCTGAAGGGCGAGCCGCCGATCCCGGTCGCCGCGCGGCGGCTTGATGCGGTCTCGCGCCTATGGGCGGCCCGCGGCCGAGCGCATTCCTTTCCGGCGACGACAGCGCGACCTGCCGGAGGACGAGCGCCGCCTCCTGGAGCGCGCGCGGGCACTGATCCCGCGCCTCGCCGAGCGCGCGCCCGCCGCGGCCGCGGCGCGGCAGATGCCGGCCGAGACGATGGCCGAATACCGCGCCGCCGGCATCCTGCGCATCCTGCAGCCCCGGCGCTTTGGCGGCATGCAGGGCCGCTTCAGCCTGTTCTCGCGGATCGTCGAGGAGCTGACCTTTGGCTGCGCCTCCTCGGCCTGGGTCTACGCGGTCCTGGCCGAGCATCAGTGGATCATCGCGCAATATCCCGAAGCAGGCGCAGATCGACGTGTGGGGCGAGGACCCCGAGGCGGTCGCCGCCTCCTCGCTGGCGCCGCGCGCCGCCGCCCGGCGCTGTCGCCGGCGGCTGGCGGCTCAGCGGGCATTACACCTTTTCGAGCGGCTGCGACCATGCGCAATGGGCGATCATCGGCGCCTTTCTGGGCGAGATGGGCGACCCGCGGACGATCGCCTATCTGCTGGTGCCGCTCGCCGAAATCGAGATCGTCGATGACTGGCAGGTGCTCGGGCTCCTCGGCAGCGGCTCGAAATCGCTCGAATTGCGCGACGTGTTCGTGCCCGAGCACCGCGTCGTCATGGTCAGCGACCTCTTCGCCGGGACGCCGCCCGGCGCGCTGGTTCATCCCGACTATCCGGTGCTGCGCGCGCCGCGCGGCTTCCTCGTCTCCTATTCGCTGCCGCCGGTGCCGATCGCGCTCGGCCGCCGCGCCCTCGATGTCGCCTGCCGGTCGTTCTCCGGCCGGGTGTCGCGCGGGGTGCGGCGGCTCGCCGAATCGCGAATTCGTGCAGATGACGCTCGGCGAGGCCGCCGCGGCGATCGATGCCGCGACCTTGCTGCTCCACACCGGGCGCGAGGCGAGCACCGCCGCGGTCAGCTCGGGCCGCCGCATCACCGAGGCCGAGGCCTTGCGCGCCCGCCGCGACATGACCTACGCGCAGCACCAGGTCGGCTGGGCCTTGGAGCGCCTCTGCGAGCTCTCCGGCGCGCGCTGGGTCTACGACAGCGACCCGCTCCAGGAAATCCGCCGCGATCTGATGACGATCCTCACCCACACCGCCGCCAGCCGCCAGGCCGCGATGGCGCCCTACGGCCACCTGCTGCTCCACCGCGGCGAGGGGTGAGCCGCGAGCGCAAGGGCAAACAGGGCTTTGGCGAAGGCAATTTCCGCGCCCTCTTTGAGTCGATCGAGCGCGACCGATGGGGGCGGGTCGGAGTGGGGGTGATGCGGGCCGAGTGCGCCCGCTCGGTCGGAAACTGCTCTATGCCGCCTCCGCTTCGCTTTCGCCCGGGAGCGGGCCGGAATCCTTGCCCTTGGCGGCGAGGTCGCGGTCGATCAGCTCGATCACCGCCATCGGCGCATCGTCGCCGTAGCGGTAGCCGGCCTTGATGATGCGCGTATAGCCGCCGGCCCGGGCGGCATAGCGCTGGGCGAGGGTCGTCAGCAGCTTGTCGGCCAGCGCCTTGTCCTGCAAGCGGGCGATCGCCAGGCGGCGGGCATGCAGCCCGCCCCTCTTCCCGAGCGTGATCAGCCGCTCGACGATCGGGCGCAGATCCTTGGCCTTGGGCAGCGTGGTGCGGATCTGCTCGTGCTTCAGCAGCGCGGCGGCGAGGTTCTCGAACATCGCCTTCCTGTGGGCGGAGCTGCGGCTGAAGCCGCGATGGCTCATCCGATGGCGCATGGTCTACCTCGCACGATCCCTTCGGCCAGGCTAATAAGGCTCGTCGATCCGCTTGGCCAGCTCTTCGATGTTCTCGGGCGGCCAGGCCGGGATCTCCATGCCGAGATGGAGCCCCATATTGGCCAGCACTTCCTTGATCTCGTTCAGCGACTTGCGGCCGAAATTGGGGGTCCGCAGCATCTCGGCCTCGGTCTTCTGCACGAGGTCGCCGATATAGACGATGTTGTCGTTCTTCAGGCAATTGGCCGAGCGCACCGACAGTTCCAGTTCGTCGACCTTGCGCAACAGGTTCTTGTTGATCAGCGGCTCGCCCGTGATCTCCTTCTCGACCGCGTGGCGCGGCTCCTCGAAATTGATGAACAGCTGCAGCTGGTCCTGCAGGATGCGCGCGGCCAGCGCCACCGAATCCTCGGGGGTTATCGCGCCGTTGGTCTCGACCCGCATCACCAGGCGGTCGAGATCGGTCTGCTGCCCGACGCGGGTGTTCTCGACGCGGTAGGAGACCTTGCGCACCGGGCTGAACAGCGCATCGACCGGGATGAGGCCGATCGGCGCGTCCTCCGGCCGGTTGTCATTGCCCGGCACATAGCCTTTGCCGTTTTCGACGGTCAGTTCCATCGCGATGCGGGCGCCGTTGTCGAGGGTGCAGATCACCAGATCGGGGTTGAGGATCTCGATATCGTGCCCGGTTTCGATCTGGCGGGCGCGGACCTCGCCCGGCCCGGCGGCGCGCAGGCGCATCCGCTTCGGGCCTTCGCCATGCATGCGCAGGCCGATGCTCTTGACGTTCAAGACGATGTCGGTGACGTCCTCGAGAACGCCCGGCAACGACGAAAATTCGTGCAAGACGCCGTCGATCTGCAGCGAGGTGACCGCCGCCCCTTGCAGCGAGGACAACAGCACGCGGCGCAGCGCATTGCCGAGCGTCAGGCCGAAACCGCGTTCGAGCGGCTCGGCGACGACGGTGGCGACGCGCTTGGCATCGTCCCCCGGCTCGACCGAAAGCTGCTTGGGTTTAATCAGGGTTTGCCAATTCTTTTGCAGCACGATGACCTCAATCGATAAAGGCGCGGATCGGATCCGCAACGTCAGCCGGCGGTCAAGCCGGCGGGGTATTTCGCACCAGCGCCCCGGCTGGCGCCGGTCGATCGGCCAGCCGACCGAGCCGGCCAGGCGGCGCCTCAGACGCGGCGGCGCTTGGGCGGGCGGCAGCCGTTGTGCGGGATCGGCGTCACATCGCGGATCGAGGTGATCGCGAAGCCGACCGCCTGCAGCGCGCGCAATGCCAATTCGCGCCCCGAGCCCGGACCCTTGACCTCGATGTCGAGGGTGCGCATGCCGTGTTCCATGGCCTTCCGACCGGCATCCTCGGCGGCGACCTGCGCCGCGTAGGGCGTCGATTTGCGCGAGCCCTTGAAGCCCTGGCTGCCCGATGACGACCACGCGATCGTGTTGCCCTGGGCGTCGGTGATCGTGATCATCGTGTTGTTGAAGCTCGCGCTGACATGCGCGGTGCCCGAGGTGATGTTTTTGCGCTCGCGTCGGCGCAGACGCGGCGCTGCCGTGCTCTTTGCCATTTACATCCAGCTCTTCCGCCGTTGCGCTCGGGAGAAACGAGCGCGCTACTTCTTCTTCCCCGCGATCGGACGCGCCGGCCCCTTGCGCGTGCGCGCATTGGTGTGGGTCCGCTGTCCGCGCACCGGCAGTCCCTTGCGATGGCGCAATCCGCGATAGCAGCCGAGATCCATCAGCCGCTTGATGTTCATCGCGACGGTTCGCCGCAGATCGCCCTCGACCGTGTATTCGCGGTCGATCAGCTCGCGCACGCGCAGCACCTCGTCGTCGGTCATCTCGTGCGCCCGGCGATCGGGCGGGATGCCGACCTGGTTGCAGATCTCGGCCGCCTTGGTGCGGCCGATGCCGTGAATATAGGTCAGGGCGATCGGCACCCGCTTCTGGTTCGGGATGTTGACGCCAGCAATTCGCGCCACCTGCGCATCTCCTTGAATGTCGGGAAAGGGGCGGATACGGCTCCGATCAACCGACCGATCATACAGATTGTTACCGGCGCGTCAACGACGCCCCTGCAGACCAGCCTAGTTCTCAGCGCGCACCACCGCTGCGGAGCACCGCTTCGATCTGCCGCGTCACCTCGTCGATCGGCGCCATGCCGTCGACCGAGCGCAGGATCCCGCGCGCCCGGTAATAAGGTAGTATCGGCGCGGTCTGATTGCGATAGGCCTCGAACCGCGTCGCCACCGCCTCCGGCCGATCGTCGGCGCGGTGCACGAGTTCGCGTGCCGCAGTTGTCGCACTCGCCCTCGACCGTTGCGGCCGGTTGTAGCGCTCGTGGTAGCTGGCGCCGCATTCCGGGCAGGTGAACCGCCCGGCGAGCCGCTCGATCGAGCGCCGCCTCGTCGACCTCCATCAGGATCACGTGATCGAGCGCGCGGCCGTGCTCGGCGAGCATCGCGTCGAGCGCCTCGGCCTGCGGCACGGTGCGCGGAAAGCCGTCGAGGATGAAGCCGCTCGGCGCAATCGGGCTCGGCGATCCGATCGGCGATCATTTCGATCATGATCGCATCGGGAACCAGGCGGCCCGCCTCCATGATCGCCTTGACCCTCTGGCCAAGCTCGCTGCCCGAGGCCACCGCCGCGCGCAGCATGTCGCCGGTGGCGAGCTGAACGAGGCCGTGCGCCTCCTGCAGCCGCTTTGCCTGGGTCCCCTTGCCGGCGCCCGGAGGGCCCGAGCAGGATCAGGTTCATCAGCGGCGTCCTCGCAGCTTCGCCTTTTTGATCAGCCCTTCATATTGATGGGCGAGCAGGTGCGAGTGGATCTGCGCCACGGTATCCATCGTGACGCTGACGACGATCAGGAGGCTGGTGCCGCCAAAATAGAACGGCACCGAATATTGCGAGATCAGGATCTCCGGCAGGATGCACACCGCCGAGAGGTAGATCGCGCCGACAACCGTGATCCGGGTCAGCACATAGTCGAGATAGTCGGCGGTGTTCTTGCCCGGCCGAATGCCGGGGATGAAGCCGCCGTATTTGCGCAGATTGTCGGCGGTCTCGGCCGGGTTGAAGACGATCGCGGTGTAGAAAAAGCAGAAGAACACGATGAGGCTGACATAGAGCGCCATATAGAGCGGCCGGCCGTGCGCCAGATAGGCGGTGATCGTGCCGATCCAGCCGAAACTCTGATTGTTCTGCTCGAAGCTCGCGATCGAGGCGGGCAGCAGCAACAGCGAGGAGGCGAAAATCGGCGGGATGACGCCCGAGGTGTTGATCTTCAGCGGCAGATGCGAGGCGTCGCCGCCGAACATGCGGTTGCCCTGCTGGCGCTTGGGGTATTGCACGAGGATGCGGCGCTGCGCCCGCTCCATGAAGACGATGACCGCGACGACGACGACCGACATCACCAGAAAGAGGATGATGAAGGCGGTCGACAGCGCGCCGGTGCGGCCGAGTTCGAGGGTCGCGACGAGGGCATGCGGCAGGTTGGCGACGATGCCGGACATGATGATCAGCGAGATGCCGTTGCCGACGCCGCGCGCGGTGATCTGTTCGCCGAGCCACATCAGGAACACGGTCCCGCCGGTCAGCGTGATCACCGTGACCAGCCGGAACGACAGCCCCGGGTCGATCACCGCCGATTGGGTGCCCGAGCGCATCCCTTCGAGCCCGACCGAGATGCCGTAGGCCTGAACCGCGGCGAGAGCGACGGTGCCGTAGCGGGTGTATTGGTTGAGCTTCTTGCGACCGCTCTCGCCCTCCTTCTTCAGGGCTTCCAGCGTCGGCGAGACCGCGGTCAACAGCTGAATGATGATCGAGGCGGAGATGTACGGCATGATGTTGAGGGCAAAGATCGTCATGCGCCCGAGCGCGCCGCCCGAAAACATGTCGAACATGCCGAGAATGCCGCCGGCGTTGCGCGAGAAGATGTCGTGCAGGATCCCGGGGTCGATGCCGGGGATCGGGATGTAGGTGCCGAGGCGATAGATGACGAGCGCGCTGAGCGTGAACCAGATCCGGCTCTTCAGCTCGGTGGCCTTCGAAAAGGCCCCGAGATTTATGCTGGCAGCGAGTTGTTCGGCGGCTGACGCCATATGCTCGTTCCCTCACCCGAAGCTGCGGCCGCTGACGAATAGACATCGCGGTGCGATCCGGAGCGCCAGTCCCTCACGTGCGTCGTCCCGGCGAAAGCCGGGACCCATCCCCGAGGACCTTCGCCGTTGCGGCCTCAGGCTCAGGTCCGGCGCCTCGCTCGCGTTGGCCGCGGCGCCGCGCAGCACGACCTTGCCGCCCGCCGCCTCGACCGCGGCGATCGCCGCTCTTAGACGCGCCCGCGACCTCGATCGTGATCGCCGCGGTGAGCTTGCCCTTGGCCAACAATCGGATGCCGTCGCCCTGCCGCCGCAGCACGCCGGCCGCAACGAGCTTGGCGCCGTCGAGCGCGCCCTCGTTGGCGAGCCGCCCGGCATCGAGCGCCTGCTGCAGCCGGCCGAGGTTCACCACGTTGAAGTCTTTTGCGGAAGATGTTGTTGAACCCGCGCTTCGGCAGCCGCCGATGCAGCGGCGTCTGCCCGCCTTCGAAGCCGTTGAGCGCGACCCCGGTGCGCGCGGTCTGCCCCTTGCCGCCGCGGCCCGAGGTCTTGCCCTTGCCCGATCCGATGCCGCGCCCGACCCGCTTCGCCCGGTAGTGCGCGCCCGGATTGTCTCTGATCTCGTTGAGTTTCATCGCCTCATTTCCTGACACTCGCGCTCATCCGGCGCACCCGCGTCGTCCAGCAACCCCCCGATCGTCAGCCCCGGGCTTGTCCCGGGGATCCACGCTGGATGGCCGGGTCAAGCCCGGCCATGACGAGTAAGGGGCCGCGCCTTCTTCAAATAGGCGCTCTACCCCTCATCCACCACCCGCACGAGGTGGCTGGACCTTGTTGATCATGCCGCGCACCGAGGGCGTGTCCTCGAGGGTGCGCCGCCGGTGGCGCTTGTTGAGCCCCAATCCCTTGAGCGTCGCCTCCTGATCGGCGCGGCGGCCGATCGGGCTGCCGGTCTGCACGACGGTGACGGTCTTCTTGGCGTTTGTTGACGTCTCTGCCATCACGCCGTCTCTCGCGTCTCGGCGTCTGCGGCGGCCGAGGATCTCGGCGACCTTCTTGCCGCGGCGCGCCGCCACCGCGCGCGGGCTGGTGACATGGCTGAGCGCGGCAAAAGTCGCCTTGATCATGTTGTGCGGGTTCGAGCTGCCGACCGATTTCGCCACCACGTCCTGCACCCCGAGCGCCTCGAAGATCGCCCGCATCGGTCCGCCGGCGATGATGCCGGTGCCGGGCTTTGCCGCCCGCACGATCACCCGGCCCGCGCCATAGGAATCGGTGATGTCGTGATGCAGGGTCCGCCCCTCGCGCAGCGGCACCCGGATCATGCTTTTGCGCGCCTGTTCGGTTGCCTTGCGGATCGCCTCGGGCACCTCGCGCGCCTTGCCCGAGCCGTAGCCGACCCGGCCCTTCTTGTCGCCGACGATGACGAGCGCGGCAAAGCCGAACCGCCGGCCGCCCTTGACCACCTTGGCCACGCGATTGATGCCGACCAGCTTCTCGGTGAATTCGCTTTCTTCGCGCTCGCGCGGCTGGCGGTCGCCATCGCCTCTGCGTCCTTCGCGCTCTGTGCGTGCCATCGGACCCCTTTCAGAAATCGAGCCCGCCCTCGCGGGCGGCGTCGGCCAAGGCCTTGATCCGGCCGTGATAGAGATAGGCGCCGCGATCGAACACGACCCGCGCGATCCCGGCCGCCTTGGCGCGCTCGGCGAGCAGTTTGCCGACCGCGCTCGCCGCCGCGGTATCGGCCCCGGTCTTCAGATCCGGCTTGAGGCCGGCATCGAGGGTCGAGGCCGCGGCGAGCGTGCGCCCGGCCAGATCGTCGATGATCTGCGCATAGATATGCCGCGACGAGCGGAACACCGACAGCCGCGCCCGACCCTTCGCCGCCTGCCGCAGCTTGAAGCGGGTGCGTTCGCGCCGGCGGCGGAACAGCGCATCTGGTTTGTTCGACGTTTGGTCTTCATGGGGCGCTACTTCTTCTTGCCTTCCTTGCGGCGGACCGTCTCGTCGCGGTACTTGACCCCCTTGCCCTTGTAGGGCTCGGGCGGGCGGAACGCGCGGATCTCGGCGGCGACCTGGCCGACGCGCTGGCGATCGGCGCCGCTCACGGTGATCGCGGTCGGCCGCTCGCAGGTGATCCGCACATCCTTCGGGATCGGATAGGGGATCTCGTGGCTGTAGCCGAGCTGCAGGTCAGGGTATCGCCCTGCACCGCGGCGCGATAGCCGACGCCGTTGATGTCGAGGTTGCGGGTGAAGCCGGTGGCGACGCCGGTGACCATGTTGTTGACCAGCGCGCGGACCGTGCCCCACATCGCCCGGGCGTGCTTTGTCTCGCTGTTCGGCGCGATCGTCACCGCGCCGTCGGCGATCGTCGCGGTCACCTCGTTGCCGACCAGGAGGCTCAACGTGCCGAGCCGGCCCTTGGCGGTCAGCATCTGGCCGGCCAGCTCGACCGCCACCCCGGCGGGGATCGCTACGGGATTCTTGCCAATCCGCGACATCGCTGTTCCCGTTTCCTCAGAACACCCGGCACAGCACCTCGCCGCCGACCTTGGCGACGCGGGCTTCGTTGTCCGACATGACCCCGCGCGGGGTCGACAGGATCGATATGCCGAGCCCATTATAGACCCGCGGCAGATCGGCCAGCTTGGAATAGACGCGCCGCCCCGGCTTTGAAATGCGCGAGATTTCGCGGATCACCGGCTCGCCGTCGACATATTTCAATTCGATCTTGAGCTCGGCGATGCCCGGGCGAACGTGCTCGCGCGAGAAGCCCCTGATATAGCCCTCGCGCTTCAAGACTTCGAGGACATTGGCGCGCAAATTCGACGCCGGCGCCGCGACGACGGCCTGGCGCGCCTGCTGCCCGTTGCGGATGCGGGTCAGCATGTCGCCGAGAGGATCGCTCATCGACATGGCTCGCCTCCCCTCACCAGCTCGATTTGGTCATGCCGGGGATCTGGCCGGCCGAGGCCAGCTCGCGCACCGCGATGCGCGACATCTTGAACTTGCGGTAATAGCCGCGCGGCCGCCCGGTCAAGGAACAGCGGTTGCGCAACCGGGTTTGCGAGCTGTTGCGCGGCAGTTCGGACAGCTTCAGCTGCGCCTCGAAGCGGTCCTCCGGCGCCGCGTCGCGGTCGCGGGCGATCGCCTTGAGGCGGATGCGGCGCGGCGTCAGCTGCTTGGTCAGCCTGGCGCGGCGGGCGTTTTTTTCGATCGAGCTTTTCTTTGCCATGGGAAACTTGAAACTCCGCAGGCGGATCAATTCGTGAAAGGCATGTCGAAAGCCTTGAGCAGCGCCTTGGCCTCGGCATCGGTTTTCGCGGTGGTGACGATGACGACATCCATCCCGCGCACGCTGTCGACCTTGTCGTAATCGATCTCGGGAAACACCAGCTGCTCCTTGAGCCCCAGCGCGTAATTGCCGCGCCCGTCGAAGCTCTTCGGCGACACCCCGCGGAAATCGCGCACCCGCGGCAATGCCACGGTGATCAGCCGGTCGAGAAACTCGTACATGCGCTGGGCCCGCAGCGTCACCTTGACGCCGATCGGCATGTTCTGGCGCAGTTTGAAGGTCGCGATCGAGTGCTTGGCCCGGATCACGATCGGATGCTGGCCGGTGATCGCGGTCAGATCGCTGACGGCGGCATCGATTTTCTTGGCGTCCTGCACCGCCTCGCCGACCCCCATATTGACGACGATCTTGTCGAGGCGCGGCACCTGCATCGGGTTCTTGTAGCCGAACTCCTGCATCAGGGCGGGCCGGACCTCCTGTTGATAGCGGTCGTAGCAAGCGGGTCATGCCGTCTCTCTCATTTGTCGATCACCTCGCCCGAGCGGCGGGCGAAGCGGACCTTGCGGCCGTCATCGAGGATCTTGTAGCCGACCCGCGTCGGCTTGCCCGATTGCGGGTCGACATGGGCGACGTTGGAAACGTGGATCGTCAGCTCCTTGTCGACGATGCCGCCGGGATCGCCCATGCGCGGCTTGGTATGCCGCCGCGCGACATGGACGCCCTGCACGATGAGCCGCCGCTCCGCCGGCAAGACGCGCAGCACCTCGCCCGATTTGCCCTTGTCGCGGCCGCTGATGACCACGACGTTGTCGCCCTTCTTGATCTTCATCTTCGGCATGGCGGACGGCACCGGTTAAAGGACCTCGGGGGCGAGCGAGACGATCTTCATGAACCGCCGCGCCCTGAGCTCGCGCGTGACCGGCCCGAAGATGCGCGTCCCGATCGGCTCGCCCTGGTGGGTGATCAGCACCGCCGCGTTGCGGTCGAAGCGAATGGCGCTGCCGTCGGCGCGGCGGATCTCCTTTGCGGTGCGCACGATGACGGCGCGATGCACATCGCCCTTCTTGACGCGGCCGCGCGGGATCGCCTCCTTGACCGAGACGATGATGACATCGCCGACGGTCGCGGTCCGGCGCTTCGAGCCGCCCAGCACCTTGATGCACTGGACCCGGCGCGCGCCCGAATTGTCGGCGACGTCGAGATTGGTCTGCATCTGGATCATGCCGCGCCTCCCGCCTCATCACCCGCGGGCGGCGGTGCGCGCGGCGTCACGCCGGCCGCGGCGCCGCCTCGGGGCCGCCGACGACGATCCAGTGCTTGCGCTTCGACAGCGGGCGGCTTTCCTCGATCCGCACCGCATCGCCGGCGCGGTAGCGGTTTTCCTCGTCATGCGCCGCATATTTTTTCGAGCGCGACACGAACTTCTTGTAGAGCGGATGCATGACGCGCCGCTCGACGCGCACGATGACCGTCTTGTCGCAGGCGTCGCTGACGACGACCCCCTGAAGGATGCGCTTAGGCATGCTCTGTCCCTTGCGGCGCGGCGCGGCGGCGCTCGCCGAGAATGGTCTTGATGCGCGCGATGTCGCGCCGCACCTGGCGCACCCGCGCGGTATTTTCGAGCTGGCCGCTGGCGCGCTGGAAACGCAGGTTGAAAATCTCCCGGCCGAGCGTGTCGACCTCTTCAGTCAGCTCGTCGACGGTGCGGGCCCGCAGATCGGACGCCTTCATCCCCTTCACGGCTGAACCCCTTCGCCCTGCCGCGTCACGAACCGGGTGCTGATCGGCAGCTTGGCCGCTGCGAGCTCGAAGGCTTCGCGCGCGACCTCCGGCGGGACGCCATCGAGCTCGAACATGATGCGGCCCGGCTTCACCCGGCAGACCCAGAATTCGGGCGAGCCCTTGCCGCTGCCCATGCGCACCTCGGCCGGCTTCGATGACACCGGGACATCGGGAAAGATCCGGATCCACACCCGGCCGATGCGGCGGATCGAGCGCGTGATTGTGCGCCGCGCCGCTTCGATCTGGCGCGCCGTGATCCGGCCCGGCTCGACCGCCTTCAACCCATAGGCGCCGAAATTGAGCGTGGTGCCGCCCTTGGCGGCGCCATGGATGCGGCCCTTATGCGCCTTCCTGTACTTGCTGCGTTTGGGTGCGAGCATGGCTCTCGCCTATCGGTCGCGGCCGGGACGGTCGCGATCGCGGTCATGCCCGCCGCCGCCCGCCGCCTGAAGCTCGTTGAGGCGCTTGTCCTGCGCCATCGGGTCGTGAGCGAGGATCTCGCCCTTGAACACCCACACCTTGACGCCGCAGGTGCCATAGGTGGTCTTGGCCGTGGCTTGTCCGATAATCGACATCGGCGCGCAGCGTGTGCAGCGGCACCCGTCCTTCGCGATACCATTCCATGCGCGCGATCTCGGCGCCGCCGAGCCGCCCCGAGCAATTGATCCGGATCCCCTGGGCGCCGAACCGCATCGCCGATTGCACCGCCCGCTTCATCGCCCGGCGGAACGCCACCCGGCGTTCGAGCTGCTGGGCGATGCCTTCGGCGATCAGCTTGGCCTCGATTTCGGGCTTCCTGATCTCGACGATGTTGAGGCTGACCTCGCTGTTGGTGACCTTGGCGATGTCGTTGCGCAGCTTGTCGATATCGGCGCCCTTCTTGCCGATGATGACACCGGGCCGCGCCGAATGGAGGGTGATCCGGGTCTTCTTCGCGGCGCGCTCGATCAGCACCTTGGAGACCGCCGCCTGGCCCAGGCGCCCGCCGAGGAAACGGCGCAGCTTCGAGATCGTCGAGCAGCTGGTTGCCGTATTCCTTGCGCGAGAACCAGCGCGAATCCCAGGTGCGGTTGATCCCGAGCCGCAGCCCGATCGGATTGACTTTCTGACCCATCAGGCAGTCTCCCCAAGGCGATCTTCCGGGCGCTCGCGGACGATCACGGTCAAATGCGCGAAATGCTTCTCGACCCGCGCCGAGCGGCCGCGGCCGCGGGTGTGAAAGCGTTTCATCACAAAGGCCCGGCCGACCGTCGCCTCCTTGACATAGAGCCGGTCGACATCGAGCTGATGGTTGTTTTCGGCATTGGCGATCGCCGCCTGCAGCACCTTTTTGACTTCATGCGCGATGCGGCGACGCGAAAAGGTGAGCTCGGCAAGCGCCGCCGCGGCATCCTTGCCGCGGATCGTCTGCGCGACCAGGTTCAGCTTGCGCGGGCTGGTGCGCAGCGCGCGCAGAAAGGCCGAGGCCTCGGTATCGTCGAGCCGGCGTTCGGCGGCGGGCTTGCCCATCTCAGCCTCCGTCCGTCGCCCGCTTGTCGCCGGCATGCCCGTAGAAGGTCCGGGTCGGCGCGAACTCGCCGAATTTGTGGCCGATCATGTTCTCGGTCACCAGCACCGGGATGAATTTGTGGCCGTTATAGACGCCGAAGGTCAGCCCGACGAATTGCGGAAAGATCGTCGACCGCCGCGACCAGGTCCGGATCACCTCGTTGCGACCCGAGCCGCGCGACTTTTCCGCCTTTTTCAGCAGATAGCCGTCGACGAACGGGCCTTTCCATACCGAGCGTGCCACGCCCTATCTCCGCCTGTGCGCGTCATCGCGCCATCTCATCGCGACTGCTGACGCCGGCGGATGATCAGCCGGTCGGTCGCCTTGTTGTGCCGGGTCTTCTTGCCCTTGGTCGGCTTGCCCCACGGGGTCACCGGATGGCGCCCGCCCGAGGATTTGCCTTCGCCGCCGCCATGCGGATGGTCGATCGGGTTCATCGCCACGCCGCGCACCGAAGGCCGCCGGCCGAGCCAGCGATTGCGGCCGGCCTTGCCGATCACGATGTTCTGATGATCGGGGTTCGACACGGCGCCGATCGTCGCCCGGCATTCGCTGCGCACCATGCGCACTTCGCCCGAGGCCATGCGCAACAGCGCATAACCCTGGTCGCGGCCGACCAGCTGAACATAGGTCCCGGCCGAGCGGGCGATCTGGCCGCCCTTGCCCGGCTTCATCTCGACATTGTGGACGATCGTGCCGGGCGGCATGTTGCGCAGCGGCATCGCATTGCCGGGCTTGACGTCGACCCGCTCGCCCGACACGACGCTGTCGCCCGGCCGCAGCCGCTGCGGCGCCAGGATGTAGGCTTGCTCGCCGTCGGGATAGCGGATGAGCGCGATGAACGCGGTGCGGTTGGGATCGTATTCGAGCCGCTCGACGATGGCCGGGGCGTCGTCCTTGTTGCGCTTGAAGTCGACGATCCGATAGCGCCGCTTATGGCCGCCGCCGCGCCAGCGCATCGTCGTGCGGCCGGTGTTGTTGCGCCCGCCCTTTTGCCGCAGGCCCTCGGTCAGCGCCTTGACCGGCTTGCCCTTCCACAATTCGCTGCGGTCGACGATGACGAGGTGGCGCTGCGACGGGGTGGTCGGATTGAAGGTTTTGAGCGCCATATTCGGTTTCCTGGGCCTCAGATCCCCGTGGTCACGTCGATCCGCGAGCCTTCGGCCAGCGTCACGATCGCCTTCTTGTAATCGGAGCGGCGCCCGGGACGGCCGCGAACGCGCTTCAACTTGCCCTCGACGCGGATCGTGTTGACCGCATCGACCTTGACCGCGAACAGCCCCTCGACCGCGGCCTTGACCTCGCGCTTGGTGGCGTCGAGCGCGACCCGGAAGATCACCTGGTTGTGCTCCGAGACGGTGGTCGCCTTTTCGGTGATCACCGGCGCGCGGATGATGTCGTACATCTGCTGCCGCGTGAGCCGCGTCTCGGCCGGCGGGATGACGCGAAATCGGCTCATTTGAGACGGGCCTCGAGCTGTTGCGCCGCATCGCGCGTCAAGACCAGCGTGTCGCGGCGCAGGATGTCGTAGACATTGGCGCCCTGCTGCGGCAGCACGTCGACCTTCGGCAGGTTGCGCGCGGCGCGGGCAAACCCCTCATCGACCGTGCTGCCGTCGATGATCAGCACCGACTCCCAGCCGAGCGCGTCGAACCGCGCCCGCAACGCCTTGGTCTTGGCGTCGTCGAGCCTGGCGGCATCGATGACGACCAGCTTGCCCTCGGCCTGCTTCGCCGACAGCGCGGTCTTGAGGCCGAGCCGGCGCACCTTTTTCTGCAGATCGAAGGCGTGGCTGCGCACGACCGGGCCGAAAATCACCGCGCCGCCGCGGAACTGCGGCGAGCGCAGGCTGCCCTGGCGCGCCCGCCCGGTGCCCTTCTGCTTGTACGGCTTCTTGGTCGTGCCGCTGATCTCGCTGATGCCCTTGGTCTTGTGGGTGCCGGCGCGGCGCTTGGCGAGCTGCCAGGCGACGACGCGCGCCAGGATGTCGCGCCGCACCGGCAGCCCGAACACCTCGTCGGCGAGCTCGATATCGCCGACCTCCTGGTTGTCGAGGTTGCGCACGCTGAGCTTCATGGCGCGCTCTCCTCGCCATCCTCGGCCGGCGCCTCGGCGGCCTCCCCGGCGCCGCATCGGGTCGCCGCGCAGCGCCGCCGGGAAGGGCAGCCCGTCGGGCGCCTTGCGTTTGACGGCGTCCTTGACCAGGACATAGCCCTTCTCGCTGCCCGGCACCGATCCCTTGATCAACAAGAGGCCGCGCTCGGCATCGGCGACGACGATTTCGAGGCTCTGCGTCGTCACCCGCTCGGCCCCCATGATGACCGGCCATCTTCTTGTTCTTGAAGGTCTTGCCCGGCGATTGCCGCTGCCCGGTCGAGCCGAGGCTGCGGTGCGAGACCGAGACGCCGTGGGACGCGCGCAGGCCGCCGAAATTGTGCCGCTTCATCCCGCCGGCGAAGCCCTTGCCGATGCTCGTGCCGGTCACATCGACATATTGGCCGGGGAGAAAATGGGCCGCGGTGATCTCCGCCCCGACCGGCAACGAGCGCGTCTTCCGAGACGCGGAACTCGGCCAGCTTCGCCTTCGGCTCGACCTTGGCCTTGGCGAAATGCCCGCGCTGCGGCTTGGTCACGTTCTTGACCTTGGCGCTGCCGACCCCGAGCTGCAGCGCGGTGTAGCCGTCCTTGTCGCGGGTCCGCTGCGCCACGACCTGGCAATTGTCGACGCGCAGCACGGTCACCGCGACGTGGTTGCCCTCGTCGGTGAACACCCGGGACATGCCGAGCTTTTGCGCGATCAGACCGGTCCGCATCGCCTCGTCCCTCAGAGCTTGATCTCGACGTCGACGCCGGCGGCGAGATCGAGCTTCATCAGCGCATCGACGGTTTGCGGCGTCGGATCGACGATGTCGAGCACCCGCTTGTGGGTGCGGATCTCGAACTGCTCGCGCGATTTCTTGTCGACATGCGGCGAGCGCAGCACCGTGAACTTCTCGATCTTGGTCGGCAGCGGGATCGGGCCGCGCACCCTGCGCTCCGGTCCGCTTGGCCGTATTGACGATCTCGCTCGTCGACTGATCGAGCACGCGGTGATCGTACGCCCGGAGGCGGATTCGGATGTTCTGGTTGTCGCCTACCATGCTTTTGCTCCCTCGGGCGCTGTCTCGTTTCTTACTTCAAGATCTTGGCGACGACGCCGGCGCCGACGGTGCGGCCGCCCTCGCGGATCGCAAAGCGCAGGCCCTCGTCCATCGCGATCGGCACCAGCAGCTCCACTTCCATCGTGATGTTGTCGCCCGGCATCACCATCTCGGTGCCCTCGGGCAGCTTCACCGTCCCCGTCACATCGGTCGTGCGGAAGTAGAATTGCGGCCGGTAATTGGCGAAAAACGGCGTGTGCCGCCCGCCTTCCTCCTTGGTCAGGACATAGGCCTCGCACTGAAAGATGGTGTGCGGCGTGATCGACCCCGGGGCCGCCAGCACCTGGCCGCGCTCCACCTCCTCGCGCTTGGTGCCGCGCAACAGGACCCCGATATTGTCCCCCGCCTCGCCCTGGTCCAGCAGCTTCCGGAACATCTCGACCCCGGTCGCCACCGTCTTCGCGGTCGGCCGCAGCCCGACGATCTCGACCTCGTCGCCGACCTTGACGATGCCGCGCTCGACCCGCCCGGTCACCACCGTGCCGCGCCCCGAGATCGTGAACACATCCTCGATCGGCATCAAAAACGGCCGGTCCTTCGCCCGCTCCGGCTGCGGGATGTAGATATCCACCGCCTCCATCAGCTTCATGATCGTGTCGTGCCCGACCGCCGGGTCGCGCCCCTCCAGGGCCGCCAGGGCCGAGCCCTGCACCACCGGGATGTCGTCCCCCGGAAACCCGTAGGACGACAACAGTTCGCGCATCTCCAGTTCGACCAGCTCCAACAGCTCCGGGTCGTCCACCATGTCGGTCTTGTTCATGTAGACGACCAGCGACGGCACCCCGACCTGGCGCGCCAACAGGATGTGCTCCCGCGTCTGCGGCATCGGACCGTCCGCCGCCGACACCACCAGGATCGCGCCATCCATCTGCGCCGCACCGGTGATCATGTTCTTGATGTAGTCGGCATGACCCGGGCAATCGACATGCGCGTAATGCCGGTTCGCCGTCTCGTATTCGACATGCGCGGTCGCGATCGTGATCCCGCGCGCCCGCTCCTCCGGCGCCTTGTCGATCTGGTCGAACGGCACAAACGTCGCCCCGCCCGTCTCCGCCAGCACCTTGGTGATCGCCGCCGTCAGCGTCGTCTTGCCGTGGTCGATATGACCGATCGTCCCGATGTTGCAATGCGGCTTCGTCCGCGCAAACCTCTGCCTTACCCATCGCTGTTCTCCAATCACTCCCGCATGAGCGGCAGCATTACGCCATCTTGGCGCGGACTTCATCCGCCACGGCTTGCGGCACCTGCTCGTAATGATCGAAATGCATCGTGTACTGCGCCCGGCCCTGACTCATCGAGCGCAGCGTGTTGACATAGCCGAACATGTTGGCGAGCGGCACCATCGCGTTGATGACGCGGGCATTGCCGCGGCTGTCCATGCCGGTCACCTGGCCGCGGCGGCTGTTCAGATCGCCGATCACGTCGCCCATATACAATTCCGGCGTCACCACCTCGACCCGCATGATCGGTTCCAAGAGCTTGGGCGCGGCCTTCATGACGCCTTCCTTGAAGGCCGCGCGGGCCGCGATGTCGAAGGCCAGGACGCTCGAATCGACATCGTGATAGGCGCCGTCGATCAGCTCGGCCTTCAAATCGATGACCGGAAAGCCGGCGAGCACGCCATTCTCGGTCGAGGCGCGCAACCCCTTCTCGACGCCCGGCACATATTCCTTCGGCACCGCGCCGCCGACCACCGAGTTCTCGAACACGAAACCCGCTGCCGGGCGGCAGCGGCTCGAAGCGGATCTTGACCCGGGCGTATTGCCCGGCGCCGCCGGTCTGCTTCTTGTGGGTGTAGTCGATCTCGGCGGGGCGGGTGATGGTCTCGCGATAGGCGACCTGCGGCGCGCCGACATTGGCGTCGACCTTGAACTCGCGCTTCATGCGGTCGACGATGATTTCGAGGTGCAGTTCGCCCATGCCCTTGATGATGGTCTGCCCGCTTTCGTGATCGACCGCGACGCGGAATGACGGGTCCTCGGTGGCGAGCCGGGCCAGCGCCTGACCCATCTTTTCCTGGTCGCCCTTGGTCTTCGGCTCGACCGCGATCTCGATCACCGGCTCGGGAAATTCCATGCGTTCGAGCACGACCGGATGGGCGGGATCGGACAGCGTGTCGCCGGTCGTCGTGTTCTTGAGGCCGGCAAGAGCCAGGATGTCGCCGGCGCGCGCCTCCTTCACGTCCTCGCGGTGGTTGGCGTGCATCAGCAGCATGCGGCCGATGCGCTCGCGGCTGTTCTTGACCGTGTTGAGCACCTGCGACCCGGTGGTCAGGACGCCCGAATAGATGCGCACGAAGGTCAAGGAGCCGACAAACGGGTCGGACATGATCTTGAAGGCAAGCCCGGCGAACGGCTCCGAATCCGAAGCGCGGCGCACCACGACCTCGTCCGAGCCCATCCTGACGCCGCTGATCGCCGCGATATCGGTCGGCGCCGGCAGGTAATCGACGACGGCATCGAGCAGCGGCTGCACGCCCTTGTTCTTGAACGCCGAGCCGCACAGCACCGGGACAAAGGCGCCGGCGATCGTGCCCTTGCGGATGCAGCGCTTCAGCACCTCTTCATTCGGCTCCTCGCCGGCGAGATAGGCTTCGAGCGCGGCATCGTCCTGCTCGACCGCGAGCTCGACCAGCTCGTGGCGGGCGGCATCGGCCTCGGCCTTCATCTCGGCGGGAATCTCGACCACATCGAATTGCGCGCCGAGCGTCTCGTCGCGCCACTTGATCGCCTTCATCGCCACCAGATC
This sequence comes from uncultured Alphaproteobacteria bacterium, assembly GCA_963842175.1. Classification (GTDB taxonomy): domain Bacteria; phylum Pseudomonadota; class Alphaproteobacteria; order ATCC43930; family CGMCC-115725; genus DATARH01. The sequence continues at coordinate 779,333 of CAWJFM010000026.1, forward strand.
GACGACGCCGACGAAATCGGCTTCGACGCCGATCGGCAACTGCATCACGACCGGCGTCGCGCCGAGCCGCTCCTTGATCTCGCGGACGCAGCGCGGGAAATCGGCGCCGATCCGGTCCATCTTGTTGACAAAGCAGATCCGCGGCACGCCGTATTTGTCGGCCTGCCGCCACACCGTCTCGGATTGCGGCTCGACCCCGGCGACCGAGTCGAACACCGCGACCGCGCCGTCGAGCACGCGCAGAGAGCGCTCGACCTCGATCGTGAAATCGACATGGCCCGGCGTATCGATGATGTTGATGCGGTGGTCGTTCCACGCGCAGGTCGTCGCGGCCGAGGTGATCGTGATGCCGCGTTCCTGCTCCTGCTCCATCCAGTCCATCGTGGCGGTGCCCTCGTGGACCTCGCCGAGCTTGTAGGAGCGACCGGTGTAATAAAGGATCCGCTCGGTGGTCGTCGTCTTGCCGGCATCGATATGCGCCATGATGCCGATGTTGCGATACCGCTCGAGCGGGGTTGTGCGTGCCATCACCAAAAACTCCGGCGGCGCCTCGCGCCGCGCCTTACCATCGATAATGCGAGAACGCCTTGTTGGCATCGGCCATCCGATGCGTATCTTCGCGCCGTTTGACCGCGACCCCGCGATTGTTGGCGGCATCGAGCAGCTCGCCCGAAAGCCGCTCCTCCATCGTGTTTTCCGACCGCCCGCGCGAGGATGAGATCAGCCAGCGGATCGCCAGCGCCTGGCTGCGGTCGGGGCGGACCTCGACCGGGACCTGATAGGTCGCGCCGCCGACCCGGCGCGAGCGGACTTCGACCGCCGGGCGCACATTGGTCAAGGCGTCGTGGAACACCCGGATCGGGT
>CAWJFM010000027.1:0-303798 GCA_963842175.1 uncultured Alphaproteobacteria bacterium
CGCGATTGTCGCCGGCATCCTGCTCGGCGGCTTCTACGCCGCGGTGACGCGTCGGCGTCACGATCTCGTTCGGCATGCTCGACATCGCCAATATCGCCCAGCCGGCCTTCATCCTGCTCGGCTCCTACGCGGCCTACATCATTACCGCTTACGTCAAGATCGACCCGATCCTGGTCGGCTTCATCATGACCCCGGTGTTCTATGTGATCGGGATGGCGACCTATCGGCTTTATTATTATGCGTTCGAGAGCCGCGGCGAGCAGGCGATCCAGGGCCTCGCCTTCTTCTTCGGCCTGTTGTTTGTCGGCGAAGTGTCGCTGGTGCTGGTCTTCGGCGTCGATTACCGCTTTGTCGAGGCGCCCTATATCGGCCCGAGCCTGCATTTCGGGATCTTCGACCTGCCGTTGCGCATGCTGATCCCGTGCGTCGTCTCGCTGGTGCATGGTCGGGGTGTTGCAGCTCTATCTGACGCCGCAGCTTTATCGGCCGGGCCATCCTCGCGGTGTCGCAGGATGGGCTGGCCTTGCAGCTGATGGCGGCGAGCCCGATCCGGATCAAGCAGATCGCCTTCGGCATCTCGGTCGCGACCTGCGCGCTCGCCGGCACGTTTCTGATCATCATCCAGCCGGTCGAGCCGTCGATCGGGCGCGACTATATCGGCCGCATCTTCGCGATCTGCGTGCTCGGCGGCATGACGAGCATTCCCGGCATGGTCGCCGCGGCGATGCTGATCGGCATCGTCGAGAGCATCACCGCGACGTTCTACGGCCCGTCCTGGGCGCCGGCGGTCGCCTTCGGCTTCCTGCTGGTCGACCTTGGCCGTGCGCCCGGCCGGCCTCCTGGGCCGCTAGCGATGCGCGAACGGACCCTTCTGGATCGCCGCCGCCGCGGTCGGCATCGCGTTCGTGGTGCTGACCCGGGTGTTCTTCACCAACGAATATTACTTCTTCGCCGCCTATGTCGTGCTGCAATACATCGTGCTGTCGACGGCGTGGAACATCCTCGGCGGCTACACCGGCTACATCAATTTCGGCACCGGCGCGTTCTTCGCGATGGGCGCCTACAGCTCGGCGGTGCTGCACAAGATGCCGGCGCTGACCGCAGGCATGGTTCGGCATCCACACCCCGCCGATCCCGCTGCCGGTCATGATCCTGGTCGGCGGCATTATCTCGGGCGTGCTCGGCCTCGGCACCGGCTATCTGACGCTGCGCCTGCGCGGCGTGTTTTTCGCGATCGCCACGCTGGCAATGACGGTCGTCGTGCAGACGCTGATCGTCAACTGGGACTATGTCGGCGGCTCGCGCGGCATCTACATCATCCGCCCGGCCGACGCGCCGCTCGGCGGCGGCTACATCCAGTACCTCTATACGCTGATGCTGGTGCTGGCGGTGATCTCGGTCGGCATCGCGCGCACCATCGAGCGCTCGACGCTCGGCCTCGGCTTTGCCGCGATCCGCGACGACGAGCAGGCGGCCGAGGCGGGCGGGGTGCCGACGTTGCGGCTGAAGCTGATCGCGACGACGCTGAGCGGCGCGCTGATGGGCATGGCCGGCGCGCCCCTGCCCTATTACGTCACCTATCTCGACCCGGCCTCGAGCTTCAACCTCGCCTACGCGGTCAACAGCGTGGCGATGCCGGTGATCGGCGGCATGACCAGCTGGATCGGCCCGGTGATCGGCGCGATCCTGTTGGGCACGATCCAGCAGCTCGCCACCGTGACGATCTCATCGGCGCTCAATCTGTTGATCGTCGGGCTGCTCTTGATCGCCTTTGTCATCATCGCCCCGAACGGCATCGTCGGGCTGGTCCAGGCGCGGCGGCGCAGGCGCGCGCGGCGCCGTCGAGGCGCTCGTGCAGCAGCGGACAGCGGCATGAGCGAGCGTCCGCTCCTTGCGGTCAGCGGCCTCGGCAAGCGGTTCGGCGGGTTCGTCGCGCTCGAAAACATCGAGCTCAACGTCGCCGCCGGCGAGCGGCTCGGCCTCATCGGGCCGAACGGCTCGGGCAAGAGCGACCCTCGTCAACTGTCTCTGCGGCACGCTGCACAACGAGACCGGCAGCGTCACCTTCGACGGGCAAAGCGCTCGACGGGCTGATCGCGCATCAGCGCACCCGCCTCGGGCTGGCGCGCAGCTTTCAGCTGCCGAAGCCGTTCCGCACCCTCGAGCCTCGTCGACAATCTGCGGGTCCCGCTGCTCTATACCGTCAATGCGCGCCCCGGCCATCAGCTGTCGCTCGCCGAGGTCGAAACCCGCTGCCACGAGCTGCTTGCGCCAGGTCGGGCTCGGCGACAAGGCGCGCCGGCTGCCGCGCGATCTGACCCAGGTCGAGATGCGGAAATTGGAGCTGGCCCGCGCCGTCGCCACCCAGCCGCGGCTCCTCTTCGCCGACGAGGCGATGGCCGGGCTGTCGCCGGCCGAGGTCGAGGAGATCATCGCCGTCCTGCTGCGGCTCAACGAGGAGGGCATCACGATCGTCTTGATCGAGCACATCATGCGCGCGGTGATGAGCTTTTCGACCCGGCTCGTCGTCCTCGTCGCCGGCCAGAAGATCGCCGACGGCCTGCCGCAGGACGTCGTGCGCAACCCCGAGGTCGAAAGGGCCTATCTTGGCGAATAGCCTCCAGGTCAGCCGGCTGAACGCCGGCTATGGCGCGGTGCGGGTGCTCGAGGACATCTCGCTGTCGGTGTCGCATGCCGAGACCGTCGTCCTGCTCGGCACCAACGGCAACGGCAAGTCGACGCTGATGAAATGCATCATGGGGATGGTGCGGCCCTCGTCGGGCGCCATTGTCGCCGAGATCGACGGCAAGCGGCTTGACCTCGATCGGACTGCACCACCGAGGCGATCGTCGATCTCGGCATCACGCTGGTGCCGGAGGGCCGCCGCCTCTTCCCCAAGCTGACGGTCGAGGAGAACTTGCTGCTCGGCGCGTTCCGCCCGACCGCGCGCAGCGCGATCGCGGCCAACCTCGCATCCTCCTACGAGACCTTCCCGCGCGCTGCTGCGAGCGCCGGCGCCAGCTCGCCGGCTCCTCTCGGGCGGCGAGCAGCAGATGCTGGCGCTGGCCCGCGCGCTGATGTCGGCGCCGCGCATCCTGTTGATCGACGAGCCCTCGGTCGGGCTCGCGCCCGATCCTGGTCAGCCGCACGATCGACAAGATCAAGGAGCTGAAGGACCGCTTCGAGCTGACCGTCCTGATGGCCGAGCAGAATTTCAACCAGGCCGTCCGCATCGCCGATCGCGGCTATGTGATCGTGCACGGCCAGATCGCCTTCGAAGGCCGCAACACCGACGAACTCAACAACAACGAGCTGGTGCGGAAGTTTTATCTGGGGCTGTAAATTTTCTGCGATTGAGTTGGTTCGACCCCGCACAAGGGAGCAATCCAAGGGAATGCCGACCCAACGGTTCGCTGTCATCCTGGCCGCGATGGCCATCAGCGCTTCGGCCTTTGCGGCAGGGATCAATTCCCGCGCTTACACCTGCGCTGGTCTTCGCAGCCTGATCACCGTGCAAGGCTTTGTCTTTATTAATAACCCAGACTTTGAAGACTTCGTCGTTGCCAACGTTTCTTCCTGCGGAGGTGGGGGCAGCGCACAGCTTCAGCGACGCAGCGTCCCAACGGCCGATGGTGCGGAGTGCCCTGTGAACTACTGCACGTCCACCGACGCTATGGGCGGCGGCGGTATGGGCGGCGGCATGTGATCGCCGCCGGGTGCACTGCCCGCGGATCCCCGGGTCAAGCCCGGGGATGACGATTAAGAGGTGATCGGACTTCGGCGGATTCTGCTCTAGAACTCGACCGCAAACCCGCCATCGACGGGGATCGCCGCTCCGGTCACAAAATCCGCGGCCGGCGCCGCGAGAAACACCGCGATCCCCGCCAGATCCGCGGGTACGCCCCAGCGGCCGGCGGGGGTGCGGCGCAAGACGCGCTCGTGCAACCCGGCGACCTGCTGCCGCGCATCGCGCGTCAGTTCGGTGTCGATCCAGCCCGGCAACACCGCATTGACCTGGATGTTGTCCCCGGCCCAGGCGGTCGCGAGCGACTTGGTCAGCTGCACGAGGCCGCCCTTGCTGGCCGAATAGGCGACCGCGTAGGCGGCGCCGAACAGCGCGAACATCGAACCGATATTGATGATCTTGCCGCCACCCTGCCGCTTCATCAGGGGGTAGGCCGCCTGGCAGCAGACCAGTGCGCCGGTCAAATTGGTGTCGATCACGCGATGCCATTCTTCGACCGCAAGATCCTGCGGCGGCTTCCTCACCGACATCCCGGCATTGTTGACGAGGATGTCGAGCCGGCCGAAGCGGTCGACGTGTCTCAGCCACCATCGCGCGGCACGAGGCCGGATCGGCGACATCGAGCGCGATAAAGGCGCTCGGCGCGCCCGACGCCGCCAATGCCGCAACCGCCGCCTCGGATTTCTCGCGGTTGCGCGCCGCGACGACGATCGTCGCCCCGGCCGCCGCAAGGCCCTGGGCCATGCCAAGCCCGATCCCGCCATTGCCGCCGGTGACGATCGCGACCCGGCCGGTGAGGTCGAAGGGGTTCATCGGCTTATCCTTTGTCGCTGGGTGTCTCGTCGAGCGGCAGCAATTCGAAGACCGGGTAGCGCGCCGCGAGATCATTGAAGGCGCCGACCGCCGAACCTTTCGGCACCGGGAAAAAGCGCTGTACTTCGGCGGCGAACCGGTCGAGATAGGCCTTCAGCACCGGCGGGCGCAAGCCGGCGGAAACCTCTCGCACGGCATAAGGCCGGCGGCGCATCGCCCGGACCAGCGCGATCTCGCCGGCGGCGCGGGCGTTGCGCACCCATTGCGAACTCGCCCCGAGCGCAAACCAAGTACCGCCGCCCGCCGATTTCGATTGGATCGACCGGCAGCGAAATCGTCCTGCCGCTCTTTCGCCCGCGAACTTCGAGAACGTAGAAGTGACCGCGTATCGCGCCGATGCGGATGCCCAGCATCATCGCCCGGCCAAGCATGCGCTCAGCGGCGGACGGCCGGAGATAGCCTGCAGCAGCGCTCGGCATTGCTCGCGGCGGCGTTATGGCGCCCGGCTCGGGCCGACCAGGCTCGCCCCGCCGTCGACGACAAGGGTCTGCCCGGTGATGTAGCGCGCCTGCGCCGACAACAGGAAGCGCACGGCATGACCGATGTCCCAGCCGAGCCCCTCGATGCCGAGCACCGAGGCCTGGCGCCGCGCCTCGCGGCCGGCGGGGGTCATCTGCCCGGTATACATGCGCGGGGTGTAGATCGGCCCCGGCGCGACGCAATTGACGCGGATGTGCTGCGGCCCGTGATCGACCGCCATCGCCCGGGTCAGCGCGATGACCGCGCCTTTCGAGGTCGAATACGCGGTGAGCCCGCGCGGCCGCAACGCCGAGATCGACGACACGTTGACGATCGCGCCGCCGCCGGCGGTCTCGATCATCGCCGGGATCGCGAAGCGCGAGACGAGGAACATGCTGTCGACATTGACCTGCATGATCCGCCGCCAATCGGCGACCGCGGTATCGACGACGCTGCCGCGCCCGCCGATCCCGACGTTGTTGTCGAGCAGGTCGAGCCGGCCGAACCGGGCGAGCGCGGCATCAACGATCGCGCGGCATTGGCCTTCGTCGGTGACGTCGGCGGTGAACGGCGCGGCCGCGCCGCCCTCTCGTGCGATCATCGCGACGGTCTGTTCGGCGGCCTCGGCGATGATATCGACAACCACCACGCGAGCGCCGGCGCGCGCCAGGAGGATCGCGGCGGCGCGGCCATTGCCGATGCCGTCATCGGGCGCGCCGCCGCCGGTGACGACCGCCACCTTGCCGGCGAGCCCGAGATCGTCGGCCCCCACGCTTCCCTCCCTCGCTTGCGGGGGAGGGTTAGGGAGGGGGCGGTTTGATCGGGGATCGCTCATGGCATTTCTCGCGCTGTGGAAGCGCCACGATAACAGCGGCAGCCACGATGACACAGCGGGGACAGTGCGCGTGCTGCCAACATCCGCTAAATTCGAGGAATGGCGAGGCTGACCCTGCGTCTCGATTTCGCGCCCGGGCAGGCGATCGGTCACGGAAAGATCCGGCTGCTCGAAGCCGTCCGCGACCACGGCTCGATCTCCGCAGGCGGCCGCGCGATGGGCATGTCGTATCGGCGCGCCTGGCTCTTGATCGACGCGCTCAACCGCCTCTTCGACAAGCCGGTTGTCGAGACGAAGCATGGCGGCCCAGCCGGCGGCGGCGCCGAATTGACGCCGCTCGGTCATCGCCTGGTGCACCATTATCGCGCGATCGAGGCCAAGGCCATTGCGGCTGGTGCCAGCGAGCTTGCCGAGCTCGCCGCGGCAACCCTCGCGTCCAGGCGGGATCGCTGACGATCTTCGTACCACCGCGTCGCTCGCCACGCGGATATATCCTGTGGTATATATCGTGATTGAAGCCGGTGTCGCATCATGGCATCGAGCTATACCGCGACCGGGATCGTCGAGAAACGGGGCACATCGATATGCAGCGACGAATACTCATCACCGGCGTCGCGCTGCTTGCCGCAGCTTTTATGGCCTCCGCGGCATACCCTTCTCCCGCACAAGCCGGCGATGTCGTTGTCTTCGCCGCCGCCAGCCTCAGGAACGCGCTCGACGACATTGCAGCGAAATGGCAGCACGAGAGCGGCAAGCACGCAGTCATCTCCTATGCGGCGAGTTCGACGCTCGCGAAGCAGATCGAGAATGGCGCCCCGGCCGATCTGTTTATCTCAGCCGATCTCGACTGGATGGATTATCTGCAGCAGCGACACCTGATTGTCCCGGCCAGCCGACGCAGACCTGCTCGGCAACAGCCTTGTGCTGATCGCGCCAAAGGACAGCAACGTCGCCGTCACGATCGCGCCAGGCTTTCCGCTCGCGGCGCGGCTCGGCGGACGGACGCCTCGCGATGGCCGACCCGGCATCGGTGCCGGCCGGGAAATACGGCAAGGCCGCGCTCGAAAAGCTCGGCGTCTGGAGCGCGGTCGAGAACCGCGTCGCGGCAGCCGAGAATGTCCGTGCCGCGCTCCTGCTGGTGGCGCGCGGCGAGGCGCCGCTCGGCATCGTCTACCAGACCGACGCGGCCGCCGAGCCCGGGGTGAAGATCGTCGCCACCTTCCCGTCCGACACGCTGCCGCCGATCGTCTATCCGATCGCGTTGACAGCGGCATCGACCAACCCCGACGCCAAGGCCTTCGCCACCTATCTGGAGAGCCCGGCGGCGCGCCCGCTGTTCGAGAAGCAGGGTTTCACCGTGCTGCCGGAGGGCACCCACGGATCGTGACCAGGTGAGCGCCCTCTTCGCCTTTTCGCCGGATGAGCTGACCGCGATCCGCCTGTCGCTGCGGGTCGCCTTCTGGGCGATGCTGTGCAGCCTGCCGGTCGGGGTCGCGGTCGCGCTACTCTTGGCGCGCGGGCATTTCTGGGGCAAGTCGCTGCTGAACGCGATCGTGCACCTGCCGCTCGTCATGCCGCCGGTCGTCACCGGCTATCTCTTGCTGCTGCTGTTCGGCCGCAAGGGACCGCTCGGGCGGCTGCTCGCCGAGAGCTTCGGGATCGTCTTTGCGTTTCGCTGGACCGGCGCCGCGCTGGCCTGCGCGGTGATGGGGTTTCCGCTGATGGTGCGCTCGATGCGGCTGTCGCTCGAGGCCGTCGACCGGCGGCTCGAGGATGCCGCCGGGACGCTCGGCGCCAACGCGTTCTGGGTGTTCGCGACGATCACCTTGCCGCTGATCCTGCCCGGGATCGTCGCCGGCATGATCCTTTCCTTCGCCCGCGCGCTCGGCGAGTTCGGCGCGACGATCACCTTTGTCTCGAACATCCCCGGCGAAACCCAGACATTGCCGACCGCGATCTACACCTTTCTCCAGGTTCCCGGCGGCGATCTCGCCGCCTTTCGGCTGACCCTGGTGTCGATCGCGATCTCGCTCGCCGCGCTGTTCGCCTCCGAGGTGCTGATCGAGCGGGCGACCCGCCGCGCTCTCGGGCTCTGACATGCTCGAGGTCGCGGTCGAGCACCGTTTCGGCAGCTTCAGGCTCGACGCCGCGTTCGACAGCACCGGCGGCCTGACCGCGCTGTTCGGCCGCTCGGGCGCGGGCAAGACCTCGCTGATCAACGCGATCGCCGGCCTCCTGCGCCCCGAGCGCGGCCGTATCACTCTCGACGGCGAGGTGCTGACCGACACCGAGCGCGGCATCTTCGTGCCGGCCCGCCGCCGCCGCATCGGCTATGTGTTTCAGGAAGGCCGCCTCTTTCCGCATCTCAGCGTGCGGCAGAACCTGCTTTACGGGCGCTGGTTTGCGCCTAAAGGCGGCCGCGCCGGCGAGGTCGATCAGATCGTCGAGCTGCTCGGCATCGCTGCGCTGCTCGACCGGCGGCCGGCCAATCTGTCGGGCGGCGAGAAGCAGCGCGTCGCGATCGGCCGCGCGCTCTTGGCGCGCCCGCGCCTTCTCGTCATGGACGAGCCGCTGGCGTCGCTCGACGAGGCGCGCAAGGCCGAGATCCTGCCTTATATCGAGCGCCTGCGCGACGCGGCCGGCGTGCCGATCGTCTATGTCAGCCACCAGATCGCCGAGGTGGCCCGGCTCGCCACCGATCTGGTCATCCTCTCCGAGGGTCGCGTCGCCGCGGTCGGACCGACCGCGGCGATCATGGGGCGGATCGATCTGTTCCCGCTGACCGGACGCGCCGAGGCCGGCGCCATCCTCGCCACGCGCGTCGCCGCCCACGATCCGGTCTTTGGTCTGACGACGCTCACGGCAGCCGCCGGCGAATTGCGGGTGCCGCATCTCGATCTGCCGGTCGGCGCGGCGCTGCGCATCCGCATCCGCGCCCGCGACGTGATGATCGCACTGCGGCCGCCCGAGGGGTTGAGCGCGCTCAACGTGCTGCCCGGAACCGTCGCCGAGATCGGCGGCGCCGACGGGCCGATCGTCGAGATGCGCCTCGATTGCGCCGGCGAAGCGCTGATCGCGCGGCTGACCCGGCGCTCGGTCGAAACCCTCGGCCTCGCTCCCGGATGCCCGGTCTACGCCGTGATCAAGAGCATCGCCTTCGACCACCACGCCTTCGCCGGCGCGGTGCCGCTCTCGCCCGGCGCCGATGCCGACACGAGGGATGGGTGATTGTTACTCGACCTTCAGCAGCTCGATATCGAAGATCAGCGTGGCATTGGGCGGGATGACGTCGCCGGCACCTCTCGCGCCATAGCCAAGCTCGGGCGGGATGATGACGGTGCGCTTGCCGCCGACCTTCATCCCGTCGATCCCCTCGTCAAAGCCGGGAACCACCTGCTTCACGCCGAGCGTGAAGCTGAACGGCTTGCCGCCAACCGAGCTGTCGAATTTGCGACCCTTCTCGCCATTGTTCGACAGCCACCCGGTGTAATCCACGGTGACCTTGTGGGCGCGCGTCGCTTCCGTCCCGGTGCCGACCACCGTGTCGGTATATTTGAGGCCGTCTACCAGCTCGATCATCTTTCCGGGTGCTCCATCGGCCGCCGCAAATGCCATGGAGGGCGGCACTGCTAGGCTAACGAGGATCAGCGCCGCAGCCGCCGCGCCGAGATGGTTCGATTTCATGGCCACGCGATTGTGCTAAATGAGTTGTCGCGACACGAGAGGATCGATCCCGTGCAGAGCGCCATCCTGAACGAGACGATCGCCGGCGTCACGGACATTCTCGGCATTCGGCCGAGAAGATCGTGCTGGCGCGGCGGGCGGCGCACCAAGCGAAGGTCGCTTAGCGCGCGTCGCCGCAGATCGCGCGGCACCGCTCCTTGGCATAGCTCCAGGCCGAGAACCGCTCGCCGAGCGTGGCGTCGCCGACCGCGACGATGAAGGGGTCGTCGCCGAACGAGGTGTAGTAGTCGTACAGTTCGCCGGCGCTCATTCCCGGCTTGTAGTGCCAGGCAAGCGAACGCTCGACGATGTCGCGGCACACCGCGACCGCCGCCTCCTAGGTGGCAAGGACGCCGTGGTCGGCATGCTCTTCGGCATCCATGTAATGGGCGTTGTCTGCGCCGATGACCTTGTAGCCGACCATTGGCCGATTATAGCCGAACTCGCCAGCAGCCCCTATGATCGGCACGGCAACCAATTGATCGGCGCGGGAGGATGCGATGGCGGTGCAGCTCGGATCGGGCGAATGGACATTCGAGGTCCAGGAGAACTGGGCGAAGATCCCCGACGAGATCGTGCTCGGCGATTGCGCCGCAGTCGGGGTCGACAGCCATGACAATGTCTATGCCTTCAACCGCGGCGACCACCCGGTCGCGGTGTTCGACAAATCCGGCAACCTCTTGCGCACCTGGGGCGAGGGCGTCTTCACCCGGCCGCATGGCGTCCACGTTGCGCCCGACGACACGATCTGGCTGACCGATGACGGCGACCACACGGTGCGCCACTGCACGCTCGACGGCAAGGTGCTGCTGACCCTGGGGGTTCCGGGCAAGCCGGCGCCGTTTATGAGCGGCGAGCCGTTCCACCGCTGCACCCATACCGCGCTGTCGCCGCAATGCGACCGGCTCTACATCTCCGACGGCTACGGCAACGCCCGCATCCACAAGTACACGGTGGACGGCAAGCGCGAGATGTCATGGGGCCAGCCCGGCACCGATCCCGGCGAGTTCAACATCGCCCACAACATCTGCTGCGACCCAGAAGGCTGGGTGTACCTCGCCGACCGCGAGAACCACCGCGTCCAGGTGTTCGACGGCAACGGCAAATGGGAGACGCAATGGAACAACCTGCACCGGCCGAACGGCATGTGTTTGGGCCACGGGCATGAGCCTCTCTGCTACATCGGCGAGGGCGGGCCCGCGGGCGAGATCAACAAGGACTGGCCGAATATCGGGTCGCGGGTCAGCATCCACACGCTGAAAGGCAAGGTGGTGGCCCGGCTCGGCAAGCCGCATGGCGGCATGGGTCCCGGGCAATTTACTTCGCCGCACGGCATCGCCGTCGACTCCGGCGGCAACATCTTTGTCGGCGAGCTGACCGGCCGCTCCTGGGCGCGCTTCTCGAAAGACCCGGTGCCGCGGAAGATGCGCGTCATCCACCGGCTGGAGAAGGTCGCGGGGTGAACCCTCGCCGCCCACCCTCATTGTCATACCGGCGAAAGCCGGTATCCACGCCAGCCATGGGTCCCGGCTTTCGCCGGGACGACATGGAAGGCTAGTAGCGGCCCATCACGATATTTCCGTATTCGTCGAGCCGGGCGTTCCAGCCGGGCGGGACGAGGCAGGTTGCGTCGTATTCCTCGACGATGCACGGTCCCTCGCGCGGCGCTGCGAGGTCGCTGCGGTTGACCAATTCGGCATCGATCCATCCGCGTACGGCGCCGAAATAAGCGCGGCGGCGCTGGCCGGCGATCGCGATGTCGGGGGCGAGGCCGGCAGCGGCGGCGGATGCGGCGCGCGGCGTCTCGGGAATGCCGCGGCCGATGACTTCGAGGCTGACCAGTTCGACCGGCTCCTCGACCCCGGCGCGGTGGCCATAGGTGCGCTCGTGCTCGGCGCCGAAGGCCTCTTCGAGCGCCAGAAGCGCGGCGCGGTCGAGCCGGCCCGCCGCCACGGCCACGCGCAGCTCGAAGGATTGCCCCTGGTAATGCAGGCTGGCGCTGCGCCGGATCTCGATATGGTCGGCGGCGAAGCCGTCCTCGGTAAGCCGCGCCCGCGCCTCGCCTTCGAGCGCGTCGATGGTCGCCTGCAACCTCCTCGGGCGTCAGCGCGCGCAACAGCCGCTTCCGGGTGCGGGTGAAGTAATACTCGATCTCGGCATAGAGCAGCCCGAACGAGGAAAACACCCCGGCCGAAGGCGGGATCAGCACCAGCGGGATGTGCAAGGCCTCGGCCATCCCGGCGGCGAAGACCGGGCCGTTGCCGCCAAAGGCGACGAGCGCGTATTCGCGCGGGTCGCGGCCGCGCTCGCTCGACACGGCCTTCAATGCGCGGATCATGTTGGAGGCGGCGATCAGATGGGCGCCGTAGGCCGCGTCCTCGACGCTGAGACCGAGCGGGCGGGCGATCTTGCTCGGCGATGACCGCGCGCGCCTTCGCCGGCATCGAGCTTCAGCGCGCCGCCGACCAGATGCGCCGGGTTGATGTAGCCGAGCACGACATTGGCGTCGGTCACGGTCGGCTCCGCGCCGCCCTGGTCGTAGCACGACCGGGCCGGGCACCGCGCCGGCGCTCTGCGGCCCGACCTGCAACGCGCCGCCCGCATCGATCCACAGGATCGAGCCGCCGCCGGCGCCGACCTCGGCGAGATCGATCGCCGGCACCTTCAGCGTGTAGCCGGCGCCGGACAGGAGCCGCGAGCCGAGCACGATGCCGGCGCCGACCTGGTATTCGGTGGCGCGCGTCAATTCGCCGTTCTCGATCAGCGAGGCCTTGGCGGTGGTGCCGCCCATGTCGAACGAGATCGCCTTGCCGATGCCGATCCGGCGGGTCAGCGCCTGGACGCCGACGACCCCCGCCGCCGGCCCCGATTCGATGATGTGCATCGGCGTCAGCGCGGCGGCCTTCGCGGTGGTCAGCCCGCCATTCGACTGCATCAGGAGGAGCGGCGCGTCGATGCCGGTGCGCTCGACCTCGGCGGAGAGCCGGTTCAGGTAATGCTCGACGATCGGCCGGACATAGGCGTTGATGACCGTCGTCGAGGTGCGCTCGTACTCGTTGATGACCGGCAAGACCTCGGCGCTGATGCACAGGATCAATTCAGGCGCGAGGCGCGCCGCGATCTCCTTGACCCGCTCTTCATGCGCTGGGTTGAGGTAGGAGTGGAGGAGGCAGACCGCGATCGCCTCGACCCCTTCGCCCTTCAGAAACCGCACCGCGCGCTCGACGCTCGCTTCGTCGAGCGGCCGGTCGACCCCGCCCTCGGCATTGACCCGCTCGTCGACTTCGACCTGCGCAGACGGCGCTCGACCAGCGGCGGCGGCTTGGTCCACGACATGTCGTAGAGCCGCGGCATCCGCAGATTGCGGATTTCCAGGACGTCGCGGAAGCCTTTGGTGGTGATGAGGCCGGTCCGGGCGCCCTTCTGTTCGAGGATCGCGTTCGAGGCAACCGTCGTGCCGTGCAGCAATTCGACGATGCCGCTGGCCTCGGCGCCGATTTCCCCGAGCAGCGCCGCCAGCCCGTCGACGATCGCGCGGGCATAATCGTCGACCGTCGACGACACCTTCTTGGTGTAGCGCTCGCCCTCGTCGCCGAGCAGCACGATGTCGGTAAAGGTGCCGCCGATATCGACCCCGGCGCGGAAGGTGGTCATGGGCCGCCATTCACAAATGCCGGAGGGTTGTACTATACATCGGGCTGGGCATCACGTGATGGCGGCCCCGGCGGATCAAGCCGAAATCGCATCGAACGCACGCGCATCGCGGCACGAGGGAGCAGAGATCATGATCAAGGTTCGGATGTCGTGCATCGTCGCCATGCTTGCGGGCGCGGTAGCCTTGGCGACGCCAGCGGCGGCGCAAAATACCCCGCCGCAGATCGCGCAGGCGCCGGCGGCCGCGCCCGTTGTCTTGGCCACTGCGCAGTTCTCGCAGGACCCCGATCTGCGCTGCGACCTATTGGAGGTGAAGCGGATCAGCGGCGGCGCATTGCTGATCCGCTGGCGCATCATCAACGCCGCCGGACAGCCCAATGCCTCGACCGGCGGCTTCGCCAACCCGACGCCGGCAAAGACAATCCGTTATCCTGATTTCCAGTGGGAGCAGCTCTATTACATCGACCCAGCCGAAAACAAGAAATATTTACCGCTGACTGATTCGGCCAACAACCGCATCCTGGAAATGTTCTGGAACATAGAACTGGCGCCCGGGCAGCAGCGGCTCAACTGGGCGAAATTTCCGGCGCCGCCGGCCGGTTCGACAAAGATCAGCATCTCCATCCCGAATTTCTCGCCATTCGAGGATGCGCCCGTGTCCCAATAGGGGGCCGCCGATGTTCTCGGGCTGTCGGTGTCCCTTTGCTCTGGCGCTGGCCCTCTGCCTGGCGCTGGGGTTGCGGCGGGCTGCGGCCCAGGCAGTTCGCAGCCGGACGAGCCGCTGCCGCCCGGCGCGAAGGCCACGGTGCTGCCGCTCAAGGCGACGATCCTCACACTTACGCCCACCATCCTGCCGCTCAAGGCGACGGTGCTGGAGTTGCGCGGCTTTGGCGCCGGCATCGGCGGCGGGCCGGCGGCGTTGCAGGCGCACGTCGAGCCGCTGCAGGCCGCGCTTGAAGGACCTCGGCGCCACCGTCAAGGGCCGCGAGATCAAGATCAATCTGGCCGCCGACGTGCTGTTCGACTTCGACAAATCGACGCTGCGGCCGGAGGCCGGGCCGGCGCTCGCCAAGGTGGTCGCGGTGCTGCAGTCCTATCCAAAGGCGGCGGTGCTGATCGAAGGCCATACCGACGGCAAGGGCAACGACCAGTACAATCAGCGGCTGTCGGAGCAGCGCGCCGACTCGGTGCGGCGGTGGCTCGTCGAGCACGGCGTCGCGACGCCGATGACGACCCGCGGCTGGGGTAAAACGCGGCCGATCGCGCCGAACACCAAGCCCAACGGCGCCGACGACCCGGACGGCAGGCAGAAAAACCGCCGCGTCGAGATCACCGTCAACACGTGAGCGGTGCGGCCGGCAGGAGGCGCGGAGCGGCCTCGCGCTATTCCGCCGCCAGCTTGTCGCCCCAGCTGTAGACCGGCACCTCGGCCCACTTCCGCCGCGCCCGCATCCGCGTTCGCAGCCGCCGCGTGGCCGCCACATCGACCGCCGAGCGGCGTCGCCGGCGATGACGACGCCGTAATCCTCGCGCGCCGCGCGCGGGCTGACGAATTCGTTCAGCACGTCCCTCAGCACCGAGCGCCGGGTCGCGCTCCAAGCGGATCGCCCCAGCCGCCGGCGCCGGCGACCTCGTGGCGGAACAGGTCGCCCTTCTTGATGTTCATCGTCAGCTTCGAGGGCAAGCGGCGCCGGGTTCTCGTCCGGGTTCAGGTAGTTCATCGACGGCCGGCCCGGGCCGCCGCCATACAGCCCGAACGGGCGGAAATCGTGGCGGTCGGAGCGCACCTGCAGCACCGCCTCCTCGGCCAGGAGCTTGTATTCGCGGCGGAACGGCGCGCCGCCGCGGAACTTGCCCGGCCCCATCGCGTCCTGGATGAATTCGTAGGCGGTGATCTGCAACGGCTGCTCGGTCTCGGTCACCTCGATCGGCTGCGAGGCCATGTTGGCGTAGATGTGCGAGTTGCCGTCGAGCCCGTCGGCATAGGGCCGCGCGCCCCAGGCGCAGCAGGTGAAATCGACATAGATGAACGGCGTGCGGTCCGGGTGGTAGCCGCCGATCGAGACGCCGGTGTTGCCGCCGTCGGAGGCGGCGAAGACCTGGTCCGGCAGCATCTTGGCGAGCGCGCCGAACAGGCAGTCGACCATGCGGAAGCCGGTGAGCCCGCGCGCCGCGCAGGCCGCCGGCAGCACGCCGTTGGCGATCGTGCCCGGCGGGCGCGGTCACGCCGATCGCGCGGAAGACGCCCTCGTTGGTCGGGATGTTCTGCGGCAGGATCGAGCGGATCGCGCAATAGCTCGCCGATTTCGTGTAGCTGAGCGTGTTGTTGATCGCGCCCTTGACCTGCGGCGAGGTGCCGGTCCAGTCGACATCGACCCGGTCGCCCGCTTTGGTGATCGTCACCTTGAGCGGGATCGGCTTGCCGACATCGATCCCGTCATCGTCGATGTGGTCGAGGAAATCGTAGACCCCGTCGGGCAGCTCGCGGATCGCGGCGCGGGTCATCCGCTCGGCGTAATCGACCAGCTCGGTCATGTATTGCGCCAGCTTCTCGGTGCCGTAATGCGCCGCGATCTCGAGGATCGCCTGCTTCGGCGATATGGCAGGCGGCGAGCTGGGCGCGCAGATCGCCGAACACCTTGACCGGCACCCGCACGTTCTTCTCGATCAGCGCGAACAGGGTCTCGTTGCGCTCGCCGCGCGTCGTAGAGCTTCAACGGCGGGATGCGCAGCCCCTCCTGGTAGATCTCGGTCGAATCCGACGCGTTCGAGCCCGGCACCCGGCCGCCGACATCGGTGTGGTGGCACACCGTGCCGGCCCAGGCGATCAGCGCGCCGTCTCCGCCGTGCCGGAAGATCGGCTGGAACACGAACACGTCGGGCAGGTGCATGCCGCCCTGGAACGGGTCGTTGAGGATGAACACATCGCCGGCATGCGATCTGGCCGGCGAAGGCGGCCTTCACCGCGGCGATCGCGGTCGGCATCGACCCCAGATGCCCGGGCAGGGTCAGCCCCTGCGCCACCAGCACGCCCGCGCCGTCGAACATCGCGGTCGAATAATCCATGTTGTCCTTCGAGCACGCCCGAATAGGTCGTGCGGAAGACGGTCAGCGCCATCTCGTCGGCGACCCCGAACAGCGCGTTCTTGAACAATTCGAACTCGATCGGGTCGCTGATCATCGCGGCGGCACCTGAAGCTTGAGACGTGAACATAGCAGCGCAGGACCGCGCCGCGATCGAGAAGCCGATCGCGATCGGACGGGGCTATGATAGGCTTGCGGGAGCGCGCCAAAACCGGCAAAATCCGGCGGCAAACGTGAAAATGGGAGGAAGAGATGGCACCGACATTGCGCCTGGTGGCCCTGTTTTTCGGCCCGCTCGCATGTAGGTCGCAAGCAGCGCGGCGCCCGCCCAGAAGCAGGGCGGCTGGTCGAGCCAGACCTGGGACCCTGAGAGCGACGGTCTGATCATCGCCTGCCTCAATTTCCGTTCGCAACCGATCATCGACGCGCTGGAAGCGCGGGATCGGGAGAGCCGGCGTGATCTCGACCCAGGCGACCTTGTGGCACGTGCTGCGGCTTGCCGGGGTCGCGACGCCGATCCCCGGCTACGCGCGTTTGTTGCGCGAGCATTGGCCGCCCGGTTTGGTGTATGTATTGCAAGGCGCAGACCGCCGTCGCTGAGAACAGCAATAGGGCGGGCGCCGATCGGCGAGGAGAACGGGACATGGGCTGGCTCGATGGGCAGGTGGCGCTGGTGACGGGCGGCGGGTCGGGGATCGGCCGGGCGGTCGTCGCGCGCTTTATCGAGGAAGGCGCGCGGGTCGGGGTCATGGAGCGGGTCGCCGCGCGGGCCGAGCAGCTGCGCGGCGAATTTGGCGACAAGGTCGTCGGCATCGCCGGCGATGTCGCCGCGGCTCGCCGACAACAAGCGCGCCGTCGCCGAGACGGTGCACGCCTTTGGCCGGCTCGACGTTTTCGTCGGCAATGCCGGGGTCTTCGACGTCTATGCGACGCTCGCCGACCTTGCCGGAGGAGCAGCTGTCGCGCGCCTACGACGAGCTGTTCGGGGTCAACGTCAAGGGCGTGATCTTCGGCGCCAAGGCGGCCTTGCCGGAGCTGATGAAAACAACGGGCTGCATGGTGTTCACCGCGTCGGTCGCCGGCCTCAATTCGGGCGGCGGCGGCGCCCTTTATACCGCCTCGAAGCATGCCGTGGTCGGGTTGATCCGCCAGCTGGCGGTCGAACTTGGCGCCCGATGTCCGGGTCAACGGCGTCGCGCCGGGCGGCACGATGACCGATCTGCGCGGCCTGCAGTCGCTCGGCAACGACGACCGCTCGCAATTCGCCGCTCCCGGCATGGCGGACCGGCTGCGCGCCGGCAACCCGCTGCGCATCGCGCTGGAGCCGGCCGATCTCGCCTGCGGCCTATGTTTTTCTCGCCTCGCGCCAGCAACGCCCGCGGCATCACCGGCACGATCGTCACGGTCGATGCCGGCGGCATGCTGCGCATGCCGCGGCCGCGTCGATGTAGGGAGGACGATCCGATGAGGAGCGAAATGGACCGACCTGGTCGACGCCGAGCGCGGGCTCGTCAGCCGGCGCATCTTTATCGAGCCGGAAATCTACGAACAGGAGCTGCGGCAGATCTTCGCCCGCTGCTGGCTGTTTCTGTGCCACGACAGCCAGATCCCGCAGCCCGGCGATTTCTTCACGACCTATATGGGCGAAGACCCGGTCTTGGTGGTGCGCGACAGCGGCGGCGCGGTGCACGCCTTTCTCAATGTCTGCCGCCATCGCGGCAACCGGCTGTGCCGCGCCGACACCGGCAACGCCGCCAGCTTCACCTGCGCCTATCACGGCTGGACCTACCGCAATGACGGGCAGCTGACCGGCGTGCCGTATCTGAAGGAGGCCTACCACGACGAACTGGACCGCGAGCGCTGGGGCCTCGTGCCGGTGGCGCAGCTCGACAATTACAAGGGGCTGTGGTTCGCGACCTTCGACGCCGCAGGCGCCGCCGCTGCGCGAGTATCTCGGCGAGATGACCTGGTATCTCGACGCCTTTTTCGACCGCTGCGAGGGCGGCATCGAGCTGATCGGCGGCATGCACAAATGGATCATGCCGTGCAACTGGAAGTTTCCGGCCGAGAACTTCGCCGGCGACGGCTATCACGTGCATTGGAGCCATCTCGTCGGCGGTGCAGACCGGCTCGGGCGGCGATTTCCGCACCAGGCCGGACGAGGCGGGCCGGGCGATGTCGCCCGGCAACGGCCACAGCGTCATGTTCACCGGGCCGGACATGGTCGCCGACATGCCGGACCCGACCGTGCTCGCGTACGAGGCGCGGATCCGGCCGGAGATGCGAGCGCCGCCTCGGGCCGCGCATCGCAGCTCGGCAAGCCGGTCGCCGGCACGGTGTTTCCCAATTTCTCGATCCTGCGGCCGACCTCGCGGACCTTCCGCGTGTGGCATCCGCGCGGCCCCGACAAGACCGAATGCTGGGCCTTCGTCTACGTCGACAAGGCGGCGCCGCCGGAGGTCAAGAAGGCGATCCGGCTCGCCGGCGCGCGCGTGTTCGGCCCGGGCGGCACCTTCGAGCAGGACGACATGGACAACTGGCAGGGCTGTACGCAGACCGGGCGCGGCGTCGTCGCCCGGCGCTACCCGCTGACCTACCAGATGGGGCTCGGGCGCGAGCGGTTCGATCCGGAGCGCGGCGCGGTCACCAGCGACTACCGCTACAGCGAGTCGAACCATCGCGGCTTCTATCGCCGCTGGGCCGAACTGATGGCGACACCCGGGCTGGCGCAGGCGGCGGAATAAGCCGATAGCAGGAGGCTGATATGGCAACCGATCTTGCCGGTCTCGTCGATACCGAACGGGGGCTTCTCAGCCGGCGCATTTTTATCGAGCCGGCGATCTATGAACAGGAGCTGCACCGGATTTTTGCGCGGTGCTGGCTCTTTCTGTGCCATGACAGCCAGGTCCCACTGCCCGGCGATTTTCTGACGACGTATATGGGCGAAGACCCGGTTCTCGTCGTCCGCGACAGCACTGGTGAGGTCCACGCCTTTCTCAATGTCTGCCGCCATCGCGGCAACCGGCTCTGCCGGGCCGACACCGGCAATGCCGCCAGCTTTACCTGTGCCTATCACGGCTGGACCTACACCAATGACGGTCGGCTGACCGGCGTCCCCTATCTCAAAGAGGCTTACCACAATGAATTGGACGCGCGACCGCTGGGGGCTTGTCCCGGTAGCGCAGCTCGACAATTACAAGGGGCTGTGGTTCGCGACTTTCGACCCCGACGCGCCGCCGTTACGCGAATATCTCGGCGAGATGTGCTGGTACCTCGACACGTTTGTCGACCGGCGCGAGGGCGGGATCGAGATTGTCGCGACCCATAAATGGGTCATGCCGTGCAACTGGAAATTCCCGGCGGAGAATTTTGGCGGCGACGCCTATCACGTCGGCTGGAGCCACAAATCGGCGCTCGACGACCGGGTTCAGCGTCGGCTCGACGGCGACGCCGCGCAACCGCAACCGAATGGTCGCGCCCGGCAACGGCCATGTGCTGATTTGCATCGACCCGGACGGTTACGGCGACGCGCCGCTGCCGGCGATCCAGGAATACGAGCGCGCGATCCGCCCCGAGGTCAATGCGCGATTGGGGCCGCGCGCGACGTTGACCAACCCGATTGTCGGTACGGTCTTCCCGAATTTTTCGCTGCTGCGCGCGACCTCGCGCACGTTCCGCGTCTGGCACCCGCGCGGCCCGGACAAGACCGAGGTGTGGTCGTGGGTCTACGTCGACAAGGCGGCGCCGCTGGAGGTCAAGAAGGCGATCCGCCTTTCCGGGGTGCGCGGCTTCGGCCCGTCGGGCACCTTCGAGCAGGACGACATGGACAATTGGCAGGAATGCACGCAGACCTGTCGCGGGGTCATGTCGCGCCGGATGCCGGTCAACAACCAGATGGGCATGGGATACGAGCGCTTTGATGAGGCGCTCGGCGCGCTGGCCAGCGATTTCGGCTTTAGCGAGAGCAATCACCGCGAATTCTATCGCCGCTGGGCCGAGCTGATGGCCACACCCGAGCTTGCGCAGGCGGCGGAATAAGGACGGATACGAGCAGGAGGCTCCGATGGCAGCGGTTCTCGGTCGTCTCGTCGACAGCGACAGCGGATTGATTAGCCGGCGCATCTTCATCGAGCCGGAGATCTACGAACAGGAGTTGCGCCAGATCTTCGCCCGCTGCTGGCTGTTCCTGTGCCCCGACGGGCAGATCCCGCTGCCCGGCGACTTCTTCACGACCTATATGGGCGAGGACCCGATCCTCGTCGTGCGCGACAGCGCCGGCGACGTTCACGCCTTTCTCAATGTCTGCCGCCACCGCGGCAACCGCCTCTGCCGGGCCAACACCGGCAATGCCGCCAGCTTTACCTGTGCCTATCACGGCTGGACCTACACCAATGACGGCCGGCTGACCGGTGTCCCCTACCTCAAGGAGGCCTATCACAATGAATTGGAGCGCGACCACTGGGGGCTCGTCCCGGTAGCGCAGCTCGACAATTACAAGGGGCTGTGGTTCGCCACCTTTGACCCCAAGGCGCCGCCGCTGCGCGAATATCTCGGCGAGATGGGGTGGTATCTCGATAATTTCGTCGACCGGCGCGACGGCGGAATCGAGATCCTCGGCATGCACAAATGGGTCATGCCGTGCAACTGGAAGTTCCCATCCGAAAATTTCGGCGGCGATGCTTATCACGTGCCGTGGAGCCATATGTCGGCGGTCATGACCTCGTTCAGCACCGGGGTAACGACAAAGCCCGACGCCACCGGCACGATGGTGTCGGCGGGCAATGGCCATGTGGTGATCTGCATCGGCCCCGAGATGAGCGGCGAGCCGCCGGGGGGTGAGCTGTTGGCCTATGACTGGCAGACCCGCCAGGAGGTCAACGCGCGGCTCGGGCCGCGCGCGGCGCTGGTCAACCCGCTCGTCGGCACCGTGTTTCCGAATTTCTCGCTGTTGCGCGGCACCTCGCGCACGTTGCGCATCTGGCATCCGCGCGGCCCGGAGAAGACCGAGATCTGGTCCTATGTCTTTATCGACAAGACGGCGCCACCCGAGGTCAAGCGGGCGTTTCAGCTGTCGGGCGTGCGCGGGTTTAGCCCGAGCGGCACATTCGAGCAGGACGACATGGACAATTGGCAGGAATGCACCCGCACCTGCCGCGGCGTCGTATCCCGGCGCATGCCATTGAACACGCAGATGGGGCTCGGTCACGACCGTTTTGACACAGCGCTCGGCGGCTGGGCCAGCGAATACCGCTACAGCGAGAACAATCACCGCCATTTCTACCGCCGCTGGGCCGAGCTGATGGGGGCCGAGGGGTGGGGCGATCTCCCGCTCGCGGTTGCCGCGGAGTAGCGCGATGCGCAATGATCCTGTGCCCGACGAAAAATTGCTGCGCGAGGTCGAGCAGTTTCTCTACCGCGAGGCGCGGCTGCTCAATTCGCGGCAATTTCGCGAATGGCTCGAGCTGTTCACCGACGACATCCGCTACTGGATGGCGAGTCGCACAACCGCTATCCGAAGCACAGCAAGGCGATCTCGATCCTCGACCCCGCGCGCTACGTCGAGGACGACATCACCGCCGAGGACGAGCTGGCGATCCTCGATGAGGACAAGGGGACGCTGACAGGCGCGCGTCGACCGCCTCGACACCGGCATGGCCTGGGCGGAAGACCCGCCGTCGCGCACCCGCCACATGGTCGCCAATATCGAGGTCGAGCCGGGCGAGAACGACGAGCGAATTCAAGGTCTATTCGAACTTTATCGTCTATCGCAGCCGCGCCGAGAGCGAAGAGGATTTTTACGTCGGTGCGCGCGAGGATGTGCTGCGCCGCGTCGACGGCGCGTGAAGATCGCCCGGCGCCGGCTCGTGCTCGACCAGAATGTGTTGTCGGCGAAAAACGTCAGCATCTTTTTCTGAGCGGAGGCTCTGACCATGATCAAGGGCCTGCACCACAACGCATACCGCTGTCGCGACTTGGAGGAGACGCGCACTTGGTACGAGGATTTCCTCGGTCTCAGGCTGGTCAGCGCCTTCGAGATCAGCGGGGGAACGGTCTCCACACCTTCTTTCAAATGGATGACGGCTCGTGCCTCGCCTTCTTCGAGGTGCCGGGCCGGCCGTTCGAGTTCAAGCGGCAGGACGATCTCGACCTGCACATCGCGCTCGGCGTCGAGAACGACGTGTTCGACGCGATGCTGGCCAAGGGCAAGGCGCAGGGGATCGAGGTGCGCGGACCGGTCGATCACGGCTTTGTCCGCTCGATCTATTTCCGCGATCCCAACGGCTATGTCATCGAACTGACCGCCAGCACCGGCAAACATCGGGAGATTATGGACCCGGCGCTCTCGAAGCCGCACGAGGCGCTCGCCCGCTGGCAGGCCGCAAAGCCGAGCTGACCAGCCCGGAGGAGAGAGCATGCCCGAAATCCCCCGCCTCAACGGCGGCGATCCGCGCGCTGGAAGCGGCAAGCCGGCCTTCGTCACCTTCTCGCCGGCCGAGATCGGCGCGCGCGCAGTCGATCGGTGCCGCGCCCTATGACGGCGTCGTCTTCGAGATGGAGCACAACCCCTACGACATCCGCGCGCTGCGCGACTGCATGCAATACATGCTCGAACGCGCGCAGATCGTGCAAATCGGGCAGCCTCGCGCCGGCGGTGACGCCGATGGTGCGCATCCCGCCCAATGGCGGCGAGATCAACCAGTGGATCGCCAAGCAGGTGCTCGATATCGGCGTCTACGGCATCGTCTGGCCGCACGTCTCGCACCGTCGAGGAGGCGCGCAACGCGGTGCAGGCCTGCCGCTATCCGCGGCCGCGCGAGGCGCAATATTACGAGCCGGCCGGCCAGCGCGGCGACGCGCCGCGCACCGCCGCGCGCTATTGGGGCCTCGGCGCAGCAGGAATATTACAAGCGCGCCGACACCTGGCCGCTCGAACCCCGAGGGCGAGGTGCTGGTCGTCGATCATGTGCGAGGAGAAGCGGGCGATCCGCAACCTGCCGAAGATGCTGAAGGAGGTGCCCGGCATCGGCGTCGTGCTGATCGGCGAGGGCGACCTGTCGCAGGACATGGGCTATCCGCGCCAATACGAGCATCCCGAGGTCGCCGCCGCGATCGACGACATCCTGGCGATCTGCAAGGACGCCAACGTCCCCTGCGGCCACCCGCATGTCGACGCCAACAATGTCGAGAAGCTGGTCGAGAAAGGCTTCCGCTGGCTGATGCCGGCGCCGACGCAATCCTTCGCCGCGCTGCAGAAGGGCCTGACGGCGAGCGGGCGGAAATGACGGCCGACAGGCTCGCTCGCTCGCTGCGGCGCTTGCGTCGCTGCGAGGAACGCAGGGCGAGCTCGGGATCGCAGAGACGGGCTGGCTCTTGCCAGCCCTCGCGGACGGGATGTAGTGCGGCGAACCCCCATCGGAGGAAACCGGATGGACGCCGACGCCAAGAAGACCGCGCTTCGCATGATCCCCTACGGCATCTACGTGCTGACCGCCGATGACGGCAAGCGGCAATGTCGCCGCCGCGACGGTCAACTGGGTGACGCAGACCGCGTTCAACCCGCCGCTCGTCGTCGTCGGCGTCAAGACCGACTTCGGGCGCCTACTCGATCGTCAAGGGCACCAAGAATTTCACCCTCAACATGCTCGGCAAGGAGCACAAGGGCCTCGCCTTCACCTTCTTCAAGCCGGCCGCGCTGGAAGGCGGCAAGCTCTCCGGCCAGGCGATCCACAAGGGCGCGCAACGGCGCGCCGATCCTCGACGCCGCGCTGGCCGCGGTCGAATGCAAGGTCACCAGCATCGTCGAGCAGGGCGACCATCACATCGTCGTCGCCGAGGTCGTCGAGGCGCATGTGCCGAACCCGATCTCGGGCCGCCTCGACAGCGCGATCCTCGAGATGAGGGACCTCGGCGACAACGTCTACTACGGCGGCTGAGGGCTGGGCCACACCCTGAGCTCCACGGTAAAGCCAACCACCCGAAACCTTCACCCGCCCCGTCCATGGTCGGGCTTCAGCTTGGCCATCCGCGAGACGCAGGTGAGCCCTCGCACTTGCTCGTGGATGCCCGGCCCAAGGCCGGGCACGAACGAGTTGAGGCCGGAAGCCGATCGCGGCTGATTAGGGGTTGACCGCTGTTATCGTCGCATGCGGCGGGATGCTCAATGGCGCGATTTCCTGGATGATGCCGGCGTCGCGCGCGGCGGCGGCATCGAAGTACACCGCATGTCGCTTAAATTCCTCCATCTGCGCCGCGGTAAGCGATGTGCGTTCCCGGTAAATATCGTCCACCCGTTTGATGTCCATCGATAGAAAAGTCTCTCGATCCTTGAAATCCTCCGACGTCAAGGCGGTATTACCGGTAACGTTCTGGTTCAAGTGGTGAAACATGAAGATCGCATTCCGGCTGGCGATCCGCCGCTCTCCTGCAAGAAATATTATTTCTCCGGCGGATTGAATTGTGCTCAAATTGTATGTTGTCACTTTCGCCGGCAGGCTGCGCAAAAAGCCATAAACCAATAATGCTGCACTGATGCTGCCGCCGCCGCTACCGACGATCAGGTGAATATCATCCACCCCTTTCTGTATTGCCCCGCCCGCGACGGCGATTAGGCGAGAGGTCGTGGTCTCGTTGATCGGAGCTTCAAAGCTGATGTATTGCCGCGATGGGGTCGTCTGCGGCGCAGCGCCGGGCGGGGCGCTGGTGTCTGCTGCGACAGCTCTTGATCGCGCCAGGGAAGAGAACGCCAGCGTCGACGCCGCAAGCACAAATTGGCGCCGGCTCGCCAACGGACCGCCGCCGCCGCGCCCCGCGGGTCTATTCGGCATTCTCATTGGCGCCGCCATCGGAAGCCAAAGACCTGGAGCCGTACAGTAGCGATGCGCCGCGCCCTCGATCAACGATGAATTGGTCCAATCCTGAGGCCATGATCGCAGGCCGCGCGGGACGATACCCGTCCGCTCGCTGTATGAATGTCACATGAAAGGTCGAGGCCGCAGAAAACAATCCGCGCCGCCGCTGCACAGCGCGCCGCCCGAGAACAGCAACTCGCGCCCGGCCTGGCTGATCAGCCGAGAAACGGCCGATGAGACGCTGGCGGTCGGGCTGCCGCGGCCGTGGCTGCGCGATGTCTATCACCACACGCTGCGGATCGGCTGGTGCCGGTTTCTGCTGCTCGGCGGGCTGCTCTACATCGCGCTCAATCTCGGCTTTGCGCTTCTTTACCTGGCGCAGCCGGGAGCGATCGCCAACGCCCGCCCGGGCTCATTTGCCGACGCCTTCTTCTTCAGCGTCCAGACGGTGGCGTCGATCGGCTACGGCCAGATGTATCCGGCGACGACCTACGCCAACCTCGTGATGACCGTCGAGGCCGCCTCGGGCCTCCTGATCCTCGCCTTGGCGACGGGGCTCGTCTTCGCCCGCTTCTCGCGGCCGACCGCGCGCATCCTATTCAGCCGCGTCGCCGTGATCGGCCCGCATAACGGCCGCCCGACCTTTTCCTTCCGCCTTGCCAACCAGCGCCGCAACCAGATCCTGCAGGCCGAGGTCGCCGTCACGCTGCTGCGCGACGAGCAGACCGCGGAGGGCGTCATGCTGCGCCGCTTTTACGAGCTGTCGCTGACCCGCTACCGTCGCCGGTCCTGGCGATGACCTTTACGGTCATGCACGAGATCGACCGCGACAGCCCGCTATCGGGCGCCACCGCGGCCTCGCTTGCAGCGCAGAACGCCGAGCTGGTGGTGACCGCGAGCGGCATCGACGAGACGATCGCGCAGCGCGTCCATGCGCGGACCTCCTACCTGCCGGACGAGATCCTGTGGGACCACCGCTTTGTCGACGTGATCGGCTGGACCGAGGATGGCAGCCGGGTCATCGATTATCGGCGGTTTCATGATACGGAACCGCTCAAGGCTGCGCCGTAACGGCGCGTGCCAGTCAACTCCTCCGGCAGGCCGGCCTTGCGCAAGCCTTCGAGGAAGCGCTCCCGCTGTTCGGCGCTGCCGAACGGGCGGTTGAGGCGTTCGTCGGAAGCGGTCAGCCCCGGCATGCACCGCAGCAGCTCGTCCAATGCCGCGCGAGCCGCGTCGGCATTCGCCAGATGGCCGTGCGCGGCCGCCAACACCATGTAAATGTCGGGAAACTCGGGATTGGCCTCGGCCGCCTGCGTCGCGAATTCGACCGCCTCCCGAAGCGCTCCGAGAGCAACGCCGCCCAGCCCTGGCACAGGTGAAAAATAATCAGCAAAGGGTCGCGCGGGCTGAGCCGGATCGCCTCTTCGCAATGCGGCATTGTCGCCTCGTAATCGCCGGCGAACGCGTAGCTCACCCCGAGATAGAGGTGCACGAACGCCGAGTTGGGGTCGAGATCGAGGGCGCGGCGCAGCCGGCGCCGGGCTTCGTCGTGGCGGCCGGAGAACAAATCGTAGATTGCCAGCGCGGTATGGGCGTGTGGCGTCGCTGTCGTCGGCGGCGACGGCCCGCCGCGCCGCCTCGCCGCAGCGGGCAAATGCCCCGGTCGGGTCCTCGCCCCAGCCGAACAGGGCGGCGAAATGGAGGGCAAAGGCGAGATCGCCGAACGCCATCGCATTTGTCGGGTCGAGCGCGATCGCCTCCTCGAGCAGGCGCCGGGCCTCGGCCAAATCCTCCCGGGTAAAGCGGCGGATATGCCAATGCGCGCGCATCGTGCGGTCCCAGGCGTCGAGCTGGCTCGGGTCCTTGCGCCGCGCCTGCTGCGATCTCGGCCGGCGATGATGCCGGGCGCCAATTCGCCGGTGATGGTCCACGCGATCTGGTCCTGCACTTCGAACACGTCGTCCAGCTCGCCGTCGAAGCGGTCGGCCCAGAGGTGATGGCCGGTCGCGGCGTCGATCAGCTGCGCCGGTGATCCGCACCCGGTTGCCGGCGCGCCGGACGCTGCCTTCGAGCACATAGCGCACGCCCAGTTCGCGCGCCACCTGCTTCACGTCGACGGCCTGTCCCTTGTAGGTGAAGCTCGAATTGCGCGCGATGACGAACAACGGGCAGGCGCGACATCGCGGTGGTGATCTCCTCGACCATGCCGTCGGCGAAATATTCCTGCTCCGGGTCGCCCGACATGTTCTGGAACGGCAGCACCGCGATCGACGGCTTGTCGGGCAACGCCAGCGGCGAGCTCGACAGCCCGCCACCCTTCCCTCCCCCGCTTGCGGGGGAGGGTCAGGGAGCCCGGCGGCTTGGCGCGGGGTGGGTGAGGCGACCCGAAAGACCCGCACCGGCCGGGCGATGTTCTTGACTTGCTGCTCGCCCAAGTCCTCGAAGGCGAACATCGAGCTTGTCGCGCACCTGCTCGCGCGCCGAACCGCTGACGCAGATGCCGCCGGGCTCGGCCGAGCGCCTCGAGCCGGGCCGCGACATTGACGCCGTCGCCGAAGATGTCGCCGTCGTCGATGATGATGTCGCCGAGGTTGATGCCGATGCGGAACTCGATGCGCTGGTCGGCCGGCACATCGGCATTGCGCTCGGCCATCGCCGCGCTGCACCTCGACCGCGCAGCGCACCGCATCGACGACGCTGGCGAATTCGACCAGGAGGCCGTCGCCGGTGGTTTTGACGATGCGGCCGCGGTGCTCCTTGATCTTGGGATCGACCAGTTCGCGCCGGATCGCCTTCAGCGCGGCAAGCGTGCCTTCCTCGTCGGCGCCCATCAGCCGCGAATAGCCGGCGACATCGGCCGCCATGATCGCCGCCAAGCGGCGCTCGACCCGCTCCTCGCTCATCGGCTGGCGAACCCCCGTGGATTGGGCGTATTCTATGCCGATGTCGCGGCTTGGCGACATCTTTCGCGGCGAGGTTGCCCATGGATCAGCACGCGCTCACCTGGCCGAAAGAGGGCAATTCGCGGGTGCCCTACCGGGTGTTCGCCGACCCCGACATCTACCGGGCCGAGCTCGACCGCATCTTTCTCGGGCGCGAGCTGGCAATACCTCGCGCTGGCCGACGAATTGCCCGAGCCCGGCGACTACAAGACGACCTTCCTCGGCGAGACCCCGATCATCGTGACCCGCGGCGACGACGGCGAGATCCATGCGATGGTCAATCGTTGCGCCCACCGCGGCAATCTCGTCTGCCTGAAGCGCCAGGGCCACACCACGGACGGGCTGACCTGCGTCTATCATTCGTGGAACTACGACCTCGCCGGCAATTTGAAGAGCGTCGCGTTCCGCCGCGGCGTCGGCGGCAAGGGCGGCATGCCCGACAGCTTCCGCCTCGAGGAGCATGGCCTGCGGAAACTGCGCACCGACCAGTTCGCCGGTCTCGTCTTCGGCACGCTGTCGCCCGAGACCCCGCCGCTCGCCGACTATATCGGCAACCTGATCGGCGCGCGGATCGGCCGCGTCATGCGCGCCAAGCCAAAGATCCTCGGCACGACCTCGCAGATCCTGCACAACAACTGGAAGCTCTACGTCGAGAACGTCAAGGACACCTACCACGCGACGCTGCTGCACACCTTCTTCGCGACGTTCCGGGTCAGCCGGCTGACCGCCGGCGGCGGCGTCCTGGTCAGCGAAGGCGGCGGCAATCACACGAGCCTGACGCGCGGCAAGACCGACACGGTCGGCCGCGAAGGCAGCGACAAGCTCTACGCCGACATCCAGTCGATGCGCGACGGGCTGCATCTGGCCGACCCGCGGCTGCTCGAATCGGTCGAGGAGTTCGGCGACGATGTCACGGTGCAGATCCTCAGCGTCTTTCCCAATTTCGTGCTGCAGCAGATCCACAACTCGGTCGCCCTGCGGCTGGTCCTGCCGAAAGGGCCGGAAGAGACCGAATTGCAATGGATCTATCTCGGCTTCGAGGATGACGATGCGGCGATGACCGAACGGCGGCTGTTGCAGAGCAACCTGGTCGGCCCGGCCGGGTATGTCTCGATGGAGGACGGCGCGGTCGGCAATTTCGTCCAGCGCGCGATCAGGGGCGGCGAGGACGAATGCTCGATCCTCGAGATGGGCGGGCACGAGCATGCCTCGCAGGACACGCGCACGACCGAAGCCTCGATCCGCGGCTTCTGGCAGGCCTATCGCCCGTTGATGGGGCTGTAGCGCGATGGATCTCGCGGCGATCACAGCGCCGCCTCGAACTCGAGGAGCTCTACACCGCCTACGCCGCCTGCCTCGACGACGACCGGCTGGAGGAGTGGCCGGAATTCTTCACCGAGGATTGCGCCTACCGCGTCACCTCGGCCGAGAATTACGAGGCCGGGTTGCCGTTGGGGCATGATCTACGCCACCTCGAAGAACATGCTGAAAGACCGGGTCAGCGCGCTGCGCCAGGCCAACATCTATGAGCCGCAGCGCTATCGCCACCTGATCTCCGGCATGCGGATCGAGAAAGCCGAGGCGGGACGCGCTCGATGCCGGCGCCAATTTCCTCGTCGTGCGCACGATGCAGGACGGCGCGATGACCCTCTTCGCGGCCGGGCGTTACCTCGACCGGGTGGTGCGCACCGATACGGGCTGGAGGTTCGCCGGCAAGCTCGTCATCCTCGACAGCCGCCAGATCGACACGCTGCTCGCGCTCCCGCTCTGAGTTTACCGCATCGGATCAAATGCAAGGGGGACGCGTTCCGGCATGAGACTGGGCCGCGCCCCAGGGAAGCAGAGGCAAGGATATGAGGGCAGGGTTGTTCCCCGCGCTCGCGGGCATTGTGGCCGTTATGTTGCTCGGCCCGCTGGCGGCGGCGCAAGACCAGCCGCCCGCCGCGGCGCCGGCCCCCGCTGGGCAGACCGCCGCGCCCTATACGCCCGAACAGCTCGATCAGTTGACCGCGCCGATCGCGCTTTATCCCGATCCGCTGGTGGCCCAGATCCTGATGGCCGCGACCTATCCGCTGGAGATCGTCGAGGCGGACCGGTGGCTGCAGCAGCCGGCCAACGCCGTCCTCGGAGGCGGTCAGCTGGCCGCGGCGCTCGCGCAGCAGCGCTGGGATCCAGCGTCAAGTCGCTGGTCGCGTTTCCGCAGATCCTCTCGATGATGGATCGCAACCTGACCTGGACCGAGGATCTCGGCGATGCGTTCCTCGCCGAGCAGCCCGCCGTCATGGATTCCGTGCAGCGGCTGCGCCAGAAGGCCGCCGCCGCCGGCAGGCTGCAATCGACGCCGCAGCAAGTGGTGTCGAACGACGGCGGCATTATCGTGATCGAGCCGCCCGATACCAACATCGTCTACGTGCCGGTCTATGACCCGAACGTCGTTTACAGCGCGTGGCCCTACCCCGAGTATCCGCCGGATTACTTTCCTGCTGCTTTCCCGGACGAGACGACCGGGCCGCTCGGCTATGGATGGCTGGATTTGGTGATCATCGCCCCGCTCTGGGGATGGCACCACTGCGACTGGCACCGCCACCGCATCGAAATCGACGCAAACCGGTTCGGCGCGCGCAACCCAGCTCAGCCTCCGATCGCGTCGGGCGCATGGCAACACGACCCGCTGCATCGCCTCGGCGTGACCTATCGCGACCCGGCGGTGCGCGCCCGCTTTGAGGGCACCGAAACCGCCGCGGCGGTACGAGCGGCCCGCGACTTTCCGGTGGTAGCGCCGCGGCGACGGCCCAGCTGGCGGTGAATACCGCGCGCCCGGCTGCGGCAGCCGTCAGGGAGCCAACCGTACTTCGCCCGGCACAGAGCTCGCCCGCCTGCCGGCCAGCGGCGAGACGGCGCCGGCGTGCTGCGTCCGGTCGCCGCCGGTCGTGCAATCGCTCGGACGCGGTCCGGAGGTGCGGGCCCAGGCCGAGCGCGGACAGGCCGAGCCGCATGCGTCTGCGCCGGACGCCTAGAGTCGGTTGGCAGCGCAGCGCCCGCAGCCGAGAGTTGCGGCACCCGCGGCAGGGCCGCGCCGGCTCCCCAAGGCAGAGGGAACACAGATGAAGACCGATCGATGCCGCCTAGTTCGAGGATGCGGCCGGCGAGCCTTACGGCGATCGGCCTGGGCGTCTCGTTGCACATCGATCGCAAAAGCCACGTAAGCACTCGGAAAATTTTTCGATCGCTTTCGGCAAAGCCGCTGATCGCCGCCGTGCTGGCGGCTGTCCTCGCCTGCTCCCGCGTCCCGGCGAGAGCGGCCGGGGCGATCGTCGTCGCCTCGAAGATCGATACCGAAGGCGCGCTGCTCGGGCAGATGATCGCGGCGATGCTCGAAGCGCGCGGGCTGCCGGTCGAGAAGAAGATCCAGCTCGGGCCGACCAACATCGTGCGCGCGGCGATCCTCGCCGGACAGATCGACCTCTATCCCGAATACACCGGCAACGGCGCCTTCTTTTTCCACCGCGAAACCGACCCGGCCTGGAAGAACGCCGCGGCGGGCTATGCCGAGGTGAAACGCCTCGATCAGGACGCAAACCATCTCGTCTGGCTCAATCCGGCGCCCGCCAACAACACCTGGGTCATCGCGATTCGCAACGATCTGCGGGGCTTTCCGACAGGTCGGTGCCTCGACGATCTGGCCGCCTATCTGGCCGCGGGCGGCCGGTTCAAGCTCGCCGCCTCGGCCGAATTCGTCGAAAGCCCGGCCGCGCTGCCCGCCTTCGAGAAGACCTATGGCTTTCATCTCGGGTCGGGCCAGCTCTTGACTCTGTCGGGCGGCAATACCGCGGCGACCCTGCGCGCCGCGGCGGAAGGCACCTCCGGGGTCAATGCGGCGATGGCCTACGGCACCGACGGCGAGCTCGCCGCGCTCGGCCTCACGGCGCTGTGCGACGACAAGGGTGCGCAGATCGTCTATGCCCCGGCCCCGGTCGTGCGCGAAGCGGTGCTCGACCAGCACCCCGAGATCGCCGCCGCGCTCGACCCGGTGTTCGCCTCGCTGACGCTGACCACCCTACAGGGGCTGAACGCCCGGATCGCGGTCGCCGGAGAAGATCCCGGCGCGGTCGCAGCCGATTATCTGAAATCGCGGCATTTCCTGCCGTGACCGGTGACGGCCGCGAGAAGCACGAATTTATTTAGCCTGCATTCCCCGGATCGTACCGGATTTTGTCGTGTAGTACTCCTGATTATAGTATATGATACAATGCTTTGTGTGAGGTCGAACGGGGCGGCCATGGCAGGCCCGGCGGGTGAAGCGGACAGCGGGGCGCTGAGGCTCGATACCGACCGCCGCCTGAAGCTCCGGTTCCACGGCTCGGCGATCACCTCCGACGGTGGATTGCTGGCGTGTCGCGAACTGGACGACGTATTCGCTCTGACCGCAAGCGGCGGTGGGAGATTGGCCGAGGAGCGCACCGGCAGGAACCGGCGCCACCTGTTGGTCGGATTGCGACGGCAGTCGGTTGGTTGCGATCGAATTACCTTGCGGCGCGCGATCGATCAGGCGGACAGTGACACGACGAAGTCCCGGCATCCGGGGGATATCGGCTTGGACATTCCTCCGAAATTGTGAAGGGGAAACAATCAGGGTCGGTAAAAAATGCAAAATTTGCAAAACAACGTCGTGCGCAAGCAGGGCACCCGCGCAACATCTCGTGCAAGTTACCTACGACGTCTGAAATTACCTCGAACAGATGCTTTTCGAGATGACGAGGCAAGGTATGAAGGACCATCCATCTCATCAGTATCGGGGTGATCGGAACATCGGTCTTTCTCCGACTGACTGCATCGGAAGTCATTATGGTTGAGGTGACCGAATTGGAACTTGACCGGCACGAATTCTGGATTTGTATATGCGAGCAAGCTGACGGGGAGAAAGGTTTGGGGTTCTGACCGTTGGAAGGGCGTCCGGATCGAGAAAACTAGCCCTCGGGTGCATCCGGTGATCAGCTTCGACGATATCCGCGTTGGCTTCCCCAACTCACAATGGCAGTTTCATTTCGATAAACTCCGATTCCATCAATTAAGAGCAAATGGTTTGTTGCTTTTGGCTCTAACACAACTTGAAGGTCGAGATCTCATCTCCCGTATTTCTTTTACTCAAACGATTGAGACGGAGCTACTTTACACGCTTCCTATTTGTCCTGGCGTCCTGACCTTCGATTGCCGACCGTGGGGTTTTTGTTCCTGCGGCTGGGAAACCGATGACTCAGGAAACATCATTCAAGATTGTCACTGCTACGGCCTGGGCTTCTGTGCCTGGGGACCGACTGGTACTACTTGTGTCCCTATCGGATGCAGCCCATGCCATAACCCGTTTGGATGGCAAGTCATCTGCCCCTGTTATTGATAAGGAGTTAGTCACAGCATAGCCGAGTTGCACCCGCGGCGCCGGTTGAAACCCGCGTCTCTACCTCTCTAGGCCTCAGGGGAGCTAGCCATGATCTTTCAAGTTACAGGAGAGCCGGGACACGGCACCGTGAAAACCGCGTCCGCCGAAGCCCATGATCATTGTAGAACTCTCGCTGAGACCGTCTGCGAAAAACCTACGTACAAAGGACTCGTCTCCATCAGCTGCAAGTTCGTACCTGGAGGCCCTGTAGCGACTTATGAAGTAACGAGGGTCGAGACCTGGGAATGCCCTAATTCCTGACGACCGATCCCGGCGGAATTGAAACCGGCATGGTAAAAGCCGGAGACTTCTGATCGATCGTCCAGCGGGCTTTTGAGCTGAACTTTCCGCATTTAGATGGTGTCATTGCGAGCGCAGCGACGCAATCTCGACCGGCCGAGCTTACCCGGATCGGGATTGCTTCGTCGCTTCGCTCCTCGCAATGACGTCCTCCCGCTGCTGTTTGCCGCCGGCGCGCTGGCGGTCCTCGGCACCGGATTTGTCACCTCGGCGCCAAACCGCCTGCTGTCGGGGCGCCCGATCGGGCTGTTCGCGGCTGCGGATCTGCGGCTCGGCGTCGCGATCGCGATCATCGCGGCGGTCTTGCTGCTGACATCAGTGGCGCCGCCCGGTCGCGCGGTGCAGCGCGCGGCGACGGTCTTGGCCGGCGGTCTCTTTCTCCTCGTTCTCGGCGCTGCCGGAGAGGCGGCGGCATCCCTCGCCGCCGGCGCCCCGTCCCTCGCCCGGATCTCGCTCGGTGCCGGGTTTTGGATCCTGCTCGGGTCGGCCGCTCTGGCGCTGGTCGACGCGCTGCAGCGCGCCGGCGCCGGCCTCGGCGAGCGGTTTCTTGTCATCGCGGCGCTCGCCGTGGCGATCGCCGCGATGGCTCGATGCCGGCCTGTTCGACGCGCTGTCGCTCGCCCGCGAATATCGGGCGCACCGCGATGTGTTCGCCGCGGCGCTGGTTCGGCACGTCGTTCTCGTCGCCGCTGCGGTCGGACCGGCGGTGCTGATCGGCATCCCGCTCGGCGTCGCCGCGGTGCGGCATCCGCGCCTGGCAGGGGCCGCTGTTCGCCGTGCTGAACCTGTTGCAGACGATCCCGTCGATCGCGCTGTTCGGGCTCCTGATCGTGCCGCTGTCGGCGCTCGCGACGGCGCTGCCGGCCCTGGCGAGGCTCGGGATCGGCGGCATCGGCCCGGCGCCGGCGATCATCGCGCTGATCCTCTATGCGCTGTTGCCGATCGTGCGCAACAGCGTCGGCGGGCATCGCCGGGGTCGACCCGGCGGTGATCGATGCGGCGCGCGGCATGGGGATGACGCGGCATCAGCTGTTCTGGCGGGTCGAGCTGCCGCTGGCGCTGCCGCTGCTGTTCGCCGGGTTGCGCATCGTCACGGTGCAGGCAGTGGGGCTCGCCGTCGTCGCCGCGCTGATCGGCGCCGGCGGGCTCGGCAGCTTCGTCTTCGAGGGGCTCGGCCAATACGCGGCCGATCTGGTGTTGCTCGGCGCCTTGCCGGCGATCCTCCTCGCGCTGGCCGCCGATTTCCTCTTGCAGACGCTGTCCGCGCTCGCCGCACGTCAGTTGCCCGCTGCGAGCCTCAGGCCGATGATCGAGATCGACCGGGTCAGCAAAGCCTATGACGGGAGGCCGCGTCGTCGACGAGCTGTCGCTGACCGTACCCGAAGGCTCCTTCTGCGTCCTGCTCGGGCCCTCGGGCTGCGGCAAATCGACGACATTGCGCATGATCAATCGGCTGGTTGCGTTCGATTCCGGCACGATCCGGGTCGGCGGCGAGGATGTGCGCCGCGTCCCGCCCGAGGCGCTGCGGCGGCGGATCGGCTATGCGATCCAGTCGATCGGCCTCTTTCCGCATTGGCGGGTCGAGGACAACATCGCCACCGTGCCGCGCCTGTTGAACTGGCCGCGGGCGCGGGTGCGCGAGCGGGTGAGCGAGCTGTTGGAGCTGTTGCGCCTCGACCCGCCGACTTACCGCTGCGAAATACCCGCATCAGCTGTCGGGCGGCGAGCAGCAGCGCGTCGGCGTCGCCCGCGCGCTCGCCGCCGACCCCGATCTGTTGCTGATGGACGAGCCCTTCGCCGCGGTCGACCCGGTCACCCGCGCCGCTTTGCAAGGCGAGATCGCTCCGCATCCAGCAGGCGACGAAAAAGACGATCGTGTTCGTGACGCACGACATCGAAGAGGCGCTGCGCCTGGCGAGCGACATCGCGATCCTCGAGCGCGGCCGTCTCGCGCAATGGGGCACCCCGCTCGACCTCCTCGAACATCCGGCGAGCGCGTTTGTCGCCGAGTTCGTCGGCGGCGATACGAGCGGGCTGAAGCTGTTGTCGCTGCGCACCGTCGCCGACCGGCTGCATCCCGGCGAGAGCGGCCGAAGGCGAGCCGCTGCCGAGCGATGCATCGCTGCGCGACGCGCTCGCCGCGATGGCGGCGCGCCATACCGACCGCCTGCCGGTCGTCGACGAGTCCGGCCGGCCGCTCGGCGCGATCACGCTCGCCGATCTCGTGCGGTGAATGCGCGGAACCGAGCCTTCACGTCCTACTAACGCCGTGCCCGGCGCTTGGCCGCGGAGCATCAGAGCGACGCAATCTGCGCATGCCGTTAAGCCGCACCGTCTCGTGGGATGGCTCGGGCCACGCCCGGCCATGAACAGGCAGAGGCGAGCGGGCCGTGCACCGCCGGTCTGCGCGCCCTTGCTCGCCAGCCCGGTGCTGTGGGTCGCGGTGCTGTTTTCCGCGCTGCTCATCGGCATGCCGGCGCTGCGGCCGGTCTTCGCCTGGGCGTTTCCGGGGGTCAGCCCGCCGGTCTTCGCGCGCGACAGCTTTTTTCGCGCTGTGGCTGTCGCATGCCGGGCTGGTCGCGGCGGCGAGCCTCGCCGCGACGCTGCTCGGCATCGGCCTGGCGATCTTCGTGACCCGCCCCGCCGGGCGCGATTTCCGGCCGATCGTCAACGCGCTCGCCACGATCGGGCAGACCTTTCCGCCGGCCGCGGTGCTGGCCCTCTCGGTCCCGGCGCTCGGCTTCGGGCCGCGGCCGACGATCGTCGCGCTGTTTCTTTACGGTCTCCTGCCGATCGTCGAGAACGCGATCGCCGGGCTCGAAGGCGTGCCCGCCGCGGTGCGCGACGCGGCGCAAGGCATGGGCCTGTCGGCCTGGCAGCGTGCTGCGCGATGTCGAACTGCCGCTCGCCGCGCCGGCGATCCTGGCCGGGGTGCGGGTGTCGGTGACGATCGCGATCGGCACCGCGACGATCGGCTCGACGGTCGGCGCACTGACCCTCGGCACGCCGATCTTCGACGGGCTCGCCAGCAACAAACTGCCCTTTGTCATCCAAGGGGCGGTGCTGGTCGCGCTGTTCGCGATCCTGACCGACATGCTGTTCGCCCGGCTCGAACGCCGGCTGCGCTCCCGCATGCGGCCGTCGAGCTGATCGGCGCTGAATTCACGCGATCAGGCCGCGTCGTCCGTCGTCGCGGCTTGGCACCGCCCTTGGCGACGCCGACCATGGCCGGGCGCAGCAGCCGGTCGTGCAGCACATAGCCGGGCTGCAGCACCTCGATGACCGTCCCGGCCGGCGCGCCTCGCCGCTCGGCCTCGAAGATCGCCTGGTGGAAATTGTGGTCGAAGCGCTCGCCCTTGGGGTCGATGCGCTTCAGGCCGTGGCGCTCGAACGCGGCCAACAGCTCGCGCTCGGTCGCCGCGACCCCGTCGCAGGAGGCTCCTGGTGCGCGGGTCGGCGACCTCGGCCTCGGGCATCGCGTCGAGCGCCCGCCGCAGATTGTCGACCGCCGACAGCAGATCCTTGGCAAAGTCCGATATCGCATATTTCTGCGCGTCGTCGCGCTCGCGCTGATAGCGGCGCCGAACATTCTCGGTATCCGCGAGCGCCCGCAGCAGGTGGTCCCTGGTGTCGGCAAGCTCGGCTTCGATCGCGGCAACGCGCGCCTCGGGCGATGCCGCCGCGGCAGCGTCGGCGAGTTCGTCGACG
Source organism: uncultured Alphaproteobacteria bacterium (assembly GCA_963842175.1). Lineage (GTDB taxonomy): Bacteria > Pseudomonadota > Alphaproteobacteria > ATCC43930 > CGMCC-115725 > DATARH01. The sequence goes on from CAWJFM010000027.1 coordinate 37,610, forward strand.
GCGCCCTCGCCGGGATCATTGGCGGGCATGCCGGCAGGGCCGGCGGCCGCCGTCTCGTCCTTTTCCTCGATCATGCTCGATTATCCTATGATCCGGCCGATCATCTTGGCGGTGTAGTCCACCATCGGGATGATCCGGGCGTAGTTGATCCGGGTGGGGCCGATGACCCCGATGGCGCCGATGATCCGCTCGCGGCTGTTCTGATACGGCGCGATGATCAGCGAACAGCCGGCGACGCCGAACAGATGGCTTTCGGCGCCGATAAAGATCTGCACCCCTTCGGCCTTCTTGCTGGCATCGAGCAGGCGCAGCATCGTCTCCTTGGTCTCCAGCATCTCGAACAGCGAGCGCAGCCGTTCGAGATCGGCAAGCGCGGTCACGTCCTCCAAGCAGATTGGCCTGGCCGCGCACGATCAGCGCGCTTTCCCCGTCGCCGCCGGCCCAGCATGCCAGGCCGCTGGCGACGACCCGCGAGGTCAGCTCGTCGAGTTGCGCCTTGTGCGATCCGATCTCCTCGCCGATCTCGGCCTGCGCCTCTTCGATCGTGCGGCCGATCAGCCGCGAGTTGAGGAAATTGGCGGCGGAGACCAGCGTCGAGGGCGGCAGCCCGAGCGGCACCTCGATCACCCGGTTCTCGACCAGGCCATCCTCGGTGACGAGCACGACGAGCGCGCGCCCGGGCCCGAGATGCACGAACTCGATGTGCTTCAGCGGCCGTTCCTGCTTCGGCACGACGACGACCCCGGCGCAATGCGACAGGCCCGACAGCGCCATCGTCGCCTCCTCCAGGGCCTGCGACAGGCTCTGGCCGCGCGCCGCGCACAGGCTCTCGATGTTGTTGCGCTCATCTTCGGCGAGGTTGCCGATTTCCAGGAGACCATGCACGAACAGGCGCAACCCCGCTTCGGTCGGCAGCCTGCCGGCCGAGGTATGCGGCGCATACAACAGCCCCGCCTCTTCGAGATCGGCCATCACGTTGCGGATCGTCGCCGGCGACAGGTTTTGCCCCAAGCAGCCGCGACAAGGTGCGCGAGCCGATCGGCTCGCCGGTCTGCACATAGCCGTCGACGATCAGCCGAAAGATCTCGCGGCTGCGCTCGTTCAGCTCGGTGATCGGCGACGGTGCCGGCGGCTGAACCATGCGCTCATCGCGTGTCATATCGTCGCCACCGCTGAAACAAACCCCGCGGCGGCGATCGAACTGCTTTGCTCATTCCCGTGTGTCGTCCAACCCCCGCCCCGCGAAATCTAGGAATGCCGCCCCGCAGCGTCAACTCGCCGCGATGACCTGCCCCTTTCAAGCCGAGGTCACGGCGTCTTTTTGAAGATGGCCTGGTAGCTCTGGTCCCGCGGCGTGGTGAGATGGCCGTCGAGATCGGCATAAAGCGGACGGAAGGCGAATTGGCTGCCGTCGGAATTCTGGAACCTCAACTCGCCGTCGCGGATGATCCCGGTGCCTTGCAGAACGCCGCCGACAGCGCCACTGGGCCCGCGCGGGTTCGCGCCCATCGGCCCGAAGACATAGAGGATCGTCGCGGTCCCATCCGGCGCGACGTTTTCGACGATCAGCGCGGCGCAGAGCTGCGGCGTCCACGACGCATCGCTCCAGATCCCGACAAACGGCCGGAAGGGTTCCGCGACCGCGTCCGGGTCGGCGAGCTGAACGGTGACCGCCTGCTCGCAGAAAACCCGCTCCGATGGCGCTGAGGTCGACGCCGTCGCGGCCGGCGCGTCGGAAGCTGCCGCGGCGGGTGGCGGGAGCGGCGGCAGCGATTGAGTGTCAAGGGAGCGCGGCGCGGCGCCGGGATAGAGCGGGGCCGGCGGTGCTTGCTGTTGCGCGAGCGTGACGGCCGGGATCGACAATGCGAGCAAGGCGGCGACAAGGCGAGGGACCATACGACAGCTCCGGCGACGGTTCTGCGCGAGCGCCTTCTACAGATCACAAATCGGTCTTGGCACTCTGCCCCGGAAACAGCGTCGCACGCGTCCACCCCGACCAGGCGCCGGGGACCGGTTTGTTCGGATTGCGGTCATGGCGCCAGCACACAGTGGCGTCGTTGGGCACGTCGATCGTCTCGGTCTTGTTCTTGCCCATGACCAGTTCCTTGGTCGCGATATAGCCCTCCTCGCGGCTGTCGCAATCGGCCCGTTTGGTGATCACGATTTCGACATTGACGCGAATCCCAATAGGGATCATTGAGGGTCAGCTGCGCCGCGCCGCTCGGGGCCGAGGAGCACGCCGCCAAGCACAAGACCAACAGCCACGTCCGATACCGCATCCCTTCACACCTCTTCCGCCGAGCCGAGCGGGGTCCAACATGCCGCGTTGTGCGGCGCGACGCAAACAAACCAATCCATTGATTGCACCGGATCGGGCCGCTACGGTGCCTCACCCCTCGGCTTAATTGCACAGGAGATCGGCCATGCCCGATGATGTCCGCCATCCGGTCATCGACAAATCGCATATGCCGAGCCGGCACGTCACGATCGGCCCGGAGCGCGCGCCGCACCGCGCCTTTCTCTATTCGATGGGCCTCAGCGACCGAGCAGATCGCCCAGCCGCTGGTCGGCGTGGCGACGACCTGGAACGAGGCGGCGCCGTGCAACATCGCGCTGTCGCGCCAGGCGCAGGCCGCCAAGAAGGGCGTCGCGTCGGCCGCCGGCACACCGCGCGAGTTCACCACGATCACCGTCACCGACGGCATCGCGATGGGCCATGAGGGCATGAAATCCTCGCTGGTCAGCCGCGAGGTCATCGCCGACTCGGTCGAGTTGACGATGCGCGGGCATTGCTACGACGCGCTCGTCGGCCTGGCCGGCTGCGACAAGTCGCTGCCCGGGCTGATGATGGCGATGGTGCGGCTCAACGTGCCCGTCGGTCTTCATGTATGGCGGCTCGATCCTGCCCGGCCGCTTCAAGGGCAAGGACGTGACGATCGGCGATGTGTTCGAGGGGGTCGGCGCGCACAATGTCGGCGCGATGTCCGACGAGGAACTGCACGAACTGGAATGCGTCGCCTGCCCGTCATCCGGCTCGTGCGGCGGCCTCTTCACCGCCAACACGATGGCCTGCGTCTCCGAGGCGATCGGGCTGGCGCTGCCCGGCTCGGCCGGCGCGCCGGCGCCCTACGATTCGCGCGACGCCTACGCCGAGGCCTCGGGCCAGGCGGTGATGGAGCTCTTGCGCCGCAACATCCGGCCGCGCGACATCGTCACCAGGAAGGCGCTCGAAAACGCCGCGACCGTCGTCGCCGCGGCCGGCGGCTCGACCAATGGCGGGCTGCATCTGCCGGCGATCGCCAACGAGGCCGGCATCGATTTCGACCTGCACGCGTTCGGCGAGATCTGCAAGCGCACCCCGTATGATCGGCGACCTGAAGCCGGCCGGCCGCTATGTGATGAAGGACCTCTACGATGTCGGCGGCGTGCCGGTGCTGATGAAGGCGTTGCTCGACGGCGGCTATCTGCACGGCGACTGTCTTACGGTCACCGGCAAGACCATCGCCGAGAATTTGCGCGATGTCGTCGTGCCGAAGGGGCAGGACGTGGTGCTTCCGACCGCCAACCCGCTGTCGCCGACCGGCGGGCTGATGGTGCTGAAGGGCAACCTCGCGCCGCAGGGTGCGATCGTCAAAGTCGCGCAGATGAAAAGCCTGCGCTTCACCGGGACCGCGCTGTGCTTCGATCGCGAGGAGGACGCCTTCGCCGCGGTCGAGGCGGCGGCGCTACAAGGCGGGCGATGTCTTCATCATCCGCTACGAGGGGCCGCGCGGCGGACCCGGCATGCGCGAGATGCTGTCGACGACCGCGGCGCTTTACGGCCAGAACGTCGGCGACACCGTGGCGCTGATCACCGACGGCCGGTTCTCGGGCGCGACGCACGGCTTCTGCATCGGCCATGTCGGCCCCGAGGCGGCGGTCGGCGGGCCGATCGCGCTGCTGCGCGACGGCGACAAGATCACGATCGACGCGGTCGCCGGCACGATCGATGTCGCGCTCAGCGATGCCGAACTGGCCGAGCGCCGCCGCGCCTGGACCCCGCGCAAGAACGACTACCAGTCGGGCACGCTGTGGAAATACGCGCAGACCGTCGGCGATACCGAGAAGGGCGCCGTCACCCACCCCGGCGCCCGCGCCGAGACCCATGTCTACGCGGATATTTAGCGGAGCAGCGCGTCGGCGATTTCGACAAAGCCGGCGCCGCCCGCTCCCTCGGTGATCCAGCGCGGCAGGGCCGGCATGCGGTCGGCCCAATTGCGCACGGTTGAAACCCCGACCGAATACGGGAAGAAGCCGAACATCGGCGCGTCGTTCAGCGAGTTGCCGATATAGAGAACGCGTTCGGCGTCACGGTCGATGATCGGTCGCGAACAGCTCGGTCATCATGCGGCGGGTCATCGCGAGCTTGTCGAAATCGCCGAACCAGCCAATGACCCAGATCGAGTTGAGCGTCGCCCGCGCGCCGGCGGCGCGCAGCCGCGCCAGGATTTCCTCCGACCTGAGCGGCGTCGCGATTGCGAAAGGCGAGCGTCGTCTCGCGATAGCGCTGGTCGTGCGCGATCTCGACGCCCGGCAGCGCGGCGGCGATCTCCGCGCCGAGCGCGGCGAGGCGCGCGCTCGCTGCTGCACGCTCGGTCGGCTCGGCCCAGTAATGGCGCGAGGTGATGCCGCTCGCCCGGTCATGGCGGAAAGCAGAGGCCGCCATTCTCGCCGATCACCGCGCCAATGGGCCACATCCGGGCCATCAGATCGCACCAGCCGGCGGGCGCGGCGGTCACCGGGATGACCGTGATCCCGGCATCCCGCAGCCGCTCGATCGCCAGATAGGACGCTGCCGGCAGGCGCGGCCCGTCGGTCAGCGTGTCGTCGACATCGGTCAGGACGAACCGGATCTTGCCGCGCAGCGCGGCGGAAATTCGGCGAATGGCTTCATCAACCGGCATCCTGAAGAGGTGCGGTCATAAGCCCCTCTGCCGCACCGCGGGAGAGGGTGGCCGAGGCGGCAGCCGAGGCCGGCTGAGGGTATTGCGCGACGCCCTCACCCTCGCACGCCTCCGGCGTGGGCCCCTCCCTCTCCCGCAATGCGGGAGAGCGGCTAATCGGCGAACTCCGGCATCACCTCGCGCGCGAAGGTGCGCAGATGGGCGAGCGAGCCGCCGACATCGATCACCATGACATAGCTCGACGCCGCCGGCCTCCAGCCGCTTCAGCCGGCCGACGATCTCCTCGGGCGGGCCGATCAGCGCATCGCTCTCGGTCGCCTTGTGCATTTCCTCGCGCGACAGAAACCGGCGTGGCCGGCCAAGCGTCGGCGACTCGCCGGTCGGCGACAGCGAGAGTTGCTGGACGTTGCGCATGAACTTCATGCGCAGCTCGTGCGCCGCCTCGCGCTCTTCCGGCGTATAGGCGATGTGCAGGGCGCGGGTCAGCCCGACCGTCATCGGATCGAAGACGCGGCCCTGCGCCTCGACCGCCCGGCGGTAGACCCCGATGCCCTCGGCGACGACATCCGGGCTGCCGGCCTGTCCGAGCAGCAGGTTGAACCCGTTCTCGGCGGCATAGCGGATCGAATTGGGGCTTTGCGCGCCGACCCACAGGGGCGGGTGCGGCTTCTGCACCGGCGCCGGCTCGATCACGACGTCGTCGTAGTGCCAGTATTTGCCGTGATGCGAAAAGCGGCCCTCGGCTGGTCCACGCCTTGCGCAGAAAGGCGATCGTCTCCTGATAGCGCTCCTCGGCCTCCTCCATCGGCATGCAGAAGCCGTGGAACTCGCCCCAGCGATAGCCCTTGCCGATGCCGAAATCGAAGCGCCCGTTCGACAACAGGTCGAGCGTCGCGGCCTGCTCGGCCAGGAGCGCCGGGTTGTGCCACGGCAGTACCAAGCACGGCGGTGCCGAGCCGCAATCGTCGTCGTCTTGGCCGCGAGATAGGTCAGGAAATTCAGCGTCGCCGAGATCTGGCCAAACCCGGTGAAATGGTGCTCGACCAGAAAGACGCTGTGAAAGCCGAGCGCCTCGGCCTCGCAGATATAGTCGATGTAGTCGGTGTAGATCCGGCTGTCGCTCGCCTGCTCGCCCATTTCGGTGCGCGCGCCGCCGAACAATCCGAACTTCATCCTCGGCCCTCCGCTCGCCGTGCGGATGATGGACCCGCATGGCGGCGAACGGCAAGGCCGCGCCGCGCGGTAATGTGTTAGCTTGAATGTCGCTTACCGACGCCGCAGCGGCCGGTACCTTGCTCATCGGTCGAATGATTGTTCACGTCGCGGCCGTGCAAAGTTGTGTCTCTAAAATGTGAAAAGGACCGACGCGTACCACGAGCATCGAGCGGTTTCTCCGGTGTTCTTCAACCCCGGGGCGACATAGGCGAGCAGATGATAAGTGTCGCTGAGATCATAGCGCAGACCGACGCCAACCTGCGTCGAGGCATGCCCTCCTTTCGTATCAGCCGTCTGATGCACGATTTCCGCGCCAAGTTGCAGATCGGGAAGAAGCTGACGAGCCAGCGCCCAACTTGCCTGACAGAAATCTCGCGAGCCGGCCCCGCGATTGATCACGCAGCCGCCGCCGCCAAAGGTCGACCAATTGCCCCAATCTCTTTCCAGCCAAATTGGCAGAAGAAGCGAGGTGTGCCGCGTACCGACGACGGCGGAGGCACTCGGAAGAAAGACACGCGGAAATACCGCGACATCCCAGCCAATCTCCGCCTGATGCACGAAGCGGTATTTGGCGGCGAGCTCGATATTGCCCAATCCCGCCGCAGTGCCGTCGACAGTCGGACTCTCGTAGGCAATGGGAGCGACGGCCGTCAGCTGAAGATTGGGTGCCGCACCATAGTTGAAGTCGATCCCGGATGCGCCGCTTGTGCCGTCGCGCGCGTTCATACCGTCGGTAAAGAGATAGATTTCGTAATGTTGGTAGTCGGTCGGTTCGGGATCATCCGACACGTAAGGTGGGCCGGCCATTGCTGTCCCCGACATGAGGCCAAGAACAGCTGCACACGCGAGAATGCCGCGCCTTGTCACATTGCCCAGGATCTTGGGGAAGACGGCCATAGCTGGAGCGTCCCCAAAGACGGCGGCAATGGCTTGCCAAGGGCCATCGTGGAGGATTGCGATGGTCCGGAGCCGGGAGTGAAGTGACCGCCGTTCAGACTGCGGCACTACCCGGCATTCACCGGTGCGCCGCCGCGGCTCTATTCGGCGGCCATCATCAGCGGCGGGGCGTTGAGGTAGCTCTTGGCGAGCCCGAGACCGGCCGCGCGCATCATCTTTTTGTCCGCCCCCTCGCTCGCCGCCGGCCGCATGTGGATGACCGTGTTGTTGCAATAGGTCGGGATCACCGCGCCCTCTTCGCGGGAGACGCCGGCGGGATCCTTGCCAGCTCGAACCGCGCGGATGTCGCGCCGCATCAGCCGGCGGAACATGCTGACGCCGCGATCGGTCTCGCTGAGATGTTCGAGGCCATGGATTGCGATCGGCCGCTGCGACACCTGAGCCTCGAAGTCGCCGGGGCGCCGTTGCCCTTCCTCGTAGGTATCGGCGGCGACCTGGCCGGGCAGCATCTGCGCGCGATCGGCCCACCAATCCGGCGTCTCGCCGTCCTTCTCGCTGACATGCCGCAATTCGATGAACATCGTGTTGGTGTCGTCGATCGGCACCAGCCAGCGGCTCATCATCGGGCCGCTGAACGAGCGTTCCTGCCGGCCGTTTTCCCAGATCGGCGCCACCTGCTGCAGGTTGGGGAGAACGGTCTCGACCATCCGCGCCCAGACGTGGTTGCCGACCCGCCGGGTCGCGACATAGATCATGCCGATCGGGGTTTCGAGATAGTCGAGTTCCGGCAACACGCCGAATTCCTCGGTGAACATCGCCCCGCTGACGATCGTGTGCAGGAATGCCGTATGGGTCGGGTCCATCGTGTTGTCTTGGATCTGCAGCCAGTTGCACGGGTAAAAGTATTTCTGTCCGGGAATGACCCGGTACCCGGGCCGGATCAGGCTGTCGTAGATCGGGAACGGCGGCATCTCGGCGGGCGGGCCCATATAGGCGAAGACGAGGCCGTGCGCCTCATGGACCGGGTAGGCGCCATGACAGAGCCGGTCCTTCAGCGTGCTCGTCGCCGGCTCGCCCGGGGTCTCCAGGATCGTGCCGTCGACACCGAAAAGCCAGCCGTGGTAGCAGCAGCGGATACCCTTCTCGCCGACCAGCCCGAACTCGAGCGAGGTGCCGCGATGCGGACAGTGCAGCTCCAGGATTCCGACCGCGCCGCTGCCGTCGCGGAACACCACCAGGTCTTCGCCGAGGATCCTGACCCGCTTCGGCAGGTCCGTCAGCTCGTCGGAAAAGCAGATCGGGTTCCAGAAGCGGCGCATGTATTCGCCGCACGGCGTCTCCGGGCCGACATGCGTCAGCTCGCTGTCCTCCTGCGGGACTTGGCGATGCAGATAGCCGCTGAAACGCGTCTTCAGAAACGGGGCGCGGGTAGCCATCGCAAGCCTCCTGTCGGCGATGATCGTTGACCGGAATCCTCAATGAAATCGCGGCATTACCTCGGCACATAGCAGCCGCAGGGCATTCATCACGCAATCATGCGGTATGAGGCCGCCGGTGTTGAGCTCGGCGAGGATGCCGTCGAGGCCGAGTTCGTCCTGCAACGCATGCAATTGCTCGGCCACCTGCTCGGGCGTGCCGATGATGAGCTTGCCGCGGATCGCATCCTCGTAGGTCAGCGTGTCGAGCATCGCGGCGCGCTCGGCCCGGCCTTCGCTGGCCGACGTGCCGGCCCGGTTCGCCGAGGCGCGCAGCCGCGCCGCCTGCTCGCGGAAGAAATGCATGATGCTCGGCTCCGGTTCGGTGCGCGCCCGCTCCGCGGTCTCGCCGACATAGAGCGGCACCCGCATATAGACCCGGCCGTGCCCCTCATGGCCGGCCGCCCGATAGGCCGCGCGGTAGCTCTCGATCGCCGGGAGCATGTCGGAAAATGTCCCGCGCGGCATCACAAAGATCGGATAGCCGAGCCTGCCGATCGCCGGAAAGGTATCGGGGCTGCTGGCGGCGACGCGGATCGGCGGCAGCGGCTTCTGATAGGGCTTCGGCGTCACCGCGACATTGTCGAAACTGTGGTATTTGCCCTCATAGGAAAACCGCGGCGGCGACCACGCCTGCTCGATGACATGCAGCGTCTCGGCAAAGCGGTCCTTGCTCTCGGCATAGGGAATCCCATAGGCCTCGTATGTCCGCGGCAAACCGCTGCGCCCGACCCCGAAGATCAGCCGGCCGCGGCTGATCTGATCGACCGTCGCCGCCTCCTCGGCGATGCGCAGCGGATGGCACAGCGGCAAGACCTGCACCGCGATCCCGATCTTGATCCGCTCGGTGCGCGCGGCGATCGCACTGGCGATCGTCATCGGCGCCGCCAGGACCGAGCGCGCCGGATCGACATGCAATTCGGCCAGCCACATCGCGTCGAGGCCATAGCGCTCGGCGGCATCGACCTGCGCGAACGCCAGCTCGAAGGCGTCCGTTTCGCTGCCGCCCGGCACGACCGGGAACTGGTGAAACATGCCGAATTCCATTGTTCTTCCTTTCCTATTGCGGGCCCGTCATCGCCAGCCCGGCCGCCGCAAGTAGAACCGTGATCAACCAGCGCGCCTTTGGCATTGCTTCCTCCCCGATGAATTTTGCCGATGGTAACCCATCGGGCGGCGATGCGGCCGGGGAAAAATGCTAGAACAGCGCAATGGCGGATATGATGACGCGATGAAGGCAATCCTGCTCAGCCGCACCGGCGATCCGTCGGTGCTCGAATATGTCGAGCTGGCGACGCCGCGCCCTGCCGACGGCGAGGTCCTGGTGCGCGCCGACACGATCGGCGTCAGCATGCCTGAGGTGCTGGTGCGCAGGGGGGCATACGCCTGGATGCCGCCCTTGCCGGCGATCCCCGGCATCGAGATGAGCGGCACGATCGTCGAATGCGGCCGCAACGTCGCCGACCGCGCGGTCGGCGACAAGGTCTTCGTCAGCGCCCGCGATCTGCCGGTGCGCGCCGGCTGCTATGCCGAATACATCGCGGTGCCGGTGCGGGCGGCGCACCCTCTGCCGGCGGGTTGCGATCTCGAAGCGGCCGCGTGCCTGTCGAACTACCAGGTCGCCTATCACCTGCTGTATACGGCCTCGCGCGGTGTCGAGGCGAAGACCGTTCTGGTGCATACCGCCGCCGGCGGGGTCGGCAGCGCCGCGGTCCAGCTCGCCCGCATCGCCGGCATGCGCGTCATCGGGCTCGCCGGATCGGAGGCGAAGCGGCGCGCGGTGCTGGCGCTGGGCGCCGAGCATGCGATCGACTACCGCCGCGAGGATGTCGTCGCGCGGGTGCGCGAGGCGACCCAAGGCCGCGGCGCCGATCTGATCCTCGATCCCATAGGCGGCAAGGGTTTCGGCCGCAATTTCGCGATGCTGGCGCCGCTCGGGATGGTGATCTCCTACGGCCGCCTCGACGGTCCGCCCGACCCCGCCTTCGTCGCCGCGATGCGGGAACACCACGCCGTCAGCCCGGCCGTCCGGTTCTTCACGATCCACAGCTTTGACGACCGGCCCGATATCCGCGCCGCGGCGACAAAGGCGCTGATCGATTGGCTCAGCCGCCGGCGCGATCCGGCCGCTGATCCATGCCCGCCTGCCGCTCGCCGAAGCGTGGCGCGCGCACGAGATGCTGGAAGCGGGCGAGGTCATCGGCAAGATCGTGATGAAGCCGTAGGACCGCGGCTACCCCCGATCCGCCAGTTCCCGGACCCGGCCAATAAGCTCAGCGAGATTGCGGCCGATCTGCTCGAGCCCGAAGGCCAGGCCAAAGATCCGCTCAACGGCCTCCTCCGGCAGTTCACGCGTGACCCCGTCGCGGCGCAATGCCGCCAGCTCGGCCTCGAAGGCGGCCAGCGCCTCGACGACCCGGGTCAGGTCGGGCGGGGCCGCCCGGCTCGCCAGCGCGGCGCCGATCTCGGTGAGGGCGGCAGCGAGCGCCGCGGCGATGGCGGAGACGGTCCGCGACAACCGGGCGGCGACGGCTTCCGGCAGCGGCGCGGGCAGCAACGCACGGGCGATGATGACCAGATCGTGGCTCAGCCGGCGCAGCGTGCGCACCAGCGGGTCGGGATCGGGGGCGTCGGTGATGTAGCTGCGGCGCTCGCGGTCGACTTCGTCGGCAGCCGCTGCTGCGCGCTCGACCGCGGCGCGGATGCGGTCGTGCAATGTCTGCACCGCGGCTGGATCGAGCGGCGCCGTCACGCCGCGAGCAACAATTCGACCTGCTCGGCCATCGCCGCCAACGCGTCCCGACCCGCCGTGCACAGCAGCTCCTGAGCGCGGACCGGCGCCACGACCAGAAGCACTCCGAGCGCGACGACGCTGCCGAGGCCGATCTCGAACACCCGTTCGAGCGCCGCCTCGACGACCCCACCGCCCTGGTTGGGGTAGGCAAGGAGGACGATCGCCGCGGTCACCGGCGCGATGCGGTAGCCCGGCCGGACGGCCACCACCGCCGCCAGCGGCACCAGCGCAACGGCGAGGGCGAACCCGGTCGACAGTACGCCCGGATGCGGGATCGCCAGGGTGACCGCGACGCCCCAGCCGGCGCCGCCAAGCGTGCCGATAAAGCGGTCGACCATCGCCTTCAGCGAGCCGCCGATGCTCGCCTGCGTGACGATGACCGCGGTCAGCACGGCCCAATAGATCTGCGTCAGACCGAGCAGGTGGGCGATCGCAAAGGCAATCAGCCCAGCCGCGCTCATGCGCAGGGTCAGCCCTGCTTCGGGCCGATGCTTCGCGAGCCAACCGAACAGTGGCGGCGCCAACATCTCGCGCGGTTCCACCGATGCCCTTAGGGGATCAGCGAAAGCGCGGCATCACCTCCTGACACAAGAGGCGCAGTGCGTTCAGCACGCGCTCGTGCGGAATAAGCCCGCCGCAATTGAGCTCGGCGAGGATCCCGTCGAAGCCGATCTCCTCCTGCAGCTGGCGCAATTTTTCGGCGACCGACTGTCCGGCGTGCCGACCAGCACATTGCCGCCCAGCACGTCGGCATAGGTCAGCGTGCGCAGGCGTTCGGCCCGGTCGATAAAGGCCTGCCGGCCGGAGCGTCGCGCCGAGTCGGCGATCAGCTCGTATTGCAGGCGATAGAAATGGGTGACGCTTGCTTCGGCCTCGGCCCGCGCCTGCTCTTCGGTTTCGGCGAGGTAGATCGGCGCCGAGACATAGACCTGTCCTCGGCCGGGATGGCCGGCGGCCTTGTAGGCGTCGTAATAGCTGCGGATCTGCGGCGCGAGATCGGGCCAGGCGACGTGGCGCACGCTGGCGAATACCGGATAGCCCTGCCCGCCGATCGCCGGGAAGGTGTCGGGGGTGCTGGCGGCGATGCGGATCGGCGGCATTTTGTTGCGGTAGGGGTGCGGCGAGCAGGCGACATCGCGGAAGCTGTGAAACCGGCCCTCATACGAAAAGCGCGGCTGGCTCCACGCCCGCTCGACGATCTGCAAGATCTCGGCAAAGCGCTCGCGGCTTTCGTCGTAGGGCACCTGATAGGCATCGTAGGTGCCGACGACGCCGCTGCGCCCGACCCCGAAAATCAGCCGCCCCTGGCTGATCTGGTCGACCGTGGCGGCTTCCTCGGCCAGCCGCAGCGGATGGCACAGCGGCAACACCTGGACGGCGATGCCGATCTTCATGCGCCGGGTGCGCGCCGCGATCGCGCTGGCGATGGCGAGCGGCGCCGCGAGGTAGGTGCGCTCCGGCGCGAAATGGATCTCGGCCAGCCACATCACGTCGAGGCCCCAGCGCTCGGCGGCGTCGATCTGCGCCATCGCCTCGTCGAACATTTCCGTCTCGCCGCGTCCCGGCATCGACGGAAACTCGTGAAACATGCCGAATTCCATGGCACGCCTCCGTTTATTGGTGCAGGCTAGCAGAGCCTTTTCGAGCAAGCAGTCAATTTGAGTGTCATCCCGGCGCAAGCCGGGATCCACTTACCCGCTTCCGAGGTGCTTGCAAAATGGGTCCCGGCCTTCGCCGGCACGACAATCCTGTTAGATCATCAGCCGCGCCAGGGCGCCGGCCGGGTAGCGGGTGCCGCTGGCGGCGCCGGGCGCAAAGACATGATCGAGCGCGTCTTGCGTATCGGCGGAAATGGCGAGGCCGGCGGCGGCGGCGTTTTCCTCGAGCCAGCGCGTGTGGCTGGTGCCGGCGATCGGCACGACGAACGGGCGGCGCGACAGCAGCCAGGCCAGGGCGAGCTGCGCCGGCGTGCAGCGTTCGGCCGCGGCATGCGCCTTCAGCTCCTCGACGAGGCGCCAGGTTGTGCCGGAGGTTGTCGCCCTGAAAGCGCGGCATGTTGCGGCGCGCGTCGCCCTCGCGCAGCGCGTCGAGGCCGGTCACCGTGCCGGTGAGAAACCCGCGCCCCAACGGGCTGTAGGCGACAAAGCCGATGCCGAGCTCCTCGCACAGCGGCAGGATCTCGGCCTCGACATCGCGCGTCCACAGCGAATATTCGATCTGCACCGCGCTCATCTGGTGGGTCGCATGCGCCCGCCGGATCGTCGCCGCCGCGGCTTCGCAGATGCCGAGATGGCGCACCTTGCCCTCCCGCACCAGATCGCTCATCGCGCCGACCGTGTCCTCGATCGGCACGGTCGGGTCGATGCGATGGATGTAGTAGAGATCGATCCAATCGGTCTGCAGCCGCTGCAGGCTCTTCTCGCAGGCCTCGCGCACATATTCCGGGCGGCCGTCCGCGAAGCGGGGATCGCCGAGCAGGCCGAGATTGCCGAATTTGCTGGCGATGACGTAATCGCCGCGATGGCCGGCGACGGCCTGCGCGATCAGCTCCTCGTTCCGTCCGCGGCCGTAGCCGTCGGCCGTGTCGAGAAAATCGATGCCGAGTTCGCGCGCCCGCCGGATCGTCGCGATCCCCGAGACGCGGATCGGGCTCGCCGTAGAACGGCGTCATCGTCGCGCAGCCCAGCCCGATCGCCGACACCTCCAATTGCCCAAGCCTGCGCCGCTCCATGTCGCCCGCCCTTTCCTGCCTCGCGCTCTACAGTATGATCGCACGCGAGCCGATGCCAACCCGGGAGAGCCGATATGCCGCGCTACCAGCAACAGGACGAAAGCCAAGCTCGACGATGCGCAGCGCCGCGTCTTCAACGAGTGCAAGGCGGGGCCGCGCGGCTCGGTGCCGCCGCCGGTCCATGTCTGGCTGAAAAGCCCGGGTCTCGCCGACCACGCCCACAAGCTCGGCGCGCATGTCCGGTTCGGCACCGACTTTACCCCAAAGCAGACCGAGATCGCGATCCTGATGACGGCGCGCTATTGGACCGCGCAGTTCGAATGGGCCGCGCATGTCCGCCTCGCGCTGCAGGCCGGCCTCACGCAGGACCAGATCGATGCGATCGCCGAGCGCCGCACCCCGCATTTCGGCGATCCCGACGACCAGCTCGTCTACGATTTCTGCCGCGACTACTACGACGACCACCGGGTCGACGACGCGACCTATGACCGCGTCGTCAAGCGCTGGGGCGACAAGGGCATCGTCGATCTCGCCGGCCTCATCGGCTACTACTCGTTCGTCTCGGTCACCCTCAACACCTTCGAGGTGCCGACCCCGCCCGGCGCCAAGCTGCTCGACCCGTAGGATGGGTTGAGCGCAGCGGAACCCATCGCAAAATCCGGCCGGACGTGATGGGCTTCGCGAGGCTCAACCCACCCTACAACTCACCCGAGGGCACGGCGCTCACGCCTTCTCGACGTTCCACATGAAGACCGCCGGAGCGGCGTTGTAGCCCTTGATGTTCTTGCGCAGCGCGGTCTTGGCGACGAACTGGCCGGTGGGCACGTAGGGCACGACCTCGAAGGCGCGCTCTTGCAGCTTGGCGGCGATCTCCTGGCGCTCTTCCAGATCCTTTGCCTTCAGCCACTGGCTGCGCAGATCCTCCAGCCCTTCGGGGCCTTCGTCCTTGGGCCAGCCGAACCAGGCCTGGTCGCCATTGGCGCGCAGCATCACATTGGTCGAGGGATCGAGCAGATCGGCGCCGACCCAGCCGGTCTCGAACATGTTCCAGCCGCCCTCCTCGGGCGGCTTCTTCGAGGCGCGGCGCGTCACGACGGTGCCCCAATCAGCGGCGACATACTCGACATTGAGCCCGAGCTTTTTCAGCAGATCGGTCGCGACCAGCGCCTCGGTATGGATCAGCGGCTGGTCGACCGCATCGAGCAGGATGATCTTCTCGCCCTTGTAGCCAGCCTCCTTGATCAGCGCTTTCGCCTTGTCGAAACCGGCGTTGCCGAGCATTGCCTCCGAGCCGGCTTTGCTCGCCATCGGCCCGCCACAGGTAAAAAAAGACGCGCAGATGTCCCAGTTCGCCTGATCGCCGACAAACGCGGTCATGAAATCGGCCTGGTTCGCCGCCATCAACACCGCCTGTCGCATCTTGACGTTGTCGAACGGCGGATAGAGCCAATTGAAGCGCAGGCACCCCATGCCCCGCACCGGATCCAATAACTGCATGTCGATGTCCGCGTTGGCGGCAAGCACGGGCCAGACATCGGCCGGCGGGTTTTCCCACCAATCGTCTTCGCCGTTCGTCATCGCCGCGGTCTTGGTCGCGATATCGGGCACGACACGCCATTCGACCCGATCGACCTTGACCACCTTGCCGCCCGACGCCCAATCGCTCGGCTCGCTGCGCGGCACGTAATCGGCGTTTTTCACATAGACGACGAGGTTGCCCGGCTGGTGTTCCTCCTTGACGAATTTGAACGGTCCCGACCCGACCATCTCGGTGACCTGCTGGAAGGGGTCGGTCTTGGCCAGCCGTTCCGGCATCATGAACGGCGCCAGGCTCGACACCTTGGCGAGGCCGTCGATCAACAGCGAGAACGGCTCCTTCAGATGGATCGAGAAATTCTTGTCGTCGCCGCCCTTCATCTCGCTGATCACGGTGGCGAGCGTTTGGCCGAGCGCGTCGCGCGCCATCCAGCGCTTCAGCGAGGCGACGCAATCGGCGCCGCGCACCGGCGTTCCGTCATGCCATTTGAGCCCGTCGCGCAGCGCGAAACTGTAGTTCAGCTTGTCCGGCGAGATCTCGAACTCCCCGACCATCTGCGGGTGCGGCTTGAACTTCGAATCGATCGCGAACAGCGTGTCGAAGATCATGTACCCGTGATTGCGCGTCACGTAGGCGGTCGTCCAGATCGGATCGAGCACCTGCACATCGGTTTGCGGTATAAAGCGCAGAAGCTTGTTGTCCGAGGTGGCGGCGCGCGCCGCCCGGCGCGGCGCGGTGGCGGCGAGCGCGGCGACGGCGGCCGCTTTGCCGAATTCGCGGCGGGTCAGACGATCAGCCATGACAGCCTCCCAAGGCATGCTTGTTGTCGGGCCAGCATAGCAAGAACCGCGCCGCTGCCCATATCACCGTTTGCGCGCATCCCGGTCGGTTTTGAATGCACCTCGCCGATTTCGATTTCACCCTGCCGCGCGAGCTGATCGCCGACCGGCCGAAGGAGCCGCGCGAGGCGGCGCGGCTGTTGGTGCTGCCCGCCGCGGGCGGCTTCGCCGACCGGCATATCGCCGATCTGCCGCAGCTGTTGCGGCCGGGCGATCTGCTCGTCTTCAACGACACCAAGGTGATCCCGGCGCGGCTCGTCGGCACGCGCGGCATGGCGACGGTCGAGATCACGCTGGCGCACGATCTCGGCGGCGGCGTATGGGCCGCCTATGCCAGGGGCGCGCGGCGCCTGCAAGCCCGGCGACCGTATCGATTTCGCCGCGGATTTTTCGGCCGAGGTCGCGGACAAAACCCCCGACGGCGAGGTGGTGCTGCGGTTCGATCGCGAGGGAGAGGCGTTCCGCGCGGCGCTCGCCCGCCACGGCGCGATGCCGCTGCCGCCCTACATCAAGCGGCCCCGTGGAGGTCCACCGGGCGGCGATCCGCGCGACCGCGGCGATTACCAGACGATCTTCGCCCGCGCCGAGGGCGCCGTCGCCGCGCCGACCGCGGGATTGCATTTCACCCCGGCCCTGCTCGCCGCGATCGCCGCGCGCGGCGCCGAGTGGGTGACGGTGACGCTTGCATGTCGGGCCCGGGCACGTTTCTGCCGGTCAAGGTCGACGACCCGCGCGAGCATCCGATGCACGCCGAATGGGGCGAGATCAGCGCCGAGACCGCCTCCCGCATCAACGCAGGCGCGCGCCCGCGGCGGGCGCATCGTCGCGATCGGCACGACCAGCCTGCGCCTCCTCGAAAGCGCCGCCGACGAGAGCGGCGCGGTCGGCGAATTCTGCGGCGACGACCCGGCTGTTCATCCTGCCCGGCTACCGGTTCCGGGCGATCGACCTGTTGTTGACCAACTTCCACCTGCCGCGCTCGACCCTGTTGATGCTGGTCGCGGCCCTGGCCGGCCTCGACCGCATCAAGGCGGCCTATGCCCATGCCATCGATGCGGACTACCGGTTCTTCTCCTACGGCGACGCCTGCCTGATCGAGGCGCGGCCGCCCCCACCCTTCCCTCCCCCGCATGCGGGGGAGGGTTAGGGAGGGGGCTGATCGAAGGCGACCGGTGACCGGCCTCGGCTTCGAGATCCTGGCGCGGGACGGCGCGGCGCGCCTCGGCCGCCTGACGACCGCGCATGGCGCAATCGACACCCCAGCCTTCATGCCGCTCGGCACCGCCGGGACGGTCAAGGCGATGACCCCCGAGGGCGTCGCCGCCACCGGCGCGCGCATCGTTCTCGGCAACACCTACCATCTGATGCTGCGGCCCGGCGCCGAGCGGATCGCCGCGCTGGGCGGGCTGCACCGCTTCATGAACTGGCCCCATGCGATCCTGACCGATTCCGGCGGGTTCCAGGTCATGTCGCTGAAGGCCTTGCGGACGATCAGCGAGGAGGGCGTGGCGTTCCGCTCGCATCTCGACGGCAGCCCCCACCTGTTGACCCCGGAGCGTTCGATCGAGATCCAGCGTCTGCTCGGCGCCGACATCACGATGGCGTTCGACGAGTGCGCCCCCTTCCCCGCCGAGCGCGCGGCGATCGACGCCTCGATGGAGCGGACGCTGCGCTGGGCCGAGCGTTCGCGCGCCGCCTTCGTGCCGCGGCCGGGGCACGGGATCTTCGGCATCGTGCAGGGCGGCGTGCACCCCGATCTGCGCCAGCGCGCGGCATCGCGGCTCGTCGAGATCGGGTTCGATGGCTATGCGATCGGCGGGCTGGCGATCGGCGAGGGCCAGGCGACCACCTTCGCGATGGTCGAAAACGATGTGCCGGTGCTGCCGGCCGATCGGCCGCGCTACCTGATGGGGGTCGGCAAGCCCGCCGACCTCGTCGGCGCGGTCAAGCGCGGGGTCGACATGTTCGATTGCGTCGTGCCGACCCGCTCCGGCCGCACCGGCCAGGCCTTCACGCGGGCCGGCGCGCTCAATCTGCGCAACGCCCGCCACGCCGACGATCCCGCGCCGCTCGACCCGGAATGCCGCTGTCCGGCTTGCACCGGCTTCAGCCGCGCGTATCTACATCATCTGACCAAGGCGAATGAGATCCTGGCGAGCATGCTGCTGACCCAGCACAATCTGACCTATTACGCCGATCTGATGGCGGATTTGCGGAGCGCGATCAGCGCGGGCCGCCTCGCCGATTTCGATCTGCCGGAACCCATTCGATGAATTCTCTGCCTTTCCCTGCGAGGCGACAAAAAATTCCCTACGGCCCGCGAAAAAATTCCCTGCGTCGTGCATCGGATTACACTCGAAATCGAGATATCCCAATGGCTTGGTGGGGTACGCCGCAAAAATGCTCCCTGCTCGCAGGGAATTTGGCATGACCGAGCCGGTCCTCGGGCGACCCGCGCAGCTGCCTGCTTCGCCCGACGAGGCGGTGCTCGACACCGTGCCGAACCCGCATCCCGGGCATCTTTATCTCGTGCGCTTCACCTGCCCCGAATTCACCGCGCTGTGCCCGCTGACCGGCCAGCCCGATTTCGCCCATTTCGTCATCGATTACGTGCCGGACAGCAAGATCGTCGAGAGCAAGTCGCTGAAACTCTATCTCGGCTCGTTCCGCAATCACGGCGCCTTTCACGAGGATTGCACGCTCGGGATCGCGCATCGGCTGGTCGCGGCGCTCAGCCCGCGCTGGCTGCGCATCGGCGGGTATTGGTATCCGCGCGGCGGCATCCCGATCGACGTGTTCTACCAGACCGGCGAGCCGCCCGCCGGGCTGTGGCTGCCGGATCCCGGGGTCGCCCCCTATCGCGGCCGCGGCTGAGGCGCAATGTCGGCCGACGATCCGCGAGGCGATCCGGGAAGAGGCGCTGGCGATGGGGTTCGACGCGGTCGGGTTCGCCGAGGCGCGGCTCGCCGAGAGCGCGCGCGCCGATCTCGGCGAGTTCCTCGAACGCGGCTATCACGGCGATATGGGCTGGCTCGCCGCCACCGCAGCGCGGCGCGGCGATCCGCGAACGCTGTGGCCCGAGGCGCGCACGATCGTCGTGCTCGGCCTCAATTACGGCGGCGACGACGACCCGCTGGCCGCCCTCGCCGACCCCGAGCGCGGCGCGATCTCGGTCTACGCCCGCGGGCGCGATTATCACGACACGGTCAAGCGACGGTTGAAGACGCTTGGCGCGCTGGATCGCCATGCGCTGGCCGGGCGAACTCAAGGTGTTCGTCGACACCGCACCGGTCATGGAAAAGCCGCTGGCGCAGGAGGCCGGGCTCGGCTGGCAGGGCAAGCACACCAATCTGGTGTCGCGCGAGTTCGGTTCCTGGCTGTTTCTCGGCGAGATCTATCTGAGCCTGGCGCTCGCGCCCGACGCGGCGGAGAGCGACCATTGCGGCAGCTGCCGGCGCTGTCTCGATTGCTGCCCGACGGACGCCTTTCCCGCCCCCTACCGGCTCGATGCCCGGCGCTGCATCTCGTACCTGACGATCGAGCACAAGGGCCCGATCCCGCATGAGCTGCGCCCCTTGATCGGCAACCGCATCTTCGGCTGCGACGATTGTCTCGCGGTCTGTCCCTGGAACAAATTCGCCCGCGCCACCAAGGAACCGGAGTTCCTGCCGCGCGAGGGGCTGACCGCGCCGCTGCTGGCCGAACTCGCCGCGCTCGACGATGCCGGCTTCCGCGCCCGCTTCGCCGGCACCGCGGTGAAGCGCATCGGCCGCAACCGTTTTCTGCGCAATGTGCTGATCGCGATCGGCAATGCGCCGCAGCCCAGCCGCGAGCTCGTTGCCGCGGCCCGCCGCTGCCTCGACGATCCGTCGCCGCTGGTGCGCGGCGCCGCGGTCTGGGCCTTCGGCCGTATCGCCGGCGCCGCTGATCTCGCAGCCGAAGCCGCTGCCCGGCTGAACCGCGAAACCGATGCGACGGTCAGGGATGAATGGCAGCTCCTCGCGACCATATATCCGGCCTAGATTTCAGCAGGACCCGACGACATGATCGAACGCAGACCCTTCGCCAGCCTCGGCGGCGACAAGCTCGACTGGCTCGACACGCATCATCACTTCTCGTTCGCGCACTACCATGACCCCTCGCGCATGGGATGGGGCGCACTGCGCGTGTGGAACGACGACGAGATCGCCGCCGGAACCGGGTTTCCGCCGCATCCGCATGCCGACATGGAGATCATCACCTATGTGCGCGAGGGCGCGATCAGCCACGAGGACAGCCTCGGCAACAAGGGTCGCACGGTGGCCGGCGACGTGCAGGTGATGTCGGCCGGGTCGGGCATCCGCCACGCCGAATACAACCGCGAGAGCGTGCCGACCCGGATCTTTCAGATCTGGATCGTCCCGACCAGAAGCGGCGGCCCGCCGAGCTGGGACACAAGGCCGTTCCCGCAGGCCGATCGCGACCGGCCGCCTCGTCGCCCTGGCGAGCGGCGACAAGGCTGATGCCGAGGCGCTGCCGATCCGCAGCGATGCGCGCGTCCTCGGCGCCCGCCTCAAACCGGGCGAGACGATCGAATATGCGTTGCGGCCAGGGCGCCACGCCTATCTCGTGCCGGCGAAGGGCGCCCTGACGGTGAACGAAATCCGCATCGACAAAGGCGACGGCGCCGCCATTCGCGATGAGCAGGTGCTGCGCCTCGCCGCGCTCGCCGACACCGAGCTGGTATTGGTCGACAGCGCGTGAGCGCGCCGCTTTCATTGATCCGGTGTGTGACGATCCGCCCGATCCGTGCCACCTCCGCGGCTTCGCTCTCGACAGGCCGTTTGCATGATGGTATCGGCCTCGCGCGCCGGGCCGGAGCGGTGGGCGGAGCGGGGGCAAAACCACAGGCGATGAGCCGGCGCATCTATTTTGACGGTCTCAATCTGTCGCTCGAACTCGGTACCGGCATCGCGACCTATACGCGCATGCTCGCGCGCGTCATGCGCGAACTCGGCAACGAGATCGGCGTCGTCTACAGCTCCCCACACGAGCCGGCAAAGGACCCATTGCTGCGCGAGATAACGTTTTTCGATCCCAACAATGCAGCGCGAATCTCGCGACGGCGAGGGAACTATAACTGGCTGGTAGATCAGTTCCGATATCTTCGCGGTGTCAGGCCCGCCCCGCTGGCCCTCAGCGGTTCGGTTCTCACGGAACAGTTTGGCAACCGAATTCCGCAGCACGATCGCCTCTTCCTCGCGCGCAACCTCTTCAACAACGCGCGCGGACTATTTCGCATGGAGCGGGCGGTTTGCCGAGCTGACGTTTGATACGCCGCCCGACATCCTGCACTGCACCTATCAGTTGCCATTACGTGCCAAGGGAGCGCGCAACGTCTATACGATTCACGATCTCGTGCCGTTGCGTCTGCCATACACCACGCTCGACAACAAGCGGCAGACCTATCGTTTGCTGCGCAAGATCGCGGCCGAGGCCGACCACATCGTGACCGTCTCGGAGAATTCGAAACGCGACATCGTCCAGCTCCTCGGAGTCGAGGAGGACCGCGTGACCAACACCTATGAGGCGGTCGAATTCCCACGCGAGCTGACCGAGCGGCCGGACGATTTGATCGCCGAGCAGCTGCGCGGCGCCTATGGCCTGGACCTGCAGGATTATCTGTTGTTCTACGGGGCGCTCGAACCGAAGAAAAACGTCAGAAGGCTGCTCGACGCCTACATGCTGTCGGCGGTCGACATTCCGCTCGTGATCACCGGCTCGGTCGGCTGGGGCAACCAGACCGAAGCCAAGATGCTCGAGGAGTTGCAGGCCGAGGCACAAGCGCAGGGCAGCCAGGCGCATCTATCACCTCGAGTTTGTCAGCATTCCGATGCTGATTACCCTGATCAGGGGTGCCCGCGCCGTTCTCTTCCCCTCGCTTTACGAGGGCTTCGGGCTGCCGGTACTGGAAGCGATGCTGCTCGGCACCCCGGTGGTGACCTCGCGCACCTCGTCACTGCCCGAAATAGCCGGGGATGCTGCGCTATACGTAGACCCCTATGACATCGACGACATTGCCGAGGCGATCAAAACGATCACCGCCGATGACGGCCTGCGCACCGAATTGTCGCAGCGCGGCCGGGCCCAGGCGGAGCTGTTTTCGGTCGCCCGCTATCGCGAACGCGTCGCCGCACTCTATGAGCGGCTGGCGTAAGGGCCGGAGGCTGAGCGGCCTCAGCCGAGGCTTTTCTCCAGCAAATCCAACGCGGCGATCGAAAAGACGCGCATATTGTCGACCCGGTCGCTGTTACCGGTCTCGACCGTCAGCGAGCGCTCGCCATTGGGACCGATCACCGCGATGCAGGAATGGCCGGGCGCATGCCCGTAGCGGCTGCCGGTCGGTCCCGCCGTTCCGGTCTCGCCGATCGCCCAATTGGTCGCCAGCCGCTCCTTGATCTTGCGAGCGAACAAGAGCGCATAGGCCTCGGTCGAGGGCGTGATCCCGGTCAGCTCGGCTTCGGTGACCCGCAAGAGTTCGGTGCGCGAGCTGCGGGTATAGACCACCGCGCCGCCCATGAAATATGCGGAGGCTCCGCCGATCGCCAACAGCGCCGCCGAAACAAGACCGGCGGTCGAGGATTCGGCGACCGATATCGTCTCGCCGCGCACCTTCAGCTTTGCCGCGATCCGTTCCGCCTGGGGCAACAGTTCCTGTATCATCGCCTGCCTCCGTGTTGGGCCGGCGCCGACCTTGCCGGTTCCGCCGGCCGCTTTGCAAGACCCCGCAACACGAATGAGCGTGAATGGAGCACAAAGGATGGGTTACGAGAAGATCCTCTACGCCGAGGACGGCCCGATCGAACCCAATCGTCCACGAAACGCGAAAAAGGTCCGATGACCAGCACCATCCTCACCCTGCACGACCCCGCGGCGGCGCGGCGCTATTCCGAAGCGGGGCTGTGGCGCGCGGACCTGGGCGCCTCCGACCGCGGCATCGTCGGATCAGCCCGCTTCGCTGCTCACGACAAGGCGCCTGCCAAGCACTCGCAGCGCGGCCTCGATCTGCTCGAGCCTCGAGGCGTGGCGACCGTCAAACAGCCGGGTCACCTGCGATGGCTGCCAGCCCAGACGGTCCGCCAGCTGCTTTTTGTTGAGGCCCGCAGCGCGCATCGCGCGATAGGCTTCGAGCTTGGCCGCCGTCAACGCCGGCAAGGCGACGGTCGGGCGCCCGTTCGCCGCCGACGGCAACGGAACCTCCTCGCCGTGCGCCATCATGCCGAGCACCGCCTCCTCCAGGAAATCCTCCGCCTGGGCGAGCGCCTGCGCGACGTTGTCACCCTGCGTCGCTCCGTACGGGATGTCCGGCAAAGTCACGACATAGCCGCCGTCTTCCTCGTCGAGCTGCACTGGATAGCCGTCGGCGCTGACTTTACTCACCGTTTTCCCGTTCATCCCAGATCCTCCGGCTTCACTTCAAGATCGCGCAGGATGCGCAGCAACGTGCCGCGCCGCAGGTCGCCGCTGCCGGTCGGAACGATCGATTTGCGGCCATTGCGCTCGACCCTGACATGACCGCCCTTGCCGCGGTCCGCGTCCACCGTGACTCCGATGCGACGCAGTTTGCGAAGAAGTTCGCGGCTCGTCATATAGGTAATTATGCATTTGCGTATATCAACCGCGCACGAAATTCGAACCAGCCCCGATGACCAGCACCATCCTCACCCTGCACGACCCCGACGGCGGCGCGGCGCTATTACGAAGCGGGGCTGTGGCGCGCCGACACGCTCTACACGCTCCTCCAGCGAGCATGCCGCGCGCCGGCCCGATGCTTTCGCGCTGCGCGACGGCGCCCGGCGCCTCAGCCTGGCGCGCGCTGTTGGCGCTGGTCGATGCGGTCGCCGCCGATCTCGACGCCGCCGGGCTGAAGCGCGGCGAGCGGGTCGCGGTGTGGCTGCCCAACCGGGTCGAGGCGGTCGCGGTGCTGCTCGCCTGCTCGCGCCAGGGCTATGTCTGCAACCCCTCGCTGCATCAGAACTATACGGTCGCCGAGATCGTCGCGCTGTTGGCCCGCACCCGCGCCGCGGCGCTCTTCGCGCAGCCCGGCTACGGCGCCGATGCGCGGAGCGCCGATATCTTTGCCGCCATTGCCGAACTGCCGAGCCTGCGCCGGGTCTATTCGCTCGGCGACGGCCCATCGAACGCGGCGCCATTTCCCGACGCCCGAGCGAGCGCCGGCCCTTGCCGCCGGTCGACACGAACCCGGACAAGATCACCTACCTCGCCTTCACCTCGGGCACCACCGGCACGCCGAAGGGCGTCATGCATTCCGACAACACGCTGCTCGCCAACGCCCGCGCGATGGTCGAGGACTGGCACCACGACGAGCGCACGATCCTCTTATCGCTGAGCCCGATGAGCCACCACATCGGCGCCGTCGCCTTGGCGCAGGCGCTGGCGGCCGGGATGGAACTGGTGGTCAACGCCCCGCCCGCCGGCATGACGCCGCTCGACTGGATCATCGCGACCGGCGCGAGTTACGTGATGGGCGTGCCGACGCACGCGATGGACATCCTCGCCGAGATGCGCCGGCGCCGCCTCGACACGCTCGGCGCCGTCAAGACCTTCTACATGGCCGGCTCGCCGATCCCGCGCGAGGTGGCGCAGGCCTTTCTCGATCGCGGCGTCATGCCGCAGAACGTCTACGGCATGAGCGAGAACAGCTCGCACCAGTACACGCTGCCGGATGACGACCCGGAAACCATCGTCGCCACCTGCGGCCGCGCCTGCCGCGCCTACGAGATCCGGCTGTTCGACCAGGACAACCCCGATCTCGAGGTCGCGCCGGGCGAGGTCGGCGAGATCGGCGGCCGCGGCGCCTGCCTGATGCTCGGCTATTTCGACGACCAGCAGGCGACCGAGGATTCGTTCAACCGCGGCGGCTGGTTCATGTCGCGGCGATCTCGGCCGCTTCGATGCAAGGGGCTGCCTCGAAATCGTCGGCCGCAAGAAGGATCTGATCATCCGCGGCGGCCACAACATCCACCCGGCGAAGATCGAGGATCTCGCGATGCGCCATCCGGCGGTGGCCCGCGTGCGCCGCGTTCGCGGTCGCCGATCCCCGGCTCGGCGAGAAGGTCTGCCTCTCGGTGATTTTTCACGAGGGCGCCGCCGCCGAGCCGGACGAATTGCTGGCGCATCTGCACGCGGCCGGGCTGTCGCGCTACGACATGCCGGAGTATTTCATCGCGATGACCCAATATCCGCTGACCGCCAGCGGCAAGATCCTGAAGCGCGAGCTGGTCGAATGGGCGCGGGCGGGCCGCATCCGGCCGCTGCCGGTGCGCTGGACCGACCCCGAGGAGGCCTGAGCCATGGCGATCCATATGAGCCGCATCGACGAGTTGGCGCTGATCACGCTCGACCGGCCGGAGGCGCTGAACGCGCTGAGCTTTCGGCCAATTGCACGATCTGAGCCGGATGCTCGATTCGATCGCCGACAGCGACGCCCGCGCGCTGCTGGTCACCGGCGCCGGCGACCGCGCCTTTTCGGCCGGCGCCGACATCAAGGAATTGATGGGGCGCACGCCTCGTCGAGCAGCGCGCCGGCGCGATGCTCGGCCAGTCGGTCCTGGCCAAGCTCGATCAGTTGCCGCTGCCGTCGATCGCCCTCATCAACGGCTACGCCTTTGGCGGCGGCCTCGAACTGGCGCTCGCCTGCACCTTCCGCCTCGCCGCGCCCTCCGCCAGGCTCGGCTTTCCCGAGATCAAGCTCGGCCTCATCCCCGGCTATGGCGGAACCCAGCGCCTGCCGCGCCTCGTCGGCGAGGCGCGCGCCACCGAGCTGATCCTGACCGGGCGCACGGTCGCCGCCGACGAGGCCGAGCGGATCGGCCTCGTCAACCACATCGTCGAGGGCGATCTGATCGAGGCCGGCCAGGCCTTCGCCCGCGAGATGACCGGCTTCAGCCTGCCGGTCCTCTGCCTGGCGCGCGACGCGATCCGCCGCGCCCACGATCTGCCGCTGCATGACGGGCTCAAGATCGAGGCCGATCTCTCGACCCTCGCCTTCCAGACCGAGGACGCCGTCGAGGGCATGACCGCCTTTATCGAAAAGCGCAAACCGGTGTTCAAGGATGGGTGAGACGCGGAAGCCCCCACCCGCCCGCCGCATGCGCGGCGCGCTCGCTCCCCTCCCCGGCTTGATTCGGGATCACGGGGGAGGCTTGGGGCGAGGGCTCGGCCGTGACGCCTCTTCTCCCGCCTCGATGCGCTGCCGGCGCTGTCGCCGGAGGAGCGGCAGCTGCTTGGACAGCGTCACGGCGCTGGCGCGCGACGAGATCGCGCCGCGCGCCGCCGAATACGACCGCACCGGCGAATTTCCGTGGGACAATGTTCGGGCGATCAATGCGCTCGGGCTCAACGCGATGTTCGTGCCCGAGGCCTATGGCGGCGCCGGCCTCTCCTATGCCGCCTACCTCGCCTGCGTGCGCGAGATCAGCGCCGCCTGCGCCGCGACCGGCAGCATCTGGGCGACCAATTTCCACGCGATGAAGCCGCTGATCGATTTCGGCAGCGAAGAGCAGAAGCAGCGGCTGCTGCCGCGCGTCGCCGCAGGGCGCGATCGGCGCGCTGTGCGATCACCGAGCCGAATGCCGGCTCGGACGCGACCGGCATGACCACCCGCTTTACGCCGGACGGCAACGACACGATCGTCGTCTCGGGCGGCAAGACCTTCATCAGCAACGGCAACGTCGCCGATCTGTACCTGGTGTTCGGCAAATGGTCGGAGCTCGGCGACGGCCGCAACGCGATCTCGGCGCTGATCGTCGAAGAGCGGGACGCCCGGCCTCAGCGTTTCTGCGCACCGAGGACAAGATGGGGCTGCGCGCCCAGCCGACCGCGGCGCTCGTCTTCGAGGATTGCCGGGTGCCGCGCGCCAATCTGCTGGGCGAGCCCGGCGACGGCCTATCGCTGCTGCTCGCGGCGCTCAACAAGTCGCGGCCGAGCGTCGCCGCGCATGCCCTCGGCATCGCCCGCGCCGCGTTCGAGGACGCCGTCGCCTACATCAACGAGCGGCGCCAATCGGGCCGCCGCATCATCGAGTTTCAGGGCATCCAGTTCCTGCTCGCCGATCTCGCCACCGATCTGGCGATGTGCGAAGCCTGGCTCTGGCATGTCGCCGATCTCGTCGACCGCGGCGTCGCCGATATCGCGATCGAGGCCTCGATGCTGAAGATGCGCGCCTCCGATCTCGCGATGCGCATCGCGACCGAGGCGGTGCAGCTCTACGGCGGCTATGGCTACATCAAGGATTACCGGGTCGAACGGTTGTTGCGCGACGCCAAGATCACCCAGATCTGGGAAGGCACCAACCAGATCCACCGCCAGCTGATCGGCCGCAGCTTTATCGCGCGGCGGTAATCGCCCGCGTTGGGGGTGGGGGCTGACTATTTCCGGAATGCGAGCCGCTCAGAGGATCCGGGCGGTGCTGGCGCGGTCGCGCAGCCAGACCTGCGCCTCGCGTCCGCAGCGTAGCGCGTCGCGGGCCGCGTCGACCGCGTCGAGGAGGGCCTGTTCCCTGTCGAGGTAGGCGCCGTAGACGGCATTGCCGAGCCGGACGATCCATCGGTCGTCGCGCTCCCGCCGGCAAACCTCGAATGCCATGACGCCCATTCATTCCCTCCCAGGGCGGCGGCGCCGCCCAGGTCAACGTTCTTCACGTTCACTGAGCAGCCAGCCTATCGCATCGTTGTAACGAATTTGCATAAAAAGAAGGTTAAGTTGCGATCGATTAGCTAAAAATGCCGCAAATGCCGCAAATGCCGCAACTGCCGCTACGATCGCCGATTCTGCCGGCGCCGCATCTGGCAGAACGCTCGCACCGGGCGGTTATTCCCTTCGCAAGCCGGCGAATCGCCGGCCGCTGCCGGTTCGCACCCGGCTATTTCTCGTGCGCCACAAACACGCCGTCCCAGTCGGACGGCAGCGCTTCCTCCTTCAACTGCTCGATCCGCTCGCGGAACAGACCGTAGAGCGGCGCCATCTCCTGTTCCGCGGCAAGCACGGGATCTTCGAGCAGGCCGAGCGCCGCGTCCCAGTCGCGCCGGCGATAGGCCGCCAAGAGGGCGGCGTGGCGCGCCAGGTATTGCTGGCTCTCGACCGGGTGCGGCGGCAGGGTATAGATGCGCACGGCGTTCTTCTTGCCCTTGACCGCGACGAGGTCGAGTTCGATCAGGCCGGGGTCGTCGAGCCGCGACGCCGTCTCCTCGCCGATGATCAGATCGACGCCGTATTGCTTGGTGAGGCCCTCCAGCCGCGACGACAGGTTCACCGGATCGCCGAGCAGCGAATAATTGAACCGCTGGTGCGAGCCGAAATTGCCGACGCTGCACTCGCCGGTGTTGACGCCGATGCCGATGTGCAGGGCGGGGCGGCCCTCGGCCTCCCAGGCCTGGTTGAGCTCGACCAGCTTCAGACGCATTTCCTGCGCCGCCGCCACGGCGTTCTTGGCCTGGTCGGGATCGTCGAGCGGCGCGTTCCAGAACGCCATGATGCAATCGCCGATGTATTTATCGATCGTTCCTTTGTGCGCCATGATGATGTCGGTCATCGGCGTCAGGAATTCGTTGATCAGGTGGCCCGAATTGCTCGGCGCTCAGCCCCTCGGACAGCGTGGTGAAGCCGCGGATGTCGCAGAACATGACCGTGATCAGCTTGACCTCGCCGCCGAGCTTGAGCTTCTCGGGGTTTCTCGCGAGTTCGGCGACATAATGCGGCGACATGTAGCGCGAGAAGGCCTCGCGGATCTCGCGCTGGCGCGTTTCGGTCAGGCGATAGTTGAGCAGCGTGCCGCACAGATAGACGGTGGCCAGGACGGCGATCGGATAGACCGGATCGATCAGCACCTGACCGTTGCGAAAGGCGAACCACGAAACCGCGACGGCGATGGTCATCGCGACCCCGGCGACCGCGGCGCTCGGCAGCGCGCCGACGAGCGGGATCGAGACGATCACGACGACCCCGAAAAACACCGCGAACAGGATCTCCGCGCCGGGTCCCCAATCCGGACGGAACAGGAAATCCTGCTGCAGGATCTGCTCGATCAGCTGAGCGTGAATCTCCACCCCGGGCATGTCCGGGGTGATCGGCGTCGCCTTCAAATCATTGAGCCCGGCCGCCGACGAGCCGACCAGCACGATGCGGTCGGCAACCCGCGCGGGGTCGAAATCCCCGGCGATGATCTTGGCCGCCGAGATGTAGCGCGGATCGGAATCGCGCGGACGCGGTCGCGTATAGTGGACCGCGACCTGACCTTTGGCGTCGGTCGGCACCACCAGCGGGCCGATCTTGATTGCGTTCAGCCCGGTGTTCTCGCCAAAGCTTTGCGCCGCCTGGGCGCCCGAATACCGGCCGATAAAGCCGGACGCCCCGAGCCCGACGCGCAGCGCCTCGGCGGCGAGCGAGGGGACGGCCTTGTCGCCGAGGCGCAGCAACAGCGGCACCCGCCGCACGACGTTGTCCCAATCGGAAATCTGGTTGACGAAGCCGTCGCCGGCGGCGGCTTTCTCGAACTGCGGCAGCGCGCACACGGCGTCCGGAAAGCTCTGCACGAAGCGGAGCGGGTTGGCGCCCGACGCGCCGACCCAGGAGAACCCGGCCTTGATGACCGGATTGCCCGCGCCGGTGGCCGCGGTGAGGTCGAACCCGACCACGACCGGCGCGTCGCCGATCGCCTTGGCGAACTGCGCGTCGGGATCCTGCATCGATGCGAGCAGCCGCTTCGCCTCGTCTTCGCTGGCGCCTCGCTCGGTCAATAGCGACGTCAGCATCTGCGGCGAGGTGCGGTCGGGCTCGCTGAACAGCACGTCGAAGGCGATGACGGCGGCGCCGGCCTGGTGCAGCTTGTCGACAAGCTCGGCCATGATCGTGCGCGGCCATGGCCATTGCCCGATCTGTTTGAGGCTGTGTTCGTCGATGTCGACGATCAGAACCGGCGCATCCGCGGGCGGCGTCGCGCGGCGCTATCCGCTGGTACACGTCGAAGGCGACGAGCGAGGACAGCTGGTCAAACTCCTCGGGGAGGACGAGGTGCGCCAGCGCCGTCGCCAGCAGCAGCGCCAGCGGCAGCCAGTAGATGATGCCGCGGCGAAAGAAGGAGAGGAGAGGCTTCAACGGAGTTCGCGCATCATCGAGCGAGGCCCTCGCCTGCCTCGCTCGCCGATCGGCAGGCGGCGACGGCCGGCGCCTCTATGATTGGCAAAATACCGGCGAATTTTCCAGCGTTTCGGTGCGATCGGCGGGCACAATCGCCGCCCGCTCGCCCGGCGGAAACCGCTTGCCCCGTCGCTGCCGAGCGGCGAACTCTCGCCGCCGGGAGGGGATTGCGCCGTGACGAGCACGATCGAGGAAGAGAAGGCGGCGTTGGTCCGCGACGCTCAGAGGCTGGCCGAAGAGCGCAGCCAAGGCGGCCGAGCGCGCGCCGCTGCTGCCGCTTCATCGCCGAGCTTTACGCGCATGTGCCGCCGAGCGATGTCGCCGCGCGCAGCCCGGCCGATCTGTGCGGCGCCGCGCTCGCGCTGTGGCGCTTCGCGGCGCGCCGCCCGAGCGGCAGCGCCAAGGTGCGCGTCTACAATCCCGCCGGCGGGAGGGATGGCTGGTCCTCGCCGCACACCATCGTCGAGATCGTCAATGACGACATGCCGTTTCTCGTCGATTCGGTGACCGCGGCGATCAATGACGGCGGTCGCGAGGTGCGGCTCGTCGATCCACCCGATCCTCAGCGTGGCGCGCGACGGCGCGGGCGTCTGTCGTCGGGCTCGATCCGCCCGCCGGCGGGCTGCGCGAATCGTGGATGCAGATCGCGATCACGCGCGAGCCCGATCCTGCCGGACGCGCAGGCGCTCGCGGCCCGGCTCGAAGCCACGCTCGCCGATGTCCGCCGCGCGGTGTCGGATTGGCTGCCGATGCGCCGCACCTTGCAGGCGATCGCCGACGAGGCGGTCGCGGCGCCGGCGCCGCTGCCGCCCGCCGACATCGCCGAGGGCGTCGATTTTCTGCGCTGGCTCGACGACGACAATTTCACCTATCTCGGCTTTCGCGACTATGTCTTCCCCGGCGCCGCCGGCGAGCGGCGCCGCGCCAGCCCCTCGGGATCCTCGCCGAGGCGAGCTACCCGGTGTTCGGCGGGTTGCGCGATCTCGCCGCGCTGCCGCCCGACGTGCAGGCATTTCGTGCGCCGCCGCGAGCTCTTGATCATCGCCAAGACCGAGCGCCGCGCCACCGTGCACCGCGCCGTTCACATGGACGCGATCGGCGTCCGCCGCTTCAATGCGGCGGGCGAGGTGGTCGGCGGTCGCGGCTGTTCGTCGGCCTGTTCACCTCGACTGCCTACAGCCGCAGCCTGCGCTCGATCCCGCTGCTGCGCCGGAAGGTGCGCCGCACGATCGAGCGCGCCGGCTTCGCCGCGGAGAGCCACGACGGCAAGGCCCTCCTCCACATCCTCGAGACCTTCCCGCGCGACGAATTGTTCCAGATCACCGAGGACGAGCTGTTCGACACCGCGATCGGCATCCTCAACCTGCAGGAGCGCCAGCGCATCGCGCTGTT
Source organism: uncultured Alphaproteobacteria bacterium (assembly GCA_963842175.1). Lineage (GTDB taxonomy): Bacteria > Pseudomonadota > Alphaproteobacteria > ATCC43930 > CGMCC-115725 > DATARH01. Next base: position 69,629 of record CAWJFM010000027.1, read on the forward strand.
CGTGCGCCGCGACCCGCTCGAACGCTTTGTCTCCTGCCTCGTCTATGTGCCGCGCGAGCGCTACGACACCCGCCTGCGCCAGAGCTTTGCTGCGATCCTCGAAGAGGCCTATGCCGGGACGGTCACGGATTTCTACGCGCATCTCGACGAATCGGTGCTGGCGCACGTCCAGTTCATCATCCGGGTCGACCCGCGGCGCGGTGCCGCCGGTCGATGTCGCCGCCCTCGAACGGCGCCTCGCCGAGGCCGGGCGCAGCTGGTCGGACCGGGTCGAGGAGGCCGCAACCGCCGCGTTCGGCGAGGTCCCCGGCCGCGCCCGGCTGCGCCGCCTCAAGCCGTTCCCGATCGCCTATCAGGCGCGCACCGCGCCGGCCCAGGCGATCGCCGATCTCGACCGGATCGAGGCGGTGCTCGCCGGCTCGCCGATCGAAGCTTCGCTGCATCCGCGCCCAAATGGCGATGCCGATGGCGCCGGCATCGGGCCTCAGGCTCTACCGCCAGGGCGAGCCGGCGGTGCTGTCGGACGTGTTGCCGATCCTCGAAAATCTCGGCCTGCGCATCATCGCCGAGGAGCCGTTCCGCATCGACAGCGAGGACGGCGGAGCGGTGTGGATCCATGAATTCACGATTGGCGCCGGCTGCCGGTGCCGGCCACGCTCTCCGCCGCGGTGCGCCGGCGTTTCGAGGAAGCGCTTGTCGCCGTGTGGACCGGCGCGGTCGAGAATGACGGCTTCAACCGGCTGGTTCTCGCCGCCGGCCTGTCGGCCCGCCAGGCCACCATCTTGCGGCTCTATTGCAAGGTGCTGCGCCAGGCCGGCTCGACCTTCAGCCAAAGCTATATGGAAGACACGCTGGCGCGTCATCGCCGGGATCGCGCGCCGCCTCGTGCAGCTGTTCGAGCGGCGCTTCGATCCGGCCCGCGCGACGGACGCCTCGCTCGACCAGATCGCCGAAGTGCAGGCGATCGACCACGCGCTCGACCGGGTCGAGAGCCTCGACGAAGACCGCATCCTGCGCGCCTATCTGACGCTGATCCTGAAGAGCGTGCGCACCAACTACTACCAGACCGGGCCCTCCGGCGAACCGAAGCCGGCGCTCGCGGTCAAGCTCGCCTCGCACGAGATCGACCTCTTGCCGTTGCCGCGGCCGCTCTACGAGATCTACGTCTACAGCCCGCGCGTCGAGGGCGTGCACATGCGCGCCGGCAAGGTCGCGCGCGGCGGCATCCGCTGGTCCGACCGCAAGGAGGATTTCCGCACCGAGATCCTCGGGCTGATGAAGGCGCAGACGGTCAAGAACGCGGTCATCGTCCCGGTCGGCTCGAAGGGCGGCTTCGTCTTGAAGCGCCCGCCCAGCCGACTGCCGCGAGCAGCTCGCGGCCGAGGGCGTCGAATGCTACAAGATCCTGATCCGCGGCCTCCTCGACCTGACCGACAACATCGTCGCGGCCAATGCCGGTCGCGGCAACGGCGCGGGCGCCCACACGATCGTCCCGCCGCCTCAGGTCGTGCGCCATGAGGGCGACGACCCCTATCTCGTCGTCGCCGCCGACAAGGGCACCGCCACCTTCTCCGACATCGCCAACGCGATCGCCCTGGAATACGGCTTCTGGCTCGGCGACGCCTTCGCCTCGGGCGGCTCGGCCGGCTACGACCACAAGGCGATGGGGATCACCTCGCGCGGCGCCTGGGAACTGATCAAGCGGCACTTCCGCGAGCTCGGCCGCGATATCCAGACCGAGCGACTTCACGATGGTCGGGGTCGGCGACATGTCGGGCGACGTGTTCGGCAACGCCATGCTGCAATCGCGCCACACGAGGCTCTTGGCCGCGTTCAACCATCTGCACATCTTTGTCGATCCGCAGCCCGACCCGGCGACGAGCTTTGCCGAACGCGAGCGGCTGTTCCGCCTGCCGCGCTCGAGCTGGGCCGATTACGACCGGGCGCTGATCTCGGCGGGCGGCGGCGTCTTCGACCGGGCACTGAAGGCGGTCCCGATCAGCGCCGAGATGAAGCGGGTCTTCGGCATCACCGAGGACCACCTGACCCCGGCCGAGCTGATCCGCCATTTGCTGACGGCCGAGATCGACCTGTTGTTCTTCGGCGGCATCGGCACCTTCGTCAAGGCGAAGGGCGAGAGCCATGCCGAGGTCGGCGACCGCGCCAATGACGCTCTGCGCATCGATGGCGAGAGCGATCCGCGCCAAGGTCGTCGGCGAGGGCGCCAATCTCGGCGTCACGCAAGCGCGGCCGGGTCGCCTATGCGCTCAAGGGCGGCCGGATCGACACCGACGCGATCGACAATTCGGCCGGCGTCTCGATGTCGGACCACGAGGTCAACATCAAGATATTGCTCGGCGGCGCGATCGCCGCGGGCGCGCTCGGCCGGCAGGAGCGCGAGCCGCTCCTGGCGCAGATGACCGACGATGTCGCCGCCCTGGTGTTGCGCGACAATTACCTGCAGGGCGAGGCGCTGTCGGTCGCCGAGGCGCGCGGAGCCGCCGCGCTCGATCGCCAGGCGCGGCTGATCCGCGACCTCGAACGCGCCGGCCGGCTCGACCGCGCGCTCGAATTCCTGCCCGACGACGAGACGCTCGCCGCCCGCGCCGCCGCGCGCCGCGGGCTGACGCGCCCGGAGCTGGCGGTGCTGCTCGCCTACGCCAAGATGTCGCTCGACCAGGATCTGCTCGCCTCCGATCTGCCCGACCTGCCCGAGCTTGCCGCCGATCTGCGCGACTATTTCCCGCCGGCGTTGCGCGAGCGCTTTGCGGCGCAGATCGCCGCCCATCCGCTGAAGCGCGAGATCATCGCGACGGTCGTCACCAACGATCTCGTCAACCGCGCCGGCCTCACCTTCATCCACGATATGCGCGCGCGCACCGGGCGTGAGGCGCCCGACATCGCGCGCAGCTATCGGATCGTCCGCGAGGCGTTCGCGCTGCCGGCGCTGTGGGCCGAGATCGAGGCGCTCGACAACCGGGTTCCGGCGGCGCTGCAGACCGAGATGCTGCTCGAGATCGCCGGCCTCGTCGAGCATGAAGCGGCCTGGCTGCTGCGCGGCAACCGGCTCGATCTCGGGCGCGAGATCGCCCGCTTCGCGCCGCCGGTGCGGCACCTGGCGGAGATCGTCCCGGAACTGTTGCCGCCGAGCGAGCGCGCGTTGCTCGATCAGCGCACCGCGCATTTTGCTGCCGCCGGCGTGCCGCAACCGCTGGCCGCGCGCGTCGGCGGGGTGATTTTTCTCACCACGGCCTTCGAGATCGGCGCATTGGCCGAGCGCGCCGGCACAACCGGTCGACCGCGCCGCGCGGACGTTCTACCAGCTCGGCGCCCGCTTTGCCCTCGACGAGTTGCGCGCCGCCGCACGCCGCCTGCCGTCCGAGACGCCGTGGCAGAAGATCGCCGCCGAGAGCCTGATCGACGATTTCTACGCGTTGCAGGCCGAGCTCGCCGCACGCGTGCTGGCGACCGCGGACGGCGCCGCTGATCCGCTCGCCGCCTGGGCGCAAGCCCATGCCGACCGGCTTGCGCCGGCCGACGCCATCGCCAGCGAATTGCGCGCCGCCGGCGCCGCCGATCTCGCTATGCTCGTCGTCGCCCGCCAGCAATTGCGGCAGGCGCTGGGGTGACACTGAACACCATCAGGATCGGCGTCCTCGCGGTCTGGCAAGAGAGGGCGGCAGCTGGAAATTGCTGGCGCGACGGGCCTACAAGTTGGCGTAGATCCCCCCGTCGCCGTCATTGAAGTCAGGCAGCGCGTTTCCTAAATGTAGGTCACGGCGCGGGCAATCAGGTCCGGCCAGACCGGGCAGGAGGCCCGCTCAATGACCCCAGACGATCTCGCAAAAACGGGCCGCGCTCTCTACGGCGAGCGGTGGCAAACCTCGCTGGCCCGGGACCTTCATATTTCCGATCGGACGATGCGGCGTTGGTTAGCCGGTGAGTTCTCAATTCCCACCGCTGTGATAACGGAGTTGCGTACGCTATTAGTAGAGCGTTTGAAAACGATTGGGGGAATGGTGCGGTTTACGATCAACCCTCGTGATCGGACTGTCTTTCACTCCGTTACGTATGCGGCGTTCCAGTATGACGACGTCGGTAGTGTGAGGTTACTTCACCCCGGCTTCGCGACATCGGAGGAGATCCCGTTGATCGCTGAAGGCGCAAAAGAAGCGTTGCGTCAAGAGCGCGAGCGCGATCCAAGGATCAAGGGGATGTGGCTGGATCGAACCTGCCGGCCGGCCGCGGTCAAGGAGCTTCACGGGTTCTTACGCGGATCTGTTGTGATCCCGCCTGGAGTCGATTTGACCGATCCTGTCGCCGAGGAGGCCTTCGCCGCGGAAGAGGGCGAAATCTACCGGTGAGCGACGTTGCGTTGCCGCGCGCGGTGTTGCTCGATACCTGCGCGGTGATCTGGCTTGCCAAGGCGATCCGCTGGCAGGGCCGGCGGCGGCTGCAATTGTCCAGGCCGGCCGCGCGGGAGGCGTGTTCGTTTCACCAATTTCCGCTTGGGAAGTTGGCCTACTGAGCAAACCCAAGGCGGGGCGGAGATCGGCAGTGCAGTTCCTCCCCGATCCGAAGACCTGGTTCGCCAAGGTGATGGCAGCCCCCTCCATCCAGGAGGCATCCTTGACTCCGGAGATCGCGATCGATGCCTCGTACTTGCCGGGAAATTTTCATGGTGACCCCGGCGATCGTTTTATCGTAGCGACCGCGCGTCACCTCGGTGCGCCGATCGTGACCCGGGACCGCAGGATCATTGCTTACGCGAGCGACGGCCACGTGCAGGCAATTCCCTGCTGACGCGATAGCTTGCTGGTACCCGATCTGCCGTGAGCAGGACGCTCCGGTGCTTGCGCGCGACAAACTCGTGATAAGCTCCGGTAAGACGTGCAAGCCGCCATCAGCCGACGGGCCACCGCCCCACAGGGTCAACCCGGGCCGGACTTCCAGAAGCAACGGAGGCATGATGAGCCAGGACGCTCAGGGGCATCACCTCTCCGGCGCGACAGCTGCGGCCGTCGCCGACTATGATCTCGCCGTACGGGCGTTCAATCTCGTCCACGGCGACGCGGTCGGCCTGTTCGAGGCGGCACGCCAGGCCGCACCCGATTTCGCCATGGCGAATCTGGGCAAGGCCTGGGTGTTCGCGGTCGCTAACGACCCTGGTCTCCTGACCCAGGCGAGGGCGCTGGTCGATGCCGTCCGGTCCCTGAGTTTGAACGAGCGCGAGCATGCCCATCTCGCCGCTCTGTCTCACCTCGTGCAGGGCGCCCGGAGCGCCGCGGTTGCCGTGATGGACCGCCACCTGATGCGCTACCCGTTCGACATTCTGGGGCATCAGGGTGCGGCGCTGGTCGACGGGTTCCTCGGACGCTTCCATTGGGTGCGGGATCGCTCGGCGCGGGCCCTGCCGCTGTGGTCAAAGGAGCGACCCGGCTACCCGACATTGCTGGCCTTCCACGGCTTCGGGCTGGAGGAAGCCGGCGATTACGCCCGCGCCGAAGACAGAATTGCGCGAGGCGGCCGAACTCGAACCGTTGAGCTTCTGGCCGCATCACACGGTCGCGCATGTCATGGAGATGACCGGCCGCCCGGAAGACGGGCTGGGGTGGATGACGGCGCGGGAGGCGCTGTGGTCGACCCCGAGCCACCTCAATCAGGTCCACATCTGGTGGCACAAGGCGCTGTTCCACCTCGAACTCGGGCAATATGACGCCGCGCTGGCGCTCTATGACGGCCCGCTCCGCGCCACGCAACGCCGTTTGGCGCTGAGCTTGACCAATGCCTCGGCACTGCTGTGGCGCCTCGACATGCTCGGCTGCGACGTCGGCGATCGCTGGCGGGATCTGGCGGCCCTGTGGGACGGGCACGCCGACGGGAAATGCCTCGTCTTCGCCGACATCCATGCCGCGATGGCGGAGCTGCGCTCGGGCCAGGAGGCGCTGGTCGAGCGGCGGCTCGATGCGATGCGCGAGACGGCGGGTAGCGATGCCGAGGCGGCCGGGCTCTATCGCACCGTCGGCATTCCGGTCGTCGAAGCGCTGACAGCGTTCCATCGCGGCGCCTACGACCGGGCGATCACGCTGTTGCTGCAGACCCGCTGGGATCTATGGCAGATCGGCGGCAGCCACGCCCAACGCGACGTCATCGACTGGACCCTCGCCGAAGCGGCGGTGCGCGCCGGGCAGCAGGATGTCGCGCTGGCGCTGGCACATGAACGCTTGGCGGCGCGGCCGCGCAGCGCACCAAACCGCTACTTTCTGCGCCGCGCGGAAGATATCGCCGCCTGATTGCCGATATCCTTGTAGCCTGTTACTTCGTTTCAAAAGTGTATTTGCAACTGGGCGTTACGATATCAGCGGTGATGCTGAGTCCTTGGACCCGCCCCGACATTTGTACAGATCCCTTTTTCAAGCGGGCAGAGGCCTTGAAAGCCCCGTTTTCACGCACCTTTCCGATCAATGTAGTGCCGAAGTGCGGGAGATAGGCAAACCGGACTTCACCCCTGGAAATGGTCAGAGGGTACAACGCCCCTAGGGGAGGCTGGGTACAGTCGCCGCTGATGACGCTCGTGAGCGTAAGTTCCCCCCTGTATTGACCATCGAACTGAGCCGTGCCCTGCGCCCACGCGACGCCACCGAGCCCGCTAGCGAACACGAAGCCCAATCCCAGCCATTTCAGCATTCGTACCCCTCCGCCACCTCAGCCGATCCGGCTTTCCTCGACCACGACGGTCTCGATGATCGCCTCTTGCTCGTACATCCAGCGCGCCAAGAGACCGGCGATCACCGCGCCGATGATCGGGGCCACCCAGAACAGCCATAGCTGCCCGATATGGCCGCCGCCGGCGAACAGAGCGGGCCCGGTGCTGCGCGCCGGATTGACCGACGTGTTGGTGACCGGGATCGACACGAGATGGATCAGGGTCAATGCCAGGCCGATCGGAATGCCGGCAAACCCGCTGGCCGCCCCTTTCGAGGTCGTGCCGATGATGACGAAAAGGAAGAAGAACGTCATCAGCACCTCGGTCAGGAAGCAGCCGCCGAGACTGTATTTGCCCGGGCTGAGGTCGCCATAGCCGTTTGCGGCAAAAGCGCCGGGGAGCCAGCCGGGCTGGCTCGACGCGATCAGCCACAGCACGCCGGCGGCGAGGATCGCGGCGACGACCTGGGCGATGATGTACGGTATGACGTCGCCGCTGGCGCAGCGCCCGGCGCTCCACAGGCCAATCGTCACCGCCGGGTTGAAATGGCCGCCCGAGATGTGGCCGACCGCATAAGCCATGGTCAAGACTGTCAGGCCGAAGGCGAGGGCGACGCCGGCGAAGCCGATCCCGAGGGCGGGGAACCCGGCCGCGAGCACCGCGGCGCCGCAGCCGCCGAATACCAGCCAGAATGTTCCAAAAAACTCGGCGGCGACGCGCCGCGACATGTCGATGCCCATCGGATGCCCCCTCCCTCGCTTCAAGGCTCGACGCCGTGTTATCTCGGTTCGGAGTCGCGGGACAATGGTAACCTTCGCAACCGAATTGCGAAAGCCGGCTGCCGGATACTCCAGTATTGCGTTACCCTTAGAATCCGCGTCCCGCTCCGGCGCATTGCCTCGGCCACCCTGGCAAAACTAAAATGCCGGTGCGAAATGCATCGAGGCCCTGACCGAAGGACCCGCTTCATGCTCTCTCGTCCCAATACCGCGCTCTCTCAGATCCACATGCAGATCATGTGGTCGCGGCTCATCGCCGTCGTCGAGGAGCAGGCGCAAACCTTGGTGCGCACCGCGTTCTCGACGCCGGTGCGCGAGGCCGGCGACCTGTCGGCCGGGGTCTTCGACCGCGACGGCAATATGCTGGCCCAGGCGGTCACCGGCACCCCCGGCCATGTCAATTCGATGGCCGCGGCGGTCAAGCATTTCCTCGCCGCCTTCCCGCTCGACACGATGAAGGAAGGCGACCACTACATCACCAACGACCCGTGGCTGACCTGCGGCCACCTGCACGATCTGACCGTTTGCAGCCCGACCTTTCTGCGCGGGCGCCCGGTCGGCCTCTTCGCCAGCACGGTCCATGTCGTCGATATCGGCGGGCTCGGCATGGGGCCGGACGGCCGCCAGGTCTTCGAGGAGGGCCTCGCGATCCCGCTGATGGCGCTGGCGCGCCAAGGGCAGATGAACGAAGACCTGATGCGCATCATCCGCGCCAATGTGCGCGAGCCCTTGCAGGTCGAGGGCGATGTCTACGCGCTCGCCGCGTGCAACGACGAGGGCAGCCGCCGCCTCGTCGACATGATGGAGGAGTTCGGCATCGCCAATCTCGACCGCCTCGGCGAGCACATCATCGAAACCTCGCGCCAGGCGACGATCGAGGCGATCGGCAAGCTGAAGCCCGGCAAATACAGGAACAGCGTGAGGATGGACGGCTACGACCGGCCGTTGACGCTGGCCGCCGAGATGACGATCGGCGACGACGGCATCCATGTCGACTATGCCGGCACCTCGCCGGCCAGCGCCTTCGGCATCAATGTCGTGATGAACTACACGCTGGCCTACACCGCTTTTGGCGTCAAATGCCTGGTCGCGCCCGAGGTGCCGAACAATGCCGGCTCCTTGGCACCGATCACCGCGAGCGCGCCCGAGGGATGCCTTCTCAACGTCAAGCGCCCGCGCGCCGTCGCGGCGCGGCACACGGTCGGGCCACATGCTGCCCGATGTCGTGTTCGGCTGTCTGCATCAGGTCATGGAAGGCGGGGTTCCGGCCGAGGGCGCCTCCTCGCTGTGGAACCCGCAGATCTATGGCGGCGCCGATGTCGAGGACGAACTCGGCGCCGGTGTGGCCCCAGGCAATGGCGAGACCCCGCCGTTCAGCACGGTGATCTTTCATTGCGGCGGCACCGGCGCGCGGCCCGGCAAGGACGGGCTCGACGTCACCGCCTTCCCCTCGGGAGTGCGCACGATCCCGGTCGAGGCAACCGAATCGATCGCGCCGGTCATGTTCCGCCGCCGCGAGTTCCGCGAGGGCTCGGGCGGGGTCGGCCGCTTCCGCGGCGGCCTCGGCCAGGTCATCGAGCTGGGCGGCGCCGACGGCATGCCGGTCGCGCTGTTGTGCAATTTCGAGCGCATCAACAACCCGGCGCGCGGCCGCGACGGCGGCGGGATGGGCGCGCCCGGCCGGGTGTCGCTGGTCTCGGGCAAGCCGATCCGCTCGAAGGGCCGGCAGACCGTGCCGGGCGGCGATTTCGCCCGGCTCGAACTGCCGGGCGGCGGCGGCTTTGGCGACCCCGCCGAGCGCGACCCCGAGCAGGTCGCCGCCGATGTCGCCGACGGGCTGATCACGCGCGAGATCGCGCTGAGCGACTACCGGGTCGCGCTCCTCGCCGATGGCGCGCTCGATCGTGACGCGACGGCGCGGCTCAGGGCAATGGACGCCGCAAAGTAGGGGCGCGGTGCGATCACCAGACGATTTGCACGCCGTAAGCGGCAAAGCGCCAGTCGCTTGTAGCGATCGGGATACCCTCGGTAAGTGCTTGCGCGATCAAGAGGCGGTCGAATGGATCGCGATGATGCAGCGGCAGCCCGTCGAGCGCGCGCAAATGCCCGAAGCTGATTGGTAATACGGCGAACCCCTCGTCGCTAAGTGCGGTTTCGAAAGCGTATGGGAAGTGTAGCCTCTGAAGGGAGCGCTTAATAACGAGCTCCCAGAGAGCGCCGATGCCAATTACCACATTGTTGGCTTGGTCGGCGATTGCATCGCGAGCCTTTGTGCCCAAGCGGTCTGACGCTGTTACCCACCATACAAAGGCGTTGGCATCGAGCAGCAGGCGCATCAACAGTCCCAGCGCTCGAACAGCTCCTCGATCTCCTCGTCAGTGAACTCAAAATCCGGCGACATCCACACTTTCCCCTTCAGACGGCCCGGCACGCGCAGCTTGGGTTCCTTCGGGACTGGGACGAGTTTGACCAGCGGCTCGCCGTTGCGGGCGATCACGATCTCCTCGCCCGCGAGCGCCCGCTCGACGAGACGCGACAAGGTGGTCTTGGCCTGATGCATGTTGACGGTTTCGCTCATCGCGGCTTGCTTCTAGTTAATCTGGCTAACCTAGCTAAGGTGGCCGTTCGCCACCAGCGCGTCAAGCTCGGCGAGCCTTGCGGATTGAGGGCAAGGGCGTCCGGAACTATTGTTCCGGGCAATATGCCGAGCACATCGGCCGATCGACAAGGGTTAGGGGGACTCCAGTGATGCCGACAATCAATTCACAGGTGCACGCCTACGAACGCAACCACCCGGGCCGCCCGTGGGTTGGCACTCTGGTCGGCCCGGCGGAGGTGACCGGCGATCAGATGGTCGCCGCGATGGATGCCGTCGGTGTCGATGGCGCGCTCTTGGTCTCGCCGTTCAGCATGTACCGCTACGACGCCAGCTACGCCGTCGCCGTTTATGCCGCGCACCCGACACGCTTCCGGTTGATCAAGCCGGTCGATACGACCGATCCAGGCGTCGCTGATACGATCGCCGGCTGGGCCTCGACCCCCGGCGCGGTCGGCGTCCGGGTTTTCCTGCGCGACGACGTGTCGAGCGACCCCGCCGACCCCGGCATCAACCGGGCTCTGGCCGCCGCTCGAAGTCACAACCTGCCGGTCAACCTGGCGTGTTCAGGGCGTCTCGATCAGGTCGGCCAGCTCGCGGCCCGCAACCCCGACACGCAACTCGTGATCGACCATCTCGGCTTGCGGCAGCCGCAAGCGCCACCGCCGCCGGCCGAGCCCTTCGCCGATCTGCCAAAGCTGCTGGCCCTGGCGGCCCACAAAAACATCGCGGTGAAGATCAGCGGAGCCTGCACGCTGGCGCATCAACCGTTCCCCTACAAGGACATCTGGAACCCGCTTAGCCGCATCTTCGATGCCTTCGGCTTCGATCGCTGCCTATGGGGTACCGACTGGACCCGAGCGGTCGGATTGTTGACATACGAGCAGGGAGTCGAGGCGTTTCGCGTCACCGACCGCCTGTCCGACAGCGACCGGGCGATGCTGATGGGCGAGACCCTCCAGCGGGTCTATAACTGGCCGCTATCGCAAGCCTGATCATCAGCCGAATGTCCCAGCTGCCGCGCGCCATCCTGTTCGATCTCGACGACACGATCCTCTCTGCCTTCGGCCAGTCCGCCGGGCAGTGGCAACGCGTCGTCGCCGACTTTGCCGAGCATCTCAATCCCCATCCGCCCGAGGATGTCATCGCCGCGATGCACGCCTATTCGCGTTACCTGTGGGCCGATGAGGCGCGGCACAAGCATTGGCGTCACCGCATCGGCGAGGCGCGCCGCCACATCGTCCGCAACGCATTCGCCGAGCTGACCGCATCGAGCGGCCATGCGCCGCCGCCGCCCGAGATTTGCGATGCGATCGCCGACCGGTTCAACGCGCTGCAGGAAGCCGAACTGCGCATGTTTCCGGGCGCGCATGAGACGCTCGACCGGCTGAAGGAGCTTGGGGTCAGGCTTGCGCTCGTCACCAATGGCGCGGCCGCGCCGCAACGCAAAAAGGTCGTGCGCTTTGCCCTCGAGCACCGCTTCGACCATATCCAGATCGAGGGCGAGCACGGCTTCGGCAAGCCCGAGGAACAGGCCTACCGGCATGCCCTCCAATCGCTCGGCGTCGCGGCCAACGAGACCTGGATGGTCGGCGACAATCTCGAATGGGAGGTCGTCGCGCCGCAGCGGCTCGGCATCTACGCGATCTGGTATGACGGGTATGGCATCGGGCTGCCGCCCGGTTCGCCGATCCGCCCCGATCGGATCATCCGCGCGCTGCCCGAACTGTTGCCATAAGGTAGCCCTTCGCCTAACGCTTCGCTGGCACGTCGAGCGGCGCGCAGTTGGTGCGGCCGGACATGACACAGTCTTGGAGATTGGCGTTTTTCCGCAGCGCCTCGACGAGGAAACAGCCGACGGCGACGAGCGCCAGCACCAGGATGAGGCCGATCACCGCGCCGCGGCGCGACTCCGGCCCAGGATGTTTATCTCGGGGGCTATCATTGTCGGGAGCTCTCATGTCACTGGGGCCCACAACACCTCCTCGATGTGATCGGCCCCGGTCGCCAGCATGACCAGCCGGTCAAAGCCGAGCGCGATGCCGGCGCAGCGCGGCAGCCCGTGATCGAGCGCGGCGAGAAAATCCTCGTCGATCGGATAGGTTTCGCCGTACAGCGCCAGCTTTCTTGCCTGGTCCGCCGCAAAGCGACGCCGCTGCTCGGCGGGATCGGTCAATTCGCCGAACGCGTTGGCGAGTTCGAGGCCGCACACATAGAGCTCGAAGCGCTCGGCGAGGCGCGGGTCGCCGGGCTTGGGGCGCGCCAGCGCGGCGAGCGCCAGCGGGTAATCATAGAGGATGGTCGGCACATCGATCCCGAGATTTGGCTCGATGCGTTCGAGAAAGATGCGAAAGAACAGCGCTTCCCAATCGTCCCCCGGATGCGGCGCGATGCCGATCCGCGCCGCCGCCGCGGCGAGCAATGCCACATCCGGCCGCGCCGGCTCCGGGGCGGTTGCCAGGAGGTCGATGCCGGCGTGGCGCGCGAACGCCTCGGTGACGGTAAGGCGCTGCCACGGCAGACGCGCATCGGCGCTGCGACCGCGCCAGCGCAGCGCCGCGCAGCCGACAGCGGCCTGGACCGCGCGCAGCAGCGCTTCGCATTCCGCCATCAGGTCGCGATAGTCGGCGCCGGCGCGGTACCATTCGAGCATCGCGAACTCCGGATGGTGGGTGGCGCTGCGTTCGCCGTCGCGATAGACGTGCGCGAGCTGCCAGATCCGCGGCATCCCGCCTGCCAGCAGCTTCTTCATCGCGAATTCCGGGGAGGTATGGAGATAGCGCGGCCGCGCGCCGCCGCCCTCCGGGTCGTGCAGCATGGTGGCGAAGGCCTTGAGATGCGGTTCGAGCCCGGGGCTCACCTGCAAGGCCGGGGTGTCGACCTCGATATAGCCGGCGGCGGCGAAGAAATCGCGCACCGCGCCGAGCATGCGACCGCGCGCCTCGAGGTTGGCGCGGCGGGTTGCGAGGCGGTCGGGTCGCCACCATGGCGGCGTCATCAGACCCTCCTATTCCCTAATCGCCGGCGCATTCCGCTTCCCGCAGTGTTCTCAGGCTGGTAGGAAGCCCGCCAAATTCCCATCTTTCATCTTTCTCCGCGAGACATCCCAACATGAAGATTAACGCCATCGATCTCAAACCGGGCAACGTCCTGGAGCATCAGAACAAGCTGTGGATCGTCTTGAAGCGCGAACTGGTGCAGCCCGGCAAGGGCGGCGCCTTCGCCCAGGTCGAGCTCCGGGATTTGCGCGGCGGGACAAAGCTCAACGAGCGGTTCCGCACGCAGGAGACGGTCGAGCGCGTGCGGCTCGACGAAAAGGAGATGCAGTTCCTCTACATGGAGGGCGATCAGGCGACCTTTATGGACAACGACACCTACGAGCAGGTCAGCGTGCCGCGCGAATTGATCGGCGATCCGGCCGATTTCCTCAAAGACGGCATGGTGTGCAAGGTGATGCTGTACGAGGGCACGCCGCTGTCGGTGGAAATGCCGCCCAGCGTGGTGATGCAGGTCGTCGAGGCCGATCCGGTGGTGCGCGGCCAGACCGCCTCATCCTCCTACAAGCCCGGCCGGCTCGAAAACGGCCGCCGCGTCATGATCCCGCCGCTTTATCGAGGCCGGCACCCGCATCGTCGTCAATACCGCCGACGGCAGCTATGTCGAGCGGGCGAAGGACTGACCCCGTGTTCTCGCCCCAATGCAACTTAGGCGACACCCATAACTGCCGTCACCCCCGCGAAAGCGGGGGTCCAGGGCAAGCGATCGGGCTTTGGAGCCCTGGATTCCCGCCTACGCGGGAATGACCCATCAAGAGAGGCGCGGCAATGGCGGTGCGCTCGCCGATCGTCAACGTGATGGCCGCCGCCGCGCTCAAAGCGGCGCGCGGCCTCAATCGCGATTTCGGCGAGGTCGAGCAGCTGCAGGTCTCGATCAAGGGCCCGAGCGATTTCGTCTCGACCGCCGATCTGCATGCCGAGCGCACGTTGAAGACCGAGCTGCTGCGCGCCCGCCCCGGCTACGGCCTCTTGTTCGAGGAAGGCGGCGCGACCGAGGGCACCGATCCGCACCACCGCTGGATCGTCGACCCGCTCGACGGCACCACCAATTTCCTGCACGGGATTCCCCATTTCGCGATCTCGATCGCGCTCGAACGCGATGGCGAGATTGTCGCCGGGATCGTCTACGAGCCGACCCGGGACGAGATGTTCTGGGCCGAAAAGGGCGCCGGCGCCTATCTCAACGATCGCCGCCTCAGGGTGTCGGCGCGTCGCCAGCTCGGCGAGGCGCTGATCGCCACCGGCATCCCGTTCCGCGGCCACGGCGACCATCCGAGCTACCTCGCGACGCTCTCCCGGGTCATGGCGGCGACCAGCGGGGTGCGCCGGTTCGGCGCCGCCGCGCTCGACCTCGCCTATGTCGCGGCCGGGCGTTACGACGGGTTCTGGGAATTCGGGCTGTCCCCCTGGGATATCGCCGCCGGGCTCTTGCTGGTGCGCGAGGCCGGCGGCTTTGTCAGCGACCTCTCGGGCGGTCAGACGATGATGACGAGCGGCGACGTGCTGGCCGCCAACGCCCACCTCCATCTGCCGCTCGCGGCGTTGCTCAGGGACGCCCAGCGCGCAGCCCAAGCGATGCCATGAAGGCTGGCCGGGGCTTTGGCGACGCCGCAGATTTCGGTGTCCCCTGCCACCGCCATCGGCTAATTTGAGCCGGCCTCTGCGATAGCGGCGCGCCGGTTTGCGGCAGCGCATTAAGGAGTTTGATCCGCGATGGAGACTGCTCTCGTCCGGCAGCCGCGCCCGAGCCCGGTCCCGCCGAGAGCAGCCCGTGGCGCACCGGCGATTGCGGATCGTCATGGCTGAGCGCGACGCCACTGCGGCGCAACCCGAGCGGCGCAGCATGCGCGGCCCGCACCGGTTCGTCGTGCGGATGGTGTTGTTTCTGGCACTGGTGACGGGGCTTGCGGTCGCTCTCGGCAAGCCGTTGCTCGCCGCCTTTATGGGCAACCCGGCGGTCAACGGCGTGATCCTCGGCATCCTGCTGGCCGGCATCGTCTATATTTTTCGCCAAGTATTGCTGCTCGGACCGGCCAGCGGCTGGATCGACGACTTCCGCGAGCGCCTGACGAACCGGGATCTGACGGCGCCGCCCGGGCCGGCGCCCCGGCTGGTGGCGCCGATGGCGCGCATGCTCGGCCGACGGCAGAGCGGCCGGGTCAGCCTATCGGCGACCTCGTTGCAGACCCTGCTCGACGGCATCGCCTCGCGGCTCGACGAAGCCCGCGAGACCTCGCGCTATCTGATCGGCGTCCTGGTGTTTCTCGGTCTGCTCGGGACGTTCTACGGGCTCCTCGAAACGGTGCGCTCGGTCGGTGGGGTCATCGGCGCGCTCAATGTCGGGGCGGGCGACCTCGCCCGCGCCTTCGCCGATTTGAAAAGCGGGCTCGAATCGCCGCTGCACGGCATGGCGACGGCCTTCAGCTCGTCGCTGTTCGGTCTCTCCGGCAGCCTGGTCATCGGCTTTCTCGATTTGCAGGCCGGGCAGGCGCAAAACCGCTTCTACAACGACCTCGAGGAATGGCTGTCGACCTACACAAGGCTGTCCTCGGGCCCGTTCGGCGATGGCAGCGAAGGCTCGATGCCGGCCTATCTGCACGCACTCTTCGAGCAGACCGCGGACAGCCTCGAAAACCTCCAGCGCATTCTCGCCCGCGGCGAGGAAAGCCGAATCGCCGCGAACACCACCCTCGCCGGCCTCACCGAGCGGCTCGGCATCGTCGGCGAGCACATCAAGGCGGGGCAATCCTTAATGGTGCGGCTGGCCGAGAACCAGCTGGAACTGAAGCCGTCGCTCGCGCGGCTGGCCACGATCGCCGAAAATTCATTGGGCCAGGACGATGTTCTGCGCACCCATCTGCGCAACATCGAGGCCTACATGGCCCGGCTGACCGAAGATGTCGCCGAAGGCCGGGCGCAGAGTGTGCAGGAGTTGCGCGGCGAGATCCGGCTGCTCGCCCGCACCATCGCCGCGCTCGCCGAGGAGGGCGGCCGCTGACCCCCATCATCGCTCGCACCCGGCCCCGCTCATGCCGCTAGCCAGCCGCCGTTCGCGGCGCCCCAGCATCGACATCTGGCCGGGCTTCGTCGACGCTCTGGCGCAGCTGTTGATGGTGATCATCTTCATTCTATTGGTGTTCACCGCCGGCCAGTTCTTCCTCGCGAACGCCCTGTCCGGGCGCGACAAGGCGCTCAAAGAGCTGCAGCAGCAGGTCAGCGAGCTGAGCGATCTCCTGGCGCTCGAGCGTCGCGCCAACGCGGATCTGCGCGCCAGCGCCGCCAGCCTCACTACCCAGCTCAAGACCGCGGTGGCCGAGCGCGACACGCTCGACGGCGCGTGCCGAGCAGGCCGAGACCGCGCTAGCCGCCGAACAGCAGACAAGCGCGGCGGCCCGCGCGCAGGTCGAGCAGCTGACCGCCTCGATCGCCGCGCTGCGCCAGCAGCTCGCCCAGATTGCGGCGGCGCTCGACCTGTCCGAGGCCAAGGGCAAGGACCAGCAGGCGCAGATCGTGGAGCTCGGGCGCCGGCTCAATCTGGCGCTCGCCACCAAGGTGCAGGAGCTGGCGCGCTACCGCTCGGAGTTCTTTGGCAAGCTGCGCGAGATCATCGGCGACCGCCCCGACATCCGCATCGTCGGCGACCGCTTTGTGTTTCAATCCGAGGTCCTGTTCGCGCCGGGCAGCGCCGACCTCGGCGAGGACGCGAAGCACCAGCTCGACCCGGTGATCGCCGCCTTGCAGGAGATCTCCGCCAAGATTCCGCCGGATATCAACTGGGTCCTGCAGGTCGACGGCCACACCGACCGGCGGCCGATCGATAATGCGCAGTTTCCCTCGAACTGGGAATTGTCGGCGGCGCGGGCGATCTCGGTCGTGCGCTACGCGATCTCGCAAGGCATCCCGCCCAACCGGCTTGCCGCCGCCGGTTTTGCCGACAAGCAGCCGCTCGACCCCGGCACCAGCGAGGAAGCCTATCGCCGCAACCGCCGGATCGAGTTGAAACTGACCGAGCGCTAGGGTCAAAACCCGATCAGCTCGGCACCCCGCACCTCCTAAGCGGGCCGATCGCTGCGGCCGACATCGATGACCCTTGATGCCCCGAAGAGGACGACGGCGGCGTGGCCGGGAATGTGCCAGATACCGTCGACCACCGGCGCGGGAACACCGGTGCCGCCGTAGTCGGGGTGCTCGCTCAACCACAGAGACAGCCAGTTTTTTTCGTCTGGGGCTGCCAAGAGGGGCTCCGCGACAGTTTCGAGTATTTGGTCTCGGCCGAGATTTACGATGAGCAGACCATCGTTTCCCCCGGCGCCGAAATAGCGCAAAAGCCAGGCGTCCCCGCCGAGCGTCGCGCCGTCGATCCGTGGTGTTCCATTCCCAAACAGCCTGCGCCGCAGTGCGATAAGGTCGCGATGCAGGGCCAGTGCCTCGCGGTTCCGTTCGCGCTGTTCGAAGTCCAGGACGCAACGGCGAAACGTGTCCGGGTCGCCCGGATCGACCAGCGCCGCTTGCATCGCCGGCGACGCCAGGCTGGGAAATTGCGCGAGAAATTCGGCGCGGCCCTTCGCGACCAGTCGCCCCAGCTCGCCCTGGTGATCGGCAAAATATAAAAAAGGGCTCGAAGCTCCGAATTCCTGACCCTGGAACAGGAGCGGAATTCCCGGAGACAGCAGTAGATAGGCGGTCATCGCGCGCCAGCATCCGGGACTTGCCAACCGGTGGCCCCGCGCTCCCGTTCCCGAATGGGCGATCTGGTCGTGATTCTGCAAA
Organism: uncultured Alphaproteobacteria bacterium; assembly: GCA_963842175.1. Lineage (GTDB taxonomy): Bacteria > Pseudomonadota > Alphaproteobacteria > ATCC43930 > CGMCC-115725 > DATARH01. Next base: position 87,536 of record CAWJFM010000027.1, read on the forward strand.
TAGTTTACGAAACTCGACCCCGGCAGGTCGAGCGCGGCCGACCCGCGTTCCTGGCTGTCCTGGCCCTGAAACAGAAAACCGTGCTTGGCCAGCGCGACGAACTCGCTCGCCGTTCCGTGAAATGGCTGGTAGTAGCCTTCGCGCCGGCCGGTCAACGCGACCAGCGCTGCGTGATGGAAATCGTCGTTCCACAGAGCGTCGAGCCCGCATCCGCCCGCTTCGGGCGCGCGCGCCAGCCGGGCCAGCTGGGTATCGTTCTCGGCGGCGATGAACGTGGAGCGTCCGGGAGCGGCCTCGCGAACCCGCCGCGCGATTGCTGTAAGGATATGCTCGGCCGAATCGTCGAATATCCGGTGGGTCGCGTCCAGTCGCAGCCCGTCGAAATGATATTCGTCGATCCAGTAACCGGCGTTCGCGGCGAAAAACTCGCGGACCCGCGCGGAGTCCGCGCCGTCGAAATTGATAGCCTCGCCCCATTCTGTGCCGTGGCGGTTAGTGAAATAAGCCGGTGAGAACGCCGCGAGGTAATTGCCGTCCGGTCCGAGGTGGTTGTAGACAACGTCGAGGATCACCGCGAGGCCGAGCGCGTGCGCCCGGTCGACAAAGCGCCGCAGATCGTCGGGACGCCCGTAGAGACGGGTCGGCGCGAACAGGTCGACGCCGTCATATCCCCAGCCGAACTGGCCGGGAAATTCGGCGATCGGCATCATCTCGACGCAGGTTATGCCAAGCTCTACGAGAGCCGGCAACTCGCGCATCGCGGCCTCCCACGTCCCCTCGGCCGTGAACGTGCCGACGTGCATTTCATAGATGATGAGACGCTCGCGCGGCACACCCTCCCAGGATTGGTCGGTCCAGTGGAAACCCGCCGGGTCGATCACTTCGGAGCTGCCGTGCGGCCCCTCGGGCTGAAACCGCGAGGCCGGATCGGGCAGGGCATGATCGCAGCCGGGGAGACGGAAGCGATAGTGGGCGCCGGCCGTGACGCCTTCGACAATTCCCGAAAAATACCCCCCGGGTTCGGGTGTCAGATGCCGCGACGGCAGTCCGTCAAGCTCTACCGCGACGTCGCGGCTCGCCGGCGCCCAAACGCGAAAATGCGTCCCCTCGGACCGAACCTCGGCGCCGATCGGCAGCCGCCGGGTGACTGGCCGGCGCGCGTCGCGTTTGGAAGAACCGCAGTCCATTTCTTACCTCCCGCAAGGCATCCATCGTCCTCGCCGGCACCGAACTCGATCGCGAGCTGATCCGCGCTGGGCGTCTTCGCCGCAAGCCGTCAGATCTCCGCCACGAGTGCCGCGACCGGAAACCGGGCAAAGAGTTCGCCGGCCAGGATTGAAGCGCACCCGCCATAGCGCCGGCCGGTGAAAACATCGCGCCAGGGCCGATGCTCCGGCAGAGTAAGCACGGTGTCGCCCCAATCGGGCGCGTCGCCATCGCGGCAAAGGCGGTAGACAAGCCGCGGCACCGCGACAACGAGGAACGTTCCGTCTCCGCGGCGCGCAAAGGCACAAAGATGGTCGCCCCCGGTGCCGCCCTCACCGTGCAATGGTATGTATTCGCCATCGGCGAACAGGTCCGGATGCATCTGGCGGAGACGCAAAAGCCGGCTGACGACGAGGAGCTTTTCGTGACCGTCCCGCCAATCGGCGTCAGCGGCTGGTGCGCCGGTTTCGGCGAGACGGGAAAGCAGCGCGACGCGCTGTTGCCAGTCGGGAGTCCGGCGGTTGTCGGGGTCGATTAGGCTGAAATCCCACAGCTCGCAGCCTTGATAGATGTCGGGTGCGCCCGGCGCGGTCAGTTTGATGGCGGTCTGCGCCAAGGACGCGATCGCCGCGGGGCGGGCGATCAACTCGATGAAACGCTGGACATCCTCGAGGAAGACGCTGGGCCGCAAGGGATCGAGCGTAACTGCGACAAAGCGCGCGAGAGCCGCTTCGTATTCGGGGTCGGGGTTGCTCCAGCTCGACACCTCCTTGCCCTCGCGCACTGCCTTGAGCATGTAGGCGCCGACCCGCTCCGCAAGCACCTTGACGCGGTCGACATCGGCGAGGGCGATGTCCAGCGGCCATACGCCGACCAGGGTTTGATAGAACAAGTATTCGACGTTGCGGTCGGGCACGATGCTGCCGCCGACCTCGCTGCGCCGCGAACGGTTGAAGCGCAGCCAGCGCGTCACGACCTGCGTCCACCGTCGCGGCATCTCCGACAGCATCGCGATACGGATGCGGGCATCCTCGCCGCGTTTTGTATCATGCGTCGCGGTGGCGCTCATCGTGCGCGGCCAGGCCGTGGAGCGTTCACCCATCAGATGATGAAAGCCGGCGAGCGAGAGACCGAACCGTCGCGGATCGCCGCCGACCTCGTTGAGCGCGAGCAAACGGAAGTAGCGGTAAAAGGCGGTGTCCTCCGCCGCTTTGGCCATCACTGGTCCCGTGACCTGCTGGAACTGCATCGCAGCGCGCAGGACTCCGCGCCGCGGGTGTCCCGGAAGCCGGACGGTCAGCACACCGCGCAGAAAATCGAAAATGCTCGTGTCGACCGCACGGACCTGCTTCTCGGCCTGGGCGATCGCCCAATCAATATAGCGGCGGTCGCTGGCGCTAGTCCCGTGCTTCGAAACATAAGTACGATAAACTGGAAATGCCGCGATCACCCGTTCGAGCGCTGCGAGCATACCGTTGAACGTGAAATCGCGGGTGCGCGTATGGTGCATCGATAATCGGTGCAACCGACGCGCGAGCACGTTCATCTCGCTCGACAGATTGACCGCCATGATGCGGTGCTTGGCGGCCAACAGAACCCCGTCGAAATCCTCGTGGCGCCCCGTGAGGCGTTGATAGAGGCGCGTCATTGCGCGTTCGCCTTCCGGATCGACAAAGAGGCCTAGCACCTGATTGGCAAAATCGTATCCGGTGCTGCCGTCGACCGGCCAATCGGGCAAGGTTTCGTAGCGCGCAAGGATCTTCTCGACGACGAGATAAAAGGGCGATGGAAATCGCCCGCGAAGGGCGGACAGATAAACGGTGGGGTCGAACAGCCCATCGATATGATCGATGCGCAATCCATCGATATCGCCACGCTCGGCCATCCCGAAAATCAGGCGATGCGTTTCTGCGAAAAGCTCGGGCAGCTCGATCCTGAGCCCGGCGAGTTCGTTGATGTTGAAGAACCGGCGGTAGTTGATTTCGTCCGCGGCGACGCGCCAATACGCGAGCCGGTAGGCCTGCCGGTCCAGCAGCCGGTTGAGCCGTCGAAAGCTGCGCGCGTCGCCGCGGCGGCCGCAGAGTGCTTGCACGGCGTCCGAAATTGCCGCGGCCACGCCGGTATCCGCCGTTGCTTCGGACAGCCGTCGTTTCAACGCCGCCGCGGCCGCCCGTCGGGCGCTCCGCCGCATACGTTTGAGCGCGGCAAACTCATTGGCCAGTACACCCAGCGGTGCGCCACCGGCGGTGAGGATTGGCGAATAGCAGAGCGGCGAAACCGGAAATCGGTGCTCGTAGTACCAAAAGTCGAAGCAGCCGTTGGCAGCATCGAAGCGAAGCACGATCTCGCCGGCTTCGAGGATCGCGCCGTATTGATCACCGAGGACGGGCAGCAGCACGCGTCCCCTCAGATCGGCGCGCGCGGCGTCCCAGTTGATGTCGAAATAACGCGCGTAGGGCGAGGTTTCGCCCCATTCCAGCACGTCCAGCCACCAGGCGTTCCCGCTGCCGATGTCCATGTGGTTGGGAACAATGTCGAGGACGAGGCCCATGCCGCGCTCATGGAGGGCCCCGACAAGAGCGCGGAACTCGACCTCGCTGCCGATCTCCGGGTTGAGCCGGTTGTGATTCACGATGTCGTAGCCGTGCGTTGAGCCCGGCTTCGCTTCGGTGAGAGGCGAGGCATAAATGTGACTGACGCCGAGATCGTCCAGATAGGGAACAAGCGCCAAGGCATCGCGAAACGTGAAGCCGCGATGAAACTGCAGCCGATAGGTCGCCCACGGTGGCGCCATGGGGGGTCCTCGCAGCGCGCACACCACCTTTACGCATCCTGCAGCCAACGCTGACCCGGCGAGAAGGCCTCGAGCTCTGGTTGAAAGTCGCGTTCACGGTGAGACGTGCCACTGTGGAGACATTTCTTTGGCACGGCAACCCCAGCCTCATGCCTTGGCGACTGCGGCCGAGTTTATTTTTCAGACCGGTGATCGCGGCCTCTATCGAAAGCCAAACTACGGTTCCGTTTTTTAAAAAGTCTCAGAAGGAACCAGGGTTCAAGCCCAACGGATTTCCGGTAGTGGGTTGACCCACTACCCGCGGGAGGCTTGCTTTGCCACCCAGCTCTTTGACCGCGATGAGCGGACCAATTGGGCGTTGTCCCTAACGCGCCGCTTGCCACGGCGCGCCGGCTCGCCTATGGCCTCGCCGTGGCCGATCTTACATCAATCCAAGAGGACAGCGACGCCGCCGAGGAGCAGCCGGCAAACGCCGCCGAGCCGCGGTTGCGCGACAGCGACCTGTTCCTGATCCTGCTCGCGGTATGCGCCGGCGCGCTCGCCGGGCTCGGCGTCATCATCATCGATGCCCTGCTCGAAGGATTGCATCTGCTGGCCTTCGGCCTGTCCGCCGGCGGCCATTTGAGCGACGCGGAGAATTTGCCGCGGCTTCGGGTGCTGACGATGCCGATCGTCGGCGGCATTCTCGTCGGTGCCGCCGCCGCGCTGTTGCGCCGCTGGCGTCCGCGCGAGGTCGTCGACGCGATCGAGGCCAATGCGCGGTTCGGCGGCCGGATGTCGGTCGGCGACAGCGTCGGCCTTGTCGCGGTGACCCTGCTGTCGGGCGGGTTCGGCGCTTCGGTCGGGCTCGAAGCGGCCTACACCCAGCTCGGCGCCGCGATGGGCTCGCGGCTCGGGCGGCAGCTCGGCCTGCGTCGCGACGACATGAGGACCCTGGTCGGCTGCGGCGCCGCCGGGGCGATCGCCGCCGCGTTCAACGCGCCGCTCGCCGGCGCCTTTTACGCCTTCGAGCTGATCGTCGGCAGCTATACGCTGCAAACCCTGGCGCCGATCGGCATGGCCGCGCTGATCGGCGCGCTGACCGTGCGCGGGTTGCACGGCGGCAGCCCGATCTTTCTCGTCTATCGCCACCTCGATCTGACCGCGACCGATTACTTCGCGTTCGTTGCCATCGGCCTGGCGTCGGCCGGGCTCGGCGTTCTGGTCATGAAAGGGGTGACCGGAACCGAAGCGGTGTTCCGCCGGCTTGCGGTCCCGCGCTGGGCGCGGCCGGCGCTCGGCGGCGCCATCCTCGGGTTCCTCGCCCTCTCCTTTCCGCAGATCCTCGGCAGCGGCCATGGCGGCATCCTGCGCGAACTCCACTCCGGCTACGATCTGCCGCTGGCGGCCGCGCTGATCGCCGCCAAGACGCTCGGCTCGGCGATCTCGATCGGCTCGGGTTTCCGCGGCGGCCTGTTCAGCACCTCGCTGTTCATCGGCAGCCTGTTCGGGACGTTTATCGCCGAGCTGTTGGCGCGCCTCGCCCCCGTCATGGCGCCCGATCCGGTGCTTTACGCCCTCGTGGGGATGGGTGCGGTGGCGGCCGCCATCGTCGGCGCGCCGGTCACGATGATCATGCTGGTGCTGGAAACCACCGGCGATTTCTCGGCGACGATCGGCGTCATGGTCGGCGTCGTCATCGCCGCCTTCGCGGTGCGGCACTGGTTCGGTTATTCTTTCGCCACCTGGCGGTTTCATTTGCGCGGGCTGAAGATCCGCAGCCCCGAAGACATCGGGTGGCTGGACGAGATCAAGATCGGTCCGATGATGCGCCGCGACCCGGCGGTGATCGCGGCCGACCAGGCGATCGCCGAACTGCTCCGACGATTTCCGCCGGGCAGCACCAAGCAGGTTTTCGCGGTCGATGGCAGCGGCCGGTTGTACGGCACGATCGATCCCGCGGAAGCCGGTCGTCCCGGCGCCGCCCGGGAGGCCGCCACCGTCGCCGACCTGGTTTCAGGCCCCGCCGTCTTTCTGTTGCCCGGCGATGATCTGCGCACCGCCCTGGTGCGCTTCAGCCGGGCGGCGCAGGAGAGCCTGCCGGTTGTCAATGATGTCGAGCGGCGCCACGTTGTCGGCTATGTCAGCGAGGCCTATGCGCTGCGCCGCTACGCCCAGGAATTGGAGCGGCGGCGCAGTATCGGCGAAGACGATGCCGGGATATTCAGCCCGACGACCGGCACGAAAGCCGCCGCAGAGTAAGCGCGACAAAATCGCTGAGGTATTTTCGCATGGCTGGGGTAGAGTGGCTGCAACGCTTCCCGAACCGGGCAACATCGACCACGAGGTAAGAATCCATGGCGCAAGTCGCGCTGCGTAAGATCGTCAAGACCTTCGACAAGACCCCGGCGGTCCAGGGGATCGATCTCGACATCGCCGACCGCGAGTTCATCGTGCTGGTCGGCCCCTCCGGCTGCGGCAAGAGCACGACGTTGCGGATGATCGCCGGGCTCGAAGAGGCGACCTCGGGCGAGATCTATATCGGCGATCAGCTGGTCAATGACGTGCCGCCGAAGGATCGCGACATCGCGATGGTGTTCCAGAACTACGCGCTCTACCCGCATATGACGGTGTTCGAGAACATGTCCTTTGGCCTGCGCCTGCAGAAAGTTCCCGAAGGCCGAGATCAAGGAGCGCGTCGAACACGCGGCGCGCATCCTCGACATCACCGAGCTGCTGGGGCGCCAGCCGAAGCAACTCTCGGGCGGTCAGCGCCAGCGGGTCGCGATGGGCCGCGCCATCGTGCGCAATCCCAAGGTGTTTCTGTTCGACGAGCCGCTGTCGAACCTCGACGCCAAATTGCGCGTCCAGATGCGTACCGAGATCAAAAAGGTCCATCAGAAGGTGACGACGACCACGGTGTACGTCACCCACGACCAGATCGAGGCGATGACGCTGGCCGACCGCGTCGTCGTGATGAATGCCGGCCGGATCGAGCAGATCGGCACCCCGGACGAGGTCTACCATCGCCCGCTGACCCGCTTCGTCGCCGGGTTCATCGGCTCGCCGGCGATGAATTTCCTGCCCTGCCGGCTGATCGAGAGCAATGGCGGCCTCACGATCGGCCTGTCGGACACGCTGAGCCTCCCGGTTCCCGAGGAGCGCGTGGCGCGTTACCGCTCGCATGCCGGTCAGGAGTTGATTTTCGGCCTGCGCCCGGAAGACATCATCGAGCAGCGCGGCGATCTGCCGCCCGGCCGCGCCGGGTTCGACGTGCAGCTCGACGTCGTCGAGCCGATGGGCATGGAAACGATGGTCTATTTCATGGTCGACGGGGTCGAGGTTTGCGGCCGCGTCAATCCGACCGCGGCCGGCAAGGCCGGCGAGATGATGCCGCTCGTCGCCGACCTCAATCACATGCATCTGATCGACCCGCGCACCGATCAGGTCCTCTGAGAAGAGATACCGCTTCAGCATGGACGTACGGGACAAGGTCGTCGCGATCACCGGAGCGGCCCGCGGCCTCGGCCAGGAATTCGCCCGCAGCCTGGCCGCGGCCGGCGCCCGGGTGATCGCCGCCGACATCAACGATTGCGCGGCGACGCTCGAACAGGTCGCCGCGGCAGGCGGTCAGGGCATTGCCGCCCGGCTCGACGTCACCGATGCCGGCTCCGCCCGCGCGATGGTCGAGGCGGGGCTAAAGGCCTTCGGGCGGGTCGACGCGCTGATCAACAACGCGGCGCTCTACGGCGCCCTGCACGGCGGCCGTTTCGACGCGATCGACGAGGCCGAATGGGACGCCGCGATGGCGGTCAATGTCAAAGGCATCTGGAATTGCTGCAAGGCGGCGGTGCCGGCGATGCGTCAGAGGATCGTACAAGAGTCGGGCGGCGGCAGCATCGTCAACATCGCCTCGCTCGCCGCGACCTACGGCATGCCCTACGGGCTGCATTACACGACCTCGAAGGCCGCGGTCATCGGGCTGACCCGAGGGCTCGCGCGCGAGCTCGGCCGCGACCGCATCCGCGTCAATGCGCTGGCGCCGAGCGCGGTCATCACCGAGGGCACGGCTGAGTTCTTCGGCGAGCAAGCTCGACCGCGCGCTGGAGACGATCAAGGCCGGCCAGACGATCCAGCGCAACCTGATGCCGGCCGATCTGGTCGGGACGGTGCTGTGGCTGGTGTCCGACGCCAGCGGATTTGTCACCGGACAGACGATCGCGGTCGATGGCGGCACGGTCATGTTGTGAGCCGGCTTTAGGCACGGAGGGCAACTCGTGGAACTGGCGGGAAAGGCGGCGCTGATCAGCGGCGCCGGCGGCGGCATCTGCCGGGCCATCGCGGTCGCCTTCGCCAAAGAAGGCGCCGCCGTCGCCTGCGTCGACATCGACCCCGCGGCGTCGGCGGAAACCGCGCGGCTGGTCACCGAAGCCGGCGGCCGCTCGCTGTCGCAAACCTGCGACGTCGCCAGCGAAAAAGAGACGCGCGCCGCCGCGGCGGCGGCCCATCAGGCCTTTGGCCGGCTCGACATTCTGGTCAGCGGCGCGGCGCCGCACGATCCGAGCGGCACAGTAACCGACGTGAGCCTCGCCGACTGGCAACGCGTGCTCGACATCAACCTGACTGGCGCGTTTCTCTTGAGCCGCGCGGCGCTGCCGTTGATGATCGCCGGCGGCGGCGGATCGATCATCTTCATCGCTTCCCAGCTCGGCCGCGTCGGCAGCGCCGGGCGCGCCGCCTATTGCGCGACCAAAGGCGCCCTCATCCAGCTCGCCAAGGTGATGGCGATCGACCATGCCGCGCAGAACATCCGGGTCAACACGCTGTCGCCGGGCGCCGTCGAGACGCAGCGGACCCTGAAGCGCTACGGCTCGTTCGCGGCCGCGCGCGAGCAGATCGGGGCGAAGCACCTCCTCGGCCGGCTCGGCCGACCCGATGAAATAGCCGGCGCCGCGGTATTTCTCGCCAGCGACAGCGCGAGCTTCGTCACCGGCAGCGATCTCCTGGTCGACGGCGGCTATACGGCGGTCTAAGGCGGACCGCTCAGGCTTCGAGCAGCTCCAAGACCGCGCCGTCGGGCGCGAAGGCGGCGGCGAGCAAGCGGCCGCCGCGGCCGGCGCCAGCGTCGAGCGAGACCGCGAATTCACCCTCGACCAAACCGCGCATTTGCCGATCGAACCCGCGGACCACCCGGCTAAAGCCGTCGAACGGCGCGGTCAGATCGAGAATGTCGCGCGCCGCCCACCAGAACGCGTCTCCCTGCGCAGCGAGCGGGCGCGAGGCATCGACCCCGGCATGGACGAACAGCAGCCGGTCGTCTTCGCTCAACGCCGCATGACGCAGATTGGCGAGCAGCATCCGGTGGCCGGGCGCGGCATTCATCGCGTTGCGCAAGCCGCTCGTCCATCGGGTGATCGTGCGCGGCCCGTCGCGGGTCGCGGCAAAGCCGTGGCGCAACTCGCCGCCATAGGCCTGCACCGTCGCTTCGACGCCCTCGCGCACCATCCAGGCGAGCACATCGCCGGGATTGGCCGCGAATTGCAGCTGCAGCAGCTTTTGCCACATCTCTTCCTGCGCGCCCCGCAGGAAGATGGCGTCGCAGACAAAACCGCGCGAGCGCGCCAGGACGCGGCGGCGAAAGTCGAGCAATTCGTCGATCGTCGCCGCGACCGCGCCGCCGCGGCCCAGATAATTGCCGAGATAGACGATCCGGTCGCCGTCGCGGAACCGCCCGGCGATGCGGTCATGCAACCGCTTGAGGCGCTCCGCCTCGCCATGGATCGAGGCGACCGCCCAGATCCGTCCGTGGCGCAATCGAGCGACTTTTTGGTCTGCGGCGCAGCTCTGCACTCGCCGCGCTCCGACGCGGATTTGTCGCCGGGCCGCCTCTCAGGCCGACAGCATCTGCTCGACGCGCTGGGTCGCGGTCATCTCGTCGATCCGCTCGACCGCGGCGTATTCGCGCACAAACCGATCCAGCGCCGCCTGATAGATCTGCCGCTCGCTGTAGGACTGCTCGGGCTGGCCGGTATTGCGAAACAGGTCGCGTACCACTTCAGCGATCGAGCCGGGATCCCCCGAGGCGATCTTGGCCTGATACTCCTGCGCCCGCCGGCTCCACATCGTGCGCTTGGCCCGCGAGCGGCCGCGCAACTTGCCGAGCGCGGCGTCCATCTCCTTGCGGCTCGACAGCTTGCGCAATCCGGAGACCTTGGCCTTCCCCAACGGCACCCGCAACGTCATGCGATCCTTGTCGAAAATGACGACGAAGACGCTCAGCATGTAGCCGGCGATTTCCTGCGTCTCGATCGCGGTGATCTTGCCCACCCCGTGGGTGGGATAGACCACAAAATCGCCGGTGGCGAATGGTACCTTCTCGGCCGTCATATTCGTCTCTCGCGCAACCGACCCGACTGGCGCTGATGCGACGCATTCCGCGGCCACCGACCGCGAGGTCACCGTTCACCATCTCGACGAAGAGCACGGAACCAAGGGGGAAGCGTCGGTAGTGCCAACTAAATATATACCATAACATGCTCGGCCGAGCCAGCAGATCAGCCATGCCGTGCCGACAAGGCCGGCGCCGATCGCCAGAGCGAGCCGTCCTAACGGCCGCCGGGGTTGGGGCTGAAGAATTTCTCGTACTTGCCCTCAACCTCGCGCCACTCGTCCGCGTCCTCGGGAGGGGCCTTCTTGCGGGTGATGTTCGGCCAGGCTGACGCGTATTCGCGATTGAGCTCAAGCCACCGCTCCGCCGCCGTCTCGCTGTCGGGAATGATCGCTTCGACCGGGCATTCGGGCTCGCAGACCCCGCAATCGATGCACTCGTCGGGGTGGATGACGAGCATGTTCTCGCCCTCGTAGAAGCAATCGACCGGGCACACCTCGACGCAATCCATCAACTTGCAGCGGATGCAGGCTTCGGTGACGACGTAGGTCATGATGTTGGGTTCTTCTCCTCGTTCATCGCTGTGTTGCGTGCGGATGATATGGGGCGGGCAAGCCCGCACCGCACGCAAAAAGCTTGTCGTGCCCCGCGCAGCAGCAATCCCGCGACCGCCCGCCGGGGAACCTCGCGCGGGTCCGCTCGTTCGCCGCCTTGCCTAGCACGCGTCTTGCCGCAGGGGCAAGCCCATGCCGGCGAATAGGCTGTCGTATTTGCCGCGCCAATGCCCCGTCGTTCGGCGAGACCGGCGGCTCGGCAAAAATTGGGCGAAATTTAACCCCATGTGGCACGTTATTGCCCCGGCGCCTCAGCTCAGACCCGGGTCTCTCGTGCGCAAACGCGGCACAATCGTCCTCCTCCATTTCGCCGGCCAGATGCCGCTTGCCGGCATCGCCTGGCAGGCGATCAATCATCTCGTCGCGCTCGAAAAGCTCGGCTACGAAGCCTGGTACGTCGAGGATCACGGCGCCAATCCCTACGATCCGCGCATCGGCAGCGTCGTCATGGATTGCAGCTACAACCTCGGCTTTCTGCGCGAGGCGATGGGTCAGCACGGCCTTGCCGAGCGCTGGGCCTATTGGGACGCGATCCACGATGTCTATCACGGGCTCTCGCGCGAGCGAGTGTGCGCGCTCTTTGCCGAGGCCGACGGGCTGATCAATTTGTGCGGCGCGACCAAGCTGCGCGAGGATCATATGCGCTGCCCGGTGCGCATCATGATCGACACCGACCCGGTCTATGAGCAGATCAAATACGCCAAGGCCGACCCGGCGGCCCGCGCCTACCTCGACGCGCATACGCATTTTTTCACCTATGGCGCCAATCTCGGCAGCGAGAGATGCCGGGTGCCGCTGTGCGGTATTCCCTGGCGGGCGACGCGGCCGCCGGTCGATCTCGATCTGTGGCCGCAAGCCGAAAGCCCTAACGATGGCGGCGCGCCGGCCTCTTTCACGACGATTGCGACCTGGGAGAACAGGGGCAAGAACATCGAGTTCGACGGCGCCACCTATCTGTGGTCGAAGCACGTCAACTTTGTCAAATTCCTCGATATCCCAAAGCATCGGCCGCAAACCGGCTTTCAGCTCGCGATGGATCCGCTCGACGATGCGGTGCGCCGTCAGGTCGAGAGCGCCGGCTGGAGCCTCGTCGATCCGCGCCCCCTCTCAGCCTCTCTGGCACGCTACCAGGGATTTATCGCCGGCTCGCGCGGTGAGTTCACGGTCGCCAAGGACATCTACGTCAGACCGAACAGCGGCTGGTTCAGCGACCGCGCGGTGTGCTATCTGGCCGCTGGTCGGCCGGTCGTGACAATGCGGACCGGTTTCACCAGCTTCTGCCCGGTCGGGCGCGGCTTGTTCGATTACGCGACGCACGAGGAGGCGTTGGCCGCGATCGACGCGATCGCGACGGACTATCCTCGCCACCGCCGCGCCGCGCGCGAACTGGCCGGCGAATATTTCGCCGCCGATCGGGTGCTTGGAACGCTTCTGGCGGAGGCCGGGCTGTGAGCCGGTCGCCTGCCCTTTTTGAGGGCATTCCGGCTTGACAGACGGCACGCGCCCGGCGCAAACGACGGCTCCGAGATATGCCACCCTCTCGCGAACCGCCCGATACACGCAGCATGGGTTTTGTCGAATTACTGCGCCGCCCGCGGTTTGCGCTCACCCAAGCCGCCGAGCGAGCGGCGCCATCGCCGCGCCGCGCGACCGACGGGCTCTGGGACCGGCTCGCCGGCGTGGCGCTCCTCGTGGCCGCGCTTCTCGTCATCTTCACCTTTACCGATTACGGGGTTACCTGGGACGAAGACGTCCACAACTGGTACGGTGTTTTAGCGCTCGATTACTATCTCTCGCTGTTTGCCGACCAGCGCGCGCTGCATTGGCTCAATCTTTACGATTACGGTGCCGCCTTCGACATGGCGGCGGCGGCGCTCAACCGGTTCTCGCCGCTCGGCGTCTACGAGACCCGCCATCTGCTCAATGGGTTTGTCGGTATCCTCGGCCTCGCCGGCTGCTGGAAGCTCGGACGGGCGATGGGGGGACCGCGCGCCGGCTTTATCGCGCTGATCTTCCTGCTGCTGACGCCGAATTACTACGGGCAGATGTTCAACAATCCAAAGGACATCCCGTTCGCGGTCGGCGGCGTGTGGGCGACCTATTACATGGTGCGCATCCTGCCCAGTCTGCCGCGGCCGCCGCTGCGGCTCCTGCTCAAGTTGGGGTTGGCGATCGGGCTCGCGCTCGGGGTGCGGGTCGGCGGGCTGTTGTTTGTGTGTTATCTCGGACTGCTGCTGGTCCTGTCGGCTGGCTGGCAGGCGGCGAAGGCGCGACAGCTGTCGGTCGCCATCGCGGCGGGATGGACCAGCCTGTGGGCCGTGCTGCTGCCGGTCGGCGCAATCAGTTTCGCGGTCATGCTGGTGTGTTGGCCGTGGGCGCAACGCGATCCGATCGGCAATCCGCTGCGCGCCCTCGCCGCCTTCTCGCATCAGTCGTTTCCGTTTTACACCCTGTTCGATGGGCGCTTTGTGCCGGCCAGCGATCTGCCGTGGGAATACCTGCCGACCTATATCATGCTGGCCCTGCCGGAGCTCATCCTCGTCTTGTTGATCGCGTCTGTCGCGCTTGCCGCGATCGGGTTGGCACGGCAAGGCCTCGCTCTGCGGCGCGAGACTGCGCTCGGGATCTTTCTGGTAGGTTTTTCGATCGTCTTCCCGGTGGCTTACGCGATCGCGATCAAGGCGGTGCTGTTCGACGGCATGCGCCACTTCATCTTTGTGTTGCCGCCGATCGCCGTTGCCGCGGCGCTTGCCATGGATCGCGCGGTGAGCGGGCTGACGCATGTGCCGTATCGGCAGACGATTTACGCCGCGCTCGGTCTCTATGGCGGCGCGCATGTGACAACAATGGTGCTGCTGCACCCCGACGAATATGTCTATTACAACGCCTTCGTCGGCGGCGTCGAGGGCGCGCAGCATACCTTCAAGCTGGATTACTGGGCCAATTCCTATGCCGAGGCAGTCCGCGGCCTGGAAACCTATTTGCAACACGAATACGGCGCCGATTTCGCGAAGCGCCGGTTTACCGTCGCCGTGTGCGGTCCACCGGCTTCCGCCATATACTATTTCCCCGCGAATTTCCGCTTCGCGAAGCGGCGCGACACGGCCGATTTTTTCATCGCCTTTACCAAGGACAATTGCAATCGCGCGCTGCCGGGTCGGGAGATCTATCGCGTCGAGCGGATGGGCGCGCTGCTCTCGGTGGTCCTCGATCGACGCGATATCCTCGCTGAAGAGCGGATGGCGAAGCGCCCGCTGGCGGGTGTCTCGCCGCCTCGCCCGACGGTCTCGGCCTATCCGTGAGCCGCTGGCCGAAACCCGGCCGGAATAGATGAGCGGCGTATCGCGTTCTGGTCTGGGTTTAGCCCGCCGACCATGCGCCTTGGAGGTTTCGCCTGGACCGAGCCGAATACGACAAGCTCGACCGGACCGAGGAGCGGATGTGGTGGTTCGCGGCAGCTCACGCGAACCTGTTGCTGGTGTACCGGGCGATGACCGGATCGGCCCGCGCTCCGCAGCCGCTGCTCGATGCCGGATGCGGGACGGGCGGACTGCTGGCCCGGCTCGCTGCCGATTATCCCGACCGCACCGTCATCGGGCTCGACCGCGACGCCGCCGCCTGCGTGCGGGCGGCGGCGAAAAGCGCGCGCCCGGTGTGCGCCGGGTCGGTCAATGCGCTGCCGTTCGGCGATGCCGCGTTCGGCGCGATCTTCTCCGCCGATGTGCTGTGCCACCGCGATGTCGATGAGCGCGCGGCGTTGGCCCAGTTCCATCGCTGCCTCTCGGACGGCGGTGTCTTGGTTCTGAACCTGCCCGCCTACCCTTGGATGCTGTCGCGCCACGATGCCGCGGTTTCCAATGTCCGGCGCTATACAAGGCGCCGCGTCGCGCGGCTGCTGCATGCGGCCGGGTTTCGGCTCCTTTTTGCCAGCTATTGGAATATCGTGCTGTTCCCGATCATGGTGTTGAGCCGCAAGCTGGTGCCGCAAAGCGCGCGGGCACGCAGCGATGTGAGGTTGTATCCGGCGCCCCTCGAGGCGCTGGGCCGCGCCGCGACCGGCTTTGAGCGCACGCTGCTGCGGTGCGGAATGCGGTTTCCGTTCGGCGGCTCGCTGATCGCGGTCGCCGCCAAACAAGCGATCGAAGGGGGCGGGCATGCCTGATCCCGCGCCGACCCCCGTGCAAACGGCGCCGCCGCAATTGGCGCTGACGATCGTGATCCCGGTTTATAACGGCGCGACAAGCATCGCGGAGCTCGTCGACGCGCTCGAAGAGCTGACGATCGACGGCGGGCACGAGATCGTGCTCGTCAATGACGGCAGCCCCGACGACAGTCTCGCCGTCTGCCGCGAACTCGTCGAGCGGGCGCGGGTGCCGATCACGCTGGTCGATCTGTCGCGCAATTATGGCGAGCACAATGCGGTGATGGCCGGCTTGCGCCACGCGAGGGGCGCCCATGTCATCACGATGGATGACGATTTGCAGAACCCGCCCGAAGAGGTGGCGCGGCTGCTCGCCTTTGCCCAGGGAAGCGGGCATCAGGTCATCTACACCTATTATGACGAGAAGCAGCACGCCCTTTGGCGCAACCTCGGCAGCCGGTTTACCAACTGGGTAGCGGGGTTCGTGCTCGACAAGCCAAAGGGTTTCTACCTGTCGAGCTTCCGCTGCATGAGCGCCTTTGTCGCCCGGGAGATCAGCCGATATGACGGGCCGTTTCCCTATGTCGACGGGCTGATCCTGCAGGTCACGCAGGACATCGACCGGCTGCTCGTTCGCCATCTGCCGCGCGCGGTCGGTCGCAGCAATTACACGATGCGACGGCTGTTGCGTCTGTGGCTCAGCATGTTCGTCAATTTCTCGGTCATGCCGCTGCGCCTGAGCACCTTGACCGGCTTCGCGCTGAGCCTTATCGGGGCGATCGGCAGCATCGTCGCGGTGACCGAAGCGCTGTTCTTCGACCCGCCGGCGGGCTGGGCCTCGCTGATGGCGGCGGTGCTGCTGTTGTCCGGCGTGCAGCTGGTCATTCTCGGCATCATCGGGGAATATCTCGGCCGGCTTTACCTGACCGCGAACAAGAAGCCGCAATCGGCGGTCAAATCGGTGATCCGCGCCGCCTCGGCGGTACCGGAGGCGGGCCGTCCGCCGCTGCGGCTGCGCGAGCGCGCCTGAGGGGTCCCGGGGGGTGGCGATCTATTATGTCAGCCTTACCGGCGCCATCCTGCTCGGCGTCGTCGGGCAGATCGCGCTCAAATCGGGGGCGCTCGGATCGCCGACCATTGCGGCGCAATTCGTCAACCCGCTGACCCTTGTCGGCTTTGCGATCTATGTCGTTGCCGCGTTCTGCTACATCCTCGCTTTGAAGCGGATCCCCGTGTCGGTGGCGTTTCCCTCGGTTGCGGCGAGCTATGCCGTCGTCGCTGTCATCGCGCATCTCTTGTGGAACGAGCCGTTCGGCTGGCCGCAGCTCGCCGGCCTGCTCTTGATCGGCAGCGGCATCGCGTTGATCCACCAGCACTAAACGCGCGATCGGCTTCACGCAAAGAACGTGCTGTCGATCCTGTCCCGGCCCTAACGATATACGCCTGCAAAGATCGGGCTCGGCGTTCATGAAAGCGCGTGCTGCGGCGGCGCGATCACAGTCTGAGGGACAAGTTCAGCGGCAGACGCGGCGGCGCTCGCCGGATTGAGCGAGGCTCCGGTCGGCGCGAAGGACGCCATCGCCTGGACGAGTTGCGCCGTCGCGGTGGCGGAGTTCGGAAGCCCGGAGATCGTGGATGAATAACTGCCGCTTTCGCCGGCCGCCGCCAGCCAGTTGTCGATCGGTAAGGTGCTGTCGCCGAGATATTCCGGGGATTGGGTAAAATCGAGCGCCACGGCCGCTTCAGTTGTGGGGTTCAGAGTGGCCAATTGGCCGACCCAGAAGGCAAGACCGGCCGGGTCTGGCGCGCGGCCCAGAACATCGGCGTAAAGTGCCGTTACGAACTCGGTTGGCGTTACTTCCGCCCCGTAGCGTTGCGCGAATTCCGGCGCGGCTGCAAAATCGACTGCGATCTGGTTAAGCGTGAGGTCGCCGCTGCGGAGCTGGTTTACCCAAAAATTAAAGCCGCCCGGATCAGGGGCGCGATCGAAGAAGCCCTCATAGAGACACACGATCGGCAGAACATCGGTCGTCGCTTCTGCTGAAGATGCTAAATCGAATGCGGCCTGCGACGGGGTCACCGAGCCGGCAACAAGTGCGGAGGTCCAAGAGGCGAGACCGCCAGCGTCAGCGCTGCGAAGCAGTTCCAAGCTATAGTCTTGCTGAACGATCGCACCGTAATTCAGAGCCGGTGTGATCGCGATCGTCTGCTGCGATGCCGTCCCGCCGCCGCTGTCGCTGGCGTTGATCGTGATGCTGTCGTTGGCGGCCGAGCTGTCCTGATCGGTCAGCGTCGTGAGGTCGGCGTTGACCTGGGAAAGCAAGCCCGTAATGGTCAGGTCGGTCGTGCCCGACCCGGAGATGGCACCGCCGCCACCGGTGGCGGCGGTGTTGGCGGAGAGCAGGCCGCTGGTATCGGCGAGGGTGATGGTGACCATCTCGCCGAGGTTCGCCGCGGCGGCATCGGTGATGCCGACGCCGGTGATCGTGGTGGCTCCCCCCTCCTGCACCGTGACCGGGGGCGGCGCGGTAATCGCTGGCGGCGTGGGTGGTGAAGACGCCCCCACGGTGATTTCAGTGCCGCCATTGGTATCGAATTGGGGCGAGGCGTATCGCGTCGCCACATCTAGCATGACCGGCGTTGCGGTCGTCGTTCCGACCGCGACGTAGGAAAGGTTGAGCACCCCATTTTTATAGGAATAGGAGGTCGCTGTCCCTGAGGCCAGATCGATCGTGTCGCCCGCCGCAAAGTTGGTGATCGCTCCGAAAAACTGTTGCGGCTGATCGATCACCGCGGTGCCGGACTTGAAATCGAGCGTTTGAGCGGCAACCGAGCCCGTGAAGGCGACCGTCCCACCGCGAAGATCGATCGTACCGCCCGGACCGCTAACGGTCCCAAACGTCACCGACTGGGCGGAATCAATGATGACCGTCCCTTGATTTATGAGAGTGCTATAATCGAGTTCTCCTCCCCCTATAGTGAAAAAGGCCCCAGTGGGTTCTGACGCAAGGGGGCTAGGGCTCCAGCTGCTGCCAGAGTTGACGACGAGGGTGGGTGGTAACACCTGAGGCGGGGGGAAAGTGCAAATAGCTTCGGATTGAATTGCTTTGGCGCCGGCGGTGGCGGCGGGGACGAGCCCGTTTCGTACACAAGGGTGCCGCCGCTCCCATCGCTGCCGAGGTGGAAATAATCTCCAATGAAACTCTGCGTGGGAGCGAGGGCGATCGTGAAAGTGGCGCCGTTTTCGACGATACGCAGCGTTTGCGAAACGGTTCCGTTGCTAACAACGGCGGCGCTGCCGCTGCTGCTGAACGACATGAACGGCAGATCGAAGGTGTCCCCGGGGTGGAAATTGGCAACCGCTCCCTGCAACTGCGAACCGCGATCGAGAACGATCTGTTCGTCTCCGGAACCGAGCCTGACCGCGATGCCGTTGGTTCCGACGATCGTCCCGAAGTTGACAATCGTGTCGTTGCCCGTGCCGCGGTTGCCGATCGCGATGCCGGTCGCCCCTGTGATCGTCCCGGAATTGGTCACCGTAACGGCGGCGCTTCCGATGTAGACGCCGTAATATCCGACAATCAGCCCCGTGTTGCCGAGGCTGCCGCCCGCGTCGAGATTGACGCCGTCGCTGTCGTTGCCGCGGATCGTACCGGAATTGGTGACCGTGGCGGCGGTGCCGTAAATGAAGACACCCCCGTATCCCTCGATCAAGCCCCCATTATTTTCGACGCTGCCGCCGGCGACGAGAATATGGATGCCGTAACCGGCGGTGCCGACGATCGTCCCGGAATTCATCACCGTGCCGGCGACAGACCTGATATACACGCCGACGAACGATCCCTCGATCAAGCCTGCGTTCCCGACACTGCCGCCGGCGAAGAGAGCGACGCCGTCACCCTTAGTGCCGACGATCTCGCCGGAATTCGTCACCGTTCCGGCGGCGTTTTGCATGTAGACGCCGCCGAAGCCCTGGATCAGGCCTCCATTGTTGCCGACGCTGCCGCCCGCATCGAGCACGACGCCGTCGCCGCCGGTGGCGAGGATCGTGCCGAAATTGCCAATCACGTGGATGTAGACGCCATCGTATTTCTCGATCAGGGTCGCGTTGTTGTCGACGCTGCCACCCGCAGCGAGCACGATGCCGTCACCGCCGGTGGTGAGGATCGTGCCGAAATTGCCGACCACACCGGCGGTGTTTTGGATGTAGACGCCGCCGAAGCCCTGGATCAGGCCTCCATTGTTGCCGACGCTGCCGCCCGCGTTGAGATCGACGCCGTCACCGTCGATGCCGACGATCGCCCCGGAATTCGTCACCGTCCCCGCGGCTTTATGAATATAGACGCCGTTGGAAAACCCCTCGATCGAGCCTGTGTTGGCGACGCTGCCGCCCGCCCCAAGGTTGATGCCGTCACCATCGGTGTCAACGATCCGCCCGTCATTGACGACCGTGCCGGCGGCGCCAAGGAATTCGACGCCGCCGGAGCCGATGTAACCGCTCTGGCTGTTGGTCAGGTACCCACCGCCGCCGAACCTGACAGTATACCGGGAGGGAGACGACAGGATTGTGCCCGAATTGACGACGGTACCGCCGGAGGCGAGCCAGACGCCGAGGTCGTAATTCCCGGTCGCCGCGATCGTGCCGGAATTGGTGACCGTGCCGGCGATGCCGCCGATGTAGACGCCATCCACGACCCCCGCGATCAGCGCGCCGGCGGCATTCGTGACAGTTCCACCTTCCCGCAGGTCCACCCCACTGCTCGCCGTGCCGGCCGCCTTGATGCTGCCGAGATTGGTGAAATTCCACGCCGCGGCGGTCGTGCCGTAGAGCCGACATCGCCGTTGTGGAGCGTCGTGGTATTGCTAACAGACCCACCCGCCGCCAGGGTCGCCGGGTTTTGGGTTACGGAGCTGAGGACGATGCCAGTGGTAATCGAGCCGGTAAAATCGGTCATGGCAGGCTCACTTCCGGTCTGTCCGATTGATACAGGGCAAGGTGGCTCGGTGACGCCAATGGTTTGCGCCGCCCAGCGCGTCGTTAGACGAGCCGCCATCTGCGAGGCGTTGCCGTCCACCGCGCTAATCACAGCGGATCCTGACCCGCGCCGTGACCGCAGCGCCGTTTGGCTGCGCTGGTTGCGATGCGGATCGTTGCCGCGGCGCGCGGGCCCCGGTGCAACATCGCGTCCGGCGAGATGCAGCGCCGAGCAGCGTCGCCTCGGGATCCTGCGGCAGCCCGCCGCGTCCCGGCCTGGGTCGAGGCTCGAGTGCGGCGGCCGCGCGCGGCGCAGCTGTCGCGCAGGATCGCCGCGGCACTGCGCAGCTCGCTCGGCAGCACGACGAGGCTGCCGTTGAGATCGACGCGCGGGCCGATGATGTCGACGGTGCCCGAAACGCCGAGCAAGGAGCTCGCCGACACCAAGCTGTCGGCCGAGGGGAAAAAATCGCTCACCGCAATCGTGATGTTGCCGCCATGCCCCAGCACCGCCTGGGCGATGATCTGGCTGTCGTCGAGCACCAGCAATTGCGGGTCGATCGCGATGTTGCCGCCATTGCCGCTGGCGCCTATGACCGAGGTGGTGATCTGGCTGTCGACCAGGTAGAGGAAGTCGCCGACCGCGAGCGCGATGTTGCCGCCATTCGCGGTGGCCGCCTCGGTCGAGATCGCGGCGCCGTCGCTCGATCGTCAGGTTCAGCGCCGACACCATGATCGACCCGGCGTCGCCGCTGCCGGTCGAGCGGCGGTGATCGCCGTCCCGGCGCCGCTCATCAGAAGCGACCCTTGCGCCGCGATATCCAAGGCCCCGCCCTGGCCCGTGCCGCTGGTGCTCGACGAAATCACCGCGCCATTGCTCATCGCCGAGCGGGCCGCCGCCGAGGTTGAGCGAAATGCTGCCGCCGTTCCCCGAACTGAAGGTCTGCGCCGACAAGCCGGCAAACGGGTTCGAGCCCTCGGCAACGGGCGAGGGCAGCAGGACGCTCGAGCTGCCGACGATCGACAGCGAAGCCGCGCTGATCGTGAGGTCTCCGGCGTTGCCGGTGGACGCCCCGGGCTGGCACCGATCCGATGCCGGTGCTGACCGTAGCGCCGGTGGCATCGATCGACAGGGCGCCCGTCACCGCGACGAGACGTGGCCGGCATTGCCGGCGCCGAGGGTGTTGGTGACGATTTCGCCGTTGGCCAGGATCGTCAAGGTCCCGGTATTGACCGTGATGTCGGCGGCGTTCGCCGCGCCGGCCAGGTGACCGAGCGAATTCCGGTCAGCGGGGAAACGGAGGACGACGCGCGTGCCGTCGATCGTGATCGAATTCGCCGTTATCGAGATCGGCCCGGTATTCCCCGAGCCCTGGGCGTCGCTGCCGAAGATCGCATCGCCGGTCAGACGTCAGCGTGCCGGTCGTCACGGTCAGCTGATCCCGCGGGCCGCCGGAAGCTGCGGCGCCGTTGCCGACATCGACGCAGAACATTCCCGGACAGAGATCGTTCCCGTGCCGAAGCGGAGATGCTGCCGCGGAGCCGGTCGTCAGAGTGACATTGGCGCCGCTGCCGCTGCCCGATCGCCGGCGCGTGGATCGACCGCCCCGTCGCTCAGCGCGATCTGCGACGCGCCGAAGCAGCGAGATCATGACCGCCGGCGCCCGTGCCGTAGTTGGTCCCGTCGAGAAAGCCGCCATCGGCGATCGTCAGCGTGCCCGACCTGATGAAGATGCTGCCGCCGCTGGTCTTTCCGACGGGGTCGCTGACATCGAGCGTGCTGCCGCCGGCGATGCTCGACCGGACCCGAAGCTGGCGACGGTCAAGGCGGAGGTGTTGGGTGGATCGACCGGCACCTCGCCGGTGCCGGCGGCGCTGGTCACGTGGATCGTGCCGGAGGGGGCGGCGAGGGTGGCGCCGTTGTCGATCGTGACCGGCCCGCCGACGAGGCCGAGGGTTTGCCCGGGATCGGTCACCGCGAGCGTGCTGCCGTTGACCGTGATCGCCGGCGGCGCGGCGTTGAGAAAGCCGAACGCCGCCGGCGCCGCGGCGCTCAACGTGCTGCCGCCGGGGTTGGTCGCCTGAAACTGCGCCCCGTCCGACATCTTGAGGTAGTCGGCGGTCGAGGCATGAAAACTGCCCGAGACGTTGACCGTCGCGTTCGGCCCGAACACGATCCCGGACGGGTTGATCAGATAGAGGTTGGCGCTCGGGGATCGTCGATGCTGATCGTGCCGTCGATCGACGACAGCGTGCCGCCGGTCACCCGGCCGATGATGTTGGTGACCGTTGCCGGCCCGCGAAAAGGTCGCGGTCTCGCCCGGGTCAGGCCGAACAGCCCGAAACTGTGGAACAGATTGCCGCCGACCTGCTTGCCGAGATTGGCGGTGATCGAGTAGTTCGGCCCGGCCAAGGTCTGCGCCGGCGACAAGCAGCCCATCGACGGTGATGTGCTGCGCCCGGGCGATCCCCGGCGCAACGCAGACGGCGAGCCATAGGGCGAGGCGCGCAACGGTGCGTCGGATGCCGCGCAATAGTTTGGTCATGATTGACGCGGTTATTTACGCGAACAGTATGGACCGCGCGCGGCCCTGTCCACGGCAAGGTCGCATGGGCAATCCTAAAACCGGGAATCAACGCCAGTCAGGTCTTCATTGCACTGGCTCGCCCCGAATCACAACCTGCCACCGCGAGCTTTGGAGCGCCCGATGCGACGGTGTGCGGCGACGATCCTCTCTCCGGCACCGCGCTGTGGGCGGCTGGCGCCGATGGCCCATCAATCTGACCGGATCCTCCGGCGCCGTTTCTCCGCGGCTTTAATGATGCGGGATGGTCAGCAAGGTCGGGGCGGTCATATCTGTCTGTGCCGTCTGGCTGACGAGCGTACCGCCGCCCGGGTCGGGCGCCGTCGCGAACCCGGCCGCGGCGTATTGGCCCAAGAGCGCGAGGTTGGCGGTTTGCGTCTCCGTCGCCGGCCGTAGCACTGCCGCCGGAGGCTGGCGCTGGAGGCGCCGGTGATGGCGGTTTGGAACAGCGGGCCCGTGACGATGGTCTCTGCCAGCGCATTGATCGTCAGCAGGCTCGCGACCGCGGGGTTGGCCCTGGCCTGAAATTCCGGCGAACCCGAGAAGCCGACCAACATTTGCGCCGCGCTGTCGCCGGTGGCCAGCCAGGCATTGACCTCGGCCGTCGACCCGGCGCGCCCCAGCACGTTCTCGTACAGCGCCTGGATGAAGACCGTCAGCGTGGCGGTCGTGGTCGGGGTTCCGTAGCGGGCTTGGAATTCGGCCGAGGCCACGAAGGCTGGCGCCAGCTGAAAGACCGTCGCCGTGCCGCCCGAGGCGGGATCTATGGCGTCTACCTGGACCTGGAAGCCCCCCGGATCGGGAACACGACCGAACGCCGCCTGGTACAACCGCACAACGGCCCAGGAATAGCTCTGAGCCTCGGACGAGTTGACGATATCGGCGATGACCTGCGCGGCGCTCAGCGGCCCCAAGAACTCGGCCGCAACCCATGCCGCCTGCTCGGCGGCGGCGGCGGCGCGCCCCAAGACGTCGGAGTAAACCGTGTTGATCTGGGCGGCCGTCAATTTGGCACCGGGAGCCGTGGTCGCGGCGGTCAGGGAACTGAAATTCGAGTAGCTGGTGGCCGTAGCGTCGTAGGCGGCGACGGCAAGCGTCTCGCTGCCCGGCGAGGAACCCCCGACATATTGGATGCTGCTCAAATCAGCGGCAGCCACATAGATCAGTTGATCGTCGGTCTGGGTCGTGCCGTTCACCGTGAAGTGGCCATTCCCGCTTCCTTCATCCTCAAACACATACTGCGGTGATGCTGTCGCCGTTCGGGTTCGTAATCGAGGTGATCAACGACGAGGCCGCGAGCGACGCGTTTTCGCCGACCGCCACATTTTGCACATTCACGGCGATCGATGGCGGCGGCAGGCCCCCGCTCGTGGTGTCCCAACCGATGACGTTCATCAGGGTGACGTCGGTAGGCGTGACCGGATTGATCACGCCTGAGCTGCTGTTGTCGAGGTAGGAATCGTCGCCGGCGCTTGATGCCCAGTCGCCCAAATCGCCGGCGTTGCCGGTGGTATAATTGCTCCAGTTGTTAAGGTCCGTCAGGCCGCTATTGATCGAAAAATACGAGGGGTTCCCGGTCGTGAGCTGGCGGGTGCCCGACGCCGCATAGCGGAAGAGGTCCATCGGCGAATAGGTGAAGTTCGGTATCCCATTGTTGCCAAGCAGCGAATCCCGGCCCATTCCCTCGGAAATCTCGTGCTCGACGACCCCGAGGAAATAGTATTGATTGATGGCCGGCGTCGCAGTCAGAGAGTAGCTGAAATTTGTGGTGCTGCTGAATCCCATTTCGTCGTCGGGGTTACTGAATGAACTACCATTGATACCGAGATTCGTGAACCCCAATGCCTTCTCTTCAGCCACATTGATCTCTAATGTTTCACCATCGGCCGGGCTGCTGGCCGGCAGCGTGGCGACCGCCGCCTTTTGCGCGGGCGATTGCGCATCGGCGATCAATTGCGATCTCAGCGCAGCGTAGGTTTGCGTGGGGCCGAAAAAAAACTGGTTCTCGCCGAGATCGCCGCTCGATAGCGGCGCGCCATCAACTTCTCCGTACCCGACATCGTAATAGAGCGTGACCTTGTTGGTGAATAAATTCGCGTAAAACTGAAATGCGGCGAGCACATCGGTCTCGAAAGCGGCGGGTGCGGATGCTACCGATGAATCCCACGAGATCTCGAAGGTCATATCGGGGCCGGATACTACGGTTGCGCCCAGCCCCGCGCCTTTGCTTCCGGCCGCGGTCGACCCTATTGTCTGTGTCTCGCCCTCTCCCTTGCCTATTGCGCCAATGGTCGCTTCCGAGGGCCAACCTCCGGCCGATACCGGGGCGCCAATCACCGCGCCCTGCGCGAAGGCGTCGCCGGTTGCCAGTGTCGCATCGCTACTGCGTTCCACCGCCGAGGCCAACCCTGCGCTGGAAGGCGCATTGCCAACCGGCGCCTGCAACCCGATCCACTTGACCGGGCGTGCGGATCCCGCGATCAAGGCCTCCTGCGCGGCACGATCGGTCGGCGCCTCTTCCAGCCACCCGTTATTTGTGAGATCGGGGCCGCTCGAAGACGGATCCGGCGACGCCGTATCGGCCGTCGTCGGCCATAGCCCGGGGCCCCAATCCACCGGTGCTGAGGCGCGGCGTTCGATCAAAGAGGGATCGGAAGGCTCGGTCCCGCTCGGTCCACCCGGCGACTGATCATTTGCAGCAGCTCCCCAATCCCATCCCACCGCGGTCGCTTACGCCCCTCGGGAGCAGCTTTTTTGGGCGATCGATCATAAATGACCGTCTAACACGCTGGCAACCGAAGGTGGGGAGCGCGACGCAAATGCCGGTCGGCGCGCGCCCCGGTGCACCCGCCGGCCACTCGCGGGTCAGATCAAGCCGCCGGCAGGCCGCGTTCGAGCAACTCCGCGAGACGGCGGGCGAAGGCCGGCGGATCGGGCAGCTGCTCGCCTTCGACGATGCGCGCCTGGTCGAGGAGGAGCCAGGCGAATTCGGACAGTTGCTCGGACATGCCGCTTTCGCCGACCGAGGCGGAGAGGCGCTCGATCAGGCGGTGGCGCGGGTTGAGCTCGAGGATGCGCTTTGCGGCGCTGTCGAGCTGGCGGTGCTGCTTCAAGCAGCCGCTCCAGGTGCATGTCGAGGTCGCCCTCATCGGCGACGAGGCACACCGCGCTGTCGGTCAGCCGCTCGGAGCTGCGCACGTCCTTGACCGCGTCGCCGAGCGCCAGCTTGAAGATCGCGATGAGGCTGGCGAGCTTGGCCGGCGGCTCGGGCTTGTCGGCGGCGGCCTTCGCCTCGTCGGCCGGCGTGATCTTGTCGAGGTCGAGCGCCGCCGCGGGTCGCCGATTTGAACGGTTTTTCGTTGTAGGTGCCGACCGCCGGCACCCAGAATTCGTCGATCGGGTCGGTCAACAGCAGGACCTCGACCCCGCGGGCGCGAAACCCTTCGAGTTGCGGGCTCTTCTTCAACAGGTCGAGGGTGTCGCCGGTGATCGTATAGATCGCCTCCTGCCCCGGCCGCATCGCCGCGACATACTCGTCGAGCGAGACGAGCCCGTCGCGCGCCGTCGAGCGGAAGCGGACGAGCGGCAAGAGCGTCTCGCGCTGCTCCTTGTCCTCGTAGAGGCCCTCCTTCAGCACCGCGCCGAAATTGTCCCAGAATTTGGCGTATTCCTCGGGCGCCTCGCTCGCCTTCTTTGCCGAGTTCGCTCAGCACGCGGCGGGTCAGCTGCTGGCGGATGCGCGCCACCATCGGGTTCGACTGCAGCATCTCGCGGCTGATGTTGAGCGGCAGATCCTCGCTGTCGACGATGCCTTTGACAAACCGCAGATAGGCCGGCAACAGCTCGGTCCCCTCGTCGGTGATGAAGACCCGCCGGACATAGAGCTTCAACCGCGGCTTGCGCTCGGGATCGAACAGATCGAACGGCTTCTGCGACGGCACGAACAACAGATAGGTGTATTCGAGCGTGCCCTCGGCGCGGGCGTGCACGGTCAGCCACGGTTCGTCGAAGCCGTGGCCGACATGATGGTAGAACTCCTTGTACTGCTCCGGCGGTGATCTCCGCGCGCGGCCGGGTCCACAGCGCGGAGGCGGTGTTGATCGTCTCTTCCTTGTTGCCGTCGGCCAGGACGATCGGCAGGGCGATGTGGTCGGAATAGGTCTTGACGATCTGGCGCAGCCGGTGCGGTTCGAGATATTCCTCGTCGCCCTCGCGCATATGCAGCGTGATCGCGGGCGCCGCGCGGCACATTGGCGGCGGGCTCGATCGTAAAGGTGCCCTGCCCGTCCGAGACCCAGCGCCAGCCCTCGCTCTCGCCGGCCTTGCGGCTCAATACCTCGACCCGGTCGGCGACCATGAAGGCCGAATAAAACCCGACGCCGAACTGGCCGATCAGGCTGACATCGGGCTTGGTCTCGCCGGTCGCCAGCTCTTTCATGAAGGCCGCGGTGCCGGAGCGCGCGATCGTGCCGAGGTTTTCGACGAGCTCGTCGTGGTTCATGCCGATCCCGTTATCGGCGACGGTCAGCGTGCGCGAGGATTTGACCGGGGTCAGCACGACCCGGTAATTGGCGTCGCCCTCGCTGAGCGCCGGCTCGGTCAAGGCGGCATAACGCAGCCGGTCGCACGCATCGGAGGCGTTCGAGATCAGTTCGCGCAGAAAGATCTCCTTCTCGCTGTAGAGCGAGTGCGCGACGATGTCGAGCAGGCGGCTGACTTCGGCCTGGAAGGTCCTGGTTTCGGCAACAGTTTCCTGGGTCATTGGCGGCTGATGGGTGGTGAGCGGAACCGCGCGAGATATGTGGCCCCCGCGCCGCTACCGCAAGTCATCGCGTCGCCGAGTCGCGTACCGATTTGAGCCTGGAGGCGCGGTGCAGCTCCGGTGCGACGCCGCGCGGCCAGCGACACCTTGGCTCTTGCCCTGCCGCGTCCGGTACCGCACCTTTAGCGGCATGGCGATGCCGCGTTCCGGACCGCGCTCCCTAACCTACCCTTCCCCCGCGGGTCGGACCGCGCCTCGTCGCGGTCCTCGGGCCGACCAATACCGGCAAGACGCATCTGGCGATCGAGCGCATGCTCGATCACCAGAGCGGCATGATCGGCTTTCCGCTGCGCCTCCTGGCGCGGGAGAATTACGACCGCATCGTCCGGTTGCGCGGCGCGCGCGCGGTCGCGCTGATCACCGGCGAAGAAAAGATCCTGCCGCCCAACCCGTCCTATTTTGTCTGCACGGTCGAATCGATGCCGCTCGACCGGCCGGTCGAGTTTCTCGCGATCGACGAAATTCAGCTCTGCGCCGATCCCGAGCGCGGCCATGTGTTCACCGCGCGGCTGCTGCACGCCCGCGGCCTCAGCGAGACGATGTTTCTCGGCGCCGACACGATCAGGCCGCTGATGCGGCGCCTGGTGCCCGAGGCCGAATACATCAGCCGGCCGCGCCTGTCGACGCTGTCCTATACCGGCCACAAGAAGGTGACGCGGCTGCCGCCGCGCAGCGCCGTCGTCGCCTTTGCCGTCGCCGATGTGTTCTCGCTCGCCGAGCTGGTGCGGCGCCAGCGCGGCGGCACCGCGGTCGTGCTCGGCGCGCTCAGCCCGCGCGCGCGCAACGCCCAGGTCGGCATGTTCCAGGCCGGCGAAGTCGATTACCTCGTCGCCACCGACGCGATCGGCATGGGGCTCAACATGGATCTGGACCATGTCGCCTTCGCGCGCCTCGCCAAGTTCGACGGGCGCGGGCCGCGCCGGCTGTCGGCGGCCGAGATCGCCCAGATCGCCGGCCGCGCCGGCCGCCACATGAGCGACGGCACCTTTGGCACCACCGCCGATGAAGGACCGCTCGATCCCGCGATCGTCGCTGCGGTCGAGGAGCACCGGTTCGAGCCGCTGACCCATGTTTCCTGGCGCAACACCCGGCTGCGCTTCGATACGGTCGGCGCGTTGCTGCGCAGCCTCGACGAGCGGCCGCCGCAAGCCGGGCCTCGATCCAGGCGCGCGACGCCGACGACCACCGCGCCTTGCAGCTCCTCGTCGCGCAACGCCGAGGTGATGGCGCTCGCCAGCCATCCCGGCGCGGTCCGCCTGTTGTGGGAGGTCTGCCAGATCCCCGATTTCCGCAAGGTGATGAGCGACAGCCACGCGCGCTTTCTCGCGCATTGCTTTCAGCCATCTCGCCGGGCCGGCCGAGCGCTTGCCGAGCCCGTGGGTCGGCGCGCCAGATGGCCCAGCTCGACCGCCTCGACGGCGATATCGACACGCTGATGGCGCGCATCGCCCATATCCGCACCTGGACCTACATCACCCATCGCGGCGACTGGGTCGACGGCGCCGCCGATTGGCAGGAGCGCGCCCGCGGCATCGAGGACCGGCTGTCCGACGCGTTGCACGACCGCATCACCCAGCGCTTTGTCGATCGCCGCTCGGCCTTTCTCGTCCGCCACCTGGCCGGCGACGGCGGAGGTCCTGGCGTCGGTCGACAAGGCGGGCGAGGTGCGGGTCGAAGGCACCTATGTCGGCCGGCTCGACGGGTTCCGCTTTGTCCCCGATGCGGCGGCCGGCGACGCGATGCGCACGCTCATCACCGCGGCCAACCGCGTGTTGCGCAGCGAGGTGACGGCGCGGGCGCGCCGGCTCGCCGCCGAGGCCGACGAGGCCTTTGCGATCGATGCGCAGGGCGGCGGTGCTGTGGCACGGCGAGCCGGTCGGCCGGCTCGTCGCCGGCGAGTCGATGCTGACGCCGCGGGTCGAGTTGCGGGCCGCCGATTTTCTCGATGGCGAGGCGCGCGAGCGGGTGCGCCAGCGCTTGGCGAGCTTTCGTCAGGGGCGAGATCGAAGCCCGCCTCGCGCCGCTCTTCGCCGCCCAGGCGCTGCCGCTCGACGGCGCCGGGCGCGGCTGTCGTGTTCCAGCTTGTCGACACGCTCGGCTGTCTCTCGGCCGCGCGATGTCGCGGCGCCGCTGAAGGCGCTCGATATCACGAGCCGGCGCGCGCTCGGCCGGCTCGGGGTCCGCTTCGGCCGCGAGACCATCTATGTCGAGCCGCTGCTCGGGATCGACGCGGTGCGCTTCCGCGCGCTGCTCTGGGCGGTGCGCCACGGCCGCGCCGTCCCGCGGCTCCCCGGCGCGCGCAGCCGCGGCAAGGCGATCGCGGTCGATCCGGACCTGCCGGCCTCGTTCTACGCCGCGATCGGCCGGCGCGTCATCGCCGGGCTGGCGCTGCGCCCCGACCGGCTCGAACGGCTTGCGGCGGCGGCCCGCGGCCGCGCGCGCCTCGGCCGCTTTGCGGGCGATGCCGAGCTGGCGGCGATCGCCGGGGTCGCGCCCGGCGAGTTGCGCGGCGTGCTGCTCGCGCTCGGCTATCGCGCGGTGATCGAAGAGGGCGACGAATTCTTCATCGCCAAGCCGCGTCGCCGCGGCGCCCCGCCGCCGATCGGCTCGCGCCCCAAACCGCCGCGCGAGGGCCATCCCTTTGCCAAGCTGAAGGAGCTCAAATTCGCTTGACCGCGATCGCCATGGCGCCGGAACGCGCCAAGACCCGCCTCGACCAGTGGTTGTGGTTCGCCCGCCTCGCCAAGAGCCGCTCGCTCGCCGCCCGGCTCTGCGCCGCGGGCGCGCGTGGCGATCAACGGCAGCACGGTAACCAAGCCGAACCAGACCGTGCGGGTCGGCGATTTCGTCGTGGTGCCGCAAGGCAGCGTGCGGCGCACGGTGCAGGTGTTGGCGCTCGGGACCCGGCGCGGACCCGCAGCCGAGGCGCGCACGCTTTACGAGGAGACTGCCGCAGTGCGCCTGCAGCGACGCGGCCCCGGACTGGGTGCCGTTGCTCGACAGTACGATGCGGCGGATCGGCTTTCCCCCGCGCCAGGCCGCGCCTTCACACCGTGATCGTGCCCTCGAGATAGGGCAGGGCGCGGCCGGCGATCGTCACCCGATCGCCATCGAGAGCGCAGGACAGGGCGCCGCCGCGGCGCGACAGCTGGCGCGCTTCGAGGCGGTTCTTGCCGAGGCGCTGCTGCCCAATAGGGGATCAGCGTGCAATGCGCCGAGCCGGTCACCGGGTCCTCGTCGACGCCGCGCGCCGGAGCGAAAAACCGCGACACGAAATCGACGCCGCCCGGTCCCGGTGCGGTGACGATGACCGCGAACTTGTCGAGCGCCGCCAGCGCCGCGAAATCGGGCGACAGCGCGGCGATGTCGTCGGCGCCGTCGTAGACGGCGAGGTAATCGCGCGCGGCGAGGAGGGCGGCGGGGCGCCGGCCGAGCGCGGCAACCAGCGGCTCGGACATCGCGCAGGGCAGCGGCGGGCGCGACGGAAAATCGAGCGCCAGAAGATCGCCGTCGCGCGCGACCGTCAGCGCGCCAGCCTGGTTTGTCTGGAAGGTGACGCTGCGGCGCTCGGGGCTCAGCCAGCGGAACACGACAAAGCCGGAGGCCAGCGTCGCATGCCCGCACAGATCGACCTCGCACGCGGGCGTGAACCAGCGCAGCCGATAGCCCTCGCCCTCGGGCACGAAAAACGCGGTTTCCGACAGGTTGTTCTCGGCCGCGATCGCCTGCATCACAGCCTCGGGCAGCCAGGCGTCGAGCGGGCACACCGCCGCCGGGTTGCCGGTGAACGGCCCATCGGCAAAGGCGTCGATCTGATAGAGCGGGATGCGCATGATGCCGGCCCTTACTCGATCACCTCGTCGGCGCGCTGGAGCACCGCCGCCGGAAGCACGAGACCCAGTGCGTCGGCGGTCTTCTTGTTGATCACAAACCGGAAGCGGGTCGGCTGCTCGAACGGCCGATCGGCCGGCTTGGCGCCCTTCAGGATGCGGTCGGTGAGGTCGGCAACCCGCGCGATCGTTTCCTTGCCGTCGGGCCCGTACGACATCAACCCGCCGTCGCGCACCAGGAAATCGAACTCGTAAATCGCCGGGATGCGATGCGCCACGGCAAAGTCGAATACCCGTTTCCGGTTGAGGACCGTCAGTGAATCGGTGACCATCAATAGCCCGTCCGGCTTCTCGCGATCCATCGCGGCGAAGGCGGTGTCGAAATCATCGGGCTCGCGCACCCCAAGCGGCTCGACCGCGACGCCGAGCGTCGAGGCGGCGGCCGCGGCCGCGCGGTAGCGCGTCGTCATCCCGAGATCGTCGGCATTCCACAGCATCGCCACCCGTTTCAACCCCGGAACCGCCTCCTTGAGCAGATCGAGGCGCTTTACCGAAAGCTCGGCCGCCATATCGGAGATCCCGGTGAGGTTGCCGCCGGGCCGGCTCAGGCTGACGGCCAGCCCGGTTTCGACCGGGTCGCCGGCCGCGGAGACCACTATCGGCACCGTCGAGGTGGCGTCCTTGGCCGCACGCGCAGCCGGATAACCGGTGGTGACGATCGCATCGACCCCGGCGTCCACCAGTTCCTTGGCGAGAGCGGGAAACCGGCTAAGCTTTCCAAGCGCCAAGCGCATCTCAAACAATGAGGTTCTTGCCGGGCAGATAGCCGTGCTGCGCGAGGCTGCTGGAAACCCCGTCGCGCATCGCGATCGCGCCGGGCGACATCGTGCTGACCAAAAAGCCGATGCGGTAGACCTTATCGGCGGCTTGCGTCGCGCCGCCGATCGACCCGGAGGCAAGGGCGAACGCGATCAGGGCAATCAGGGCTCGTCTCATTCAATGCCCTCCTCGCGGGGTGTCGGACGATGCGGCGCATCCGCGCGATTATGCCCTGAGCGGGTGGGCATGGTCGAGCGGCCCATGGCCGCGGCCGAAGCCGGGGGCGCTCATAATCGCGCGGCGGACGTACTCGCGCGCCCGCTCGACCGCGGCCTCGACCGCGAGACCCTGGGCGAGCCCGGCGGCGATCGCCGACGCCAGCGTGCAGCCGGTGCCGTGGGTATGGCGGCTGTCGATCCGCGGGCTCTGCCAGACCCGCAGGCCGGCAGCCGGCGCGAGGACGTCGTAGACCGTGGCGCCGGCCAGGTGACCGCCCTTCAAGCAGCACCGCGCGGCAGCCGAGGCCCAGCAGCTGCTCTGCCGCGCCCTGCATCGCGGCGAGGCTGTCGATCGTGCGCCCGGCGAGGATTTCGGCTTCCGGCAGGTTGGGGGTCAGCACCGCGGCGCGCGGGACGAGCAGGCGCTTCAGCGCCTCGATCGCGCCGGGCTCGATCAGCGGCGCCCCGCCCTTCGCCACCATCACCGGATCGACGACGAGCGGAACCGCGGCAGCGCGCGCCGCGAGCACCGACGCCACCGTCTCGATCACGCCGGCATCGTGCAGCATCCCGGTCTTGACCGCATCGGCGCCGATATCGTCGAGCACCACCTCGATCTGCTGGCGGATGAACTCGGGCGCGATCGGCAACACGCCGAAGACGCCCAGCGTGTTTTGCGCGGTCAACGCGGTGATCGCGGTGGCGGCAAAGGCGTCGAGCATCGTCACCGTCTTGATGTCGGCCTGGATGCCGGCGCCGCCGCCCGAATCCGAACCGGCGATGATCAGGACCCGCCCCTGCATCACTACAGCCTGAGCGTCATTCCGCCGCCTGCACCGGCGTTTCGACCACCTCGGAGGCCGCGGGCGACCGCCAGGATCGCCTCGCAGATCTCGTCGACGACGCTGGTCAGCAGCGCGCTCGTCCTCGCCTTGCGCCATGACGCGGATGACCGGCTCGGTCCCGGATTTGCGGATCACCAGCCGCCCGCCGGCGCCGAGCCGGGCTTCGCCGCTCGGCGATCGCGCGCTGCACCCGGCGCGATTCGAGCGGCCTGCCATTGCCGAAGCGGACATTGCGCAACACCTGCGGCACCGGCTCGAAGACGCGGCACACCTCGCTCGCACGCTTTCCGGTCTCGACGATCGCCGCCAGCACCTGCAGCGCGGCGATCAAGCCGTCGCCGGTCGTCGCATAGTCGGAAAGGATGATGTGGCCGGACTGCTCGCCGCCGAGATTGCAGCCGAGGCTGCGCATCTTTTCGACGACATAGCGGTCGCCGACCGCGGTCCGGTGCAGCCCGATCCCCTGCCCGGCAAGGCAGCGTTCGAGGCCGAGATTGGACATCACGGTCGCGACCAGCGCGCCGCCGGCGAGATGCCCGCCGCGCGCCAGGTTCGTCGCGATCAGCGCCATCAGCTGATCGCCGTCGAGGATGACGCCGCGCTCGTCGGCCATGATCAGCCGGTCGGCGTCGCCGTCGAGCGCGATCCCGATATCGGCGCGCCGCGCCAACACTTCCCGGCGCATCTGCTCGGGCGCCAGCGCGCCGCATTCGCGGTTGATGTTGAGCCCGTCCGGCGCCACCGCGATCGGGAACACCTCGGCGCCGAGTTCCCAGAACACGGTCGGGGCCACCCTGTAGGCGGCGCCATGCGCGCAATCGACGACGACCCGCAACCCGTCGAGCCGCAGCCCTTTGGGGAAGCTCTGCTTGACGAACTCGATGTAGCGGCCGGCGGCGTCGTCGAGCCGCTTGGCGCGGCCGAGCTCGGCCGGGAGCGCGCGCTGCGTCGGCCCCTTGTCGAGACAGGCCTCGATCTTCGCCTCGAATTCGTCGGACAGCTTGTACCCGTCCCGCCCGAACAGCTTGATCCCGTTATCGGCAAACGGGTTGTGCGAGGCCGAGATGACGACGCCGATATCGGCGCGCAGGCTGCGCGTCAGCATCGCGATCGCCGGGGTCGGCAACGGCCCGACCAGGACGACGTCCATCCCCATCGTGATGAAGCCGGCGGTCAGCGCCGGTTCGAGCATGTAGCCGGACAGCCGCGTGTCCTTGCCGATCACGACGAGGTGCTTGTGCGTCCCGTTGTGGAAGCATTCGCCGACCGCCATCGCCACCTTGAGCGCCGTCTCCGGCGTCATCGGCTCGATATTGGCGGTGCCGCGGATGCCGTCCGTTCCGAAAAATTTGCGCGTCATCGCGCCCCCCCCCCGAAAATTCCTGACGTCGACGACCGCCGCTCGCAAAGACTGGGACGTGCAACGGCCGGTCATCCTACGCAGAGATCAGGTCAACCAAATCGTCAGGACGCCGAAGCGTCGCTCCGCGTAACGGCTAGCCGCCCGGCTGCGGCTCCGGTCGTCCGAGTCCCGCTCGGACGCCCCGATGGCGGCACCGAGCTGCGCCGACCGGGCGACCGCGGTTCGTCGGGCGCCGGGCCGCTCGAGGAGGTGTCGCGCACGATCCGCTCGCCCTTGATGACCCGGCGGATCTCGTCGGCCGACAGCGTCTCGTATTCCAGGAGCCCCTTGGCCAAGAGGTGCAGCTCGTCGAGATGCGCGGTCAGGATCTCGCGCGCGGTGCGCTCGCCCTCATCGACGATGCGGCGGATTTCGTCGTCGATCACCTTCGCCGTCGCATCCGACACGTTTTTGCGCTGGGTGACCGAGTGGCCGAGGAAGACCTCTTCCTCGTTCTCGGCGTAGCGCAACGGCCCAAGCTTGTCGCTGAACCCGAACTCGGTGACCATGCGGCGCGCCAGGCTGGTCGCGCGGCGGATGTCGTCGGCCGCGCCGGTGGTGACCTTGTCCTCCCCGAAGATCAGCTCCTCGGCGACGCGGCCGCCGAAGAGGCTGGTCATCATCGCCTTGATCTCCTGCTTCGACTGGCTGTACTTGTCGCGTTCGGGCAGGAACATGGTGACCCCGAGGGCGCGGCCGCGCGGGATGATCGTCACCTTGTGCAGCGGCTCGTGCGCCTCGGCGTAGAGCATGCACATGGCATGCCCGGCCTCGTGATAGGCGGTCAGCGTCTTTTCCTCCTCGGTCATCACCATCGAGCGCCGCTCGGCGCCCATCATGACCTTGTCCTTGGCCTGCTCGAACTCGCTCATCGCCACCGAGCGCTTGCCGCGGCGCGCCGCCATCAGCGCCGCCTCGTTGACCAGATTGGCGAGATCGGCGCCGGAGAAGCCGGGCGTGCCGCGCGCGATGATCCGCGGATCGACATCCGAGGCGAGCGGCACCTTGCGCATATGGACTTTGAGGATCTTCTCGCGCCCGACGACATCGGGGTTCGGCACGACCACCTGGCGATCGAAGCGGCCGGGCCGCAACAGCGCCGGGTCGAGCACGTCGGGCCGGTTGGTGGCGGCGATCAGGATGACGCCTTCGTTCGCCTCGAAGCCGTCCATCTCGACGAGCAGCTGGTTCAGCGTCTGCTCGCGCTCGTCATTGCCGCCGCCGAGGCCCGGCGCCGCGATGCCGGCCGACCGCATCGATCTCGTCGATGAAGATGATGCAGGGCGCGTTCTTCTTGCCCTGCTCGAACATGTCGCGCACCCGGCTGGCGCCGACGCCGACGAACATCTCGACGAAGTCCGAGCCGGAAATCGTGAAGAACGGCACATTGGCTTCGCCGGCGATCGCCCGCGCCAGCAGCGTCTTGCCGGTGCCGGGCGGCCCGACGAGCAGCACGCCCTTTGGGATCTTGCCGCCGAGCCGCTGAAATTTCTGCGGGTCCTTCAGGTACTCGACGATCTCCTCGAGTTCCTGCTTCGCTTCGTCGATGCCGGCGACGTCCTCGAAGGTGATGCGGCCGACCTTTTCGGTCAGCAGCCGCGCCCGGCTCTTGCCGAACCCCATGGCTCGGCCGCCGCCGCCCTGCATCTGCCGCATGAAGAAGATCCACACCCCGATCAAGAGCAGCATCGGGAACCAGGAAACCAGGACGCCGAACAGCGACGGCACATTCTCGTCGACCGGCGAGGCGGTGATGCGCACGCCCTTGTCGATCAATCGGCCGACCAGACCCGGATCGGTCGGCGAATAGGTGCTGAAGGCACGGCCGTCGGTGAAATGACCGATGATGCTGTTGCCCTGGATCGTGACATCGGTGACCTGGCCGCGATTGACGTCGGCCACAAAGTCCGAGAAGGCCAGCGTCGATTGCGGCCCGCGGGTCGATGACGTCTGGAACAGGTTGAAAAGTGCGACGAGAAGCAGGCCGATGACGATCCAAAGGGCGAGATTCTTGCCGAAATTATTCACGCTGCAGGCCTTTCCCTACCGCCTCGGGCACCGCGCCCGTTCAAACCGCGCCGGGGTCTCCACGCAAGCAAAAGATAGGATGCTCCTGCGATTAAACAACTGTAAAGCCCGCTCGTGTAAGCGGGTTCGCAGGACGGAAGGAAAGCCATGGCAGCGCCCCCACGCCGGGGCGACGGTAGCCGAGATGCGGCACCGCCGCCAGACCCTCGTCGTCCCACAAGGCCGGCAGAATCGAATAGAGCAGGCGCGGCAAGTCGCAATTGCCGCGCTCTGCGCCAGGCGCGCCACCGGGTCCGAGATAGCCGAGCGTAAAGCCGCTCGGTGCCGCCGGTGTCAGATTGACGGCAAACCGCCGGTCCCACACCAGCCTGGCGCCCGGTTCGAGCCGCACCGCGGCACTCGCCGCAGCCAGTTCGCGCAGCACCAAGAGACGCCCACGCCAGGGCACGAACCGGCACCCGCCCAGCGTGCGCGCGCGATCAGGCCGTGCCGCCAGGCCAGCGCGCAGCCGCGCGAGGCGCACTCGCCGAGCCGGATAGCGCGCCGCACCGACACAGGCGGCGACCCGCCCGAGCAGCCGCTCGGCGCTCTCCGGGTCGGCCATCGCGATGATTGCCGGATCGAGCACCGCGAACCCCGCCGGGTGCAGCGCCACAGAGCCGGCGAGCAGGCGGTCGAGGCTGCGTTCGCGCGCAATCCGCTGCCGACCGCAGGAACGCAGCTCGGCTACAACGCCGTCCGGCGCGGTGCCGCCGAGCCGGTCGGGAGCGGTGCGCAGCCGCGCACGCTCGAACGCCGGGTTCAGATTGCTCGGATCGCGCAGGAAGGGTTGGCCCTCCTCCGCGAGCAGTGCCAGGAGGCGCGCCCGCGGCACCGACAAGAGCGGCCGAACCAGCCGGCACCCTGCCAGTTCACGGACCGCCGACATCCCCGCCAGCCCGTCGATGCCGCTGCCGGCGCGGCGGCGGATCAGGTGGGTCTCGACCTGGTCCTCGCGATGGTGCGCGGTCAGCAGGTGAAGAACGCCATGTGCGCGGCACCACTGCGCGAGCAGCCGGTAGCGGGCGTCGCGCGCCGCTTCCTGGATGCCGCTCGTCGGCTTGTCGCCGGCCCACACCAGGATTTCGTGCGGGATGGCGCGGCACGCGAGCCAACCGGCAACGGTGCGGGCCTCCTCGGCGCTTTCGGGCCGCAATCGGTGGTCGACGGTCAGCGCCCAGGCCCGCCCGCCGCGCTGCTGCGCCCAGTGTTGCGCCAAGAGGACGAGGGCCAGGCTGTCGGGCCCGCCGGAGACCGCGACCGCGACAAGAGGCTGGGCCTCGAAGCCGCCGAGCGCCTCGAGCGAGGCGGCAAGCTCGTCAAGGCGCAGCGGACGCGTTAGCATGGGGCAGCCAGCGATCGGCGGCCTCAGCAGCCCAGGCGCTTCTTCTCCGCCCCAGCATGCTCCTTGATGGAGGCCCCCGGGTTCGGGAAATCGCGATCGAGCTGCGCCAGGGCGAGGCAGGCGTTCTGCTTTTGATTGGCGCGGCCGAGCGCCATACCGAGCTTCAACAGATCGTCGGCGGCCTTGGCGCTTTTCGGATAATGCTTGTAGCCTTCGGCAAAGGCGCTCGCCGCCTCGAGAAACCGGTTGCGCGTGTAATAGGTTTCGCCAAGCCAGTACTGCGCATTGCCGGCCATCGGATCGGTCGGGTGCTGCTCGACAAAGGCTTTGAACGCCGCCTCGGCACCGGGATAGTCCGCCTGTTTCAAGAGACCGAAGGCATGATTGTACTGCTCGGCAGCCGATCCGCCTTCCAGCGTCCCGCCGGACCGGGGCCTGCGCCGAGATCAGCCGCAGTCGAGCGCGAGCCCGGCGGCGTCAGGGTGCCGAAGATCGGCTTCACCCCGCCGGGAGCTGCGCCGCCGGGTGGCGCCACCACCGTCCCGAGCGGCATCGCCTCCTCATCGGCCGCGCTTGACGGCTGCGCCGCGAATTGCCGGGCGGGTCGCGCCGGAGCAGCCGAGCCCGGCTGCGAGGCTGCCGGGCTGGCCGCCGCCAGCGGACCAGCACCGGCTGCTTCCTGGCTGAAGCGCGCGTCGACGTCGCCGGCGATCTGCTCGACCCGCTGACGGACCTGCTCGATCTGGTTCATGAACTCCTCGACGCGCCCGGTGAGGTCGCGCATCTGTGCTTCGAGCCGATCCATGCGGATTTCGGCATTGACCGCCCCGACGCCATCGCCGCCGGCGGCGGGCGGCGGCGGCGCGCCGCGATACACCTGCCGCTGCAGCATGTTGAGGTCGCGCTCAAGACGATCGAGCCGCTCCTGCGTCGAGGCGATCCTGGCTCCAGGCCGGGGTCGGCGCTTCGACCATGGTGAGGCCAAACGTGACCAGCAACAGATGAGCACAAGGCAGGAGCGATTGCCGGAACATCGGTAGGTCTCGTGCATTACGGAATGCGTCGAGATCGACGCACCGTGAAGCGCTTAGTAAGGTCGCTTTTGGGCAAAAAGAGGGCGCCGAACCCGGCGCGCCCCCGGCGTCGCGAGCAGCGCGCCAGAACCCGGCCGCCCGCCACAAACCCGCCGCCGGCTCGATTCACACTCAATTCACAGTCGTGACCGCGACGCGGTTCTGAGCATAGGCCTCTTCGTCCGAGCCGGGCACAATCGGCCGCTCCTTGCCGTAGCTGATCGTCGCGACGCGCGAGGCCGGGATTCCGGCCGCGACCAGAACGTTCTTGGCCGCATTGGCGCGGCGCTCGCCGAGCGCGAGATTGTATTCGCGCGTGCCGCGCTCGTCGCAATGGCCCTCGATCGTCACCGTGACGTTCGGGTAGCGGCGCAGCCAGTCGGCCTGACGCTGCAGGATCTGCTGCGCCTCCGGGGAGATGTCCGCGCGATCGAAGGCGAAGAATACTGCGGTCGCCTGCGGTCGCCGCCAAATCCTGCTGCGAGCCCGGACCGAATTGCGGGCCGGTTGGGCCCCCAGGCCCCGCCGGGCCGGCTGCCGGCTGCTCCGGCGCGCTGCTGCATGCGGCAAGCATCAGTAATGCCCCGGCGACGGCGATGAGACGTGGCAACATGGTGAACTCCCCTCTGCGGATCTGTGCTGGCGGGTCCCGCACGGGCCCTTGACCAGGCAACCCTACACCCGACTTCGCGCCGCAAGGCGGCGGACTATATCGCTGGCGGCTATCGAAGCAAGGGCGACCACGCCGGGTCGGAAGCGTCGCCCGGCGTCGTCACCTCGCGCTGATTGTAGCCGGTCAAATCGATCGTGAAGAGCCGCGGCAAACCGCCGCGACCGCTCGAATCGATCCGCCCCTCGCGGAAATACATCAGCACCCGGCCGTTCGGCGCCCAGGTCGGTCCCTCGACCAGAAAGTCCTGCGTCAGGAGCCTCTCCCCGGAACCGTCCGGCCGCATGACGCCGATATAGAACGAACCGGCATCGATCTTCGTGAAGGCGATGAGATCGCCGCGCGGCGACCACACCGGCGTCCCGTACTTGCCCGAGCCGAAGCTGATCCGCCGAACCCCGCTGCCATCGGCGTTCATGACATAGAGCTGTTGCGAGCCGCCGCGGTCGGAGTTGAACACGATCTTGCTCGCGTCAGGCGAATAGCAGGGCGAGGTGTTGATCGCGTTGCCGTCGGTCAGACGCGACATGCCCCCGCCGTGCGCGCCCATCACAAAGATGTTGCTGGCGCCGTTCTCGGTGCGGCTCAGGACGAGCCGGCTGCCATCGGGGGAGAAGCGCGGCGCAAACGTCATGCCCGGGATATTGCCGATCGAGTGCTGCTGCCCGGTATCGAGGTTATAGAGAAAGACGCTCGGCTTGCCGCTCGCGTAGGAAAGATAGGCGATCTCCTGCGCCGAGGGCGAGAACCGCGGCGTCAGCACCAATGATCTTCCATCGGTCAGGTACTGATGATTAGCGCCGTCCTGGTCCATGATGGCGAGCCGCTTGACGCGCTGTTGCGCCGGGCCGGACTCGGCGATGTAGACGATGCGGGTGTCGAAATAGCCGTCTTCGCCGGTGATCCGCTTGTAGATTTCGTCGGCGATGATATGCGCGATGCGCCGCCAGTTCTGCTGGGTCGTGGTGTAGGCAAAACCGGCGAGCTGCTGCTCGGCGAACACGTCCCACAACCGGAACTCGACCCGGTACCGGCCGTCGGGCTGGGTCTGCACCGAGCCGGTTACCAGCGCCTGGGCGTTGATCTGGCGCCAATCGCCAAACCGCGGCGTCTCGCCCGCAGCGATAGTCTGGATGAAGGCGCGCGGATCAAGCGGGCGGAACAGGCCCGAGCGCTCCAGATCGGCCGAGATCACCTGGACGAGGTCGCGGCCCGTCTGGCCCTCCTGGCCGCTGCCGCCGGCAAAGGCCGGGATGGCGATCGGCACCGGCTCGACCTTGCCGCGGGTGATGTCGAGCCGGAGGTCGGCGCGCGCCGGAAGCGCGAGCATGACCAGCGCAATGGCGGCGAGCGCCAGCCGCCAAAGGCTATTTTTCGTCATGCCGGCGATGGCGGGCATCCCGGGGCGGGCTACCGATCTCGCGGCCTCGGATTCCCGCCTTCGCAGGATTGACGCTTGGGCAACACCCACTCTTTCTGTCGAATGCGACAGCCCGGTCATAAAAGATCCTTCGGATTGAAGATGAGGTCGAGGTTGTGCCAGACCTCGTATTTGTCGGGCGGCACGCGCAGCGGCGAACATTGCGGGTTGAGCAACGCCCGCTTGGCGCTGTCGGCGGCGGCGCGGAAGAAGGGATCGGCGCCGTAGCGCCCGGTATCGACAATCGTCGCCTGCCGTACAGTCCCGTCGGGATTGACAACGGCCTTGATCTCGATGTCGAGATCCTTGGCGTCGCGCGCGCCGGCCGGCACGTTCCAGCATTGTTCGATCTGCTGGCGGATCAAATCGATTTCGCTGGCCGTGAGCTGGCTGCCGAGCGGCGCGTTGGGTTGCGAGGAGGGCGGCGCCGCGGCCGCCATGCGCGGCCGGGCCGGCGGCGCGTCGTCGGCTTGCGCCGTCTGCTGCTTTGGTCAGGTTCTTCAGGAGCGCATCGAAGGCGACCGGCTCCGGCTGTTTTTGCTCGAGGTTCTTGAGCAGCTTGTCAAAAGCGGCGGTATTCGCCTTTTGCGTCTCGGGGTGCGGCTGCGCGGGTCGCCTGCTGCGGCTCGGGCTTGGGCTTGGGCTCGGGTGGCCGCGGCGGCGGGGGCGGCGGCGCCTGCAGCCTCGACCGGTTTGGGCGGCGGCGGGGGTGGTGGCGCCGCCTTGACCTCGGGCTTGGCCGGCTCCGGCGGCGGGGGCGGCGGCGGGGCCGAGGCGCTAGCCGGCGGTTCCGGGACGGGCGGCGACGGTTCGGGCTTCGGTTCCGGTTTCGGCGCCGGGGCGGCGACCGCCGGCTCAGGTTTGGCCTCCGGCTTTGGCCGGAACGGGTTCGGGTGGGTCGCTCGGGTTTCCGGCGCGATCGTCACCAGATCGACCGCGATCGGCGTCTCCTCCGGCGGCGGGTGGCGAAACAGGCTCGGCAGACCGAGCACGATGAGGACGAGCACGGCGAGGTGAAGGGTCGCCGACAGCACGATGCCGCCCGGCATCATCTCCCGCTCGGGCGTGTCCGGCGCCGTACCGCGCTCGGCTATCGTCATGCTCATGGCGGTCAATCCGGACGACCCCCGGCTAGCGCTTGACCGCGCCCGCGGCCGCGGGGCGCGCCGCGGCGTTGCTTTTGGGCGCCTCGGCGACCAGCGACACCTTGCGGAAGCCGGCGGAGCTGACCAGGCTCATCACTTCGAGGACCCGACCGTAATTGATGTCCTTGTCGCCACGCACATAAAGCACGGCGTCGGGATTGCTGCCGGTGATCGATTGCAGCCGCTCGACCAG
Organism: uncultured Alphaproteobacteria bacterium; assembly: GCA_963842175.1. Lineage (GTDB taxonomy): Bacteria > Pseudomonadota > Alphaproteobacteria > ATCC43930 > CGMCC-115725 > DATARH01. The sequence goes on from CAWJFM010000027.1 coordinate 130,067, forward strand.
CGAGTCGATCGGCACGCTGGTCTCCTGGATGAAAATGGTACCTTCGCGGTTGACGGTGATGACGAGCGGCTCCTTCGGCTCGTTGATCGGCGGGGCTTGGGTCTGCGGCAGCTCGACCGGCACGCCGACCGTCAAGAGCGGCGCGGTCACCATGAACACGACCAGGAGGACCAGCATGACGTCGACCAGCGGCGTCACGTTGATGTCCGACATCGGCCGATAGCGGGCACCCGCGCGGCCGCCGGCGCGGCGGTTTCCGCTATAGACTGACGCGGCCATCGCTCACGGCCTCTCGTCGAGTTGACGCGACAGGATGGCGCTGAACTCCGAGGCGAATGCCTCGAGCCGGCCGGCATAGCGGCCGAAATCGCCCGACAGCTTGTTGTAGGCGACCACCGCCGGGATCGCGGCAACCAGCCCGAGCGCGGTGGCGAACAGCGATTCGGCAATGCCGGGAGCGACGACCGCGAGACTGGTATTCTTCGAGGCCGCGATCGACTGAAAGCTGTCCATGATGCCCCACACGGTGCCGAACAGCCCGACGAACGGCGCGGTCGAGCCCACCGTGGCGAGAAAGCTCATGAAACGCTCGACCCGATCCATCTCGCGCCCGACGGTGACGTTCATCACCCGCTCGATGCGCTGCTGCAGGCTCGACCGCATCACCGCCGTGCCGAGCAGCCCCTTGGCTGCACTGCGCCGCCATTCGCGCATCGCGGCGGCGAACACCGCGCTCATCGGATCGATCGGGCGCTGGCCGACCCGGTCGTAGAGGTCGTCGAGCGAGCCGCCCGACCAGAAGGTCTCCTCGAAGCTGGCGGCGGCCTGGCGCAGCCGACGCAGGCGCAGCGTCTTGTCGAAAATGACGGCCCAGGACCAGAACGAGGCGAGCAAGAGGATCAGCATCACCAGCTTGACGATGCTGTCCGATTGCAGGAACAGCTCGAAGATCGAAAGGGTGGGAGACACGGTGCCGGGAAGCGCGGTGGTTTCAAGGGGCTGCATTGATGGCGGCCTTTTATGGCGTCTTTTGGACGAAAGGTGGCGCGATCGAGGATTGACCGGGTGCGGCGAGCGCGGCGCGCAAAGCCGCCGGGACCCGGCGGGGCCGTCCGTCGCGACCGACACAGGCGAGGAGCAGGTCGAGCGCGACGAGCACCGTCCCGTCGCGGCGGATCTGCTGGTCGAGCAGCAGCGTCGCGGCGCCGATCTCGACGATCCGGGTATCGACGCTCAGCGCGTCGTCGAGCCGAGCCGGCGTGCGGTAGTCGGCGCTCAGCCGCCGCACCGTGAAGATGATGCCGGTCTCCTGACGGATGGTGCTATGGGCAAAGCCCAGGGCGCGCATCATCTCGGTGCGCCCGCGCTCGGCGAATTTGAGGTAGTTGGCGTAGTAGACGATGCCCGCGGCATCGGTGTCCTCGTAATAGACCCGCACGGGCATGCTGTGGCTCATGGCGGGTGCCGTGCCACTCATTGGGTCGGGTCCAACCCATCGCGAGTTGTCATTCCGGGGCGGCGCGCAGCGCCGAGCCCGGAACCCAAGAACACCGAAGACTGAAACCTGCGCACGACCGCCGCTGCGCCTTTCGCTCGGTCCCTGTTCATGGGTTCCGGGTTGCGGCTTCGCCGCCTCCGGAATGACAGACATTTTTCCGCCGCTCCGATCATTCAGGACCAGCCTCGGCCGTCAATGAGGCCAGCAGGTCGAGCTGGCCCGGCAGGCTCGCCGGCACCGGCAATTCGAGGTGGCGGAAGGCGATCTCGGTCAGCATCCGGCCGCGCGGCGTGCGCTGCACAAAGCCTTGCTGAATGAGATAGGGCTCAATGACCTCCTCGAGCACGTCGCGCTCTTCGCCGAGCGCCGCCGCCATGGTCTCGACGCCGACCGGGCCGCCCGCGTAATTCTCGGCGATCGAGCGCAGATAGCGCCGGTCCATTCCGTCGAGCCCGCAGGCGTCGACTTCGAGCCGCCGCAACGCCGCATCGGCGGTCGCGGCATCGATGCTCGACCAGCCGGCCACGGCGGCGAAATCGCGGATCCGGCGCAACAGCCGCATCGCCACTCGCGGCGTGCCGCGGGCGCGGCGGGCGATCTCGGCCGCGCCGTCGGGCATCGAGATCGAAGGCGAGGATGCGGGCGCCGCGCGCCACGATCAGCGCCAGCTCGGCCGGCTCGTAGAACAAGAGCCGCAGCGGGATGCCGAAGCGCTCGCGCAACGGCCGGGTGATGAGGCCCGAGCGCGTCGTCGCGCCGACCAGCGTGAAAGGCGGCAGATCGATGCGGATCGAGCGCGCGCCGGGCCCCTCGCCGATGATCAGATCGAGCTGAAAATCCTCCATCGCCGGGTAGAGGATCTCCTCGACCGGGGGAGCCAGGCGGTGGATTTCGTCGATGAACAGGATGTCGTGCGGCTGCAGATTGGTCAGAAGCGCGGCGAGATCGCCGGCGCGCTGGATCACCGGCCCCGAGGTGGCGCGGAACCCGACCCCGAGCTCGCGCGCGACGATCTGCGCCAGGGTCGTCTTGCCGAGCCCGGGCGGGCCGAAAAACAGCACATGGTCGAGCGCCTCGCGCCGGCTCTTCGCCGCCGCGATGAAGACGCGCAGATTGTCGCGCAGCTGGCGCTGGCCGACGAATTCGTCGAGGACGAGCGGCCGAATCGAGGCCTCGGGCGCGTCCTCCTCGTCCTGTTCGGCGGCGATCACCCGCGGCGCGGCCTCGCTCACCGCGTGGCTCCCTGGCCGAGACCCTTGTTCGCCCCCTGGCCGAGCTCCTGCAACCCGGCGCGGATCAGCGCGTCAAGCGCCGCGCCGTCGCCGAGCCGGCGCGCCGCCGCCGCGACCGCGCCGAACGCCTCGGCCCGGCGGTAGCCGAGATTGACGAGGGCCGACACCGCGTCGGCACCCGCGCCCTGCTCCGCGGGCCGCAAGTCGCCGCCGGCGGCCGGCGAAGCCGAGGCCAGGGCGAGCCCGCCGACCTTGTCGCGCAGCTCGTTGACGATGCGGGCGGCGAGCCGCGGCCCGACCCCGTCGGCGCGGGTCAGCATCGCCTTGTCCTGCGCGACGATCGCCAGGACCAGCGCCTCGGGCATGACCGCCGACAGGATCGCCAGGGCGAGCCGCGCCCCGACGCCCTGCACCGTCGTCAAGAGGCGAAACCAGTCGCGCTCGGCGGCATCGATGAAGCCGTAGAGATGGATGTGGTCCTCGCGGACATGGGTCTCGATCAACAGCCGCACGGCGCCGCCGGGCGGCGGCAGCCGGCCGATCGTGCGGGTCGAGCAGAAGGCGAGATAGCCGACCCCGCCGACATCGATCACCGCCCCGTCCGGCCCGACCGAATCGACGGTCCCGGCGAGCTTGGCGATCATCGCGGCCGGCCCCACGACCGCGCAATGTGTCGGCGTGATGGGCATGGCAGATCGCCACCGCGAGCGCGTCGGCGGCATCCGCCTCGGCGATGGCGCAGCCCGGCAACAGGCGGCGCACCATCAGCTGGACCTGCTCCTTCCCGGCATGGCCGGCGCCGACCACCGATTTCTTGATCAGATTGGCCGAATATTCGGCGACCGGAACCCCGCGCTCGGCCGGGGCCAGCAGCACGACGCCGCGGGCGACGCCGAGCTTCAGCGTCGAGGCGGCGTTCTTGTTGACAAAGCTTTCCTCGACCGCGGCCTCGTCCGGGCGGAAGCGTTCGAGAACCGCGGTGAGCTGGCGGAACAGCGCGACGAGCCGCTCGGCCAGCGGCAGGTCGGTCGGGGCGTGGACGACGCCGTCCGCGACATGGTTGAGCCGATTGCCGGCGACGTCGATCACCCCCCAGCCGGTGTGCCGCAGTCCGGGATCGAGCCCGAGGACCCGCATTGCTGTCGTCGCCCCCACCCCCTCGGCTCACGCGCTCAGCCGCGCCAACACGTCCTCGCCGACCTCGAAATTGGCGTAAACATTCTGCACGTCGTCGCTGTCCTCGAGCGTTTCGAGCAGCTTGAACAGGCCGGCCGCGACCTCCTCGTCGATCGTCGTCGCGCTTTTCGGCCGCCAGGCGAGCCGGGCCGAGGTTGCCGGGCCAAAGCGCTTTTCGAGCGCGTCGCGCACGCTGTTGAAATCCTCCGGCGCCGCGATCACGACGTGACCGTCATCGTCGCTCTCGACGTCGTCGGCGCCGGCCTCGATCGCGGCGTCGAGCATCGCGTCGGCGCTCGCCGCGGCGGCCGGATAGGCGATCTCGCCGACATGATCGAACAGGAAACCGACGCTGTTCGGTCTCGCCGAGCGCTCCGCCCGCCTTGGTGAACGCGGCGCGCACCTCGCTGGCGGTGCGGTTGCGGTTGTCGGTCAGCGCCTCGACGATGACCGCGATCCCGCCCGGGCCATAGCCTTCGTAGCGCACCTCGTCATAGGCCTCGCCGCCCTCGCCGCCGGCGCCGCGCCTGATCGCGCGCTCGACGGTGTCCTTCGGCATGTTGGCCTGGCGGGCCGCCAGGACGGCGGCGCGCAGCCGCGGGTTGGCGTTGGGGTCGGGCAGGCCCGAGCGCGCCGCGGTCGTCAACTCCCGGATGATCTTGGTGAAAACCTTGGCGCGCTTTTTGTCCTGCGCGCCCTTGCGGTACATGATGTTCTTGAATTGCGAATGGCCAGACATCGTCGGGTATCCCGAATCACGCGTGAGGGTTCGATGTCGCGGGCCGGAGCGCCGGCCATGGCCATCAGCAATCTTCCGATCGGCGCGGCCTAACAAGCCAATATGGCAGGATTGGGGCGATTCCGGAGCGAACATCGCGGCATCGCCCCGGCGCGCTCACAGCCGCGGCAGATGCGGCACGAGGCGGCCGCCCACCCGCACCGGCTCGATATGGCGCGCCAGACCGGTCATATCGTCGATCGTCGACAAAGACCCCGCACAGCGTCGCCTCGCCCTCGGCCACCTTGGGCTTCTCGCCCGGCATCTTGGTGACAAAGCGGCGGACCGAGGGCGCCTTTTGCATGCCGATCACCGAATCGTAGTCGCCGCACATGCCAACATCGCTGATGAACGCGGTGCCGCCCGGCAGGATCTGCGCATCGGCGGTCGGCACATGGGTGTGGGTGCCCAAGACCGCCGAGACGCGGCCATCGGCGAAATGGCCGAACGCCATCTTTTCGCTGGTCGCCTCGGCATGGAAATCGACGACGATCGCGCTGGCGCCGCGCCCGAGCGGATGCCGCGCGCAGGATCGCTTCGAGCCGCGCGAACGGATCGTCGAGCGCGTCCATGAACAGCCGCCCCATCAGATTGACGACGAGCACGCTGCGCCGCTCGTCGAGCGGGTGAGAGGCACCAGCCGGCGCCCGGGGTTCCGTCGGGGAAATTGGCCGGCCGCAGGATGCCGCGGGTCGCGCGTCGATATGAGGGGATCAGCTCGCGCTGGTCCCAGACGTGGTTGCCGGTGGTCAGGATGTCGGCGCCGGCCTCGTACAGCTCGCCGGCGAGGCGCTCGGTCAGCCCGAACCCGGCCGCCGCGTTCTCGGCATTGACGATCGCGAGATCGATCGCGAGGTCGCGCTTCAGCCCGGCAAGATGCGTCTTGATCGCGTCGCGCCCGGAGCGCCCGACCACATCGCCACAGAGGAGGATGTTCAAGAGACAGGCGCCTCCTGAACTCGAAGCGGCGAGGCCGGCCCATGAGCAGCTCGATCTTGGAACCCGGCAGTGCGGCAGGAACTGCAAATTCGGGATCATGCACCGCGATGGGTCCCGGCATCGACAGGATAGGGAGCATGGGTGGAGCCGCCTCGGCCGTCGGCGTTGCAAACCCACCGTGGCCCTGCACTGCAGGTGGGCGCCATGTATCGAAGCCACGACTCCGACAGGGACAGCTCCCGAACGGTAGATATCGGCCCCGGGGTATAAGCGGCCTAACGCACCGCGCAGCTCCACCCGCTCCCTACCTAGGATGTCTCGATGCGCGCCGCAATGCTCTCGATGCGCTCGGCGATGCCGCGGATGCCGGAGGCGGCCGCTTCGGTCGCCTCGCCCGCGGACGCACCGCCAGCGGCGCGACGTGCGGTTGCGCTCCTGCTGCAGCGCCTCGTTGGCGTCCGACAATTCGTCGGCGATGACGAGCGCCGCCAGGAGGATCAACCGCGCTTCGCCGACCTGGCCCAAGCGTCTTGGTGAACTCGCCGATCTTGGCGTCGACATATTGCGCCAGGCGGCGGATGCGCGGCTCCTGCCCGTCGGCGCAGCTGAGCGCGAAGTCGCGGCCGTTGACCTTGACGACGACCTGGCCCATCTCAGTCCTCCCGTTCGAGCAGCTGCGCCAGCCTGGCGAGCGCGGCGTCGATCCGCCCGGCGACCGCCGCGGCGACATTTGCCGCCCGCTCGTCTTCGGCGGCGCGCTTCGCCGGGTCCGCCGCCGCCTCGAGCCGCGCCACGGCTCGCTCGAGCCGGGCGATCGCGTCGTCGAGTTCGCTCATGTCGGCAGCTTAGGGACCGCCGGGCCGGCTCGTCAACGCGAGTCAATCCCTCGAGCCTAACGCACCCGCTCGTATTTCTGCAGGGAGCGGATATAGGCCGGGCGCGGCGTGTCCGGGAAGAATTGCGGCCACTGCGTCCACGACACCTCGCCGACATAGAGGTCGCCGCGCGAATCGACGGCGAGGCCGTGCGGCCCGAGAAAGGCGGTCGGCGCCGTCCCGGCATGCGGGTCGCCGATCCGCGACAACAGCTTGCCCTGATTGTCGACGATGCTGACCCGCGGGCCCAGATTGGGGCTGTTGCGGTTGACCGCCATCACCGGGCCCAGTTCGCCGATATAGCAGACCGGCCGGTGCGTGTAGTGTCATGTAGATGCCGCACGGGCCGGTGCAGATTGTTCCACTGCGCCTCGTATTTGCCGTTGCCGTCGAACACCTGGACCCGATGGTTCTCGCGGTCGGCGACATAGACCCAGCCATCGGCATCGGTGCAGATGTTGTGGACGATGTTGAACTGGCCGGGATCGGTGCCGGGCTCGCCCCACGACATCAGCAATTTGCCGTCGGGCGAATATTTGTGGACGCGGGCGTTGCCGTAGCCGTCCGAGACATAGATCTCGCCTTTCGGCGACAGCGCGGTGTGGGTGCAGCGGTGGAACGGCTCGCCGCTCATATAGGGCGCGGGCTTGCCGGGCACGCCCAGCTCCAGCAGCACCTTGCCGTCTTCGAGGCGGCATTTGCGCACGAAATGCCCGCCATCGTCGGTCAGGTAGATCGAATCGTCGGGGCCCATATGGACGCCGTGGGCGCGCGGGTACTGCCCCTCGCCCCAGGAGCGCAGGAACTTGCCGGTGCGGTCGAACACCATCATCGGGTGCTCGCCGCGCTCGAAGACATAGACGTTGTCGTTTTTGTCGACGCCGACCGCGCCGACCTCCTTGAACGACCAGCCGTCGGGCAGTTTCGCCCAGTTCTCGATGATGCGGTACCGGTAGTCGCCGCTCCCGACTTGATCGCCATTGCTCTCTCCTCCGCCCGCCGCGGAACGTTATCGGAGGCACCGGCCCAAGACAATTGGCACGCAACGACGCGCCGCGCGGGGTGTTTTGCGGATGACACATTTTCACGCTAGATTGGCCGCCATGAACGCAGCCCTTCCCCGCTCCCGCCGCCGGTCAACCCGAAATGCGGCATGCGCCCCCGCGCGCGGTGTTTTGCGGTGACACATTTTGCGCTAGATTGGCCGCCATGACACCGCCCTAGCCCCCCTCCCCGCCGCCCGCGACCCCACTGCGCCGCATGGCGAACGCGCTGCGCGCGCTCGCGATGGACGCCGTCGAGCAGGCCAAATCCGGCCATCCCGGCATGCCGATGGGGATGGCCGACATCGCGGCCGTGCTGTTCACCCAGTTCCTGCGCTTTGACCCACAGGCCCCGGACTGGCCCGACCGCGACCGCTTCGTCCTGTCGAACGGGCACGGCTCGATGCTGCTCTACGGGCTCTTGCACCTGCTCGGCTATCCCGACATGACGCTCGACGAGCTGAAGCGCTTCCGCCAGCTCGGCAGCCGCACCGCCGGGCATCCCGAGCGCGGCCTCGCGACCGGCATCGAGGTGACGACCGGGCCCGCTCGGCCAGGGCATCGGCAATTCGGTCGGGATGGCGCTCGCCGAGCGCCTGCTCGCGACGCAGTTCGGCGACGAGGTCGTCGATCACCGCACCTATGTCTTCTGCGGCGACGGCTGCCTGATGGAAGGGATCAGCCACGAGGCGATCGGGCTCGCCGGGCATCTCAAGCTCAACAAGCTGATCCTGTTGTGGGACGACAATTCGATCACGATCGACGGACCGACCAGCCTTTCGGTGTCCGACGACCAGATCGAGCGGTTCCGGGCGCATGGCTGGGCGGCCGAGCGGATCGACGGCGTGGACCACGACGCCATCGCCGCGGCGATCCGGCGCGCCCATCTGAGCGACAAGCCCAGCCTCATCGCCTGCCGCACGACGATCGCGTTCGGCGCGCCGACCAAGGCCGGCACCGCGGCGGCGCACGGCAGCCCGCTCGGCGCCGAGGAGATCAAGGGCGCCAAGGAGCGGCTCGGCTGGGAATTCGGGCCGTTCATCGTGCCCGACGATGTCCGCGCCGAGTGGCGCGAAGCGGGCGCCCGCGGCGCCGAGCGTCCGGCAGGCCTGGGAAGCGCGGCTCGCCGCGATCGCGCCCGACAAGCGGGCCGAATTCCTGCGCCGGCAGAAGGGCGAGTTGCCGGCCGATTTCGACGGTCTGATCGCCGAGCTGTGCGACGATTTCCGCGCCAAGAACGCGAAGCTGGCGACGCGCCAGGCCTCGGGCGCCGTGCTCGATGCGCTGGTCCCGGCGCTGCCCGAGCTGATCAGCGGCTCGGCCGATCTGACCCCGTCCAACAACACCCGCGCCAAAGACGAGAAGGAAGTCCGGCCCGGCGATTTTACCGGCCGCTACATCCACTACGGCATCCGCGAACTGGGCATGGCGGCGGCGATGAACGGCATCGCCGCGCATGGCGGGCTCATTCCCTATGGCGGGACCTTTCTGACCTTCACCGATTACGCGCGGCCGGCGATCCGCCTCTCGGCGCTGTCGGAGTTGGGCGTCATCTATGTGATGACGCACGATTCGATCGGGCTCGGCGAGGACGGCCCGACGCACCAGCCGATCGAGCACCTCGCGGCGCTGCGCGCGATGCCGCATCTCCTGGTGTTCCGCCCCGCCGACGCGGTCGAGACCGCCGAGTGCTGGGCGTTGGCGCTGAAGCACCGGCACGCGCCGTCGATCCTCGCGCTGACCCGCCAGGGCCTGCCGCTGTTGCGCACCGAAGCCGGGAGGCGAGAACCGCTCGGCGCGCGGCGCCTATGTCCTCGCCGAGGCGGCGGGCGCGCGCCGGGTGAGCCTGCTCGCCACCGGCTCCGAGGTGTCGATCGCGGTGGCGGCGCGCGACGCGCTGGCGAAGGACGGCATCGGCAGCCGCGGTCGTGTCGATGCCGTGCTGGGAATTGTTCGAGGCGCAGCCCGAGGCGTACCGCAGCGCGGTGCTCGGCACGGCACCCAGGGTCGGGGTCGAGGCGGCGGTGCGCCTCGGCTGGGACCGCTGGCTCGGCGAGCGGGCGGCCTTTATCGGCATGAGCGGGTTCGGCGCCTCGGCCCCGATCGAGGCGCTCTACCCGCATTTCGGCATCACCGCCGAGAAGGTTGCGGAGGCGGCGCGCTCGCTCCTATAGGCTCTCGACCGCACCGCATTCCCCGCGTCGGCGGGGTGTCGGCATTTGCACCGGACTTCCGCACGGACCGACGTGTTGAGAATCCAGCAGGCAAAGTCTGTGCGAAATTCCTGATTAATGCACACGGCGGCTTCGCGCCCGATTCCGGTCGTTCGCGTGACCGCAAAGGAACCACAACCTTCGGGCCCAAGGCTGCCTCTATGACCGCGCCGGCGGGTCGGTGGGCAAAATCTCCTGCTGAGGCACGCGATGTTTCTGCGCGAGCCGGCGCTCTTCCGGCCCGAACTATTCGGGAGGCGCTATAATCTTCATCGCGAGAACCGCGATTGTTAACTCGACCTGCCGGTCCTTTTCGATTTTTTGGACGGCGTCGATCCAGTGCCCGCCCTTCGCCATCGATACCAATTCAGCGCGGTAATCCGGGCTCATCCCCGCGATGAGCGCGTCAGCCACCTTGGTCTGTTCGGCGGTCTTCGCCTCCTGCTCAGCGCGCGCCTGTTTCATCCAGGCCATCGTGCCCTCTTTCGGGCACGCCAGGACGACTTTCCACTCACCGGCTTCGACGCCGATTTCCAAAAGCAGGAGGTTACCATGCCCCGAGGTGGCCTCTGTACTGATTTGGACCTTGCGCGTCGGCCGCACCGGATAGTCGAAGCGGCCGGGCATGAAAGCATCCATCATGAGCGGAGCTTCCTGCCCCAGATCATCGAACTGAACATGGTATTGCGGGGAAATCGAATCCTTTGTCCACAGCCCGATGGTGAAGGAGAGCAGTTCCGCGCTCTCCCCCGTCAGGCAGGCGAGCGATTTGCCATCAATCAGCGCCGTAATCTGTCCGGAATCCTTGCTGTTGATCGCCTCGACAAAACGGTTGACGAAGGCTTCGGGCGAGGCTGTGCTTTCTGCGCCAGCCGCGCTGCCCATCATGGCGGGGAGAGAGCCCAGTACAAACATGGCGGCGGTGATCAACCGAGTGACAATTTCTCGGAAAGGGTGGCAATGGTGGTGCATTGGCGGCTCACGAGTTCGCAAGGACATGTCAGGAATACCTCCGCTACTCATTGCACAAGCTCACTAAGGTTTGATTAAACAGAAGGCGCGTTCGGCGCGGGAGCAAGTCGGGAGCGGTGGTTCAGACCAACCGCGCCGGACGGCTTCCCGTGGCGGCGCGATCTGTTCTAAGCTGGCGCAACGGTTTCGGTGGAGGGGTGAGCCATGGCGATACGGGTTGCGATCAACGGGTTTGGCCGGATCGGCCGCCTGGTCATGCGTGCGGCCTTGGAGCATCCGGAAAAGCAGCTCGAAATCGTCGGCATCAACGATCTCGGGCCGGTCGAAACCAACGCGCATCTGCTGCGCTATGACAGCGTGCACGGCCGCTTCCCCGGCGAGGTCACGACCGGCGAGAACTGGATGGACGCCGGCCGCGGCAAGATCCGCGTCACCGCCGAGCGCGACCCGGCGAAATTGCCGTGGAAGGAGCTGGGGGTCGATGTCGCGCTCGAATGCACCGGCATCTTTACCAGGCGCGAGCAGGCGGCAAAGCACCTCGAAGCCGGCGCCAAGCGCGTCATCGTCTCGGCCCCGGCCGACGGCGCCGATTTCACCGTAGTGCTTGGCGTCAACCATGAGGAGCTGAAACCCGAGCACCGCGTCATCTCGAACGGCTCGTGCACCACCAACTGTCTGGCGCCGGTCGCCTACGTTCTGCACCAGGGGGTCGGGATCGAGCGCGGCTTTATGACGACGATCCACTCCTATACCGGCGACCAGAGCCTCCAGGACACATTGCACAGCGATCTGCGGCGGGCGCGGGCCGCGGCGCTGTCGATGATCCCGACGTCGACCGGCGCGGCGCGCGCGATCGGCCTTGTCATGCCGGCGCTCAAGGGCAAGCTCGACGGCACCGCGATCCGGGTGCCGACCGCCAATGTGTCGCTGATCGACCTCACCTTCGATGCATCGCGCGAGGTCGAGGCGAGCGAGGTCAACTCGCTGATGGAGGAGGCAGCCAAGTCGAACCGGCTGAAGGGCATCCTCGGCATCAACAAGGCGCCGACGGTGTCGTGCGATTTCAACCATGATCCGCACAGCTCGACCTTCGATGTGACGCAGACCCAGGTGCTCGACAAGAAATTCGTGCGCGTCCTCTCGTGGTACGACAACGAATGGGGTTTCTCGAACCGGATGGTCGAGGTCGCCGCCTATTTCGGCGCGATGCATTGAGGTCCCTTGCCTGATCGAGATTGCTTCGCTGCGCTCGCAATGACAGCCTTATTCCTGTCATTGCGAGGAGCGGAGCGACGAAGCAATCTCGCGCCGGTGCACTTTCGGTCATCGTCATCCATTCGCTGGCGCATGCCACGGCGGCACTGAGCGCGGCGGCTGAGGCCGGACGCCCGGTCATCCTCCTCAGCGCGCCCGATGCCGGGATCTATGCCGGACCCGGCTGGTTCGGCGCGCTCGTCGCGGCGGCGCGCGACGCCGTTCCGGCCGCGCAATCGACGGCGCTCCTCGATTGCGGCGAGGATGCCGGCGCCGCCCAGGCGGCGATCCGCGCCGGCATCGAAGGCATCGTCTTCACCGGCCCGGCCGATGTCGCCGAGCGCCTCGCCGACATCGCCGGCCAGGGCGGCATCCGGTTAGTAACACGCCGCCCGGTCGCCGCGCTCGACCTCGGCACCGAATTCTTCGCCTCGCCCGAGACCCTGCGTCGCCGCTGCGCCGATATCCTCGCCTCGCTCCCGCCGGTTTGATAGAGTTGGGGGCCTCGCACGGCCCGCCGATTTCGCTAATATGCCGCCGAACGCACGGCTTTCACTCGGGAGTGATGATGATGGCCAATGACCAGATGATGGCCCAAATGTCCAAGAAGGGCGGCTTTATCGCCGCCCTCGACCAGAGCGGCGGGTCGTCGCCGGGAGCGCTGCGCCTCTACGGCATTCCGGACACCGCCTACAGCGGCGAGACCGAGATGTTCCGGCTGATCCACCAGATGCGGGTGCGCATCATGACCGCCCCGGCTTTTACCGGCGACAAGGTCATCGGCACGATCCTGTTCGAAGGCACGATGGATAGCGAGGTGCGCGGCAAGCCGACCGCGGCCTATCTCTGGGAAGAGCGGCAGGTCGTGCCGTTTGTCAAAGTCGACCGCGGTCTTGAGCCCGAAAAAGACGGTGTTCAGCTAATGCGGCCGATGCCGCAGCTCGATCAGCTGTGCGACCGCGCGGCCAAGCTCGGCGTCTTTGGCACCAAGATGCGCTCGGTGATCAATCTCGCGTCAAAAGAAGGGATCGCCGCGATCGCCGCGCAGCAGTTCGAGGTCGGCGAACGCATCGCCCGACATGGGCTGATGCCGATCCTCGAGCCGGAGGTCTCGATCAAAAGCCCGGACAAGAAGGGCGCCGAGGCAATCCTGTTCGCCGAGCTGAAAAAGCGGACCGACGCGCTGCCGGCCGGCCGGCAGGTCATGTTCAAGCTGACGCTGCCTGACGTCGCCGATCTCTACAAGCCGCTGGTCAATCATCCGCGTGTCGCCCGGGTCGTCGCCCTCTCCGGCGGCTATACCCGCGCCGATGCCTGCCAGCGGCTCGCCGCCAATCACGGCATGATCGCGAGCTTCTCGCGCGCGCTTGTCCAGGACCTTCGCGTCTCGATGAGCGACGCCGAATTCGAGGTGGCCCTTGCCCAATCGATCGACGAAATCCACCGCGCCTCCACCGTCAAGGCCTGACAGCCGAAGGCGGAAGCGCTCGACATCTGAACTGCATTATCAAGACCTAGGATTGACCATTCAGACACTTCGGACCGATGACACGCGGGCGACCACCCGGCTCTACCTGATCACGCCACCCGCGCTCGATCCCGATCGTTTTGCCAGGGACCTCGAGGAAGCGCTCGCCGGCGGCGATGTCGCCTGCCTGCAGCTTCGGCTGAAGGAGGTCGACGACGCCGCGGTCCGGCGCGCCGCGCGGGTGCTGCAGCCGATCGCGCAGGGGCGCGGCGTCGCCTTCATCATGAACGACCGCCCGGACCTCGCCGCCGAGCTCGGCTGCGACGGGGTGCATGTCGGCGAGGAGGACGCGCCTTACAGCGAGGCGCGCCGGCTCCTCGGACCCGAGCGCATCGTCGGGGTCACCTGCGGCGACAGCCGGCATCGCGCGATCGTCGCCGCCGACGCCGGCGCCGATTATGTCGCGTTCGGCGCGTTCTTTCCGAGCACCACCAAGGCCGCCAAGCACCGCGCCCGGCCGGACCTCTTGGCCGAATGGTCCGAGACGACCGTCGTGCCGTGCGTCGCGATCGGCGGGATCACCCAGGAGAATTGCGCCCCCCTGGTCGAAGCGGGAGCCGATTTCCTCGCCGTGATCGGAGCGATCTGGTCCTATCCCGAAGGCCCGCGCGCGGCGGTGCGCGATTTCAACGCCGTCTTCGCCCGCTGCGGACGCGCCTATACTGCGGCAGCACAATAAATCCGGTTGAATGCAACAGCGCGACGGGATCACCGAGCAGCCGCCCGCAATTGTCGTCATCGACGATGATGCATCGATGCGGCGGGCCCTCGACAATCTGTTCAAATCGGTCGGGTTCGCGGTCGAGCTGTTTGCATCGCCGCAGGAATTCCTGCAGAGCGAGCGCCCGGACCGGCCCGGCTGCATCGTGCTCGACGTGCGCTTTCCCGGGCGCAGCGGTCTCGACATGCAGCGCGACCTGGCGGAGGCCGCGATCCAGCTCCCGATCATCTTCATCACCGGCTATGGCGACGTGCCGATGTCGGTGCGTGCGATGAAAGCGGGCGCGGTCGAGTTTTTGACCAAGCCATTCCGCGATCAGGACCTGCTCGACGCGGTCGCAACCGCGCTGGAGGAGGACCGCGCCCGTCGCGCCGGCGAGATGCGATTGGCCGAGCTGCGCGCCCGGTCCGAGACGTTGACGGCGCGCGAGCGCCAGGTGATGTCGCTCGTCGTCGCCGGTCGGCTGAACAAGCAGATTGCCGGCGAGCTCGGCGTCAGTGAAATGACCGTGAAGATGCACCGCCGACAGGTCATGCGAAAGATGCAGGCGGTCGGTGTGGCACAACTTGTGCGCCTTGCCGACCAGCTCGGCATCGCCGCCGCGCCGAAATCCTGACGCGAACCGGACACCGCGACCTGTCCGGTGGCCGACCTGCGCCCCGGCTCGTGCGCGACCGATACAATCAGTGGCGCACGCTGCATGTATTATTTTTTGGCATCATTGCGTGCGCGGGAGAATTCGGCCCCGATCTCTGCCGGGAATGATTTGTCCGGCATTGCATTGACAACGATATCTTCCAATCCTGCCTCGATTGTTATGCAATCGGGTTTTTGGTCGAGACATGCCGGCTAAAAACCTGTCGCCCGGCGAATCACGATTGTGCGCATTCGACGGCATCCCATATAACCGCTACCGCAGAATAGGCGTTGTGCCGTACGCCGTTGGCTCGGGCCCGCCTGCCTCCAAGGAGAATCCTGGTGAAATTCCGGCCCTTGCACGACCGGGTGGTGATCCGCCGCGTCGATGAGATCGAGAAGACCGCCGGCGGCATCCTGATCCCGGATACCGCGCGCGAAAAACCCAGCGAAGGCGAAGTCGTCGCCGTCGGACCCGGTGTCCGCGGTGAAGATGGCAAGATCCAGCCGCTGGATGTGAAGGCCGGCGACCGGGTGTTGTTCGGCAAATGGTCGGGCAACGAGGTCAAGCTCGACGGCGAAGAGCTGATCATCATGAAAGAATCCGACCTCATGGGCATCATTTTTAGCTGAAGGGGACAATAATCATGGCTGCAAAAGACATTCGCCTCAGTAGCGATGCGCGCGAGCGCATGCTGCGCGGCATCGACACGCTGACCAACGCGGTCCGCGTGACGCTCGGGCCCAAGGGCCGCAATGTGGTCCTCGACAAATCCTACGGCGCGCCGCGGATCACCAAGGACGGGGTGACCGTCGCCAAGGAAATCGAGCTGTCCGACAAGTTCGAGAATATGGGCGCCCAGATGGTCAAGGAAGTCGCCAGCAAAACCAGCACGGAAGCCGGCGACGGCACGACGACCGCGACGATCCTCGCCCATGCGCTGGTGAAGGAGGGGGTGCGGGCCGTCGCAGCCGGGATGAACCCGATGGATCTGCGGCGCGGCATCGACCTCGCGGTCGAAGCGATCGTCGCCGATATCGCCAAGCGCGCGAAAAAGGTCTCGACCAACGACGAAATCGCGCAGGTCGGCACGATCTCGGCCAATGGCGACAAGGAAATCGGCCGCATGCTGGCCGAGGCGATGAAGAAGGTCGGCAACGAGGGCGTCATCACCGTCGAGGAGGCGAAGTCGCTCGAAACCGAGCTCGACATCGTCGAAGGCATGCAGTTCGACCGCGGCTATCTCTCCCCCTATTTCGTCACCAACCCGGAGAAGATGCTGGCCGAGCTCGATGATCCCTACATCCTCTTGCACGAGAGCAAGCTGTCCGGCTTGCAACCGCTCTTGCCGATCCTCGAAGCGGTGGTGCAGAGCAGCCGGCCGCTTCTGATCGTCGCCGAGGATATCGAGGGCGAGGCGCTCGCCACGCTCGTCGTCAACAAATTGCGCGGCGGCCTCAAAGTGGCAGCGGTCAAGGCGCCCGGCTTCGGCGATCGGCGCAAGGCCATGCTGGAGGACATCGCGGTGCTGACCGGCGGCCAGGTCATCTCGGAAGACCTCGGCATCAAGCTCGAAAACGTCACCCTCGACATGCTCGGGCGCGCCAAGCGGGTGCGTCTCGAAAAGGAGAATACGACGGTGATCGACGGCGCCGGCGGCAAGGACGCGATAGCCGCCCGCATCGGCCAGATCAAGGCGCAGATCGAGGAGACGACCTCCGAATACGACAAGGAGAAATTGCAGGAGCGCCTGGCCAAGCTCGCCGGCGGCGTCGCGGTGATCCGCGTCGGCGGCAACAGCGAGGTCGAGGTCAAGGAGCGCAAGGACCGCGTCGATGATGCGATGCACGCGACCAAGGCCGCCGTCGAGGAAGGCATTGTCGCCGGCGGCGGCGTCGCGCTGCTCTATTCGAGCAAGGTCCTCGACGGGCTGACCCCCGCCAACGCCGATCAGAAGTTCGGCATCCAGATCGTCCGCAAGGCGCTGCAGTCGCCGGCTCGGCAGATCGCCGAGAACGCCGGGACCGACGGTTCGATCGTCGTCGGCAAGCTGGCCGACAAGGCCGATCCCAATTGGGGCTATGACGCACAATCCGGCGACTACAAGGATATGGTTGTTGCCGGCATCGTCGACCCGG
Source organism: uncultured Alphaproteobacteria bacterium (assembly GCA_963842175.1). Classification (GTDB taxonomy): domain Bacteria; phylum Pseudomonadota; class Alphaproteobacteria; order ATCC43930; family CGMCC-115725; genus DATARH01. The sequence goes on from CAWJFM010000027.1 coordinate 147,071, forward strand.
CCAAGGTGGTGCGGGTGGCGTTGCAGGACGCCGCCTCTGTCGCCGGATTGCTGATCACGACCGAGGCGATGGTCACCGACCGGCCGGAACCGAAGCCGGCCGCGATGCCGCACGATCATGACGGCGGCATGGGCGGCATGGGCTTCTAGCCGGACGCCTGCTTTGGCCTGCTCCCCGTCCATGCCTAGCGGCATGGGCGGCGGCCTGCCAGCAATCAATAACCAAAGGAAAGGTCGCGATGCAGGTCTTTGTGCGTGACAACGACATCAATTCGGCCCTCCGGGTGCTGAAGAAGAAAATGCAGCGCGAGGGCACCTTTCGCGAGATGAAGCGGCGCCGGGCTTATGAAAAGCCGTCGGTGCGCCGCGCCCGCGAACAAGCCGAGTCGGTGCGCCGGCATCGCAAAATGCTGCGCAAGCGCCTGGAGCGCGAAGGGTACTGATTTTTCGGCGTGGGGCGTAGCGCGCAACGCTCCTCGATTGCGGTTTCGCCCCGCTCTGGGCTATTGACGGCACGCCCGCACCAGGAGGATCTCCGAGGAGGACCCAAAGGCATGCCACAGGCTGGGCCGCTTTCCGGCATTACGATCATCGATCTGTCCCGCATCCTCGCCGGACCCTATTGCACGCTGCTCCTTGCCGAACTCGGCGCCCGCGTCATCAAGGTCGAAGCCCCGAATTCGGGCGACGACGCCCGCCAATACGGCCCGTTCAAGGGCGGCAAATCGACCTATTTCGCTAGCGTCAACCGCGGCAAGGAGTTGATCGTGCTCGACCTCAAGGCGCCCGCCGACCGCGAGATCTTCGAGCACCTCTTGGACAAGGGCGATGCGCTGGTCGAGAACTTTCGCCCGGGCACGATGGAGAAGCTCGGCTATGGCTGGGACAGCCTGCATCCGCGCTATCCGCGCCTCATTTACGCCGCCGCCTCGGGCTTCGGCCACACCGGCCCGTACTCCCACTACCCGTCCTACGACATGGTGGTGCAGGGGCTCGGCGGGATCATGAGCATCACCGGGGCGCCGGGCATGCCGCTGGTGCGGGTCGGCACCTCGGTCGGCGATCTTGCCGGCGGCCTCTATACCGCGATCGCGCTCAACGCCGCCTTCTTGCACCGCGAGCGCACGGGCGATGCGACCAAGGTCGATGTCGCGCTGTTCGATTGCCAGCTGGCGCTCTTGGAAAACGCGATCATGCGTTACACGACGACCGGCGAGATCCCCGGGCCGATGGGCGCCCGCCACCCCTCGATCACGCCGTTCGAGGCCTTTCCCACCGCGGACGGCAACATCATCATCGCCGCCGGCAATGACGGCCTCTTTATCAAGCTGGCGCAGGCGCTGGAGCGGCCGGACCTGGCCGAAAACCCGCTGTTCACGACCAACGATCTGCGCAACCGGCACCAGGAGGCGCTGAAGGCCGAGATCGACGTGGCGTTGCGCCCCGGCACCACCGAGCATTGGATCGCCGTACTGGATAGGGCCGGGATACCCTGCGGGCCGGTCAACAATGTCGCGCAGGCACTGGCGCACCCGCAGACCGCGGCGCGAAACATGCTGGTGGAGGTCGACGACCCGGTGACCGGGCCGCTCAAGCTCGCCGGCAATCCGATGAAATTCTCCGCCTTCGCCGACCCGCCGACGCGCGATGCCGCACCCGACCTCGACGCCGACCGTGAGGCGATCCTGCGCGAATTGGGGCTATGAGCCGGGATGACAACGGGAGGAGCTACTCCGCGGCCGCCACCGGCTCGCACAGCAGCGCAAGCGCCTGCTCGATGATCGGCATGCCGATCTCGCCGGGCGAGGTCATCACCAATTCGGGGTGAAACTGCACCGCCGCGATCGGCAGCGAATTGTGCTCGATCGCCATGATCACCTGGTCATCCTCGGTCTCCGCCACGACCCTGAGCACCGCAGGCAACCGGCTGCGCACCGCATAGAGCGAATGATAGCGACCGATCGTAAACCGCTCCGGCAAGCCGCGCAGCAGCCGGCCCGGCAGGGCGCGCACCACCGACGGCTTGCCGTGCATCGGAACATCGAGCACGCCGAGCGCTCCGCCGAAATACTCGACGATGCCCTGCAAGCCAAGGCAGACGCCGAAGATCGGGATGCCGCGTCGGAGCAGCAGATCGAGCGTTTCGGCGATCGCGAAATCCTCCGGCCGGCCCGGCCCCGGCGACAGCACGGCAAGGTCGGGGCGCAGCCCGCCCGCCAGCTGCGCCCGCGCGAAATCATGGCGCAGCGTCGCGACCTCCGCGCCGGTCGTACGGATATAGCCGGCCAGCGTGTGGACGAACAAATCCTCGTGATCGATCAGCAGCACCTTGCGGCCGCGCGCGGATGGTGCGGCCGGCGCTTCGCCCGGGCGCGCCGGCAGCCCGGCCGCGGATCGCGGTGAACAGCGCCGCCGCCTTGAGCCGCGTCTCGGCTTCCTCGGCATCGGGGTCGCTGTCGAAGAGGAGGGTCGCCCCGGCGCGGATCTCGGCGATGCCGCCCGTCATCCGGATCGTGCGCAGCGTGAGCCCGGTGTTCATGTTGCCGTCGAAGGTCACCCGGCCGATCGCGCCGCCATACCAGCGGCGCGCCGAGCGCTCCTCCTCTTCGATAAAGCGGATCGCCCAGAGCTTCGGCGCGCCGGTGACGGTCACCGCCCAGGCGTGCGAGAGGAACCCGTCGAGCGCGTCGAATTCGGGGCGCAGTTCGCCCTCGACATGGTCGACGGTATGGATCAGCCGCGAGTACATCTCGATCTGGCGCCGCCCGATGACCTTGACGCTGCCGGCGACGCACACCCGCGATTTGTCGTTGCGGTCGACATCGGTGCACATCGTCAGTTCGCTCTCGTCCTTTTTCGAGTTGAGCAGCTCGAGGATGCGGTCGGCATCCTCGATGGCGTCGCGGCCGCGCCTGATCGTGCCGCTGATCGGGCAGGTCTCGATGCGCTTGCCTTCGACCCGCACATACATTTCCGGCGATGCCGCGACGAGGAACTCGCCCTCACCGAGGTTGATCAGCGCGCCGTAAGGTGCCGGGTTGGCCTGGCGCAGCCGGTGGAAGACGAGGCTGGGCGGGTCGGCGCACGGCGTCGCGAAGAGCTGGCCCGGAACCACCTCGAACAGATCGCCGCGGACAAAGGCTTCCTTGGCGCGGCGGACCAGCGCGGCGTATTCGCCCGGGCCGTGGTCGCTCTCCGGCGGCGCCGGCGCGGCCGGGTCCACCCGATAGGGCGCCGGCGGCGTCGCCCGCGGCAGTCCCGGCCGTCGATCGGCCGGCGATCTCGAACTCATAGCGATGCAGCGCCGCGTGCTGCCGCATGTGGTCGACGATCAGCATCTCGTCCGGCAGGTACAGCACGAGGTCGCGCTGATCGGCGGGGCGCGGCAGCTTGAGCCGCATCGGCTCGAACTGGAACACCAGATCGTAGCCGAACGCGCCGTAAAGCCCGAGATGCTGGTCTTGCGGGCTGGCGAACAGCTCGCCGAGCGCGCGCAGCACCGAGAAGACGCTGGGCTGGCGGCTGCGTTCTTCCTCGGAAAACCGGGTGGTGCTGTCGCGGATCGCGCCGACGATGCGGTCCGCGTCGATGCGGCCCATTTCGATCGCCGGGAGGTCGGCGAGAGCCTTAGCCACCGCTCCGAGCAGGAGGCGCCCGCGTTCGTTGAGCGCCTCAACCGCAAAATCGCGGCCGCGCGCCGTCAGCACCAGCGGCGGGTCGACAAACCCCATGTCCCAGCGCGTATAGCGGCCGGGAAACTCGAAGCTCGACGAAAACAAGACGCCGCGCCGATGATCGAGCCGGTCGGCCAGCGCCGTATCGGCCGGGCTATAGGGCTCTTCGACGATCTCGCGATGGACGCGGATGCCGCCCTTGGTCTGATAGCTGGTGCGCTGCACGAGGGTCCCCTCCGGGTAGTGCTCGCCTCGGAGGTTCCTTGAGCCGTCGCGCTGTGAATGCGAAGGCCGCCCGGTGCTCCGAGGCGGCCTGTAAAAACGTGAATCGTGGCCGCCCGGGTTAGACGGGCCACCACCAATTGGTCAAACGCGGGCGCGTACTCATAGTCGCACTGTAGCAGCCGGAGCACACGGCTGCAACAGCCGCACCGCTCCGGTCGTCATGCCCGCGAAAGCGGGCATGCAGGGGCAACCGGCAGGGTCTCGCGGCCCTGGCTTCCCGCTTTCGCGGGAATGACGTGGTGAGGGGGAAATTGTGGGGGCACTCACATGCAGTCCCTCGACCGAGCACCCTCGGTTTCCGTCCATTGCCGGAGGCTGATATAAAGGGCTGTCAGATCTCCCGGAGTGTAATTAATGCTCGCGCTCCCCACCCCCCGCATTCCCGGCCAAAGCCGGGACCCATTCCGACCATGGATACCGGCTTTCGCCGGTAAAGCGGGTGTGTGGGTTCAGCTCCGTCGACGCGTCGACGGGGTCCGCACGTCATGACGCCACCGCCCTCCACCGATCTGAAACCGCTCCTCGCCCAGGTCGCGGCCGGGCGCGCGCTGTCCGAAAGCGAGGCCGAGGCAGCGTTCGACATCATCATGAGCGGCAACGCGACGCCGTCGCAGATCGGCGCGCTTGTTGATGGCGCTCCGGGTGCGCGGCGAGACCGTCGACGAGATCACCGGCGCCGCGCGCATCATGCGCGCCAAGGCGCTGACGATCGACGCCCCGCCCGGCACGATCGACACCGTCGGCACCGGCGGCGACGCCTCGGGCACCTTCAACATCTCGACCGCGACCGGCCTCGTCGTCGCCGGTGTCGGCGTGCCGGTCGCCAAGCACGGCAACCGCGCCTTCTCGTCGCGCTCGGGCGCGGCCGATGTGTTGACCGCGCTCGGCGTCAATATCGACGCCGACATGGCGATCGTGCGCCGCTGCCTGTGGGAGATCGGCTTCTGCTTTCTGATGGCGCCGCGCCATCACGGCGCGATGCGCCATGTCGGCCCGACCCGGGTCGAGCTCGGCACCCGCACGATCTTCAACCTGCTCGGGCCGATGTCGAACCCGGCCGGCGCGCGGCGCCAGCTGGTCGGCGTGTTTGCGCCGGAGTGGGTGGTGCCGATGGCCGAGGTTCTGGGCCGGCTCGGCGCCGAGCGCGCCTGGGTCGTGCATGGCTCCGGCATCGACGAGCTGACCACAACAGGCGTCACCGCGGTTGCCGAGTTCAAGGACGGCGCGGTGACGCGCTTCGAGGTGACCCCGGAACAGGTCGGGCTGTCGCGGGTCCCGCTCGAAGCGCTGAAGGGCGGCGAACCGGCGCACAACGCCGCGCTGATGCGCGAGCTGCTAGGCGGCGCGCCGGGACCGCTGCGCGAGGTTGTGCTGCTCAACAGCGCCGCCGCGCTGGTCGTGGCGGACCGCGCCGAGGATCTGCTCGGCGGGGGTTGCGATGGCCGCCCGCGCGATCGACAGCGGCGCGGCGCGGCAGGTCCTCGACCGGCTGGTGGCGATGACCAACGAGGGACGCGGCAATGGCTGACGTCCTCGCCGAGATCTGCGCCGAAAAGCGCGCCGCATGTCGCGCGCCGCAAGGCGGCGCAGCCCGAGCCGGCATTGCGGGTATTGCTCGCCGCGGCGCCGCCGCGTGCGGCCGTTCGCCTCGGCGCTCGAACATCAGCTGCGTCAGGGCCGCTACGGCCTCATCGCCGAGATCAAGAAGGCCTCGCCCAGCCGCGGTCTGATCCGCGCCGATTTCGATCCGGCCGCCTTGGCCCAGGCCTATGAGGCCGGCGGCGCCGCCTGCCTCTCGGTGTTGACCGACGCGCCCTATTTCCAGGGCAGCGACGATCATCTCCGCGCCGCGCGCGCCGCCTGCGCCCTGCCGGTATTGCGCAAGGATTTCATCCTCGACCCCTATCAGGTGGTCGAAAGCCGCGCGCTCGGCGCCGACTGCATCCTGCTGATCATGGCCGCGCTCGACGACGGCATGGCGCGCGAGCTGGCCGCTGTCGCCGGTGAGCTCAGACTTGATATATTGGTCGAAGTGCACGACCGTGCCGAGCTCGACCGCGCGCTCCGCCTCGACGCCCGGTTGATCGGGATCAACAATCGCGATCTCAAGAGCCTGAAGGTCGATCTCCAGACAACGGAGAAGCTCGCGCCCTTGGTGCCGCCCGGCTGCATCATCGTCGGCAGAAAGCGGCATCAACGATCCCGCCGATCTCGACCGGCTCGCTGCCGCCGGCGCGCGCTGTTTTCTGGTCGGCGAGTCGCTGATGCGAGCGGGCGATGTCGCGGCGGCGACGCGCCGCCTCTTGCGCCTCCCCGACCTGACGCCATACCGACCTCGAGGGCCGCGCCCATATGGTCGATGTCTCCGACAAGGCCGAGACCGACCGGGTCGCCATCGCCGGCGCGCGGGTCGTGATGAAACCCGAGACCCTGGCGCGGATCCAGGCCGGCGAGATCGGCAAGGGCGATGTGCTCGCGGTCGCGCGCCTCGCCGGGATCATGGCGGCAAAACGCACCGCCGAGCTGATCCCGTTATGCCATCCGCTGGCCTTGACCTCGGTCGCGGTCGAGCTCGCCTGCGTGGCCGAGCGCTCTTCCGTCGAGATCACCGCGACCTGCCGCCTCCGTGGCCGCACCGGGGTCGAGATGGAGGCCCTGACCGCGGCCGGCGTCGCTGCGCTGACGATCTATGACATGTGCAAATCGATCGACCGCGCGATGGTCGTGACCGATCTGCGTCTCTTGCGCAAATCAGGCGGTAAATCGGGTGATTACGAGGCGACGTCTATGATCTCGGTTGAAGAAGCGCTGGCGCGGCTCCTGGCGCCGCTCGAAGCCCTGCCGCCGGAGCAGGTGTCGACTCGCCGATGGCGTCGGGCGGGTGCTCGCCGAGGATGTCGCGGCCCGGCGCACCCAGCCGCCTTTCGCGGTCTCGGCGATGGACGGCTATGCCGTGCGCGCCGCCGATCTCGGCCATATCCCGGTCAGCTTGCGCATCGTCGCCGAGATCCCGGCCGGCGCCGGGTTCGGCGGCACGCTCGGGCCGGGCGAGGCCGCGCGCATCTTCACCGGCGCACCGCTGCCGGACGGCGCCGACACGATCGTCATCCAGGAAGACACCGAGCGGCAGGGCGACCAGGTCGAGGTCCGCGAAGGCGCGCCGCGCGGCCGCTATGTCCGCCGCGCCGGCCTCGATTTCGCCGAGGGCGAGGTGCTGCTGCGCGCCGGAAGGCGGCTCACCCCGCGCGACATCGGCCTCGCCGCGGCGATGAACCGGCCCTGGCTCTTCGTCCATCGCCGGCCGCGGGTCGCGATCCTGTCGACCGGCGACGAGATCGTCATGCCGGGCGACCCGATCGGGCCGCATCAGATCGTCAGCTCGAACGCGCTGGCGCTCGCCGCCTTTGTCACCGCCTGCGGCGGCGTCCCGATCCTCGTCGGCAACGCCCCCGACGATCCCGACGCGCTGCGCCGGATCGCCGCGGCGGCGAAGGGCGTCGATCTGTTCGTGACGACCGGCGGCGTTTCGGTCGGCGAGCACGATCTGGTGCGCGACGTGTTGAGCGAAGACGGGCTCGCGATCGATTTCTGGGAGATCGCGATGCGGCCCGGCAAGCCGCTGATGTTCGGGCATTACCGCGACACGCCGATGCTCGGGCTGCCCGGCAACCCGGTCTCGACGCTGGTCTGCTCGCTGCTCTTCCTGAAGCCGGCGCTCGACAAGCTGAGCGGCCTGCCCGAGGGCGCGGAGGCGCCGGTAACCGCGCGGCTCGGGGTCGCGCTCAAGCCGAACGACCGCCGCCAGGATTATCTGCGCGCCCGCCTCGTGCGCGCCGCCGACGGCGTCATCGAAGCGGTGCCGTTCGAGGTCCAGGACAGCTCGATGATGCGCCCCTTGGCGGCCTCCGATTGCCTCGTCATGCGCCCGCCGCACGCCCCTGCCCTCGCCGCCGGCAGCGAGGTGCCGATCATCCCGTTCCCCGGCGGCGCCTGGCCGCTGTAGCCGAGCTACCCGACCCGCTGGAGATTTGGTTTTCCGAGCGCGCGTCGCCGCGCTTGCTCCTCGACCATGCTTACCAGAGCTTGCTGCGTATCTTCTGAGGATAACCCAAGGAGATACCCCATGTATCTGCGTGGCTTGGCTTTCCGGCCGCGCGTGTATCCGACAAGCCCCGGCACGACAATCAGGCAGACATTCCATAACAAAGCCCACGATCACCGAAGGGTACCGGGGTCGAGAGTGGTCGCCATTGTTCCTCCTCCTGCCAATGCAAGGAGAAGATCTCCCAAGACCCAGCCGGCAAAATCATCGATGTCCAGCAGCAAGTGACCGAACACCGTGCCTGCAACCTCGCCAATCACGACCGCCACGAGCAATGCCAGGACTCCGTTTCGCGAGACACGCGCCCCAATCCACCGTCCCAACAGGTATCCGGTGGGGAGGAGGTATCCGACAAGGACGAGCGCGAAGAACCCGTCAGCAAACTCGTGATGCCAGGCGCCATGTGTCGGGCAGGGAGGATAGCTTGTCGTTAGATGCGGCGACGCGCTCCACAGCACTGGTTGTAATAGACACGAGCACGGTAAAAATGTTTCCGATAAAAGATGAGAAAACCCAGACCGCAAATACCGCAATTGTGCCATACGCGGTCATCGCGAGCCAAGACATCGTGAAGCCGGAGATGCTGTAAGCGTGCAGCACCTCGTCGACTTCCGATCGATTTTTCGCCTGTTTGCGTTTCCAAAGAAAGCCAAACAACGCGGCGCCTACGATCAACATTATTACAAAAGCGATGGCAAGGCTCCTAGCCATAGGAGGATCTCCCTTCAGAGAGGCAGGCGTTGGATACCTCGCGAAGCGCGATCATGCCGCCCTCACCGCCCCTTCACATGCTGCAGGAAATGCAGCACGTCGCTGGTGAATTGCTCCGGGTCCTGGAGGAACGAGAAATGGCTGACCTCGGGCTGTAAGAGGAGGCCGGCGTTGGGGATGTTGGCCGCCATGAATTCGGTGTTCTCGCGCTTGATCGCCTCGTCATGGTCGGCGTCGACGATCCAGGTCGGCACGGTGATTTTCCGCAGGTCGGCGGCGGTCCAATTCGGCTGGGTCTCCCACATCTTGGTGATCTGGGCGAGAAAGGCTTTGTATTCAGTCGGCGTCGGCGACAGTTTCTCGTATTCCTTCTCGGCCCGAGCGATGAACGCATTGAACACCGGGCTTTGGGCGATGTCGGCGACGCCCGAGGGATCGGAATTGGCGGCAAAGGCAAACAGCTTCGACACCCGCTCGGGGTGGTGCATCGCGATGTCGAGGCCGAGGATCGCGCCGTCGCTCCAGCCGACGATCGCGGCCTTCGGGATCTTGAGAAAATCCATCAGCCCGATCACGTCCGAGGCCATCAGATCATAGCCGTAGGGCTGATCGTTGCGAGTGCTGCGGCCGTGGCCGCGGCTGTCCATGACGATTACCCGGTAGCCCTTCTCCAGCGCGCGGACCTGGTTGCCCCAGTAGTTCGCATTGGCGAGACCGCCATGCAGCAGGATGACCGGCTCGCCCCATGGGCGCTGGAGCCGAACGTGGCGTACCAGATCCTGATGCCGTTGACCGGCGCATAGCCGCTCTGCTGCCGGTTTCGGCAGGCTCGGGGTCGGCGGCAGGGTCAGCCATTGCGGCTCGGCCTGCGCGGCATTTCCGGTCAGAAGGCAGAAAATGACGGCGAGAAAGCGTGCGCGCATGGACCCCTCCCGGTTCCTTCGGCGCGAGATTGCTTTGTCGCCTCGCTCCTCGCAATGACAACTCCTGCCGGCATCATCAGCGCGATCCCCGCGATGCCACCCCCATCAGCGCTTCGAGACGCTGCGGCGCGGCGAGCAGGTCCTGGCTCGGGCCGCTGAAGACGACGCGGCCGCGGTCGAGGATGATTGCCGCTTCGGCGAATTCGAGTGCCAGCCGCGCATGCTGCTCGACCAAGAGCAGCGCCAGATTGTCCTCGCGCCTGACCCGACCGAGCGCGAGGAGCAGCGTGTCGACGATCACCGGCGCCAGGCCCTCGAGCGGCTCGTCCATCAAGAGGAGCGCCGGGTTGCCGATCAGCGCACGGCCGATCGCGAGCATCTGCTGCTCGCCGCCGGAGAGGTGATTGCCGCGGTTGGTGCGGCGCGAGGCGAGCGCGGGGAAGAGGTCATAGATGCGGGCGAGAGACCACGGCCCGGGTTGCGCCGCGACAGTCAAATTCTCCTCGACCGTCAGCGAGGGAAAGATCTCGCGCTCCTGCGGCACGAGGCCGATGCCGAGCCGCGCCCGCCGGTAGGGCGCCAGCGCCCCGACCTCGCGGCCGGCAAAGCTTATGTGCCCGGCGTGGAGCGCGGTATGTCCCATGATCGTCGCCAACAGCGTCGTCTTGCCGACCCCGTTGCGGCCCAGAACGGCGAGCGTGCCGCCCGGCGGGAGGGCGAGCGAGATCCCTTCGAGCACGACCGTCTCGCCGTATCCGGCCTCGACGCCGTCGAGCACCAGACCGCCATTTGCGGGACCGCCGTTGCGCGGGCCTGTGCTCATCGCCGGGCGCGCTCGCCGAGATACACCTGACGCACCTCGGGATCGGCGGCGATCGCTTCCGGCGGGCCTTCGACCAGGATCCGCCCCTCGACCATCACCGTGATGCGGCGCGCCAGGCGAAAGACCAGATCCATATCGTGGTCGATCATCAAGACCGCGATGTCGGACGGCAGGCGCTCGACGACCGCGGCGACGAGCCCGGTCTCGCTCGACGGCACGCCGCCGGCCGGCTCGTCGAGCAGCAGCACCTTGGGCGCGAGGCCGAGCGCCACGGCGATCTCGATGAGGCGCTGGCGCCCGTAGGCCAGCGTATCGACCGGGCGCAGCGCGTCGCCGGCGAGGTCGAGGGTTTCGAGCAGCGCGAAGGCTTCCTCGATGACGCGCCGATGGCGCCCGGCCGGCCAAAACAAATCGTCGGCGACGCCTTCGCGCTCGGCGATCGCCAGCGTGACGTTTTCGAGCGCGCTGAGCCGGCGGAACAGCGCGGTGACCTGAAAGGTGCGGGCAAGGCCGCGCTTGACCCGCGCCGCTTGCGGCAGATCGGTCACCGCGGCGCCGTCGATCAGGATCTCGCCGGAATCCAGCCTGAGCGCCCCGGTCACCAGGTTGACGAAGCTGGTCTTGCCGGCGCCGTTCGGGCCGATCAGCGCGTGGCGGGCGCCGCGTTCGAGCCGGAAATCGATCGACGCCGCCACGCGCAGCGCGCCAAAGCTCTTGCACAGTGCGCGGGTCTCGAGCGCCGCTGCGGTCATCGCCGCAGCCGGTCAAACACGCCGAACAGGCCGCCGCGGGCGAAGACGACGACCAGCACCATCAAGAGGCCGATCCAGAAATACCAATAGACCGGCTCGACTTCGGAAAACCGGTCCTGCGCGATCATGTACAGCGGCACGCCGATGAACGCGCCGTAAAGCCGCCCGACCCCGCCGATGATCAGCATGATCAGCACGGTGCCGGAGCGCTCCAGGCTGAGGAACCCGAGCCCGACAAACTGTGTCGTCTGCGCGATCAGCGCGCCCGCGATGCCGGCCATCGCGGCCGAGATCGTGTAGATGACGAGGCGGCGGCGAACGACCGGCGCGCCGATCGCATGCATGCGCAGCACATTCTCGCGAATCCCGGTCAGTGAACGGCCGAACGGCGAGTGGACGACGCGGCGGGCAAGCCACCAGCACAAAAACAGCACGGCGAGGCAATAGACATAGGCGGTGCGGCCATAGAGATCGAAGCGAAAGAGCCCAAAGATCGGCCACACCACCATACCCTGCAGCCCGTCATCGCCACCGGTAAACTTGGATCCCGTGACCGCCGCCTGCTGCAGCAGGGTCGCGACGACCAAGGTCTGCATCAGCAACGCGAGGCCGGTCGTGCGCAGCACGACAAGGCCCGAGATAAGCCCGATCAGCGCGGCGACAAATGCCGCTGCGAGGAGCCCGGTGATCGGCTCGCCCCAACCATTGGCGGCGAGGAGCCCGGCGGTATACGCACCGGTGCCGAAAAACGCGGCGTGGCCCAGGGTGACGATGCCGGCATAGCCGAGCACGAGATCGGCCGACAGCGCGAACAGAATAGTCGCCAGGATCTGCGCGCCCAATGGCAGATAGCTCGGGAACAACCCGAAGGCTGCGACCGCAGCCGCCCAGGGCAGTGCTTCGAGCGGGTGAAAGCGATGCCGCCGGGCAAAGGCGGCGATCGCACCGTTGCCCGCTCTCAGGCCCGTCCGAACAAGCCCCTCGGTCGCCATAAGAGGATCGCCATCGTCAGGGCATAGATGACAAACGCGCCGAGTTGCGGCAGCAGGTATTTGAAGCCGGTGTCGGTGATGCCGATCACCAGCGCCGCGACAAACGGCCCGCGAATGCTGCCGAGCCCGCCGACCGCGACGACGATCAGGAAGTAGACCAGATTGTCGAGCGCAAAGTTCGGCGTGATCGCCAGCAAATCGGCGCCGAGCCCGCCGCCGAGCCCGGCCAGCCCGCTGCCCAGCGCAAAGGTCAGCGTGAACAGGCGCGAGGTGTTGATGCCGACCGATTGCGCCATGCGCAGATTGTCGACGGCGGCGCGAATCTGGACACCAAAGCGGGTGCGTTCGAGCCCCAGCCACAGCGCCGTCACCAGCGCCGCGCCGCACAGGATCAGAAAACTGCGATAGAGGGGAAAGCTGCGGAAGCCCAAATCGATCTCGCCGGAGAGCCAGTGCGGCGGGTGCAACGACTGCTCCTGCGGTCCCCAGACAAAGGTCGCCGCGGCCACCGACATGAAAATGAGCCCGATCGTCAGCAGCACCTGGTCGAGATCGTTGCCCCCGTAGAGCGGCCGGTAGAGCAGCCGCTCGATCACGACGCTGCCGAGCGCGGTGACCACCGCCGCGCCAGCGAGAGCAGGGAGGAAGGGCACGCCGAGCCGGCTCATCAAGCCGGTTACGACATAGCCGCCGAGCATCGCGAAGACGCCGTGCGCCAGGTTGACGAACCCCATCAGCCCCATCGTCACCGACAGCCCGACCGAGATCAGATAAAGCACCATCGCAAAGGCGGTGCCGTGGAACAGGATGCTGATCGCGGCGGACAGGACGTCGGTCATGCAAATTGCGTCAGCGGCTTGCGTCCTTCGAGACGCGCCCTGGCTGACGCCAAGGCGCTCCTCAGGATGACGGTGCTTCTTGTTGGCATCGACAGAAGCCCGTCATCCTGAGGAGGCGCGAAGCGCTGTCTCGAAGGACGCACACCATCACGCCAGCCGAGCACTCAGCAAGGCTACTTCTCCGGGTTCATCTCCTTCCACGGGTCCTTGACCTGGGGGATCGTCTGGAACTCGACATTGGCGAGCTTGCCGTCCACCTTTTCGACGCGGCGCATATAGACATTCTGGATGATGTCGCGCGTCGCCGGGTCGATTTCGATCGGCCCGCGCGGGCTGTCGGGGTCCTTCCATTGCTTGAAGAACGCCATCGCTTCGTCGCCAGTGAACTGGCCGTCGGTCGCCTTGATCAGGTCGAAGATCGCATGCATCCCGTCATAGCCGTCGACCGCGAGAAAGTCGGGGATCGATGCCTCGCCGTATTCCTTCTTCCAGGCGGCAAGAAAGGCGCGGTTGGCCGGCCGGTCGCCGGCAACCGAATAGGTGCCGGCCGAAATCATGCCGAGCGGGGTGTCACCCATGTTGGGCAGCCCCTCATCGGGCAAGAGATCCTGGACCGAGGCGATCTGGATGCCGCTGTCGCGCAGCCCCAGGTCGCGCACCGCCTTGATCATCGCGATCGCCTGCTGTTGCGCCGGAACCCACAGAAAGGCGACATCCGGCTTGGCATCCTTGATGCGCTGGACGAACGGCACGAAGTCGGGGTTGGCTTGCGGAAACATCACCGCGCCGACGATCTTGCCGCCGCCATCGGTGAAGCCCTTGGTGAAGGCGTCCCTCGAATCATGGCCGGCGATGAAGTCGGTAACGGCCGTGAAGGCGGTCTTCCAGCCTTGCGCCACCGCCCATTTGCCGATCGGATAGCATTGCTGCCACAGCGTGAAGCTGACTCGCGCGACATCGGGCGAGATGCGCGGGATCTGGACCCCGGCCGCAGCGATGTCGAGCAGCAGCGGCACCTTTGCCTCGGCGGTCAGCGGCGCGATTGCCGCTGCGACCGGCGACAACACGATGCCGGTCAACAGCTGGACGTGGTCGCGCGCGATCAATTCCTGCGCCAGCCGCTTTCCGACCTCGGGGTTGGAGGTGTCGTCGCGCTTGATCAGCTCGATCTTGACGCCCGGCGGCAAATCCTTCTCGTGTTGCTTAAAATAGAGGTCGATGCCCTTTTGCCCGAGGTCGCCGGCCTGCGCGACAAAGCCGGTATAGCTGTTGATCACCCCGATTTTGACGACGGTCTGCGCCGCCGCCGGCGGCGGCAGCATCAGCGCCGCCAGCAACGTCGCGGTCAGCATCACGGCAGATTGTCTGCGCGTCATTATGAACCTCCCCGACACCCGAAGCCCCCCGCTCCGGACGCCGAAATCTACCACGCGATGCCGCCCCGTCGCCGCGCAATCGTTCGGCCTCAGCCCCTCTCCCGCACTGCGGGAGAGGGTGCCTCCGGGCGCAGCCCGGAGGCGGGTGGGGTTTTTATCAAGGAAACCGCGAGACGTCGGTTGCCTTCTCGGTGATGAATTCGAGTAGCGCCGGTTTGCCTTCGCGGGTCTGCGCGATGCCGCGCTTGATCGCACCGACGATCTGGCCCGGCTCGGTGACCCGCTCGCCATAGCCGCCGAGCGCCTTGGCGAAATCGGCATAATTGCCGCTGATGTCGGTCGAGCGGTATTTCTCGGTCGAGATCGGCATCACCTTCAATTCGATCGCCATCGAGAAATTGTTCGACAGGATCGACAGGATCGGCAGGCGCTCGCGCACCGCGGTCTCGAAATCCATGCCGGTAAAGCCGATCGCCGCATCGCCCCAGAAATTGATGCACAGCTTGTCGGGGTGCGCGAGCTTGGCGCCCATCGCCAGGCCGAGCCCGTAGCCGAGCTGGGTCGTCTTGCCCCAGCCGATATAGGAGAGCGGCGTCTCGCTGACCCAGAACGGCGAGATCTGGTCGCGCGGGCTGCCGGCGTCGTGGGTGATGATCGTGTTCTTGACATCGACCGTGTGCAGCAGGTCCCAGACCACCCGGTAGGGCGAAATCGGCGCCGCATCCGAGGTCAGCCGATGCTTCCACTTGCCGAGCCATTCCTCGCGGTGGCTCTTGATCTCGCGCGTCACCGAGGCGAGGCGGTCGCGTGTCTTGCCCTTGAGCCGGTCGCGGACCTCGTCGAGCAGCGCGTCGAGCGTCAGCCCGGCATCGCCGACCGCGGCCAGATCGACCGGCACATCCTTGTTGATCGCATAGGGATCGATTGTCGCGTGGGCGATCTTCTTGCCCTTCGGCATCGGCGTGCCAAAGCTGGTGCGGGTGAAGCTGCAGCCGATGCCGAAGATGAAATCGGCGGTCTGCAGCATGTGCCAAAGATGCTCGCCGATGCCGATGCCGCCCGAGCCCAGCGACAACGGGTGGTTCTCCGGAAAGGCGCTCTTGCCCGGCAGCGTCGTCATGACCGGGCATTCGACCAGCTCGGCCAGCTCCTTCAATTGCCGCCAGGCCTTGCCGTAATGCACGCCCTGGCCGGCGACGATGACCGGCCGCGTCGCCGCAACCAGGGCCTCGGCGATTGCCGAGACCGATTTCGGGTCGGGGCCGCTCTTCAGGCGCGGTGCCTTCCTGTATTCGGCGACCAGCGCATCCGGCACCTCCTCGCGCAATATGTCGGTCGGAAACTCCACCAATACCGGGCCGGGCCGGCCGTTGCGGACTGTCGTAAAGGCGCGCCGCAACGCTTCGATCGTCGCGTCGGCGACGGTCACCTGCTCCGACAGCTTGGTGACGTTGCGGAAATTGAGCGCGGCGTTGAAGTTCGGATGGACCTGGTTGATGTTGCGGGCATAGCCGGCCGGCAGCACGACGACCGGACAGGAATCGCCATAGGATTGCGCGACGCCGCCAAAGGCGTTTTCGGTGCCTGGGCCGTGCTGCATCACAAAGACGCCGATCTTGTCGCCGGAGCTGAGCTTGCCGACCGCGTCGCACATGTGCAGGCCGATCCGCTCCTGGCGCACCATGATCGTGCGGATGTCGGCCTCGGCCGCGCCCTCGATGATCGGGTTGACCGGATAGCCGATCAGGAACTCCACCCCCTCCGTCTTCAGCACATGGGCGATGGCGTTGGTGACTTTCATCGGGGTCTCCTTGGGGGTCAGAAATGGCGTGCGCGCAGCTTACGGCATTGCGCCGGCAATCGTACAGCCGGTCGGCGGCATCACAGCGGCTTCTGGAAGGTCAGCTCGCCCTTGGCGCTCGTGCCGGTAACACTCCAATCGTCGGCGCGGAGCCGCCTACGTCTTTCGCCTATTCAGCGTCGCCCTGCCCGCAAAGCCCTACGAGCTGCCGCCGGCTCGCGGTCGATGATCCGCAGCAGGGCGCGCGCCGGGCCACGCGGCATGCGGCGCTCCTGCTCCCAATCGCGCAACGCCGAGATATTGAGGCTGAACGTGCCGACAAACTCCTCCTGCGACATGCCCAGCTTGTCGCGGATCGCCTTCACATCGACCGGCTCCATCAATCTCACATTGGGATCGTCAAGCGACCATTCCAACACCGGGGCAGCATCCGGATTAGCTGCAATCTGAGCTTCGATCTCTTCGTCCGTCAGCGCATCGATCTTGGCCCAATCGGGCTCATCTGCCGCTCTCGTCGTTCTGCGCTTTGGCTTCGCGGTAGACATGGCGTTCCTTTCTATGAGCCGGGCGAAGGGAGATTGGCCGATAGGCCTCGCCGCGTCGGGTGTAGACGCAAGTGAACACGCGGCCCGCGATCTCTCCAATGGCGATGATACGAACCTCGCCGTCGCCGGCATTGTCGCGAATCTCGTAGATGCGCGCGGTATCGCCGTGCGTCGCCAGCCGGATCGTCATTTTGCGTAGAGGTAGTAGCAACCGAACAGGGCCGTCGTGCTTTTCGGGTTGTCCTCCGCCATCAGCACGATGGTCTTCTTCTCGCCGATCTCCGACGCGCAGGTGCGCATGTTGTCGCTCGGCGGCTCGCATTTTTTGAACGGCCTGCCGATCTTTTTTTCGACGGTGGCTTTCGTCTTGTCAAAACTGGCGTTGACCGTCACGGAGAAGCCAACCGCCATGCCGACACTCTCAGGGAACACCTGTGCCAGGGGAAGCCCGGCAACGGTCTGGCTGACTTTCGGCACAAAAAACGCGTCGGTGTCTTTTTTCTGCAGGAAGGCCGACCGGAAATCTTCGATGAATTTTTGCAACTGAGCCGGATTGCTCGATTTCCAGTCGAGCCAGGAATCCTGGCACGTCGCCAAGCGCTCGATATCGGGATTCTCGGCGCTCCAGGCAGAAGCAGCGGCGACCATGAAGACGGCGGCGAGACTGGCCCTTGCAAGGGCGTTCATAAATCCCGAGGCCCGGATCTAAAGCTTCAGTTCGCGCAGCTGCTGCACATCGGCGCGGCCGGCCGAAAGGATGTAACCGACATCGGAACCGCCGGTGAGATACCGCATGCCGATCTTGATCAGCCAGCTCTGGAACTCGAAATCCTGGCGCACCCCGCCGACTCCCATCGCCTTGCCGTTGTTGCGCGCCGCCTGGGCGACGGTCTCGAACGCCGCGCGCATCCGCTCATGCTTGTACTGGCCGGGAATCCCCATCTCGGTCGAGAGATCGCTGGCGCCGATATGCAGCACGTCGATGCCGGCGACCGCGGCGATGGCATCGGCATTCGCCACCGCCTCGGGGGTCTCGATCATCGCCATCAGCAGCGTCTCTTCGTTGATGATCTTGCACACTTCGGCTTGGCCGATCGCCGCATAGCCGAGTTGCGGACCGCTGCCGAAGGCCGAGCGGTGACCGTGCGGGGCATAAAGGCATGCCTCGACAATCGCCATCGCCTCGGTGTCGTTCTGGACATGCGGCACCATCACCCCCTGCGCCCCGCAGTCGAGGATGCGGGTCGCGTCATGCGGGTCGTGCGAGGTGACCCGGGCGATCGGGGTGATGCCCATCCCGAGCGCGGCGACGCACACCGCGGCCGCGGTTTCGAGCGAGGTCGGGTTGTGCTCGAGGTCGATATAGACCGCGTCGAACCCGCACGCCGCCGCGATCATCGCGATGTTCGGGGTGCGCAGCTGGTTGACCCCCATGCACAGCACCAGGTCGTTGTTCTTCAGCATCCTCTTGACATGGTTCTCGCGGATCTGCGTCGGCATGGGTTCCTCCTTCGGGCGCGTTCTCACCCGCGAGCATCCCGCGCTTCGCCTGGGCACGCAACAATTCAGGGATTTGCCGGCGTCGCGACATAGAGGCCGAGAAAGACCAGCGCAGTCCCCGCGCCCATCAACGCGAAGCCGACAGGCGCCCGGAGCTTTTGCTGGCGGGTGAGGGTGAGGCCGAACCCCATCAGAAGAAAGCCGGCCAGGGTCAGGATATTCATCCCATAGAGAATTTCCTTGGTGAGCATCCTGTGTCCCCCGCCACATCCGAACAGGCCAGGTCGAGGATAGCGCAGAACCGGGCTGGTTCCTTGGCCGCGCTCCGCTGCGCCGCCCGCTCGCCGATGACCTGCTTCGCCAGCGGGTGATCACGATTCTTCCCTGCTTGCAGGGAATTTGCCGCCGCGCCCGGCGGTTCTATAGTGGTGGGCGATGGCTGAGAAATTCCCCGAGCCGCTGTCCGGCATGGTCGTCCCGCGCTTTGGCGAGATCGCGACATTTATGCGGCTGCCGGTCGAGCGCGACCCGGCAAAGCTCGACATCGCCCTCGTCGGCGTGCCGTGGGATGGCGGCACCACCAACCGGCCGGGGGCGCGGCACGGGCCGCGCGAGATCCGCAACATGTCGACGCTGATGCGCCGGGTGCACCATGTCAGCCTGGTCGCGCCCTATGAATTGTGCCGGGTCGGCGATCATGGCGACGCGCCGGTCAACCCGATCGACCTCGCCGATTCGCTGGAGCGGATCGCAGGCATTCTACACGCGGCTGCATGAGGCCGGCGCGGCGCCGCTGTCGGCCGGCGGCGACCATCTCGTCACGCTGCCGATCCTGCGCGCGATCGCCCGCGAAGGGCCGGTCGGGGTCGTCCATTTCGACGCCCATTCCGATACCAGCGACAGCTATTTCGGCGGCGAGAAATACACCCACGGCACGCCGTTTCGCCGCGCCGATCGAGGAGGGGCTGATCGATCCCAAACGGATGATCCAGATCGGCGTGCGCGGCTCGATGTACGACCGCGACGAGAAGGACTGGGCCGAGAGCGTCGGCATCCGCATCGTCCATATCGAGGAATTCTTCCGGCTCGGCCCCGAGGCCGTCATTGCCGAGGCGCGCCGCATCGTCGGCGACGGCCCCACCTATGTCACGTTCGATGTCGACGGGCTCGACCCGGTCTACGCGCCGGGCACCGGCACCCCTGAGATCGGCGGCTTCTCGACCGCCGAGGCGCAGCAGATGATCCGCGGCCTCGCCGGCCTCGACCTCGTCGGCGGCGATGTCGTCGAGGTCGCGCCGCCGTTCGATCCCAGCGGCAACACCGCGCTCGTCGGCGCAACGATGATGTTCGAGATCCTGTGCGTGCTGGCCCCGGCGGTGCACCGCCGTAAGAACCGCGCGCGACGGCTTTGAGGAGACCTTGATGAGTCATCCCCCGCGGCCGATTGCATTCGTCCTCGCCGCCTCGGAGTACGGCCCGCTGATCGTCAATCGCTTCGACCGTCACATTAAAAACGACGGGTCGGGATACGGCGTGGGCTACGAGATACTTGGAACATCGACCTATGCAAGTGAGGAAGTCGCCTTGGTGGCGGGGCTTTTGGGGGTGCGGCGTCAGCATTTTGGCGACGGCGTCGTTGCGATCGATTGCGGGGCCAATATCGGGGTCCATACGATCGAGTGGGCCAAGACAATGGCCGGTTGGGGGTCGGTTCTTGCCATTGAAGCCCAGGAACGGATTTTCTACGCCTTGGCCGGAAACATCTCGATCAACAACTGCTTCAACGCCCGGGCGATACATGCTGCCGTCGGCATGGAGTCCGGGATGATTAAGATTCCTAGCCCCAATTATTTGCGACCGGCGAGCTTCGGCAGTTTGGAACTCAAGCAGCGCGCGACCAACGAGTATATTGGTCAAGAAATCGATTACTCCGATGAAGCCACAACCGCCGTGAGATGTGTAACCTTGGACTCTTTGGGAGTGGATCGGGTCGATTTGCTGAAGATAGATGTCGAGGGCATGGAACTAGAAACGCTGACGGGAGCTAGGAATTTAATAAAGTCATTCTCTCCAATTATAGTAGTGGAGTGGATAAAATCACCAAAGGAAGAATTACAAAATATCTTTAACGAAGCGAACTATACGCATTTTGAATTCGGCATCAATCTGCTCGCGATTCACAATTCGGATCCTACGCTGGGTCATGTCAGACCCACGGCGCCCACGGCGTGATGGCATCAAAAAGCTTTCGCCCAAATACGGCAGCCCGGGAAAACCGACGATGGCTCTCGACACAGAGCCCCGCATGAAAGCCGACACTGACCGCGATCCGCGCGCCTCTTACGGGAGGGGATCGCGACCCGGGCTCAGGCTCCAAGCGAGCAAGCAAGTTTCCAGGCCTGCTCCGCGAGCGGGCGCGCGAGGCGTCCCTGCTCAGCCGCGTCCGCGCTTGCCGCGGTGCCGTCGATTGCGCGCTTGGCGATGCCTTGCAGGATCGCGGCGATGCGGAACAGGCTATAGACCATGTAGAACTCCCAGGCCGCGATCCTGTCGCGCCCGGTGCGCCGGCAATAGGCCGCGACATATTCAGCTTCGTCGGGGATGCCCGTCGCCGCGAAATCGATCCCGGCGAGGCCGCGGAACAATTCGGGCGTGACCCGCCAGGTCATCGCGTGATAGGCGAAATCGGCGAGCGGGTCGCCGATCGTCGACAATTCCCAATCGAGAACCCCGATCACCCGCGGCGCGATCTTGTGAAAGACGAGATTGTCCATGCGGTAGTCACCATGGACGATCGCCGGGGCGCTTTCGCCCGGCAGGTGCTGCGGCAGCCACTCGATCAGCTTGTCCATCGCCGCAATCGCCCCGGTCTCGGAGGCGCGGTATTGCCGGCTCCAGCGCGCGATCTGCCGTGCCATGTAATTGCCGGGGCGTCCGAAATCAGCGAGCCCGACATCGGCATAATCGACGCTGTGCAATGCCGCGATGACGGCGTTCATCGAATCGAACATCGCCGCGCGCTCGGCCGGCGACACTTCGGCGAGCCGCTGGTCCCAGAAGATGCGGCCGTCGAGAAATTGCATCAAATAGAAGGCGCTGCCGATGACCTGGTCGTCTTCGCACAATGCATGGACGCGCGGCACCGGCACCGCGGTTTGTTCCAGGGCGTGCATGACGCGGAATTCGCGCTCGACCGCATGCGCGCTCGGCAACAGCGGCCCGGGAGGCTTTTTCCGCAGCACGTAGAGACCGGAGGCAACCTGCAGCCGGTAGGTCGGGTTAGACTGCCCGCCGGCGAAACGTCGTGCGGCGATCGGTCCCCGGAACCCGTCGACGTGGCCGCGCAGCCAGGCTTCGATCCTGTCGAGGGGAAGATCGTCAGCATCCCCTAATGCCATATCCGCTCCTGTATCGGGCTAAAAGAACTTCACACGGGCGCTACCACCTTATACCGTCGGTGGCTAGGCTTGGCCCGGTCATCCGCGAGAAACCGTGCGGGCAATGCGATTTTGTCGTGGATGGCCGGGCGAACCCGGCCGTGAACGATTTGGTGGTATCCGATGCCGAGCGCGCGGTTCTGGCCGGCGATTGCTGCGCTGCTGCTGCTCGTGCCGGCAATTCTGGGGCGCGGGGCCGAACCCCAGCCGCCGGCCGATTCACCGGCCGGCGAGCTGTTGGTCGCCTCGGCGGCGATTCAGGATCCGCGCTTCCAACACAGCGTGGTCCTGCTGCTGCGCCACGACGGCACCGGCGCTTTCGGTATCGTCATCAACCATCCGCTCGCCGAGCGCCCGCTCGCCGCCTTGCTGGCGGACACCGACAGCAAGGACAGCACGGACAGCGCGATCGAGGGCACGATCCGCGTCTTTCTCGGCGGGCCAGTCCAGCCGGAACTCGGCTTTGTCATCCACAGCACCGATTACCGCCGCCCCGAAACCCTTGTCGTCACCGATGAGCTGGCGATGACCGCGAACAGGGAGGTCCTGCGCGACATCGGGCATCATCGGGGGCCGGCGAAATACCTGTTTGCGCTGGGCTACGCCGGTTGGGGCGCGGGCCAGCTCGAAGGCGAAATCGCAAACCACGGCTGGTTTACCGCACCGGCCGATCCCGACCTCGTCTTCGACGCCGATCGCGCCTCGGTTTGGGAAAAGGCCCTCGCCCGCCGCACCCGCGAGCTGTAATCGCGGCGGCACGCCGGCCGGCAACCTGCCAGCTCCCGATCGCAGCGCATCCAGCAGCGGGGTTTGCGTCGTCGATGGCACGGTGATAACGTCACAGTGATCTCCGTTAACAGTTTGTGAAAGCGCCAGCTCGGCCCCACAACTCGCAGGAGATCGCAAATGCGTCGCTCGGCTTGCCAAGTTTTTGCCGCGATCATTCTGGCTTGCTCGGCCGTGCCCGGTTTCGCGGAGCAGGATACTGTTGGGGTCGCCGGCGCGGTTAACCCACAGGCTACCGGCCAAGCGCCGAGCGGGCCCATCGAACAACTCGTCATCGGCCATAACGTGGTCCGCAACGAAAAGATCTCGACCTTCAACAAAGGCAAGGTACAGTTGATCTTTAATGATCAGTCGACGCTGACTCTCTCCGAGAATTCGGAGATCGTCATCGATGAGTACGTTTACGATCCGCAAAAACAAGCCGGCAGCATGAGGGCGACGGTCTCGAGCGGAGTCCTGCGATATGTCGGCGGGAAAATCAGCAAAAAGACCGATGTCTCGTTTACGACGCCGTCCGGCGTGCTCACCGTTCGCGGCGGGATCGCGTTGATCAAAGTTGCCCCAAAATCGGGGACTGTGTCGGCGAATGTCGGTTCGGCCACGGGAAAACCCTAGGCGCTGACGAACGGCACTCACGACCGACACAGTCGAGCGACAGGGCGCCTGTCTCCCGCTGACGACAACGGGAGGCGGGCATGCACAAGCCGACCAATCGGGCTGATCGAGCCGACGCCAGATGCGTCGCCAACCTACCTGACGGGCCCCCTCCCGCAGGGCAATGCGGGAGAGGGCTGATCGCGATGTGGAGCGGTTACAGCGCCTTCAGCATCGCGTCGGCGCTGGAGACCTCGACCTGGCTTGGAACCTGCTCGACATTGAGCGCTTTGACCGTGCCATTCTCGACCAGCATCGAATAGCGCTTCGAGCGGATCCCCAGCCCGGCCCTGCCGAGGTCGATGTCAAGCCCGACCGCGCGGGCAAAGTCGGCGCTGCCGTCAGCCAGCATCATGACCTTGTCGCCGACATTTTGGGCCTTGGCCCAGGCACCCATCACCGCTTGGTCGTTGACCGCGATGCAAGCGATCGTGTCGATTCCCTTGGCCTTCAGCTCGGCCGCCTTGTCGACATAGCCCGGAAGATGGCGCTGCGAGCAGGCCGGGGTGAAGGCGCCCGGCACCGCGAACAGCACCACCTTCTTGCCGCGGAACAGCTCGTCCGAGGTGATGTCCTTGGGGCCTTCCGGGGTCACGTATTTGAGCGTCGCCGCCGGTATCTTGTCGCCAACCTTGATGGTCATGGCATCGTCCCTCCGAATTTGATTTCCGCCGCCCGACCGCGCCGGGGCTGCCGGCAGCGGAGCGGCGCCACGGATAGCATAAGCGGGCGCGCGCCGTAAACGCCGCGCGGCACCGGCAGACCGGCGGTGGAGGTTTCCCCCGGTCTCTCGGCCGCTCCTTTTTTTGCTCCGCGACGGCGGCGACGTGCTTATCTTATAGGGGACGATGCCGCGATCCTGCGTTCGATCCGCAAGCGGCCGACCGGTGCAAATGCGTCGTACAGCGGAGGCCGCGATGAAATCGCTTACCGGTCAACTCCTCGTCGCGATGCCGCAGATGATGGACCCGCGCTTTGCTCGTTCGGTGGTCTATGTCTGCGCCCATAGCGAGGACGCCGGGGCGATGGGCCTCGTCATCAACAAGCTCCTCCCCTCGGTGACGATGGAGGAGCTGCTGTCGCATTTGAAGCTGGAACCGAGCCGGCTCGACCGGTCGCGCCCGGTGCATTTCGGCGGGCCGGTCGAGCCCGGGCGCGGGTTCGTGCTGCACACCGTGGATTATCGCGAGGAAGCGACGCTGACGGTCGGCGAGGAATTCGCGGTGACGGCAACGCTCGACATCCTGCGCGCGATCGGCAAGGGCGAGGGGCCGCGCCGCAACCTGTTGGCACTCGGCTATGCCGGCTGGGCGCCGGGGCAGCTCGACGCCGAGATGCAGGCCAATGGCTGGCTCTGCGTGACGGCCGATTCCGATCTCGTCTTCGACAGCGATTTCGACGCCAAATGGCAGCGCGCGCTCGCCAAGCTCGGCATCGACCTGACGATGCTGTCGACCGACGCCGGCCACGCGTGAGGCGGACGGGGAGGGTCGCTCATTCGAGTGCATGCGGCACGCTGTGCTTCAGCAGCCTCACTATGTCTCCCTTCTTGTCCTGGTTCCCGCATTTCCGGAAACGCAACACCGCTGAAGACACGCCGGCCGCCGCGGTTAAAAAGCTTCCGGCGATCCGGACAAAGCACTGTTGCTTCATCGAGGTGTCGCAGATAAGGCCATCCATTCGGGCCGCTGTAGACATAGAACGAACGGGATTGCATAATTGTCTATTGCTGCCGTCCCCGCCGCGACCTTCTTTTGAAAAGATAGGCCGGTACAGCGCTCTGGTAGGAAATTCCCACCGTTTCGATTATGAATTATCATTGCAGAGAAACTTTCGGGAACGGAAATCAGCTACAAAGCACCAAGAAGCCGGAGAATGTCCATTGAATGGCGTCATCTTAATTCGCAAGTGAGCCTGTGATAATAGTGCTAGCCGTCGGTTATCTTGCGGCGGTGCTTGTCTCATTGCGTTTTTGGGGTTCGCACCTCCTGCGCTTTCTTGCCCCGGGAATCCAAAGCGAGAACGGGCTGGCGATCACTTTTGGTTTGTCTGCCTATCTCTGCGCGTGCGGCTATCTCGAATTTTTCCAGGTGGCTGGCCGGGCGTCGCTTCTCGGGTTCGTCGCCGTGGGGATCGTCGGGCAGATCGCGGCCTGGGTCAGGCATCCGCCATCGCGGCCAACCCTGTGCGTTGGTCCGCCGCTTGCCGTTGTCCTCTACGCCCTGGCCGGCCTCGCCTTGGCGTTGATGCTGGTGAACGCCGCCGAGTGGACTTTTGCGTTCGATGACCGGGAAGGCTATCTCGTACTGCCGGAGCGGATCCTCGCCGAAGGGTCCCTTGGACGAGACCTTTTCAACTACCGCCGTATCGAGGCGGGCCTCGGCGGGGGCGGCGGCTATCTGTACGCCTTGTTCCGTGCAGCGCTGGCGGCGCCGCAGACGCGCCTCGCGGATGTCGGCATTGGCAGCGTCACGATGCTTCTGCTTGTCTGGGAACACGCGCGTGCGCGCCGTGTCGGGCCGATCATCACGCCGGCGCTGCTGCTGCTGGCACTGGCGGTGATCGTCTTGAGCCCTATCATCAACAACACGCCCGATACCGTCGCGAAGGCACTGCTCTACGCGCTGATCAGGATCGGACCCCTACTCATCGGCCGCGCAGCGCCCGATCTTGGTCGCGCCGCATTGCAAGTCCTGCTCGGCGTGGCTTTGCTGACGCTAAAGACATCCTACTTGCCACTGCTCGCTGCAGCTGGGGCGGCGACGTATCTCGTCATTCTGCTGGTCCCGGCAAGATCGCGGCTGCTCGGCGAACTTGCCGTCGGTGCGCTGGTTGCGGGTATCTTGATGGCGCCGTGGATGGTTGTCGATTGGCGGATCGCCGGGACACCATGGTACCCGCTGCTCGGCGTCGGTACGCTGAGCCCCGAGGAGGCCATGGGAACCGCGACGTTGATCCGATTCCTACCGGATTTCGGACGCCTCGCGTTGATCCTCATTCTCCCCGCTTTTGTCGGTGTCGCAGCTTTAAGCAACCGGCCGCACGAACAATCCGATACGTGGATAGCCGTCCTCATGGGGCTTTTCGTCATCCTCACCGCGATGTCACAGGCCAAGTATTCGGTGTTCGGTTATCGCTACGGTCACTCTGGCGCAGTGACGGTATTCCTCTTCTGCAGCGTCCTCGCACCCGGAATGCTGCCCAGACGCTTGCTTCGGCTAGGTGCTCCTTTGGGGGTGGTCGTGGCGATTGCCGTGATGGCGCAATCGAACCCAACCGGCCGCCACTGGTGGCTCGATGGTGTGATCGGCGTCGCCCTGGTCGGGCCGCCCAGCTATGCTATGCCGGTCGGCGAGCCCGCGGCGGTTCGTGCAACGCAGTCGGCCATCCCCCGGGGAGCACCCGTGGCGGCCATTTTGAGTTGGCCATCTCTTCTCGACTTCGCCCGCAACCCAATCATGGTAATGGACTGGCCGGGCATGATCGGTCCGTTACCTCGGCCCGCCTCCAACGACGCTCCAGGCTGGGCAGCCTATCTGAAGCGTCTCGGAATCGATTACATCGCGTACTCATATGCCGACGAGGGCGGTTACGGCGCGAACTGGATAAAGCACGATCTACGGCAATATTCCAACCCACGCTCCTATAGTGCCTTCATGCTTGCGCAAGCCCGCAATGCCCAGCAGATGCACGCGACATTCCTCGCGCTGGAGGCTCAGGGTAAGGTCATCTACGACGATGGCAAGTGCTTCGTCGTGCGGATAGCGCCCTGATTAGTGCTATGTCCTGATTGACCAGGCTGACCATAATAAATTGCGCTCGCCTTATAGAAAGATTGAGAGTCTGTCCGAAAAGGTTATGACCTTGCCAGGCGTCGCAGCATGAGCTTGATCATGGCGAGGTAGATGAGGGCTCGGGCGGTTCTGGCGAGGTTTTCGAAATCGCGGGCGAGGCGTCGGTTGCGGCTGATCGAGGCCAGGGTGCGCTCGACGATCCAGCGCTTGGCCTGGACAACAAAGCCCGTGGCGGTATTGGAGCGCTTGACGATCGCGATGCGCCACCGGCCGGAGCGGCGGGCCGCCTCGGCGACCCGCGGCCCTTGGTAGCCGGCATCGGCGAAGATTGTGGTGATGAAGGCGAAGCGGCGGCGCACCCGTTTGGTCAGAACGAGCGCCGCGCCGTCGCGGTCCTGGACGCTCGCCGCGTGAATGACCGCGGCCAAGAGAAGGCCCTGGTGATCGGTGAGGATGTGGCGCTTGATCCCTTTGACCTTCTTGCCCGCGTCGAACCCGACCGGGTCGATCGAAGGCCCCCTTTTTGCGCCGACTTGGCGCTCTGGCTGTCGAGAATGGCGGCCGAAGGGCTGGCCTCGCGGCCCTCGTGCTCGCGCAACGCGACATCGAGGGCATCGTGAATGCGCTCCAGCGTGCCATCCCAGGCCCACAGCTCGAAATAGCTGTGCACCGTGCTCTTGGGCGGAAAGTCCTTGGGCAGGTGGCGCCACGGACAGCCGGTCTCCAGCACGTAAAGCAGCCCGCCAATCACCGCACGGATATCGACCTCGCGCGGACGCCCGCCGTGCTTGGCCGGCGGGATCAAGGGTGCCAGTACCAACCATTCCCTGTCCGTCAAGTCGCTGGGATAGCGCAAAGCCGATCGGTCGTAGCGTGTCCGGCTCTCCTTGGTCCACATCTGGTGCCCCTCTCAATCTTCGGCACCACATATCGAATCACAACCGACCCGTCCGATGCAACTTCTTTCAGGACGGGCTCTAAGTGAACGGCGTGTCAACAGGACGGTCGACAATGCGCCGGCCGCGAGCAAGAGACGCCTCATGACGAGGCGTTCGTTAGCGGCGAGCGCTTGGCGCTCCAGAGCAGCAGATTTGTTGGCCACCAAAGCGCGGATCGCAGAAAGGCATTAAATATCTTGCGGCGTTGATGGGCGGCGATCCTGACCGGTAAAGAGCTTGGCTTCGCTACATTGTATTGGGCGTTGACCGTCGGACGATCCCCGGGTCGGCCGCTTGCGCGGTAGGTCATTGGCTTGGAGCCGCGTACTGGGTCACCAGAACACCGGCCACGACCAGCGCGATGCCGGCCCAGAACACCGGCGAGACGCGTTCGCCGTACAGGTACCATCCCAGGAATGGCACCAGCGCCGTCCCGACGGCGACCCAGGGGTAGGCCTGGCTCAGCGGAACGCGGGACAGAATCCAAATCCACAGCAGCGTCGCCAGACCGTAAAGCGCCAACGCCCCGTACAAGACCGGGTCGCGCAGCACGACGAACAATGCCTCGGCCGGAGGCAAGCCGGCGATAGCAAGCCCGAGCTTCTTGAACAGCACCTGCCCGGCCGCCAGGATCAGAGTAAACACGGCAAGAGAGGCGATATTCCCACTCATCAAACTCGGGCGCTCCTCGCAGGAAGTACGGTCTCACGCGGCTTTTGCTGCCCGATCCGGAGCCATCCTAGGTCGGACGGGAAGCGCGGATGTCAAGAATGCTGACGAAGAACGAGCTATAGATGATTTGGAACCCCAGCAGGATGGCGGTGCTGGAGGCTACCACCACCCGCATCGACTCGCGAAACGCGAGTGAGCCAAATCCTTGCGCCTCCCAGCTTGCCAGCGCGTAAACAGCGAGCCCCAAGCCGCTCAACAACAGAACCGTGCCGATGATAAGCCCCGCTTCCAGTGTTAGGACCGACTTCAGCGAATTGAACCACGGGTCAGGCGGGACGATGCCCTCTCGCATGCCATATACTTTGGCAAAGGTCCAGAACGTCATCGATTGAAACCCAACGATGACGGCGAGCGAGGCATAAAGCAGGGTGTGGACATCAAAGATCACACCCCCTACCTGGCGCGGCTGCGGCAACAGCCAGATCATCGCCGCCAATCCGATCAGGAACAGGGCGAACCCCGGATAGAGGAACAGCGAGCGCGGACTGAACAACAGCAGAAAGCGGAGGTGCCGCCACCCGTCGCGCCAGCTGCGCAAGTGGGGTGGATGGCTGCGTCCATCGGGCGCCAGCGTGGTCGGGACTTCGGCAACGCGCAACCTGGCGATGGTTGCCTTTACAACCATCTCGCTGGCGAACTCCATGCCGGACGCTTGGAGGTCGAGGTTGAGAATGGCCGCGCGATCGAAGCCGCGCAGCCCACAATGAAAATCGCCGCAGCCACTTCTGAAGAACAGCCGGCCAACTCCGGTCAGCACCGGATTGCCCAGATAGCGGTGCCGTGGCGGCATTGCTCCCGGCAGGATGCCCCCGAGGAAGCGGTTTCCCATCACCAGCTGAAGGCCGGCGCGAAGCTGCTCCACAAAAGCATCGAGGCGACTGAAATCATAGCTGTCGTCGCTGTCCCCCATGATGACGTATTTGCCGCGGGCGGCCCGGATTCCTCCCATGAGGGCGCTGCCGTAGCCACGTTCGGCGACCGCAACGATGCGGGCACCATTTGCTTCGGCGATCGCCTGCGATCCGTCCGTGCTCCCGTTATCGGCAACGACGATTTCGCCCCGACAGCCGCTGCGTGCGAGAAACGCCCTCGCCTTGGAGACGCAGCTGGCCAGCGTTTCCGCTTCGTTGAGGCACGGCATCAAAATGGTGATTTCGCAGTCTTCGCTCATCGCGGCATTCCAAACCTGCAACAGCGCCGTCTCGGGGCGCGCATCTCCTGCCTCCGGCAAGGATTCGTTCGGATGATCGTCGGGATTAAAAAATACAAAGATTTTTTCAATCATGATCCACTGAATTAATTAATTTCACTCCTCTAAGCGCGGCGCGGCGATCATCGCCGCCAGTCCTCGCGCAGGATCGCGAACAACAGATGGTCCTGCCGCTTGCCGTCGATCAACAGATAGTTGCGGGCGTAGCCCTCCTGCTGAAACCCGGTGCGCAATAAGAGCGCGCGGCTCGGCACGTTGGTCGGCAGACAGGCGGCCTCGACCCGGTGCAGGCGCAGCCGGTCGAAGGCGAAGTCGAGAACGAGCGGCAAGGCCGCGCTCATGTAGCGCTGCCGCGCAAACGGCTCGCCGATCCAGTAGCCCAGGCTCGCCGTCTCGGCGACGCCGCGGCGCAGATTGGACAGGCCGATGCCGCCTGTCAGCAGGTCATCGTTGCGGAAAATGAAGAAATTATAGCCCTGGTCGGTGCGCCAATCCTCGGCATAGCGGGAAACGCGCGCGCGGAAGTTGGCGCGGCTCAGCGCATCGGGCGGCCAGGTCGGCTCCCACGGCGTCAGGAAGTCGCGCGAGCGGGCGCGCAGGCTCGCCCATTCCTCGTAATCGCCGCGCTCCGGCGGGCGCAGAAAGACGCGCTCGCCGACCAGCCGAAACGGCTCCGCCCGGGCGAGAAAGAGGCGGGGAAACGTCTTGCGTTGCGGGGCCATCGCTCGTCCGCCATCCCCTCACGCCGCGAGCCGAGCGCGCAGACGCTCGAAATCTTCGAGCCGGCCGACCGGCCCGAGCGCGGCCAGGGTCGGCGGCGCGCTGCGCCACCCCGCGACGACGCGGCCGATCGCGGCATCATCGACCGCCTCGATGCGGCGCACCATATCGGCGGGGTCGAACGGGGTGCCGTGGATCAGCATGTGCTGCGCCATCTGCTCGCAGCGCGCCCCGGTGCTCTCCAACGACATCAGGAGCCCCGCCTTCATCTGCGCCTTGGCGCGGGCGAGCTCGACCGCGGCGAGCCCGTCGGCGAGCCGCATCGTCTCGTCGCACAATACCGGCATCAGCTCGCCCGCCTCCTCTTCGCCGGTCCCGGCATAGATGCCGAACAGCCCGCCATCGCGATAGCCATGGGCAAAGGAATGGATCGTGTAGACCAGACCGCGCTTCTCGCGCACCTCCTGGAACAGCCGGGACGACATGCCGCCGCCAAACGCGGTCGACAGCACCGAGGCGGCGTAATAGTCCGGGTCGCCGAGCGGGAGACCGGGAAAGCCGAGCACGAGGTGCAGCTGCTCGAGATCGCGGCCCTGGCGGTGCTCGCCGCCGATATAGCGCGCCGGCTCGGCGGCGACCGCCCGCACATTGGCTCCGATGGCGGCATCCCCGACAACAGCCTGTCGGCGAGCTCGACAAAGCGGTCGTGGTCGAGATTGCCGGAGGCCGACAGCACCATGCGCGCGGCGCCGTAATGGTCGCTCAGATAGGCGATGACGGCCTCGCGCGCGAGCTGGCGGATGATCTCCGGGCTGCCCAGCACCGGACGGCCCATCGCCTGGTCGGGAAACGCGCACTCCTGGAAATAATCGAAGATGATGTCGTCGGGCGTGTCGTTTGCCTGGCCGATCTCCTGCAGGATCACCGCGCGCTCGCGCTCGAACTCGGTCGGGTCGAAGCTCGAATTCATCAGGATGTCGGCGAGGATGTCGAGCGCGAGCGGCACATCCTCCTTCAGCACCTTGGCGTAATAGGCCGTGCTCTCGCGCGAGGTATAGGCGTTGAGGTGGCCGCCGACCGCCTCGATCTCCTCGGCGATGGCGCGGGCGCTGCGCCGCTCGGTGCCCTTGAACGCCATGTGCTCGAGGAAATGGGCGGCGCCGTTGATCTCAGGCATCTCGTGCCGGGTGCCGACATCGACCCAGAGGCCGAGCGAGGCCGTGTCCACCGTATCGATCCGGTCGGTGACGATCCGGAGCCCGTTCGCGAGCGTTGCGAGTTGCGTCGTCATGCTGCTCCCAGGTTTGGCTGCGTTCGCCGGGCATGGGCGCGCACAAAGCGCGCAACCGCGCCGACATCGTTGGGCAAGATGGTGATCCGCTCGCGCTTTTCGATGATCTCGGCGAGCGCGGACGGGACCGGCCGGGCGGATGCCGGTGGCGCGCTCGACCGCATCGGGAAATTTTGCCGGATGGGCGGTGGCGAGCGCGACCATCGGGGCCGCTCCGTCCTCCTCCTGCATCTCCGCCCGGGCGGCGGCGACCGCGACCGCGGTATGCGGATCGATCAGCACGCCCGAGCGGCGGTAGGTGTCGGCCATCGTCGCGAGCGTCGCCGCATCGTCGACCCGATGCCCGGCGAAGAGGCCGCGCGCGCGCCGCCAGGACTGCTCGTCGGCCGGCAGCGCGCCCTTTTGCCGGAACGCTTGCAGCGCGGCGGCGACCGCGGCGCCGTTATGGTCCTTCAGCTCGAACAACAGCCGCTCGAAATTGCTCGCCACCTGGATGTCCATGCTCGGGCTGAGGCTCGGGATGACCGGCGCGATCGTCATCGTCGCCGCTGGCCAGATACCGCGCCAGGATGTCGTTCGCATTGGTGCCGATGACCAGCCGCTCGATCGGCAGCCCCAGCGCGCGGGCGAGGTGCGCGGCATAGACATTGCCGAAATTGCCGGTCGGGACGCTGAACGAGACCGGCCTCAGCGGCGCGCCGAGCGCGAGCCCGGCGGCGAGGTAATAGACGATCTGCGCCGCGACCCGGGCGAAATTGATCGAATTGACCGCGGAAAGATTGAGCTCGCGCCGCAGGCCCCGATCGGCGAACAGCGCTTTGACGATGTCCTGGCAATCGTCGAAATTGCCCTCGATCGCCAGCGCATGGGCGTTTGCCGCATCGACCGTCGTCATCTGCCGGCGCTGCACCTCGGAGATGCGGCCCTGCGGGTAGAGCATGAAGATGTCGAGCGCGGCCTTGTCGCGGCAGGCGGCGAGCGCGGCCGAGCCGGTGTCGCCCGAGGTCGCGCCGACGATCGTCACATGCTCGCCGCGCCGCGCCAGCACCGCATCGAACAGCAAGCGCGACGAGCTGCAACGCCAGATCCTTGAAGGCAAGCGTCGGGCCGTGGAACAGCTCCAGGAGCCAGAGACGCTCGTCGAGCTGCACCAGCGGCGCGACCGCGGCATGGCCGAAATTGCGATAGGCGGCCGCGGTCAGACCGGCGCAGTTCGGCGATATCGAAGGCGTCGCCGGCGAACAGCGCCATGACGCGCGCGGCGAGCTCGGCATAGGAGAGCCCGCCGAGGGCGCGCAGCGCCGCCGGATCGAGCGCGGGCAGCGTCTTCGGGGACAAAGAGCCCGCCATCCTCGGCGAGGCCGGCCAGCAGCACGTCCTCGAAGGCGTGGGTGGCCGGGTTCGCCCGGCCGTCGCGGGTACTGAGATAGCGCACGCCGAAAACCTATAGGCTCCCGCCCGCTCTGCCGCAACCCGCTCCGACTGCACAGGCGCAACAGTCGCCGTGGCATTGCAAGGAGCGCAGCAACGAAGCAATCTCGACGGCATCTGGCGGCGCGGGGAAACGTCCGCGCGGAGCGAAGGAGGATGGCGATGTTCGAAGGCTTCACCCGCACCGAGATCGCGACCCCCAGCTCAAATTTTGGGGGCGCGCGCATCCACCTGCGCCATGGCGGCGACGGCCCGCCGTTGCTGCTGTTGCACGGCAACCCGCTGACCCATGTCTCGTGGCACAAGATCGCCAACCGCCTGGCCGAGCATTTCCATGTCGTCGCCGCCGATCTGCGCGGCTACGGCGACAGCGTCGGCCCCGAGGATGGCGGCCCCAACAACATCAACTATTCGTTCCGCGCGATGGCGCAGGACCAGGTCGAGGTCATGGAACAGCTCGGCTACCGCGAGTTCTTCGTCGCCGGGCACGACCGCGGCGCCCGCACCACCGCGCGCATGTGCCTCGACCACCCCGACCGCGTCAAGCGCGCCGCGCTCGTCGACATATTGCCGAACCACCACATCTGGACCCACACCTCGCGGGAATGGGCGCTGCGCTCGTGGCACTGGGCGATGATGGCGCAGCCCTACGATTTCCCCGAGCGCATGCTGGCCGGCATCCCGGCGCAGTATTTCATGGAGAAGAAGCTGTCGCGGCCGGGCATCGGCCTCGGCTTTTTCGACCCCGAGGCGTTCGCCGAATACGTCCGCTGCTTCACCTGGAAGACGATCGTCGGCTCGTGCGCCGATTACCGCGCCTGCCCGACCTGCGATTTCGAGATGGACAAGGCCGATTTCGAGGCCGGCCATAAGATCACCGTGCCGCTATTGGTGATCTGGGGCGCCCGCAGCCACACCGAGGGCGTCCACGGCGACGTGCTCGCGATCTGGCAGCGCAACTACGCGACCGACGCCACCGGCGGCGCCCTCCCCTGCGGCCATTACGTGCCGGAAGAAGCGCCGGACGAGACCTACGACCACTTCATGCGGCATTTTAAGCGATAATAGATTTCATGATTCGGGGCATGGGCAGGATCCGCCATGATGTACGATGATGATTTCGTTCTGTCATTACCCAATGATTTAAGTGAAAGTGTTGTTAAGGTGTTGAGCCCCTTAATAGGAAAAGGAGATCGAACATCAGATGATGTCTTAGCTGCGAGAGATCTCGTATCGGCGATTATGCTTTCACATGGCGAGCTGCTGGACCAGCAGATTCAAAACACACACAGTTCCGATAATTTATTTCAAATGTTAATGAATACTTACAACATTCATTCAACAACATTAACCACCCGACGAAGTGCAACACGACAGGAAACCTTCTCTGCCCTGCTTGGGCGTTCATTCCATTATGATTTGTCTGAGGCTGATTTCGAGCCGTATTCAGGATCTGATCAACGAGCTGCGAGCGTTGATTACTGGTAGCACCAAATTCGACGAAGATCATAAGCGGCGTGTGTTAGGGCGGTTGGAACACCTGCAACAAGAGTTACATCGACGCCTTTCGAATCTTGATCGATTTTATGGCCTAATAGGTGATGCGGGTATCTTGCTTGGCAAGTTTGGGAACGATGCTAAGCCATTTGTAGATCGCATTCGGGAAATCATTGAAATCGTGTGGCGTTCCCAAGCCGGAGCTGAACAACTTCCAGCCAGCGCAAAGCCGGCGTTACTCACGAGCGATAGCACACCGTCAACACAGGAATGATGCGGACTTGCAAAAGCGTCGGCAATATCGAAGCCCCCATCTTCGAGCGCCTACGCCGCCGCCGGCAATGGCGGGCGGCCGCGGATCAGGTCGGCGGCCTTTTCGGCGATCATGATCACGGGCCCGTTGATGTTGCCGCCGACCAGATCCGGCATCACCGAGGCATCGACGACACGCAAGCCCTCGACCCCGTTCACCCGCAACTCGGCGTCCACCACCGCCATCTTGTCGCCCTCGGGCCCCATCTTGCAGGTGCCGAGCGGGTGGTGCGCGGTCGCCGCGGTGGCGCGGACATAGGCGTCGAGGTCATCGTCGCTCGCGATGTCGGGGCCGGGGGCCAGCTCGCGGGCGACGAAGGCGCGGAGCGGCGGCGCGGCGCAGAGCCGGCGCGCCAGCTTGAGCCCGTCGCGGATGGTGCGCCGGTCGCCTTCGGTGGCGAGAAAATTCTGATGGATGCGCGGCGCCGCCCTCGGATCGGCCGAGGCGAGCGTGATCTCGCCGCGGCTTTCCGGCCGCAGCATCACCGCGCGCAGCGCAAAACCATCGGCAAAGGTCGGCTTGAACGGCGGCAGATAGGGGCCGGCGCCGCCCGGCACGGCGCGGAACAGGAACTGGATATCGGGCAATGCGACATCGGGGCGGCTCTTGACAAAGCCGGTCCAGCCGCTCGGCGTCTCGCTCGCCGGGCCGGTGCCGAAGCAATAGGCGCGGGCCAGCGCGAGCGCCACCCGGTCGAGCCGCATCATCGCGACAAAAGGCCCCGGCTCGCGGCGCTCGTAATCGGCGAGCACCGACAGATGGTCCTGCAAATTCTTGCCGACCCCGGGAAGCTCGACCGCGACCGCGATCCCGTGCGCCTTCAGCGCCTCGGGGTCGCCGATCCCCGACAGCAGCAACAGCTGCGGCGAGTTGATGACGCCGCCCGAGAGAATGACCTCGCGCTCCGCCCGGGCAACGCTGGCGGCACCGCCACGTGCGTATTCGACGCCGACGGCGCGGCCGCCTTCGAGGAGGATGCGCGAGGCAAGCGCGCCGGTCTCGACCACGAGATTGGGGCGGCCGAGCGCCGGGCGGAGATAGGCTTCGGCGGCGCTGCACCGTCGGCCCTGGCGGATCGTCTGCTGGATGCGCCCGAGCCCTTCCTGCTGCGCGCCGTTGTAGTCGGGCGTCGCCGGGAATTGCAGCGAGCGTCCGGCGGCGAGGCAGGCCTCGACCAGCGGATCCTTGTACCGCGCCGTGCCGACGGTGAGCGGCCCGTCGCCGCCGCGATAGGGGCCGGCGCCGCCCTCCCAGCTTTCCTGGCGGCGGAAATAAGGCAGCACCTCGGCATAGGACCAGCCCGGCAGCCCCGCGGCGGCCCAGCGGTCGTAATCGCCGGGGTTGCCGCGGACATAGGCCATCGCGTTGATCGACGAGCTGCCGCCGACCACCTTGCCGCGGGCGCATTCGATGCGTCTTCCGTTGGTGTTCGCCTCGGGCTCGGCGAAATACTCCAATCGTGCAGCCGTTTTTCGAGGATGCGGCCCCAGCCCAATGGGATCTTTATCCACGGATCGCGGTCCCACCCGCCGGCCTCGAGCAGCAGCACGCGGACGCCTTGGTCCTCGGTCAGCCGGTGCGCCAGCGTGCACCCGGCCGACCCCGCCCCGACGATCACATAGTCATAGGATGTTGCATTCATGGCTCATCGTAGCGGCCCGATCGAGCCGCGCCAAACCCAGTCGTTGGCGAGCCGGCGCCGGGTTGATATTGTCGAACGGAGACTGGCGGTTGGGGAGGAGGGTCATGCAGCAATTCTCGCGGCGCGCCGTCATCGGTGCATTGGCAGCGCTGGCGGCGGTTGCGCCGCGCGCCATGCCGCTGGCGGCTGAGTCGGGGCCCGTTTCCGAGACGCGGGTCGGGCTGAGCGGCTACGACCCGGTCGCGTATTTTACCGACGGCCATCCCGAGAAGGGATCGGCGGAGTTTACCGCCGCCTTCGACGGCACGACCTACTGGTTCACGAATGCCGAGCACAGAGCGCTGTTTGTCGCCGATCCGGATCATTACGCACCGCGTTTCAACGGCTACTGCACCGTCCAGGTTTCGCGCGGCGTAAAGTACGAAGCAGACCCGGAGACCTGGAGGATTGCCGACGGCAAGCTTTGGGTCTTTGGCGGGCCGAAGGCCGTTACCGCGTTCGACGACAAGAAGGAAGATGTCATCGCGAGAGCCACCGAAAATTGGCCCGAGGTGAGCCGCAAAGCCGTGAGCCAGACTCCTGTGAAGAAATAGTCCTTGGCTACAACCCGGCCTTCTTCAGGTCGCCGGCGAGCTTCTCGCGCTGAGTAGGGTCGCGCAGCAGCGAGCCGAATTCTTCCGGCGAAAAGTTTGGAAATTTTTGCCGCACCTCGGCGGCCTGCCGCTCCGCATCCTGCTGCCGGCCCGCCGCGGCCAGGGCTACCGCCAGCATGACGTTGCCGTACAAATCGTCCGGGCTGCGGTCGAGCGCGCGGCGCAGAACGCGAACCGCATCCGCGCCGCGATCGGCCAGCACATAGGCGACGGCAAGATGGAAGGCGGCATCGCTCGGGATGTCGGGCTCGAATTGGCCAAGCGTCTCACCGGCGCTGATCGCCCCTTTCAGGTCGCCCCGGAACAGCAGCACGTCCATCAGAATTTCGTAACTGTGCGCATCGCTGCTGTTCAGATCGAGGGCGCGCTTCACCTCGTCGAGCGCGCGATCGTATTCGCCGAAATAGAGCGCCGCGTCGGCGAGGAGCGCATGCGCCCCGGGATCGAGATCGTCGAGCGCGATCGCCTTGCGCGCGAGGCCCTCGGCATGCTCCAGAGCCTCGCTGGGGTTTGCCGTCCAGCCTTGGGTGACGGCGCGGACATCAAGGCGTCCGAGCCCGATATAGGCCGGCGCGTATTTGGGGTCGAGTTCGATTGCGCGCTCGAACAAGGTGCGCGCCTCGGCGTTGTCGGCTCGGCTGAGATGCGCGCCAAGCGAACGGCCCCGCAGCACCAGGTCATAGGCTTCCATGCTGCCGGTGCGCTTGGCGGCCGATCGGGCGATCTCGAGGTTCGTCACCCGAACCGCCAACGCGCCGCTGATGCGGCGGGTAATTTGGTCCTGGACCGAAAAGATGTCCTTGGGTTCGGTATCGTATTTTTCCGACCACAGCACCTGGCTGTGCGCGGTGTCGGTCAGATTGACCGACACCCGGAGATTCTCCGCCACGCGGCGGACACTGCCCTCGACGACGTAGCTGACCTTGAGGTCGCGGCCGATTTGGGCCGGGGTCGGGTTCTTGCCCTTGTAGGCAAGGACCGCGGCGGGGGCGATCACCGACAGGTCGCGGAAGCGCCCGAGAGCCGCGATGATGTCCTCGGTCAGACCGTCGGCGAAATAATCGCCGCTGTCGGCCCCGAGCGCGGCGAACGGAAGGACCGCGATCGAGGCGCGCGCTCCGGCTACCGGGGTAGGCGCGCCCTGCTCCGCGACGTGCGGCAGCGGCGCGCGCGCCAGCCACCAGGCGCCGCCCGCCGCCGCGGCTACCAGGAGGGCGAGCGCCGTGGCGGTCCACACGCGGCCGCGGCCGCGCGGTACCGCAGTCGCGGTGGCCGGGCCGGCTGCCAGGTCCGGCGCGGCGGCAATCGCCTCCGGGCTGAGGCCGAACGCGCGGACCGGCCGCGCGATGTTCTTCACGACCTGCTCGCCCAGATCGTCGAAGATCACCGGGAGCTTGTCGCGGACCTGATCGCGCACCGCGCGGGAAATGCACAGCCCGCCCGGCGCTGCCAGCGTCTCCAGCCGCGCCGCCACGTTGACGCCGTCGCCGAAGATGTCGTTCGCCTCGATGATGATGTCGCCGACATTGATGCCGATGCGGAACACCAGCCGCCGCCCGTCCAACTCGCCCTGGTTGCGGTCGGCGAGCGCTCGTTGCGCGGTGATCGCGCAGGCGACGGCGTCGACGGCGCTGGCGAACTCGACGAGCAGCCCATCCCCGGTAGTCTTGACGATGCGGCCGCGGCGCGCCGCGATCGCCGGGTCGATCAGTTCGCTGCGATAGGCGCGCAACCGGCGCAGCGTGCCGACCTCGTCGGCGCCCATCATCCGGCTGTACCCGACGACATCGGCGGCCAGGATCGCGGCAAGCCGGCGCTCAACCGGCGCTTCCGTCACGGCGCTTCCCGCGTGGCGTGCACCGCCACCTTCACCCCCCGCCGCCGCCCTGGCAGATGACGTTGAGCAAGGCCTGGCGCTTCTCGACATTGACGGCGTGGAAGGCGCGCGCGAATGCCGCCGGCAATTCGGCCGGGTCCTCGACCCGCTCGCCATAGCCGCCCGACGCCGCGCAGACCTCTTCGAAGGCCGGCAATTCGTCGAGGTCGATAAAGGGCGGGCGGTTGCTGCGCGAGGCTTCGCCCTTTGGGTACATGCCGAGCGTCGCGCGGCGCACCGCGCCCCACATCGCATTGTTGACGACGACAAACAGCACCGGCAGCCGGTGCAATCTCGATGCGTGGTGCACCGCGACCGGGTTGGCGAAGAGGTACGAGCCGTCGCCGAGCACCGCGATGACCTGCCGGTCCGGCTCGGCGAGCTTGACGCCGAGCGCGGCCCCGGCGCCCCAGCCGAGCCCCGCCGCCGGGCTCGACCCGAAAAAGCTGCCCGGCCGGGTCGAGGGGCAATGCTCAGGGAGCAGCGTGTACTCATTGACGATCGCCGATTGGTGATCCCGCGCCTCGGCGAGACAGGCGCTGACCCAGACCGGGCTGATCGGCCGCATCGCCCTTGCCTCGTCGCGCAATTTGCGCCAGCCCGCATGCATCCCTTCGCGGCGCTCTGCGACATGCTGCCGTCGCGCGGCAATCGCCGGTTCGGCAACAAGCGGGGCCAGCGCCGCACCAAGGCCGGGCAAGACCAGTCTTGTCGCCCCGGTGATCGCGACATCGCAGGTAAAACCGCGGATCGGATAGCGGCTATAGAGCGGGTCGACCCCGATATGGATGATCCGGCAATCGGGCTGGGGCGCCTTGCGGCTCGGGGTCCACGGCACGTCGCAATCGATGACGAGGATCGCGTCCGCGTCGTCGAGCAATGCGGCCGGGTTGTAGCCGAGATGGCAGGGATGGTCGGCCGAAAGCGAGAGGTGCCGCTGGCGGTGCTCGACGACCGGGATCGCAAAGCGCTCGGCGAATTCGGCGAGCGCCGGGACCGCGGCGCGGTCCCGGCCGGCATCCGCGGTGATGATCAGCGGATGCTCCGCGGCTGCGAGGATCCGCGCCGCCATGGCGAGCGCCGCCTCGTCCGGCGCCGGCATCGAGGCCGCGACATGCCGCGAGGGCTGCTCATAGGCAAAGCCGGGCGTGGGCGCGGCCAGCACCTCGCGCGGCAATGACAGATAGACTGGACCTTCGGGCGGGCTGGTGGCGAGCGTCAGAGCGCGGTCGATCACGGTTTCGAGCTGGACGCCGTTCCGGAGCTCATAATCCCATTTGACGATCTCGCGCAACATGCCGGCCTGGTCGAACATCTCCTGCGCCCAGTGGATATAGGTGTCGCGCGCGCCGGGAAGTCCTTCCTCGGTCAACGGCGAGCGGCCGGCGGTAAAGAGGATCGGGACGTTGGCGCGGGCTGCGTTGAAGACGCCGCAGAGGGCATTGGCGGTGCCGACGCTGACATGCACCATGACCGCCGGGACCCGCCCCGACGCCGCGGCATAGCCATGCGCCATCGACAGCGCCAGGTTCTCATGCGTCGCGAGGAGCGGCTTCGGCGCCGGCAGCCCCGTGTGCGCCGCCTTCGCGTAGGCCTCGACGATCGGCGCGAAATCGGTCCCGGCGTTGGCAAACAAATATTCGATGCCGCGTTCGGCGAGGAGCGCGAGATAGGCCTCCGCGACGCTGTCGACCTTGAGTTCCTTGCGCGCCATCTGCCTGCTCCTGTCTAGAATGCGCGAGATTGCTTCGCTTCGCTCGCAATGACAACCTGGAGCGGGCGGGTGCGGAATGGGAGCGCACGTGGAGATCGGGGTCTGGCTGCGCAACCTCGGCCTGGAGCAGTATGAGCCGGCCTTGCGCGACAATGCGATCGACGCCGAGGTCCTGCACGTTCTGACCGAGGCCGATCAGCGCGGCGCGCTCGGCGTCGATATCGAGATTCGACCCTGCCCTACCCCCGCTCCCCGCCGGCGGATCTGTCAGCCTGATTTTGTCAGCCCGGCCGGCAAAAACCGCCTCCGGTGTCACCCCCGATGTCAGGCCAAATTCCCCTTCATTCGTTTCGGTTCCCCAAGCCCTTGAAAAACTGGTGCCGGCTGTCTGGATCGAACAGACGACCTACCGCTTACAAGGCGGTTGCTCTACCGCTGAGCTAAGCCGGCATTGCCGGAGGAGATAGCCGAGCCGGGCCGCCGCCGCAATGCGCTCAGCGCCACAATTGGCGGCTGGCGAGCGCAGCGCCCTGGGCCAGCGCTTCCAATTTGGCCCAGGCGATCTGCGGGTGAACGCGGCCGCCGAGCCCGCAATCGGTCGCGGCGATGACCCGCTCGCGGCCGACAATGTCGGCAAAGCGGCGGATGCGGTCGGCAGACCAGCTCGGGATGCTCGACGACGTTGGTGGCGTGGCTGACGACGCCCGGCAAGAGGATCTTGTCGTCGGGCAGTTTGACCTCCTGCCAGATTTTCCATTCGTGCTCGTGGCGAACGTTGCCGGCCTCGAACGAATAGCCGCCGGCGTTGACCGCCAGCATGACATCGACGATGTCGCGCATCGGAATGTCGGTCGTGTGCGGGCCGTGCCAGCTGCCCCAGCACAGATGGAAGCGGATCCGCTCCGGCGACAGGCCGCGCAGCGCGTGATTGAGCGCCTCGATCCGCACCATGATGAATTTCTTGTAGTCCGCGAGGTCCGGCTCGGGGGTGATCATGTCCCATCCGGTCGCGGTCGCCGGGTCGTCGAGCTGAAGAATGAGCCCGGCATCGACGATCGCCTTGTATTCTTCGCGCATCACCTCGGCGCAGGCGTAGAGGAACTCCTCGTCGCTCCGGTAATGGCTGTTGCCGATGCGATAGGCGCTGCCCGGCGCGACCGCGGTGATGAAACCCTCCGCGACCCCGGCCGCGGCGAGCGCCGCCTTCAGATTGGCGATGTCGACCTGGAGCGCGGCCTG
Source organism: uncultured Alphaproteobacteria bacterium (assembly GCA_963842175.1). Taxonomy (GTDB): domain Bacteria; phylum Pseudomonadota; class Alphaproteobacteria; order ATCC43930; family CGMCC-115725; genus DATARH01. The sequence continues at coordinate 189,320 of CAWJFM010000027.1, forward strand.
CCCGGTATAGGTCAGCGGCGCGACGCAGACCGGGCCGGTCGCCGGCCGCGGCCCCATCGACACCCCAGACTCCGGGTCGGCATAGGCGGCGGCGAAGCGTTGGCGGTCGCGGCGGTCGTCCTGGCTGGTCAGCACGATCTCGCCGGGGCGCGAGCGCCGCGGCGTCCGGCCATAGGGGCCGGGCGCGCCGAACTCGATCCCGCCCCAGCGCTGGAACGCATAGCTCCACCACGCGCCGTAATGGACGCGGTGCGTCACCGACTTGCCGAACTCGCCGTCATTCGGCACGTCGATCCCGAGATCGCGCTGCTGGCGCACGACATCGCCGACCGCTTCCCGCAACAGCTGCTGAAACCCGGCTTCGTCCGTTGTCCCACCAACATCGCGGGCGCGGTTCGCCGCGATCAGCGCGTCCGGGCGGGGCAGGCTCCCGACATGGCTGGTCAGGATATGGTCGGCGCTGCGCCGCATCGAACCGCGCCCGGCTAGCGCCGCGGCGTGTGCTTCGCCAGGAACTCCTTGACGCGCGCCTTGGCCGCGGTCAGGGCCGGCTCGGTCTTCCACTCCGCGACGAATTCGCAGCCCGGGATCAGCCGCGACAGCTCCTCGGAGATCGGGTAGGGGTGCGCCTCGTCATTGCCGGCCAGCACCAGGCACGGCGACTTGATCGTCTTCACGAATTCGCGGTCGGCGCAGTAGACAAAACCGGCGGCGTAGAGGTTTTGATAGAAGGCGTTGAGCAGCTGCTCGGTCGCCTCGGGGTGATCGCGCAGCGTCTCGGTCCAGCCCTTGAAGTTGGCATTCCAGCCCGAAGCCATCGGGCCGACCCGGCCGATCGGCTGCGCCAGCACCGCGGCGGCGACGCGCTCGGGGTGGTGCTTGAGCATATTGATGATGAACGACCCGCCGATGCACTGGCCGTAGAGATGGCATTTATCGACGCGCAGATGGTCGAGCAGCGCGATATGGTCGGTGGTGTAGGCTGTCCCAATTGTCCTGGGCGGTCATCGGCGCACGCGACCGGCCGCCGGCGTTGCGCTGGTCCATCGCGATGACGCGGTAGTTGGCGGCGAACTCGGTTGTCGGGATTGATCGGCGCCGATGGCTGGCTCCAGACATCGATCACCGAGCGAAGCCCGGCCGGCGCAAAGGTCAGGATCGGGAACCCGCGGCCGAACTCCTCGTAATAGATTTGCGCGCCATGGTGTTCGAAGCTCGGCATGTCGATGTCCTTTCGCGAGGGGAAGCGGCGATCCCGTCATCTTAAGATCGGCCGGGCGCCTCGTCCATGCCGCGCTTATGACGCGGTCTCGCGCAACGCCTTGCTGCACCGCGGTGTCGAGCGCGCTCAAAAACCGCGAGCGGTCGGCCTTGGTCAGCGCCGCGGGCCCGCGCGTCTTCATCCCGAGCTCGCGCAGATGGCGGGACAGCTCGCGGCCGGCGAGCGCGCCGCCGATATTGGCCTCTGTCCACACCCGCCCGTTGGGGGCGACGACGCGAGCCTCCTTGGCGAGACAGCGCGCGGCGAGCGGCACATCCGAGGTGACGCACACATCGCGAGCGCCGATACGCTCGGCGATCCAGTCGTCCGCCGCGTCCGACCGCGTCGCCGACCAGGATCATCCGGACGTTGGGCAGGCGCGGCGGCAGCAACGGGCGCGAGCCGTTGGCGACGACAAAGACCGGGAGCCCGAGCCGGGTCGCGACCCGGTAGACCTCCTCGCGCACCGGGCAGGCATCGCCATCGATGTAGAGTGAGGTCACCGATCGACCCGACCAAGACCGCGGTCCCGGCGAAGGCCGGGACCCATTGGGCAAAGGCACGACCGGTTGAACCGTGGGTCCCGGCCTTCGCCGGGACCGCCAATTTTCAATTCGCTGCTCGCTAGCAGGCTGCGCTCCATTTAGCGGAATGGCTCAGGCGGTGACCGCCGTGCCGATCGGGCAGGAGACCCCGGTGCCGCCGAGGCCGCAATAGCCGTACGGGTTCTTCGCCAGATATTGCTGGTGGTAGTCCTCGGCGAAATAGAATTGCGGCGCGTCGCGGATCTCGGTGGTGATCGCGCGGTGGCCGGCGGCCGTGAGCCTGGCCTGGTAGGCCTCGCGCGAGGCCTCGGCGGCGCGCCGCTGCTCCGGCGAGTAGGTATAGATCGCCGAGCGGTATTGCGTCCCGACATCGTTGCCCTGGCGCATGCCCTGGGTCGGGTCGTGGCTTTCCCAGAAGATCTTGAGAAGCGCCTCGTAGCTCGTCACTTCGGGTCGTAGACCACGAGGACGGCCTCGGTATGGCCGGTCCGCCCGCTGCACACCTCTTCGTAGGTCGGGTTTAGGGTCGAGCCGCCGGCATAGCCGACCGCGGTCGTCCACACCCCCGGCGTCTCCCAGAAAATGCGCTCGGCGCCCCAGAAGCACCCCATGCCGAACACCGCCTCTTCGAGCCCCGCCGGATAGGGGCCGGCGAGCTTGTGGCCGTTGACGAAATGCTGGTCGGGCACCCGCATCTTGATCGGCACGGCCGGGCAGGCATTGTTCGGGCGCCGGGAATTTCCAGCTTGTTGCGCGACAATCCCCACATGGCATCTCTCCTGATTCTCAGCAGAAAAACTATAACACTTCACCGCAGAGGACGCGGAGGATTCGCAAAGGGCGCGAAGGCGATCTCACTGGCGCGAAGCGCCCATTTAATCGAGGCCGGCTTCGGCGCGGGCGAGGTAATGGCGCTGCGCGCCAAGGACTGATGCGCCATCGCGTCCTTTGCGCATCCTTTGCGTCCTTTGCGGTAAAGCGTTGTTTTTTCTACGGTGCGCCGAGCCAGTCGAGGCTCGGTTCGGTTTCGAGGCGTTGCAGCCGCTCGTAGAGCGCGGCGGACTTATCGCCGAGCACGGCGCGGGTCAGCCGGGCGAATTTGTCGGCCAGCTCGCCCGCTTCCAGGAGGCCGCTGTCGACATGGCGCTCGAGGCGCCGGCCATCGGCGAGCGCGACCGTGACCGTGCTGCCCATCGCCCCATGCCCGCCGCCCTCCTCGGCACGAGCCGCACCCGCCGGGTCAGCGCGCGGATCTGCGGATCGGCGAGCGCGCTCTCGTCGTAGGATTCCGGGTCGCGCGCCTCGCGGTAGAGCGCCAGCGCGACGCAGAACGGGATCGAATACTGCGCCAGCATCAGATCGGCGGGCTCGGCGATCGCGTGGCGCTCGACCATGCGCTTGTTGCCGGTGACCGTGATCGCCTCGACATCGCCGCCGGCAAACCGATGCTCGGCCTGCAAGTCGCGCACCGCCCGCACCGCGGCGTGCGCCGTCGCATGCACCGGGTAGCGCTTCAAGACCGTGCTCAGCGTGACGTAATCGCGGCCGAGGCCCTTGGTCAGCTCGGCCGTGTCGAATTCGGTGCAGAACACGCGGAGAAACCCGAACTCGCCCTCGATGACGGTGCGCGGCCCGGTGAAGCCGGCAGCGGCGAGGCTGGCGGCGAGGACGCCGGCTTCCGAGGCGCGCCCCAGATGCAGCCTCTTCACCATGCCGCCGTCGCCCTTGGCGAATTCGAGGAGCCCGCCGGCGAGCGAGCCGGCGAGGCCGAGCGCATTCGCCATCCTCGCCGGCATCGAGCCCGAGCAGATGGCCGCAGGCGACCGCGGCGCCAAACGGCCCGGTCGTGCCCGGCGCGTGAAAGCCGCGCGCCTCGTTGGTGTGGCCGGTGGCGCGGCCGATGCGGATCATGACCTCGTTGCCGGCGACAAAGGCGGCGATCAGATCGCTGCCCGGTGGCGTTGACGCCGGCCTGCTGCGCGACGGCGAGCGCCGGCGGCAACACCGTCGCGCCGGGATGCGCGCCGGCCCCCGGCCGGGTCAGCGCGTCGAGTTCGAAGGCATGCGCCAGCGCGCCGTTGGCGAGCGCCGCCGCCGGCGCCTGCACCGCGCTGCCGCGCCCGAGGATGCGGCTCGTGCCGCCCGGGCCGGTGCGCTCGGCATAGTCGATGACGATCCGGCTCCACGGCAACGCGCTGCCGCAGATGCACGCCGCCACCGTGTCGATGATGCAATCCTTGGCGCAGGCGACGACCTCCGCCGGCAGATCCTCATAGCGCAATGCCGCGGCATATTCGGCGAGCTCGACGGTCTCGTGGGCCATTTGCGTCATCCCCTCCCATTCGTCATCCCGGCGATATGACGGAGTATCGCCAATGAGATGATTTTATTACCATATTTTGCCATAAACTTGACTGTGTAGGAACTGTGTAGGTCGCCCGCGCGGAATTTGCATATTTCATCGCTAGGTCTACCGCGATTCGGGGGCTGCGTCCAAGTGGATAACAGCCCTGACGCTTGCACAGGTTTTCGCGAAAGGACCGTCATCGAGCATCGCCTGGGTGGCCGATCAAACGCCGAAGATTGTCGTGAACGATCTTATGCGCGTCATCCAACGCTACAGCCCAGATCCGGCTGAGATCGTGGAGTGTATTCTCGACGTGCCAAGGCATCACCGTCTCGCCTTTTACTTGGGCGAACGGTCCATCTGATTCTGTCAGCATTCGCTCACGCGGCATACGAGCAACCAGGGCCTGACCTTTCTTGCTCGCCAGCATGGCTGGCCCGACACTGAACCAGCAGCCAAGTTTTGCGGCGCGATCCAGCTCCTGAAAGCTGCCCGAAAACCAATGCAAGATAGGAGTTCCGGCTCTTGGAAAAGCCTCTAGAGCATCAAGCGTTGCCCGGCTCGCCCGTCGGCTATGAAGCGACATGATCCGCCCCCCAGCTTGGGAACACCGTGTAAGGATGTGCTCGAAGGCCTTTACCTGCGTCTGCCAATAGGGCCGAAACTCCGGGGCGCCGTCGAGACCGATCTCACCGACATAGAGAGCTCCTGGGAGCAACTCATCAAACAGCGCCAGCTCGTTCTGTCGTTCATGGGCGAGCTGTGGATGCAAACCCAGACCGGTGCGCGCGGCAATTTGACGATGCCGCATTCGATCGCGTCCATCAGGCTGAAATCGGAGACGACCCAGGGGAACAGGGTCCCCTCGTGATAGCCCGAACCGCGCAGGAAGAACGGTGTCGCCGACAGATCGTACACGGCGCGCAGACCGACCTTGCGCTTCAGCGCCTCGATGCCGCTGATCCACAGCCGTGCCGCCGCGTTATTCTCCCTGGCCTCGGCCTGGGCCTCGGTCGAGCCGCTCCTCCTCGGGTATGGCGCGCTCGCGATAGCAATGATGCGCCTCGTCGTTGATCACGACGACATTCTTGAACGACAGCAGCTTGCCGCAAGCGTCATTGAGCATCTGCCCGTCGGTCTGGCGAGTTTCGATCGGCTCAGGCGTGTTGCCCGTCAGGAAAGCGCGCCCGACCCGCGACAGCGCGATCGTCTCGCGATGCTGGAAGGCGTGAAAGTTGGTAATGACGATTGCTGCCTTGCCCATGTCACCGAGCATGTCGGTGGGCAACAGCTCGCGCGAACGGTAATAGCTTTCGGGGTGCTCGGGGTAGAGCACCTGAAGCCGATCGCGGATCGTAATGCCGGGGGTGACGATCAGGAACGCCCGCGAGAAACGGCCGGAGCCCGGCATGCGCACGGCATTGAGCGTCTGCCAGGCGATGATCATCGCCATCACCGTAGTCTTGCCCGCGCCGGTCGCCATTTTTAGAGCGATGCGAAACAGGTCCGGGTTGGCCTCGGCATTCGCCGCATCGATAGAGCGCCAAAGATTGGCGTACTGCCGTCTGCTGCGGGCGACCTCAGTCAGCCAGATCAGTGTCTCGATGGCCTCGATTTGGCAGAAGAATGGCCGCTGGCCGGTGAAGTCGGAGCTGCGCCAATGCTCAAGCAGACGCTGCGTGGTCGGCGTTACTCCCCAATCGGCTCCGCCGGGCAGCCCGCGCCACGCATCGACATGCCCTCGGATTTCGTTGATGATCGCGCTGTCGCTGTAGGTTTCGAGGGGTAGCGCCCCCTGGGCTGCGGCTCCCCTGCGCCTCGCCGCCGGAACCGGAACGATGAATTTTGAGGGCCGACGGCCTTCGACCGGCGGAAGCCCGAGCGGCTGTCCGTGCTCATCGAGCGGGTGGTGGAAACGCGGTTTCGCGTATGGCGAGTTGAGGATGGGATGCTCGTAGAAGGTATTCGACACGCGCCCCCCCTGCCCAGTGCATTAAATTTTCCTCAGCTTCGTCTGCCGCTCGCGTCTCGATTGTAAGGTTTGGGCGCTCCCTTCGACAATGGCGGCTGTAGAGATCGGTTTTTCCGCTTTCCGGCACGGAGACGGCGAAGATCCTCAGCAGGTCATCCACCGGACGGACGGCAGCGTCGGATATAAGCGGATACTCGTATGATCGATTAATTGTCGACGAGACGAAACGTCTCTAACAGCGAGATCGTCATAAGCTGCGTGACCAGCTCCGCGCGGGACCCACTCAGACGAAGCGGTTTAGATCGCCTGAGGGCCTTGGATCATGCCCGATCGTCTGAACATCAAGCCAGCAGGCAGGCGGCTTAGCGCCCGCCGCTAATCAGCCGCGCATAATGATCCAGACGCTCGTTGATTTCCCGCGCGGGAAGCCGGCACCGTGGATGAGCGGCGATCTCCGTAAGGGCGGTCTGCAATATCTGCGCATCGGCTTGCCGCCGATGCAGCAGCTGATCGAGCACCCACAGGACGCCGTGGTGTTCGATTTCCTCGGCGGCCGCGAAGTCTCCGGAGCGCGGCATCGCCGGCGAGCAAAACCCAACCATGGACCTTCGCCAGGGTGATGGCGAAGGTGTCGGGCAGCGACAGCGCCGGCGATCGCGCCTGATAGGCAAGCGCCAGGCGCACGCCGGCCTCGTCGAGAGCCTCGATGCGAAGGCCGAGCCGTTGAAGTGCCGGGCCGTTGTGGTCCCGCAGCTCCCGCTTGTAGAGCAGGTCGGGGACGGCAAATTCCCATGGCAGGCCAAATGCCGTCTCAAGCAATCGGCCGCGTTCCAGATCGATCAGGACCGACGTATCTGAAACGAGAACGCGCATCAGCAGGCCGTGGAAGCGGCCATCTCGCGATCAAGCTCGCGAAGGCTGACACGAAGCAACTCGGCGACCTTGACGTCGGATGCCAGCCCCTCGGCCGCGGCACGAAAGCAGAGGCGCCGGAACCGATGCGGCTTTTCCACCGGAAACGGATGAGGCTCCTCGTAGGGCGGCGAGCGCCAGCCAAGGCGGGCAAAGGTCTGGAACAACATCCGATAGACGCCGGGACCGATGATGCCCAGATCCTTGCATCGGTAGGCGATGGCCTGGGCGCTGACGCCGAATACTCGCTTGAGCTCAAGCAGCTCGCCGACGGCAAGTGCGCGACGGTTCCGACCGACCTCGGCCCATAACAACTCGGCCGGCATCAGGAACGCACCGCCGAACCGGAACGAAGCCTGCTCTTCGTCAAGATTCGGTGCGACATCGAGCACAAGGTGGCCGAGCTCGTGGGCAAGCGTCAGCCGCTGCCGCTCGCCCGTGTGCGTCTCGTTGACGACGATCACCGGCACGATCCGGCCGTCCTGGCGGCGGATTCGTGCCATCAAGCCGGAGACCGACCCCGGCAGCGGCAGCACGATGACTTTGATCCCCTGTTCCTCGAGGAACTCGGCGAAGTTGGGGATCGCGTCGAGACCGAGATTCCACTGGTTGCGCAGGCGTCCTGCGGCGTTTTCAGCCTCGTCGTAGCTGCGCGTGCGGAACGGAACACCGGCCGGAGGCGTCCAAACAGCGCTAGATGCGCCAACGATGTCTTCGATCGTCAGGTAACGCTCGACGGCGTCAAGGACAGCCGCCTCGACGGACGCCTCTTCCTTGCGGCTCGTCAGGCGCTTCTTCCGGAACTCGATGCTTTCGAGGCGAAGATCGCTAGGATCGAGGAGATAATTCTCGGAGACGCCAAGCGCGTCGGCGAGTGCGATCAGCACCGTCGAGCCCGGCAAACCGTCATCGTGCTCGTAGCGGCCGATCATCTGTGCTGAGACCTGGTTTCCAGTTTTGTCCGAGAGGTCTCGCAGCGAAAGTCCTGCCGCCGTTCGAGCTATCTTAAGCCGCTGTCCCAGCATGATAAGTCTCCATCCCCCGTTGGTTTACATTATCATATAGGAATTGATTAATTGTAAACCCAGGCCTTGACGCTACCAGGTCAGGACCACCATGTACAGGGGGTGCTCGTATTTGCGAGCGCTCGCCGGGCGAACCACCCGCCGATAACCAGGGGAGTTATTTCATGAGTTACTTGAAGGCTTTACCGGCAAACACCGCTCTTCAGACAATCCCGGACATGCTGCTGGCGGATACCGCCATCCGGATTCAGCTCACCCCAACCCACCACGATCTGGCCGTCACCCGCTACGAGGCGATCAACGACTGGCTCGACCGCGCGGAAAGCCCGCTCTGCGGCCGGGTCGCCCTGATGTATCCTCAAGGGTCGATGGCGATCGGCGCGACCATCGCCTCGAAGCTGCGAACCGACGAGTTCGACATCGACATCATCGCCGAACTCGCCATTCGCGCCGATGCCGATCCCGAGGCGGTGCTGAATCTGCTCTATCACTCCATCAAGGGCGAGCGCGGCTCGCGCTACCACAGCATGACCACTCGGCGGAACCGGTGCGTTACCGTCACCTACGCCGACGGAATGCACCTTGACATCACGCCGGCGGTGCTGCTCGGCCATCTGCTGCCGAAGACCAGCGTCATTTTTCACCACAAGCCTGAGACGCCGGAGGTGCGGGGTTATCGGCTGTGGGCAAACCCGTTTGGCTTCGCCGAGTGGTTCAAAGAGACCACGCCGCTCGATCATGCCTTCGCCAAGGCGTTTGCGGACCGGGCCATGGATTCGGGCCTGATGGTCGTGATGGATCGGGCCGCATCTATTCCGGTGCCCGATCGTCAGGATGCGCATCAGAAGTCGAAGGCCGTCATCGCGCTGCAATTGCTCAAGCGTGCGCGGAACGTGTCCTACGACATGCGCCAGAACTTGCGGCGGCCGCCTTCGGTGATGATGGCCAAGCTCGTCGCCGACGGCGCCAACCAGACCGCCACCCTGACCGACGAGGTTCTGTACCAGGCGCAGCATCTGCATGCGGTGATCAATGCCGCGCATCGGCAGCGGCATGCGGTCGAGGTGCGGAATCCCAGCTGCAACGACGACAGCTTCACCGACCGTTGGCCGGGCTCTCTGCGCGAACAGGAACTCTATCTCAACGATCTCCAGCGCTTTATCGGCAAGATGGCGTTCCTCGCCGAGGGTAATTGCGACCTCCCCGAGATGCGCGACGTGATGGCGGAGCTGTTTGGCGAGAATCCGACCGGCGCCGTCTTCAAATCCTTCACCGAGCGGTTGGGGCAGATCAGCGGCGGCGGCCGCAGCGTCTATCAGCCGAGAACCAGCCATCTCGATCTGGCCAAGAGCGGTTTGGCCGCCCCGGCAACGGTGCAGAGCCGGCAGGTGGTGACGACGCCGCGGCACAACTTCTTTGGCCGCTCGCGTGAATGACGCGCCGCCGCCTGTCCATCGCCGAGCAGGTCGCGCACATGCGCGACCTTGCTCCGTATATGAAGCTGGTCGTCGATGCTGATTGGCTCGCCGCCTGGACGGGACAGCTGCGCCCGCTCCAGCGGACCTACACGGTGGCGATCAGCTACGTCGCCCGTTGGCGCATCGGCGGCATCGAGCTGGTCGATTCCTATTTTCCGGTGGTCCGACTGGTCGAGCCTGCCTTGCAATGGCAACACCCGAAGACGGGCAAGGATGTGCCGCACGTTTATTGGGACTGGGATCAGCCGGAACGGTCCGCGCTCTGCCTTTACGACCCGGCGGCTGACGAATGGTCATCGGCTGATGTTATCGCCGAGACCATTGTGCCGTGGGTCTGCGACTGGCTCATTTGTTACGAGGCGTGGCTTGTCGACAGCATCTGGACAGGGGGAGGGCGTCATCCGCGGCGTCGCAACCGATGTCGGGTGACCGAGCCGTCGGACGACCGGAGCCCCGATCAGCGGGAACGCGCGTTGCGCGCGCTGTTCCACTCCCTTGGCCGCCGGATCGGGACTTCCGCATCCTTTCCCTTGATGGTGGCGGCATCCGTGGGATTTTCCCCGCCGCTGTCCTCGCGGGATTGGAAGCGCGCTACCTTGGCGGCCGTTCCGTGGGAAGTTATTTCGACCTCATCGCCGGCACCTCAACCGGAGGAATCATTGCCCTTGGACTTGCCGCCGGCCTCACCGGCGCCGATCTGCTCAAGCTCTATGTCGAGCGCGGTTGCGAGATCTTTCCTCCCGGGGGCGCCGGCGTTATCGGACGTGTCTGCCGCCGGCTGAGATCGTGGCGACGCGGCATTCGCTACGCATACGATCAGGAAAACTTAGAGCGCGTCCTGCATGAGACGTTGGGCGACAAGAAGTTCGGCGCGTCAACCAATCGCCTGTGCATCCCTTCATTCGATGGTGAGTTCGGCGAGGTCTACATTTTCAAGACCCCGCATCATCCCGACTATCGCCAAGATCTGCGCGAGTCCATGGTCAAGGTGGGGCTGGCGACCTCGGCGGCGCCGACTTATTTTCGATCGTTGCGCGACGGCGGTTACACTTTCGTCGACGGCGGCGTCTGGGCGAACAACCCGGTGATGATCGCGTTGGTTGAAGCGCTCACCTCCTTCGATGTCAACCGATCCCGGATCAAAATCCTGTCGATCGGATGCGGCGACGCGCCCTACAAAGTCTTGGGCCGCAAGGTGACCCTTGGTGGGCTCATTCATTGGCATGACATCTTTCTCGGCGCCATGCGGTTGCAATCGCAGAACGCCCTAGGGCAAGCTGGCCTGTTAATAGGCAGGGACCGCATGACGCGCATCGATGCGCCTTCAGACGCGAGCAAGATCAAGCTCGACGATTTGCGCCGGGCGGTGGATTTATTACCTGACGCTGCTGAGGCCGCCCTGGAAACCTACGGCGATCGTATGGCTGCGACATTCCTTGGGTCGCCGGTCGAGGAATATACGGGCCACCCGGGCTGCGCGCGAGAAGGAGCTACCCGTGAAACGGGTGTCTGCGATATTATCTACCGCTCATTGTGAGAGCTTCCGAAAGCTGGCTTCCGGCAAAGCGCCGCAAACGACGGAAGCATCGGCGGCGCACAAGACATGACGCGGCTAAATGACGCGCGGCATGTCGCGCATTTCTTTTGATGCGCGGAGCGAATGGGCCAAATCTTTCCATCACCGAATGAAGGCAAAGGCGCGCTGCAAATGACGGTGAACGATCTGGTGATCGCCGTTCTGGCCTTCGAGCGCGTGAATGGGCCGATCGCCGCCGTTGCGTACTTGATGGGGCCCCTGGCGGCGGCCCTGGCCGTATTTTACTTTGCGGCAAAAGCCGCTGCGCGGTTCCGCAGCGGGAAGAGGTTCGACATCGGCGGCAACTTCGACCATTTCTACAGCCGAATCCTGCCGTCGGCGCGTTTCGGCGCGGTCGCCTTGATCTATGCAGGTTATGTCGCGCTCTGGCTCTCGAAGTGGCCGGTCTATCCCGGATATCGCTTGCTGCATCAGCCTGACGACAGCGTCTTTTACGGGGTGCTGGCGACCCTCATCGTCGCCGGGTTGGTCGCGATCGGTTCCTGGGGACTGGCAAAGGCCGCGTGGTTTGCCCTGCGCTGGCTGCGGTTGGAAGCGCGTGGGATGCTTTGGTATATCGACGACAGCGGCGAGCCGTATCGCATTATCTCACTACTCCGGAACGGGGAACGTCTCGTTGATATGAATACGACCCGCGATAAGCGAGCCAATGAGGAGCTGACTACCCTTCGCGCGCGTCGGATCCGGTTGGGAATGGCAGCGGCCATCGCCGCGGTCGCCATCATTGTCTGGCTGCGAGGCCAAGCGTTCATTGGAACTTTCTACTCTCTTCTCCCGGCTTGGGTCGTCCTTTTCCTGGTAAATTGGGCGGTGCCGCTTGTTTTTTTCTTGGTCGCAATCCCCATGACGGTCGCGGTTATCGCGGCGCTGGCGGATGAACTGGTCTACCGCTCGGGCGCGCAATACGTCACCGGAGCCAAAGTGCTCGAACCGGGCGCCTGGCGCGTTGGCCGACGGAGTGTCGAAGACCAGAAGGCTCACGGCGACGCCGAGTTTGAGACGGCGGAGGAAGCCGTGCGGCGCATGTTTGGGCCTGGGAAGCCGTAAGGCGACATGGCCGGGAATCTCTGGGCCACGGATGACGGGATCTATTTCGGCTATGCCTGCGATCGTACGGAAGGCGATCCGCCGGTTCTCAATCCGCGCATGGCGCTGCCCTATGTCGGCGACCGGCATCTTGTGACGCTCGGGCCGAACGGCTCAGGCAAGAGCCGCCGGCTGCTGCTGCCTAATCTCGCGCGGCTGTCCAACTGGTCGATCCTGGTCGTCGATCCGAAGGGTGATCTCGCGAGCATGACCGCCTCGTACCGCGCGAACCGGGGCAACAAGATTGTGATGTTGAATCCGTTCGATGTGCTGAACCTCGGCTCGAACGGTTTCAACCCGGTCGCGGCGCTCGATCCCAAGAGCGACGATTTTCCGGACGACGCGCTCGGCCTCGCCGAAGCGCTGGTGCGGGTGCAAGGACAGGAACCGCATTGGAGCGAATCCGCCCAAGACCTCATAGCGGCGCTCGTGATGTACTCGCGCCTCACGGAACCGGGCGGCGGATCGCTCGGCCATGTCCGCGCCCAGCTCGGCAAGCCGGCGTCGGAATTCCGCAAGCTGGTCGAAGAGATGATGGTCGCGGGCGTGATGAACGACTGCGAGGAGCTGGTCGTCAAATCCGGCCGTTTTAGTGAAATCACCCCCGACAACAAGGAGCTGAATTCGATCCTCTCTACGGCGCTGACGCAAACCCGCTGGCTCGACAGCCGGCCCGTCAAGGCCGATCTCGTACGGGAAGCCTATGATTTCGGGCGCATGAAACAGGAGCCGACGACGGTTTATTTGATCCTGCCGGCGCGGCGGCTTAGCACGCATTCGACCTGGCTTCGGCTCATGATCGCTTCGGTGCTGCGGCCGCTCATGCTCGACACGAGCAGACCCAAGGTGCCGGTGCTGTTCATGCTCGATGAATTCGCCCAACTGGGCCATTTGCCCGTGATCGAAAACAACCTCGCCATGATGCGCGGCTATGGCGTGAAACTGTGGGCGGTGTTTCAGGATCTCTCGCAAGCCCAGGCGATCTACAAGGAGCGTTGGGAAAGCTTTCTCGGCAATGCCGGCGTGCTGCAATCCTTCGCGCCGCAGGATGTCGTCACGGCGGAGTACGTCTCGAAGCGCACCGGGATGAGCACGCGCGCCGTGCTGTCCTACGGTTTGAACCGGGAGGCCGGCAGCAGCGCGCCGGCAGGCGACAGCACCAGCATTTCACAAGCGGCGATGCCGCTCATGCTGCCGCAGGATTTGCGCAACATGGATGACGGCTTCTCGGTGCTGTTCTCGCACCGAACGAAGGGCACGGTGCGCAGCTACATCCCCTATCCGACCGAGTTGCTTCATCTGCGAGAAATTTGCGCGCTTGACCCCTCGGCATAGTGGCACCCTCTGTAGTCGGCAATCGGCGTCACAGCCCGATCAAGCGGAACAGGGGCACAGCCGGGGGAACACACCCCCGCTTCCGGCGGGCCAGCTCTGCCGCTCTCTCGGCGGCCTTTCTGCTTGCGCCGGTTGTGCGCGGCATCAAGCTAGGATCGTGGCGTGGTATAGCCGGGAGTAGCGCTAGTGGTTTATAAACGACAGGCTGATAAATTGCTGCTGGCCGATGAACCGAAGGTGACCATTGCGTCGATTGAGCATGAAGGCGCGCCGTTGGTTTACAAACCGCCTTTTTGCCCTTTCTCGTACCGGCTTTTAGACGCCTTGTGTTTATTAGTCGCAGTGGCTTGCGTTACATTTATTTTTCCATCTTACTTCTCTGCTACGTATTCGCTTTGGTGCCGTTCTATTGGTACCGCGCTGTCAACCGCCGTCCCTTCTGCTAATGTTCAGTCACTTGTGCAGCTGGCTGCCGCATTGAATGCTGGGTATTTCGCTTTTCAAGCGGCTAATTCCACATATTACGGCAATATTCACTCATTGCTTAATATGCTTGCCGCAACACTTACAGAAAGGCGGGCACGTCTGCCTGCCTCGAGTTCATCTCGTGCCGATATACTTGAATATCAAGCACAAATACTTGACTATCTGAACACGCTCACTGCTCGAACGATATCCTATGCAACATTTAATCGCGCCGCTAGATATGTAGGATACAGCAACTTCATCTTTATGTGTTTATATTTAGCGTGTTTAGCGATATGGAGCCATGTGCCGTGTTATACGGCGGTGTCGATATGCGCTCTCGGCTATATCCCACTGATACTAGCGGTTGTAGTAGAGACCAAACGGACATGGATATTCGCATCAATCGAAAACGGTGTTATCGCCCTTCGGCAAAAAGTGTCTGCGTCCTTCTAAACCCGTTGGAGTAACACGCTATGGCAACGTACAAGGTGATAATATCCGGACATACTACTGTGACAAAATGGCTTTTTGCTAGGAGGCACAACAAACAGTGCCCAAATTGTGTTGAATGCTATTTGGACGTGATGCCACTATTACGGCATTATCATCCTTTTATAGAGACATCTCAGTTTGAGAAAATGAATTACAAAGTCCAAAAGATTTCTAGGATGAACGGCGATGAGGCGTCAGAAAGATTTAGTTTAGAAGGGTCATCGCCAGACAAATGCATTATAGTTGGCACGGTGGATGACTCGCAGAGCGAGATGGTTATCAGAAAAATGAGTTGTGCAAATGACGAATTTGAAGAGGGGTTGAGGGTATTAAAGTCGGCGTCCGAGGCTGGCGGTATCTCACATCTCGTGGCGACGCATGGAGAACACATTAGTTTTCATGACCTTGGAATAGAAAAAGAATTGTTAGAGATAATGGAGAATGAAAAGTTGACAAGAGAGCACAGGTTAGGTATAGTTGAAGGTAAAATAAAGGGGCGATAAATATTAATCTGCGAAACTGCTTAGAAAATAAACAAAAAAGACAACCAGGACGTAAACACATGAAAAAAAATAAACAAGACGGGTTTTCAGCATGGGACTTTCCGGCACGACACCCAGGAAGGCTGTTACAGTCGTACATTAATGCGTGGGGTACAAGGGAGAACGTCACGTTAGGCACGACGGAGCGCTTCGCGGACGTCTCTGAAATACCGTTAGAATCATTGAAAAATATACTGGATGAAAAAGAAATGCCCAGCACCGGAGAAATGGTGCAAATTAGCAAAGCGTTGGGTATGAAGGTAGAAACGTGGGAGCACTTTTGCGAGGACTATACGGCCAAAAAGGCCGGGTTACCACAACCGGGGTTAGTACCCTCGAAGTCGTCGCGAGGCCGACATCGTACCTCCCCGCCAGTTCTTTGAGCCTAGCGTCTTTGGCGTGGCGACGGTCAGTCTCCGCTTTCCGTTCGTCGGGCTACGGAGCGTTGTCATATTCCGGGGAAACCCAATTGTATAACTGTTTGGCCTCTGGGGTCGGAAAAATAAACAAGCCCGCTGATGCCAAACCTTGCCACGCCCGAACGCTCGACTGGTCATTGACCCAAAGGTGAGTTGGTGGTTGGCGGCGGCGGGAGCGCAGAAACGGGCGGCGTGTGGTCGTACTCAAACCGTTCGGCGTTCTGGTCGATGGGTGCCCCTATCACGAGCGTCCCCCTCGGTCGCGGGTTTGGCTGTTCTGTCGTTCCTTCTCGGAGCTCTCGAACTGCTGGCCCTGCTTCCTGATTTTGGCGATGCGGTCGGCCTTGGAGTCCGTCATTTCGCCCTTGGTCTGCTCGTTGTCGCGCGTTTCGGCGTCCTTGGCGGCGGTGTTCTCCGCCGGCCGGGGTGATTGGGTATTCCCGGACTGGGCTACCGGCTCCTGCCGTTCCTGCGGATCAGCCGCGCGGGCGGCCCGTTCGGTCGCCAGCTCGCGGTATTCCTGCCGCAGCTCCTTGTTCTGCGCTTCGTAGTCGGCCGCGCGTGCGCGGAATCGTACCGCCTCCTCGCTGTCGCGTCGGCCGGTGATGACTTCACTTTGTCCGGCGATGCGGTGGCTCGTAATCGCCATATAGTCGTTGGCCTCGATCTCCTTCCGAAGTTCGAGGGCCTGACGGGCCTCTGGGTCTTGCTCTTTGGCGATCTGCTGGGTGAGCCGCTCACGGTCGCGGATGAATTCGCCATATTCGGCCATAGCCGCGCGGGCGAGTGAGCCGTAGGGGTCTCTAACATCATAATGGTCCCCGAGGGCCACGCCGTAGCGGTCGCCGGCATTGCGGATTTCACCTTCGGCGGCCTTGCCTTGCGCCAGGGCTTGGCGCTTACGCTCATCCTCCTGGCGAACCTCTTCAGCCTGGCGGTTCAGAGCCGCCTCGAAGGCGTCGATGCGGGCGCGCTGCGCGCGCATCTCCTCGGCCTGGCGCACCTGGATGTCGGCATGTTCACGAGCGAGAGCCTCGATGCGCTGCTCTTCGGCCCGGTGGGCCTCCTGCTGCCGCTTCTGCTCTTCTTCGCGCACCCGCGTCTGGCGGGCATCTTCGTCTTGCTGCGCCTGCGCGCGTTGCCTTTCGGCGATCTCGTCCGTGCGACTCTCGCCCATGCTTCCCTGTCCTGTGCGCTTAGCGCGTTCCCGCTCGAGATCGAAAATTTCCGCCGCGGCGGAATCCAACTCGGCCTCCAGCGCCGCGCGAGCCTCGTTGCGGGCGTGGGCCGCGCGGCGATCGTCTCCGGCATGGGAGGGCCGGCCTTCCCGCTCCATCTCGGTCGCGACCGGACCCTGTTTGGGTTCGGGTTCGCGATCGATGCCCTGGTCGGCGAGGCTGCGGTGATCGACGCGCGCCGCGCAGCCGTGCTGTTCGAGGTGGCGATTGACGGCATCGGCCCAGTGCTCGCGCCATGCTTCGAGCCGCTCCGTCGCGTTCCATTCTCTTACTTTAAGGCCAAAACCGTTGCCGGCAAGCTCGCGCATCGTCAGCAGGACATGGGCATGATAGTTGCGCTTGTCGGCACCCCGGTCCGGCGCATGGATCGCGATATCCGCGATCATGCCTTGCGCGACAAATTCCGACATGACGAATTCCCGCACCAGCGCGCGCCGCTGCTCGCGGGTCAATTCGTGCGGAAGCGACAGCAGCAGGTCGCGAGCGAGTTGCGCATCCTTTCGTTTCTCGGCCTTT
This sequence comes from uncultured Alphaproteobacteria bacterium, assembly GCA_963842175.1. Taxonomy (GTDB): domain Bacteria; phylum Pseudomonadota; class Alphaproteobacteria; order ATCC43930; family CGMCC-115725; genus DATARH01. The sequence goes on from CAWJFM010000027.1 coordinate 206,553, forward strand.
TCGACCGCGTTCCAGAGCTGGGCGCGATCCTCCATCCAGGCCGGCGTATTCGGCGGGGTGAGGATTTCGGCGTGGAGCACGCCACGCTTACGGGTATAGTCGAAGACAGTGCCGGTGCGCTCATCCTCGATGCTTTCGGCCGCTCGATAGGCAGCGGAAGCTGTCGCGCTGCGCCCTTGGCTTCGCGCGATAACTTTTGCTTCAAACCGATAGATCGCCATTGCAGACCATCGGCCAGGACGAGGACGCAGAGGGATCGGGAGGACACGACACGAGGGGGTCGGGGGGCTGAGGCCGCCGGACAATTGCCCCAGGGCAGAAGCGCCCGAACCTGCGTCCCCAAGGACTGCCTTCGCCGCGGACGTTGCGAAGCAACGTATAACCGCGCACTTCGCGCACTTTCGCGACACCTCGCCATCACCAAACAGGACCGCCACTTGCCACTTTAGCGCCAAACGCGCAACTGCTACAGTATCTTTTCTCCGGAGCGATCGTGCCCCACGCCAAGTTACCGGGAAAGGGCCTCATCCGTGCCACGCGCGCGCAAATCCCTCGACGACAAGATCGCCGATCTGACCAAACGGCAAGAGCAACTCGAAGCGCAACGGCTGTCTCTGCTTGCCTCAAAGAAGGCCGCAGACCGCAAACTCGATACACGCCGCAAAATCATCGTCGGGGCCGCCGTGCTTGCCCATGCCGACCTTCACCCGGACTTTTCTACCACGTTGCGCGGGATTCTCTCCGTCGCCGTCCAACGCGACGTCGACCGCCGCGACATCGCCGATCTTCTCGCCCATCCTCCCCCGGACGATCTCGTCATCCCGAGCAGCAACAAGCGGAGCCGTGAACCATCAGCTTGATGAGGCTCACCGGATCAACGGCGCAAACGATGCACTCGGCGGTTCTTGCCGTGACCGCGCCTCGTCGGCATCGGTCAACAGAAATACGTCACCTGGGGCGCGATGCCGCCCCCCTTGCCCGAACTGATCGAGCAAGCGGTGATCGACAGGGAGGCGAGCGCATTGATCGCGTCCGTGGTGCCGCTCTTAGCTTAGACGACGCCCCGGCGGTTTGCGGCGGCGATGGCTTGCGCCGCCGCGGGCGCGTAGTTCCGAATAGTGTGGTTTTAGGCTGCGTTCGGTTCTGTTTGTCAGAACTCCGCTCGATGGCGCTGTGGACGGCGTGATATGCTCGCGCGCCGCGCGAGGAAAAATGCCCGTGCCAATTGGTAGCAGTCTCCTAATAGCTTGCGGGGTCAGCGGGGCCGGGTGGGCCGGCCCTGTGCTCGACAAAGCTCTGGAGCGTCTCTTCGATGGCGCTGGCAAGCGCGTGCTGGAGGACGTACAGGCGAGGCTACGTGCCTATACGGGTGACATTCCTCGCAACCACGATCTGGAGCAGGCGATCCGGTTGGTGGAGCTGACGAGCACGCTGGTGCTGCTGGAGACCTATCGACGCCGTGACGAAGGTGATCGCTTCGACACACGGGGCGCCCCGCCGCCACCCTTCATCGCCGCCGCACAGCATTGGCTGCACGAGCAGATCGGCCTCTCTCCACAGATGACGGTGGTCAGCAATGACGCGCTGGTGGCCGAACTGGAGCGACAGCTTGACAGATTATTGTCGGCGCGCGAGCCGGCTGAGGTGCGAACCACTCTCAAGGACGCAGAGGGGCAGGTCTGGGACGACTTGAAGGTGGGCATCGGGCAACAGGGCGTTGGCGAACCTCCGTCGGAATTTGCCAACCTGTTCTTTGGCAACGACACCGATGAACCCGGTTGGTCGGTGACCTTTCTCGCCTTCATGCGCGAGGTGTTCAAGAAAAACCCTCGGGCAGAGGTCGCGTTCGTCACGACGCGCCTCGCCGCAGTGCGCAGCGTATTGGACCGGCTGGAAACTAGGATCGACGCGCTGCACGTGGCGGTAATCGCGAGCGAAGAAGCTGCAAAACGCTGGCATGAAGAATCCGAAGAAGCTGCGGATCGCCGACAGCGTGAAGTGCTAATTAAGATCGGTAAACCAGACAGTCCTCAAGAATCGACCGATGAATTTTCTATTCATCCACAGAAAGGAAGTTGGGTTTTTTGTGGCCATGGTAAAAACGAACCAAACAATGAGTTCAAATTTCGTTTCAGGGTGCGTTTTGCGGCCGCCTCTCCTTTTACCCTGACAGCTTTGGCCGGCTTCCTTTATGCCAACGATGGATGTCTTTGCGCCAGCCATGGAAATCCTACCATAGATATTGCTGGTGAAAACTGTATAGTAAGCACAAACAATTATGAGGATTTGGTGAAGCCCGTTCGATGCGAAAACGGGAGTCTTATCGAATATGAAAGAACCGTTCGGCCACCTTTTCCGGAAGACACTCCAATTGATTGCCAATTTGGTGATCTGTGGATCAAATTAACAACCTCGAATGTCCGCGAAGAGCGAAAATCAGAGTTTTTCTTTCAATACGTGGCGGGTGGTGATCTGGTTCTTCTAGAAAAAAAGCGCGACGTGAGGTATCTCTCGGATGCCGCCCTGTCGCGGCTGCGGTGCGCGAAGCTTATCGATGACGAAACCATAACTGAGCTTTCAAGGCATCATACCGCCCGCGAGCGTTATCGACTTGTGAGCTTCGAGAATCATGCGTCGAGCGCGTTTGCAGCCGGTAGAGTAACCAGAGAGTTCCTCGATCTACTCGAAAGAGTAAAAACACTTGAAATAGAGCAACGAGCAATACAAAATTGGAGTCGACATTATGTTAAGCGCTCAATTTGAAGTTGATTATATGCCGGCAGTCATTGAGCAGAGCCGATGTGCGCCTGTATCTACGCCGACAGGTGCTGGCGAACAATACAAAATGCGAGACTTATGGGAATATCGGGGAATGGCAGCGCCATGAGCCGAGGAAGAAAGACGTGATGATTACCCACCGCCGAGCGTGCAGCGAGCAATCGTCACCGCGATCCCACCGACAATAACGCCTTTGACCGCGAGGACGGCGACAGGAGCGCCAATCACTATCGCGGCGGCTTTCCAAGCAACAAGTGCGTCTTTCATTCGTAGCTTGGTATTTTGATATTCCTGGGCCCGTTCCTGTTTCTGTGCAGGCAAGAGGCCAATGCCAAACGCTTCCTTCACTACCCGAAGGTCGCTGCCCAAATTAAACATGTGAAATTTCTGCGTCATATCAGTATAGTATCACTTGTAAATACTTTCAGCAAGCGCAGACCACGCTTTACGCGAATTTAGTATATTATAGTCAAACCTGATAATTTCCGTAACGACCTGTGCTGATAAGTCTTTGTTCTTCAACATACTTTAATGGTGTGTGCGCATGGGAATTATCGGGTTTGACTATAATAATTGTCACCGTCTGCCGTGTTTCATAAGTCAAGACTTACGGAAACGCGCCTCGACCCCGCTCTTTCAATGGCTTATGGTTTTCGTAACCTATGACCGAAACAGCCCCAACCTGCCGCCTTGGCTATGCCCGCGTCAGCACCTGCGGCAAACGCTGGGCCGCGGAGCTTGACCACCGCGGCGGCCGGACGACAACTGCCGCAACCTTGCCGACGCTGCCGCGCGGAACAGCGACCGTTACAGCCTGAGTCCCCCACTATTCGACGCAGAAATCACCGTTCTTGGAGGGCTCCAGCTTGTCAGGACCCCGGACTTGATCCGGGGGACCAAAAGCTGGGGACACCCGAAGCAAGTTCGTTTGAGGATGAAGGGGTCACCGCATAAGGCGATAGTTGCGCCGCCGATGACCAGGCCGAGGAGGCGTCGGTCGCCGGAGCTGCGTGATCCACGCCGCCACCCGACGCCATAAAGCCAGGAGGTCCACACGGCCGGATACCTGTGCGACTGCGCGCGATTCTGAGCCATCGTCAGGCGTGGCATCCTTCGGAGATGTTCGACGGCGCGGTTCTGCCATCATCTGCCGATAGGGGCGGCGTCCGCTGTTCGTCTTCGGCGGAAGATCGCCGCTGCGGCTTTTGCCCTTCTCCTTTTCCTTGATCGCGCTGCGACCCTGATCCGTCAGCTTGCGACGTTCAAGTTCCTCCTGGGCCGCCTTGACGAAGGCGCTCCTGATCCGGTCCTGTCTGTGGCGGCGTTCGCGGCTGCGGCCCGCGAGACGCGCCAGCAGCTCGATCGGCGTCAGCGGACGCACGGGGCCGCCCTGTTCGCCGCCGTGGAAGAATTGCGAGGCGGCGCGGCGCTCGTCCCGCCGCGCCATCTGCCGGGCAAGTTCGTTCAGATCGCCGGCGGTCTGCCGCGCGACGAACAACTCGGCCTTCTCGCGATGCCGCGACAGCGCCACATAGCTCGCCGCCCTTCGCCAATGTGCGGAATGATAGAGGTAGGTCTGGTCGATCGTGCGGCCCTGGCCCTTGTAGATCGTGCCGGCATAGCCGTGCCGAAAATCCTTGAACACGGCGGCATCGAACGCGAGCAAGGGACCGTCTTTGCCGTCGAGGCAAACGACGATCCGGCTCCCCTCGATGCGGCGGATGACGCCGGCATTGCCGTTATAGATGTTGAGGGTCTTGTCGGTGCCGGTGAACTGGACCCGGTCGCCCTCGGCAAAATCATGTTTGCCGTGCTTCGTCTCGAAGCTCATCGGGGTGCCGAGCTCGCCCCGCGTGCTGGCGCACGCGCCGCAGATCCCGGTTCAGTTCGTCGACGTCGACATTGGTGTAGGCGAACACGAAACGGGTCTTTCCCGGATCGGCCGCGCTGTCCGCTTGCCCATCGCCGGACGAGGGCGGCGCGGGCGCCCTCGGGGCTGCCCGCCCAATGGATATGGCCGCGCGCCGCGTAGCCGGCGAGCGCGTCGTGGAAATTGCCCTCCGCCATCATCTCGGTCGCGCGGCGGTCGTCCTTCTTCAATTGCCGCCGCACCTCGGTCAGGCTTGCCGCGCCGTAGCGATCTTTGAGAGCGCTGAACATGCCGCCGCGATCGATGCTCGACAATTGCCGGTCGTCGCCGACCAGAATGAGTTTGGCGCCGCTGTCATAGGCATGGGCGGCCAGCATCGCCATGAGTTTGGTGTCGACCATCGCGGCCTCGTCCACCATGACGACGGTGCGGCGGTTCCATGCCGTGCGGCCATTGTTGAGAGCGAACAGCTCGCTGTGGATGGTGCGGGCGTGGCGGAAGCCGTCGCCCAGCATGTCCTGGGCGACGGCGTTGGTCGGCGCCAGCCCGACCACCCGGTAGCCGCCCGCCTCATAGGCCTCGCGGATCGCGGCCATCGTGTAGCTCTTGCCGGTGCCGGCCTGGCCGTCGATCAGCGCGAGGCCCCCGGCCCCGGTCGCGTGGCGAACGGCGCGGGCCTGCTCGCGCGTGACGGCGCTGAACCTGTCGCTGCCGAGAACCGCGCCGCATGCCGCGTCCGAGAGCCTATGCCCCCGGTTGCGGTCCAGCCCTTGCGCCGCCCGCAACACATGGCCTTCGGCCTCCAGCACCGTGCGGGTCGTGTAGCGAGTGATCGCGCCGTCCGCTTCGTCCGACAAAGCGACGATTTCGACATGGCGGAAAATTCGCGCCGCGAATTGCCCCCGCTCGAATTCGTCCTTGATCTGCTTTCTGAGCGCGCGATCGAGATCGCGTGCGGTGAAGGTGGCGCGCTGCCTGGTCATCAATTCAAGAACCGCCGAGGCGTCGCGTTTGTCGATCGGCCTCGCGCAGCTCGTTCGCTTCCTCGCGGCGGGAGCAGATCACGCCGCCGTGCTCGCGCTCATAAGCCTCGGCCCAGCGCGAGAGCTTCAGGTAATTTTCTTTCAGATCGTAGGCGCGGCCGGTCTCGGGATTGATCTTGGAGGCGACGATATGCAGGTGCGCATACGCCTCGTCATTGTGGATGACGAAGAGGGCCTTGGCGTTTTCCATGCCCATCGCTGTCAGCGCCTCGCGGGCGGCTGCTTCCATCTCTTCCCGGGTCGGGGTTTCGCCGGGCCGCCAGCCGAGCGACAGGTGGACGCAATCCTTCTCGCACTGGCGCGTCCGGCTGGCCTGGTTGAGCGCGTCGAATTCCATGATGCGCCGCGCCAGATCGGCATCCTCGCGGCTCTCGATGTCGAAGCCGAAGCCGGTGCCGCCGATCCAGGCGACCCGGCTGTGCCCGTCCGCGAGTGGCCGGCGCCGCTTCCCGGTCTCGGGATCGCGGCCTTCGCTGAGGACATATCGCGCTGCACCCGTGATGCCCGTGCCCACGGTGCAGCGGGGGATCATAGGGCGATTACCCGCGCGATGGCGGCCTTCAGGAGACTGGTTGTTGCGCGCAGTTCGTCCTCCGCGGCGACGGCGCCAGTCCTGTGGGCGAGATGGGTGAGCTGGTTGAGATTGTTGCCGATGGCCTTCAGTTCGCCGGCGAGGCGTTTTGCATCGGGATTGCCGCGGGTAGCGGCGGCAGAACCGGCCTCGAAGGGTCGCCGGAAAAAGAGACAGCGGGCGAAGGCGCTGAGAGAGGCCACGCCGGCGCTGGCGGCGGCGGCCTCGATCTCGACGCGTTCGCCCGGCGTCAGTTGCACATGCACAGCCGACGTCCGGCGTTCGCCGAAATAAGACGATGCGTAGCGGCCCATGACGGCCTGTTCCGTTAAAAAGGCCAGACCAGATCAATTCCATTGGGAATTAGCTATCTGGCTGCCACTTTGAAGTGTACCGAACTCTGTTAAAGGTTTTGTTAAGGAAAAGGCCGTAAGGCCTTCTTATGTTGCTATTTTATTGCCGCAAGTGCGAACAGTTGGCAGCTCATTATAGGAAAATCTTGTTGCTGTATTATACTGGCGGTAGAGTACCATATTTTCTCCATCTTCAAAGTCCGATCATTACTTTCATCGGGGGCGAGTTGGGGGCTGACTCGCCCCCGATGTCGAGCGCGCGGTGTCGGCGCTGACCTCAGAGGGGTCAGCGCCGACTTGGAAGCGGCATTGATCCCCGCCAGTGGCCCGGCTTCAGGCTGCGGGAAACGGTCGGGTGAATGGTCGAGATGACGATAAGACCCGACCGTGTTATTCGGCGGGTCTTACCTGTTTTGGGTAGGCAGAGGGAACAGAAAAAGCCCCGCCGGCGTGTGTGAGCCGACGGGGCTGTCCTGGTTAGCGGGTCCAGATGAGAGAGTGACCCTTCTCCGATTCCACCAGGCGGCAGAAGATCGGTGCCGCGAAGCTCGGATCGTCGAGCTTGACCGAAATGTAGGGGTTGCCCGCCTTGCTCGTGGTCGACCAGGCTGCCCCGATTTCAGCCTTACCCGCGAAGACCCGGAAGTCCGGGGACTGTTCGCTCGTCTTCTCGACCGGGGTGATGGTGGCCTTGGCGTTGACCGAGAGCGTCGCGATCGTGCCCTGATAGGCGCTGTCCTGCTTGGTGAAGTTTCCGATGATAGCCATTGTACTGTTCCTTTCCGTTTGTTGAGACCGCTCCATGCGGCCTCGATGGCGACCGTTGATGCGACGAGGCTTTGCCGGAGTGGGGGCGCGTTATCCCGTACCCCGCCAGGGGCGCGGAGCTGCACAAGCCCCGTACTCTTGACGGGGCGCGGAAGCGAGCGGGGAAACGCGGTCGTCAGACTTCACCCACACCCGGCGGAGTGGCGCATAGGTTCGCCATTAATCGAGGCTGCTTGGTATGACGCGGCTCACACGGAGAGGAACAATGGCGTCGGTCATGGAAACCCCAAGCGGGGCAATGCCGGGCCGATTGTATTCGTCGCCTGTCTCGCCAATGGCATCACCGACGGGAAGATGGGAATCGACGGACGGGCTTGTCTCCAGCTTCGCAGACGGTAAGGCTTTCGGGGAGGATTGGGCGGCGATCAGGGGCCTGCCCCATCCTCGGACTGCGAGCATCCGGGTTCAGGTCCATTCCCTTGCCGGATCAATCGGAAAACAACGTCGCCGCGAATTCGGACTGCAAACCGAAAGACAACCCCGCATCGCGGACACAAGCCGGGCGCAAATCGATAGAACGAAATATAATTGCCGCAGAAATCTGGTATAATCCAGCCATTACAATAGACATTCATTGTGTCCGTATTTTTGAGGGAACTTATGGCGTCTTCGTTCGATCAAGGCACCGACGCGCCAATAGCGACATCATGCGGTGACCTGGCTTCGGGTGCGAGATGCAGGCAGGGATATTGCCATGAGCACGACCCCTGATCTTGATCGTGCATGGACACGGGCCGACGTCGCCGATGCGTTGCGCGCGCAAGGGATCAGCCTCAATTCGCGGGCGGACGGATACAGGCTGAATTTCATCAAGGGCGGCACGACGCAGACCGAATATGTCACCGACGATTTGATCGACGCGCTCGTGGCCGGACTTCAGATGGCCGAGCATCCTCCGGCGCTGCCGCCAAGGGTGCGGCGCAATCGGCGATCGGTGTGGAGCGGGTATTTTCTCCGCTACAACGGCGAGCTGCGGAAGAAGCTGAGAAAAAGACGGCGATTGAGGCGGTAAGACCGTCCGCGCCGGACGCCGCTTGGCCGCGCTATGGTGCGACGCTGGTCTCGCCGTCGGTCACGCGGCTTTCGTGCGACGAAACGGCGTCGCGTCATCACCCCGGCTCGTCGGGATGATAATCCCATGCGCCGCAATCGGCGCCGCCGGTATCGCGGAGCGTGCCGGTCGTGTCGCGGTTGCTGTTGTAGGCCAGTTTCGCCGCAAGCTGCGTGAGGACACGCGCGGCTTCTTGCTGCCAGCCGTTCTCTTGGAAGGCGTCATTGTCGGTGTCGATGGTGATAAGTAGTCTGCTCATGGTATTTCCCTTTCTTTTGTGAAGGCCGCCTTGTTGGGGCCTCGATGGCGACCGGCCATGCGACGAGGCTTTGCCGGTGTGCGGGCGCGTTATCCCGAACCTCGCAGGGGCGCGGAGCTGCACAAGCCCTGTACTTCTTGGTACGGGGCGCGGAAGGGAGCGGGGAAACGCGGTCGTCAGACTTTATCCGCACACCGGTGGAGTGGCGCATAGGTTCGCCAATAATCGAGGCTCATCGGGCGGCCTCGCGGAATTGGGAAATGCCGTAGCTACGGAGCCAAAATCACACGCGGCTTACGCATCAAATTCGGCGGCAGCGAATTCGTGTCGTCAACGGCGACGGCAGAGGCAAAACCGCCCCACCGTCCGAACGGCATGGCGTCATGGCGGCAGAAGGCTTTTGACGTAGCCTTAGAGTATGACCGATAAATAAGCTAAGTGATTCCAGCGGTTTGTGGTTCATAAAACTCTAGCAGTCTGCTGAAAAACCCCTCGATTTGAGCAGCGGGATGTGATTCTCTGTTTTTTGAACAGGGAGGCAGCGATGCGAGGAACATTTCAGGATCAGGGCGGGTTATTTTCGTACATATCGCTGGAGGAGCGCGTGCCGGACAAGCACCCGCTGCGCAAAATCCGCGAACTTGTGCGGGCGGTGATGATCGATCTGAACAAGGATTTTGCGGTTATGTACGCGGACGAAGGTCGCCCGTCGATCCCGCCGGAACAGTTGCTGAGCGCGTTATTACTGCAAGTGTTTTACGGCATCCGGTCGGAACGGCAGTTGATGGAACAACTGGACTATAATCTTCTCTTTCGCTGGTTTGTCGGCCTTGCGCCCGACGCAGCGGTGTGGGCGCCGACGACTTTCACCAAGAACCGCGAGCGGCTGCAAAAAGGCGATGTGTTTCAGAAGTTCATGACAGCCTTGTTGCGCCACCCGCAGGTGAAACCCCTGCTGTCAGACGAGCATTTTTCCGTGGACGGAACGCTGATCGAGGCGTGGGCATCATTCAAAAGCTTCAAGCCGAAAGATGGATCGGATGACAGCGACGGAACGAACTTCCACAAACAAAAGCGCGGCAACGATACGCATGCCAGCACAACCGATCCGGATTGTCGTCTGTATCGCAAGGCTGAAGGACGCGAAGCCAAGCTATGCTATATGGGGCATGCGTTGATGGAAAACCGCCACGGCCTTGCTGTCGGCGGCATCGTAACAACGGCAACCGGCAAGGCCGAACGCGAAGCGTCTGAAGCGATGCTGGCGCAAAAGGTCAAGGAAACGGGCAAATCGGCGACAGTCGGAGAGGACAAAGCTTATGACGCCGAAGAACACGGCGCAAACTTGCGCCGGATCGGCGTCACGCCGCATGTCGCCAGAAACAACGGGCTGACCAAAACCGGCAAGCGGCGTAAAACAATCGTCGACGACAAAACGGCTGCCAGCGACGCCTACGGCATGTCGCAGACCCGCCGCAAAATGATTGAATGCGTCTTCGGCTGGGGCAAGCAGCACGGCACGATGCGCAAGTCCAAACATCGCGGTCTTGCCGTCATCGCCGGAGATTTTTTGTTGAACCTCATCGGATACAATCTGATCCGCATACCCAAGTTGGTTCCCGCATAGGGTGGATTCTGTCCAAAAAAGGAAAAGGTCGGGAAAAACTGAACGGAAGAGCCAGAAATACCCTCAAAAACAACTCGCCACACCCCCCTCAGACGGCTAAAATCATCCGTCCAACGCGTTTTTCAGCAGACTGCTAGGGTAATTCCTCGTCGTCTCCCAAACCACCGCCGTTTACAGTATAAACTATTTAATTATACGATGTATTAACATTATTTTGCTAAAATCAATCCCTAACTTAACCTTTGTGATGGAGAACACGATGACTGAAGTAAAAATGTCGTTTGAGGAATTGCGTAAAATCCAAGCTGATTGCACACCCACGGCTTCGAAGAGTGTAGGTGCGGCAATCGGTGCCAGCGTAGGGGGAGCGCTCGGGGCCACACTTTTCGTCTTTGGCCCATGGGCTGGTGTACCCGCAACAATGCTGGGAGCTGCTGCAGGCGCTGGGATAGGTGCTGCGCAGCAAAACGGCAAACCGGAGCACTACTGCGTGGAGAAGGGCATCAAAGATGCGGCGATCAAAGCCTCGCGCAAGTTGATGCCATCGCCATAACGCACGCGCGGTATCCGGGTCGGCGACCTGCATGACTTGCCGTGTGACGGCGGCTTCACCGGTTCGCTCCGGTCACGTTCGAAATATCCCACAGCTTGATGGTCTGGTCCCAGCTCGCCGAGGCGAGCACCCGCCCATCCGGCGAAAACGCGACGGAAAAGGAAAAGACTCGATCGGGAAGGCCGGTCAGCGTGCGCAGCAGTCGGCCGCTCGCCGCGTCCCACAGCTTGATCGTATAGTCGCAACTCCCCGAGGCGAGCACCCGCCCGTCGGGCGAAAACGCGACGGAAGTGACGCCAGCGGTATGGCTTGTCAGCGTACGCAGCGTCTGGCCGCTCGCCACATTTCCGGACCGAAAGCCTAACGGTAAAGTTTGGCCACCCGCTTCGACCTGTCCAGGTAGAAGAAGACGATTAGGGCGAGCATCAACAAAACGAAGCCAAACCAAAGCGATGATGGAATAATGTCGCTAATGTCATTGCTAACGTATTTGTTGAAGCCGGGCATCAGGTAGGTGATGTCGATCGATAAGGGATAAGCAAGCGAAATGACCAAAAATCGCTTCGTGCGCCTGACCGCATTTCGGCTGATGGACCAAAGGCTGTAACCCGCGTACACCCCATAGCCTGTTATCGCAAAGTCAACCACCATCACTGAGATCAGCCCGATCAACACATCGTTCGGCACTGCGAGGTTGGGGTTGGAAAGGATTTCGACGATAGGGTACCAAAAAGAAACGACGCACAATGGAATGACAATCGTAAGGAACAGACGGAGGAGCAGGAGGAAGCAATAATCCAACAGACGAAACGTACCCGGGGCGACATCAGAGAAATACCGGCGGAGTGCCAGGAGCCAGCCTTGGACCCCGACGGCCGACCGAAAATGATAGTCGTACCGGCCAAAACTGTAGCGCAAGAGCCAACCGCGCACTCCGACGGGCCGCACGTGCGAGCCTTTAGGCGCTGCGAGTGCGGCAAGCACGCCCGGGAGACCGCCGCCGAAAGTCCAGTCGAGCCGATCTTCTTCAGGGCGCGATGATCCGGTGTCCGTCGGCCCGGCGATCGTCGTCTCTGCGGGCTCGCTCGCCCGCGGTCGCTCCGCGTGCCTCTCCGGCATGACTTCGGCGACATGCATCAGCTGCTCTGTCTGCTCTGTCCAATATTCCCCCGGCTTTCGATCCGGCTCCTCCTTCGGCGACGGTGCCTGTTCCGGGGGGCGTTCTTCCTCCGCCCCCTCGGCCTCCCTCGCCGCCGGCAGGTTGCGCTTTACGCTTTCGATCAGCTGATCGATAGACGCGTCGAGCGGCGGGGTCAGCGCGTCGAGCCAATGCACGCGGCCGAGGTGCAGGCCTAGGCCACCGGTCGGGCGGATGTCTTCGATGCGGAAGGGCATAACGGTCGCGCCGGCATCGAGCGCGGTCTTGACCTCGTTGACGACGTTGCGCGAGGCGTTTGCCGCCGCCGAAAAAATGAGGACGAGAACCTTCGCCGCCGTGAGTGCATCGACGACGGCGTCGTCCCAGGTCTTGCCGTGCGTGATGTCCCGCGGCGCGATCCAGCAGCGAACACCAGCCGCTTCCATGCGGTGGCACACCGCGTCGGCGACGGCCTTGTCCGCCTGCTGGTAGCTGATGAAGACGTCGTGGGCCAAGCCTGCCCCCTCGGCATGACCGTTCTATCGCGGCTTTAGGATGGCAGACTTTCCCCCGAAAAGCGATTGTGCGACGGCGACGGCGTGGACCGGGCCGCGCCTTCTCACATTACAAAGCGTGCCTCGTAAGCTGAGCGCAGGAAATCGCGCATTTCTTCGACGGACAGGCGTTCCAGGTCGATCATGATCGCCAGCTTTTCGGGAAAGGATCGCGCTGTCTCGAACCGCTCCAGGATGTCCTGAACTTCGATCCGGTAACGGCTGTACCGCTCGATCTCGCGCCTTGGATGCAAACCCTCGGCTAGGGTGCGGACCCCAAGCGCCACGATCGCGCAGCAGATTGCCGCCCAATGCGCGAGGTATTCGGGGGTCGGCGTGAACCAAGCCGGCAATCGCGGGGGCAGAGACGAAACCCATTGCAGCAAGAACTTCGCCAGTGCCTCATAGGAAGGCGGAATAATGATCAGGAATTCTATCAGAAACAACAATAACGTGGCAATCAATGTGGTATTGGCGAAGATGGCATCCTGGCGCCTCAGGCTGAACTTTGCCAACAGGCCCTGCCCATGACCGAGCTGGTAATCCGCATATTGCAATTGATGGCGGATGCGGAGGTCGCGATAGGCGGCAAACAGCTCTTCGGCGAGCTGCGGCGGCAAGCTGTGCAACGCCGCCGAGGTTACCTGCGGCGCCGGATGCAGCCAGAGCGGTGCATTTTCGTTCTGCAGAATCGCGTTGAATTCCGCCTCCATCTGCGAACGGAAGCGCAGCACAAACTGCGCCAGCCAGCGCGCGCGTTCGTCGAGAAACCGCTGCCTTTCAGCCTCCCCGCGCGTCGAGGCCTCGATCTCGCCGATGCGGCAGACGAGCATCTGGAAGTGAAATTGGCGCAGCCGTTCCCCCACCATTCGCTGATAGAGCCACCGCCGCTTTGCCCCTGAGATCAGCACCCCGCCAAGGCCGACAAGAATGGACAATAGACCCATGAGGCCGAAGATGATCGCCCACATCGAATGACCGTAGAGGGGCTGCGCCGACGTGCCGCCCAGCGCGAAAACCGCGAGCATAACCGCCAGCAGGCCGGCGCGCCGGCTGCGCTTTTTGGCAGCATTCGCCGGGTTGTCGAATTCGTGAAACACGCGGCGGAATTCCTCATCGTCGAGGACGTGGAAAATACCCGGATAAGCGAATTTGGCTTGCGCGCGATCCTCGGGATGGTCGAGCAGATCGGTATTGAACACATGCGGCTGTATTGGCTCGGCCATCGTTCCCTGCGCATATCGATTGGAGTGCTTGCGTCTATTTGCCGACCAGCCGCGCTCCAATCACACCAGTTGCTTCCGCAATCATGCGGCCAAAGGGGAATATGCCTCAACCCGGGATTTCCCGACGAAATATCCAACCCTGTCGGGTGAGGCGTTGATTGTCCTCCGCCGTTCCGCCCATTTGCGCGCCGATGAGCGCGCGTGGTGATAGCAATGTCCCATGACGGCCTCCCTAAAAGATGTGGGGGGAGTTGGCGGAATACACGTAGCGCTCGTCGTAGGCGACCGCGATGGTCCGGTTCTCGACGTCGACCGTGAAGTCGCCGTAGACGCCGTCGTCGTTCGCCCACCCGCTATGGTTCTGCTCAGGGAGGGCATAGACGAGGGTCAACAGCTCAATTCGTCTCTAACCCGCAAATTTCTTCCCACGGCGTTTCCGCCCCCATCCCGCCCTTCCTACGGCCAAGAAAGCACCTTCGTCGGCGCATGCGCCGCAAGTGCCGCAAGCGGCACTCCTCCTCTGCGTTCCGGTCGCACGCGATGCGTCTCGCCTCCTTCGGCGCAGGGCCTCCGCATGAAGGCCGCGATGAGCGCGGTCGGAAACGAGGGAGGAAATCATGCGGGTATGGACTTTAATCGAGCTGTTTCGCCTGACACGCGCCGAGCTGTTCGGGCTTTATGGGGACATCGTAAGCGCCCTCGCGACAATGCCGGACAGTGACCCGGAACGCCCCATCGCTCTCGCCAACCTGCAAAACATCCGCAGGGCTTTGGCGCGGCCACACCTCGCTCCCCGATGAGAGCGGGGCGCGGAGGCCGCCCACAGCGGCGCATGGGTGTCATTCCGTCACGGTGACGCCGATGGCGCTCAGCATCGCGGCGAGCCTCGCGCATTCGTCGGCGAAGACCTGGTCGAGATAGTCCTCGTCCGAGTCGCTCTCAATGCCGAAGAGGCCGGGGCTGGTCACGGTCTGCGTCACGAAATGGCCGCCGCGCGGGATGAGCACATTCGCGGACGCCTGGATGCTCGTAAGCGTCCGGTCTGGAACGTGAAGGCTTGTCGCCGGAGCAGCGGCGATGGTGCTCAGCCGCTCGCGGTTTGGGCATAGGGTGCCTGGGCGAAGGCGACGCCCATGGTGCGGAGCCGCTCTTTGCCACGGATCGTCAGGTCGGTGATCATGGCGAACTGCTCACGGCTTTCGGTCACGTACGCCTTGATCTTGTAGTGGGTGCCCCAGGGCGTTTCTGCCGCCACGACTGTCACCTTTGTTTCCGGCTTTCGGTAGCCGCTGGTTTCGCCGATCTCGGCCAGGGCGTGGCGCACGGCGGCGCCGTCGTGGTCGGCGTGGAGGTAGAAGTCGGTGACGCAGAGCAGGCTCGGCTTGCCGCCGCTGGCGTTGAAGACGCTGGCCGACCACAGCCGAGCATGCGGGATGATCACCTCGGTGTCGTCGGCGGTCACGATGTGCACGGCCCGGCTGCCGATTGTCTTGACCTCGCCATAGGTCCCGTCCAGCTCGATCCAGTCGCCCGGCTGGTAGGTGTGCTCGATGACCGTCACGATTCCGGCGGCCAGGCAGCTCACGTAATCCTTGAGCGCGAAGGCGAGCGCCAGGCTCACCGCCGCCACCAGGGCGACAACGTTCTCGAAGGTGGGCTCGACCAAGATCGGAACAATGATCGTGATGCCGGCGATCACGATCAGCAGCCGGGCGAGCGGCGCCACCCGCAGGATCAACAGCCGTCGGTGCGAGGGTGCGCTCTCGGCAGCGCGGCGCACGATCCGGCGCACCGCCAGGACCAGCAACTGGCCACCGACGAGAACGACAAAGACGAGAAGAACATGGCTCCAGGTCAGTTCCCGCAGAAAGCCCAGAGGATGACCGGCTGCATTCATGGCATTCCCCCTTTGGCGGGTCCGGCCGGTTCGGGATGCCGTCGATGGTCAGGCGGCCTCCGGCTGGACGTTGGTCGGCCAGAATCGCCATGGCATCAGCTCGTCGATCCGATTGATCGGATGCCCGTCGGCGATCTTGGCGAGCGTGTCGCGCAGATAGGCTTGCGGGTTCACCCCGTTGAGCTTGGCCGTCTGCACGATCGTGTACAGGGCGGCAGCGCGCTCGCCGCCGGTGTCGGCGCCGGCAAAGAGGTAGTTCTTGCGCCCCAGCGCGATCCCGCGCAGGGCGTTCTCGGCGATGTTGTTGTCGACTTCGAGGCGGCCGTCGGCGAGGAAGCGTGACAGCGCCGCGCGCCGCTTGGTCGTGTAGCGGAAAGCCTCGGCCAGCGCCGACTTCGCCGACAGCTTGGCTACGGTCTGGTCGGCCCATTCGAAGAACGACACGAGCAGCGGCCCCGTCGCGGCGCGGTGCGCCAGGCGCTCGGCGACCGGGGCGAACTGCGCCTTCGCTTCGATCACATAGAACGCCGCGATCCGATCGAGCGCCGCCTTGGCGACCGGCGACTTCGTGGCTTCCCACACGTCGAAGAACTTGCGTCGGCAATGCGCCCAGCACGCCACTTCGGTGATTGGCCCCGGCTCGGTGCGGGCGGCATCGTAGAGCGCCTCGAACCCGGCATAGGCGTCGGCTTGGAGAAAGCCGGTGAACCCCGCCAGATGACGCTGCCGGATGCGCGCCGCCGCGATCGGGGCTGTAGAAGTAGGCGGCGGCCGGCGGGTCTGTGCCGCAGAACGGCCGATCGTCACGCACATAGACCCACAGCCGCCCGGTCTTGGTCCGCCCCAGCCCCGGTGACAGCACCGGGACCGGCGTGTCGTCGCCGTGGATCTTCTCGGCGGCAAAGACGTGCTTCTGGATGCCGGCAACGATCGGCTGAAGCAGCCAGGCCGCCTGACCGACCCAATCGCACAAGGTCGAGCGATCGAGGTCGAGCTCGTCACGGGCATAGATCTCGCTCTGCCGATAGAGCGGCAGGTGATCGCAATACTTCGAGACCAGCACATGCGCCAGCATGCCGGGAGCGGCTCGGCCGCGCGGCGTCGGCATCGCGGCGGCCGGGGCCTGGGTGATCGCATCGCACGACTTGCAGGCGTACTTCGGCCGGACATGGCGGATCACCAGGAAGTGGCCCGGCACATAGTCCAGCACCTCGGTGACATCCTCGCCGAGCCTGGCCATGCCGGCACCGCACTCGGGGCAGGTGCAGGCGCCGTCATTCCCGGGCTCGTGCACGATCTCCTGACGCGGCAGATGCTCGGGCAGCGGTCGGCGCTTGGGCTTCGCGCGCTCGATGCCCGAGGTTGGGCGGTCCTGGATCGCCACCTCGGCCTCTTCTTGCGCCGCGCCGGTCTCCAGTTCCTCGAGTTGCAGCTCCAGCTGCTCGATCTGCCGGGCGATCCGCTCCGACGACCGGCCGAACTGCATCCGCCGCAGCTTGGCGATCTGGAACTTCAGCTTCTCGATCTCCAGGGTCCGCAGCTGGACCGAGAGCTGGGCCGCCTTCAGCTCCGAAGTTGCCGCCGCCAGCTCGGCCTGACAGGCCAGCGCAAAAGCGCGCAACGCTTCCGGATCGGAGGGCAGATCAGCCGTGGCCAGCGACATGACCGACCCTAGCAAAACCACGCACCGCGAACCAGAATCGCAAGCGAATCGCTGCCTTGTCAGACCAGCATTGGTTGTCGCGGCAGCGGCGGTGCTACGGTTCGGCGCCAGTCCATCGCCTCGATCAGCAGGGCCAATTGCGCGGGGCTGAGTACGACGCTGCCATCGACGATCGGCGGCCAGACGAAGCGGCCCCGCTCCAGCCGCTTGGCGAATAGACACAGGCCAGTGCCATCCCAGTAAAGCGCCTTCAAATAGTCACCGCGCTTGCCGCGAAACAGAAAGAGGTGACCGCTGAACGGATCGGCGCCGATCATCTGCTTGGCCTTGGCCGCCAGCCCGTCGAAGCCATTGCGCAGATCGACCGGATGGCAGGCGAGAAACACCTTGGTGCCGGGAGCCAGGCTGATCACGCCGAGCCCTTGATCGCCCGCAACACCCGCCGCAGCGCCTTCTCGTTGACGAAAGCGTCGACGCGCACCCGGGCGCCGCTCGGCAGCGCAACCTCGATGATGCCGACCCGCTCTGCCATCGTCATGCCGGTGGGCCGGGATCGTTCCGGCGCCGGGACATCGAGGGGAGCCGCCAGCATGGCCGGCCCTTCGTCGGCCGCCCGGCCAAACACGCCGAGCGGAACGAACTCCACGGGTTCCGGCGTCCGCGCCAACGCCGCTGCCGTCTTCCACGCCGACCGCCAGTTATAGAGCAGGCTCTCCGATACCTGGCGGCGCCGGGCAACCACCGCCACCTTGCCGCCTTCGGCCTCAATCTCGGCAAGCAGCGCCGCCTTCTCCTCGTCGGTCCACTTCCGACGCCGCTCGACCCGCGCCATGATCTCCACATCCGCCAAGCTTGCCTCCTTCTGGAGCTACAGAAGGAGCCTCCAGCGGAGGTTCAAGATCAGCCATCGCCGAACACCGCGCTACACGGCGCAGACCGGACGCTTACGGATGCTCATCAGATGCCATGTCCCTTCGCGGAAGGCGTCCAGCCGCTCGCGAGCGGAATCGTCGTTGGGCCATGAGGTGCCTGGGTATTCGTCGATCCGTTCGATGCGCCAGAAATTGCGGCGCGCAACGGCGAGCGGCGTGGCGGTGTCGAGGCAGCGGTATTGCGTTGTCATTGTCGATCTCCTTTCTTTGCGAAACGGGAAGCGGCCCCGGCTGAAGACCGAGGCCGCGTCGGCCCGTTATTGGCGGGTCCAGACCAGGGCGTGACCCTTATCCATCTCGACCAGGCGGGCGAGGATCGGCTTGGTGAAGCTGGGATCGTCGAGCTTGACCGAGAGGTAGGCTTTGCCTTCCTTGCTGGTCGCCGACCAGGCGGCGCCGATTTCGGCATTGCCCCCATAGACCCGAAAGTCCGGGGCTTTCTCGCTGGTCTTGTCGATCGGGGAGATCGTGACCTTGGCCTTGACGGTGAGGGTCGTGAGCGAGCCCACGAAAGAGCCGTCCTGCTTGGTAAAAGTTCCGATGGTAGCCATGTTGGTTCTCCTTCTGTTTGTCTGACCGCTTGATTGCTGCCCGACAGCGAACCGTAAAAAACGGGGTGCCTTGGCGGCAGAAGGGCGAGACGCGGAGGGGGATCACCCGGCTTGGCAGGGCGCGCAGCGACCGAAAGCCGGGGACACCGCGGCGAGGGCGTAGCCCTTGTCCTGCCGACGCTGAGGTCCGTTTTAGGTTTCGCGCATGGCGGGCTGTAATCGTGATAAGGCGGTCTGACACGGGAGAAACGACAAGGCGTCTATCGAGGAACGACAAGCGGGATGGGGATGAGCAAGGCCGCCCCCGGCAAGTCTTCAAGCCAAGGTCAACCCAAGCAACTCAACAGCGAAAGGCCCGTTTCTATTTGGGATATGCGGGGCGGAGATCGGACAGCGCGGCAGGTGGGCAACAGGGCAAACCTGCTCGCTCGGACATCGATGTGGACGACGCGAAACGTCGCCCCGCTGCCGCCATCGAGAGCCGTCACGCATTGTCGGACGCTGCCGCGCGCGACGCGGCTCCGGTCTTCGGCCGTGGCGGCTCCGGATTGCCGCGTTTGACCTGGAGAATTTCGAGCAACCGCAAGCTCGCGCCCGCTGACAGGTCGGCGCCTGTGCAACGAGAATTTCGATAACGGGCGGGGCGTAGCGAAAATCAGGAAGAACGGGTTCGGGTTTTTGGTCGGGGCTGGTGGAGGCGGATGCGCCGGTTGGCCCTGAGGGCATTGCGGACATCCTTGTCGGTCATCTCGCGATCGAACCATTCCGGGTCGAAATGGCCACCGGCCCAACGTTTGGTATCGCGGTGCTCAGGATTGTCGGGGTCGGCGATGATTTCTAGGAAGCCGACATAGCCGTGGACGCCGCCGACATCCTCGGGTGGTCGAGCACACGCGCCATCGATGCAGGTGGCGCCGCGAGGCGCCGGATCGAGGGCGAGGAGCCGCTCGAACTCAACGATGTGCTTCCAGTTGTCGCCGAAGTCATAGACGTAAAGAAAGCTGAGGCCTTCGCTGCGGTCGAAATCGCGCAGCCGCACCTCGCTCTCGTCGAAACTGCGGGCATCGTCCTCGAACTCGGGCTCGCAGAACTCGGCATCGCGATAGGACAAGCCACCGATGCGGAACTCGTGGAGGTGGCAGTCCCACCAGTCGAAGGCAGTCTGGATGACGCGATGTAGCTGGCCGAGATGGAAGCTGCGCGGCACGATCAGGCGACGCCAGATCGTCGGCTCGATTTCGGCGATTGCGACGCGCACCTGGAGCGCGCTGGGTTCCTGCAAGCTCATGCCGGCGAGTATGCCGGCGGCCGCGACAATTAGGGAGCCGGCTCGGCGACAATTTCCCGGTAGCCACCCGCTTGCCCGCGGCGCGCCGGCGGTAGCTCTCGGTGCTGAGAACCTGACCCAAAAGGGTGTTGCGTGGCGCCGGATTGCGTGATTCAGGGTAACGGTTGCGCCGTGATGGCGAACGGCCATGTGGACGGAGGAGCACCGCCGGACTGATCGGCGGGAGGGGAAGGATATCCGAGCGATCTTCGGGCTGCGGAGTGAGCCGCCCTCAGTCGCCTCGCCAGGGCAGAGGTCTGCAAAGTAAGGAAAATGCTTACCAAAGACCGGGCGGCTCAAGGGAACGACCGGCGAGAGAGGAGGCCTCGAACGACCCGGCATCAAACGGCAGCGTGACCCGACGCTTGCAGCAGGGGCAGGCATAGTGAGCATTCCGGCAACAAAGATGGGCGTCATGGTTGCGGCGCTAGCGAGGCGTCGCGCGCGGCACGAGCCGTTGTTGGCCGCCTCGGGCTTCTCCGCTTGCGCTCGAATGGTTCACGTCCGAGTTGCCGGGCCTTTGCTTCGGCCTGTCTTCGGATCGGACAAGACCGCGCGCGATGTCGGCCTCGACATTGCGACTGACGGTGACGAGGGCCACGGCGATAGCAGAAAAAAGGGGCGGAGCCCGAAGGCCCCGCCCCGTTGGCCGCTAATTGAAGGCGGCCATCTGGGCTGCGGCGGCGCCACGGACAACCTGCGTAACGCCATCGTTGTTGCCGACATACGGCTTCCATTCCTCGCCGATCGCGTGCGCATAGGCGGCGACAGCGCCTTGGGCGGCGGCGAGCGTGGTGCGCGCCTGGAGACCACGGGCGGCGGCATATTCGCGCTTGCGCTGGGCGCGATCGTCGAACCCGATCGGGCCGGGACGGTCTTCGTCACGGTCGTCGTTGAGCAGCGGATTGCTGAGGCGCTGGGCCTCGGAAACGGCGTTGCTATAGACGTGCCCGGCGCCAACGGCGGCGCCGACGAAAGCGCCGACGACGCGTTGCAGGAAGATCTGCAAGCCCCGTTCGCCGAGATCGTCTTCCATCAGCTTGGCGAGGTTGACGATGGTCGCTTCGGCAGTGTCGCGAACGCTGGAGGCATCTGCCGGGTCGAGCGCAAACGCGCGCGCGATGCTCGTCATCTGGTGTTCCGTCGGACAGAGTTGAGCGGCGAGCTCAAGCGTCCCCGATGAGCGCGGTTTCCCCGCCGGAACGGCGTGAACGGCCGTGGAGCGGGATTTCTGGGTGGTCTTCTTGGTCATGATGTATTCCTTCTCTTGATTGCCCTTGGGGCGGGCACTGGCCCCTTGCCGGCACCGTCCCCTCGGATGCGGCCGAAGGGAACCGGAGCTGGGGCCGGGTCTGGCCCGGAGGGTCGGGACGGGCGAGGCCGGGTTGCAAGGTGGAGGCCCTCTTGCTTGGGGCATCGGCACATTGCGACCTCGCCTTGCCTCTGGATCTCAATCCGACCCGAAGCCGCCGGAGGCGGCGCGAAGCGGGCTAGACGCGGACCCGGACCCGGTTCAGGCCGCAGCAAATCCGAGGGACAAGGCCGGCAAGGATGGGCGTCACGTCGGGACGAACTGCCAAAGAGAAGGATCGCGGCAAACACCACACGATAATCCTTCGTCGCCAATCGCCGCATCTTGCAACCCTTCAGCGTGCGTGACTTGATGGCGGCGGGATAGGTGTGAAAGCTGCTGGGTGCAAACGCGGTCGACGGCATGAGCGAATGCCAAGGCGAGGTTTCGAAGCAATGGGCGCAGACGGGCTTCATCGAAAGGGGCAGAAACTCGGTGACGCGTGTCGGTCCTTGCTGACGCGGGGGGAAGTGAGGAGCCTGCCTGAAAGCAAGGAACTCGCGTTTCTGGCAAACGGCTGGCCGACCCTGTGCAGCAAGCACCGCCGGGTCGAGAAACAGTTCTTGGACAAATCGCGGCAAGCCGTCCCTGTCGATCTTCAAGCCATTCCTGTCCGCTCCCGCGAGCATCGCCGCGCATGACAGCTTCGATTATCCGATCGGCACAGCGTCATGAAAAGCACCCAGCTCCCTAATTTTAGTTCAATCGTAGTTTTTCTCGGAAAATCGTTCGTGGTTGTCATAATAGCAGTAAATTTATGCATCGCCCTAGCGCCGTTTCTTATCGCCATGACCGCAATATGGAGTTGGCTTTATCCCCTACTACCGTCCGATGTTCTCGGTTATCTAAGTGCGGTTTATAACGGTACAGCCGATGAAGGGAAGACCGCCTATAAAATCACAAAAAATATATTGGAACTTGCGAATTTTCTATCAGGCCCTCTGCTCTGGCTTACGGCAGTGGTCGCCTTCATCGTGACTTATAGACAACTCAGCGAAGTAAAGAAATCACGGCTAGCCGCAGTTTATACCTCTTTAGCAGAACAGTGGATTAGTGCGGAGATTGCTGATAGCAGAGAGGCTATCCGTAAACTTATAATCGATATTGAGGGCACTGGCGTCAAAATTACTGACCACAATTTTCCAGATATTTTCGACATGACGCTTCGCATACAGGCGAGAAAAAAACCTGAAAATTATATCAAGGCGATTCGAATTGTAGATTTTCTTGAATACGTAGGAGTAATGGAACAAAATGGATATTTAGATTTCCAACCACTCATTCCATTAATCGGGGAAGTTACCCTCTTTGTTTATGATATTTTTCGAACTCACATAACCATCATACAACAGAGCAGCAAACAAAATGCAGAGTCGCATGGCTTACATAATGTACCAGAGACATACGTCTATTTTATGTCCCTGACCAGAAAATTTCAAAACCGTTTTAGATAATGTCGCCCGCCACTTTTACGGTTTGATGGGCGGCCCGCCCTGCGGTACAGACGATCCAGGCGCAGGAGCTGAAGGTGGACGGCTCGGCGGATTTGGCAACTGAGCCGGAGTTGGGAGGTCTTCAGGAAGTATCGGCCACGGCTGGATGCACATTATGGACATAGTAAATTTCCTTCGTTTATCGTGTGCCGTCCGGGCACAATCGGGGAGCGGCGCTCCTAGACGGCTCCATATCTAGGCCGGTTAACGGAAAATTGCAAGGTTCGGTTTGTGGCCGTGGCGGAAAACCATATCGATAAATCAATGACATGGGCCTTTCCGTTCTGGTGTCCTCATACCCGCCGGCCCTTTCGGGCCGGCGGGATCGGGCTCAGGCGGCGGCCTCGGCGTCTTCGAGTTCGCTGGCCTCCGGATCGAGATCGACGTCGAAGGGCGGCTCGCCGGAGTTGTCGGGGTCAGGCGACACCTCGGCTCGATCTTTGGTGAGGAAGGCGCGGAGCTCGTCGCCGTCGGGCGCGAAGCCCGCGACCGGGTGGAAGAAGCGGCCTTCCTTCGCGAACTTCTGAATGAGCCCGTCGCGCGTGTCGCGGACGCGAGGTTTCGGCGCGATGCCGTTCTCGACGGCGGCCTTCTCGATGATGGGACGCGAGAGGGTGGCGAGGAAGTCGGAGGTGGCGAGGTTCGGCAGGAAATTGTCGGCGCCGATCGCCTGTCCGGCGAGCCGGGCCGCGACGCCGCTGTTGGTGCGGTCTTCCCGGCACGAGAGGATTTCGACCAGCATCTGCCGCGCCGTCTTCTGCAACACGGCGGGATCGTCCGTAAGCGCGCCCTCGACAAAGACATGCCGGGCGATCTCAGCTTTACCGGCGAAGCCGTAGGGGCTCGATGCGCGTCCCGAGCTGATTGCGACGTTGGACCCGGCATAGCCGAGGATGAGGAGCGCCATCAGCGTACTGTCCTCGATCGGCGCCGTGGCGAGCGCTTCGTGCAGCGCTTGTGTGCGGAGTTCGCCTAAAAGGCTTGCGCCTTTCTTGGTGATCGGCGGCCGCGGCCGCTGGGCTACTGGGGCTTCCGCCTCCTCCCCGCCGCCGCGACGCTTCGCGGTAGGCTTGGAGATGCGGTAGGAGATGGATTCGACCCTTCCGCTGGTGGGGTCGAGATACCAGCCGCTGTGATCGTCCTTTCTGGCGCTACCCGACCAAACGCGCTCGGCGCCTTTGGGGAGCTGCCCCCTTCCATAGCCGTCGATTTCGAGAACGCTGCCCTTGGGCGGTAGATTCTCGCGCAGCCACTCCATTTGCGCCCCGAAGAAGGCCTCGACGTCGGTCGTGTAACGGCCGTCCTCGTCGGCGGGCGCGAAAAGGTCTTCCTGCCAGACGATGCCGTAAGCCTTGGCGAGGTCGTCGCCGAAGCAGGCTTCCTTGGCCATCATCCGTCGCCTGGAAAGCGCGCGGGCGAGTTCGTGCCAGACGACGCCGTTGCCCTTGCGCGGTTTGTGCTTCTTCCAGACCGACGCTTGCTCCTCGAGTGGCGCCGAGGCGATCGTGCGCAGGAGTTCCTCGCGGGGCATGTCGCCTGCCGCCATCGTATCCAGCATCTTGGGATGGATGCGGCCGAGCAGGTGAAGCTTCTGCACGGTGCGGACGGGCAAAGCGAGCGCGGTCGCGATGGCGGCCTCGGTCCAGTTCCTGGCCAGCAGCAACTCCATCGCCCGCCATTGGTCGACCGGGTTGAGGGCAGCGCGCACGATATTCTCCGAAAGCGCCCGCATCTCGTCGCTGCCGTCGGCGGCCTTGGTGACGAGCACCTCGATCCCGGCGAGAGCGGTTGCGATCGCTGCCGCGACGCGGCGATGACCCGCAACGATGACCAGCTCGTCCCCGTCCGTGCGGACGAGTGGCGGCTGGATGATGCCGATCGCGGTGATGGACGCCGCGAGCATGGCATCGGCTTCCGGGCTCACGAGGGAGCGGCGCGGGTTGGCGGGGTTGGTGCGCAGAACGCGCGGATCGACGGTACGAAGTTCCATAACTGATCTCCTGAAACAAAAGCGCCCGCCTCGGCGCTCGGCCGGGCGGGTGCGGGTTGAACGAGGCCGTGGGAACGGCCGGTGGATTAGTCTCGGATGGCTGAAGCAGGCTGCCTTCCGGTCGTCTTCTTCATTCCTTTCCGAAACCCCATCCGGCCTCCGCTTCCCGGCGCCTGGGGCAAGGGCGCGCGCAGCGCGGGAGCGTCAGCGACGAACCCTTGCGGCGGGTGACGGGCAAGCGGCAGGGAAATTCCCTCTATCTGGCCTGCTTTCCTCTCCACCCGCGACCCGCGATGACCCGGCAAGGTCGGCGGTCAGCGCAGGCCGAGCCGGCGTGGAGATTGCGCCGCCGCCATCCAGGCCTGGCCTTTGATGCGGCGGAGGAAGTCTGTCGCGGCCGGGATGCGGCCGAGAACGGCGCGGACATGAGCTTCCGCGACGATGCGCGTCGGGACGAAGGCGCCGCCGCTGGTGGGAAGCGCGACGCCAAATCGCGCTTCGGCTTCGAAAATGCCGAAGGCGTGATGGCGCATAGCGAGATGTCGCGCATCCTCGAACCAGGCGGTCGTGGCGAGAAACCACGCGTGAAGCGGCAGATAATCGTCTGCGCTGCCCCCGCAGCGGCGGGCGCTTCGCGCGGCAAGCGCCTCCGGGTTTGGCGCGGCGTCGGGGAAGAGGCCCGCCGGAGCCTCGATGTGACGCAGCCAATCGGCAGCGTCCGGAATGATCGAGCAGTCCTCGGCGATATGCTGCAAGCCGAGAGACGAGACCGCGATCTGGTCGCCGTCGGCATTAGTCAGGTGATCGCCGAATAGATGCGCGGCTTCGGCGGCGCCTTCGCGGTGATGGCGCAGCGCCCTGTGCGTGAAATGCGCGAGCGTCGTCTTGCTGGCGTCGAACCAGTTGTGGAGCGGCTGATAGTCCTCGGCGCGCCCGCCATGGTGGCGAACGGAAGAGAGCGCATGATCGTAAGGGTTCATGGCTCAGCCCCCCTCGGTGATGCAGATGGCGATGCAGACCGTGGCGCCGATGCGGGCGGTATCCAGCACCTCGGTCGCGTGGGTTTGGGTTTCGTGGGTGAATTTCTGCCGCAGATGCCCGACGGGATCGGGGATCGGCGTGTCTCTGAATAGCCCGCCCATTGTCTTTCTCCTTTGCTGAGGTTGTGGTGCGCGATGTCGGAATTCCCCCGGGGCCGGGCGCAATTCCGGCTCCGCGGTCTTGAGCGGTTCTTTGCTTGTCGATCGGGATGAGCGGCCGAGGGGCCGCAGCCGCCGCTAGGCGGCGCGAGCGAGCCTGTGGTCGGACGCCGCGAGAGCGTCGAGAACGGAGGCAAGCCCGTCCTTCAGCCCGCTTGACTGGCACCAGGCGTCGTAATCGTTGGGCGTCCCGCGCGGGAGGAGCGCGCGATAGAGCGGGAAGACGGCGCGCGCATGCTCAAGCGGGAGCATGGTCGAGACGTGATAGTCGTAATTTTCGCCCGCCCAGCGCCGGTAGGCAGCAAGTTCACGGAAATTGAGCGGGTGCGCGCCGGCACGAACCGCTTGCAGAAAATCCCGGAGCGCATCGTGCAGATGCGGATCGTCCGGCGTCTCGTCGTGCCAGCCTTTGAATTGGCCGATGCGCAGCGAGGGGCGCTTGAAATCCGAACCGAGCAGGATTTCAACCGTGGCGGCGGGATCGCCGTTGGCGCGAAGCGACAGGATCTGCGTGTCGCCGCGGCGGCAGGTATCGTAGTAAGTGCCGACGCAATGTTGGTGGGCGTTGCCCTCTTCGACGAGCGCTGCTGCGGTCGTGAGCGGCACGAGGGAATAGGCGCCGCAGGGCGATGTCCAGGAAGCGCACAGCGTGGGCCACCCCGGCCGGTCGGCTTGGCGCTCGGCGCGAAGGGCGGCGATGCAGGCGGCGCGGCGATGCCAGAGTTCGACCGCTTCCTGAAACGCCTTTGGACCGCGAGGGCCGATCAACGCCTGCCCTATGCAGGTCAGAAACCGTTGGGCGAGTGGCAGCGTCGCCTCGAATTTGGGCTCCCCGGTCGAGGCCGTGGAGCTCCTCACGAGGGTGAGGCTTGATCTGAGTGAGTTGGTGTCAATACCGCCGCTGGACAGTGAGCGAATGAGCGGATTGAGGAGGTCTTGTTCGAAAGCGGCGACCGCATCGCGGATCTGAACGGGATCAGCCGGATGGTAGTCGGCGCGAACCAGGACGTGTCCGTCCTTCTGGAGCCAGGGCGAGGAAACCCAAGCCGCTTGCTGGCCGGGGCGCCCTTTACCCGGCCACTCGTGCAGCGGGACGTGGTGGGCGCGAAGGCGCGCGAGTGCGGCAAGGTAGTCGTCCGAGCCCATGAACCCGGAAGGTCGGACGATGGGAGCGGCCTGACGCAGCGCCCGGAGTTCTGGTGGTGTCAGGCAGAGCCGATCGGCGAGCACCGGCAGGAGTTCTTGCCCGGTGTCGATAGCGTCCGTGATCGAATCCTCGCGGAGGATTTCCTTGACGCTGGCAAAGAGCGAAAGCGCCTGAAACCGGCGGGTGATGCGCTCCCCGCGGGAAGTGTCTCCGTCACGGTCGTGGACGAGAAGCCAGGCAATCTCGGAAGCCGGAAGCTGTTCCCAATCCTGGAGCAGCCCCGGCAGATCGCGGGTCATGACCGCCGTGCCGTGCTGCGAAGACAGGGTTCTGATCCGATCGTTCAGTTGGCGAGCCGCCTCTGCGGCTTCCGTCAAGAGAGCCCGGCGCGGCTCATCGGCGCGATCGGCCTCAATGGAGAGGCGCACAAATTCGTCGAGGCCAAATTCCTGTAGCCAGTGGGTAGGGTTGAACCAGCCGTGGGAAGATCCCTGGAGACGGGACTGGATGCTGGCGGCGATCTCCGCCAGCAGATTTTGCAGCACGGCGTCCGCCGGTTCGGCGTAGCCCGGCATCCGGAGGTCGGCGCCGACGCTGTTCGGGATCGGATGACATTCGATATCGGCAGCGGCGGCGAGGCAGAGCGTGGCGATGGCTCGCAGCGCTGGATGGCGCGAGCATTCCGGCGTGAGGTTTCCGAGCTTCACAAGGCGCCGGCGCGCGGCGGCGAGGGTGCGCGTCCAGTTGCGAGGTTTCATGGCGCGACCCCTCGACCTGTAGGGACGAGAGCGTCGTCGATGACGAGCGGGGCTTCTTCCTCGCCGGTCTCGTCGAAATCGGCGGGCGGTTCGGCGGCGAAACCGTCATCCTCGAAATCGTCGTCGCACTCGCGGTAGGTCATGTCGCACTCGACCCGGAGATCGGCGTCGGTTTCGTGGGGCCGGAGGATGACGGCGCCGTAGCCGCCCTCGTTGTTGACCCAATCGCCATCGGGAAGCTCAGCGACGATTTCGTCGAGCACGACATCGAGCGTGAGGAGCCCGCAGTGGTCGCCGAGGCCGATCGTGAGGTGGGGCAGGAGTTCGGCCGAAGAGCCATTCAGATAATGGACGGCATCGAGGGTGGTGGTGCCGGAATCGCCTTCGCCGTCGAGGGTGTACTGGATTTCGCTGACGCCGATGGCCTTGAGAATGGCCAGGCAGTGATCGAGGGTTGTCATCGGCGTAGCCACCGGCGGGAGCCGGGGTTTTCGTCTGGGTTTCTTCATTTCTTGCCTCCTTGGTTTCGGGTTTTTGTTCAAAGCTCGTTTCCAGGGCCGCCCGACGGCGGGCGGGGCAAGGGCGCGCGCAGCGCGGGAGCGTCAGCGACGAACCCTTGCGGCGACCGGCGGCGCGGTGGCAGAGAAGTTCTTTCCCCCCTCTCTCCTGGCGTTCGTTTTTTTTAGCCGGCTCGTCTTTCCAGCGGCGTCGGACCGGGCGCATTAGCGAGCAACGGCCCCGTATTTGGCCTTGAGGCGGTCGAGTTGCTTCCGTTCGCGCTGTTCTATCTCGTCCGCCAGTGCCGCCCGATAACGCCGGATCAATCCTGCGGCGGCGACGCGCCGGGCGACGGCGCGCTCCACATCGCAATAGGTGAAAGCGGGGTCGCCATGGCAGGGCCACGCGACGGTACGTTCGAGAAACCGGAAGTTACCGGGCAGGTCTTCGAAAAAGACGCTCCAGAAGCCGTGCATGTTGTAGTGCGCGATGTGGCCGAATGTCATAGAGAGGCGGTTGTAGAAGCGCCTGGTGAAGAGGCTCGGCGGAAAATCCTCGGCGATGAAGCGCAGCAGGTGATTACCGAACCATGCCTTGTCGGCGGCGGTACTCCATTCGGTCGGTGTGAATTCGCCCTCGCGGAAGGGCGGCGTGCGCAAGGCGTGCGGAATCGTTCTGGTACTCATGGTCGTGTCCTTTCAGGGTGAGGGATAAAGACGGAAGACGGCTAGGCCGCTTCCAGGGTCGCCGTCGGCATCGCTGCCGCCGGGGATTGGTCCGCCGTCTCGCTCGCCGTGGTGGCGGCGAGATCGGCTTCGATGGCTGCTAGCTCGTCGCGCTTGAGGGTGAGCTCGCCCGCGAGCGGGAATTCCTGCCCGCTGCGCGCCTCGAATTCCTGCAAACGCCGCGTCTCGTCGGCGATGCGCTGGCGCTGAACGGCAATCTCCGCCTCGAACCCGGCGAGCATCTCGTCAAGCCGGGCGATGGCGCGTTCGGCGGTGAAGCCGAGATTGATGCCGGTCTCCTGATCGTAACCGGCGCGGGCGAGTACGACGTCGTAGACAACCTTGCCGGAGGCGTAGGAAGTGTCCGGCTCGAAACGGATCGGGAAACCTCGGAACTCGGCGAGGCGGAGCTTGGTGGGGGCGCGCTCGCCGATTGCCCCCTTGATGGCAGCCAGCAGCGCCGCACCCGCGGCCTTCCGGTCGCGGATGGCATGTCCGGCGACGGTAAGTGCAAACTTGTCACCGGCGGAGCCCTCGCGCAGCGCAATGTCGCGCTCGCCGCCGGCGATGCGCTGCTCGGCCCAGCCGATCGCAGCGATTGCGTTGTGGATGGAACGGCGGATGGCGTGCTGGTCGTCGATATGGGCGGCCTGCAGCCGCCGGAGCCGGGCGATCTCGCTCTCCAACCCGGCCTTCTGCATCAGCCGGTGGTCGCCCGACGCGATGGCCTTGGCCATGGCAAACTGGTTGGCCTGGTTGCCCGCGTCTTCGAGGCGCCGGACGCTGCGGTCTCCCGCGAGCGCGGCGGCAATGAAGCGGGCCTTGCGCTCGTTGTTCTGCCACATGGTGGCGTCCATGCTGCCGAGCGTCGCGTAGGCGTAGAGTTCGATCTCGTCATGCTCGTTGCCCTGCCGCTCGATGCGGCCTTCGCGCTGCTCGATCTGCGAGGGAAGCCAGGGCACGTCGAGGTGATGCAGCGCCTTCAGGCGGCGTTGCACGTTGACGCCGGTGCCCATGGTCTCGGAGGAGCCGATCAGGATGCGGACGCGCCCCGCGTTGAAATCGTTGAAGAGGCGCTGCTTGGCCTCGGACTTCTTGTAGTCCTGCATGAAAGCGATGTCGGATGCCGGAACGCCGAGACGGACGAGGCTCTCCTTGATCCAGCGATAGGCCGAGAAACCGCGGGTCGCCTCGACCGCAATGGTGCCGAGGTCGGAGAAGATGAGCTGGCCGGCGCCGGGACGCGAATAAACCCTGCCGTCGAGCCTTGTGTGACGGCAATCGGCAGTCTCTTGCCAGATGCGGTAGACGGTGCCGATCAGCAGATTGAGCTTGTTCTCCGGTTCGTCGCCGGCGGGACCGACCAGCCGGAGGTCGATCGCGGCGTGGCGTCCGTCGGTGATGACGGAGAGCAGGATGTCGTCGCCGCGTTGGGGTCGGCCGCTTCTGGCTTCGATCGCCTTGATGCGGGCGGCGAGCGTTTGCTGGTAGCGCTGGAAGGCCGGGCTTGGCGCTGCGGTCAGAAGCTGGCGCTGGCCGCCCTTGAGGCGCGGCAGTTTCAGCAGGTGCCGGAGATCCTGCTTCTGCACCACATCCGCGAATGAGCGGAACATGGCGATGAGTTCGGGGACGTTGACGAACTCGGCAAAGCGCGTGACCGGCTTGTAGAGCCCGGAGGGCTGGAGCTCCAGCTCGGTCACGGTGTCGCCGAAGCTGCTCGCCCAGGCGTCGAAGGCGTGGACGCCGCGCTCCTTCAACACGGCCGGCTGCATGAAACGCTGGATCGTGAACATCTCGCCGAGCGTGTTGGTGATCGGCGTGCCCGAAGCGAGGATGAGGGCGCGGCCGGGGCGCTTGGTCTCAATGAAGCGGGATTTGACATAGAGATCCCAGGCGCGTTGCGAACCGTCGGGGTCGACACCCTTGAGGCCGGTGGTGTTGGTGGTGAAGCTGAGCTTGCGGAATTCCTGCGCTTCATCGACGACAATCTGGTCGACGCCCATCTCGGCGATGGTCAGCATGTTGTCCTTGCGCGAGCGCAGGCCTTCGAGGCGGTCCTCCAGCCCCTCCTTCATTCGCTCGACGCGCTTCCGGGTAAGCCCGGCGCCGTCGCCCTTGAGGTCGATGAGAAGCGCTTCGTACTCGGCGATCTCATCCGCGATCATGCTGCGTTCGAACGCGGCGGGCGCCGGGATCAGCTTGAACGCCGAATGGGTGATGATGATGGCGTCCCAGTTCTCGGTTGCGGCGTGGGCGAGAAAGCGCTGACGCTTGGCGGCGACGAAGTTGCTCTCGTCGGCGACGAGGATGCGGCCGTTCGGATAGAGCGCGAGGAATTCGCGGCTGGCTTGGGCGAGGCAATGGCCAGGGACGACGAGGAGCGGCTTGGCGATCAGGCCGAGGCGCTTCTGCTCCATCAGCGCGGCGGCGATGCTGTAGGTCTTGCCGGCGCCGACGGCGTGGGCGATGTAGGTCGAGCCGGCGGCGATGATGCGCCAGATGGCGCGCTTCTGGTGGTCGTAGAAGCGGATGGCGCGGCTGGTGCTGGGCAGCGTCAGATGACCGCCGTCGAAATGCCGCGGCACGAGATTGTTGAAGCGGTCGTTGTAGAGGCGCGCGAGCCGGTCGGTGCGATCCGGGTCGGTCCAGATCCAGGTGCTGAACGCCTCCTTGATCCGCGCGAGCTTTTCCTTGGCTGCTTCGGTCGCCTGGACGTTGAGTTCGCGGTGCTCGCCGTTCTCGTCGCGCCAGGTGTCGAAGATCTGCGGGATGCGGGCGTTGAGCGCGTCTTCGAGAAGCTCGCCCGCATTGCGCCGCGACGTGCCCCACTCGGTCGTGCCGGCGGCAGTTCCGGCGAAGCGCCAGGTCTCGACGGTCCAGCAGGCGACGGCCTCGGTGTGGGTGATTTCCGTCTCGGTCTGCATCGCCTCGGCGGCGAATAGCGCCACATCCGCGGCGGGGACCCAGGGCGCGCCCAGCCGCGCCGTGATCGCCGACGGCGGCAAATCCTCCGGCTGGACGCGCGTCAAGGCCTCGACATTGCGGGCGAAGGCCGGGTCGAGGCTGGCGGCAACGGTCGCCGCCCGGAGCTTGGTGCGGACCGCGCCCGAGAGGTAGGCGTCGGCCGTCTCCCAGGCTTGCCTGTGGGGATTGCGGAACACGGTGTCGCCGAGTTCGGCGAGAACATCGTCCTCCTCGCGGCCGAGAAGGGCGGCAATTCGTGCGGGATCGACGCAACCGGTCTCGTTCAGCGCGACGGCGAGCGCGTCGGCGGCGCTCTCGATCACGGCGGGAGCCGGCGGGGCGATCACCCGTTCGGTGAAGATGGCGCCATGGCGGGCGATGCCGCTCTCGAGGTCGTATTCCTCGATCGAGGAGACGAGCCAGCAATCGGGATCGTCGAGGAACGGCGCGAGGTTCGGGCGGCGATGCGTCTCCCGCACTTCGCCGGTCTCGGCATCGGTCTGCGTGGTGACGCTGGTGAGATTGATCGGCCCGAAATTCCGGGTGAACGTCGCGTAGGCGACACGAAGCCGCCGCTGCGCGTCGGTCCACGGCCGGTCGGCCTCTTGCGCGCGCAGGATCTGACGCACCGCGTCGCGGATCGGTATCAAACCGCGGATGATGCGGGCGGCCTTCGGCTGGATGCCCTGGTCCTGGCGGGTGTTTTTGACCGGCACCGGCACTGCCGCGCCGCCCACGATCTGCATCAGCGCGCCACCTTCCCCGACGAAGAAGCTGCCCTCCTTCAGGAGCGCGCCGTCGGCGGCGGTGCCGATTCGTTCTGCGGGCTTGTTGTTGGCGCGGAGGTCGTTCTGTACCGCCTCCGTGAAGGATGGCGGGCGCTGAGGGAGTTCCGGCGTCAGCGCCTTGACGACGCGTGAAAGCTCGGCCTCGGTCTCGCAACCGGGCCGGGGCGCGCAGCTATAGGTCGGAGCGGGGCCATAGATGCCGCGGCGGAGCTGATGCTCACCGAGCACCATCTCCGGATGCTCGGCGAAATAGCGGTTGATCGCGATGTCGCCGGTGGCCGATTGAAGAGTGGTCAGTCCTTCCCAGGGCTGGCCGCCATAGGCCTCAGAGGCGTCGCGCTTCTGGAAGAAGAGAACGTCGGTGACCACGTCGGTTCCGGCGGTGGCGCGGAACGCGCCTTCCGGCAGGCGGATGGCGGCGAGCAGATCGGCGCTTGCGGAAATACGCTCGCGCGTCCCGGTTTCGCGCTTGTCCATGGTGCCGTGGCTGGTGACGAAGGCGGCGAGGCCGCCGGCGCGGAGCGCGTCGATCGCCTTGACGATGAAATAGTCGTGCAGGCGCAGCCCCATGCCCTTGTAGGCGGGGTCGCCCTGGACGATGCGGTCGGAAAAGGGCGGGTTGCCGATGGCGAGGTCGAACGTCTGGGGAAGATCGGTCTTCGCGAAATCGGCGTTCCTGATGTTCTGCTGCGGATAGAGGAGCCGTGCGATACCGGCGGTGACCGGATCGAGCTCGATGCCGGTCGCCCGCGACCGACGGCGCACGGCTTCGGGCATCAGCGCCAGGAACAGGCCGGTGCCGAGGCCTGGTTCGAGGATGCGTCCGCCCTGAAAGCCCATCTGGATGAGGGCTTGCCAGATGGCGCGCGCCAGCCATTCGGGCGTGTAGTGAGCGTATTGCGTACAGCGTGCGAGGGCCGCGTACTCTTCTGCGGCGACGGCGGCGCGGAGATCGGCGCCGAACGTCTCCCAACCCGGCCGAAAGCCGGACTCGCCCGGCCGCAGGAAACAGGTGTTGGCGAGGTCGCTCGCGCCGAAGCCGGTGAAGCGGATCAGACGCCGCTGCTCGTCGAGCGTCGCCGGGCGGCCTTCCTGACCGAGTTCGTGCGCGAGCCGGATCGCCGCAAGATTGTCGAGCGCCCGGTCGCGCCACGACGCGGCGAGACCGCGATCGCCGGTGAGCTGAAAGTCCCCGCCGGTGTCGATCGGCGGCTCGGCCCGCCGCAGTTCGGGGCGCTGCGCGGGCTGAAATGCGGCTTGGGGCGCAGGCTGAAAAGCTGGCTGGCGCGCCGGCCGTGAAATGCCGCCGGCGTCGAGCGTGAGGCCCGTCGCAAGGGCGGTGCTGCCGAAGAGGTCGAAGCTGAGTTGGGTTGCGGTCGCGCCCGAGGCCATGACGGGGGTGTCCTTTCGCTGGGGTTGAAAAGCCGAAACCCCGCCGCGGGGCTGACCCGGGCGGGGTTTGGTGGAGCGGCGCGGGGATGCCGGGCCGGACTCCTTCTTCGATCTTCTTTCGAAGATCCCTCAGCGTTCGCCGCTTCCCGGAGCGCGGGGCAAGGGCGCGCGCAGCGCGGGAGCGTCAGCGACGAACCCTTGCGGCGTGCGACGGGCAAGCGGCAGCCGGTTTACCTCCGGATTCTTCGTTTCACTCTCTTCCCTCTCTTGGGTCCTTTTGACCCGAAAGGTTTTTGAGCGAGAGCAAGCGCGCGCCGAGAAGACCGGCGCAGCTGGGCCACACGTTTTCTAACTCGCACTCCATCAATGCGGGCCGCGCACGCGTCCTTCTTTGGCGCAGGTCTTCGCGCCGTTCGATCGGCTTATGGCCGCGAGAGCACGACGTGCCCTCTTCTGTGTTTCAGCTGCAAGTCGGTGCGGCCGCCTCCGCCGTCGCGTGGTCGTCCTGCGCAAAGGCCGCAATCGAGCGGCCCGCAAAACGAAGGAGAAGAAACATGCAAGTCATCACTGTAGCCAAGCTGGTGGGTTTCACCCCGCGCGAGTTGTGTTCGCCCTATTTTCATGTCGGCAAGCATCTCGTCGCCACGCGAATGGGTTCGCCGGAGCGGCTTGCCGTCGAGCAGACCTTGGCCAACATCAGGTTCGTCCTGGCTCGGCGTCATCTGACGCCGCGGTAAGCGCGCCTGCCCAGCGAGCCGAAAGGCTCGCGGGCCTTTTCGCTGCGATCTGGTTCAGCGCCAGAGATCGAAGCCCGGCAGGGCCGAGACGCCGTAGGCGGCTTGGTTTACGAGAGCTCGTCGCGCAGGCTTGCCTGCGCGGGCGCATTGAAAACCTCGAAGAACTCTAGTCGAGACGACCGATGCGGGAAGATCGGGACAACTTCCCTAGCTGGCACTATCCTCGCGTGGTGTTACTTGGGAGGCCCAGCGTGATAGACGAGAGTGGGCAACCTGTCCCGATATCAGAAAGTCGCGAAAGCGGCGCGCCTGAAGCCCTGAATAGCGGACCATCGTCCGGCGGCTTCGTTTTCGATCCGGAGATTGATGACCCATATCGTGATGTGCTCTTCGAGTTCATCATCGCTGGCACCTGGGAAAAGGCGCTGGGTATTATTTACGAGCGCCAAGACATCACCGGGCGCGAAGCCTTTTGGACCGCAGCTAAGGAACATTTGGAGCGATGCGGCGACGAGAGATTGCGGGATTTTATATTTGAGCAGTGCATAATCGCTGCTCGTCATTTGGCCGGCGACTTGTCAGCGGATGAGAGAGCGCGCCTTGACCGGTTCCCAAAACAGCGGGCGCAAGGTGATCTCGCTGAAGCGCACCGGATTTACTCGGGACGGGAGGCGGCAATCGCCGCGGCCGATGCTGAGCTGGAAAAAAGGATCGTGCGAGACACACTCGCTATCGATCCTTGCGCCACGCCGCTCTGGTTTTCTCTTGCGGCGCTAGCTCACAGGGCCGGAGACGAGGAGGTGTATGACCGGTGCCTGCGCCGCTTCGTGCTGGCTCTAATGTCCGAATTGGATATCGGCCTCTTCGCGCTCCGGCACGGCGTGCAGAAGGTTGCAAGGAGCAATTTGGAAGCATGCCTAAGTTCACTCGCGGATAGAGAGTTCTTAGCCCCGACGGTCGCGGTATCCGCATTGACCGCGCTTGCCAGCATTCATAGCGATCTGGCTCAGTACGACGGGGCTCTCGGATATGTCCGCCGTGCCTGCGAAATCGCACAGAGTTGCAATGGAGAGGCGGAAGAAGCGCCTGACCAAACTGGAGAGCCTCCGTTTAACGCGATGGAGGTTATCCGACTTCGGACCAGCCTCGCGTACGCAACCATTCGAGCGGGACGTTCTCGATGAGGCGGAAGCACTGCTAGGAGCGATGCTTGACCAGGTGGGGGAAGCTGAGGCCCAGTCCGGTCCGGGTGGCGCGGAACTCGCTATAGCGCGGGCGAGAGCCCTCTTGGCTTTAGGCGATATCGCGCGTCGGCGCGGAGAGGACGATCGCGCGATCGTTTTCCTCGTGCAGGGTATCGAATATTTTGGCCTCCATGTGGCCAGCGATGGCCGGCTGTCGACAACCACCGGAGACCCATGGCGCGTGGACCCTAGGCTTCCGTTCGCAGAAATGAGTGGCTCGTCGTACCCGGACCCGAAACCGGAGACCTTCGATCCGCTAAATACATGGTTCGCGGACGTATACGAACATCTCATTTCTCTGATGAAGGCCACTGCGTCAGCATCGGATGATTATCCGGCAGACCTCGATGCAGATCTTTTGCGCGTCGCGATGGCGCCACGCTACAGCACGCAGCGCGGCAAGGCGCTCTCGCGAGTGGGAACGCACCTGTGGCGCCTTGGAAGATACGAGCGCTCAGAGGAGGCGCTTCGCGCTGCCTCGGCGGAATATCAGGAAACCGAGCGCGGTTGGTCTGCCATAGCGGACGCTGAGCAGGTCCTGGCCGAGGTATTGCTGGCAACTGGGCGGGCTGCGGAGGCGCTGCAATCGGTTGACGCTGCCATTGCGCATTTTCCCGATGTGCACGACCTGGAGGCAGAAGTAATTTCCATTAGCCTAGCCCAGGCTTATGTTCTGCGGGCGCGCATCAGAGCGAAAATGACATCATCCGCTACTGAGGCCGATCGCGCGCTGATCCTGGACGACGCGAAGGCTGCAGCCAATCACATCAAGAGCGCGCTGGAATATGAGGGCGCAGACGGCACGGTCGAGAACGTGGCGATCTTGCTGGTGGCGCTTGGCGCTTTTGAGGAGGCCGCGGTACTCCTCCTGCGTTCGGCGGTGGCGAACATTGCCGAGTATCCAAAGTACATCGATGTCTCCACGTCGCCGTCATCGGCACTCGACCGGACGGGCCACCCACACAGTCTGTGGCTGCTGTTGAAGCTGTTGATTGAAGGTTCCATCCCGAAGGAAAGGTTCCTGCCTGAAATATTTGCGATCTTATTTGCCGCACGGAATTTCTCGATATCGGCATTCCGGAACGTGATGGAACGCCGCACGGCAGCCAGTGAGATATCGCGGCCTCTGATCGAAAAGCTTCACTCCCTGAGGGAGCAAATTCACCTGGCGCGCCTGACGGACCAGAGCGGAGTGGCCGTGGAGGCGCTGGTTCGCAGTGAACGCGAGATCATGGCGCAACTTCATCAGGTGACGAGGGCGTTCCGCGAAGAAATTTCGGAGGTCGGCAACGTCTTCTGCATGCTGCAAAGGACCTTAACGACAGACGAGGTCTATATCGAATTCGTGGAGTTTGATCCGATTTCTGTCGAAATCTGCTCGGAGATAGAATTCACGCGTGCGGAACGCCGCGTTGCGGCAATCTTTTGCGGGGGAGTGGAAGGTGGCCTCTCCATGAAGCTGTTTGATCTCGGAGACGAGGACGAGCTCTTGGCGTTAGTCGGCTTCCTCAACCGGCCCTACTTGTTTGGACAAATGCACAGATTGGAAAGCGACGTTGCGATCGCCGAGAGGATCGGATGGAAGCAGCCATGGGATGCCGACGAGAACGTCGTCGGGCAATTGCGGACAAAATACCGCGAGCGGTTCGACGTCACGCTCGGATCGCTTGTCTGGCAGATGTCCCGGTATCGGCGCTGGAATGTCGGGGTGCGCGGGGCGGTAGCCGAGCTTGCCTTCGACTTCCTTCCGGTTCACTCCGACTACGCGAGCAAACAGGTCGAGATCATTCGCGACCCGGCCTTAGCAAGGGAAAATGGGGCCTCGGAAACGTCATCACCGGATCGGGAAGCGGTGCCCGTAGTGATCGGTGATCCAGCTTTTGGAGATCAGGGCGCAGGGCTTGGCCAGAGCCGCGATTTGCGGTCCTGGTCTCTCGATCCCCTGCCCGGAGCTCGCGCCGAGGCTGCCGCAATAGCCAGTCTATTCGGTACTCACGAGATTGTTGGAGCGGAGGCCACACGGGAGTTTTTTCTCAACGTAACGAACCCGCCAATTCTGCATTTGGCGACCCATGGCTTCTTCATGAGGCCTCATCAACGGGTGGAGGCGGCGGAAGCGGTTCGAAGCTCCCTGGATTGGGATGGCCGGGCGGCGAATAACGCGCTAGCGCGGCTAACGCGCGATGATCCGTATTGTCACATCGGTTTGGCGCTCGCCGGAGCCGACCGTTGGCTCGACGACACCAGCGAATCCGGCTTCAGCCATGGTACCGTGTTCGGGGACGAGATCGCCATGATGAACCTGCTCGAGACCGATCTTGTTGTTCTCTCATGCTGCGACAGTGGCCTCGGGCTCGTGCACGTCACGCACGGTGTGATTAATCTTCCTCGCGCGTTTTTGAGCGCAGGCGCGAAGGCGGTTGTCGCGTCGCTCTGGCCGCTGTCCGACGAGTTCGTCCAGCCGGTGATGATGGATTTTTACCGGTATATCCTCGGTGGAAATACGGTGGTATTTGCGCTCACACGCGCGAAGCGGGATGCTATAGCGCGTGGGGACCCCAAGCTGGTGTGGGGCGCATTCCAACTGTACGGCAGTGGTGACCATGTCGTACAGCTATCGCCCCGGGCGACGGCGGGTTGGCGTTTCCAAAGGGTTGCCGACAGGCGGACGTTTAACGGTATAACAGCCTAGGGCACGACGTCGCGCGAGCGGGTTGGCTCTTGAGGTATCAAAGCTTCAGGACTTTCCGGCACCTGGCCCTTCAACTTCTGCTCCATCGCGGCCAACGCGGCAAGGATAGCCTCGCGGCTGGCTTCTTCCAGAGGTATGTGTTTGCCATCGCCGGGATCGACCATCACGGACGATTTGGTCCTCTTGCTGACCCCGTCGGTCTTAGTAATTAGCGTACTAAGCCGCTCGCGCAGACGCGCGCGTGACAGGATGTCGGCGGAGCCGATCAAAGCTGGCGGGAGAGCGAGCACAATGAGTGCCGCTTCAATGAAGCCGCGAACAGCGGGTTTGCTTGGGGTCGCGGGCAAGCGAGCGGGCTGTTCCCCGAAAACCTCGGCGACAGCCATAGAGATTTCGCGTGCGGCGGCCTCACCGTTGCCGCCTCGGATCACGATATTGACCATCGGTATACCTGCCTTCCCTTGTCGGGTGCGATAAAGGTAATCATTTTTTGCCTGCGGAGAAATGACGCGTAGGTATGTCGGGCCTGATCGCCGGGCGTGTCGAACTCGACACTACGGCGGCCCGCCATTCGAGGGGCGGCCGCTAGCTGGCCTTACAGGCCGCGGCCTCGAAATATCGGGCCTGCAAGCCTGCGGGTCAAACTCGACACCGCTGTTCCGGCCTTCCGGCCCAGATCACAGCCGACTAAGTGCGGCCACGGCCGATCGGCTGTTCTTTGGCACTGCCGGAGCAATTCAGCCTGCCGGCGCGTCGAATCTCGACGCTCGTATCCGGGAGGCCAGAAGAAATCCCCCTATGGACGAGGCTCGGGACTCCGCGAGTCTCGCTTCTGTCGAGCGGCGGCGCGACCGGCGCTCGCCTTCTTGCCCTTTGGACGCTCTGGACGCGCTTCAGATTCCGGTTCGGCAGCAATCGGCTGCCAGCCGGTCATGCCTTGAAGGATGCGGTCTGCGTTCTTGACGGGGGTCACATGGCCGTAGTGGTCTTCGATCATGGCGACCGAGGTGCCCATCTGCTGGGCGAGGAAATAGGAGTCGACGCCCTCGCTGAGCCGGAAGGTCGCGTAGGTATGCCGGAAGCTGTAGGTAGACCGGGGAATCCCCGAAGGGCCGGCCCGTAGCTTTGCTTTGGTCAGCAGATCCTCGATCATGTTTTTGTAGAGCGTTATGGCTGGCTTGCCGGTGTGGGTCGTGAAGACGCGATCATCCGGCCCCGACGCCTTGGCGATGGTGCGGATGCGCTCGATATATTCGGCAACGCTGGCGGGGGCGACGAGCTCGCGCGTCTTGCCCTTGCCGCTGACCCGCAGCACGGCGACATCGCGCGCCTGGCGGTCCTTGCGGATCGTCACATCGCGCCAGCGAAGGTTCTTTGCTTCCGAGGGGCGCATGCCGGTATTGCACATGATCAGCACAAAATTATAGGCGACGGTGCGATACCAGTTGCTTGACGGGCGCTTCGCGTTTGCGGCCTGCACCCACGACCGCCCGACGGTGTGAAGTTTGCGGTATTCCTCTGGACTGAACGCGTCGCGGCGCATCTTCGCGAGCGTTGGTCTGCCTTGAAACAGTTGATCCGCCCTGATGTAGCGCTTTTTGACCGCGTGGCTCATCACGGAGCGGAAGATGGACATCTCGAAGCGGATGGTGGCGTCGCTCACCTGCTCGCGCAGACGCCCCTTGCTGTTCTCGCGCCGCCAGGTCGGATAATCGTCCCAGCGGTCTTGCCCGATCAGATGGATCTGGGTCGTGCCGACATAAAGATCGAGGCGCGCGTTGATGACGGATTGGCACTTGCGCCAGCGGGCGTCCGAAACCTGGCCGGTCGCCGCGCGCCGCTTCTGCTGCTCAACGTACTCCTTGGCGATTTGGCTGAAGGAGTGGTTGAAGATCGGGACATCGTGCTTGATGCGGAAGCGCAAATCCGCGTCGTGATCGTAGGCGCGGTCGCGCGCGGACGAGACATCCGCGGTCTTGAGGGAGATCGTCTTGTAGCGGTCGGTCTTGGGAAGCTTGACGCGGCAGTACCAGTTGCGATGCTGGACGTCGCCGCGCCGGAAGATCACGAGGCCGGGTTTGAGTTCTTCCTTGTCTGTCAGAAACGCCATGCGCGCTATTGCCCTGTGTAGAAATCGTGTAGGCTTTTGCTCTAAGCCCTTGATTCGCCGTATCCGTGTAGGCGACGTGCAGGAACATTATGCCAAGAGAGTTGAATGATGTCAAATGTTTAAGAAAGAATGCTCATCCCGGCGAAGGCCGGGATCCATGATGCGGCAGCAACCACCTTCCTAATCCGGCAGCAGCCTCGAACCAATTCGGATATTGCCGGTTGTTGCACTACGATGGGTCCCGGCCGTCGCCGGGATACAGCGAAGGATAGAGCGATGGACATCCCCGAGCATGATGTGATCGTCGTCGGCGCCGGCAATGCGGCGACCTGCGCGGCGTTGTCGGCCAGGGAGGGCGGCGCCTCGGTCCTGATGCTGGAGATCGCGCCCGAGCACTGGCGCGGCGGCAATTCGGCCTTTACCGGCGGCGCCTGGCGCATCGTCTATCACGGGTTCGACGACCTCGCCCGCCTCATCCCCGACATGACCGACAACGAGCTCGCCAATGTCGATGTCGGGACCTACACCGAGGCGCAGTATTACGACGATATCGGGCGGCTCACCGAATACCGCAGCGACCCCGACCTGACCGAGATCCTGATCACGCGGAGCTTCGATGCCGGGCTCTGGATGCGCGAACAGGGCGTGCGCTTTCAATTGGGGCTGGGGCGCCAGGCCTTCCGGGTCGACGGCAAGTTCAAATTCTGGGGCGGCCTCGCCTGTCACATCTGGGGCGGCGGCAAGGAGCTGATGAAGGCGCTGCACACCCGTGCCGAGCGCCGGCAGATTGCGATCCTTTACGACACGCCGGCCGTGGCATTGCTGCAGGGCGACGACGGCGTCGCCGGGGTCAGGGTGCGGCGGGAGGGAAAGCTCGTCGATCTGCGCGCGAAGGCGGTCGTCCTCGCCTGCGGCGGGTTCGAGGCCAATGCCGAGATGCGGGCGCGCTATCTCGGCCCCGGCTGGGACCTCGCCAAGGTGCGCGGTTCGCGCTTCAACACCGGCGCAGGGGCTCAGGATGGCGCTCGACATCGGCGCGGCGCCGGCCGGGCACTGGTCGGGCGCGCACGCCTGCGCCTGGGACCTCAACGCGCCGGCGGTCGGCGATCTCGATGTCGGCGACCGCTTCCAGAAGCACGGCTATCCCTATGGCATCGTCGTCAACGCGAAGGGCGAGCGCTTTCTCGACGAGGGCCTCGATTTCCACAGCTACACCTACGCCAAGTACGGCGGCGAGATCTTGAAGCAGCCGGGAATGTTCGCCTGGCAGGTGTTCGATCAGAAGGCCGTCCACCTGCTTGCGCGACGAGTACCGCATCCCGCGCACCACCAAGGAGAAGGCCGATACGTTGGAGGCTCTGGCCGAGCGGCTCGAAGGCGTCGATCCGACAGGGCTTTCTCGACACGGTGCACGCGTTCAACAGCGGCGCCGCGCCCTGATGTGCCGTTCAACCCCAACGTCCATGACGGGCTGCGCACCTCGGGCCTCGCGATCGACAAGACCAACTGGGCGCAGCGCCTCGACCAGCCGCCCTACGAGGCTTATGGGGTGACGACCGGGATCACCTTCACCTTCGGCGGGCTTGAAGATCACCAACGACGCCGCGGTCGAGGACGTGACCGGCCTGCCGATCCCCGGCCTCTTTGCCGCCGGCGAGATCGTCGGCGGGCTCTACTACCACAATTACGCGAGCGGCACCGGGCTGATGGCCGGCGCCGTGTTCGGCCGCATCGCCGGCAGAAGCGCGGCGGATTATGTGCGAGGGTGATGCTCAGCCGACGGCAATATCGGTGTGGCTGAAATCGTCGCCCTTGAACAACAGCGGCAGATCGAGCGCGCGGGCGCAGGCATAGGCGAAGCAATCGCCCATATTGAGTGCGGCCGGATGCCGACCGCGGCCAAAACGCGAGAAAGCTTCGATCGCGCCGCGGCCGATCTCGGCGGTAATCGGGATGATTTCCACCTGCATCGCCCCGAGAAAATCACCGACAACCTCCTCCGCGCCGGCGACGCTCGTATTCCGGATGTGCGCGACACCGAGCACGGCCTCGTAGACGGCAATCGCCGACGTGTGCACTCGACGTGCCCTTCGCAGGCGAGCCATAAGCATCGGACCATCGTCTTCGCGCGCAATGATCCCGACCATCGCAGACGCGTCGAGAAACATCAGAAGTCGCCGGACAATTCGTCATAGAATGCCTTGTCCGCGGGCTTGCCTCCCGGCCTCGATATAGCATCCAATTTGGCCCAAATTGGTTTCAGACGCTCCTCCAAGGGGACCGTACGTCTATACTCGTTCTCGACCGCTTCGCGGATCGTCGCGGTCAGGCTCTTGCCCTTCAGCTTGGCGAGCCGACGCACCGCCTCGTCGGTCGCCGAGTCTCGTACATGAAACGCCATCTCGGCCTCCGCCAGATCTAGATTGCGAAGTGCATTGGTGTAGATCGCACCGGGCTGGCGCGCTGTCAACGCCCGTCAGCCTTGAGGCGGCTCGCGGCGGTAGTGGTAGCGGTAGGCTTCGGAGAGGCCAAACCCGGCATAAAGCGACCGGGCCGGGGCGTTCCGCGCCTCGACCTGCAGGCAGGCGCCCCCGGCGCCGCTGTCGCGCGCCCAGTGGGCGAGGCCGGCGATGACCCGGCGGGCGAGCCC
Organism: uncultured Alphaproteobacteria bacterium; assembly: GCA_963842175.1. GTDB lineage: Bacteria > Pseudomonadota > Alphaproteobacteria > ATCC43930 > CGMCC-115725 > DATARH01. Next base: position 250,512 of record CAWJFM010000027.1, read on the forward strand.
CTGGCGTCGTTGGCCTGGATCGGTGATCACCGACTCGTAGCAGAGGAGGCCGTCATGGATCGCGCCATAGGCGAGCGCCGCCGGCGCACCATCGACCATCAGCAGCGCGAAGCGGGCGGGGATCGCGATGGCGCCGACGATCCGGCGATAGATCGCGCGCTGCGCCGCTGTATGGCCCTGCAGCCGCGCCATCGCTCGCAGCCATTCGGCTTCGGGCGACGGCAACAGCCGCACCGCCGGATCGGCCCCCGCCGCGCCCAGCTCGAGCGCATCGATCGCGCCGTAAAGGACGCAGCTTTCGCCCTCGCTCGTATAGGAGCGCGCCGCGAGTTCGCGGTCGAGCGCGGCATCGACGACCGACGGCACGCGAAAGATCGTCGGCAGACCCTGGGCCCGATAAAGCGCCTCGGCGGCGGCGATCGCCGCCGCGATACCGGCGCATTCCGGGCCGAGCGGATTGACCGAGTTGGCGCGGCGCGACAGCCCCGCGCTGAACCGCAGCAGCCAGTTCTGCAACAATACCTGCTTCAGCGACGGAAACGCGTTGAAGCAGGTCTCCTCGATCCGCCAGGACAGGCTGCGTTCGGTCATCGCGGCACCTATAAGGGCAATGACTCGCCGGTGAAACCGCCATGTGCTAGCCTAGCCGCAAAGCCGGAACCGGCCGGGATCGGCTCAGGGCAAAGCAGGGAAGGAGACGGAGATGAACAAGTTGACGCGGCGTTCGCTGCTGAACAGCTCGCTCGGCCTGGTGACGGCCGGGACTCTGGCGCGCCCCTACATCGCCAACGCCGCAGGCCAAGACCGCGACGGTGTGGTGGGTGCAGGGTTTCGCCGAGGAAGAAGACATCGCCTTCAAGCAGATGGTCGCCGACTACGAGAAGGCGAGCGGCGACAAGATCGAATACAGCATCCTGCCGTTTGCCGCGATGCGGCAGAAGGAGATCGCCGCGGTGACGAGCGGCGTCGTGCCGGACATCATCAATGTCGGCGATTATTTCTTTGCCGTGCTGAGCGCCTGGAAGGACCAGCTGGTCGACCTCAGCGATGTCATCGAGACGCAGAAATCGCTGTTCACGAAGTCGGTGCTGCAGACTGGTTACGCCTACAACAACGTCGCCAAAAAACGCAGCTATTACATGATCCCGCATCGGGTGGCGGTGATTCCGTTCCATGTCTGGAAATCGCTGCTCGACAAGGCCGGCTACAAACCCTCGGACATCCCGAAGACCTGGGACGCTTTTCTCGACTTTTTCCAGGAGGTGCAGACGAAATTGCGAGCGCAGGGCATGCGCAACATCTATGCCTATTCCATCATGATTTCGGCGGCCGGGTTCGATGTTGTCGCTCAGTTCGACAGTTTCATGGTCGCCTACGGCGGCAAGGACTTGTTCACGTCGGACGGCAAGGTGCACACCGACGACCCGAAGATCAAAGAGGCGGCGGTCAAGGCGGTCACCAGGCTGACGAATGACTACAAAAAAGGCTTTATGCCGTCGGCGATGCAGAACTGGAACGACAACGACGACAACAACGCCTTCCATGCCAAGCTCGTCGTCATGGATTTCGACGGCACGATCTCGACCGAGGTGGCGCTGTGGAAGGAGAAGACGGATTACGACGACATCCTGACCCTCGGCCTGCCGCTCGACAACGACGGCAAACCGGTGCCGAGCGTCATGGGTGTGGCCGCCGGCGGTGATCCCGAAAGGCGCGAAAAACATCGCGGCCGCCAAGGAGTTTCTCAAATATTCGATCGAGCCGAAAGTGCTGGGCGCCTATCTGAAGGGCGGGCTCGGGCGCTTTCTGCCGCCGATGAAGGCGATCGCCGATAATGACAAGGCGTTCTGGCTCGACCCGAAAAACGAACCGCTCGCGGCCTATACCCAGCAGGGGGTGTACGGTGAGACGATCCCGCCCTACGAGGTGTTCAACCCGGCAAGGGCGCAGGTCAGCACCGAGCATGTGTTCGCGCTCGCGATGAGCGACGTCATCAACCACGGGGTGGCGCCGGAAGCGGCGGTCGACAAGGCGTTTAAGCGCTGCGATGAGATCTTCGCCAAATACCCGATCGCGCAGAGTTGATGGGGCATATTGAGTAAAAAAATGTTCATGGAGCATGCGGACGGTTGACCGGCGGCGCGCTCTCGCGCATCTTCTTGCGCGACCTGCGGAAGACCGCTACCGCTCCGCGCGGCGGCGGCATCGACGATGGGAGGAAGGACATGGCGATTTTGACCCGACGCTCGGTGCTTCGCGCGTCCTTGGGCGCGGCCGCTACGGGGACGTTGGCGCGACCGTACATCGCCAACGCCGCTGCCACGACCGCCAGCATGTGGGTCGTGCAGGGCTTTGTTCCCGAAGAGGATGCCGCGTACAAGGAGATGGTCGCCGACTATCAGAAGGCGAGCGGCAACACGATCGATTACTCGATCATCCCGTTTGCCCCGATGCGCCAGAAGATGGTTTCGGCGGTATCGAGCGGCGTCGTTCCGGATTGCATGGAAACTGCCGACTTTTACGTTTCTCTATTTGAACACCTGGGACGACAAGCTCGATCGATGTCAGCGATGTCTTCGAAACGCAGAAGGCAGAGATGGAGCAAGAACGCGCACGATTGCAGCTTTGCCTACAACAGTACCGCACAAAGAAGCGCAGCTATTATCAGGTACCGTGGAAATCGGCGGCGGTGCCGTTTCATGTCTGGAAATCGCTTGGTCGAGAAGTCCGGTCACAAAGTCGCCGACATCCCGAAGACCTGGGATGCGTTCAACACTTTCTTCCGGCCGGTACAGGACGACTTGCGCAAGCAGGGGATGCGCAACATCTACGCCATGGGCTACAGCTGACGGCGACCGGGGTCGATCCGATCAACACCTTCAACTGCCTTCATGATCGCCTATGGCGGCCAGGGGTTCGTCACGCCGAACGGCCAGCTGCACACCAGCGATCCACAGGTCAAGGAGGCGGCGATCAAGGCGGCCACCTTCTGGCCGATGCAGTTTACCGACGGATATGTGCCGCCGGTCGTCCTCAACTGGAACGACGCCGACGACAACAACGCCATCCACTCCAAACTGTGTCGTCATGGATTTCGACGGCACGCTCTCGACCGAGGTCGCGATCTACCACAACAAGGAGGACTACGACGACATGTGACCCTTGGCTTACCGCTCAGCAACGACGGGAAGAAGTTGCCGCTCGCAGGTGTTCAGCTTTGGGGTGACCATTCCCGAAGGGGGCCAAGAACTCGACCGGTCGCCAAGGAGTTCGCGAAATATCGTGGTCCAGCCGAAGGTGCTGAACAAATATTTGAAGGCGTCGCTCGGCCGCTGGGTGTCCCGATGCCTGAGTCGTTCGCCAAGAGCGACCCGTTCTGGCTCAAGGAGGACGCGCACCGCACGGCTTACACCAACATGACCCTGTTCGGCCCGACGATCCCGGTCTACGAGGCGCACAACCCGGGCATGGCGCCGGTCGAGGCTGAGAACGTGATGATGAACGCGGTGATCAACGTCATGAAAAACGGGATGACGCCGCAGGCGGCCATCGATGCCGGCGTTCAAGCGCGTCGAGACGATCGTCGCGAAATACCCGATTGTCGCGAGCTGAGAGGCGCAACACCATGGCGAGCATATCCGTCCTCGACCTGCGCCGCCCAATCCTCGGGCGGCGCCTCGCGATTACCGAGTTTCTCTGCGGCCACCTGAAGGGCTCGGAGTACCTCTGGGCGCTCGCCTTTGTCGTGCCCTACGCGGTGGTCTTCCTGCTGTTCGTGGCCTATCCGATTATATACGGGCTGTGGATGGGCCACAGCCCTGCCCTCTACCAGGAGCTGTGGGAAGATCCCGTCTACCTGAACACTCTGATCAACACAGTGATATACTTGGCAGTTGGGGTGAATTTGAAGATGATTTGTGCCTTTCTGCTTTCCGGTTTTTTCGTGCGGAAAGGCTGGTGGGTCAAGGCGCTACTGATTATTTATGTGCTGCCGTGGGCGGTGCCGGCGCTGCCGACCTTCATCTCGATCCACTGGATGCTCGACGGCCAATGGGGGCTGCTCAACAACCTGCTGTGGGATATGTTCGGCATCAACGGTCCGTTCTGGCTCGACTCGCATTGGATGGCGCTCGGCTCGATCATCGCCTCGTACATCTGGAAATTCATGCCGTTCTGGACGGTCATCTTCATCGCCGGCCGGATGGCGATCGCGCCGGAGTATTACGAGGCGGCCGCAGTTGACGGCGCCACCGGGCTGCGGCGCTTTTTCCACATCACGTTCCCGCTGCTCGCGACCCTGTATTTTGTCAACACGCTGCTGTCGACCATCTTCACGGTCGGCGATTTCGCCACCCCGTTCTTTATCACGAATGGCGGGCCGGCACTGACAACCTACACCCTGGCGAACCTCGGCATCCGCGACGCGTTCGATCTGTCGGATCCCAATCTCGGGGTGGCCTGCGTGATGTCGGCGCTGCCGTTGATGATCCCGCTGGTGATCTTCCTGATGCGCAAATTGCGCACGATGGCCGTGGAGCAATAGCAATGACCGCCGTAGCTGTCGAAGGCAGGACGAGAGCGCACACTGATCCTGACGTGTTGCGAGCGGTGCGAGTGGCGCAGCGACGGCGCTACCTGACCAATGTCGGCGCGGCTGTCCTCAGCGTCGTCCTGATCATCTGGTCGCTTCTGCCGATCTACAACATGATCATGGTTTCGCTCGATTCGCACAGCGATGTCTTTTCGAGCCATGTGTTCCCGCCACATCCGTCGGTCGACAGCTACTGGGCGGTGGTTACCCAGACCTTCTGGTACCTTCAGTTCTTCTGGGAACAATTCGGCAGAAGCGTATTCCTCGCTGCGATGACCGTGCTGTTGGTATTGTCGATTGGTTCGCTCGCCGCGTTTTCGGTCGGGCGGCTGCGCGTCAAGCACGGCTGGCTCATCACCAACGCGGCGCTGCTGACCTATGTGATCCCGGCCTCGTTCCTGGCGATCCCGTTCTACCGCCTGATGGCGGACTACGGGATGATGAACAATCTGTGGGCCGTGATTGCCTCGCTGGTCGCCTTCGCCACCCCCTACGCGATTTTCATCTTCCAGCAATACGGCCGCAGCATCCCGATGGAGCTCGACGAGGCGGCCCGCATCGACGGCGCGTCGCCGATCCAGATCTATTTCCGCATCTATTTGCCGTTGATGGCGCCGGCGCTGGTCGCCATCGGCACCTTCGCGATGCTGGCGTCGTGGAACGAATTCCTCTACCAATTCCTGCTGTTGTCCTCGGCGAAGAGCATGACGGTGCCGATCGCGATCGTGCAGTTCCTCAACAGCGACGAGGCGCCGTGGAACTTCATGATGGCGACCGCGGCGATCTACGCGATACCGCCGGTGGTGGTCTACTACCTCTTCCGCCGCAAGATGAGTTCCGGCCTGACGATGGGCGGGGTCAAGGGCTGAGTTCGCCCGCCGCTTATTCCTGCGGATAGCGCCAGACCGTCGCCGGCTGGGTTGCGCCCTCGTCGATCGTCCATTGCGGCAAGGCGAGACCCTCCGCCACGTCGCTGAAGACCATCCGCACGCGCGTGCCGATGCCGACCCGGCGCACCATGTCGGCCGGCGCCAGCTTGCCGTCCGGGGTGCACAGATTGCCGACGACGCGCAGCGCCTCCTCGATGGTCGGCTCGCCCTTCTGCGTGTCGAGATCGACCAGCAGGATCAGATAGGGCGTGTGGTCGCGGAAGGCCGGCTGGATCGCGTGGTGCACCTCGGTATAGGAGTGCACCGCGCCCTTGCCTTCGACCCGCCGCCAGTTCGACTTCGAGCGTGGCGCACCATGGGCAGGCGGTGGTCGGCGGATAGCGCAGCCTGCCGCACCCGGCGCAGGCCTGCAGATGGAAGTCGTGCGCCGCGCAGTGCCGGAAATATTCGAGGTTCTCGTGGTCGAGTTCGTTCAATTGCAGCGGCATGCCGAGATATTGCGCCTGGATTCCTGGCATTGTTCTGTCTCCCCTCTCCTCAGCCGCGCCGCATGACCATCGCCGAGGCGGTCGACGGGTTGGCCCAGCCGAGATTGGCGCTGACCTCGACATTCCTCACCTGGCGGCAGCCGCCCTCGCGATAGTCGTAGGTGTGCTGACGCTTGCCGTCGGCGCCGATCGGGCAGGAATCGTCGGCGTCGTGGCGCAATTGCCGGGTGTTCTCGATGACCATGTTCATGCCGTGCGTGTAGCCCTCGCAGAGATGGCCGCCCGAGGTGTTGTTGGGCCGCCTGCCGCCGAGCTGGATCGCGCCGCTCGACACATACTGGCCGCCCTCGCCCTTCTTGCAGAAGCCGTAATCCTCGAGCTGCAGCATCGTCGTGAAGGTGAAGGCGTCGTAGGAGCCGGTGATGTCGATGTCCTCGGGCCCGACCCCGGAATTCGGCCACAGGATTTCCCGGGCGTAATGGCCGGCGACGGTCGAGATCGGCCCGTGCTGGTAATGCATGTCGAGCCGCGGCTTGTTGCAGCGGCCGACGACGCCGCGGATCAGGACGAGCGGTTGCTTGCAGTCTTTCGCGCGCTCGGCGCGTCGTCACGATGATCGCCGTCGCGTTGTCGGTCTCGACGCAGCAATCCAGCAGATGCAGCGGCTTGCAGATGAAGCGGCTCGACAGCACGTCCTCGACCGTGAAGCGCTTTTTGTAATAGGCCTTCGGGATTGTTCGAGGCATGGTGGCTGTGCGCCACCTTGACCATCGCGACCTGCTCGGGCCTGGTGCCGTAATCGTACATGTGGCGCATGAAGGTCGGGGCGAAGCTCTGCCCGGCGCTCTGCCAGCCATAGGCGCGGTTGTGCAGCATGTCGCCGGCGACGGGCGCCGCCGAGCGCGCGCCGGTGCCGCCGATCCGCACTTGGCTGTAGCCGTTCATCGAGCGGAAGATCGCGACGCATCTTGCACATGCCGGCTTCGATGATGCCGATCGCGATGCCGACGAGCGCCTCGGTCGACGAGCCGCCGCCGACCACGTCCATGTAGAAATTGAGGCGCATCCCCAGATCGCCGGAGATGAACGTGGCGCTCGTCGAGTCGCCGCCCGAATAGTCGAGCATGCCGTCGATGTCGGTGGGTTTGAGCCCGGCATCGAGGATCGCGTTCCGGACCGCCCAGGTGCCGAGCGCGCGGGTCGTCTTGTTCGAGCCGCGGGTGTAGGTGGTCTCGCCCGACCCCGACGATCGCGTATTTGTCGCGCAGGTATTTCGGGGTCGTCGCATCGACCTCTTGTCGTGGCAATGGCATTGCTCTCTCCCTTTACAGTAAGCACCGCATTCCCGGCGAAAGCCGGGACCCATCCCTCCGCCGCTCGTGCGGTCGCCCAATGGGTCCCGGCCTGCGCCGGGATGGTGCTAGCTGGATTACCACAGCCGATAGAACTTCAGCGCGGTGTTGTAGAACATCGCGTTCTTCTCGTCGTTCGAATAGGGCTCGGCGACGCGCTTGAACGCGTTCCACAAATTGGCGTAGCTGCACATCCCCTTGTCGACCGGGAAGTTGCTCTCGAACATCGAGCGGTCCGGGCCGAAGGCGGCGATGCAGGTGTCGAGGGTCGGGCGCCACGCCTTGGCGAGCTGTTCCGAGGAGGGGGCCGAATCCTGCCGGCCCATCTCGAAGCCGCTGAGCGAGGGCATGCCGAGCCCGCCCAGCTTGATGTAGACGTTGGGGAACTGGCCGAGCTTCGCGATCTGGGTGCGACCACTCGGCAAAGACTTCCTCGCGCTTGTCGGTATAGGGGCCGACCGCCAGCGCACCGCCGATGTGGTTCAAGCACGATCTTGGTTTCCGGGAAGGCGCGGGCGAGGTCGATGAGATCGCCGAGCTGCGTGTGGAACATCCACGCCTCGAAGCTGAGGTTGAGCGGGGCGAGCGCGGCAAACCCCTCGCGCCACGCGCGGTCGAGATAGAGCCCCTCTCCGGCGCCCGAGGTGAACACCCGCAGGCTCGGGTCGGCGTGCCAGGTCGCGCCGTTGCGGATGCCGCGGAAGCGCCCGCCCGAGAGGATGATGTGCTGTTCGAGGACGCCCTTGGCGCGGCTGCCGATGCGGAAATCGACATTGCCGATGATCCCGGCGCAGGCCCGCGCCGCGCCGTATTTGCCAGCTCTCGCTCATCGCCGAGACGCCGGCGACGAATTGCGTCTCGCCCAATGAGCGCAGTTCGGGCGGCCCCTCGGCGCGGTACATCTCGCGGCATTCGAGAAAGACGGTGGCGCGGATGTTGTGCCCGCTGTTCAGATCTTCCATCAGATCGTGGAACAGGTAGCGGTTGCCCGGCCGGTCCCACATGTGATGGTGCGGGTCGATGATCGGGCGCTCGGGTTCGAGCGCGGGTTCCTGGGTCGCGGCGAGCCAGTCCTTGCGGATCGGCAGGTGGCGGGACGCTGGGGCTGGGGACGTTTGCATCGGCTCCTCCCGGATTGCGTGGCTGATCGAACTCTGCCCCGGCCGGCCGGCGAATGCCACGGGTTTGTCGGCCGGCTTGCGCCGTGTGGTCGTAAGGGCATATATCCTTACGGTTCTTGTTATCGCTTCCGACGAGGCATCCAATGACGACGACCCTGACCGTGACAGCAAAGGGGCAGATTACGCTTCGCAAGGAGGTGCTCCGGCATCTCGGCGCCACACCCGGACAAAAGGTTGAGATCGACCTGCTGCCAAACGGGCGCGCCGAATTGCGCGCGGCCAAAAAGAGCGGGTCGATCGAGGATTTCTTCGGTTGCGCCCACCGACCTGGAATGAAGCCGCTCTCGATCGAAGAGATCGGCAGGATTGCCGCGGAAGGCTGGGCAGGCATCCGTTGAGAATCACGGCCGAGACGAATGTCCTGGTACGCGCCGCGGCGCTCGACGACCCGGTGCAGTCAAGCCTCGCCTTGGATTTACTACGGAGCGCGGAGCTGATCGCGGTGACCTTGCCAGCGCTTTGCGAATTCGCCTGGGTGCTGCGCCAAGGCTATCATTGGTCGGGGCGAGAAGTGCTCGGAATGATCAAGACCCTTGTCGCCGGGCCAACGGTGCAAGTCGATCGGCCGGCGGTCGAGGCCGGCCTCGCCCTGCTCGAAGCCGGCGGAGACTTCGCCGACGGGGTGATCGCCTTCGAAGGCCGCCGGCTGGGCGGGACGGTCTTTGCCAGCTTCGATCGCCGCGCAAGCGAATTGATCGCGGCCAACGGTGGCGAAATCCACCTGCTCGGCGATAGTATCAGCTAAGTCAAGCAAGGCCCCGGTCAGCGGGGCCGATTCCACGGGGGAAACCATGCGCGCCTGGAAGGCATCATCGCTCGTATCGATATTGGCGGTCGCCGCCCTTGTCGCCGCCCCGCCGGCGGCGACGCGCGCGCAGCAGGCTGCGGCGCCGGCGCCCGCTGTCCAGATCGACGGCAACGCGATCGGCGGCGTCGTGACCAGCCGCTTTGGGCCGGAAACCGGGGTTTGGGTCATCGCCGAGACCCGGGATCTCGGCACCCGCTTCGCCAAGATGGTCGTGACCGACGAGCGCGGCCGCTATGTCATCCCCGACCTGCCGAAGGCGAATTACCGGGTCTGGGTGCGCGGCTATGGCCTCGTCGACTCGGAGAAGGTTGCGAGCGAGCCCGGCAAGATCCTCAACCTGACCGCCGTCGTGGCGCCGAGCCTTGCCGCCGCCGCGCAATATTACCCGGCGATCTATTGGGCCTCGATGATCAAGATCCCGAACAGGAGCCGCTTTCCCGGCACCGGCGACAAGGGCAACGGCATTCCCGAGAATTTCAAAACGCAGGAGCAGTGGCTGAATTTCATCAAGACCAATGGCTGCGGCAACTGCCACCAGCTCGGCAATTACGCGACGCGGACGATCCCCGAGGCGCTCGGTCATTTCGACTCGTCGCGCGATGCCTGGGCGTACCGCCTCAGCGTCGGGCCGGCCGGCCACGACATGGTCAACTTTATCACGCAGGTGATGACACCCGATGGCGGCCACCTCGCAGCGCTCGCCGATTGGACCGACCGCATCAAGGCCGGCGAGTTGCCGAGCCGCAGCCCGCAGCGGCCGGTCGGCGTCGAGCGCAATATCGTCGTCACGGTGCGCGACTGGCTCGATCCCAAGCATTATCTGCACGATCTGACGACGACCGACCGCCGTCACCCGACCGTCAATGCCTATGGCCCGATTTACGGCGACACCGAGCTCAGCAGCAACGCTCAGCCGGTGCTCGATCCGGTGCACAACACAAAGACGACGATCCAGCCGCCGGTGCGCGACGGCACGCCGAGCTCGGCGCTCGCCAACGAGGTCGTCAACCCGTCGGCCTATTGGGGCATGGAGCAGACCTGGGACAGCAAGGTCAACGCCCACACCTCGGTGATGGACCAGGACGGGCGGGTCTATTGGGCGGCGCAGAACCGCTCGCCGAAGGACATCCCCGCCTATTGCAAGAAGGGCTCGTCGCTGCGCTCGGCGCAGCTCTACCCGCTCGACGTGCCGCATGACGGGTTTTACCAGAATTCGCGGCAGGTCACGGTCTATGAGCCGAAGACCAAGAAATTCACGACGATCGATACCTGCTTCGGCACGCATCACCTGAATTTCGCCGAGGACGCCAACAACACGTTGTGGCTCAGCAACAATACCGGCCTCGGCGGCGCACCCAACCCCGAGCTGGCGGTCGTCGGCTGGATCAACACCAAACTGTTCTGGCAGACCGACGACGCAGCGAAATCGCAGGGCTGGACGCCGCTGATCGTCGACACCGTCGGCAACGGCAAACGCACCGCAGACCTGGAACGAGCCCGGCCAGCCGATCGATCCGACAAAGGACACCCGCATCCCCTACGGCATGTACGCGATCTCGTATTCGCCGGCCGACGGCGTCGATCTGGGGGTCGAGCCTCGCCCATCCGGGCTACATCATCCGCGTCGCGCCGGGCGCGAACCCGCCCGAGACCGCGCTTGACCGAGCTCTACAAGATCCCGCTGCCCGGCTTCGGCATCCGCGGCATGGATGTCGACCGCAACGGCGTCGCCTGGCTGCCGCTCGACAGCGGCCATCTCGCCAGCTTCGACCGGCGCAAATGCAAGGGGCCGCTCAACGGGCCGGGCGCCGAGAAGGGCGAGAAATGCCCCGAGGGCTTCTCGTTCTACGCGCTGCCGGGGCCGGGCTTCCAGGGCGATCCCGGCGCCGAGGAGAACCCGTATTTCGTCTGGGTCGACCAGCACAACATTCTGGGGCTCGGCGCCAATGTGCCGTTCGAGACCGGCAACCAGTCGGATTCGCTGCACGCGCTGGTCGGCGGCCAGATCGTCGAGTTGCGCGTCCCCTATCCGATGGGCTTTTTCGCCAAGGGCCTCGAGGGCCGCATCGACGATCCGAAGGCCGGCTGGAAGGGCCGCGAGTTATGGGTGACGTCCGGCAACCGGACGCCGTTCCACATCGAGGGGATCGATGCGCCCGCCCCGGGCGCGCCGGGCGCCACCCCGGAGACGCGGTCGAGCCCGCTCGTCGTCGAGTTCCAGCTGCGCCCCGACCCGCTCGCGCTTTAGCTGAAAACATATCGAACAGGCGGCGAACCGATGACTATGGACGAATACGCCAAGGGGGCCGCCGTCGTCGCTCAACCGACCCTGGAGACCCGTGCGCAACGGCTGGCCTATCTCAGTCTTGGGTTGGTCGGGGAGGCCGGCGAGGTCGCCGATACGATACGCAGGCCGATGCGCGGCGGCGCGCTGGATGAGGATCGCCTGGTCTACGAACTGGGCGACCTCATCTATCATTGGGCCTGTTTGTGCGCCGAGTTGGGACAGTCGCCCTCGGCAATGCTGGACAGCAGCCGGGCGAACATCGAAACACGCCTCGCCGCCCGACAATCGCCGACCGCGGAACGCCACGACTAATCATGCCCGATGGTGCGCCTATACCTTCGCCAGCACCCGGTCCTTGAAGGCGCGCATCTCGGCGATGACTGCATCGGCCTCGGGGCGCTCGAAATCGAAATCGATCGCGCCGACACCGAGGTCCTGCAACGCGCGGATGTCGCCAATGATTGCTGCGTCGCTGCCGGAAAACAGGCGGCGCTCGCCATCCGAAGCGCGGGCCGGCAGCGCGTCGCCGGTGCGCTTGACGCGATAGGTCAGCGCCACCGCATCGCGCGGCCGGCCGACCGCTTCGGTGAGTTGGCGCAGTCGCGCGATCCCGGCCTGGTAGCGCGCGCAGGCTGTCGAGCGGATGCGCGTTGTTGGTGCCGATCGGGTACCAGGCGTCGCCGAGCCGGGCAGCGCGGCGCAACGAGGGGCCGCTCTCGCCGCCGACCCAGATCGGCGGATGCGGCTGCTGCACCGGCTTCGGCTCCAAAAGCAGCCCGTCATAATGGACGTAATGGCCTGCGATCTGCGGCTTCGGCTCGGTCCACAGCGTGCGGAAGGCGGCGACATATTCGTCGGTCACCGCGCCGCGTTCGGCGAACGGCGTCGTGACGACTGCGTCGAATTCCGCCTTCAGCCAGCCGGCGCCGATCCCGACCGTGAGCCGCCCGCCCGACAGGACATCGATCGTCGCCAGCATCTTCGCGGCGAGCACCGCCGGCCGATGCGGCACGACCAGCACCGCCAGCACAAGGCGCAATCGCGGGGTGACCGCCGCGAGCCAGGCGGCCAGGGTCAGCATTTCGTGGCGGTGCGCGCTGTCAGTCGAATAGAACGCGCCGCTTTCCGAATAGGGGTAGCCGGGCTCGGCCATGTCCGGCAGCACGACATGGTCCGTCACGGTCAGGTAGTCATAGCCGAGCGCCTCGCCCTCGCGGGCGATCCGGGCCATGGTATCGGGTGCGGCGAGGACCCCGCTGTTCGGCAGGTTGAACCCGAATTGCACTGGCTCCTCCTCGGTTGCCGCGAGCGCTCGCAGGTCGCGGCCACTTTGCGCCGGCGAGCGGCGGCGGCGCGAGCGCAAACTGGCGGCGACCTGGCGCGCCCCAGCCTTGCATTGGGTGCGGTTCCCGGCGAAATTCGCGGGGATGGGGAAATCGACGGCGAAACGACAAGTTATCGGCGTGGTGTCGCAAAAAGGCGGCGTCGGGAAGTCGACGCTTTGCCACCTGATCGCGCGCGAGGCGGCGGTCTCCGGCAAACAGGTAAAAATCCTCGATTTCGACACCAAGCAGATGACCTCGACCGACTGGGTGCGGGCGCGGCTGGAGCGCGATCTCGAACCCGTAATCGAGGCCGAGCCGGTCAAGAACATCGCAAACGCGCTCAAGCACAATCGCGGCTACGACATCATCGTCCTCGACGGTGCGGCCGGAACGCCCAAACGCACCGCGGAGCTGGTCAAGGAATGCGACCTGATCGTTCTGCCGACCGGCGCCTCGCGCGCCGACCTGGTCCCGACGCTGGCGCTTGCCCGCCGCATCGCCGAGATGAAGCTCGCCCCAGACGATCCGGTGTTCGCGTTGTGCCGAATACTGACGGAGAGCGAGGCGGCAGAGGCGCGGGCGACGATCGGCCGCGCCGGTTTCGAGACGCTGGAGGGCGAACTGGCGGAGCGCCCGGGCTATCGTCAGGCGCAGAATTTCGGTCGCAGCGCGAGTGAAACCGGCTTTCCCTCGCTCAACGACAAAGCGCGCCGGCTCGCGCGCGCCATTCTCGACCGCCTCGCCTGGAACCGCATACCGCTGAGGTGATCGGCACCGGTTGGATATCGCGGTACCCCCTTGCCGAGGGCTTCTGAGCAAGGCATTCTGCCCGAAATAGCGCCTTCACTCCCCCGGAGGCCTGAATCCCGACCGAGATCGAAATAAAGCTGGCTGCCCGGGACGTCGATCTCCCGGCTGTGCGGCGCGTGCTGAAGGACATGGCGGCGGGCGCGAGCGCCGAGCGCTCGAAGCTCGTCAGCACGTACTTCGATACCGAGGACCACGCGCTGGCCCGCCAGGGCTCGGTGCTGCGGGTACGGCGGCAGAACGGGCATTACATACAAACCGTCAAGTCGTCCGGGGTGCCGGGCAGCACGCCGCTCGCCCGCGGCGAGTGGGAAGACAAGATCGCCGGCGAGCGTCCCGACCCGCGGGCTGGCGAAAGCGGGCGTTTTCTGGACCTCCGATATCGCGGCCCGGGTTGCCCCGGTCTTCCGCACCGAGGTCGCTCGGCTCGTCACCGACCTCTCGCCGGCCCCCGGCACGCGCATCGAAGCCGCCATCGACCGCGGCACGATCCGTGCCCCGGGCAAGAAACCGGCCGAACGCATCCGCGAAATCGAGCTCGAGCTGAAAAGCGGCCCTGTCACCGCGCTGTACGATGTCGCGCTGCGCTTGCTTGCGGCGGCGCCGGTTCGCCTCGAATGGCGCAGCAAGGCCGAGCGCGGTTATCGCTTGGCCGCCGGACGACCCGATAGCGCAGGCGGTGCACGCCGAGCCGTTTGCGCTTGATCCGACGCTGAGCGCCGAGGAGGCACTGCAACGCATCGGCCGCGTCTGCCTCGACCAGGTTTTGCGCAACGAGGCTGCGATCTTTGCCGGACGAGCGGACGGGCGTCCACCAGATGCGCGTTGCGGTTCGCCGCCTGCGCGCCGTCCTGTCGGGGTTCCGCGAGATGCTGCCGCCGGCGCAGCGGCACTGGGCGAGCGACGAATTGCGCTGGCTCGCCGTCGCGCTCGGCGAGGCGCGCAATATCGATGTCTTCGAGAGCGCCCTGATCCGCCCGGCGCACGAGGCCCTGCCCGATGTCACGGCGCTGCGCGTGCTGAGCGCGGCGGCGCGACGGCAGCGACGCGCCGCCTATGCCGCCGCGCGGCAGACGATCCGCTCGCCGCGCTACACCGCGCTGCTGCTGGGCCTGATGCGGTGGTTCGACGGCCGCGGCTGGCGCGACGGCGCGGTCGCCAGCGTGCTGGAGCAGCCGATCGGCGATGTCGCGCCGCTGCTGCTCGACAAATTGCGACGGGCAGCGAAGCGGCGCAGCAAAGGCTTTGCGCGGCAATCCGACGAGAAGCGGCACAAACTGCGGATCGTGCTCAAAAAGCTGCGCTATACCGCCGAGCTGGTGGGCGGCCTCTATGATGCCGCGGCGGTGGAGAAGTTTATCGACGGGCTCAAGCGCCTGCAGGACGATCTCGGCGACGCCAACGATGTGCGCGGCGCAAAGGACATCGTCGCCGAGCTGGTGCACGGCCCAGACGGCGCCATCATCGCCCGCGCCGGCAAGATTGTCCTCGCCTGGCACCAGCGCCGGCTCGTCGCGCGGCAGCCGAAAACCCGCGAGCATCTGCGCCGGATGTTCGACGCCGAGCCGTTCTGGCGCGGCTGATCTATGCGGGATTCGCCTCGAGGCTGAGGGCGATCCCCGGCGCGGCGGTCGAGATATCCGGCAATGTGCTCCCCACCGGGAGCGTCAGGGTCGCCGTCGTCCCATGCCCCTTGCGGCTTTCGATGTGGAGCGAGCCGCCGTGCAATTCGGCCAGCCGTCTCGCCAGCGGAAGCCCAAGCCCGGTACCCTCGTGACGGCGGGCGATGCCGGCATCGACCTGACCGAACGGCTCCAAAGCGATTTTGATTTCGGCCTCGCTCATGCCAACGCCGGTGTCCCGCACTTCGAATGCGATGGTATCGGGCCCGGGCTGGCGCACGGTGATGACGATCGATCCGCCGGGCTCGGTGAACTTGACGGCATTGGACAGCAGATTGAGCAGTATCTGCTTCAGCCGCATCGCGTCGGCGACGATCAACGGCAGCGCGGGATCGACATCGACCGAGAGCTGCAATGCGCCTGCGTTCGCACGCTCCCTGATCAATGCGACGCAGGCATTCACGATGGCGCACGGATCGATGCCGTCGTCAAGGTTGAGATCGAGCTTTCCGGCATCAACCTTGGCGAGATCAAGAATATCGTTGATGATATCGTGCAGATGATTCCCGCTCCGATAAATCATATCGACATATTCGGCCTGTTTTGCACTAAGAGGTCCGGCAAGGCGCTGAGCGAGAATTTCGGAAAAACCGAGGACCGCATTGAGCGGTGTGCGCAATTCATGGCTCATGTTAGCCAGGAATTGGGATTTTGCCCGATTGGCCGCCTCCGCGGCGCTTTTGGCGTCGCGCAAGCCGCGTTCGGTGCGGATTTCCTCGGTAACGTCGCGTGCCGTACCGCGATAGCCGAGAAAGCGGCCCGATTCATCGAAGACCGGGTTGCCGCTGACCGAGACCATGCGTCGGGGGGCTGTTCCGATTTTCGGGCCCATAGATAAAGTTGCGGAACGGCTCATGCCGGTCCAACGCGGCAAAATGCTCGTCCCATCGGCGCATATCGTCCTGGCGATCGGCAGCCAGCTCGCTGCGCGTTCGGCCGATGCAGTCGCGCGGGTCTTGGCCGAACACGCGGATCTCATCGGACACGTGGGTGAAGCGATGCTGCTCATCGGTTTCCCAAAACCAATCCGAGCTGGTGCGTGCGAAATCCCGAAACCGCGCTTCGCTGTCGCGCAGCGCATCCGCCGCAGTGGCCAATTCCGCGGTCTGCTGCTCGAGCTTGCGCGACCGGCCGGCAAGCGCCCAGAAAAGCACGGCAAAGCCGACGGCCGTGCATAGGGCGGCAATGGCGATCAGGATCGACTGGCGCCGCCAATCGGCGAGCGCGGCGTCTTCGGCGATCGTCACGGTCACCACAAGCGGATAATCGTGCAGCAGATGCACCGAAACGACGCGCGCCACCCCGTCGACATAACCCGGCGTTCGATAGGTGCCGCCGCCTTTCGCGACCATGTCGTACCAGGGCGATGCGGACGCCAGTTTCTCGCCCATCATGCTCTCGGCATGGGGATACCGGGCGATCATCGTGCCGTCGGTGCGCCAGATGGCGATCGACCCGCCTTGCGGGTCGATCGCCTTGTAAAACTCCTCGAAATATCGGATCTCGATCAGCGCGATCAGGACCCCAAGGAACTCGCCATGCGGCCCGTTCACGCGGCGCGCAACGAAAAAGGTCCATGCGCCGGTGAGCCGATTTGGACGCGGCGCGCCGATGAACAGGCCAGCATCGTTATGATCGCGAAAATGCGTGAAGTAGTCTCGGTCTGACAAGTCGATAAGCGGAACGGGCCAGCGTCGCGCGCCGTTGATCAGCATGCCGTCGGCGCCGATCAATCCGATGCTCTCGGCCTGCGGCAGGCTCTCCCGTCGGCCGACGAGAAAGCGGTGGATCTCTGCGGTCCCCATGACGCGCCTGAACTCTTCCGGGTTGTCGGCACCCGCCGCCACGGCTTTGGCCTGTACCTCCTTCACGACAAGATCGACCGCCTGCATCGAACGCGCGGTTTGCTCGGCCAGGACGATGCCGAGATTGGTGATCTCGCGGCGATAGCTTGCGATCGTCTCTTCGTGACGGTCCCAGATCGTGAGCCCGGCAGCAAGGACCGTAACGCCGACAAGGATAATTCCGGCGAGGGAGATGCGGCGGCTGGGAGCGGACCGGCGCTTCGGCGCCTCGAGGTAGTGCATTATCCCTATTTCCAGTGCACGGGAGTCGGCTGACAAGCACCCGGCGCGCGGTGGGGTCAAAGCTTTTGAGGTAAACCGAAATTCGTAAACAAATCATCACCCCAATAGCGCTTGGTGATGTCTTGGGTTGGACCGCGCGCTGCTGTGCAGCTTTGCTCGCCGCACGGTCCAGTGGTGCTGGTGTTTACCGGTTGGCCGCTCGCTTCAACCCGGGGTGCAACCGGCTCGCAAGCGGCGCTGATTCCGATGCCGGACATTCCACCCTCCTATCGCCCCCAATTTCGCTATAGTCGGGTTCGGAGCACAGATCGCCGTCTGACTAAAGGAGGAAATCGATGAGTCTCACATTGGAAGAAGCCAATCGCATCCTCGCCGGCGCGTTGGCGAAGGCGCGGGAGCTCAACATCAAGGTCAGCGCCGCGGTGTGCGACAGCGGTGGCAGGTTGATCGCGTTGCAGCGCATGGACAACGCGATCTGGGCGAGCGCCTATGGCAGCCAGGGCAAGGCGGTCGCCTCGGCGGCGTTCGGCCGGCCGAGCGGCGAGCTGGCAGCGCGCGCCGACCAGCCGACCCCGCGCGGCATCGCCGCGGCCTCGGGTGGCGAGATGATCATGGGCCAGGGCGCGGTGCCGATCATCCGCAACGGCGTCGTCGAGGGCGCCTGCGGGGTCGGCGGCGGGACCTCGCAGGAGGATGAAGACTGCGCCCGCGCCGGCGTCGCGGTTGTAGCGGATCCGCGTGCGTCCTTCGAGACGCCCGCTGCGCGGGCTCCTCAGGATGAGGTTCTTCTCACTGCATGAACAATCCAACCTCATGCTGAGGAGCGCCCGGCAGAGCGGGCGCGTCTCGAAGCACGCACGGCGTTTATGCGGCCGAGCTTGCGCCGCCAGCTCGTCGAGCCGCGTTGCCAGGCGGCCGAGGTCCCAGTCGCGCGCCAGTGCGGCGGCCTTGTCCCAGCTCGGCCTCTGGTCGTCGAGGGCGGGCAGCGGCGCCGTGGGATCCATCGTCGCGATCCGGCGGTAGATCCGCAATTGCTCGGCCTGCGACGGCGAGCTGGCCGTCGGCGAAGGCGTCCTCCAGGGTCGGGTATTTGTGCAGCAGCGCCGCCGCCCCCTTCGGGCCGACGCCGCGGGCGCCGGGGAGCCCGTCCGACGGGTCGCCGCGCAGCGCGATGAAATCGGGCACCTGGCGCGGCTCGACCCCGTAGCGCGCGCGAACCTCCGCCGGGCCGAGGCGCGCCAGCTCGCCGGCCTTGACCGGGTAGAGGATCGTCGTCGCGATCGGAGGCAAGCTGAAACGCATCGCGATCGCCGCTGGCGACCAGCGCGGACCCGCCGCGCCGCTCTTCCGCGGCGACCGCGGCCGCCAGGAAATCGTCGGCCTCGTAGCCCGCCGCCTTGGCGTTGGCGAAGCCGCAGGCCGCGACGAACTGCGGCAGCACCTCGAGCTGCTCGACCAGCTCGTCATCGAAATGCCGGCCGGCCTGATAGGCGGGAAACAGCTGCTGCCGATAGGTCGGCGCGCCGAGCGTGTCCCAGCCGACGAGCACGGCGCGCGGCCGCTCGGCTTTCGTAGAGCCGCAGCAGGAAGTTCGCGAAGCCGAGGATCGCCCCGGCGCCGCGGTTGCCGGCGCGGCGGATCGATTTCGGCAAGGCGTGGTAGGCGCGATGCGCGAACGAGTCGCCGTCGACGACGAGCAGCGGTCGGTTCACGACACCCTCGCGGTCGAGAACGCTTTCTGCATCTTGCGATCGCCCTCTCGGGTATTATGAACTCGGTCGTCCGCATTTGGGACAGGAGCGCACGATGAACGACGCAGCTTTGGGGCCGGGCGGGATCGAGCGGCCGGTGCTGGCCAACGAGCCGGGCGATTACTGGGGCAGCGACGCCGTCGCGCTGATGCTGCGCGAACTGGACCTGCCCTATGTCGCGCTCAACCCCGGCGCCTCCTATCGCGGTCTGCACGACAGCCTCGTCAATCTGCTCGGCAACCGCCAGCCGCAGATGCTCTTGTGCCTGCACGAGGAGCACGCGGTCGCGATCGCGCATGGCTACGCCAAGGTGACCGGCCGCCCGATGGGGGCGATCGTGCACAGCAATGTCGGGCTGATGCACGCGACGATGGCGATCTTCGACGCCTGGTGCGACCGCGTGCCGGTGTTCGTGCTCGGCGCCACCGGGCCGGTCGACGCGGCGCAAGCGGCGGCCGTGGATCGACTGGATCCACACCGCCCAGGACCAGGGCGCGCTGGTCCGCAACTTCACCAAATGGGACGACCAGCCGGCCTCGGTCGCGGCGGCGGCCGAAGCGCTGCTGCGCGCCTACCGGATGGCGATGACGCCGCCGCGGGGCCCGGTCTATATCTGCCTCGACGCCGCCTTGCAGGAGAGCCGCATCGGCGCGTTGCCGCCGCTGCCGGAGCGCCGCGCGCTTTCGCCCGCCCTCCGCCGCCGCGCCCGACCCGGCGGCGCTTGCCGAAGCGGCGGCGCTGCTCCAGGCCGCCGAGCGGCCCTTAATCCTGGTCGGCCGCACCTCGCGCGGCGAAGCGGAATGGCAGCGCCGCGTGCAACTGGCCGAGGCGCTCGGCGCGATCGTCTTGACCGACGCCAAGACCGGCGCCGGCTTCCCGTCGCGCCACCAGCTGCAAGGGCCGCCGGCCGGCAACAACCCGAGCGCCGACGCCGCTGCGCTGATCCGCGCCGCCGATGTCGTGCTGAGCCTCGATTGGGTCGATCTCGCCGGCGCACTCAAGGCCGGCTGGGGCGAGGAGCCGGTCGGCAGCAAGATCATCTCGGCCTCGCTCGACCACCTCGCGCATAACGGCTGGAGCATGGATTACCAGGGCCTGCCGCCCGTCGATCTGCATCTCGCGGTCGAGCCCGACATCGCGGTCGCGGCGCTGTTGCCGCTGCTGAAGCCGCGCCAGCCGGGTTGGCCGGAGCGCCCGGCTGCGACACTGCAGCCGCCGGACCTCGGCAGCGGCGAGGCGATCACGCCGCTGGCACTGGCGGCGGCGTTGCGCGAGGCGGTCGGGGCGCGCCCGACCTGTCTCATCCGCGGCCCGCTCGCCTGGGCCGGCAACACCTGGGATGTCGCCCACCCGCTCGACGCGCTCGGCGGCGATGGCGGCGGCGGGGTCGGCGCCGGCCCGGGCATGGCGGTCGGCGCCGCGCTGGCCCTGCGTGACAGCGGCCGGCTGCCGGTCGCGGTGCTCGGCGACGGCGACTTCCTGATGGGCGCGACCGCGCTGTGGACGGCGGTGCATTACCGCATCCCGCTGTTGGTCGTCGTGTCCAACAACAACTCGTTCTTCAACGACGAACTGCACCAGGACCGCATGGCCCGCCAGCGCGGCCGGCCGGTCGCCAATCGCTGGATCGGCCAGCGCATCGCCGACCCCGAGCCCGATCTCGGCATGCTGGCGCGCGCTCAGGGCGGCGAAGGCTTTGGCCCGATCCGCCGCCCCGACGAGCTGCCGCGCGCCTTGAAGGCCGCGATCGATTGCGTCGCGGGCGGCGGCGTGGCGGTCGTCGATGTCCGGGTCGAGCCGGGCTACGCGCCGGTCAACAGCGCCGCGATCGCGCGCGGCTGAGCCGGGCGATCGGGGCTACCGCTCGCGCCAGCGGCGCTCCTGCATCTGGCGGAGCCAAGGGCGCCCGAAGGCCCGCGCGAGATCTCGCTTCTCCGCGTCCCGCAGATCCGCCAGCAGCATCGCCGGCAGGCGGCGCAGGATGCGCTCCCCGCGGGCGATCGCCAGCCGATCGAGGTCTTGCTCGCTCAGCTCGGCGAGGAATTTGATCCCGCTCGGGAAGCCGTCCCAGTTGCGGCGGAACTGGGGGTTCAGGGCCGGGTCGGATGGACTGTGTGACATCACTCCTCCTCCTCAAGCGCACCGCGGGCGCACCGGTAGCGTGCGGGCGGCGGGCATTCGAGGAATCGGTGTGGGGAGTTAGGTCACGGCGGGCAGATAGGCGGTCCTGTCGTGCTTGTCAACCTGTAGCCGGCGGTCAGTCGGTGCTAGGCTCGTCCGGTACCGATCACCGGTGCGAGGTGCGAGGTGCGAGGTGCGAGGATGGGGGCATGACAGAGGCGGTCGACGCAATCCGGCGGCCGCCGGCACACAAGCGCGACATCCTGCGCGTGCCGAAGGGCACCGATCTCGTCGAATGGTATTTCGAGCAGGGCTGGACCGACGGGCTGCCGGTCGTGCCGCCGACGCCGGAAAAGGTCGATGCCGCGGTCGCCGCGCTCGGCGGCGAGCCCGATTTCGTCGAGTGCCGGGTGCCGCCGCGCTATGGCAGCCTGACCCGCGAGGTGCTGGCGATCAACCTGGTGATGGCCGGCTGCAAGGCCGAGTACGCCGACGGTGGTGCGCGCCGCGCTGTTGGCGCTTGACCGCGCCCGCCTTCAACCTCAACGGCGTGCAGGCGACGACGCATATGGCGGCGCCGCTGCTCGTCGTGAACGGGCCCCGGGCGCGCGAGATCGGCATGAATGGCGGCGCCAACGCCTTCGGCTCGGGCAACCGCGCCAATGCCACGATCGGCCGCGCCATCCGCCTCGTGCTCTTGAATGTCGGCGGCGGCTGGCCGGGCGACCTCGACAAATCGACCCTCGGGCATCCCGGCAAATACAGCTATGCCGTCGCCGAGAACGAGGCCGAGAGCCCGTGGGCGCCCTATCATGTCGAGAAGGGCTTTGCGGCCGAGGATTCGACCGTCTTCGTCATCGCCGCCGAGCCGCCGCACAGCGTCACCAACCATGTCGCCGACGATCCCGAAGGCATCCTCGACAGCATCTGTTCGGCGATGCGCACGATCGCCCACAACAACGCGGTCTCGTCGGGCCATTGCGCCGTCGCGATCGGCCCCGAGCATGCCCGCACGATCGCGGCCAAGGGCTGGAGCCGGCACGATGTCAAGAGCTACCTGCACATGAACGCGTACAATCTGTTTCGCGAGCTGGCGTTCGATCACCGCTACGGCCGGGTCTACAACCGCAACCTGCCGCGCTGGTACAAGCGCGAGCCGGATGTCGCGCATCCCGATCGTGCCCAGCCCCGACCACATCCATCTGTTCGTGATCGGCGGCGCGGCCGGACGGTTTTCCGCCTTCATCCCGGGCTGGGGGCATATGTCGTCGCCGGTGCTGCGCGGCATCGAGGGCGGCGCTGCCGGCGCCGGTTCGCTCTGCGTCGACGGCACGTGTTATTTGTGAGCTGGAGGCAAGCGAATGGCCAAAGAAAAGTACGAAACCGTCTTCGATCCGCGCGGCCGGGTCGAGACCCGGCGGATCGCGCCGGCGCCGCGGGTCGCGGGGCTGGCGGGGCTGCGGCTCGGGCATCCTCGACAACACCAAATGGAACGCCAATCGCCTGCTGCGCAAAACCGCGGCGCGGCTGGGCGACCGCTTCGGCTTTGCCGCGGTCAACTACCTACAAGAAGGAAAGCTTCGCGAAACCCGCCGATCCGGCGCTGCTCGCCGCGATCGCCGCCGCCAACGACATCATCCTGACCGCGATCGGCGATTGAGGGTCGTGCACGTCGTGCTGTACGCATGACGGCATCGCACTCGAAGCGCTGGGGCGGCCGACCGCGGTCGTCGTGACGCGCCGAGTTCCTCCACGAAGCCGAGGTGCAGCGCGCCGCGCTCGGCATGCCGGATCTGACGCCCGTCGTCATCGATCACCCGCTCAGCACGATCTCGGAACCCGAAATCGACGCCCGCGCCGCGCAGGCGGCCGAGCAGGCCGCGCGGGTCTGGCTTGGCGAGGCGCGATGACCGAAGAATTCGACCGGCGAACGCACCGCTTTCCGGAGAGCCGGTATTTCGAGGACCTCGCGATCGGCGAGCGCTTCTACATCCCGAGCCGGACCGTCACCGAGGCCAATTTCGCGGCGTTCCAGACGGTCTCGGCCGACAATCACCCGATCCATTACGACATCGAATATTGCCGCGAGCGCGGCCATCCCGGCCCGTTGGCGCACGGGTTTCAGGTCCTGTGTTTTACCGCAGCCGGCGCCGGCACCTTCGCCCATGTCATCGGCGACTCGCTGATCGCCTTTATCGAGCAATCGTCCCGCTTCCTGAAACCGGTTTATCCCGGCGACACGCTCTACCCGAGCCTTGAGGTCGCCGCGCTGACGGCGCAGCGCACGACCGGAGTCGTGACGCTCGCGGTCACCGTGCACAACCAGAAGAACGAGCTGGTGCTGGAGGGCGAGCAGAAATATCTGCTGCGCAAACGAACTCCAGGGTAGCGACGAGTTGGTCAGGTTGTCGCGTTCAGCAGAGCACGAAACCGAGTCACCGTTTCGGGAAGTCACGAGTACACATAGTCTGCAAGATCTTCGTTATATGTGTGCACCGTATAATTTCGTAATACGGTCAGATCGATCCAGAACGGGTCATCCGCGATGACCCCGTTTTTGAAGGCGGCGCGAAAGCACGTGCGCGGCGAGGTGCACGAAGCATTGTGTTCTTCTTCGAGATAAGCCTTGAGAAATTTCCAGCACAGTTCGAACGATATTTCGAACCGCTGAATAGCGGAATCCCGCACGATCGGGTCCTCGGGGAGCGCCAGCGCTTCCGCAAGACGCACCGTCGCCCGCTCGAAATCGGCCCGCAGCGAGGCGCCTTTAGTCACAAAGGAATCCGCTCGCGTGCGACCCGCCGGAAGTTTTCCGACACCCGCGCGAAGTCGACGATTTCGACGGTATAGAGGGTCGGTGCCTCTTCGAGTTCGTCCTCGATCGCGGCCAGCGCCCGGCGCGGCACCGGTGCGGGGCCTTCGATGCCGATATCGATGTCCGAGCGGTCGCGGGCCTTGCCGGTCGCGCGCGACCCGAACAGGAAGACCCGGTAGGCCGGATCGGGTAGATGCCGCCGCACCACCGAGGCGGCAAACCGGGCTACGTCGTCGGGTTTTTGGAGCACGCGCATAGCGGCGTCATTCTATCACAAGCCGCTCCGCGCCCTTCATCCCCGCTCGATGACTGCGGCGAGTAAATCGGCGGCGCGCCCGCAAGCCTCCCGCGAGACATCGCGATGCGTCACCGCGCGCACGGTGTGCGGGCCGAGCGCCGACACCAGCACCCCCGCCTCCTTGGCCTGCGCGGCGATCGCGGCGGCATCGGGCATGCCGGCGGCGAGGCGGAAGACGATGATGTTGGTCTCGACCGTCGCGAGATCGATCAGGATCCCCGAGAGGCCGGCGAGCCGTTCGGCGATCAATCGCGCATTGGCGTGGTCATCGGCGAGCCGCGCGACGTGATGGTCGAGCGCATAGAGCCCGGCGGCGGCGAGGATGCCGGATTGCCGCATCGCCCCTCCGAACATGCGGCGGGCGCGCACAGCGCGGGCGATCTCGGCTGCGCCGCCGGCGAGGACACTGCCGACCGGGCAGCCGAGCCCCTTCGACAAGGCGACGGAAACCAGGTCGAAGGGCCGCGCCAGCTCGGCGAGGCCAACACCCGAGGCTGCCGAAGCGTTGAACAGGCGGGCGCCGTCGAGATAGGAGGCGATCCCAGCGGCTCGTGCCGCCGCGCAGATTTCGACCGCGGCGGCCTGCGGAAAGACGACGCCGCCGCCGAGATTATGGGTATTTTCGATGACGACGAGACCGGTCGCGGGAAGGACGATATGCCCGGCGGGCTTTAACGCCGCGCGAAAATCGTCGGCGGTGAACAGCCCGCCCCGGCCGATCGCGGTGAACAGCACCCCGGAATTGGCGGCCCCGGCGCCGGCTTCGTGCCACATCATATGGGCCTCTTCGCCGAGGATCACCTCATCGCCCGGCCGGGTCAGCAGCTTGAGCGCGATCTGGTTCGACATCGTGCCGCTCGGCACGAACAGGGCGGCCTCTTTGCCGAGCAGTTCGGCGATGCGCTCTTGCAGCCGGTTGACCGAGGGGTCCTCGCCGTACTGGTCGTCGCCAACCGGCGCCTCGGCCATCGCCTGCCGCATGCCGGACGAGGGCTTCGTCACGGTATCCGAGCGCAGATCAATCGGTTCATTTGATTGGGCCATCGCTTCCTCGCCGAGCAAAGAGCCTAAGGCTAGCGTTCGAGCGTCTCCCCCATCCATTTATCCCACGGCTCGCTTTCATTTCGGCGAAAGCGTGTGTAGACGATGACCGTTGGATGATACGGGTTAGGTTGATCAAAGTCAGTGTATTGGCGAATTTCGGCTGGGGACAGCTCAAGCGTCATGACCTGCCGTGTGACAGAGTACCATCCGCCCTTAGGGCGCATCTGTGGCGGGACAGTCGGGTTGCAATGGCATGCTCCGCATGGTCAATTCCGGGGATGAATTTTCTCGACCGCTGGCACGACTACTGGTCGCCGCATGAGGCGATCGACACCTCGCCGAAGATCTCGGACGAGGTGAAATACACGACCTGCTACATGTGCGCCTGCCGCTGCGGCATCAAAGTGCACCTGAAGGATGGCGGCATCCGCTACATCGAGGGCAACCCGAAACACCCGGTCAACCGCGGCGTGATCTGCGGCAAGGGCGCCT
This sequence comes from uncultured Alphaproteobacteria bacterium, assembly GCA_963842175.1. Taxonomy (GTDB): domain Bacteria; phylum Pseudomonadota; class Alphaproteobacteria; order ATCC43930; family CGMCC-115725; genus DATARH01. Next base: position 276,531 of record CAWJFM010000027.1, read on the forward strand.
CGGGCATCATGCAGCAATATTCGCCGGCAAAGCTCAGAAAGCCGCTGATGCGGGTCGGCGAACGCGGCTCCGGCGAGTTCCGCGAGATCGAATGGGACGAGGCGATCGCGACGGCGCTCGGCTGGCTGTCGCGGATTCGCGCCGACGACCCAAAGAAGCTGGCGTTTTTCACCGGCCGCGATCAGAGCCAGTCGCTGACCGGGTTTTGGGCGACGCAGTTCGGCACGCCGAATTTCGCCGCGCATGGCGGGTTCTGCTCGGTCAACATGGCGGCGGCCGGGATGTATACGCTCGGCGGCAGCTTCTGGGAGTTCGGCGAGCCCGATTGGGAGCGCACCCGCCTCTTCCTGATGTTCGGGGTCGCCGAGGACCACGATTCGAACCCGATCAAGCTCGCCCTCTCCGGGCTGCGCCGGCGCGGCGCCAAATTCATCTCGGTCAACCCGGTGCGCACCGGGTATTCGGCGATCGCCGACGAGTGGATCGGCATCCGCCCCGGCACCGACGGGCTGTTCGTGCTGTCGCTGATCCACGAGCTGTTGCGCGCCGACAAGATCGATTTCGCCTATCTCGGCCGTTACACCAATGCGGCCTGGCTGGTGATCCAGGCGCCGGGCGACGGCCGATGACGGGCTGTTCGCGCGCAATGAAGCGGGCGAGCCGCTGGTGCTCGATGGCGCGGGCGGGCTGGCGAGCGCGCTGGCGCCGGGGGTCGAGGCGCGGGTCGTCGGCGACGCCGCGTTGCCGGATGGCCGCCGCGCGGTGCCGGTGTTTCAGCTACTCGCCGAACGCTATCTCGACCCGCGCTACGCGCCCGACGCGGTCGCGCGCGACCTGCGGCATTCCCGCCGAGCGGATCCGCCGCCTCGCCGCCGAGATCGCCGCGGTCGCTTTCGAAGAGGAGATCGAGATCGCCCAACCGTGGACCGACTGGGCCGGCCGGCAGCCATCGCCTCGATGCGCGGGCGGCCGGTCTCGATCCATGCGATGCGCGGCATCTCGGCGCATTCCAACGGGTTCCAGACCTGCCGCGCGCTGCATCTGTTGCAGATCCTGCTCGGCACGATCGATGTGCCGGGCGGCTGGCGCTACAAATCGCCCTATCCGAAGCCCGCGCCGCCCGGGCCCAAGCCGGCCGGGAAACCCGGCCAGGTCGCGCCCGGCAAGCCGCTGGCCGGAGCGCCGCTCGGCTATGTGCTCGCGCCCGAGGATCTGCTCCTCGACGCCGATGGCCAGCCCGCGCGCATCGACAAGGCGTTCTCCTGGGAGGCGCCGATCGCCGCGCATGGGCTGATGCACATGCTGATCCGCAACGCCTGGAAGGGCGATCCCTACCCGATCGACACGCTCTTCATGTACATGGCCAACATGGCGTGGAACTCGGCGATGAACACCGACCGAGACGATGCGCATGCTGACCGACAAGGACCCGGCCACCGGCGAGTACAAGATCCCGCGGATCATCTATTCCGACGCCTATTACTCCGAGACGGTGGCCTATGCCGATCTCGTCCTGCCCGACACGACCTATCTCGAGCGCTGGGATTGCATCTCGCTCCTGGACCGGCCGATCGGCAGCGTCGACGGCCCGGCGGATTCGATCCGCCAGCCGGTTGTCGCGCCGGATCGCGACGTGCGCCCGTTCCAGGACGTGCTGATCGAATTGGGCGCCCGGCTCGGCCTGCCCGCCTTTGTCGACGCGAGCGGCGCGCCGCGTTTCCCCGGCGGCTACAAGGATTACATCGCGCTCCACGAGCGCACGCCCGGCATCGGGCCGCTCGCCGGCTGGCGCGGCGAGGATGGCGAGGCAAACGGCAAGGGCGCGCCGAACCCAAAGCAGCTCGACCGCTATGTCGCCAATGGCTGCTTCTGGAAATACCAGCTGCCGCCCGAGCAGCTGTTCTACAAGCACGCCAACAAGGCCTATCTCGAAAATGCCGTGGCGATGGGTCTGATCGGCGCGGCCGAGCCGATCGTCTTGCAGCTCTATGTCGAGCCGCTGCAGCGCTTCCGCCTCGCCGCGCAGGGGCATGGCGCGGTCGTGCCGCCGCAGAAGGACCGGGCGCGGATCGAGACCTATTTCGACCCGCTGCCGTTCTGGTACCCGCCGTTCGAAGAGGCGCGCAGCGATCCGCACACCTTTCCGCTGCACGCGATCACCCAGCGGCCGATGCAGATGTACCATTCCTGGCACTCGCAGAATGCCTGGTTGCGCCAGATCCTCGGCCAGAACCGCCTGTTCATGAACCGGGTGACGGCGCGTGGGCTCGGGCTCGCCGACGACGACTGGGTCTGGGTGTCGAGCCATGCCGGCCGGATCGAGGCCCAGCTCAAGCTGATGGACGGGGTCAACCCCGACACGGTGTGGACCTGGAACGCGATCGGCAAGCGCAGCGGCGCGTGGAACCTCGCCGCCGAGTCGCCGGAATTCACCCGCGGCTTTTTGCTCAACCATCTGATTACCGAGATGCTGCCGGAGGGGAGTGGCGACGCCGGCGCCAACGCCGACCCGATCACCGGGCAGGCGGCGTGGTACGATCTGCGCGTGCGGGTCGAAAAAGCGCCTGCCGCCGAAGCCGGCCACAGCGCGCCCAGCTTCGCGACGCTGCCCCACCTGCCCTCGCTGAGGCCGCCGCCTGATATCCTGCGCTACCGGGCTCACCGCCCCGACAGCGAGGAGCCGCGGGAGCCTACGCCATGACCGACCTGCCGCTCGCGCATCCCGGCCAGAAAAAGCTCGGTCTCGTCATCGACCTCGATCTCTGCGTCGGCTGCCATGCCTGCGCCACCGCCTGCAAGGAATGGAACACCGGCGGCCACATGGCGCCGCTGCCCGATTTCAACGCCTATGGCGCAGGGGCCTGGGGGGTGTGGTTCAACCGCATCCATTCGTTCGAGGAGGGCGAGGGCGCCGGCGCGCGCACCGTGCATTTCCCGAAATCCTGCCTGCATTGCGAGGAGCCGGCCTGCGTCACGGTGTGCCCGACCGGCGCCTCCTACAAGCGCGCCGAGGACGGCATCGTGCTGGTCAATGCCGATCTGTGCATCGGCTGCAAGCTGTGCTCCTGGGCCTGCCCCTATGGCGCGCGCGAGTTCGATGCCGATGCCGGGGTGATGAAGAAATGCACGCTGTGCATCGACCGCATCTACAACGAGAACCTCGCGCCGGAAGAGCGTGAGCCGGCCTGCGTCATGGTCTGTCCGACCAAGGCCCGGTTTTTCGGCGATCTCGGCGACCCCAACTCGGCGGTTTCGGAAATGGTCGCGGCGCGCGGCGGCGCCGACCTCTTGCCCGAACTCGGCTACCGGCCGGTCAACAAATATCTGCCGCCGCGCCGCGGCAGAATGGCGTCAGAGCCGCTCGATCTTGTCGCGCTTGCCGCGGCCGAGCCGGAGACCGGCGGCAATGGGCTGTTGCGCTGGGTCGACCGGCTCTTGTCGCGGTGACAATCTCTGACCCATGCATCCAGCGCTCTCGATCGTCTTCTTCACGACCGCGTCCGGCGCCGGGTTTGCGCTGTTGCTGCTGGTCGGCCTCGGCGTTCCGCTCGGGTTGCTGCCGGCGAATGCCGGGTTCGGTCTCGCTGTTTTGGCGACAGCCTTTGTATTCGCCGCCGGCGGGCTCGTCTCGTCGGTCTTCCACCTCGGCCGGCCGGAGCGGGCGTGGCGCGCCTTTTCGCAGTGGCGCTCGTCCTGGCTGTCGCGCGAAGGGGTGATGGCGGTCGCGAGCTTTGTCCCTGCGGCGGTTTTCGCGATCGGGTGGATTTTGTTCGGCGCCACCTCGGGGATTGTCGGGCTGTGCGGCATCCTCGCCGCGGCGCTCGCCGCCGGCACGATCGCCTGCACCGGGATGATCTATGCCTCATTGAAGCCGATCCACCAGTGGCACAATCGCTGGGTCGTGCCGAACTACCTAGCGCTCGGGATCATGGAGGGGTTCCTGCTGCTCGACCTGATCGAGCGGTTCTGGTTGTCCCGGCCGGTCGGCACCGCGCTCCTGACGCTCCTGGCGGTCGTCGCGGCTTGGCGCTGCAAGGAAGCCTACTGGCGGTTTATCGATACCACCTCCGCCCCGAGCACCGTCGCCAGCGCGACCGCGCTCGGCAGCCGCGGCCGGGTGCAGATGCTCGAACCGCCGCACACTGAGGAGAATTACCTGCTGCAGGAGATGGGCTACCAGATCGCGCGCAAGCATCGGGTGCGGCTGCGCGCCATCGCCCGGATCGCTGTGTTCGCGCTGCCGGCGCTGTTGACCCTGGTCGCGCTGGTCGGCTCCGGCGGCACGGCGGCGATCGCCGCGGCGCTGGCGGTGGCGAGCGCGGCTCTCGGCCTCGTCGTCGAGCGTTGGCTGTTCTTCGCCGAGGCCAAGCATACGGTGACGCTGTATTACGGCGCCGCAGCGGTGTGACATCGGGTCGGGAGCCGATGAAGGAAATCCGCCTCAACGCGTTCGAGATGAACTGTGTCGGGCACCAGTCGCCGGGGCTGTGGGCGCATCCGCGCGACCGTTCCGCCAGCTATACCGATCTCGCCTATTGGACCGCGCTGGCGAGGACGCTGGAGCGCGGCCGGTTCGACGGGATCTTTCTCGCCGATGTCCTCGGCATCTACGATGTCTACGGCGGCTCGCCCGACGCGGCGCTGCGCCATGCCGTGCAGGTGCCGGTCAATGACCCTCTCCTCTTGATCCCGGCGATGGCCGCGGCGACCGAGCATCTCGGCTTTGGCGTCACCTGCACCCTGTCGTACGAGCCGCCCTATACGCTCGCCCGCCGCATGTCGACGCTGGACCATCTGACCCGCGGCCGGGCCGGCTGGAACATCGTCACCGGCTACCTCGACAGCGCCGCCGCCGGCATGGGGCTCGGGGTCCAGGCGCGCCACGACCAGCGCTACGAGATCGCCGAGGAATACATGGAGGTCGTCTACAAGCTGTGGGAAGGCAGCTGGGAGGACGACGCCGTGCTGCGCGACCGGGCGCGCCGCATCTTTGCCGACCCGGCAAAGATCCACCGCATCAAGCACGAGGGGCAGTTCTACCGGGTCGACGCGATCCATCTCTGCGAACCCTCGCCGCAGCGCACGCCGGTGCTCTATCAGGCCGGCGCCTCGACCCGCGGCCGCGCCTTCGCCGCGGCGCATGCCGAATGCGTCTTCATCAACGGCCCCTCGCCGCAGGTCGTCGCGGCGCTGGTCGCCGATCTGCGCCGCCGCGCCGCCGCCAACGGCCGCGACCCCGCCGACCTCTTGATCTTCACGCTGGCCACCGTGATCACCGGCACAGAGCGAAGCCGAAGCGCGCGCCAAGCACGCCGAATACCGCCGTTATGCCGACCCCGAAGCCGCGCTGGCGCTGTTCTCGGGCTGGACCGGGGTCGATTTCTCGCGCTTCCGGCCCGATGAGGAGCTGCGCTACATCGAGACCGAGGCGACGCGCTCGTCGCTCGCTTCGTTCACCGCGGACGATCCGAACCGGGTGTGGACCGTGCGCGAACTGGCCGAGCATGTCGCGATCGGCGGCCGCGGGCCGCTGTTCGTCGGCTCGCCGGAACAGATCGCCGACACGCTGACCGAATGGGTCGAGGCGACCGATATCGACGGCTTCAACCTGGCCTATGCGGTGACCCCCGAGAGCTTCGAGGATTTCGTCGATCTGGTCGTGCCGGAATTGACACGCCGCGGCGTCTACAAGCGCGAATACCGCGCCCGGCACGTTGCGCGAAAAGCTGTTCGGCGCCCGGCCGCGCCCGCCTCGCCCCACCCCACCCGGCGGCGCAGTACCGGATCACGTAAGAAAGAAGAAAACACTTTACCGCAAAGGACGCAAAGGTTTCGCAGAGAACGCGGAGGACAACGGGCGCGTAGCGCCCAATCATCAACACCGGGCAGCACCGCGTTGTCCCGGGAAATTCTCGGCGCGGCGCGCCAGTAAAATCCCCTTCGCGTCCTTTGCGTGTCCTCGGCGACCTCTGCGGTAAAGCGTTCTTCTCTTTCTTCACCGGCCGAGGACGGCGCGGGCGGTCTGGTTGAAGAGGATCTTGCGTTCCTCGTCGCTGGGCGGCGCCGCGCGGCGCCATTCCTTGCCGAGATCGACGCCGCGCTGCACCGCCGGGCGGTCCCTGACCGCGGCGCGCCAGCGCGCGACATTGGGAAACTCGTCGAGCGGCTGCCCCAGCGGCTTCGCGATCAGCACCCACGGCCAGGACGCCATGTCGGCGATCGAATACTCGCCGACGATGAATTCGCGGCCCTCCAGCCGCCGCTCCAGGACGCCGAGGCAGCGGTTGTACTCGTCGGCGTAGCGCTGGTGCGAATAGGGGTGCTCGCCCTGCGCGTAATTGACGAAATGGCTGAGTTGCCCGGCCATCGGCCCGAGATTGCCGACCTGCCAGAACAGCCACTCCATGACCTCCTTGCGGGCGCGCCGGCCCGGCCGGCATGAAGCGCCCGCTGCGCTCGGCCAGATGCAGCAGGATGGCGCCCGACTCGAAGACGCTCGATCGGACCGTCCGGGTCGTCGTGATCGACGATCGCCGGCATCCGGTTGTTCGGGCTGATCCTGAGGAATTCCGGCTTGAACTGGTCGCCCTTGCCGATATTGACCGGGACGACGCGGTATTCGAGCCCGCATTCCTCCAGCATGATGCTGATCTTCCAGCCGTTCGGCGTCGGCCAGTAATAGAAATCGATCATCGCGCGGCTTCCTTGCCACTGCGAGGACGCAGCGTTCGAATGACGCCCTTCGCCGATCGCACGAATGCGCCGTCCGCCCGCAACGCGGCGATCTCGTCGGCCGAATAGCCGACTTCGGCGAGGATCTCGTCGGTGTGCTCGCCGAGCCCCGGCGCGGGGCGGCGGATGCTGGCCGGCGTCGCGGAAAAGCGCGCGGCGTTGCGCGCCTGGCGCAGCCTTCCCGCCTTCGGGTGCTCGATCTCCTCGACGATCCCCATCGCCTTGACGTGCGGGTGGCGGATCACCTCGTTGCGGGTCAGCACCGGGGCGCACGGCACATCGGCCTTGGTCAGCCGCTCGAGCCATTCCGCCGACGGGCGGCCGATCAGCACATCCTGGGTCATTTGCAGCCGCGCCTCGACATTCTCGCTGGCGCAAGGCCGGCGTCTTGAAGCGCTCGTCCTCCAGCCATTCGCGGCTGTTCGAGGGCGCGCGTCAGCGCCCTCCCACTGGCGGTTGGTCACCACCGCCGCGGTGATGTAGCCGTCGGCGGTCTCGTAGATCAGATCGGTCGCGCTCGCCGCCTCCTGGCGCGCCGGCTCGTCGCCGACAAAGGTCTGGCCGCCCATGTCCGAGGGCCACAGAAAGGCGAGCACCGCCTCCAGCATCGAGAGGCGGACATGCTGGCCCTCGCCGGTGCGCTCGCGCGCCAAGCAGCGCCGCGGTGATCGCCTGCGAGGCGGTGATCGCGGTCAGCTTGTCGGGCAGGATCGTGCGCAGCATGCGCGGGCGCGCCTCGTCGGAGCCGGCCTGCACCGTGGCGAGCCCGGTAAAGCCCTGGATCAGCGGGTCGTAGACCGGCCGCTCGGCATAGGGCCCCACTTCGCCAAAGCCGCTGACCGAGACATAGACGATCTTGGGCGCGACGGCGCGGATCGCGGCTTCGCCGACGCCGAGCCGGTCGGCGACGCCGGGGCGATAATTCTGCACAAAAACGTCGCGCCGTCGCGGCCAGCCGCTTCAGCGCCAGCGAGCGCCGCCGGGTGCTTCAGGTTGAGGACGATCGAGCGCTTGTTGCGGTTGTTGTTGAGGAAGGAGGCGTTGAACCCGCCGCGCCCTTTGGCGCCGGCCCGGGTGCTGTCGCCCTCCGGCGGCTCGACCTTGATCACCTCGGCGCCCTGGTCGCCGAGGATCATCGTCGCCGAGCGGCCCCGCGACGTTCGAGGTCAGATCGACGATGCGGTAACCATGCGAGCGGGACCGGGCATTCGGCGGGCCTTTCGAGTGAATGCGGACGAGCGGGGCGAACAGCAGTATAACGCGTCGCGACGCCTAGCCGGTGGTGATTGGGGAGATATCGATGTTCAAGCGGATCGACCATGTCGAAATCGTCACCGACCAGCCGGAGCGGACGGCGGCAGTTCTATACCGAGGTGCTCGGCTTTCGGGTGAAGGCGCGCGACCGCATCGAGCGGCCCGGTTCGGCCCTCAACCTCATCTATCTCGATCTCGGCGGCACCGTCGTCGAGCTGATCTCCTACGAAGGTGTCGCCGTCGATCCGGCGCCGCAGACTCGAGCATCTCGGCTACCGGATGATCGCGCTCGAGGTCGACGACATGCAGCAGACCGCCGACTATCTGAAAGAAAAGGGCGTCGATATCGTCTGGGGCCCGGTCGTCCGCCCGACCTATGCACGGGCCGAGATCTGCGATCCCAACGGCTACCACATCGAACTGCGGCAATGGTTTTAGCGAGGCCGGTTGCGGCGAGCCTGCCCGGCGTGCGATCCTGCGGCCATCCACAGCCCCGAACGGGAGGAAATCATGGCGAAATACATGCTGGTCAGCTTCAAGACCTGCCCCTGGGTGCAGCGCTCGGCGATCGCGCTGCGCGAGAAGAACGCCCCGTTCGAGTTCCGCCACATCGAAAGCGACAACCGGCCCGACTGGTTCCTCGCGATCTCGCCGCACAAGAAGGTGCCGGTGCTGACGATCGACGACAAGGTGACGCTGTTCGAATCGAACGCGATCAACGAATACCTCGACGAGCAGGTCAGCCCGCAGCTGCATCCGGCCGACCCGATCCAGCGCGCGATCAACCGCGCCTGGACCGATTATGTGCCGACCTTCGCCTCCAACGTCACCGGCTGCGCCTATGCCGCGACCGAGGAGGCCTACAAGGCGGCGATCGCCAAGATCCCCGACACCTTCGACCGGATCGAAAAGGCGCTCGAAAAGCAGGGCAGCGGCCCGTTCTTCAACGGCGCCAAGTATTCGCTGGTCGACTCCGCCTACGCGCCGTTCCTGCAGCGCTATGTCTTCCTCGACCGCATCAAGAAGATCGGCATCATGGAGAAATACCCGCGGCTCAAGGCGTGGTGCGACGCGCTGATGGCGCGGCCGTCGACCCACTCCTTCCCCGAGGCCGAATTCGAGGCGATGTACCGCGAGGGTCTGCGCAAGCGCGGCAGCTACCTGTCGCAATTCGTCGAGGCCCCGCGCGCCGCGGCGGAATAGATCGCCGGCTGCATCGACGGGTGCGTCCTTCGAGACGCGTCCCTCCGGGACGCTCCTCAGGATGAGGTGCATTTGTATCTGGCACCAAAGACTTCCCTCATCCTGAGGAGACCGCGAAGCGGTCGTCTCGAAGGACGCACGGCCTTATGTCCGGGGCACCAACCGCAACAAATCCGGGATTAAAGAAGGCCGGGATTATTCCGCCGCGGCCGCGCGCTGGCCGAGGTGCCTGAGGCAGCGGTCGACCCACAGTTTGGTCAGCTTTTCCTGGGCGCCGTTCTGCGACGAGGCGGCGGCGCAGCGTCGGGAAATCGACGCCGTCCATCTCCTGGTCCTGGTTGAAGCAGGAGAAGACGACCGTCTCGGTGCCGGTCGCCGGGTCGTAGTGGCGTTGCAGGCACTGCGCGCAGATCTCCTTCATCATGCATTGCATCGGCGAGTTGATCGAGGCGATCGCGCGGTGCCCCGGGCGGAAATAGCGCTTCAAGGCGGCGCGGCGGGCTTCGGCGACCGCGGCCATCATGCCGTCGGAGCCGATCGCGATGATGCGGTCGACCTGCCGGCAGCGGGATCTCGACCGGGCCCGAGCGCGCCCTCGCCATAGGCCTCGATCGCGGCGACGATGTTGCCGACAAAGGCGCGGTCCTGCGGCGCGGCCCGGCGCGAAGCCCGGCGCCTCGTCGCAGCACCACACGACGCTGTCGGCGGCGCGCTCGATATCGGCGATCCGGTAGCGGTCCTCGAGCGTCTTGTAGCCGGCGAAATAGAGGACGCGCGAGCCCTGCGGCCCGGAACGCCGCGCCGATCGAGAACAGGACGGCGTTGCCGAGCCCGCCGCCGACCAGGAGCACGGTCTCGCCGGCCGGGGTCTCGGTCGGGGTGCCGGTCGGGCCCATCAGGATGACCGGCTCGCCCGGCTTCAATAGCGCGCAGAGGTCGGACGAGCCGCCCATTTCGAGGACGATCGTCGAGAGGAGGCCCGCTTCGCGGTCGATCCAGGCGCCGGTCAGCGCGAGGCCCTCCATCGCCAGCGTCGTGCCGTCGATCTTGGGCGCGAAGCTCGCGTAATTCTGCAGGCGATAGAACTGGCCGGGCTGGAAGGCGCGCGCCGCGATCGGCGCCTTGACGACGACCTCGACGATCTTCGGGGTCAGCCGCTCGACCCGTCCACCCGCGCGCGCAATTCGTCGTCGAGCCGGGCCTTCAGCGCGGCCGGCTCCGGGCGCCGCCGGCGCGCGCCGCGCCAGCATGCGGCTGATCACCGGATAGCCCTGCTTGGTGCCGCCCATCGCCTTGACGACATTGCCGGCAAAGCTCGGATGCAGATCGCCCCAGAAGCTGACCGCGCGGCCGTCCGGCGATAGGCTCGTCAGCACCCGCACCGTCGCGGGCTTGGCGACCCGCTCGGGTTCGGCCGGGTGGCCCTCCTCGTCGAGGGCGCGGAAATAGCGGCCGTCGAGCGCGACATGCTCGGGGTCCTCGCGCGCCAGCACGGTGTTGGGCTGGGTCCCGGCGGCGACCAGGATCGTGCGCGCCGGCAACACCACCTCCTCGCCCGCATGCTGATCGGCCTCGGGGCGATGGCCGCCGATCTCCGGCGCGGCGTGCCGGGTCATCCGCAACGCCGCGGCCTGCTCGAACAGATCGACCTCGACCGCGACCGGGGTCAGCATCTCGGCGAAGCGGATCCCCTCCTCCATCGCCTTCGCCACCTCCTCGTGGTTGAGGGTGTAGCTCGGCGCATCGACGAGGCGGCGGCGATAGGCGATCGTGACCCCGCCCCAGGAATCGATCAGCTGCGCGAGGCGCGGCGCGCGGCCCTCGCGCGCGGCCGCTTCGCGCTCGGCGCGGATCGCGCGGGCATGGGCGATGAACTCCTCGGCGCCCTCGCGCTCGGCGCCGTTCCACTCGGCGCGCACCGGCTCGGCGCCGCGCTCGGCGACCAGCGTCTCGTAGCGCGAGAGGAACTTCTCGACCTGCAGCGGGTAATAGGCGAGCGCCTCGGTCGCGGTATCGATCGCGGTCAGCCCGCCGCCGATCACGACGACCGGCAGGCGCACGGTCAGATTGGCGATGCTGTCCGATCTTGGCGGCGCCGGTCAGCTGCAAGGCCATCAGGAAATCGGAGGCCTGGCGCACCCCGGGGACGAGGCCGTTCTGCATCGGGATCACGGTCGGGCGGCCGGCGCCGGCGCACAGCGCGATATGGTCGAAGCCGAGGGCGAAGGCGCTCTCGATCGTCAGCGTGCCGCCGAAGCGCACCCCGCCATACATCGAGAACGCCGCGCGGCGCTCCAGGAGGAGCCGGATCAGCTTCAGGAAATTCTTGTCCCAGCGCACCGTGATGCCGTATTCGGCGACCCCGCCGAACCCGGCCATCATGCGCTCGTCGAGCCGCTCGTAGAGCTGGGCGACATCGCGCATCGGCTCGAACGGCGACGCGCTCGCCGGCGAGCGCGACGCCGGAAATCTCAGGCGGCAACGGCTCGATCTTCAGCCCGTCGATCGCGGCGACGAAATGGCCGTCATTGATCAGGTGATGCGCCAGGTTGAACCCGGCCGGGCCGAGCCCGACGACCAGCACCTTGTAGCCCGATGGCGGCTTCGGCAACGGCCGGCGCAGATCGAGCGGGTTCCAGCGCGTCAGCAGGCTGTAGATCTCGAACCCCCAGGGCAGCCCCAGCACGTCCTTCAGGGTGCGGGTCTCGATCTGCGGGATGTCGACCGGGTCCTGGCGCTGATAGATGCAGGCCTTCATGCAGTCGTTGCAGATGCGGTGCCCGGTCGCGGCGCAGAGCGGGTTGTCGACGGCGACGATGGCGAGCGCGCCGATCGCTGTGGCCGCGCGACTTGACGAGGTTCATCTCGGAGATCTTCTCGTCGAGCGGGCAGCCGGCGAGGGTCACGCCGAAGACGGTCTTCCGGAAGCCGCCGTCCTTGTCGCGCAGCCCGCTGCGGCAGCTGTCCTTCTGCTGGTTGTGGCACCAGATGCAGTAATTGGCCTCGTCCTGCGCGCCGGCGAGGTCGGTGCCGGGATCGGTCAGCGCGAAGCCGTCGCGCGCGCGCCACTCCGCCTCGGGCCGGCGCAGCATCGTGACGCCGTGGCGCTCGATCGTCTCGACCGGCACCAGATGATGCATGTCGAGCCGGTGCGGCACCCGGAACAGGAGGCCGCGCTTGTGCCGCGCGCGGCCCGCCGGCGACAGCGTCGCCCAGGCGGCGTATTCGAGCGCGGTCTTGAGCGGCAGATTGGTGCGCCGGCCTCGTCGTCGAGCCAGCGCGCAACCGCTTCGGCATAGCGCAATTCCCAGGCGAGCACGCCCTGCCGCGTGTCGAAATCGGCGGCCGGACCGCCGATCAGCGTCTCCAGCTCCGGCCGCCAGCCGGTGGCCGTTGAGATGGTGCGCGTCCTCCTCCTTCACTTCCTTGACCGCGCGGCGCTGGACAAACAGCCGCTTCACCGAATAGAGCGGCGCCAGCCGGTCATGCGTCGCCTGGAGCGCGCGAACCTCGCTGCGGCGATGCCGAACAGCTCGCCGATAAAATCTTCGAGATGCGGCGCCAGATCGACGAGGAGGTCGGATTCGGCCTTGCGGTCGAGCGCATCGGGCAGCGGCGCGCGCCGCCATCAGCCGGTCGTGCAGCGCCGCATCGGCCGCGGCGAGATGCGCGACAAAGGCGCGGTCGAGCCGAATGAGCCCGTCGCGCTCGTAGAGATCGGCAAAGGTGAGCCCGTGCTTGAGGGCGAGTTCGGTCATCGCTGTTTATTTAGGCAGGCCATCGGCGCCAAACCATCGGCAAATCGCCGCGACAGGATTGCGCGCCGCGCCGCCGCACGAAAGCAACAACTTGGCATTCCGGGTCGCGAATCAAAGTCGAAACCCAACCTCGGGCGTCCCGCCGCCGCGAAGCGGCCGAATGCAGACCCAGTTCAGACAGCCTCTCACCCGATCGCGCCTAAGGCGCGGCGACATTGAAGAAAATCGGCTACGCAAACCAGCCTCGGGAGGCTATAAGGCTGCCGCCTTCATTGGCACGAACCTGAAAAAAATCGCGCGCCTTTAGTTGTCGGCGCGAAGCAAGTTGGGAGGGACACATGGCGTTTTCTTTTCTTCACCGCGAACGCACGATCGCGCCTCCCGGCTATAGCCGCTGGCTGATCCCGCCTGCGGCGCTGTGTGTCCATCTCTGTATCGGTCAAGCCTACGCGTTCAGCGTCTTCAACCTGCCGATGACCAAGCTGATCGGCATCACCCAATCGGCGCCGAACGACTGGAAACTGACCGAGCTCGGCTGGATTTTCAGCCTCGCGATCTTCTTTTTGGGCGCCTCGGCCGCCTTGCTCGGGCGCTGGGTCGAGGAAGGGGGCCCGCGGCAGGCGATGTTCACGGCGGCACTGTGCTGGGCCGGCGGATTTTTCCTGTCGGCCGTCGGCGTCTACCTGCATAATTTGTGGATCATCTATCTGGGATACGGCGTTGTCGGCGGGTTCGGCCTCGGCATCGGGTACATCTCCCCGGTATCGACCCTGATCCGCTGGTTCCCCGACCGCCCCGGGATGGCGACGGGCATGGCGATCATGGGGTTTGGCGGGGGTGCCTTCATCGCGTCTCCGCTGTCGGTGTGGCTGATGAGCAAATTCTCCACCCCGACCCATATCGGCGTCGCCAAAACCTTTATCGTGATGGGCGCGATCTATCTCTGCTTCATGATGGTCGGCGCCGCCATCGTGCGCGTGCCTCCGCCGGGCTGGGTGCCGGAAGGCTACGTCCCGCCGGCCGAGCCGAAGCGGCTGGTAACGACGCAGAACGTCTTCGTGTACCGGGCGCTCAGGACGCCGCAATTTTGGCTGATCTGGTGGGTGCTCTGTCTCAATGTGACCGCGGGAATCGGCGTGCTGGGTCAGGCCTCGGCGATGAGCCAGGAAATGTTCAAGGGGCAGATTACCGCCGTGGCCGCATCGGGCCTGGTCGGCCTGTTCAGCCTGTTCAACATGGGCGGCCGCTTCGTCTGGTCGACCGCACCGTTACCGCGGGTAGCTGGCGACCCACAGCCCCCAGGGAACGTAGTTCGTTAGGGCTGTCTGCTGTGCGGTCCCGAAAACGTTTTCATATTCCGCTATTCCTCCCCATACAACAAGTGCTGCTATCACGACGTAGAACGGTATGAACTTTAGCGGCAACTCCTCGGCGCTTTGCTTGGTTTGTTTTCTTCAATTGTCGTCATTTCTTATTACTGACCTCCAGAAAGAGAGTATTCTCCATTCGTCTGTATGTCTGTATTGTAGGGCTTCTTTGGTGGATGTAGAACACGGATGGGTTCGTGCCAAGTTCAGGCAGAAGGGTGAGTAGGCGGCGCTTCCCGTATCATCTGCGACACAACACTGTCGGATCATTCAGGTACCGCCGAAGATTCGGGGCACTTGCCGGGCAGACTTCCACGCAGATTGGTTCCAGACCTTGGTCTACTCTCTGAACGCAGAATGTGCACTTTTCCACGACTCCCTTCGGCCGTGTTGGCATGTAGACGAGCCTGTTTGGTCCTGAAGTGGGGTCGGGGTCGGAAGGTGGTCGCTCTGATAACCAAGGGGAAATTCCGATGGCACCTGGTCTTGGGCACCTGCCAGTTGAAAAATTCCTCACACCGTACGGGCACGCCGTCATGCAGTACCCGCATCCGATGCAGACCGAAAAGTCGATGAGCACGACTCCGTCTGACTTGCGCTTGTATGTCGCCGAAACGGGGCAGACCTTCAGGCATGGAGGATTTTCACAATGCTGACATGAAAGCGGCAGAAAGGTGTGCGTGACGTTCGGATAATCGCCAACTGCTGAATAGGTCAGATTATCCACCCAGGATCTTGTTCCACCAGATACCCATCGGTTAATCGCTTTCGATTTGCACGCAACCGCGCATGTCCAGCAGCCGATGCATCGGCCAGGTCTATTACGAGTCCGTATCTCTTGTTGTGCCTGCAGTAACAGGACAATCTGTTGATGTTGAATGTGGAGCTCATGCAGATGTGTCGAATTACCTCCTTGTCCTAACGGGTACACTTGTGGATTGAGCGCCAAGTCGAGGGCAACTTCTTCACTTCTACCATGATATCGTTGTATGCAAAGTTGAGGCTGATCGGGTTGATCCGGCAGACGACGTGAGTTCCTGGTACCTCCAAACTTGTGCTGATTTCTTTGCCATCCGTGCGGAATGTTGACCGAGCCAGGCTGCACTCCAGGGTTAAAGACTGTCTTGAGAACGGCCTGACCACGAGAGTTGTAGACCACTACGTAATCTCCGTCGCTGATTCCACGCGCTTGTGCATCTGTCGGATTCATCTTTACGGTGGGTTCTTGGTCGATCTCTCTCAGCCAAGGCTGGTTGAACCAAGAGCTGTGGACGCGCCACTTCACGTGTTCTTGGTAGCACTGCAACGGATATTTCTTTGCAACAGGATTGGTTGACCATGCTTCAGCGGGTTCTTCCCACCTGACAAGCGGATCTCCTCCTATCGTTACAGGGATGGATGCTCCATAGGGATACTGCACGCGTTCGCCCTCAGCATAGAATTCCATCCGTCCAGAGGGAGTTGAGAAATTAAGATTCGAGTAACCGATGTATCGGTTCCGGAGAGAAACGGGCAACTCCGTTAGCCTGGAACTCTTTCACAGCGGCAGCGTTTGAAGAGTTGGCAGTTGCGAATCGCTCAGTATTTGTTTACCTGATTCTGCATCGTTCCCTGGAAGTACTTTCCGAGGCCCATGTTTTGCGCCAAGAGGGAGAACATGTCCCAGTCGGACATGCACTGCCAAGGAGTGTCGAGCGCCTTCTCCTCTACCATGAGATATGGATGCATGTATCCCGACACAATATCATCGTTCTCAAACCAGTGAGTCGCAGGGAAGAACGATGTCCGCGTATCGGTTGTGTCGTTGAGGAAAGTGTCTGCTGCGACAAAGAACTCTATGTTGTCCTCGGAAAGGTAGTCTGCGAAGAATCGTGTTTTGATCAGGCGAGTTGCTCACCCAATTTCCGTTGGTTGCGAATATTGCCTTGATCACATAAGGAACTGGCCCGGCGTCTTGCTGCTAGTACTTTTGGAACCGCTTGAGGCACGACTGAAAGCGTTCACCTGTCCGTTGATGATCGCGTCGTACATCAATGACTGTGGCAAAGAAGACGCAGAAGTGCCTGATGGGGTAAGCCAACCGTAGTCGTAAGTGTACATCCCGGCATAACCAGCGATTTCACTCATCGGAGTGGCTCCACTGACTCCGATATTTCCAGTTAGGGCTGCCAAGGTCGCGATCGCTCTGCCATTCAGGTAACCGTTTCCCCACCTGTCTATTCCCATGCTTGCCATGATCGTGGCAGGTGTTCGCGTAGCATAGTCTGTAGCAAGTGCTGTAACGATATCGCGGGGAGATTCCAGTGAATCCTCGCGCGTTCGCTTGGGGTAAAGTAGGCGACTCTATCGGATAGAGCTGTAAAGCAGGTCTTGCCTGAAGCGATCCGGAACCGCGTTTACTGTGAAGACTCCGAGAGAGCGCAGGAGCGGACACTGATAAAAGTCTTTGCGGAGTTTGATGACGGTATCCCAGACCATGTACTTGCTTGAACCTCCTGAGACAACATCGCTCTCCCGTGAGGAAGAGACCGATCTATTGGCTGGCGCGTTGACCAGAAATGGTCCAACGGTGTGATTGATTACAAAGTTCGTTATTGTAAGGTTTGGGTATTGATTATCACATTGATTAGCGACATCCCAAGGGCAACATCAGAACCTGGTGTGAGGTTTATCCATTGGGTTGCCTTTGACGCGAGAACGCTGTAGTGCGGGTCTAATTACTATCACCTTCGCTCCGTTATCCAAAGCGTCAGCGATAAAGTGCCACGAGTGGATATCGCTCTCAGTCATGTTGCTGCCCCAGACTATGATCAATCTCGCGTTGTCGGCGATGTCGGTTATCTCGTTCCCATTTCCATAATACGAGAGGCCGACCTGCTGGAAGCCGAGAGGCATTCCTAGGTCAACTGCAACGCCCAAGTTAGTGCCTTGAAAAACATTGGCAAACCTATGAGATTGCACCACCCATCCCGTTTACCATGCCATAGTTTCCTGAAACTGAAAGGAAGCCGACTGCGCTGCTACCCGTACTTCTGGGCAACGTTCTGAAGATTCGTGGCAATTGTAGTGATGGCTTCGTCCCAGGTTATCGTGTCCCACTTGCCCGATTCGCGCGGCCCAACTCTCTTCATTGGATACTTCAATCGGTTAGGATTGTAGACTCGCTGTGCGTGTGAGAGTCCCCTCAGGCAAATGCGGTTGTATCGTTCGTTAGGCATGGGATTCATTTCAACAAATACGAGTTTGCCGTTGTAGACGTGCGACAAAACCCTACATGTTTGTTTGCAGTTGTTTGCGCACACGTTGTTGAACAATACTTCCTGCGTGGAGGCTGTTGGTTGAGTGGAGGCAGCTCTGAGGCTGGAGCGCTTTTATTACATGTCCCTCGTGAGAAATTGCAAGATATGTGAGAACACTGGCAGCCGCCGAGATCTTTACGAAGCTACGTCGGCCAAGTTTTGATCTGAAACTCTGGCTCATAAGACAAGAAAAGTGTTTTCAAGTTATTTAAGAGGGGAAGATAATTCTCACAGTTGATAATGATGCGTTTTTTCATTCGAAAATCTGAAACGGTCTTTGCCGAGAGAATAACTTAATCGCCCACGCGACTCACCCCTGAGTTTAGAGATTTTGGCTCGACACATATCCGACCTTGGTGAGTGACGTTGTAGTTTATAGAGCGGAATTCCTCCAATAACCACATTCAGATGGCCTCCACATCACGCTCGGCGCTAATTCTTTTCACGAAAGCGCCGATTGCGGGTCTTGTAAAGACAAGATTGATAGATCCTCTCGGAAAGGATACCTCGCCTTCAGTTGGAGAGATTGCGGAGCTTTACAAGTCCTTGCTTCAGGACACATTGAAAGCCGCGAAGCAGACTTCCAGCTCACCGGGACTTCGCTCATGGTGTCTTATTCACCCGCGAGCGGGGAAAGCGAGATCAGAAAAGTCGTAGATGAGTTCTTCGGCAGTGCAGAATATGTGCTGCAGGAAGGACGCAATGTGACTGAGAAAGTGCGCGCCTCATTCGACAGTGCCTTCAAGATAGGATATTCTAGTGCATCGCTGATTCCAGGCGACCATCCGGACCTTGATGGAGATCTACTAGCGCAGGCCATCAAGGGGGTTGATTGCCCTAATCCCACGGTATTCCTCGGGCCCACATTTGATGGAGGGGCCTACCTCTTGGGTTTCAATAGGGCTTCCTTTGACCGTGTAAGATTTAGTCTCGAGAATACTCACCTGGTTTGCGCTGACATCTTCCTCAAGTCGAAAGAGCTGGGCATTCCATGCAGATTTCTCGACAACAGGAACGATATTGACGACTGGGACGATGCTCGACACTTTGTAAGATCGCAAGAAGAATCCTGAGTAGCAGTACACGTAGCAATTCCTGCAAAGACTCCTTCCGAGAGTGAATGCCCATTCCAGCGCGGGAGGACTCAGCATCGTTATCCCCACACTCAATGAAGAAAGGGAAATTTCCTCGCTCCTGGATTGTCTCGATGGCCAGACGGAGAAGGATTTCGAAACGATACTTGTGGATGGCTCAAGCACTGACGAAACCATCAAGAAAGCCTGGGGAAGAGTGACCAAGATTGCCTTTGTTCAAAATCCCTCGCGCAAGGAGCAGGAAAACGTTGGGGCGATCGGAGCAAAAGGAAGAACTCTGTTGTTCTTACATGCCGACTCGCTTGTCCAGTCAACCATCTGCGAAAGCATTGTGAGTCGGATGAAATCTGACAAGGTTTTGGGTGGGAGCTGCCTGGCTGTCTTTGATGGGATAGGTGTGAAGTACAGATTTCTCAATGCGGTCAGATACCTGTGGCAACAGCCTCTAAAGATCCACGGCATAAGCTCGGGGTTCTTCGTTCGTCGCATGGTCTTCCTCGCAGCCAACGGCTTCAGGACTGACGTAATGGAAGAGGCTGTTGACCTTCAAAGAAGGACTTCGTCTTGGGGGAGGTTCATCAGTCTTAGTGAAAGTGTGACATCCTCATCGAGGAGATTCAGATTCTCGGAGGACGTTTGTCCCAACTGTCGCAGTATGGACAACGACCGTCTTTCTGACGACTGTAGGGTTACACTTCACGTCGATCGAAAAAGAAGCTCTGGACGGCAGTGAGATAGGAGCTTGATTTAGAATTATGACTGGTTTGAATGCTGCGAATCGCCATTGCCCTAATCTCTCACTTCACTTCTGTTTATATTTACGCAATGTCTTTCCTTGAATCGTTTTGCAAGTCATTAAATCTAGGCAGAAATTGCAAAGAGTGACTGGTGTGGAACAAAGAGTGGGTCGCTAGTCAGTCCGATAGACTTTTAGCGCTATGCGTAATGAAGAGAACTTGTTCCATATTCGCCTCAAAATGAGAAGCCTACCATAGGCTCGCGCTGTCTCCCTCATGTGAGGAGCGGTTTTATCAATCTTGAGAATCGTCATGCCCCTTTAAATGCGCCCCCGGGTTATTACTCAGCTTAAGAGATGTAAAAGCACGAATGGCATTTGACGATCCAATTGTATGGGTTCTAATCATAGCAGTCGTAGTCTTCCTGTTCGGAGCAAACAAGATACCCCAATTCGCGAAGGCGATAGGCCAAGCAAGAAGAGAATTCGATTCAGCATCGAAGGAGATAAAGAATCCTTCTCCGATGACGCAAGACGTCGCTCCTCAGCAGGCGGGTGCATTCGGATACGCACCTGCGGCAACTGCAGTAGTTCCACCAGCTGTTAACTCGCCTCTACCTTCAAACGATCCGTTGGTTCAGGCAGCCCAGAAGGAAGGAATCGACACAACTGGCAAGACCAGAGACCAGATCGCCACTGAGTTAGCTTGGAAACTCAAGAGCAAGTAAGAACCTCAAGATACAGTCCATTTAAGGACCTCTTCGCCCTCTTTTTTTGAGGGCTCTTTTTTTCCTCATTTTATAAGACTAAACTTTTCGAGTATTGACTTGGTTTCGAGTCTTGAAGCTGGTTTCATTTTGTTCAATTCTCCATATTCTCCAATTGGCGCGTTTCCCTCGAACTTTCGTAGATCGGTAATCAGATAGTGACTTCTCTAATGCTTGATGTTACACTTCGATTATACTACGCCTGAAAGAGTGAGAAGCATTCCCTTTCAAAGAGTAGTGCCAATTCTCAATGGTGAGGTGTTCTGGAATCATCTACTGGTGGCATTACGTCCAGTTTGAAATCGATAACTTCCGATTTCTCGAGTTTTCCAAACCAAGCCTTAGGCATGAGACCCGCAGATGACATCGTGATTTCGTAATTGTCGGGAATGAGATCAGCAAACTCATACGTTCCGTCGCCTGATTTGCTAGTCTTCACCTTTGTGACAACGATTCCCTTCCTCAAGAGAAGATCTCGCAATCAATAGGAGCTCCATCCTTGTCCACGATCTTCCCCGTTATCGATAGAGCCGCTTGCTTCAAAGCGAAATCGGTGAGGGCGATGTTTCCGCCAATGACGCTAACCGATTTTCCTTCAGTCATGTAGCCCTTGGCCTTTGCCCTAACAAAATAGTTTCCTCGGGGAATGTCTGTAAAGATATAGTGACCCGTCTCATCTGTTTTGGCGGTGATGGCATCTTTTCCCAGCCTGAAAAGACTGTAAACTTGGCCCCGACCAAGAGTTTTCCAGATTCATCGGTTATGACACCTTCCACGGTGCCGGTTACCTCTTTGAGAAATATGAACAAATTCTTTCGTTTGTCAGTTTCGACAAGGACGTCTATGCTAGAGTCATAAAACCTGGTTGTAGGCGACTTCACTCTGATCTAACGATTCCTGGAGGGACGTGTTCTAGAAGAAAGTTGCCTTTTGCGTCTGAAAGGGTAGAGTTCATTCCAATTGAGACGGTAGCGTTAATCATTGGTCTATCAACGCAGCTGACTTGCCCGTCTACGCTTCCTTCGGCTATCTTCTGAACTACGGGCTCTATGGGAATATCTTTTGCTGCTTCTTCAGTCGACTCTTCAGGTACTTGAAGGGCATCCGGAGTCGCCTGAGGGGTCTCTTGAGGGACTTGAGGTGATTCTCGAGGTATCTCTTCAGCGGTCGCCTGTTGGTTCCTTGATGTCTGAAGTCTTATTTCTTGACCTGTTTCCAATGATGTCGTCTCGCCTAGAATACATCGCATGAATCATTTAAGATAATCTTTGTCCCTATCCTGTTAGGCATCCTTCGAGTTTTTGGACTCATTATGAGCGCAGGCTGCCTTGAAACCAAGTTGAGACTTGCTCAGAGAGGGTCAATGACAAATGGTCTGAGCTTGTTTCACGTTCGGCGATTTATTCCGATCTCCTGATGGCTCAAGGAAGACAAAAGCCCTGCGCGGGAGTAAGAAGATCCGTGTTAGTGAAGAGATGACTTTAACATGATCTTTCTTCCATATCGAGGCGACCATTCTTCTTTGGCCAAGCGCATTTCTCGGGCCAACCCAGTGCCGTCTCAGTCATCTTTCGTTCATTCGATTAGACCCTCACAGTCTTGCTCAATCTTCTAATTATTCCAAAATGAAGTTAATTTCCGCATTCAAAGGAATCTGAACGAGTCTCTTTTGAAACCCACGAGAAGTGGTGATCACCGGCAATTTCTCAGAAGTGGGGCGGATTCTGGAGCGAGGCGATTTTGTTAATGTGAACGGCAATTCTTTTGTCAAGTTTGCGTCAGATTCTGGGCAGGAGGATAACCTACCTTCCTCTAATCTGAGTCTGAGAATCGTTGGGGAATAAAAAAGAAGGCTTTTGGTTGCCACCCCAGATGTGCAACCATTGCGTGTTTTGAGGTCGTTACCAACCGCATTGGACAAAAGCCGAGGTACTTCTATTCCTTTCGAAATCCTAGATTAGGTTCTCAGCTGCTTTTGTTCTCGGTTCTCTAAGGGCCAGTGCGAGAAAGACTGTAAGAACTGCAGGAACCATTGCCGCAAGGGCAACCCCCCTTCCAACCCCCAGCGTAAGCAGGGATGCTGTAATTATTGGACCCATGACAGTTGCGATCGATTGAGAAGTTGTCGAAAGGCCAGAGTGTTTCGAATTCTCTATTGCAGTTGTCAATCATCAAGGATTGTAGTATTGGGAATATGGATGCACTGAAGAAACCCATCGCGAGGGCGCCAAAGAAACTCAGGTATGGGTTTGAAGCCTCAAAGAAGAGGAGATAAGACCCCACAACAACAAGAGAAACCGCGGTGAGCAATCTGTTTTCTCTTCCACACATCAGAGATTCCGCCGAGAACGATTTTACCTACTCCGCCTGCAATTAATACTGGAGTTGCTAAGAAGTCGGCGTAAGGGACACTGAGATGCATCACTTTGTTGAAGTAATAAGGAAGAAACACCACCTGCCAAACCGAGGCCCAGGTCGCTAAGAATGCAAATACAAGCAAGATGATCACCTGCTTTCTCTTTAGAAGCTTGAGCGCATCACGCCCTAGCCTGACAGCCGGCGAGCCCTTGCCAATTGATCCCAGTCTGCTCCGGATGAAAAGTACCCGAAAATGGCGACCAGTCCAACGGTGGGGGCTACAAAGAAAGCATCTCTCCAGCTGTCTGCGAGATAGTAGGCGATGCCTCCAATGGAGAGACCAGCCACGCTTCCGATGTCGAACCCTACGTAGAATAATCCAAGCGCAAGTCCTTTTCGCCTCTGATACACCGAAGCTACAGTTGCCATCGCGACGGGCCAGAAGAGTCCCTCCCCGAGACCGCTAATCAGACGTAGCATGAATGCTTCCTCGAAACTTGACGCAAATCCGATTAGCCACGTGAAGCTGGTAAAGACTAACAGCCCCAAGATTAGTATCCGCCACCGACCGTATCGGTCAGAGAGATGTCCCGCGATTAGGACAACACACAAAACTCCAATGTATTGAGCAGAACCTAGAAGGCCGAGTTCGCTATTTGAAAGACTTGAGAGCAGAAGACATCGGAGACAAAACCGCGGAAAGGACGGTTCTGTCAATGGCGTACACAACGTAGCCGAGACTCATTACGAATAGAAACATAGCAGAGGAAAAGACTGAATGCCCTGGGCGAGCCTTGGTTTGTTTCTGTGTTTTGCATGCTTAACTCTTGCGTCCAGTGGAAGACTATCTTCAATCAATCCTTTCTCTTAGATAGTAGATTCCGCAAAGCGGTTGGCCGCGATCGCGTCGACATTCGAATACATGATCAAGTTGTGAAGCTGGCTCTTCGTGAGTTTCTCGCAGGCAAAATTCCAGTGGAGGCTCACCCAATCTCCTTCCTTGACATCAGGAAAAGGACGAATTTCGCAGTCGTAGGCCACTTCCTTTCGAACTGGCTTTGTCCCAAAGGAAAGCTTCCCTCCACTAATGACAAGTGGAGTCCTCTCTACGATGAGAGTCTTCTCCGTCACCTTTACGACCTTCCCCCAGGAAATTCTGCATGAGTCCATAAGTTTGAGCAGTTTTTCTTCATTGCCTGCTTGAGGAGTTCTCCTGCTATACATTCCAAGCACGTAGAAGGTGTGATGCGGCTTGGCTATCGCGCCGATTTCCTTGAAGAGAGTTTTTGCGTCCTTCTTAGGCATAGGGGAAGAAAGTCCTTGGTGCGCAAATTCAAAAAATTCCGTTGGTGAGACGTTTCGTAGAAGCGAATTGCCAATCCAGTACGCCTCCGCCACCTCAAAATCAAAGGGAGTGCGCCCACTTGATTTTGCAATCATTCTGACGAAAGGATATGCGGCCTGAAACTTCTCCAGTGTCGCAGTTAATTTTTCGCTTGTTGAAGAGTGCTATGCAGGTGCTCCAGTATTGTTCGACCGTCATCAGGTCCACAGTAACCCAGAATATTGGGCTGAAAAGCGTGCTTTGCGTGTAAAAGTACTCCAGAACGCGTTTGATGAGGAACTTTCCTCGTCATCAATGCTTAGAACTTATACCACCTTTCATACTTTGCCGCATTTCCAGCCAAAGTTTTTTCCTCCATCTGACTTCATCCGCAGTCAAAAGATTAAGAGCAGAGTCAGCAAATACTTCAACGAATGAATTCTTTCCGACTTTCACCATTGAAATGTCTATTTTTCTCGTTACCTTGTCATCGAGAAACTCGACGAATGCAGAGTCCCCCTCTATCGAGACTACTTTTGCAACTCTAGTGACACACATTTTATTTTGGGACCAAACTTTCCGGGATTACTTGGATTTTTGGATACAATCAGAACGAAATGGATTTCAAGAGGAAGAGTCAGAACGAGTGATTTAATGTCGAACACCATTCTCAAGAGTGAGAACTCCCCCGCAGCGGTATCAGTTGGATGAATTACTCTGTTTCGTTCTTGACCTTGCTGATGAGTTTGGCGAGTGTCCCTGCAGTAGGTCATGCTCCTGTTTCGGCGTCTTTCACATGAACAGCATGTGACCATGTTTTGTTGCCAGCGCTCTGCTAGCCCACGCGAATATAGCGCTCATTTCCTCGTGCGTCAATTGAATGGACCGTGCAGGGCAGACATAAGTCGAATGATCGGACGACCCAGGCCGCCTGCCGCAAATTTTCGACCGTTCCAGTTGTCCCCACCGGCGTTCCAACCAGCGCTCCCTCCAAAGGACCAGCGGGCGAGACATTCCATGTAGTTGGAGCGATGACTTGATAGTTGTTCACCTTCTGAGACTTTATGCTAACCCAGTGGAAAAGTGAACCTCTCGGTGCCTCCCACAGGCCGAAGCCCTGTGCATCTTGTGGACTCTATTGATAGGGTGTATATGAAGGCGCGTTGACGTCCATGGCGTCCAGCCAAGCTTCAAGGAGGCCGTTCGTTGGTAGTCCCAGCGCAGTCAGAACGTCAACAAGAGACAAGCCCAGCGGCTGGCCCAAGACATTCAAGTTAGGCGTGGTATTGTTTGAGCCTATGAGAGCGACTGAGCTCCAACGCTCGGCAAACTAATCTGTCAAAAACCGAGCCCTTGGGGTTGAGTGGAAGTCCGGGCACACTTGGAACAATCCCATTGATTATCTGCCCAAGTTTCGGGTATATACCTGCCACGTACAGACGCGACAGAGGTCCTACTTCTGAAGGATTTCCGTTGTACCTCGGTGACTTGGCCCAGGAGTAAGCACTTGAGTTGGACATGTCTGGAACAGGTGGTTCCTCGTCGGTTACTGGCAAGGAAGTAGCTTGATTATACCAAGAGTAAGAAACATTTTCAGTAATCTGCGAAGGGTCAAAAGAGACGGGCGTCTTGCTGGGATAAAGTAGGACTCCCCTCGGCAAGATTGAGGGCATCTTCGACGTGCCGTCAGATGTCGTAGGCTTACCTGGAACGCGCCCATAGAAACGAAGTTCCCAGTACCTGTGCCGAGACCGCTCAATTGCACAGCATCCGTAGTTAGGTAGTTCCAGATTACTGGCGCGACAATATCAAGTATCGTACGAAAGTTGCTTATCTTTGTCTTGGACTGTTCGATCACATCGGGCGTCGGTAGACAAAGGGTTCCTCCTGCACCGTCGCTCTCTGGTGCGGGGTCTTGCCTCCCCACAACGTGATAAGTTGATGCATGTACGCCTGCGCAGGAATGATAGCCCATTTCAGAAGATCGGGGTAGCTGTTGATTACAACAGATTGGCTAAGGACGCTCAGAAGATCATAAAGTTTGTAATCTGGACCCGCCAGAACCAAAAGATGCGCTGCATGGGAATAGGCAAAGTCGGCACCTTGTATAACATTCCTACTCAGTATCGCGTTCTTCGGGACAGAGGTCTCTCAAGAGAATAATTGTTTAGATATTTAGTGAGCCCAGCGGCAGCCTCAATTGCCCTGACGGATGCTACGTGGTGGTCGCTGTGGCAGACGCCGCATATTGCAGAAAGGATTGGAGCGCAATCCTTAGGGCTCTTTCCGATGACTATCGTCTCAAAGCCCCTAACAAAGTCGCGCTACACTTGCCTGAGGTAACGGTGTTGCTTGTGTCATCAATTTTGACTTCCACCTTCAAGCGGCCTTCGATTCTACTGACGGATCTATTACTATCGTGGTCATACTTGTTCACCTTCAGCCCTCATTCTTTCCAACTCGAGGGGATGCTCCTCAGACATTTGCTTTTCAGTCAGGCGGCCTGTTATGAAGCTTGAACTGACTGGGAATTTGCTTGGATTCAAGTGCGTGTGATAGAAGTGGAACATCCATATCCAGAAAAGAGCGAGGTCGCCTCTGTGTGAAATATGAACGCCAAACCGCCAAACATGGAATAACCGTAAGCCCAGAGGATGAGTCCCGGAACGCCTAATATTGCGATGCCCCAGTAGACGCTCCAGTAATCGAACTTTTGAAACGCAAGAGGTACTTCGCGAATTTCGGACGGCTTCCTGATCCGAGCATGAACTTCAAATCTGCGAAGAAATCGGAAAATTCCTTTCTGCCAGGGTACTCATCTCCAGATGCGCTGGTTGCCTAGCCCAACGCTTTCCCACATAAGAGAAAAAGCGTAGTACGCGAAATGGTAAACCACTAGAATACCGAGAAAGAATGCGGATGCCAGATGAATGTCCATATTTGTTTGAAGCCCACCCAGAAAGAGAACAACCGGTTGCCCCCACGATTGGTAGTAAAATTGGGCAGCTGCCTAGAGCACAAATTCCAACTGTGACAATCAACCATGCATGCTGAATGCGCTGGTTTAGGGAGAATCTCTTTACGCTTTGTACATGAAGGGGCTCCATGTCCTTCAGTGTCCTTGACTGGACCGTCAGTGCCGCGATTTCTTGCCAGTCGGCCCGTTACATTCATGCAATTGTAGACCACCGCGAAGAGAATCAGGACAGTGGTCGAGTATATCAAAAGCAAATGATACTTCATATTGGAGGTTTATGGAAACCGTAGAATAATATGGGGGATAATAACATAGATGAATAGCCATGCCAGCCCAAGGCCCATATTATGGCCAAGGCTAAGACACTACCAATGTTGCGTGGTGTAAGAATGGTCGGCT
>CAWJFM010000028.1:0-183822 GCA_963842175.1 uncultured Alphaproteobacteria bacterium
GGTGCTCGGCGCCATCATGCTGTCGACCGGCAACCGCGAGATCGAGCAAGAGTTGCGCCGCCAGTGCGGCTCGAGCTGTTGCGGATCTTTGGCGTCACGCTTCTCGTTACCGTGTTGCTGTCGCTCTATTTGGCGGGCACGATTGCCCGGCCGATCCGCCGGCTGGCCGCGGCGGCGCGCCGCGCCCGCGGCCGCGGCGCCCGCATCGAAATCCCCGATGTCACCGGGCGCAGCGACGAGATCGGCGAGCTGGCGCGCTCCTTGCGCGAGATGACCGATGCGCTGTGGCAGCGGATGAGCGCGATCGAGAGCTTTGCCGCTGATGTCGCGCACGAGATCAAGAACCCGCTCTCCTCACTGCGCAGCGCGGTCGAGACCGCCGCGCGCCTCGACGACCCGGAGAAGCAGCGCCGGTTGATGACGATCGTCCAGGACGATGTCGAGCGCCTCGACCGGCTGATCACCGACATCTCCGATGCCTCGCGTCTCGATGCCGAATTGAGCCGCCTCGAACTGTCGCCGACCGATATCGGGGCGATGCTGCGCGCGCTCGTCGATATGCATGATACGACCCGCTCGGACGGGTCGCCGCGCCTGGTCCTCGACCTGCCGGCGGAGCCGCCGGGCCGCGGCCGCACCCTGGTCGTGCCCGGCATCGAGAGCCGCCTGTCGCAGGTTTTTCTCAATGTCATCGCCAATGCGGTCTCGTTCAGCCCGCCGGACGGCGAGATCCGCATCCGCGCCGCCTCCGACGGCCGGGCCGTTCTGGTCAGCGTCGAGGACCAAGGCCCCGGCATCCGCAGGACAAGCTGACCGCGATCTTCGACCGCTTTTACAGCGAGCGGCCGGCCGGCGAGAAATTCGGCACGCATTCGGGGTTGGGGCTGTCGATCTCGAAACAGATCGTCGAAGCGCATCGCGGCCAATCTGGGCGGAGAACCGGATAGACGGCAAGGGCGCCAATGGGGGCGCGGCGTGCGGGGCCGCTTCTGATCCGCCTGCCGGTTGACGCGTGAGCGCCGCGCCGTGACCGATCGGCTGCTGCTTCATGCTACCGCTATCGCCATCGATGGCCGTGCCCTGCTGCTGCGCGGCGCCTCCGGGTCGGGTAAGTCCGATCTGGCGCTGCGACTGATTGACGCCGGTGCCCGCCTCGTCGCCGACGATCAGTGCGAGCTGTACCGGCGCGGCGAGGAAGTCATCGTGCGCGCGCCGGCCGATGATCGCGGCTCCTCGAGGTGCGCGGCATCGGCCTCGTCCGGTTCGACGCGCTGGCCGAGGCGACCGTCGCGCTGGTCATCGATCTGGTCGCGCCGGAGAATCGTCGAGCGGCTGCCGGCGCGGCAAACCGAGGCAATCCTTGGGCTCGCCCTGCCGCGTGATTGCGGTCGCGCCGTTCGAACGTCGGCGGCAGCAAAGCTACGCCTTGCGCTGCGCGCGTTTACCGGGATCGGGGACTCCCGGCTATGCTGTAGCTCGTATGAGGAGCGACGGTGTCGACGGCACCGCCATCGGCGATGGCGCGGGGCGGCGGCCGGCACGATCGGTGCGTCGGGCCGCCGCATCAAGCTTGATGACGGGCGCCTCGCTCCGCGCTATATCGAGCCCGCGATACCCTCATACTCCCGCCGGCGGGGTCGCCCCCGACCGTCGTCCGGCGCGAGCGGCAAGTGGCTTCTGCCCTGCGCAACACGACCGATCTCATAATTGCGAGCTTGATCTGCGGCGCCGACGGTACAGCCGGACCGAAGTGCGCCAAGCCGGGTCTGCGCGTCTGGCCGTCCCGTCGCCCGGCGAGGCGATCGCGATGATCGGTATCGTCCTGGTCACCCATGGGCGGCTGGCGACCGAATTCGTCGCCGCCCTCGAACACGTCGTCGGCGGGCAGACCCAGATCGCCGCCGTCTGCATCGGGCCCGACGACGATATGGAACAGCACCGCCAGGACATTCTGCGCTCGATCGCCGAAGTCGACACCGGCGACGGTGTGGTGCTGCTGACCGACATGTTCGGCGGCACGCCCTCCAACCTCGCGATCTCGGCGATGGACCGCGGCAAGATCGAGGTCATCGCCGGGGTCAACCTGCCGATGCTGATCAAGCTGGCCAGGGTCGTGCGCCAGAGCTGGGAAAATCTCGAACGCGCCGCGCTCGGCGCCCAAGGCCGGGCGCAAATACATCAACGTCGCCTCGCAGCTGCTCGCCGACGCGCGCCGATCAGCCCCGACGGCATCCCCGAACAGCGTGCCGGCGGTGCCGGGGAAACCGCGGCGACGGTGCGGCTTACCTGCACGATCTGCAATCAAAAAGGGCTGCACGCGCGCGCCGCCGCGCGTTTCGTCAAGACCGCAGCGCAGTTCGATGCGGATATCCAGGTGCGCAAGAACGGCACCGCGGTTTCCGGCCGTTCGATCATGGGCCTGATGATGCTCGCCGCCGCGGGTGCCGTCATCGAGATCAGCGCCACCGGGCGCGATGCGGCGACAGCGGTGCAGACGCTGGCCCGCCTGATCGAATGCAAGTTCGATGAGGCTTGACGATACCCCCGGGACAACGGCACGGCAGGAGCACAAGCTATCCGGGATCGGCGTCTCGCCGGGGATCGCGATCGGGCCCGCCTATATCGGCGAGCGCGGCGAGCTGCCGGTCAGCGAGAGCCGGATCGCCGCGTCCGATGTTGAAGCCGAGCGCGCCCGCTTTGCCGAGGCGGTCGCGGCGTCGGCCCGGCAGCTGCGCAAGCTCAAATCGCGCGCCACCGCGCTTCCCGGATCGGCCGCCGACGAGATCGGGTATGTCCTCGAGGCGCATCTCGCGATGCTGGCGAATTCGCGGCTCGTCCGCGGGGTTCACCAGCGCATCGCCCGCCAGCGCATCAATGCCGAGCGCGCGATCGAGCTGGAAATCGAGGAGATCGGCAAGACCTTCGCGGCGATGAGCGACCCGTATCTCGCGGCGCGCATCGACGACATCCGGGTGGTTGGCGCGCGGCTCATCCGCAACCTCTTGAAAAAGCCCTACATCGCCTATTCGGGTTTGAGCGGCGGCGCCATCATCCTCGCCGAGGAGGTCACGCCGGCCGACACCGCGCTGATGGATCCTCGCCGGATCGGCGGCTTCGCCACCGAATCCGGCGGGCCGGAAGGCCACACCGCGATCATGGCGCGCGCCCTTGGTCTGCCGGCGGTGCTCGCCGTTCCGGGCCTCCTGGAGTGGGCGCGCGCCGACGCCAGGCTGGTGATCGATGGTTCCACCGGAACCGTCATCGTCGACCCGTCGCCCGAGACCGTAGAGGATTATCAGGAACGCCACGAAGCCTTCGTCCGCGAGCGGCGCCAGTTCGGCCGGATGCGGCGCGTACCGGCGGTCACCCGCGACGGGATCGAGATCCGCCTCGAAGCCAATCTCGAACTGCCGGTCGAGCTCGAACAGGCGCTGGCCAACGGCGCCATGGGGCTCGGCCTGGTGCGCACCGAGTTCCTCTATATGAACCGCGAGGATTTGCCGGACGAGGACGAGCAATTCGAATTCTTCGCGGGTCTGGTGACCGGAATGGCGGGGCGCCCGGTGACCCTGCGCACCCTCGATGTCGGCGGCGACAAGCTGCCCGAGGCGCTCGCTCAATACACGGCCGCCGACACGGCGAACCCGGCCCTCGGCTTGCGCGCAATCCGGCTGTCGCTGAAGGAGCGCCGCCTTCTCGACACGCAGCTCGCCGCGATGCTGCGCGCCGCGAGCCTCGGGCCGGTGCGGATCCTATTGCCGATGATCTCGACGATCGGCGAGCTGCGCCAGGTCCGCGAGGCGATGGAGCAGGGCGCCCGCCGGCTGCGGCGCCGCGGCTTGCGGCTGCCGGAAGCGCTGCCGCCGCTCGGCGCGATGATCGAGGTGCCGGGCGCGGCGCTGGCTGCCGACGCGCTCGCCGGCGAAGCCGATTTCTTTGCCATCGGCACCAACGATTTGATCCAGTACACCTTGGCGATCGACCGCACCGATGAACAGGTCGCACATCTTTACGATCCACTGCATCCGGCGGTGCTGCGGCTCATTCAGTTTGCCGTCGAGGCGGCGGCGCGCCGCCGATTCCGATCAGCGTCTGCGGCGAGATCGCCGGCGACCCGCGCTATGCCGCGCTGCTGTTGGGCCTCGGGTTGCGCGAATTGTCGATGGCGCCGCAAAGCATCCCGCGGGTCAAGCAGCGCATCCGCAGCCTCGACATGGTCGCTGCGACGCGGCGCGCCCGAGCGATCATGGACCAGGCCGATGCGGGGCGGATCGCCGCCCTCCTCGACGATTTCAACGCGATGGCCGAGGCAGTATAGAGTAGGCTCGTGTTGACGACATATAAAGATATCTTTATATGTTGAACCTCCGACCGCCGCCGGTCATTCCAGGAGCCGCCAGATGCACGAATTCACCGATTACAAGGTCGCCGATATCGCCCTCGCCGGCTGGGGCCGGCGCGAGATCGCGATCGCCGAGACCGAGATGCCGGGGCTGATGGCGCTGCGCGAGGAATTCGGCGCCGCCCAGCCGCTCGACGGGCGCGCGCATCGTCGGCTGCCTCCATATGACGATCCAGACCGCGGTGTTGATCGAGACGCTGATTGCGCTCGGCGCCAGCCTGCGCTGGAGCTCGTGCAACATCTTTTCGACCCAGGACCATGCCGCCTCCGCGATCGCGGCGCGCGGCGTCCCGGTCTTCGCCTGGAAGGGCGAGACCGAGGAGGAATACGAGTTGGTGCATCGAGCAGACCTTGCGCGGGCCGGATGGCTGGCAGCCCAACATGGTGCTCGACGATGGCGGCGATGCGACCAAGATCATCCACGATCGCCATCCCCACCTGCTCGCCGAGATCCGCGGCATCTCGGAAGAGACCACCACCGGGGTCAACCGGCTCTACGAAATGATGCGCGAAGGCACGCTCAAGGCACCGGCAATCAACGTCAACGACAGCGTCACCAAGTCGAAATTCGACAATCTCTACGGCGTCCGCGAGAGCCTGGTCGACGGGATCAAGCGCGCCACCGACGTCATGGTCGCCGGCAAGATGGCGGTCGTGTGCGGGTTCGGCAATGTCGGCAAGGGCTCGGCGGCGAGCCTCAGAAGCCAGGGCGCGCGCGTCATGGTGACCGAGATCGATCCGATCTGCGCGCTGCAGGCGGCGATGGAGGGCTACGAGGTCACGACGATGGACGAGGCGGCGTCGCGGGCCGACATTTTCGTCACCGCGACCGGCAATGTCGACGTCATCACGTTGGACCACATGCGCCAGATGAAGGACCGCGCGATCGTCTGCAACATCGGCCACTTCGACAGCGAGATCCAGATCGATTCGCTGCGCAACTATGTCTGGGAGGAGGTCAAGCCGCAGGTCGACGAGGTCGTCTTCCCCGATGGCAAGCGGCTGATCGTGCTGGCCAAGGGGCGCCTCGTCAATCTCGGCTGCGCCACCGGTCATCCGAGTTTTGTGATGAGCGCCTCGTTCACCAACCAGGTGCTGGCGCAGATCGAGCTGTGGAACAACCACGGCAAGTACGACAACAAGGTCTATGTCTTGCCCAAGCACTTGGACGAGAAGGTCGCGCAACTGCATCTCGACAAGCTCGGCGCCAAGCTGACCCAGCTGAGCCCGGCCCAGGCCGAGTATCTCGGCGTTCCCGGCACCGGTCCGTTCAAGCCGGATTACTATCGATACTGATCGAGGCGGCGGCCTGGCGGCACGGAGGCAATCGCGGGCAAAGTTGGTGGCTCTTTTCTTTTCGGGAAGAACGCCGGATTATTCGGCCAGTCGCAAGCCGTCCACCAAAGGTTGAGGGCGCCGCGCCGAGAGGCGGCACATTGTGATCGGGTTTGCTGCCGGAATCTGCTTGCTCGCCGCGGCGGCCTGCGCCGCCTGTGGTGGCGCGCGCGGGCTGAGTGCCGCGAGGCGATGGCGGCGCGCGACGCGGCCGAGCTCAGCCGCGCCGCCATGGCGTCGGTGCTCGGCGCGCTGCCGGTCGCCGGGTTTCGCTGGCGGCGCGAGGCTTCCGAGGAAATCGCGCTCGGCCGGCTGCCGGGCGGCGGCACGGACTTCACGTATGCGGGTTTTCTTGACGGGATCGAGACTGCAGACGCGGCGCGCATCGCTGCCGCGGTCGAGGATCTGAAGCGGGTCGGCACGGCGTTCACGGCGTCGGTTTCCGCGCCCGGCGGCGCGACCTACGAGATCGAGGGGCGCCGGACCCCGAGCGGCGACAGCGTGATGTGGCTTGCCGACGTGTCGGCAATCAGGCGCGCCGAGGCGGCGCGCGCCGCGGCGGTCGCCGAGGCGGCGGCTCTGCGCGCGATGCTCGACGCGCTGCCGATGCCGGTCTGGCGCCGCGACCCTGACCTGCGCGTCGTCGATTGCAACAACGCCTATGCCGCGGCGCTCGATTTGCCGCGCGCGGCGGTGCTGGCGCAGGCCTGTGAGCTGGCGCCCGAGAACGGACGGGACCGAACGCTGGCGCTCGCCCGGGCGGCCGCCGCCGGGACGGTCCAAAGCGAGCGCTGCCATGTCGTCATCGCCGGCTCGCGCCGATTGCTCGAATTCAGCGAGGCGCCCGACCGGTCCGGCGGGACGATCGGCGTGGCCATCGACCACACCGATCTTGAAAGCGCCGAGGGTGAATTGGCGCGGCACGTCAATGCGCATGGCCAGGTGCTCGAAAGCATCCACGCCGCCGTGGCGATCTACGGCGCCGACAAGCGCCTCAACTTTTTCAACTCGGCGTTTGCCCGGTTGTGGGGAATTGAGGAGGATTGGCTCGCCGGCGAGCCGTCGCTCGACGAGTTGTTGGAGCGCCTGCGCGAGCGCCGCCGCGTCCCGGAATACGCCGATTTTCGCGCCTTCAAGCGTCAGCAGCTCGAGATGTTCACCTCGTTGATCGAGCCGCAGACCGAGCTGATGCACCGGCCCGACGATCGCACGCTGAGCGTGTCGGTATCGCCGCATCCGCTTGGGCGGGCTGATCTTTGTCTACGAGGATGTCACCGACCGCCTGGCGCTCGAACGCTCGTACAACACCCTGATCGAGGTTCAGCGCGAGACGCTCGACAATCTGTTCGAGGGCATCGCCGTGTACGGCGGCGACGGCCGGCTCAAGCTGCACAATCCGGCCTATCGCACGATCTGGGGGTTGACCGAAAGCGACCTTGCCGGCGAGCCGCATGTCGGCGACATCGTCGAGAAGACCCGGGATTTTTACGAAGACGGCGGCGATTGGCCGGCGACGCGCGAGCAGATCATCGCCGAGGTCACGGCGCAGACGCATGCGAGCGGCCGGCTCGACCGGCGCGACGGGTCGGTGCTGCAGCGCGCGACGGTTCTCCTGCCCGACGGCAATGTGTTGTCGACCTACCTCGATGTCACCGACACCGCTCGCGTCGAGCGCGCGCTGCGCGAGCGCAACGAGGCGCTGGAAACCGCCGGACGGTTGAAGAGCGAATTCCTCGCCAATGTTTCCTATGAGCTGCGCACGCCGTTGAACGCGATCATCGGCTTCGCCGAGATCCTCGCGAACCAGTATTTCGGGCCGCTCATCGCCGCGTCAGCTCGACTACAGCCGCGGCATTATCGACAGCTCGCACCGGCTGCTGTCGCTGATCAACGACATCCTCGATCTCGCCACGATCGAGGCCGGCTACATGGTGCTCGAGCCCGGCCGGATCGAGGTGCGCGACATGCTCGAGGCGGTCATGACCCTGACGCGCGAGCGCGCCCGCAGCCAGGATCTGTCGCTGACGATGCACTGCCCGGCCGGGATCGATGGGATCGACGGCCGATGAACGGCGCCTCAAGCAGGCGCTGTTCAACCTGGTTTCGAACGCGGTCAAATTCACCCCGGCCGGGGGGTCGGTCCGGCTTGAGGCACGCATCGATGACGGCGATCTGATCCTCGCGGTGACCGATACCGGGGTGGGAATCCCGGCGGCCGACCAGCAGCGGGTCTTCGAAAAATTCGAGCGCGGCAACCCGTATTCTCGGGAAGCCGGCGCCGGGCTTGGCCTGTCGCTGGTCAAGAGCCTCATAGAGCTGCATGGCGGCTCGGTCTCGATCGCCTCGGAGCCGGGCTCGGGCACCACCATTTTGTGCCGTCTGCCGGCGAGGCTCCGCCTGCCTGCGCCAGAGCCTGTCGCCTCGCGCCCCGCCGTTTGAGGCGGGCGGATTCAACCAGGGGTCAGCGTTCCGGCAGCCCTTTCATTGTCGAATACTCGAAATGCAGCGCCTCGCCCGGATGGACGAGCGGATGGATCGCATGCGCCGCCAGCGCCGCCTCGGCGAAGCCCGATAGGATCAGCTTGAGCTTGCCGGGATAGGCTGCGATGTCGCCGATCGCAAAAATCCCTGGCCGCGAGGTCGCGCAGGTCGCGGGATCGACGCTGATTCTGTTGTGCTCGAGATCGAGCCGCCAGGCCGCCAGCGGGCCGAGATCGGTGGCGAGGCCGAAAAACGGCAAGAGGCAATCGGCCGCGAGCCGGCGGGTCCGCCCGGCGAGATCGGCGACGATCACCGCCGAGAGTTGCCCGCCCGCTCCTTCGAGCGCGTGCAGCTGATAGGGAATGACCAGCTCGACCCGGCCGTCCTCGGCAAGAGCTTGCAGCCGCGCGGCCGATTGCGGCGCCGCGCGGAATTTGCCGCGGCGATGGACGACCATCACCCGCTCGGCGATGTCGGCGAGCGAGAGGGCCCAATCCACCGCCGAATCGCCGCCGCCGGCGATGACGACCCGGCGGCCGCGGAAATCCTCGCGTCGCCGGACCAGATAAAAGACGCTCTTCTCCTCGAACTCGGCGATGCCGGGAAGCGGCGGGCGGTTCGGCCCGAACGCGCCGGCCCCGGCCGCGATCACCACCGCGCGGGCGGCGATGCGCCGCCCCGCCGCGTTCTCGACGACAAAGCCTCCCGCCGTCGCTTTGAGCCGCGAGACGGCCTGGCCGAGATGGAACACCGGCGCGAACGGAGCGGCCTGCTCGATCAGTCGCTCGACCAGCTCGGCGGCACCGATTCGCGGATACCCCGGGATGTCGTAGATCGGCTTTTCCGGATAGAGCGCGACACATTGCCCGCCCGGCGCCGGCAAGGCGTCGCAAAACCTGGCAGCTCATCTCGAGCATGCCGCATTCGAAGACAGCGAACAGCCCCACCGGCCCCGCGCCGATAATCGCGACATCGCAGCTGTCGTGAGCGTTCTGCATTGCGCCACCTTAGCCGCCGGGCGCGCTCGCGCAAGCGCGCCGGCGGCCGGCTTCGCGGCGTCCGAGTCCGCGCAAGCAGATTGCGGCCGCTCGGCTCGGCGATATACAAGGCATAGGCCATGATCGTCATCGAGCTGCCCGATGAAGCGGCCACGGCGGCGCTCGCCGCCCGCATCGCGGCGCTCGCCCGGCCGGGCGATGTGATCGCTCTCAAAGGCGAGCTCGGCGCCGGCAAGACCAGCTTTGCCCGCGCCTTCATCCGCGCCCGCGGCGGCGTCGAGGCGGTGCCGAGCCCGAGCTTCACGCTGGTGCAGGTCTACGAGCTTGGCGAAGGGACGGTCTGGCATATCGACGGCTATCGGCTGCGCCACCCGGAGGAAGCCTGGGAACTCGACATCGAGGACGCCTTTAGCGAGGGGATTTCGTTGATCGAATGGCCCGAGAGGCTGGGTTCCCTGGTGCCGGCGCGGCGGCTGGAAATCACCCTCTCCGCCGGCCCGACGCCCGCATCTCGGCGCGCCGCGATCGATCCCGGGTGCGCTCCGGGGGCCGAGTGGGCCGCGCGCCTTGCCGGTTTTGCCGCACCAACGTCCCGTCACCCCCGCCCCCACCCTTCCCTCCCCCGCAAGCGGGGGAGGGTTAGGGAGGGGGCAAGCGGGGGTCCAGAGCGACCGCTTGAACCCTTGGGGCCCCTGCGATTCCCGCTTTCGCGGGAATGACCCGCAATGAACGCGCGTTCCCCGCCAGTCGGCACGCGCCAGGCCGCGATGGCGGGTTTTCTCGCGGCAGCGGGCTGGGACGGCGTCGTCCCGGTGAGCCTCGCCGGCGACGCCTCGTTCCGGCGCTATTATCGCCTCGTCGACGGCGCCCGGCGGGTCGTGCTGATGGACGCGCCGCCGCCTCTGGAGGATGTTCGACCCTATATGGCTGTGGCCGCCATTCTGCGCGGGCTCGGGCTCAGCGCGCCGCAAATCATTGCCGAGGACGGCGAGCACGGGTTTCTGCTGATCGAGGATTTCGGCGACGACAGCTATACCAGGCTGCTCGCCGGCGGGGCCGACGAGGCCGCCCTCTATGCGCTCGCCATCGATACCCTGGTCGCGCTGCACCAGGCGGTCGCCGCGAGCGGGCTTCCGCCGCTGCCGCCTTATGACGCGGCGCGGCTGCTGGGCGAGGCGGCGCTGCTGCGTCGACTGGTATGCGCCGAGCGTGCTCGGCGGCGGCGCTTCCGCCGGCGGCGCGCGAGGATTATCTCGCGCGGTGGCGCGATATCCTGCCGCAGGCGACGCTTCCCGGCGCGACGCTGGTGCTGCGCGACTATCACGTCGACAATCTGATGCTGTTGCCCGGCCGGCCG
This sequence comes from uncultured Alphaproteobacteria bacterium, assembly GCA_963842175.1. Taxonomy (GTDB): domain Bacteria; phylum Pseudomonadota; class Alphaproteobacteria; order ATCC43930; family CGMCC-115725; genus DATARH01. The sequence goes on from CAWJFM010000028.1 coordinate 10,574, forward strand.
GGCGTCGCGGGGTGCGGATTGCTCGATTTCCAGGACGCCGTGCTGGGGCCGGCGAGCTATGATCTGGTCTCGCTGTTGGAGGATGCGCGCCGCGATGTCCCGGCGGCGTTGCGCGCGGCGATGACCGAGCGCTATCTCGCCGCGTTTCCCGGTCTCGACCGGGCGGTGTTCCTGCGCTCCGGCGCGATCCTCGCCGCGCAGCGCAACTGCAAGATCCTCGGCATCTTCACCCGGCTGTGGCGGCGCGACGGCAAGCCCGCCTATCTCGCCCATATCGCGCGGGTCTGGCGGCTGATCGAACAGGAGGTACGGCGCGAGCCGGCGCTGACCCCGATCGCCGACTGGCTCGATCGCCACCTGCCGCGCCGCGTCCGGCGCTCGCCGCTCGGACAAGCGCGCGAGACGAGCGCGGCATGACCGGCGCAGCCAAATCGGCAATGGTTCTCGCCGCCGGCCTCGGCACCAGGATGCGCCCGATCAGCGACACCGTGCCGAAGCCGCTGGTCGAAATCGGCGGCCGCACCTTGCTCGACCACGCGATCGACCGGCTGGCGCTGGTCGGGGTCGAGCGGGTCGTCGTCAACGTGCATTACAAGGCGGCGATGGTGACCGCCCGGCTCGCCGCGCGCGATCATCCGCACATCGAGATCTCAACGGAAGACGAGCTGCTCGAAACCGGCGGCGGGGTCGCCCATGCGCTGCCGCTGCTCGGCGAATGCTTTTTCGTCGTCAACAGCGACGTCTTGTGGCTCGACGGCAAGGATCATGCCCTGGCGCGCCTCGCCGCCGCGTTCGACCCGGCCCGGATGGACGCCGTGCTGCTGCTCCAGCGCACCGTGACGGCGGTCGGCTATGAGGGCAGCGGCGATTATTTTCTCGATCCGCTCGGGGTGCCGCGGCGGCGCGGCGAGCGCGAGATCGCGCCCTACATCTTCAGCGGCGTGCAGCTGCTCCACCGCCGGCTCTTCGACGGCATCGCCGAGCGGCGCTTCTCGCTGAACCTCGTCTACGACCGCGCCGAGCGCCCGGGCCGCCTCACGCGGGATCGTGCATGACGGCGAGTGGTATCACATCGGCACCCCGGAGGGGCTGGAAGCGACCCGCGCCCGCTTCGCCTCGCACCGCATCGAGCGGTAGAACTCGGATTAACCACGGAGAGCACGGAGGACGCAGAAATCATAGACCGCAGTCGGGCGAAGCCGGGACCCACTCATCCGCATGCTCGTGCGATCGCCCGCGTGGGTCCCGGCTTTCGGCGGGACTGCGGTTATCTGGATGGAATCTCCGTGACGCTCCGTGTCTCCGTGGTAAATCTGAGCCGAGCCGGTTCGGCTATATCGGATCGATCTTCGGTGCCGCCGCACCTCTATACGATCGCGCCCGACCGGCCGTTTCTCGCGACGCTTGCGCACGGGCTGCTCGACCTCGCCGGCGGCGACCCGCTCAAGCTGCCGCGCATGACCGTGCTGCTGCCGACGCGGCGCGCGGCGCGTTCGCTGCGCGAGGCGTTCCTGCGGCTGACGGCCGAGGGCAGCGATCCCGGGGCGCCGCTGCTTGTTGCCGCGGCTGCGCCCGATCGGCGATCTCGACGATGACGAGATCGCGCTCGGCCTCGGGGATTCGGCGGGCGCCGAGGATCCGAGCCTCGCCATCCCGCCCGCGATCCCCGAGCTGCGGCGCCGCCTGCTGCTGACCCAGCTCGTGCTGGGCTGGAGCCAGGCGAGCGGCGACGGCCCGCTGCTGCCCGGCCAGGCGGCGGCGCTGGCGGCCGCGCTCGCCCGCCTGCTCGACACGGTCGAAAGCGAAGAGGCTGATTTCGGCAGGCTGCGCGAGCTGGTGCCCGACGATTTTGCCGAGCATTGGCAGCAGGTGCTGCGCTTTCTCGACATCCTGCCGCGCGCACTGGCCGACGCTCCTCGCCGCCGAAGGCGCGCTCGACCCGGCCGAGCGGCGCAACCTGCTGCTGCGGCGCCAGGGCGAGCTGTGGCGGCGCATCCCGCCGGCCGCGCCGGTCATCGCCGCCGGGCTGACCGGCGGCCTGCCGGCGCTGGTCGAGCTGCTTATCGGTCGTCGCCTGGCTCGACCAGGGCGCGGTGATCCTGCCCGGGCTCGACCGCTCCTGCGATGCCGGCGAGTGGGAGCTGATCGCGCGAGGAGCCGGCGCACCCGCAGCAGCTGATGGCGCTGCTGCTGCGGGCCTTGGAAATCGCGCCCGGGGATGTTCGCGATTGGCCGCTGCGCGCGCAGCCGGCGTGCGCCGAGCGGGCGCGAAGCGCGGCTGCGGCTGGTGGCGCAGGCGCTGCGCCCGGCGGCGATGACCGATGCCTGGCGCGACCTCGCGCCCGAGCCGGCCGACGCGCTCGGCGGGCTCACCCGCTATGACTGCGCCAGCCCGCAGGACGAGGCGGTCACGATCGCCCTGTTGCTGCGCCGCGCTCTCGAAACGCCGGCCGCGACAGCCGCCCTCGTCACCCCCGACCGCGAGCTGGCCCGCCGCGTCGCCGCCGAGTTGCGCCGCTGGGGCATCGCGATCGACGATTCGGCCGGGCTGCCGCTCAACCGGACGCCGCCCGGCGCGTTTCTGCGCCTCGTCCTCGACCTCGCCGACAGCGCGCTGGCGCCGGTTGCGCTGCTCGCCGCGCTGAAGCATCCGCTCGCCGCCGGCGGGCTGGCGCCGGCGGTGTTTCGCGATTACGCCCGCCGTCTCGAAGCCGCGATCCGCGGGCCGCGCCCGGCGCCGGGCTTTGCCGGGCTGCGCGCGGCGCTGGCCGGCCGCGATGCGTGGCTGCTCGGCTTTGTCGACCGCCTCGAACGCTGTCTCGGCGGGCTTGCCGAGCTTCTCGACCGCGACAGCGTGGCGCTCGTCGAGCTGGCCGGCGCGCATATCAGGGCGGCCGAGCTGCTCGCCGCGACCGACAGCGAAACCGGGGTCGCGCGGCTGTGGCGCGACGCGGCCGGCGAGGCGGCGGCGCGGTTCTGCCACGAGCTGCTCGACGCGGCCGCCGATTTTCCGGCGCTGCCCGGGCGTCACTACCCGGCGCTGTTCGAGGCGCTCGCCGCCGGCGCGGTGGTGCGCCCGGCCTATGGGCAGCATCCGCGCCTGGCGATCTGGGGCCTCGTCGAGGCGCGGCTGCAACAGGCCGACCTCCTCGTTCTCGGCGGCCTCAACGAGGGCACCTGGCCGGGGCCGGCCGCCTTCGACCCGTGGATGTCGCGCCAGATGCGCCAGGAATTCGGCATCGCGCTCCCCGAGCGCGCGATCGGCATCGCCGCCCATGACTTTGCCCAGGCGCTCGGCGCGCCGGCGGTCGCGCTGACCCGCGCGACGCGGCGCGAGGGGGTGCCGACCGTGCCGTCGCGCTGGCTGTTGCGGCTCGACACGGTGCTGCGCGCGGTCGGGCTCGACGGACGCGCTCGCGGCGGAGCCCGAGATCGCCGCCGCGGCGGCGCTGCGCGACCAGCCCGGCCGGCACCGGCCGAGCCCGCCGGCCGCGCCGCGCCCGCCGCTCGCCGCCCGGCCGCGCCAGCTGTCGGTGACCCAGATCGAGACCTGGATCCGCGATCCCTATGCGATCTACGCCCGCCACATCCTGCGCCTGAAGGCGCTCGACGAGCTCGATGCCGATCCCGGCCGGGCCGAGCTCGGGATCAGGGTGCATGAGGCGCTCGCCGAAATTCGTCGGGCGGCTATCCGCACGGCTTGCCGCTGTCTGCCGAAGAGGAGCTGATCGAGATCGGCCGCGAGTGCTTCGGGCCGATCCTGTCGCGGCCCGGGGTCTGGGCGTTCTGGTGGCCGCGCTTTCTGCGGATCGCGCGCTGGTTCGTCGCCGAGGAGCGCGGTGCGCCGGATCGAGATCGTCGAGAGCCTCAGCGAGCGCCGCGGCCGGCTCGTGATCCCGGCCCGCGCCGGCCCGTTCACGATCACCGCCGTCGCCGACCGCATCGACCGGTTCGCCAGCGGCGAGCTGATGCTGATCGACTACAAGACCGGGGCGCTGCCGCAGAAGCGCGAGATCGAGAATGCCGTCGCGGTGCAGCTGCCGCTCGAAGGCGCGATCGCCCGCGACGGCAGCTTCGACGGGCTGAGCGGCCGGCCGGCGGCGCTCGAATACTGGCGGCTTTCCGGCGGCGAGCCGGCCGGCGAGCGCCATCCGATCGGCGGCGACGATCCGGCGGCGCTGATCGACCGCGCGCTCGCCAAGGTCAGCGCCCTGATCGATCGCTTCGACGACCCGGCGACGGCCTACCCGCCGGTGCCGGACCCGCAATGGGCGCCGCGCTTTTCCGATTACCGCCATCTCGAACGGCTCGACGAAGCGGACGCTGAGGCCGAAGACGAGCCCGAGGGCGAGCCATGAGCCGCATCGCCGAAGCCGCCGCCACCCAGCGGCGGGCGCTGGAGCCGGCGGAGTCGGTCTGGGTCGCCGCCTCGGCCGGGACCGGCAAGACCAAGGTGCTGACCGACCGGCTGCTCAGCGCTGATGCTCGGCGGCACCGATCCGGCCCGCATCCTGTGCCTGACCTTCACCCGCGCCGCCGCGGCCGAGATGGCCAACCGGATCAATGAGCGGCTCGCCGCCTGGACCACGCTGCCGCCCGGCAGAGCTGGCGGAAGAGCTGGTCGAGCTGACCGGCCATTTCCCGCACGAGCGAGGAGATCGCGCGCGCGCGTCAGCTGTTCGCGCGCGTCCTCGATGTGCCGGGCGGCGCCAAGATCGCGACGATCCACGCCTTTTGCCAATCGCTGCTGCGCCGCTTTCCGCTCGAAGCCGGAGTGCCGCCCGAATTCGCCGTCATCGACGAGCGCGGCGCCGCGGAAGCCCTCGCCGAGGCGGCGGAGGCGGTCATCGCCGCGGCGCGGACGGAAGCCGAACCAGGTCTCGCCGAGGCGCTGGCGGTCGTCGCGGGCTACGCCCAGGAGGAACGCTTCATCGAGCTGATGACCGCGCTCGCCGCCGAGCGCGGCAAGCTGCGCCAGGCGCTCGCCCAAGGCGAAGCGGTGCTGCACCGGCGGCTCTGCGCGGCGCTCGCGGTGCCGCAGGACGCCACAAGCGAGAGCCTGATCGCGGCGTTCTGCGCCGCGCGGCGATGAAGCCGGCTTGCGCGCTGCCGCCGCTGCTCTGGCCAACGGGATCTCCGAGGGACCAGGAGCGCGGCGCGGTCCTCGCCCGCTGGTGCGCCAGCCCCGAACAACGGCGCCTTCTGCTCGACGACTACGTCAAGGCCTTCCTGACCGACGAAGGCAAGGTCCGCGACACGCTGATCACCAAGCAGGCCGCGGCAAAGGCATCGCCCGCCGATCCGTGCGCCGTGCTCACGGCCGAGGCCGAGCGCGTCCTGCGTTTCGTGACCGAGCGCGCCGGCCTTGCCGTGTTCGAGGCGACCGGCGCGCTGGTCCGCCTCGGCGATGCGTTGCTGCGCGCCTATGAGCGACCGCAAGCGGCTGCACGGGCTGCTCGATTACGACGACCTCGTGCAGAAGGCGCTGGAACTGCTGCGCCGGCCCGGGGTGGCGCCCTGGGTGCTGTTCAAGCTCGATGGCGGCCTCGACCACATCCTGATCGACGAGGCGCAGGACACCAATCCCGAGCAATGGGACATCGTCGCCGCGCTTGACCGAGGAATTTTTTGCCGGCGAGGGCGCCGGCGAGCGGGTCCGCACCGTCTTTGCGGTCGGCGATGCGAAGCAATCGATCTACAGCTTTCAGCGCGCCGATCCGCGCGCCTTTGCCGCGATGCGCCAGCATTTCGAGGCGCGCGTCAACGGCGGCCAAACAGGAATGGCGCGTGGTGCCGCTGGAGATCTCGTTCCGCGCCGCCGAACCGTTGTTGGAGGCGGTCGACGCGGTGTTCCGCCACGCCGACGCGGCCGATGGCGTCGCGCTCGACGGCGGCGCCATCCGTCATGTCGCGGCGCGCGCCGGCCAGGCCGGCCTGGTCGAGCTGTGGCCGCCGGTATTGCCGGACGACGACGCGCCGCCCGGTGCCGCCCCGCGCCCGGCCGAGCCCCACACGCGGCTGGCGCGCGCGATCGCCGCCACGATCGCGCAGTGGCTCTCTAGCGGCGAGCGGCTGGAGCCGCGCGGCCGCGCGCTGCGGCCGGGCGATGTCATGGTGCTGGTGCGCCGCCGCAACGCCTTCGTCCGCGAATTGCTGCGCGCGCTGAAGCAGCGCGACGTGCCGGTCGCCGGGACCGATCGGCTGGTGCTCGCGCAGGAGCTGGCGGTGCAGGATCTGATCGCGCTCGGCCGGTTCCTGCTGCTGCCGGAGGACGATCTGACCCTCGCCGCCGTGCTCAAGGGCCCGCTTTTCGACCTCTCGGAAGACGAGCTGTTTCTGCTTGCCTACGACCGCGGCGAGGCAACGCTGTGGAGCCGGTTGCGCCGCTTCGCCGCCGAACATCCGGCGATGCGCGGGGCGGCCGAGCGGCTGCGGCGAGCTGCTGGCCCGCGCCGATTTCGTGCCGCCCTTCGAGCTCTATGCCGAGATCCTCGGCGCCGGGGACGGCCGGCGCGCGATGCTCGAGCGGCTGGGGCCCGAGGCGGCCGACCCGATCGAGGAATTCCTCGCCCTGGCGCTCGCCTATGAGCGCGAGCACGTGCCCTCGCTGCAGGGCTTCCTGCATTGGGTCGCCGCCGGCGACATCGAGGTCAAGCGCGATTTCGGCGAACGCCAGCGCGACGAGGTCCGCATCATGACCGTGCACGGCGCCAAGGGGCTGGAGGCGCCGGTCGTCTTCCTGCCCGACACGATGCAACTGCCGGTTCGCGATGGATCGCCGCTGTGGAGCGAGGCCGAGGGGCTGCCGCTGTGGCGTCCGCGCAAGGATTTTGCCGCGCCGTTCTATCTCGCCGAGCGCGACCGGTTGCGCCGGCGCCAGTTGCAGGAATATCGCCGTCTGCTCTATGTCGCGCTGACCCGGGCGCAGGACCGGCTCTATGTCTGCGGCTGGGAGACCCGGCGGCCGGCCAGGGAGGCACCGTCCTGGCACGCGCTGTGCGCAGGCCGGGTGGAGCGGCATCGCCACGCCGGTGCCGTTCGACACGCGGCCGCTGATCGGCGCGCGCGACGGGTGGTCGGGGACAGCGCTGCGCCTCAGCGCGGCGCAGACCGCGCCGCCGAGCCGCGACCGCCCGCTCGCCGGCGCGCGCCATGACGGGCCGCTGCCGGGCTGGGTGCTGGCCCCGCCGCCGCCCGAGCCGAGCCCGCCCAAACCGCTGCTGCCGTCGCGGCCGAGCGGGCCGGAACCGGCGACCCTGTCGCCGCTGCCGACGGCGGGCCGCGACCGCTTCAAGCGCGGTCTCCTCGTGCACCGGCTGTTGCAGAGCCTGCCCGAACTGCCGCCGCCCGAGCGCGCGGCGGCGGCGCGGCGCTTTCTCGCCCTGCCGCTGCACGGGCTCGATGCCGGATGCGCAGGCCGAGATCTGCGCCGAGACGCTCGCGGTGCTGAGCGATCCTGGCCTCGCCGAGCTGTGGGGACCCGACGCCCAGGCCGAGGTGCCGGTCGTCGGGCTGATCCCCGGGTCAAGCCCGGGGACCGATCACGCCCTGTCGGGACAGATCGACCGGCTCGTCGTGACGCCAGAGCGCGTGCTGATCGTCGATTTCAAGACGGTCCGGCCGGCCCCCGTCAGCGGAAGACGACGTGCCGCCGATCTACCTGCAGCAGTTGGCGACCTACCGCGCCGCGCTCGCCCGCATCTATCCCGGCCGCCCGATCGAGTGCGCGCTGTTGTGGACCGACGGTCCGCTTCTGATGCCGATCAGCCCGGGGCTGCTCGCCCGCCATCTGCCCGGGCGGCTGCTGGCGTAATTTTTCTGATCCGCTGGGAACCAATGGCGGTGCCCGCGCGTCAACCGATATGGCGCAACTCGCTTGCGCTCGCGGGGAACGCCGATGCGATCACTGATCCCCTTCTATCTGACGATCGGGATCGTCCTGTTGCTGGTCGGCTTTTATGCGACCGGCGACTGCCCCAATAAGAACAAGGATGTGGTCAGCGATGCCGTCTTCGTCGTGGGGTGGCCGGTGTACTTGTACGGTGATGTCGTGCGCGGGCCGCTGACGCCCGCGCAATGGCTGCATCTGCAGGCCTGCGGAGAGGGCGTCGCCCACCAAGGCTTGCTCCTGCGCTGATCAGCCAAAGCCGAATTCCGGGCCGGCGTCGCGGCGCAGCCGCGCGCCGAGCTCGTTGCCGAGGGCGACCGCGTCGCCGATCGCGCCGGCGATATGGCCGCGCCGCTCGGCGCTGCCGTCGGGCGACAGCAGCAGCGCGTCGAGGCTGAGGCGACCCTCGGCGATCGTCGCCAGCCCGGCGATCGGCGTGCGGCACGACCCGTCGAGCGCCGCCAGCATCGCCCGCTCGGCGGTGACACAGGCCGCGCTCGCCGGATCGTTGAGCGGCGCGAGCAGCTGCCGCAATGCCGGGTCCGCGGCCCGGCACTCGATCGCCAGCACGCCCTGGCCGACCGCCGGCAGCATCACCTCCGGCGCGAGGATTTCGCTCGCCAGCGCGGCTTTGCCGAGGCGTTCGAGGCCGCACAGCGCCAGCACCAGCGCATCGAATTCGCCGGCGGCGAGCTTGGCGAGCCTGGTGTCGACATTGCCGCGGATCGGCAGCACCTCGAGATCGCCGCGCCGGCGCAGCAGCTGGGCGCGCCGCCGCAGCGAGGCCGTGCCGATCCGCGCGCGTTGCGGCAGATCGGCGAGACCGCCGCCGCTGCGCGAGACCAGCGCATCGCGCGGATCGTCGCGCGCCAGTATCGCGCCGATTTCGAGCCCGGCCGGCAGCACCGTCTCCATGTCCTTCAGCGAGTGCACCGCGAGATCGATGCGGCGGTCGAGCAGCGCCTGCTTCGATCTCCTTGGTGAACAGGCCCTTGCCGCCGATCTCGGCCAAGAGGCGGGTCTGCACGCGATCGCCGGTGGTGCGGATCGGCACGAGCTCGACCGCGCCCGGGGCGGCGAGGCCGGGATGGGCGGCGCAAAGCCGGTCGCGGACCAGCCCGGCCTGGTAGAGCGCCATCGGGCTGCCGCGGGTGCCGATGCGAAGGGGCTGGGACGGCACGAATGCTCCTGCGCGAATATGGGGCTGTTCTAGCCCGCTCAGCCCGGCCCCGCCAGGGCGACGCGGCGGCGGGCCGTCCGACGTCTACGGCGCGGGTATCGACGGCACCGGTGGCGTCAGCGGCAGGATGTGCGTCAGCGCCAGCCAGAAGGTCGCGAAGGCGAGCGACAGCAGCGGCGATCGGGATCCCGGCGCGGGCATAGGCGGCAAAGGTGAGCCGCGCCCCGATCCGCTCGGCGTGTTCGGCGATCACCAGGTTGGTCAGGCTCCCGGTGAGCAGGAGATTGCCGGCCAGCGTCGACAACAGCGCCAGCGCATAGAGCACCCCGGAAGGCGGGGCCGGCCAGATCTGCAGCAGCAGCATCGCCGTCGGCACGCTGCCGATCGCGTTGCTGGTCACGCCGGCAAACGGCAGCAGCAGCAGCCAGGTTGTTCGGCAGCAGCTGGTGATCGTCGAGGAACGCCAGCACCTTGGCGGCGATCCCGGCCTCGTTGAGCTGCCCGGTGATCGCGAAGAGACAGGAAACCAACAGGAGCAGCGGCCAATCGACCGCGGCGATCATCGTGCGGCTGGTGATCTTGCGGTTGGCCAGGAGCAATGCCGCGATGATCAGCGCGCCGATCTCGCGCGGCAGCGGGGTGGCAAACAGGATCAGCAAGGCCGCGACCGCGACGCCGCCCTTGATCGTCTGATTGCGGTCGAGGACGATGCTGACGGGGACCGCCGCGACCGCGATCGCGTCGGGCGGCGGCGCGTCGTCGCGGATCCGGCGGTGCCATTGCAGCCAGACCACGGCGAAGACGACGAGCAGCGCGAACAGCGCCGGGACCCCGCAGGCCGCCAGAAAATCCGCGAAATCGAGCCGGCCGATCGCGCCCAAGAGAATGTTCTGCGGATTGCCGATCAAGGTGGCCGACGAGCCGGCATTGATCGAGGCGGCGAGCGCGAGCGCGAAAGGCCGCGGATCGAGGCCGCGGCGCCGCGCGCCGGCGAGCAGGAGCGGCGCGATCGCGACGACCAGGATGTCGTTGGCGAGCACCGCGGACAGCACGCCGCCGATCGCCACGGTCAGCGCCAAGAGCGCGGTCGTGCCGCCCCGCATCTCGACCATCGTGCGGGCGCACAGGTCGATGAAGCCCGATTCGGCGAACTGCGCCGAGATGATCATCATCGCAAACAGCAGCGCCACGGTCGGCATGTCGACCGCGCTGCCGAAATCGTCGAGCGTCATCTCGCCGCTCGCCAGCAGCGCGATCACCGCGAGCAGCGCGATGCCGGTCCGGTCGACCCGCAGCCAGGCGATCCGACCGGCGGCCATGCCGATATAGGTCAGGATCAGGACCAGGAGGACGATTGCGGCGTGCATGTGGGGAGGCTGGCGAATGTTCGTGCGCATCATAGGGCGAGGGCGATCCGGCAAGACCAGAACTCGTCTCTTTTGCAACAGTTTTGCGCCGCAGCGTGGCTTTTGCGCCACTGCATGCGACCGATCGGGCCTCCGGACCGCATGTGGTCGTGGATCGGTCCGCTGGTCCGGATGCGTCCATCCCTGGTGCCCCGGCGCGCCCATTGCTATATGATGGGCGCCATGACCGATCTCACTCGCCGACCAGCCGCCTCCGCCGACGCATCCGGCGGCACACCTCGCCAGTCCTCAACGAGGCGCAGTGCCGCGCCGTCGCGGCGGTCGAGGGCGCCGTCCTGGTGCTGGCCGGCGCCGGCACCGGCAAGACAAGGGTGCTGACGACGCGCCTCGCGCACATCCTGGGCACCGGCCGCGCCTTTCCCGGCGAGGTGCTGGCGGTCACCTTCACCAACAAGGCGGCGCGCGAGATGAAGGAGCGTCTCGAAGCGATGATCGGGCGCGCCGCCGAGGGGGTGTGGCTCGGCACGTTTCACGCGCTCGCCGCCCGCATCCTGCGCCGTCATGCCGAGGTGGTCGGCCTCAAATCGAACTTCACGATTCTCGACAGCGACGACCAGCAGCGCCTCCTGAAACAGCTGATCGCCGCCGCCAACATCGACGAGCGGCGCTGGCCGGCGCGCGCGCTGCTCGGGGTCATCGAGCGCTGGAAGGACCGCGGCCTCACCCCGGACAAGGTGCCCGCGGACGATGCCGGCGACTGGGCCGATGGCCGCGCGCTCGCGCTCTACCGCGCCTACCAGGAGCGCCTCGCCACCGTGAACGCGGTCGATTTCGGCGATCTCCTGCTGCACAATCTGACGCTGTTCACCGAGAACCCCGAGATCCTCGCCACCTATCAGCACCGCTTCCGCTATCTGCTCGTCGACGAATACCAGGACACCAACCTCGCGCAGTATCTGTGGCTGCGGCTCCTGGCGCAGCAGCACAAGAACCTGTGCTGCGTCGGCGACGACGACCAGTCGATCTACAGCTGGCGCGGCGCCGAGATCGGCAACATCCTGAAATTCGAGAGCGATTTTCCGGGCGCGCTGATCGTGCGGCTGGAGGAGAATTACCGCTCGACGCCGGAAATCCTCGCCGCCGCCGCCGGGGTCATCGCCCATAACCGCGGGCGGCTCGGCAAGACCTTGTGGACCCGCGCCGATGCCGGCGACAAGCTCATCGTGCGCGGGCTGTGGGACGCCGAGCAGGAGGCGCGCTGGGTCGGCGACGAGATCGAGGCGCTGCATCGCCGCGGCCATGCGCTCAAGGAAATCGCGATCCTGGTACGCGCCGGGTTCCAGACCCGCGAGTTCGAGGAGCGCTTTATCGCGCTGGCCTTGCCCTATCGCGTGGTCGGCGGCCCGCGCTTCTACGAGCGCCAGGAGATCCGCGACGCGCTCGCCTATCTGCGCCTCATCCGCCAGCCGAGCGACGATCTCGCCTTCGAGCGCATCGTCAACATGCCGCGGCGCGGCATCGGCACCGCGACCTTGCAGCTGCTGCACGCCGCCGCGCGCGCCGGCTCGCTGCCGCTCGTCGACGCCGCGCGCCAGCTGATCGCCGGGGAGCAGCTGCCGCGCGCCGCGCGCAACGCGCTGGCGGCGTTTCTCGCCGCGCTCGACCGTTGGCGCGAGGCGGCCGAGCGGACCGCGCACACCGATCTCGTTCAGATCGTGCTCGACGAATCGGGCTATACCGGGATGTGGCAGGCCGACAAATCGCCCGATGCGCCGGGCCGGCTGGAAAACCTGAAGGAGCTGGTCGTCGCGATGGCCGAATTCGAGAACCTCGGCGGGTTTCTCGAACATGTCAGCCTGGTCATGGACAACGCCGCCGACAGCGGCGGCGACATGGTCAATCTGATGACGCTGCACAGCGCCAAGGGTCTCGAATTCGACAGCGTGTTCCTGCCGGGCTGGGAGGAAGGGCTGTTTCCGAGCCAGCGCTCGGTCGACGAACACGGGCTGAAGGGTCTCGAAGAGGAGCGCCGCCTCGCCTATGTCGGGCTGACCCGGGCGCGGCGGCAGGTCTTTGTCTCGTTTGCCGGGAGCCGGCGCGTCCACGGCCAATGGCAGAATTCGGCGCGCTCGCGCTTTATCGACGAATTGCCGGCGGCGCAGGTCGAAATGACGACCGAGATGGGGCTCGGCGCCGGCGCGGCGATGGCCGGCAGCTGGGGCGGTGCGGCGACCGGCTGGGCCGCGGCCTCGCCCGGCTGGGGCGCCGCCTGGGAACAGGCGCGCGACGCGCGCAATGCAAAGCGGGCGCTGCTGACGCTGAGCCCCGCGACACCGCCGCGCGGGCAGGAAATCCGCAAGGTCGGCGGGTTTGCGGTCGGCGACCGGGTGTTCCACCAGAAATTCGGCTACGGCACGGTGCGCGCGGTCGAGGACAACAAGCTGGCGATCGATTTCGAGCATGCCGGCGACAAAAAGGTCATGGACGCCTTTGTCGAGCGCGCGTGACCTCGCCCGGGAGAAGGTCCCTGCGCAGGCAGGGACCCATCTGGGCGCAGCCCGAGCGGTTGGTGCATGGGTCCCGGCCGTCGCCGGGACCTAGTCTTCTATGGACGGCACATTACGCATCATCGCTGAAATCAAGGGCGCCGAAGCCGCGCTCGCGGTTGCAGCGGCGTTTGACGAAGCGGCCGGCGCGGTCAGCGCCTTCGAGACCGATGCGGGCGCCGGATTGTGGCGGGTCGAGGCCTATCCGCGCACGCCGGTGCTGGACGCGGCGCTGGAGGTCCGGCTGCGGCTGGCCGCGGCGGCGGCCGGCGGCAAGCTGCTGCGCATCGCCGAAGAGAGATTGCCCGAACGCGACTGGCTGGCGGAAAACCGCCGCGCCTTTCCGCCGCTGGTCATCGGGCGGTTCTTCATTCACGGATCGCATTGGAAGGGTTCGGCACCGGCGGGAGCGATCGCCATCGAGATCGACGCGGCGACCGCGTTCGGCACCGGCGAGCACGCCTCGACGCGCGGTTGCCTCAGGGCGCTCGACGGCCTGGCGCGCCGGCGCCGCTTCGCGCCGGCCGCTCGACATCGGCACCGGCAGCGGCATTTTGGCGATCGCCGCGGCAAAGCGGTTGCGGCGAAGGGTGTTGGCGAGCGATGTCGATTGCGCGGCGGTGCGGGTCGCGACCCATCACGTCAGGCGCAACGGGCTCGCCGGCCGGGTGCGCGTCGTCTGCGCCGCGGGCTACCGCAGCCGGGCTTTGCGCGGCGCGCGATACGATCTGATCTTTGCGAATATTCTTGCCCGGCCGCTGGCGCTGATGGCGCGCGATCTGGCGCAGGTTATCGCGCCGGGCGGGGTTGCCGTTCTGGCGGGATTGCTGCGGCGGCAGGAAGCGTTGGTGGTGGCGGCGCACCGGGCTCAGGGTCTGGCCCTGGCGCGCCGCCTCGTCATTGAAGGGTGGTCGACCCTGATCTTGCGGTCCGGTCAGCGGTGACCGGCGGCGAGCCAGGCATGCTTCGCCGCGCCGTCAAACGCGGTATCGCGTACCGGGGCGTGGCGGGCGGCCTCGTGGGATTCCTCGACGATGGCGTGGATCTCGGAGCGGTGGATGCCGATATCCGCGAGGGAGCGGTCGTCGAGCGCCATCAGTTCGCCATAGGCGCGCTGCCGCTGCCGCCATCTCGCGATCGCGGCCCGCGCCGCCACAAAGAGATTGATCAGCGACATGGGTTCAAACTCCTACTCTAGTGCACTGCACAAATGGGGATTTTATGATCACAACACCATGAAACCATGCGCAGATCAGCTATGCATATGTCAGGAGGCATGACATATTGCGGCCATAATTACCGCGATGCAACAGGGCTCGCCCAACGCGCTGCGGCGGGCTAAAATGAGAAGGTGATGAACGGAGAACGGTCGATGACGGCACGAGGCGCAGAGCCCGATCGGCACCAATTGGCGCATTTGCTGAAGGAAGCCGGGTCGGCGCTCGATCCCGACGGCGTCGCCGCCCTGATCGCCGGCGTCTTGGCATCGCCGCCCGAGATCGGCACCTCCTGGCATGCGCTGGTCGCCGAGCCGACCCCGCCGGCGCTGGCCGACGCGCTCGAAGCGATGCGGGCCTGGCTCGCCGAGGATTTCCGCGACGGGCTGGCGGCCGAGGATTTCGCTCGGCTGCCGCGCGCCGCGCGGCTCGCATTGTTGCGCGAAGAGCTGACAGCGCGCCGGCTCGACGGCTTCATCGTGCCGCGCGCCGACGAGCATCAGGGCGAATACGTGCCGGCTTGCGGCCAGCGTCTCGCCTGGCTGACCGGCTTCACCGGCTCGGCCGGGCTGGCGATCGTGCTGGCCGAGCGCGCCGCCCTCTTTGTCGACGGCCGCTACACGCTGCAGGCGGCGGCGCAGGCCGATACCGGGCTGTTCGAGATCCGTCACCTGATCGACGAGCCGCCGGCGCGCTGGCTCGCCGGGGCGCTCAGGAAGGGCATGGTCGATCGGCTACGACCCTTGGCTGCACACGCCGCAGGAGGTCGAGCGCCTCAAAGCCGGCGCCGAGCGCGCCGGGGCCAGCCTCAAGCCGGTCGCCAACCCGATCGACCGGATCTGGCCGGGGCGGCCGGCGGCGCCGCTCGCGCCGGTGGTGCCGCACCCCGACCGCTTTGCCGGCGAGAGCGCGCCGGCGAAGCGCGCCCGGCTCGGCCGCGCGCTCGCCGAGGACGGCGCCGCGGCGGCGGTGCTGACGAGCCCGGAATCGATCGCCTGGCTCCTCAACATCCGCGGCGGCGACGTGCCGCACACGCCGCTGCCGCTGTCGTTTGCGATCCTGCGCGCGGACGCCAGCGTCACGCTGTTCATCGACCGGCGCAAGCTCGCCCCCGGCCTCGACCGCCATCTCGGCAACGGCGTCGCGATCGAGACGCCGGAGCGGCTCGGGCCCGCGCTCGACGCGCTCGCCGCCTCCGGGGCGCCGGTCCAGGTCGACCCGGCGACCGCCGCGTCGTGGATCTTCGACCGGCTCGACAAGGCCGGCGCCAGGATCCTGCGCGCCGCCGACCCGTGCCTGTTGCCGAAAGCCTGCAAGAACCCGGTCGAGCTCGACGGCACCCGCGCCGCGCATCGCCGCGACGGCGCCGCGGTCACCCGCTTCCTCGCCTGGCTCGCGCGCGAGGCGCCAAAAGGCGCGCTCTGCGAGATCGCCGCCAGCGACCGGCTCGAAGCCTTGCGCCGCGACTGGCGAGAACTTCCGCGACCTGAGCTTCCCGACGATCTCGGGCGCCGGCTCGAACGGCGCGATCGTGCATTATCGGGCGACGCCCGAGACCGAGAAGCGGCTCGAACCGGGGACGCTGTTCCTGCTCGATTCGGGCGCGCAATATCTCGACGGCACGACCGACATCACCCGCACGGTCGCGATCGGCGAGCCCAGCGCGGAAATGCGCGACCGCTTCACCCGCGTCCTCAAGGGGCATATCGCGCTGGCGACCGCGCGGTTTCCCGAAGGGCACCACCGGCGCCCAGCTCGACGCCCTCGCCCGCTACGCGCTATGGCAGAAGGGGCTCGATTACGACCACGGCACCGGCCACGGGGTCGGCAGCTATCTCAGCGTGCATGAAGGCCCGCAGCGGATCTCGAAGGCGCCGAACGCCCAGCCGCTGCTGCCCGGGATGATCGTGTCGAACGAGCCCGGCTACTACAAGACCGGCGCCTACGGCATCCGCATCGAGAACCTGGTCGCCGTGCAGCCCTGGCAGGATGGTCCCGCGGAGACCGATCGGCGCGAGATGCTGTGCTTCGAGACGCTGACCCTGGCGCCGCTCGACCGCACCCTCGTCCAGCGCGACCTGCTCGAAGACGACGAGATCGCCTGGCTCGACGCTTACCAGGCGCGGGTGCGCGAGGCGATCACGCCGCTTGTCGACCGCGAAACCGCACGCTGGCTGGAAGCGGCGACCGCGCCGATCGGGTGATGCCGGCGTGGAGGCCGCTGGATCGGCGCTATGCGTCCTTCGAGACGGCGCTGCGCCGGCTGGATCAATACCCATGCTGAAACGCGAACCTCTTGCCGGCTTCCAGCTCGCCGATCGCCTGATTGACCAGGTTTTCCGCGGTCACCTTGTGGCCGCCGAAAACGTCGCGGCCGGCTGACATTTGGCCCAGCGCATTGCGCAACGATCCCTCGGCCTGGTTGATCCAGGGATAGCGCCCCTGAGCGATCGTGCCGGCCGTAAAGGACACCAATGCGACCGCAAAGATGACCACGGCCAGCTGCGTTCTTTCGCTGAACATCGTGCATTCCTCCACAGGTTGATTTGCCCCGCCAGTAATTGCTTATCGCATTGCGCCGCTCGTGAACAGCCAACTCGCGCCCCATGCTCACTGCGTTGCTTCGACACGCGGGCGGTAACGCGATATCCTGGCCGTATCGAGCCAGCGGAGGATCGCGATGACCGCACCAGCCCCCCAAAATGCTCATCGGCCGACGATCGCCGTCACCCGCCATGCGATCGCCGCCGGGCATTACCTGGCCGCGACGGCCGGGTTCGACATCCTGCAGGCCGGCGGCAACGCGATCGATGCCGGGGTCGCGGCCGGGATCGCGCTCGGCGTCGTGCAGAGCGACCTCGTCAATTGCGCCGGCGTCGCGCCGATCCTGATCTACCTCGCCGAGAAGCGCGAGGTCGTGACGATCGCCGGGCTCGGGCCGTGGCCGAAGGCGCTCGACCCCGAACTGTTCATGCGCGAGCATGGCGGCAAGATCCCGGTTGGCGTGTTGCGCACCGTCGTCCCGGCGGCGCCCGATGCCTGGATCACCGCGCTGCGGCGCTACGGCACGATGAGCTTCGGCGAGGTCGCGGCGGCGGCGACACGGCTCGCGCGCGACGGCTTCCCGATGTACCCGCTGATGGCGGCGAGCCTCGCCAAGCATGCCGAGCGCCACGCCTCGTGGCCGTCCTCTGCGGCGGTCTATCTGCCGAACGGCCGCGTGCCGGAGGCCGGCGACATCTTCCGCCAGAGCGATCTCGGCGCCTCCTTGCAATACATGGCCGATGAGGAGAAGGCCGCCGCGGGACGCGGCCGCGAGGCCGGGCTCGAAGCCGCGCACGACGCGTTCTATCGCGGCGATATCGCCAAGCAGATCGTCGCCTTCATGCAGGAACAGGGCGGGCTGCTCTCGGCCGAGGACCTCGCCGAATACCACTCCCCGGTCGGCCCGCCCGAGCGCCGCCGCTTTGGCGATCTCGAAATCTTCACCTGCGGCGCCTGGTGCCAGGGGCCGGTGCTGTTGCAGACGCTGGCCTTGCTCGACGGCACCGATCTCAAGGCGCTCGGCCACAACAGCGCCGATTACGTGCACCGCCTGACCGAGGCCTTGAAGCTCGCCTTCGCCGACCGCGAGGCCTATTACACCGACCCGGCGGTGGGCCAGGTGCCGCTGCCGACGCTGATCTCCTCGGAATATGCCGCCGAGCGGCGGAAGCTGATCCGGCCGGACAAGGCGTGGCCGGAAATGCCGCCGCCGGGCGAACTCGGCGCCAGCCTCGGGCACAATTCCGCTGGGCTCTCCGCCAGCCCGCCCAACCCGTTCCCCGAGCCCGACACCTCCTATGTCTGCGTCGCCGACCGCTGGGGCAATCTGTTCTCGGCGACCCCGAGCGACGGCTCCTACGGCTCGCCGGTGGTGCCCGGGATCGGGTTCATCCCGTCCAACCGCGGCTCGCAATCGCGCCCCGACCCGCGCCATCCGGCCGGCGCCGCGCCCGGCAAGCGGCCGCGCCTGACCCCCAACCCGGCCTTGGCGATCAAGGGCAACGGCGCCGAGTTCCTGCCGTTCGGCACGCCCGGCGGCGATGTGCAGACCCAGGCGATGCTGCAGGTGCTGCTCAACATCTTCGTGCACGGCCAGGATGTGCAGAGCGCGATCGAGAGCCCGCGCTTTGCCAGCTACAGCTACCCCTCCTCGTTCGCGCCCTATGACTACTATCCCGGCCGGCTCAACCTCGAAGGCCGCTTCCCCGAGGCGGTAACCTCCGAGCTGGCGCGGCGCGGCCACAAGGTCGAGCGCTGGCCCGATTGGATCTGGCTCGCCGGCGCGGTCTGCGCGATCCGCGCCGACAAAAAGCGCGGCATCCTCGAAGCCGGCGCCGACCCGCGCCGCGCCGCCTACGCCCTGGGGTGGTGAGAAGCGGGCGCGTCATTGGACGATCGCATGCTGCGGCGCCGGTTCCTCGCGCTGCTAGGCGGCGCGCCGCTCATTGGGCCGATCGCCGCCCATGCGCAGTCTGCCGAACCGGTGCGGCGGGTCGGCGTGCTGATACCGACCAGCCCCGAAGGAGGGCAGGCGTTCCTCGCCGCGGTCAAAGATCAGCTGCGCGGGTTGGGCTGGGTGGAGGGCCGCAACCTGCAGCTCGATGTCCGCTACGCCGCCGACAACGACCCCGAGGGCACAGTCGGCAAAGAGCTGCTGGCGTTGCGCCCCGATACGATCCTCGTCGGCGGAACCCCGCTGATGTCGCTGCACAAGCTGACCAGCACCGTTCCCATTGTCTTCGCGTCGTTCTACGATCCCATCGGCAACGGCTTGGCAGCGAGCCTCTCGCATCCCGGCGGAAATATCACTGGCTTTACCCAGCCCGATACGCCCGTGATCGGCAAGGAATTGGAATTATTGAAGGAGACCGCCCCGCACGTCAGCCGCGTCGCGGTGCTGGTCGGCGGGGTCAACTACCCCAAAACGTGGCAAAGCCCGGCCGAGAACGCCGCCCGATCGCTCGGGATTGAGGTGAGCGCAGCCGAAATTGACGATGCCGCCTCGATCAAGCGGGTCCTCAGCGGGTTCGCCGCCGAGCCGAACGGCGGCCTGGTCTCAATGCCGAGCGGCGTTGCCGGGGCCAATCGCGAGCTGATCGTCGACCTCGCCGCGCAATACCGCTTGCCCGCCATCTATCCGGCCCGGTTCTATGCCGAGTTGGGCGGCCTGATGTCCTACGGGGTGGATTTCGTCGGGCTTTATCGGCAGGCTGCCGGCTATGTCGCCCGCATCCTGCGCGGCGAAAAGCCGGGCGATCTGCCGATCCAACAGCCGACCAAGTTCGAGCTGGTGATTAACACGAAGACCGCCAAGGCGCTCGGCCTGATCGTGCCGCCCGCGCTGTTCGCGCTGGCCGACAAAGTGATCGAATGACTGGCGCCAGCGGCCTGCAATGACAGAACCGTCAGGGCCCGCGGCGCTCGGCCTTCGGGTAGGGGGTGCCGTCGCGATGGGTGTAGCCGGTGCTTTGCTGCGTCATCATGTCGATGTCGTTGTAATACGCCATATTGCCGGCCACCCGGGTGCCGATCTCCAGCACGACGGCGTCTTGCGCGGAATGGTTTTGCAGGCAATGGCCGTTCGGGTCGTTGGCCTTGAAGCCGGCGGCATCGCCGGCGCGCAGCACTTCCTCGCCCTCATCGGTGACCAGCACGACTTCGCCCGACACGACATAGACGAATTCGTCCTCCGCGGTGTGCCAGTGCCGCTGGCTCGACCAGTTGCCGGGCGGCAGGCGCAGCAGGTTGACGCCGAACTGCGTCAAGCCGGCGACATCGCCGAGCCGCTTGCGCCCGCGGGCGCGGCACGGTTCGTCAAACGGCGTCGGGTACAGCGTGCCGACCACCGACGGCAATGCAGCGACATCGATCCGTTTTGGCATGGCTCACCCTCCGCTTGGTTCCCGGCGCTTGTCGGGGAACAAAGAGGCTGATATTGCGGTGCACAATAAGTCAACACTGAATCGCGCTGTACCGGCGCCCGCGCTAGCCCCGGAGCCGGTCGCGGACTTCCGTCAGCACGCGCCCGGCCCAGTTGGCCCCGTTCCCGTCCCGCCCGGCGCCCCAAAAGCCGTCCGACGGGGAATCTTCGATCAACAGCGCGTCGCCGGTGGCCAGCAGCAAGTCCGCCAGGTCGCGGTTCTGGGAAAACTTGGCCCAATCGCCCCGCCGCATGATGTCGAGCTTGACCGCGTCCCAATCGGCGCGCGGCGATTTTCCGTTCTTGATAAACCATGAGCTGCGCGCGGCGCGCCCTGATGCGCCGGGCGCGGCGGCGAGCCGCTTTGCCATGCCGGGCGTTTCCGCCTCGCGGATCGCCTGCCGGTAAGCGTGTTGGGGAGATTTCTGCGCCTGGTAAAAATGCTCGACCGTAGGCCAGCTTTCGCCGTCGATTTCGATCGGGGAGGGGTAGAAATGCGACAGAAAGCGGAACTCCTGGCGGTCGCGGCCAAAATAGAGGATGCGGTTGTCGGGCGGGATGGGCGGCATCCGTGCAGTTTAGAGCAGCGGATCCGGTTTGGAAATCAGCGGCCCCTGGATCTGCTGATCGTCGGCGCGGAACGACCCTCACCCGCCAAGCGCTTCTGCGCCTCGCCTGCGGCCAGACGCAGGCCCGAGAGAAAGAGTTCGCGGTGTTCCGGGTTACGAAACGCCACGGTGGGCGGAACGATGACCGGGGTCAGAGCCCGCAGGCGCTCGATAACCTCCCGCGCTTCGTCGAGCCGTCCCATATGGGCATAACATGCCGCCAGAAAGCGGTACGACAATGTGAAGCCGGGGCGCTCCTGGATCGAGGCTTGCAGTTTTGCGACCGCGGTTTCGAATTCCCGCTTGAAAAAATAGGCGCTGCCGATCCCCGTCAACGGCGCGGCAACCCGGTCCCGCGGATTGAGCCGTAACGACGTTTCAATATGTTCAATCGCGGTATCGGGTTGCCCGGCAATCAGCCTGAGCGACCCGCTCCACAGCCAACCGTAAGCAGAACTCGGATGCGCGGCCAGAGAGCGATCCATCAGCGCGATCGCCGCCTCGATGTCCTCGCCGAAATAGCCGAGTACCCAGGCGGCGCTCGCCAGAACGAAGGGGTCGCTGCCGGCCGCCCGAAGGGCCCGGCGAGCATAATCGACACCCTGTTTCCGGGCGGCGTCCGCAGGGTCCGTCCCGATGTATATAGAGAGTTGTTGCGAGCACATCGCCGCCAGAGCGAGAGCCGGACCATAGAGCGGATCACGGGCGATCGCCTGTTCAGCCAAATCGAGCGCTTCGCGAATTGTGTCCTTCGTAAACGAGGAGAGGTTCGGCAAAGCACGCAGATAGAGATCGTATGCGGTTAGGTCATTGGTCGGACGACCGGCGGAGCGGCGCGCCTCGGCGGCCTGCAAGGCCGGCTCGATGACGCCGGCGACGCTGATCGCCACCTTGTCCTGCAGCTCGAACACGTCTTCCATCGAGCCGTCAAAGCGGTCGGCCCACAGGTGAGCGCCGGTCTCGGCCTCGATCAGCTGCGCGGTGATGCGCACCCGGCTGCCGCCTTTGCGTACGCTGCCTTCGAGGACATAGCGCACGCCCAATTCGCGGCCGACCTGTTTCACATCGACGCTCTGCCCCTTGTAGGTGAAGCTCGAATTGCGGGCGATGACGAACAGCCAGCGGATGCGCGAGAGCGCGGTGATGATCTCCTCGACCATGCCGTCGGCGAAATATTCCTGCTCCGGATCGCCGGACATGTTCTGGAACGGCAACACCGCGATCGACGGCTTATCGGGCAGCGGGAGCGCGGTCTCGCAGCCGTGATCCGGTGCCGGGTCGCTCGGCTGGCGCCGGTCCGACCCGGTAGACGCGCACCGGACGCGCGATGTTCTTGACCTGCTGCTCGCCGAGATCGGTGAAGGCGAAGGGCAGGCGGTCGCGCACCTGGTCATGCACATTGTTGGAAATGAGGACGCCGTTCGGCTCGGCCAGAGCTTCGAGCCGCGCCGCGATGTTGACCCCGTCGCCGAAGATGTCGCCCTCCTCGACGATGACGTCGCCGAGATTGATGCCGATGCGGAATTCGATGCATTCCGCGGCGGGCACCGCGACGTTGCGCTCGGCCATGCCGCGCTGCACGTCGACCGCGCAGCGCACCGCGTCGACGACGCTGGGAAATTCGGCGAGGAGGCCGTCGCCGGTGGTCTTGACGATGCCGCCCCTTATGCTCGGCGATCTTCGGATCGACGAGGGCGCGGCGGTGCGCGTTGAGCCGCGCCAGCGTGCCTTCCTCGTCCGCCCCCATCAGGCGCGAATAGCCGGCGACATCGGCGGCCAGGATCGCGGCGAGGCGGCGGGTCGCGGTCATGCCTCCGGCACCCCGGCCTTGCGCAGGGCCTCACGGAAGCGCTCAGCCAACTCCCCAGTGATCGGACTGTTCTCGGCGACCCAGGCCAGCGAGAATTCCGGCCGCAGGCGAAGCAGCGTGTCGCGCGCCTCCACCGCTGCGGCCAGATCACCCTCCATCGCCAACGCCGCGATCAGAATGGAATGACCCGGGAGGTACTCCGGACTTTTCTCGATCAGGTTGCGCGCCCAGGTGACGCATTCCGGATAATGCCCGGCGGTAAAATGGACGTTTGCTATCGCAAGCGACGCATACAAGCTCACAAGCCGGTCACGCGGACTCAGGCGCAGTGCGTGCTCCGCGCTGTCGACGGCCTCTTGGTGCGCCCCCTGATGGGCTAGCGGCCCACCGACAAAGGCGTGAGCGAGCGCGAAGTTCGGGTTCAATTCCAACGCCCGGCGCAATGCACGGACGGCATCGCTGGGGCGACGCAATCGATGGAGCAGAATACCCTGCGCCAAGTGTGCCCAGGGGTCGCGGTCGTCGAGGGCGAGTGCGGTCTTCGTTTCCGTGGTGACCTCGGGCGCGACGGTTGACAAGCCGCCCGACCAAAACGTGCGGCGCAACAGCGCCCAGGCTAAGAGGCTATGCGCTCGGCCATAGCCGGGCGCGATCGCGATGGCGCGGCGGCATAAGGCTTCAGCCTCGGTATTTTCGTCGCGGGTGCCCTGGCCAATGAGCGACAGCGCGCGGATCACGCACTCCCAGGCGTCGAGGCTGTCGGGCGGCTTCGTCTGGCTGCGAACCTGTTCGGCCGCGTAGAGTTCCGGCTCAATCGCCGCCACCACGCGCTCGGTGATCTCGTCCTGCACCGCGAAAATGTCGGCGAGGTCGCGGTCGTACCGCTCGGCCCAGACGTGGTTGCCGGTTGTCGGCCTCGACCAATTGCGCGGTGACGCGGATGCGGTTGCCGGATTTGCGCACGCTGCCTTCGAGCACATAGCGCACGCCAAGCTCGCGCCCGACCTGCTTTCACGTCGACCGCACGGCCCTTGTAGGTGAAGGTGCTGTTGCGCGCGATGACGAAGAACCAGCGGATGCGCGACAGCGCCGTGATGATCTCCTCGACCATGCCGTCGGCGAAATACTCCTGCTCCGGGTCGCCGCTGATGTTCTGGAATGGAAGAACCGCGATCGACGGCTTGTCGGGCAGCGGCAGCGCGGGTTCCGGCACGGGTTGCTCTCTTTCGGTCACGCGGTAGACGCGCACCGGGCGCGCGATGTTCTTGACCTGCTGGTCGCCGAGATCGTCGAAGGCGATCGGCAATCTGTTGCCGATCTGGTCGCGCGCGGCGCCGGACACGCAGATCGCCCCGGGATCCGCGAGCGCCTCCAGCCGGGCGGCGATGTTGACCCCGTCGCCGAGCAGGTTGGCGCCGTCGACGACGACATCGCCGACATGGACTCCGATGCGGAACTGCATTGGTTCGGTGCTGCCCTGCGGCGCGCTTTGCTGCGCCATCGCTTCCTGCACCGCGACCGCACACTGGACGGCATCGACCGCGCTGGCGAAATCGGCGACGACGCTGTCGCCGGCGGTGTTGAAGATCCGGCCGCGATGCCCGGCGATCAGCCGGTCGATGATGGCGCGCGATGCCTTGAGCCGAGCCACCGTGCCCGCTTCGTCCGCGCCCATCAGCCGCGAATAGCCGGCGATGTCGGCCGCGAAAATCGCCGCGAGCTTTCGTTCAACCGGTCGATCGGGCACTTCGGACCCTCCCGTGCGGAGTATAGCCCGATTTTGGCGCCCTCAGACCACTCCCGCTGCACGCATTCCGGCGATTTCTTCCGCCGAATAGCCGAGTTCCTGCAACACCGCATCGCTGTCGCCGCCGATTTCCGGCGCCGGTCGGCGCAACTGGCACGGCGCCTCGGCGAACTTGATCGGAAAGCCGAGCATCTTGACGTCGCCGTGCCCGGGGTGGTGCTGGGTCAGCACCATCTCCTGGTCGATCACCTGCGGGTCGGCGAAGACCTCGGTGAGGCCCATGATCCGGCCGCACGGCACCCCGGCGGCGTTGAGCGTCGCGATCCAATGTTCGGTCGTGTCATGGGCGAGCCGCGCCTCGATCGCCGCGTTCATCGCGGCGCGGTTGGCGACCCTGAGATCGTTCGTGCGAAAGCGCGGGTCGTCGCGCAGTTCGGGGGCGCCGAGCGCGTCGAGGAGGCGCTGGTAGGATTGGTCCTGGGATGGCGCCAGCGCGACCTCGCCGTCCTTGGTGCGGAACATGCCGTAGGGCGCGACGATCGCATGGTCGTTGCCGCTGCGCGCCGGAGTGTCGCCGGCGAGGTGGTTGGCGGCGAGAAAGGCGAGGAGGCTGATGAGCCCATTGTTGAGGCTCGACCCGACGCTGTCGCCGGCGCCGGTGCGGCCCCGGCGCACCAAGGCGGCGCAGATCCCGATCGCGCCGTAGAGCCCGGCGACGAGATCGGCGATCGGCGGCCCGGCGCGCAGGGGCGGCCCGCCCGCCTCGCCGGTCACCGCCATAAACCCGCTCATCGCCTGGGCGATGAAATCGAATGACGGCCGGTCGCGATAGGGACCGGACGTGCCGAAGCCGCTGATATTGGCGTAGACGAGGTCGGGTTTGAGGGCTTTGCGGCGGGCCTCGTCGAAGCCCATCTGCGCCATCACGCCAGGGCGGAAGTTCTCAACCAACACGTCGCTCCGCGCGATCAGCCGGGCGAGCACCGCCTTCCCCTCCGGCTCGCGCAGATTGAGCGAGAGCGAGCGCTTGTTGCGGTTGAACGCGGCGAAATACCAGGAGAGCCCGTCCCGGGTCGCGCCCTGGCCGCGCAGCGGGTCGCCCTGGCCCGGCGGTTCGATCTTGATCACCTCGGCGCCCATATCCGCCAGGATCATCGTGCAGAACGGCCCGGCCAGAATGCGCGTCAAATCGACGATCCGGATCCCCGAAAGCGGCACGCGTTCCCCTCTGTTGTCATTGCGAGCGCAGCGACGCAATCTCGCGCGGATTGCGCCGCTTCAACGAGATTGCTTCGTCGCTGCGCGCCTCGCAATGACAACGGGCCCGCATGACAACCCCGATCACCCTCGACGACATCGAAAGCCTCGCGGTCGGCGCCTGGATCCTCGGCACCGGCGGCGGCGGCAGCCCGTATCTCGGGCTCCTCAACATGCGGCGGCTCTATGCCGAGGGGCACCGCGTCGAATTGATGTCGCCGCTCGATCTCGCCGACGACGACCGGGTCGCGGTGGTGTCCAACATGGGGGCGCCGCTGGTTGGCCAGGAACGCCTCGCCGACAGCCGCAACATCGCCCGCGCCGTCCAAATGCAGGAGGAATATTCCGGCCAGAAATTCCGCGCCGTGATGTCCTTGGAAATCGGCGGCGGCAACGGCATCCAGCCGCTGATGGCGGCCGCGCATCTCGGGCTTCCGGTGGTCGATGCCGACACCATGGGCCGCGCCTATCCCGAGGCGCAGATGACCAGCGTCGCGGTCGGCGACCTCCAGCCCAACCCGTGCGCGCTCTACGACCCGCGCGGCATCGAGGCGATCGTGACACGCGTGCCGAACTGGAAATGGATGGAGCGCGCAAGCCGCAAGATCTGCGTCGAGATGGGCTCGATCGCCTCCACCTGCAAAGCGCCGCGCAGCGGACGCGAGGTCAAGGAATGGGGCATCCATTTCACGGTGTCAAAGGCGATCGGCATCGGCCGCCGGGTGCGCGAGGCACAGCGGCACCACGAAGACCCGGTCGCCGCGGTGCTCGACGAGGCGCAGGGCCAACGGCTGTTCCGCGGCAAGGTCGTCGATGTCGCGAGGCGGACGACCGAGGGGTTTTTGCGCGGCCGCGCCGCGATCGAAGGGCTCGACGAAGACCGCGACAGCCGGCTCGAGATCGCCTTCCAGAACGAATGGGTCGTGGCGTGGCGTGACGGCGAGGCGATCGCGATGTCGCCCGATCTGATCTGCGTCCTCGACACGGTGTCGGGCAATGCCGCAGGCACCGAGACGATCCGCTACGGCATGCGGGTGACGGTCGTGGCGTTGCCGGCGCCGCCGGTGTTTCTGACGCCGAAAGGGCTGGAGCATGTCGGCCCACGCGCCTTTGGCTACGACATCGATTTCCGCTCGGTGTTCGATTAGCCGGGCCAGGCCATGTGCCCATATACGACTTGAAGCGAGGTGGGGAGGGCGACTGTGGCAGGCTCTTATTCGTTGAGCTATCTTGGACCGCTGACGAACGGGCTGTCCCGGAGATAAAATCGCAGGAGGCGATCCGCATCGCGCGTAATGCCGATCCTCATGCTCTGCCCGATCTCGCCGGGTTCGTGGTTATCGCGTCCCAGCCATAGAGGACCTTCTCGGCAAAGATCGAGGCCATCGAGCCGACGATCAACCCGCAGCGCCGCGGTGAGCCTTCCCGGTCCTCGCGCCAAGTCGCGCACGCGCTTGATGCCGCGATTCAACTGCATGATCGCGATGCCTTCGAGCGGCTCGATCGCCCTGATGAGGACGCCGGCTCCGATCTCGGGCGCCTCGCTCGAGACGTTCAGCATGTACGAGCTGCCGTAGGCGCGATAAACATAGGCATGCCCCCGCTCGAGGAAGAGCGAACGATTACGCCGGGTCATTCCCCGGTAGGCATGCCCGGCGGCGTCGCCGACGACATACGCCTCGGTCTCGACGATACGGCCGCTGACAACGCCTTCCGGTAACTCCCGCACCAATGTCTTGCCAATGAGATAGCGGGCGAGAGAGACCGTATCGATTGGCAGCTCCGAGCGCGCGAGCGGCGGCTGGCCGTCCTTATGGCGGCCAGGCTTCAGGGCATCCGTTCGACCCATTGCGCGCGCGAAGGCCCCGGCTCGAACGGATCGCCGAAATACTGGGTTTCACGGGCCACCTTCCCGTCGAGGAACTCCATGATGCTCACGGTGTGAAACGGCTGCCCGTCATAGGTCAGGACAAATTCGGTGACCCAGAGGTCGCCCGCGCCGATTATCCGCCGCACTGTGAAGCGTTTCTGGTTCGGCTGCGCGGCGCGAGACGATTGAATCTTCCGCCGGCCACGGATGCGCTCGCCCGATTGCGGATATTCGAGTACCGCGTCCTCTCGGTAAATCTGGTGCTCCTCCTCGAAGTCGTTCGCATCGGAAGCGGCCCAATGGCGATCCAAAGCCTCTCGAATCTCTCGGTCTTCCATGCCAAATCTCCTTGACCATCGCCGCAGATATTGAGCCGTCGTACCATGCGCTGGCCTCGAACACGCATTCCTGATGGGGTGGAGGGGTAATCCCAGCGCGCAGGCTGAGGGTTGACTTGAGCGGGCCGCTGGCCGCCCCGTAAATGGCGGTCCCTCTTCCGCACGCGGGCCAAGGGTTGGGGTGATGGGCAACACGGTGCGGCGGATCGGCATCGATGTCGGCGGCACCAACACCGATGCGGTGCTGCTCGAAGACGGAAGGGTCGTGCACGCGGTCAAGACGCCGACCACACAGGATGTGACCGGCGGCATCGTCACCGCGCTCGACCTCTTGGGGCGGCATCCCGAGGTCGCGCGCGGCATGATCGACGGGGTGGTGATCGGCACGACGCATTTCGTCAACGCCGTGGTGCAGCGCCGCGAGCTCACGCGCGTCGCCGCGATCCGCATCGGCCTGCCGACCGGCGCCTCGCTTGCCGCCGTTCTGCGACTGGCCCGCGGACCTCGCCGCGCTGGCCCGGGGCGCCGTGTTCATGCTCGAAGGCGGGCATGATTACGACGGCCGCCCGATCATGCCGTTCGACGACGCCGGGATGCGCGACGCGGCCCGGCAGATCCGCGCCGGCGGCCTTCGATCGGTGGCGATCGCCGCGGTGTTCTCGCCGCTCGACCCGAGCCACGAGGAGCGGGCGCGCGCGATTCTCGCCGAGGAATGCCCCGAGGCTTCGGTCACGCTGTCGCATCGGCTCGGCCGCATCGGCCTGTTGGAGCGCGAGAACGCGGCCCTTCTCAACGCCGCGCTCGCCGATCTGGCGCGCGTCACGATCGCCGGGTTTCGCGAGGCGATCGCGGCGAGCCATATCGCCGCGCCGCTCTATCTGACGCAGAACGACGGCACGGTGATGTCGGCCGAGACCGCGATGGCATTGCCGGTCATGAGCTTTGCCTCGGGCGCCACCAACTCGATGCGCGGCGCCGCGTTTCTCTCGGGCCTCGAGGATGCGATGGTCGTCGATGTCGGCGGCACCTCGACCGATGTCGGGCAATTGCGCCGCGGCTTTCCGCGCGAAGCCAATTCGGTCGTCGAGATCGGCCAGGTGCGCACCCTCTTCCGCATGCCCGATCTCTTGTCGATCGGGCTCGGCGGCGGCAGCATCGTCAGCGAGGCGCCGCTCCGGGTCGGGCCGGAGAGCGTCGGCTATCGCCTGACCGAGGAGGCGCTGGTGTTCGGCGGCGCGACGCTGACCGCGACCGACGCCGCGGTCGCCGCCGGCATCGTCGAGATCGGCGACAAGGGCAAGGCGGCTGCGGTGCCGCGCGCAGCTGGCGCAGGCGGTGCTCGACGAGGCGCGCGCAGCAGCTCGAAGACGCGATCGACCGGATGAAGACCGAGGCCGGCCCGGTGCCGCTGATCGCGGTCGGCGGCGGCGCCTTTCTGGTGCCCGACCGGCTCCTCGGCGTGTCGCAGGTGATCCGGGTGCCCTATGGCGATTGCGCCAACGCGGTCGGCGCCGCGATCGCGCAGGTCAGCGGCGAGACCGACCAGGTCTACCGCGAGATGACCCGCGCGGCGGCGATCGCGGCAGCCGAGGCGCAGGCGGTGGAGCGCGCGGTCGCCGCCGGCGCCGAGCGCGCCGGGCTTGCAGACCGTCGAGTCGAGGACATGCCGCTCGCCTACCTGCCCGGGCAACGCGCTGCGCGTCCGGGTCCGCGTCGCCGGCCCGATGCGCGGCCCGATGGGGAGCTAGGGAGCTGGGGGAAGCGGTTTCAGCAAGTGCCCGAGCTGAATGGTGTCGATCCGGCCGTCCCAGTAAGCGACCAGTGCGGGTTCATTCAGCAACACCCACTGGAACACCGCGCGCTCGTCATCCGCTGCAAGATGGCCGGCAATGAGTCGCGGCACGGGGCGAACGGCGACAACCGCGGTATTCGCCGCGTTCATCTGGTTCCCGTGCGTCATATTCACTTTGATCCGCAAATCATGGCGCGCATTGCCGCGCGGACTGACCCACACGGTCATCGGCAGACCGGTTGTCGCGGGAAACAGGTTCGCCATCTCGAAAAGGTCTTCGATTTCGGTTTCGCGCGGCAAAGCTCGCCTCACAAATCCAGTACCAGCACGTCGCTCGTGGCGCGCGAGCAGCAGATCAGCATGTGGGTCTGGCGCGCCGTCTCGCCGAGGATCGGGTCGCGGTGGTCGGGCTCGCCCGCCGAGGTAGCGCGTCATGCAGGCGGCGCAATAGCCGAGCTCGCACGAGGTGCGGGTTTCGACGCCGTGGCTGGCGCAAGACGGCGATGATCGTCTCGCCGGGCGGCACCTCGTATTCGGCGCCGCTCCTGGCGAGCCGCACGCGAAACGGCCGGTCGTCCTCGAAGCGGGCGGGCGGCGCCGCGCCGGGGCCGGAAAAATATTCGTAATGCACCGCGCCCGCCGGCCAGTGCGCCGAGGCCGCGGCGGCGGCTTCCATCATCCCCCGCGGGCCGCAGCAGTAGAGATGCGTGCCGGGCTGCGGCTCGGCCAGCAGCGCGGCGATGTCGAGCCCCTTCGAGGGGTCGCCGCCATCGTAATGGAAGACCACCTTGCCCATCGCCGCGAGCAGGTCGAGTTCGTCGCGGAACGCGGTCTTCTCGGGCGCCCGGGTGCAGTAATGCAGGCGAAACTCGGCCTGGCGGCGCTTCAGTTCGGCGAGCATCGCCATGATCGGGGTGATGCCGATGCCGCCGGCCAGAAAGAGGTGGCGCTCGGCCCCCTCGGCAAGCGGGAAATGGTTGCGCGGCAGCGCCACCTCGACGATGTCGCCGACCCGAATCTGGTCATGCAGACGGCGCGAGCCCTCGCCGAGCTTCTCGCGCAAGACGGCGATGCAATAGCGCCGCCGCTCGGCCGGGTCGTTCCATAAGGAATAGTCGCGCCACACCTGGTCGCCGAGCCGCACCCCGATATGCGCACCGGCGCTGAAGCGCGGCAGGTCGCGCCCGTTCGGATCGACCAGCTCGTAGCCGTTGATCTCCTCGGCCAGATAGGCGATCGAGCGGATGCGCAGCTGCATGTCCCGTTATCCCCGCGAATCCGGCGCGATGCAAACGGCAAACATGCGGCACGAGTTCAGCTCCCCTTCAGGTCGCGGGCCTCGGGCAGAAAGAGATCCTGCCAGGATGGCGGGCGGCGCTTCAACCGGCCGACCCGGTGCATGAAATCAACCAGCCGCATGACCCCGGCCGGCGCCGCCGTATAGGCGAGATCGGGATCGCCGATCATGTCGGTGAGGTCCTCGACCGGGATGTCCTCGTCCTTGACCATCGCGGCAAAGATCTCGGCGGCCGCGCCGGGGTTGTTCTTGATGAAATCGTCGGCGGTCTGGAGGGCGGAGAGGATCGCGGCGCAGAGCGTCGGGTTGGCGGCGCGAAAGCGCGTCGTCACGGCGAGCACGGCGGCGCTGTGCGGGCCGGCGATGTCGAACGAATCCATGACCCGGTGGACCGCCGGGTCGCCGAGCTCGTCATCGGCATAAGGGGTGCGCGAGAAATGCGCATCGATCTCGCCCTTGCCGGAGAGCAGCTCCGCCGCCGCCGCGGCATCCGGGCGCGCCAGCACGAGCGGGTCGAGCTTGTCGTAATGCTCGGGGCCCCATTCCTGCGCCGCCGCCAGTTCCAGCTCCAGCGCCGGCCCGGAAATCTTCAGCGCGGGAACCGCGATGCGGTCCGCGCTCGCCGAAGTCGCGGATCGTGTGGACCGCCGGGTTGCGGGTCACCAGCACATAGGGCAGCTGGGCGAGCGCGCCCAACGCCCGCACCTCTTGCGGCGTCCCGGCGGTCGCGTCGGCGGCGAGCAGAAAGGGGGCGAGATCCGCCGCGACGAGATCGCTGTCGCCGGCGGCGAGCGCCTCGATGGCGCCGGTCTTGCCGGGTGCGCTCCAGGTCACCGTGACCGCGCCCAGACCCATCGCTTCCGCGATCCGCTCGATCAGGTGCTCGTGCTCCATCACCAGGAGCGGCAGCGCGATCAGATCGAGCGGCCGCAACACCCGCAGCTCGGCGGTCTCGGCGCGGGCAGGCCCGGCAACGCCGATCGCCGCGACCAGCAATGCCGCGGCTAATGCTCGTGCGGGATATCCCAAGTACAGATGTCTTTGCCGACCAAACCATTGTCGTCCCGGCGAAACCCGGGACCCACTTTTCAACCGGCTCGGGCGCAGATCGGTGGGTCCCGGGTTTCGCCGGGACGACACATTATTTCGTCTGAACAGTTCTCCTAACCAGAGGCGGCGCATGCCAGCTGCTCGTAATAGGCGGCGGGCAGGCCGGCCCGGTCGCGCGCCTCGCGATTGAACGGCGGCTTCAGCGCGCCCTTGAAATAGCGCCGGACGCGGTCGTGGAAGGCGGCCTCCGGGTCGAGGCCGCGCTCATGGCAGAGCCGGTCGAACCAGCGCAGACCGGCCGCGACATGGCCGATCTCGTCGCGATAGATGCGGGCGAGAATAGCAGCGCTCTCGGGGTCGCCGGCGCGTTCGAGACGCAGGATCATCTCGGGCGTCACATCGAGCCCGCGCGCTTCGAGCACGAGCGGCACGATCGCGAGGCGGGCGATCAGATCGTGCGCGGTCGCGGCGGCGGCTTCCCACAGCCCGTCATGCGCCGGCAGCGCGCCATAGGCGGAGCCGAGCGCGGCGAGGCGGGCCGCGAGCAGCGCGAAATGCTCGGCCTCCTCGGCGGCGACGCCGAGCCAATCGTCGAAGAACGCGCGCGGCAGGCCGCTATCGCCGAACCGCGCGATGAGGTCCCAAGCAAGATCGATCGCGTTGAGCTCGATATGGGCGAGCGCGTGCAGCAGCGCGACGCGCCCCGCGGGCGAACCGAAATTGCGCCGCCTCGGCATGTCGCGCGGCGGGCGCAGCACCGGGCGCTCCGGCCGCGCCGGGCGCAGCGGCGGGGTCGCTCGCCCGATCGCCATATCGCCGGCACGCCAGCGCGCCGCCAGTGCCCGGCTCAGCGCCACCTTGTGCGCCGGATCGGCGGCAGCGAGGATCGCCGCCGCGCCTTCGGACAGAGTGCGTGGGCTCAGAGCGCCTTCACCGCTTGCAGCACTTCGGCGACGTGGCCCCGGCACCTTGACCTTGTGCCAGACATTGCGCACCACGCCGTCCTTGTCGATCAGGAAGGTGGCGCGCTCGATCCCCATGTATTTGCGGCCGTACATGCTTTTCTCGACCCACACGCCATAGGCTTCGGTCACCTTGCCGTCCGCGTCGGAGCCGAGGATGAACGGCAGCTGGTGTTTCTTCTTGAACCTGTCGTGCGAGGCGACCGAGTTGCGCGACACGCCGATCACCACGGCCCCGGTCTTGCCGTAATCGGGGACCGAGTCGCGAAAGCCGCACGCCTCGGCGGTGCAGCCCGAGGTGTCGTCCTTCGGGTAGAAGTAAAGCACCACCGGCTTGCCGCGGAGCCCCGCCAGCGTGACCGTGCCGTTGCCGTCGGTGGGCATCGTGAAGTCGGGGGCCTTCTCGCCTGGTTGGACGCTCATCGCGCCATCTCCCCTGTCGCATTTTCGCCGGATTGCGCCATGCGCCGCGCCGCCAATCGTGCTGGACGGGCAATCAGCCGGTCGTACCAAGCGCGCACGCGGGCGCAGGCGCCAGTCATATCTGCGTCGAGCCGGGCGAAGTCAACCGCGCCGGCGCAGCGCGCCAGCGTGGCGCCGGCCGGGCCGGCCAGCGCCGCCGGGTCCGGCACGCCCTCGAACAACAGCGCAAGCAGCCCTCGCAGATGGCGCAACAGGGCGAGGGCGTCGCCCAGCTCGCGCACCCCCTGCGGCGGCAGGCGCGCCGACCGCGCCGAGCGCGGCGAGCGTCGCGCTCGTCTCGTGCCGCAGCACTTCGGGCGTGCGCGCCGCTTCGCGCAGCATCAGGTATTGCACGGTGAATTCGAGATCGATCAGCCCGCCGCGCCGGTTGCGCAGATCCCACGGCGAGGGGCGCGGCGCGTTGGCCAACATGCGCCGGCGCATGTCGGCGACATCGGCGACGAGGCGCTGCGGATCGCGCGGCGCGCTGAGCGCCGCCGCTGATCGCCGCCGCGATCCGCTCGCACAGCGCCGGATCGCCGGCGATCGGCCGCGCCCGGGTCAGCGCCATGTGCTCCCAGGTCCAGGCCGATTCGCGCTGATATTGGGTAAAGGCGGCAAGGCTCGACGCGATCGGCCCGGATTCGCCCGACGGCCGCAATCGCATGTCGACCTCATACAGGCGGCCCTCCGCGGTCGGCGCGGTTATCGCCGAAATGAGGCGCTGGCTGAGCCGGGCGTAGTAGGTCGAGAGCGGGAGCGGGCGCGGCCCGGCCGAGCCGACGCTGTCAGGCGGCGCATCGTAGATCAGGATCAGATCGAGGTCGGAGGCGAGGGTCATTTCGCGGCTGCCGAGCCGCCCCATCGCGACGATCGCGAAGGCGCCGCCCGGCACCGCGCCGTGGACCCGCGCGAAATCGGCGGTCACCGCCGGCAACAAGGCAGCGAGCGCGGTCTCGGCGATATCGGCGAGCGCGGCGCCGGCCCGCTCGCCGTCGATGTCGCGGCGCAGCAGCTGGACGCCCACCTGAAAGCGCCGCTCGCCCGTCCAGCGGCGCAGCAGATCGAGCAGGTCCTCGAAATCGCGCGCGCCGGCCAGCACGCCCGCCAGATCTTCGGCAAGCCCGGCGCGATCGGGCAGCGGCGCCGAAAACTCGGCGGTCAGCACCGCGTCGAGCAAGGCCGGGCGCTGCGCCAGGCTTTGCGCCAGGAGCGGCGCCTCGGCCATGATGTCGGCGACCAGCGAGAACAGTCCGGGATTGGCGTGAAACAGCGAAAACAGCTGAACCCCGGCCGGCAGCCGCGACAGAAACTGGTCGAAGCGCAGCACCGCTATATCGGGATGCGCGGTTGCGCCAAAAATGCGCAGCAGCTCGGGGACGAACTCGGTCAGGATCTCGCGCGCCCGCTGGCTGCGCGTCGCGCGCATGCGGCCGTGATGCCAGTCGCGCACCATCGCCGCGACCCCAGCCGGGTCGGCAAAGCCGAGCCGCGCCAGCGTGAGCGAGCGTGTCGGGGTCGTCCTCGGCGCCGGTGAACACCAGATTGCCGGGTCCCGGCAAGGCTCGGCGCTTCCTCGAACAGCTCGGCATAGTGCTTCTCGACCGAGGCGAGGTGGGCGCGCAGCTCGGTCGCGAATTGGTCGCGCATCGCCATCGCCAAGAAAGCTCGCAAGCCGGGCGATGCCGTCAGGGTCGGCGGGCAACCGGTGCGTCTGCGCATCGTCCACCATCTGCAGCCGGTGCTCGACCCGGCGCAGGAAACGGTAATCGGCGATCAGCGTATCGGCGGTTCGCTCGTCGATGCGGCCGCTGGCTGCGAGACGGCGCAGCGCCGTGCAGGTCGGCGCCACCCGGAGCTGGCGCAGCCTGCCGCCCCAGATCAGCTGCAGTGTCTGGGCAAAGAATTCGATCTCGCGGATGCCGCCGCGCCCGGTCTTGATGTCGTGACCCTCGACCGCGATTCGGCCGCCGCCCTTATGCGCCTGGATCTGACGCTTGATCGAGTGAATGTCCTCGATCGCCGCAAAGTCGAGATGCTTGCGCCAGATGAAGGGTTGCAGCTCCGCGAGAAAGCGCCGCGCCGCGCGGCGGTCCCCGGCCACCGGGCGGGCCTTGATCAGGGCGGCGCGCTCCCAATTCTGCCCGACCGTTTCATAATAAGTCAGCGCCGCCGCTCACAGACATCGCGAGCGGGGTCGAGCGCGGATCGGGGCGCAGCCGCAGATCGGTGCGAAAAACATAGCCATCGCCGGTGCGCTCATCGAGAATACGGACAAGATCGCGGGCCATGCGGCCGAACAGGGATTGGGCGCTGTCTTGCGCGAGCCCGGGCACGCCCGATGGATCGTAGAGAAGGATCAGGTCGATATCGCTCGAATAATTAAGCTCCCCGCCGCCCAGCTTGCCGATACCGAGGACAATGAGGCCGCTCCCGCTTTTCGGGATCATCGAGGTCGATTGGCGCGATCGACCCTTGGGCCGCGGCGGCGCGCAGCAGATCACGCACCGCCGCACCGATTGCCGCCTCGGCAAAGCGGCTGAGCGCGTCCATCTGCCGTTCGAGCGACCACGCTCCCGGCAAGCTCGGCGACTGCGGCAAGCAAGGCGACGCGCCGCTTGAGCGATCCGCAGCCGTCGCATCAACGCCGCCCGATTTTCGCCGCGATCGGCGTGCGTCGCCAGCCGCCGCTGACAATCTCCTCGAACGGCGGATCGGCGCCCTCCTCGACGATGCGGGTCAGCAGAGCCCATTCGGTCGACGGCGAGGCCGCTCAAAAACGGGCTGTTGCCGAAGATCGCGGCAAGCAGACCTCGTCCCGGCGGAGGTGGCGCTCCACTGGCGGGCGCGTGCGGCGCCGCGCTCGTCTTCGGCTTCCGCAAGCGCGCTCTCCCAGGCGGCAAAGCCGAGCGCGAGAAGCCGCGCATCGGCGGGCCGTGGCAGCCCGTCGCGATTTGGGGAGAGATGCGATAGCAGCTTCATCGCGTGATGCCGGCGAGGGTGGCGACCCTCGCCCAGGTGCCGAGCCTGGTCAAGAGCAGCGGCAACCGGTCGTGGTCGGTCGAACCGGAGACCGCGCCGCGCCGCCGCCGTGGCTGCTGCACCACCGAGCGGTGCGCCATGTCGGCCGCGGCGCGCACCACCTGTTGCGCTGGTTCGGCTCGCTCGCCGCGGTTCTGATCCTGATCGCCCTGTTTGGCATCTGGCGCCTGATGCAAGGCCCGCTCGAGTTGGATTGGCTCGCGCCCTATCTCGAGACGGCGTTCGAGCGCTCCGGCATCGGGCTCAAAGTGGCGATTTCGGGTGTGCGTTTCGGGATCGACCGCAGCACGCATCAGCTCGATTTGCGGGCCGAGGATGTCCACGTGTCGCTGCCCGACGGCGAACCGTTGGCGAGCTTTCCCGAAATGGCGACGAGCTTTGCCCTTGGCGCGCTGCTGCGCGGCCAGCTTACCCCGACACAGGTGGTCGTCGAACGCCCGGTCGTGCATCTGGTGCGCGACGCGAGCGGGACGATCGCCGCGCGGATCGGGTCCGGCGAGGCGGCTGCGCCCGATCTCGGTCCGCAGATGCTCGAGCAGCTGGCCGGACCGCGGGAGCGCGACGCGCCGCTCGGTCTACTGCACGAGCTCAGCATCCGTGGCGCGACGGTGATCGTCGACGACCGCCGATCCGGCCAAACCTGGCGGGCGGACCGCGTCGATCTCTCGGTCGAACGCGGCCCTAAAGGGGTCAGAGGCGATTTTTCGCTGGCCATGCCGATGGGCACCAGCCTGCCCGAGCTGCACGCGCGCTATATCTACTTCGCCGACCGGCAAGTCTTCGACCTCGACATGTCGTTCGACGGGGTGCAACCCGCCGATATCCCGCCGCTGGTTCCCGAACTGGTTCAGCTGCAGCACGTCGAAGCGCCGGTTTCCGGCACGTTGCGGACCCGGATCGACCTCGCTCAACGCCAAGCTCAGGGCTCGCGGCTCGACCTCACCTTGGGCAAGGGCGAGGTGCGACAGCGAATGGCTGCCGGGCGGCAGCGTCGCGATCGACAAGGGCGAGCTGCACGCCGTCTATGCCCCGGAAAGCTCCGAGGTCCAGGTCGAGAAGCTCGCGCTCGATCTTGGCGGCGGCGCCGAGCTCGTCGCTCGACGGCACCCTCGCCGGCGTCACCCAGGAGCTGATCGCCGCCCCCGAGGACGCCCGTCCGCCGGGCCATGTCGCAGGACAGCTCGCCGCGGCGCTGAGGCATGTGCCGGTGGCGCGGCTTGGCGAGGTGTGGCCCACGGTGTTCAGCCCCGGCGGCCGGCGCTGGGTGCTCGACAACATCCATGACGGCGTCCTCGACGAGGCCGCGGTGCAGCTCGGCCTCGATCTCGATCCGGTGGCGCATACCGCCAATGTGCTGAGCGCCCAGGGCAGCCTTCGCTACCACGATCTGACGATCAACTATTTCAACGGATTGCCATTGGTTCGCCAAGTCGGGGGGACGGCGAGTTTCGCCGGCAAGCATCTCGATTTCACGCCGACGAGCGGCATGCTCAAAGGGCTCAAGGTCACCGGCGGCGCGCTGCAGCTGACCGATCTCGGCGAGCACCCCGAGTGGCTGACCATCGATCTGGCGCTCGCCGGACCGCTGCAGGACATGCTCGAAGTCATCGACTCGAAGCCGCTTCGCTATGCGCATGCGATCGGCGTCGATCCGGCGCATGTCGGCGGCCAGGCCGAGAGCCAGTTGCATTTCAAGTTTCCGCTCGTCGCCGACCTCAAGCTCGACGCCATCGACTACGGCGCCAAGGCAACGATCTCCGGCGCCAGTCTTGACAAGGTCGTGCTCGATCGCGGGATCACCGACGGCAATTTCGCGCTCGACATTGCCCGTGCCGGCGCGCATGTCCAGGGCACCGCCCGGTTGGACGACATCCCGTCAAAGCTCGACGCCAACATCCCCTTCCATGCGAAGAGCGGCCCGCGTGCCGTGTACCGCGTCGGCCTGACGCTCGACGAGGAGGCGCAGCGACGGCTCGATCTCGATCTCGCGCCCGACCGCCTCAAGGGCCCGATCGCGGCCGATATCACCTATACGGCGTTCGCCGCGCAACCGAGGCGAGGCGACGGCGCTGCTCGATCTGCGTAGCGCCGCCCTCGCGATCCCCGAGGCCGGCTGGAAAAAGCCGCCCGATCAGCCGGGAACGGCAACGCTCGTCCTCGATCTCGACAATGAGAAGATCACCCGGATCCCGCAGATCGAGGTCACGGCGCCCGGGCTCGACGGCCGGTTCGCGGCGCTGTTCAGCGACGACCACCAGCATATCGACCGGGTCGAGATCCGCCGCCTTGTCGTTGGCGAGAGCGATGTCAGCGGCACGGTTACCCGCCGGGCCGAGGGGGGCTGGCACGCCGATATCCATGCCGCGCGGGTCGATGCCCGCCATCTGATCAAGGATGCGACGAGCGGCGCGCCATCGCCGCCATCGCCGCCGCTCGCCGTCGATGCCCGGATCGATCGGCTGGTGTTCGGCCCGCAGCGCGAGCTTGACCACGTCACCGCCGGTCTGCTGCGCACCGGCGGGATCTGGCAGTCCGGCCGGATCGAGGGCCGCTATGCCGACGGGCACGGGATGTCGCTGCAGTTTGGCGAGGAGGACGGCGACCGCCTGATTTTCAAATCAGACGATTTCGGCGCGACCCTGAAGCTCCTCGACATCGCCGATGGCGTCGTCGGCGGGCAGGTGACGGTCGACGGGCAGCTCGCCGAGGTCGATGGCAAGCGCACGCTGCGCGCCCATGTCGAAGGCGAGAACTACACGCTGGTGCACGCGCCGGTGATGGCGCGGATCCTGGCGTTCCCGTCGTTGACCGGGTTCGCCAGCATGCTGGCCGGCACCGGCCTGCCGTTTTTCACGCTGCGCAGCGATTTCAGCTATGAGCGGCAGTCGTCTCACCTTCGAGCGGCTGCTGGCGTTCGGCGAGGCGCTCGGGGTGACCGCGAATGGCTGGGTCGATCTCGACCGGGATTGGCTCGAGCTGCAGGGAACCTTGGCGCCGGCTTATGCGCTGAATTCGCTGTTCGGCAATGTTCCGATCATCGGCCAATTGCTGGGCGGCGGGTCGCAGGGCCTGTTCGCGGCCAATTACCGGCTCAGCGGCGCCAGCGCCGATCCGCAGGTCACGGTCAATCCGCTGGGCGCGCTGGCGCCGGGAATCCTGCGCGAGTTGTTCGCGCCGATCGTCGGCGTGCCGGCGCCGCAGCAGGAGCAGGAGGCCGTGCATTGAGCGCGGCGCGGCTCAGCTTGGGCACCCTCAGCTTGGCCGAACCAGCGCGTGCCGCTTTCGTCCGGCGCTGAGCTTGATGTGGCCTTGCGCATCGAGATCGGCGAGCGAGACCGGCTGCATCTCGCCGGTGACGACCGCGTCGTTGAGGCGCGCGCCGCCGCCCTTGATCAGGCGGCGCGCCTCGCTGTTCGACGCCGCGAGCCCGGCCCGCACGAAGAGCTCGAAGGCCGGCACGCCGCGCGCCAGCGCGTCGCGCGGCAGCGCGATCTGCGGCAGCGCCTCGCCTGACGCCGCCCGCTTCGAACACGGCGCTGCGCGGTCGTCCGCCGCAGCCTCGGCGGCGGCGCGGCCGTGGGCAGAGCGCCGTCGCCTCGGTCGCCAGCACCTTTTTCGCCTCGTTGATCTCGCCGTCGGCGAGGCGTTCGAGCCGGGCGATCTCGGCGAGCGGCAATTCGGTGAACAGCCGCAGAAACCGGCCGACATCGGCGTCTTCGGTGTTGCGCCAGAATTGCCAGTATTCATAGGGCGACAGCCGCTCGGCGTTGAGCCAGACCGCGCCGCCGACGCTCTTGCCCATCTTGGCGCCCGAGGCGGTCTCCATCAGCGGCGTCGTCAGGCCGAACAGCGCGCGCCGGTCGACGCGGCGCGCCAGTTCGATGCCGGCGACGATGTTGCCCCATTGGTCGGAGCCGCCCATCTGCAATTCGCAGCCGAAGCGCCGGGCCAGCTCGACAAAATCGTAGGCCTGCAGGATCGGGTAGTTGAATTCGAGAAAGGTCAGCGGCTGCTCGCGTTCGAGCCGCAGCTTGACGCTGTCCTGGGTCAGCATGCGGTTGACCGAGAAATGCCGGCCGATGTCGCGCAACAGCGGGATGTAGCGCAATTCGTCGAGCCAATCGGCGTTGTTGACCATGACCGCGTCGGTCGGGCCGTCGCCGAAGTGCAGGAACTTGGCGAAGACCTTGCGGATGCCCGCCATGTTGCGGGCGATCTCGGCGTCGCTGAGCAGCGGGCGCGCCTCGTCCTTGCCCGACGGGTCGCCGATCCGCGTCGTGCCGCCGCCCATCAGCACGATCGGCTTGTTGCCGGATTGCTGAAACAGGCGCAGCAGCATGATTCCCAACAGGCTGCCGATATGCAGACTGTCGGCGGTGCAGTCGTAGCCGATATAGGCGGTCACCGGCGCCGGCGGCGAGGCGCGCGTCGAGCGCCGCCAAATCGGTGCATTGATGGATGAAGCCGCGCTCGGCGGCGGCGGCGAGAAAGGCGGAACGATGGGTCGAGATAGCGGTCGACATGGCGGCCTCATCTAGCACAAATCTGCGGCAGGCGCTGGGGCTGATGAGCGGCACCTCGCTCGACGGCATCGATGTCGCGGCGATTGGCGACCGACGGCCGCCGGCATGTCGTCGCCGGGCCGGCGCTGACCGTGCCCTATCCGGATGCGTTCCGCGAGCGGCTGCGCGGCGTCCTCGGCGGCGAGGCCGCACGCGCCGAGATCGCCGCGGTCGAAGCCGAGCTGACCCGGCTGCATGCCGCGGCCGTCGCCCGCTTTCGCGCGCAGCATCCGGAGGTCGCGATCGACCTCATCGGCTTTCACGGCCACACGATCCTGCATCGCCCGGCCGAGCGCCGGACCTGGCAGATCGGCGACGGCGCGCTGCTGGCGCGCCTCGTCGGCGTCGATGTCGTCGCCGATTTCCGCAGCGCCGATGTTGCCGCC
Source organism: uncultured Alphaproteobacteria bacterium (assembly GCA_963842175.1). GTDB lineage: Bacteria > Pseudomonadota > Alphaproteobacteria > ATCC43930 > CGMCC-115725 > DATARH01. The sequence continues at coordinate 51,920 of CAWJFM010000028.1, forward strand.
GGCGGCGAGGGCGCGCCGCTGGCGCCGCTCTACCATGCCGCGCTCGCCGCCGATCTGGCGAAGCCGGTCGCGGTCCTCAACCTCGGCGGGGTCGGCAACGTCACCTGGATCGGAGATGGCGAAGACAACATCCTCGCCTTCGATACCGGCCCGGGCAACGCGCTGATCGACGATTGGGTGCGGCGCCACACCGGCAGGGCGGCCGATATCGACGGCGCGCTGGCGCGGGCGGGACAGGCTTCGGCCGCGCATGTCGCACGCTTTGTCGCGCACCCCTATTTCGCGCGCGAACCGCCGAAATCGCTCGACCGCGACGAGTTTCACGGCGCCATCCCCGACGATCTCGCGCTCGCCGACGGCGCGGCGACCCTGACCGAGATGACCGCCGCCGCGGTCGCGGCCGCGCGTCCGGCACTTTCCGGCGCCGCCGCGCGAATGGCTCGTCTGCGGCGGCGGCCGGCACAACCCGGCGCTGATGGCGGCGCTGGCCCGCCGTCTTGCGCGCACCGGTGCGCCCGGTCGAGGCGGTCGGCTGGGACGGCGACGCGCTCGAAGCCCAGGCCTTCGCCTATCTCGCGGTGCGCTCGGTCATGGGTCTGCCGCTGAGCCTGCCGTCGACGACCGGCGCGCCCCATCCGACGCTGCGGCGGCCGGCTGTTTCTAGGGCCACGATCGGTTTCGGCGTAAGCTCGGTCGAGACGATTGACCCGTCGCGACAAATGCCCACTGCCCGCCGCCTCGCCGCCATCCTCGCCGCCGATGTCGCGGGCTATTCGCGGCTGATGGGGGCGGACGAGGAGGGCACGGTGGCGCGGCTGAAGGCGATCCGCGCCGAACTGGTCGATCCGACCATCGCGGCGCACAATGGCCGCATCGTCAAGACGACCGGCGATGGGCTCCTGGTCGAATTCGCCAGCGTCGTCGATGCGATGCGCTGTGCGATTACCTGGCAGAGCGCAATGGCGGAGCGCCGCGAGACCGGCATCCAATTCCGCATCGGCGTCAATCTCGGCGACATCATTATCGACGGCGACGACATCTTCGGCGACGGCGTCAATGTCGCCGCGCGTCTCGAAACCCTAGCCGAGCCCGGCGGAATTTGTGTCAATCGGGTGGTGCGCGATCAAGTACGCGACAAGCTCGACATCGCCTTCGAGGATATGGGCGAGCAACAGGTCAAAAACATTGCCCGTCCGCTGCGCGTCTTTCACGTCCGACCGACAAGCCCCCTCCCTAACCCTCCCCCGCATGCGGGGGAGGGAAGCGCGTTGGCGCGGGTGGGGGTTGCCGAGCCGCCGGCGCTCGCTCTGCCCGACAAGCCGTCGATCGCGGTCTTGCCGTTTGCCAATATGAGCGGCGACCCGGAGCAGGAATATTTCGCCGACGGCATGGTCGAAGACATCATCACCGGCCTGTCGCGGATCAAATGGCTGTTCGTCATCGCCCGCAATTCGACCTTTGTCTACAAGGGCAAGGCGATCGACGTGAAGCAGGTCGGCCGCGAATTGGGGGTGCGCTATGTGCTTGAGGGCAGCGTCCGCAAGGCCGGAAACCAGGTGCGCGTCACCGGCCAGCTGATCGACACCGCCAGCGCCACTCATGTCTGGGCGCAGCGCTATGACCGGGCGCTCGACGACATCTTCGCGTTGCAGGACGAATTGACGATGAGCGTCATCGGCGCGATCGAGCCGACCTTGCGTCAGGCCGAGATCGAGCGCGCCAAGCGCAAGCGCCCGGACAGCCTCGATGCCTATGACCTGTACCTGCGCGCCTTGCCGCTCGCCGCAGCGGCGATGCCCGAGGAGGCCGACAGGGCGTTGCCTTTGCTCGAAGAGGCCATTCGCTTGGAGCCGGATTACGCGATCGCGCATGCGCTGCTCGCCTGGTGCCACGAGCAGCGCTATCTGCGCGGCGGGCTGCACGCGGAGACGCGGGAGGCCGCGCGCCGCCATGCCCGCGCTGCGCTCGCGGCCGGCGGCGATGATGGAACCGCGCTTGCGATGGCCGCCTTTGTTGTCGCCGCGATCGATCAGGATTACGACACCGCAATCGACGCGTTCGATCGGGCTCTGGTGCTCACTCCATCCTCCGCACTCGCCCATGGCTTCAGCTCGATTATCCGCGCATGGGTTGGTGACAGCGCTGCCGCTATCGCGCACGCCGGGACCGCGATCCGCCTGAGCCCCCAGGACGCACTGATTTACCTGCCCTACATTGGTATCGCTTACGCCCAGTTCTTCGCCGGTCGCTTCGCAGAAGCGGCGAGCGCGGCCAGCCGTGCGCTGCAAGCCAATCCGCGTTTCAGCATTCCCTGCCTGCTGCAAACCGCTGCGCTGACCAGCCTCCGACGCGGCGAGGAGGCGAAGGCGAGCGCACAGCGGCTGCTCCAACTCGAGCCGGGTTTTACCGTCAGCTCTTTCATTGCCTCCAATTTTCTTGCTCGGGAGCGCCTCACTATGTTGGCCGACGCCGTGCGCCGGGCGGGGCTGCCCGAGTAGCGGGAATTTCCGCAGAATTACCGGCACATCGGAGGCGAACCCTCGGGTTGGCCTGAAACGCTGGAGAAGCCCATGAGCATCACCATTCGACCTCTGGCCCAGAACGATCTGCCGGCGGCGCAGCGGGTCTTCCGCACCGCCTTTGGCACGTTTCTCGGCGCGCCCGATCTCGAAAATTTCTGGGCCGACCGCGATCTGGTTTATGGCCGGTTCGGAGCCGAGCACGTGGCCAGCTTCGTCGCCGAGGTCGATGGCGAACTGGCCGGGTCTAATTTCGTCACCCAATGGGGCAGCGTCGGGTTTTTCGGGCCGCTCACAGTGCATCCCGACAAGCAGGGGCAAGGGATCGCGAAAAGCCTGGTCGAGGCGGTCAGCGCGCAGCTCGATTCCTGGAGCACCCGCCATGCCGGGCTGTTCACCTTCCCGCAGAGCCCGCTGCATCTGGCGCTTTATGGCAAATTCGGCTTTCACGCCCGTTTCCTGACCGCGATCATGCTGGCGCCGGCGCAGGCAGGCGGAAATCTCGCGGCCTGGTCGCGCTATTCGACACTGCCGGAAAACGAGCGCGAATCCGCCGTCAAATCCTGCCGCGAGCTGACCGAGGCGATCTACGAGGGCTTGGATCTGGGCGCCGAGATCCGCACCGTCGCGACGCGCAATCTCGGCGATACGGTCCTGTTGTGGGACAAAGGCAGCCGCCTCGCCGGCTTTGCGATCTGCCATTGGGGGCCGGCGAGCGAGGCCGGCGAGGGCTGCTGCTTTGTCAAGTTCGGCGCGGTGCGGCCGGGACCGGGGGTGGAACAGCGCTTCGCCCGGCTCCTCGACGCCTGCGGCGCGCTCGCCCTATCGGTCGGGATGCCGAACCTGCTGGCCGGGGTCAACCACGCCCGCGAGGAGGCGTACCGCCACATGGTGGCGCGCGGGTTTCGCACCGCAATCCCGGGCGTGACGATGCACCGGCCCAACGAGCCCGGCTACAGCCGCCCGGGGGTCTACGTGCTCGACGATTGGCGATAGAAACACGTCGGACCGAAGGTCCTGCATTGTCATTCCCGGGCGCCGCGTAGCGGCGAACCCGGAACCCAAGAACACAGTATGTGGGCAAAGTCGCATGATCGTCGGTGCGCTCTGCGACCCGTCCGTGATCATGGGTTCCGGGTTCCGGCTTCGCCGGCCCCGGAATGACCTCAGCGGGGTGCCGCGGCATGCCCTCTACGACGACGACCCGGCCGGCTTGACGACGATCTTGCCGACCATCATCGGGTGGATCGTGCAGAAATAGGTGAACTCGCCCGGCGATTGGAAGGTATAGGAGAAGCTGTCCTTGGTATCGAGCGCGGCCGAGCGGAAGACCTTGCCCTTGTCGGTCACCGTGTGCGGCGTGGTGTCCTCGTTGACCCAGGTCACCTTGGTTCCCGCGGCGATCGTCAGCGTCGCCGGGTTGAATTTCATGTTGTGGATCTCGACCACCGTCGGCGCGGCCGCAGCGGTTGCGGCATTGCCGGCAAAGGCGACGACGGGCGCGGCGGCAAGCGCTGCCGCGAGCAGCAGGATCTTCGGCATCGATTTACCCTCCTAAACCGCGAGCGGGGTTTCGGTCAGCGCCGGCCCGCCGCGTTTGCCGGCGACGAACGCGACGTTGCGCAGCCCGAGATACTTGCGCAGCTGGTCGGCCGGCACCGCCATCGGGCCGGGCGCCGGCGCGGTGCCGGGCGCCGGCTGCGGGAAGGCGGTCGAGGCCGCGGTGTGCAGCGTCACATTGCCCTCGACCTTCTGGATGATCTGGTGGATGTGGCCGTTGAGCACGGTCACCGAGCCAAAGCGCTTCAGATAGCTGAAGGCGCGGGGCGCATCCGCGGTGCCCCAGCCCCAATCGGCGTAGATCGTCCACAGCGGCAGATGCGCCAGCACCACGATCGGCGTGCTCGCGGCGCGGTGGGCGAGGTCATTTTCGAGCCATTCGAGCTGCTCGTCGCCGAGCAGTCGCAAGGCCGGCCGATTTGAACCCGGGATTGAAGTTGAAGACGTTGATCAGCGCGACGAAATGGACCCCGGCAACATCGAAGCTGTACCAGCCCTTGCCCTGCGTCCCCTTGCCGTAGCGGGCGAGATAGGCCTTGCCGTTATCGGCGTCGGCGACATCGTGCTCGCCGGGGATGTAATAGACCTGCTTGCTGGCGCCCTTGATCACCTGGTCGGCGGTGTCCCACTCCTCCTCTTTCGACAGGTGGCTGATGTCGCCGGTGTGCACGAGGAACGCCGGCTCGACCGGCATCGCCTTGATCTTGGCGATCACCTCGCCGAGCGTTGCCGCCGGGTCGGGGTTGGGCGCCAGGTGAAAGCCGATATGGCTGTCGCTGATCTGCACGAAATGGAGGCCCGTCGCCTCCGCGGCGGACGCCTCGCCGATCAGCCCCAAGGTGCGCGGCACCCCGCCGGTCACCGTCCACAGTACGCCCGGCGCCGGCCCAGCTCATGCATTGCAGCACCCGGCGCCGGTTGAGATCGGCCCCATCCGATTTTCCTCTATTGCTCCGCTCGGTCATTGCTCTCTCCCTCGTCAGGATCGTCTGACGCCATGGAGACCGGGCGCGGTCGCGGTTTATTCGCGGTCAGCGGAAAAAATGCGCGATCCGGCCAGACCAGCTGTCAACCGCGCGGAATTGCAACCGGCGATTTGCCGACCGCGCAGATCTCGGCTGGCGGCGCGGCCGGCAGGGCATGGGCTTCGACGGCGGGGTACGCCGTACCCGCAGCGGCCGGCGGGTGGATGAGAAACACCCCGGCCATGGCAAGGCAGAGCAGCCAGGCCGCGATCACGTCGCGGGGCCCGATGGGGTCGGCATGGGGATGGTCGTACATCGCTCACCTCATTTCGTCGACGGTCGCAAGCCGCCGCTGCCATTCGCATCGCTGAACGTGACCGGCGCAAAGCCCGATTTATTCTCCGGAGGCAGCAATGTCGGCCCGGCGCGGTTTATTTGGCCGCGCGAAAAAATTCTCGCCGGCGCAGAATAAGCCGCGCCGCGATCGGGTCTAATGCTGTGGCGGCGTCCGCCGTTGGCTGGCGGCTGATCGGGTTGGGTGAGGTGCCGAGGCCATCGCGTGAGGGTTCGTTCGAGGCGGTCGTGCTGCCGCATCTCGATGCCGCCTACAATCTGGCGCGCTGGCTGATGCGCGACGCGGCGGCGGCCGAGGATGTGGTGCAGGAGGCGATGCTGCGCGCGCTGACCTATTTCGCGAGCTTCAAGGGCGTCAATCCGCGCGCCTGGCTGCTGCAGATCGTGCGCAACGCCGCCTATGCCTCGCAGGCGCTCGACCGCGGCGTGCAGTTGGTGCCGATCGGGGAGCCGGGGGAAGCCGGGGCGGTCGCCGGCGATGACCTCGTCTCCGACGCGGACGACCCCGAAGCGGCGCTGATCAGGGCGCGCGGCGCGCGGCAGGTGCGCGAGCTGATCGCCGCCTTGCCGGTCGAATTGCGCGAGCCCTTGGTGCTGCGCGAATTGGAGGAGCTGTCCTACAAGGAGATCGCCGAGATCACCCGCACTCCGATCGGCACGGTGATGTCGCGGCTGTTTCGGGCGCGGCGGCTCTTGGCGCAGACGGCCGCGGCAGGCCGAGGCGGCCATGAACGCAGCCTCCGAATGCGACAAGGTCCTGCTCGTCCAGGCCGAGCTCGACGGCGAGCTCGACGCCGCCGAGGCGGCGGCGCTCGCGGCGCATCGGGCGCAGTGCCCGATTTGTCAGGCGGCCGCCGCCGAGCTGGCCCGCGCCCGCGCGCTGATCGGCGACGGGCTGTATCAGGCGATGCCGGACGATGTGCGCGCCGGGTGATGGCGCAAATCGCGGCCGCCCGGGCGCCTGGCGCCCCGACCGATTCGGCGCGCGCCGCGTCCGGCGCGCCCTCCCTGGTGGCGCCGGTGGTGGTCGTCTGCGGCAGGCTTCGGGCTCGGCGCCGCCTGCGCCGCGGCGCTTGCGCTGCTGGTGCTGCTGCCGCGCCAGCCCGATCTCGCCGATGAGGTCGTCGCCAGCCACATCCGCGCCTTGCAGCCCGGGCATCTCGAAGATGTTGTCTCAACCGACCAGCATACGGTCAAGCCCTGGTTCGACGGCCGCATCGATTTCGCCCCGCCGGTCAAGGACCTCGCCGCGGAGCAGCTTTCCGTTGAAGGGCGGGCGGCTCGATTATGTCGACGGGCGCCCGGTCGCCGCGCTGGTCTATCAGCGCGACAAGCACCTGATCGACCTGTTCGTCTGGCCGGCGGCGACAAGCGCGGCGCAGCCGCCCGAGACCGCGCAGCGCCAGGGCTACAACATCGTGCACTGGACCGCGGGCGGGATGGCGCTCTGGGCGGTGTCCGACCTGGAAGCCGGCCAGCTGCGCCAATTCGCCGAGGATTGGCGACGATCGCCTTGACCTCGGCGCCACCGTCGCGTCGAATCTGCGGGATGGCGTCCCTCATGGCAGTCGAATGATCGAGGTCCGCGGTCTCGCAAAATCGTTCGGCGATCTGCGGGTGGTCCAGGACGTCAGCTTCGTCGCGCGCGACGGCGAGATCACCGGTCTGATCGGGCCGAACGGCGCCGGCAAGACGACGATGTTTCGGCTGATCTGCACGGTGTTGCGGCCGGACCGCGGCACCACGATGATCGACGGCATCGACAGCCGGGAGGAGTCGCTGGAGGCGCGGCGCCGGCTCGGCGTCCTGCCCGACATCCGCGCGCTATACCCAAGGCTGACGGCGCGCGAGCATCTGCGCTACTTCGGCGCGCTGCATGGCATCGCCCGCGACGAGCTCGAGGAGCGCATCGACGAATTGGTGGCGACCTTGCGCATGGAGGATTTCATCGACCGGCGGGCCAAGGGCTTTTCGCGCGGCCAGCAGATGAAGGTCGCGCTCGGCCGCGCCCTGGTGCACCGGCCGCACAACGTCATGCTCGACGAGCCGACCAACGGGCTCGATGTGGCGACCAGCCGCGCCGTGCGCGACCTCCTGCGGCGGCTGCGCGCCGAGGGCCGCTGCATCCTGCTGACGAGCCACATCATGCAGGAGGTCGGAGCGCTCGCCGACCGCATCGTCATCCTGGCCGGCGGCCGAATCGTGCTGCACGGCGCGCCGGGCGAGCTGCGGCGCGCAACGGGGCTTCTCGATCTGGAAGAGATCTTCATGGCGGCGACGCAGGAAGCGGCGACGGAGCCGGCGCTCGCCGCCGGCGAATGACGAATGTCCGCGGTCCTCACCGTGTTCAAGAAGGAGATGGTCGATCACCTGCGCGACGGGCGCAGCATCCTCGTGTCGATGATCTATCCGCTGATGGGCCCGCTGTTGCTCGGGCTGATGTTTCTCTTTGTCGGAGGCGGGATGCGGGTTACCGACGGCGCCCCGCTGGTGGTGCCGATCGTGCACGGCGACAGCGCGCCCGATCTCGTCCGCTTCCTCGAGAACGAGGGCGCGACGATGCAAGAGGCTCGTCGGCGACGCCAGGAGCCTGGTATTGGGCGGCCGGGCGGCCTTCGCCCTGATCTTGCCCGAGCGGATCGGCCCGGCCAGCGAGAGCCCGCTCGCGGTGCGGCTGATCACCAACCCGTCGCGGGTCGACAGCATCGTGGCGACCTCGCGCGTGGTCGAGCTGCTCAACGCCTATCAGCGCCAGAAGGTTCGCGGCAAGCTGCGCGCCGCCGGTCTGCCGCCCGACATCATGAGCGTTTTGACAATTGAGCAGGAGAATATCGGCCGCGCCGCCGGACCCGCGGTCATCCTGTTGACGATGATCCCGCCGTTTTTGATCTTCACGCTGTTCACCGGCGGGGTTCATGTCGCGCTCGATACGACGAGCGGCGAGCGTGAGCGCGGCTCGTTCGAGCCGTTGATGATGAACCCGGTGCGGCGCTGGGAGGTGCTGAGCGGCAAGCTCGGCGCGACGATCGTCTTCACCCTGATGGCGCTCGCTTCGCAGGTCGTCGCCTTCTGGGTCATGCTGCATTCCGTGCCGACCCAATCGCTCGGCCTGATCGCGCCGCCGGGCGCCCTGCGCCTCCTTCTGGTGGTGTCGGTCTGCCTGCCGCTCGTCGTGCTCGCCGCCGCGACGCAATTGCTGATCTCGGCGGTCACCCGCAGCATGAAGGAGGCGCAGACCTATCTCGGGCTGCTGCCGCTGATCCCCGGTCTCGCCGGCATGGTGCTGGCGCTGGCGCCGGTGCGCGCGCAGCCGCTGCTCGCCGCGATTCCGACCTTCGGCCAGACCTTGCTGATGGGTCAGCTGGTGCGCAACGAGGCGGTGAGCGCGGTGTTTATCGGCATCACCGCCGTGGCGACGCTGACCGCGACCGCGCTGTTACTTCTGCTCGGCTTTCGTCTGTACGAGCGTGAGGAGATTCTCTTCCCGCAATAAGCCGCGGCGCTGCGCCATTTCGCGCCAGGCCCGGGCGACGGCGATCGCCAAGAGCGCGATCGCGGCGAGCGGGAAGACCGGCACATGCCACTTCTCGGCCAGGCCGCGGCCGTCGAGCAACAGCACGAACAGCGCCGCCAGCGCAATCTTCTGCCCAGGCCAGGCCGCCGGGGAATCGCTGTCGCGCACCAGCCAGGCCGCGGTGATGACCCCCAGCATCAAATCGTACAGCAGCGCCAGCGGTGCCGCGATGAGGCTCGCCGCGGCGAGCGTCGCCGCGCGCGTCGGCAGCGACAGGCGGCGGCGCCAGACCACCACGACAATTGCTGCCGCGACCAGGCTCGCCACCGCCTGCAATCCATAGGCAAAGGGCGCGCCGGCGCCGAGCAGACTCGCCGCGCCGAAGATGTTGGCCATCCCGGCGAACAGGATGCGCCCGGATTCGTACATCGCGTGCGCGGCTGCGGCGTTGGCGAAGAAGGCCTGCCAGGTCTCCGCGCCAAATAACGCGAGCGAGGCGAGCACGAGCGCGGCCAGCGATGCGCCGGCCGCGGCGATGGCGCGCCACTGCCCGGCGGCGGCGAGGGCGAGCGGCACGAGCACGCCGAATTGCGGCTTGTAGCAGAGCGCGCCGAACAACAGGCCGGCCAGGACCGGGCGGCGATCGATCGAGAGCGTCGCCGCCCCGAACAGGCCGGCCGTCAGAAACGCGTTCTGCCCGAGGCCGATGTTCCAGAATACCATCGGAAAGGCGCAGAGCGCGATGAGCGCCGTGCCGCTGCGGTCGCCGAGAATGCGGCATGCGACGACGAGATAGAGGACCAGCGTCGCCGCTTCGAAGACGACGAAACTGACCAGGTAGGGCAGCCGCGCCAGCGCGGCGCACAGCAGGATGAACACTGGCGGGTAGTTGAAAAACTGGTACTCGATGCCGGGGGCGGTGACGTGCTCCTCGGCGGCCAGATGCGCCGCGCGATCGTAGGCCAGCGCCGGCGTACCGGCATCGGCGAGGACTCCGGCCGCATAGAAGCTGACGAAATCGGTCGTCGTCGGTCGCGACAGCGGCACGATCCAGCCATGCGTGCCGGCGACGATGAAACCAAAGACCGCGAGCTGAATCGCCAGCAGCACCGCGCAGCACCAGCCAACGCGGCGCCGGTTGAGGGGCGTACTCAGCTTTGTCGCCAACAATGCGCCGTCCGACCGCATCACCTTGGGCCCGTCGCGGGCGGCGGAGGCCGAGGTGCAGATGCACGTCGGCACCGATCGGAGGCACGGGACAAATTCATCGCATCTTCACCGGAATGTCAGCATCATGCGAACCGTCATCGGCCGGGAATCCCGCGCAGGCCAGCATGGACATTGCAACCTACGCTGCGGAAGCAGCCGTCGAATCGGATCATTGGTGGTTCGTTGGGCGCCGCCGCCTCTTCGCGGATATAATTGGCAAATTGGGCCTTCCCCACGGCGCGGAAATCCTTGATGTCGGGACCAGCACCGGGACCAATTTGCGCATGCTGCGCGATCTCGGGTTTCACCATGTGCAGGGAATCGACCAGAGCCCCGAGGCGGTGCGTTTCTGCTCCGAAAAAGGCCTGGGCCAGGTACAGCTGGGCGATGTCTGCGCGCTGCCGTTCCCGGATTGTCGCTTCGATTTGATCCTTGCGACCGACATCATCGAGCACGTGGATGACGATCTCGGCGCTTTGCGCGAACTGCACCGCGTCCTCAAACCCGGCTCCTCTCTCTTGTTGACTGTGCCGGCATTCCGCCTCTTGTGGGGTTTGCAGGACGAGGTGAGCCACCATCGGCGCCGCTACCGGCTGAGTGATCTGCTGCCAAAGCTGCTCGATGCCGAATTCTCCGTGGAGAAGTATTACTACTTCAATTACCTGCTGTTTCTGCCGATCCTGGCCGGCCGCCGCCTCGTGCGCCTCCTGCGGATCGAGCTTGCGAGCGAGGCTGAGATCAATACGCGGTGGCTCAATCGCATCCTCACGTTGATCTTCCAGCTCGACGTCACGACCGCGCCCTGGTTGCGACCGCCGTTCGGCGCGTCGGCGCTTGTCGTCGCGACCCGCAAATAGGCGGCGGAGCGACGCCCTCAGGCTTGCACGGTCAGGCCGACCAACAGGATCCCCAATGAAACAAAGGCGATCCCGACCCAGCGCGCCGCCGAGATCGGCTCGCCGAGGACCAGGCTGGCGGCAATGACCACCCCGATGAACTGCGTGGCCGCAAACACTTGCGCGAGGTTGAGCGGGATCGAGCGCAAAAGAATCGCGTAGAGAATCCCGCCACAACCAAAAAGCGCGAGGCCTGCGGCCGATTTCCAGCCGAGGACGCCGAACAGCACCCGCTCGGCCGGCGGCACCGCGGCGCCGAGCTTCAGCATCAAATTGGCGGCCACCGTGAACGAGATCATTCCGGCGAAGCCCGCCAAGATTCTAACGCCCAACACGCTTCAAGTTCCTCCTCGGTTGAGGACGCGGCCGGCCGCGTGCCGATCGCCGACCATGACATCTGATTGACCGGGGCGAGCCGAATGTCTTCGAGCCCGGCCGCCTCCATCAGCTCCACGACCGTCCCCCTCGACCAGTAATGGGCGATGCGCGGCAGCATCTGATCGAACACGATCGAGCGCAAATGGCCGAAGCCGAAACCGGCGAGCAGGCGGAAATAGGCGTTGGGCCGCAGCCCGAGCCGCAGCAGCAGCCACAGGACGGCCGCCGGGTAGAGCGACAAATGATGCACCCAGGCGATCGGCATGCGGCGGAACAGCGCGCGGCGCAACGGGTCGAGCACCCAGACGAGCCAGCGGTTGCCCTCGCTGCCATACACCCAGACCAGCACCCGTCCACCCGGTTTGACGGCCCGGACCATCTGTTTGAGGGCCAGCTCCGGATGTTCGAGATGATGGATGACGCCGATCGAGAAGGCGATGTCGAAGCGCTCGGCGAACGGCAGATCGTAAGCGCTCGCCCGCATCACCTCGGCCGTGGCGAAGGGCGCCAGGTTGCGGCGCGCCTGCGCCAGCGAACGCTCGTCGATATCGACCGCGCACCCCTCCCGCGCGCCGTATTGCATCGGCCAAAAGCTGTTGCGGCCCATGCCGCAGCCGACATCGAGAAAGCTCTTGCCGCGCCAGTCCTCGGGCGCGAGATGCACGGTCCAGCGCCGGAACTGCTCTTCATATTGCGGCAGGATCTCGGCATAGGCATTCCACTCGTAGCCGAAGCGGTCCGGCGAACCCGCGAGATCGCGGGCGCCGGGTTCGGCCATCGCTCCGCTCACAGCGCCGCCCCGACCGCGCGCGGTTCGGCGATGGGCGCAGCGACGCGCGGCTCGGCGACCCGGAACAGCATGGTGAGCGCCCATAGCTTCTTGCCGTGGTCGTGCCGGCCGCTGTGGTGTTCGCGCAGCAACCGCTCGATCGCCGGGCGCTCGAACCATTCCGCCACCGGGTTTGCCCGCGACAGCAGAATGTCGGCGCACCGCTCGCGGAACAGGGTGCGGATCAGGGAGCCGATCGGCACCGCAAACCCGTGCTTCTTGCGCTCCACGATCGCCGCCGGCAGATAGCGCGCGGCAAGGCGTTTCAGGACGATCTTTCGGCCGCGCCCGGCGAGCTTGAGCCGGGCGGGCAGCGCGCCGGCGTATTCGGCGACCTCGCGGTCGAGAAACGGCGCGCGCACTTCGAGGCTGTTGAACATCGAGGCGCGATCGGTCTTGGTGAGGATATCCTCGGGCAGGTAGGTGACAAGGAACAGATAGAGCAGGAGCTCGACGGCCGAGAGCCCGGCGGCCTCGGCCGCATGGCGGTCGATCGGCGCGAAGGCTTCGGCGAGCGCGTCCTGCGGCAGCGCCTCGCGCCGCCACAGCCCGGCCATCTCGGCGGGGCCGAACGGCGCCATCCACAGAAAGGATTGCCGCGACGTCGACGCGCCCAGACCGTGCGACAGCTGGCGCAGCAAAAACCGCTTGTTCATGTACCCGTCGCCGCCCGGCAGCGCCGCGGCGGCACGACCGAGCCAGCGTCCCGCCGCCGCGGGAACCAGGCGCAGGGCGGGGGCCAGGCGCTGCAGCGCGAAATTGGGATAGCCGGCAAACAATTCGTCGGCCCCATCGCCGCCGAGCGCCACCGTCATCAGCCGCCGCGCCGCGCGGCACACGAGATAGCTCGGCAGCAGCGACGAATCGCCGAGCGGCTCGCCGAGCTTGTCGCCGATCGCGTCGAAGGCGTCGACCAGATCCGCGGCGCCGAGTTCGACGATCTCGTGGCGCACACCGAGATGCCGCGCCACCAGGGTCGCGTGCGGCGTCTCGTCGAAGCTCTCGGCACCGACCCGCACGGTGAACGCCGTCAGATCGGGCGCGGCCTCCCTCGGCCAACGCGGCGATCAGGCTCGAAATCGATGCCGCCCGACAGGAACACCCCGACCGGCACGTCGGCGACAACCCGGCGGCGCACCGAAGCTTGCAGCAGGGCGCCGAGCCGCTCGGCCGCCTCCCTCTCATCGACGGTCTGCGGCCTGCCGCCATCGACCGGCGGGCGCCAATAGCGCTCGCGGCTGATCTGCCCGTCCGCGAAGGTCAGGATCGTGCCCGGTTCGAGTTTCTCGATGCCGGTCCAGCCCGATAGCGTGCCCGGCAGATATTCGAACAACAAAAAGCTGTAGGCCGCCAGCCGGTCGGGCGCCGCATCGCGGAAATCCGGGTGGCATCTGAGCGCGCCGACCTCGGAGGCGAACACCAGCCCGCCGCGCGCCAGGCCGTAATACAACGGCTTTTCGCCAAAACGGTCGCGCACCAGATAGAGCGCGCCGCTCGCCCCGTCGCGGAAGGCAAAGGCAAACATCCCGTCGATGCGCGCGACGGCGCGGCGCACCCCCTCGCGGCGGATCAGCTGGAACAGGACTTCGGTATCCGATCGGTCGCGCAGCGCGACGCCCGCGCCGCGCAGCTCCTCGGCGAGCGCCCGATAGCCGTAGACCTCGCCGTTGAAAATGAGGGCGTCGCCGGAGGCCTCGTCGACCCGCGGCTGCGCCCCGCCGGCGAGATCGATGATCGCCAGCCGGGTGTGGCCAAGCGCGACCCTGCGATCGACAAACATCCCGCTGCCGTCCGGCCCGCGATGGGCGAGCGCGCCGTTCATCGCCGCCAGTATGCGGCGCGCCTGCGGACCCGGTGCGGTGAAGCCGGCTAGGCCGCACATGCTACCCCACACATGCTACCACCTGCGCGCCGCCGCCTTTTGCCGCGGCGGCGGCGAATGCTCTGACAATGTGCTTGATCTTATAGGGCGGGCGGCCTCTTACCTCGAAATAGATCCGCGCCTGGACCTCGGCCATCACGCCGAGCAGGATGAAAAGAATGCCTGACAGACCGATCGTCGCGGTGAGCAGCGGCAGCGGCGTTTGAATGAGCGAGACGCCAAAACCGTATTTCAGAACCAGCGCCCAGGCGAAGGGCAACGCCGAGAGGGCCAAAAAGCCGACCCCGATCTTGCCAAAGAACTGGATCGGCCGATCGAAGGCCCGGTCGATGAAGTACATGATCAAGAGGTCCAGCATCACCCGTTCGACCCGGCCGAACCCGTAATGCGATTTGCCAAAGCGACGCGGATGATGGGCGACCGGGATCTCGGTGACGCGCGCCCCCTCCCAGGCGGCATAGATCGGGATGAAGCGGTGCATCTCGCCGTAAAGGCGGACATCCTCGACGACTTCGCGGCGATAGGCTTTGAGGGTGCAGCCGTAATCGTGCAGCTTCACATGCAAGAGGGCGGAGATCAGCCGGTTGGCGACCAGCGAGGGCAGCCGGCGCGTCAGCGCGCGGTCCTGGCGCACTTGCCGCCAGCCGGAGACGACGTCGAACCCTTCGGCGAGCTTGTCGAGCAGCCGCGGAATATCGGCGGGATCGTTCTGACCGTCGCCATCCATCGGGATGACGACATCGCCGGTACTGTTCTGGATGCCCGCCATCAACGCCGCGGTCTGGCCATAGTTGCGCGCCAGATGCAGCACCCGCACCCGCGGGTCGGCCGCGGCGAACTCGTCGAGCACGGCAGCCGATCCGTCCTTCGACCCGTCATCGGCAAAGACGATCTCGGCCGATTGCGGCAGGCGATCGAGGGTCTCGCTGTACCGCGCGATAGAGCGAGGGCAGTCCTTCGGCCTCGTTGTAGATCGGGATGACAAGCGAGATGTCCATCGAATAATTCTACACCCGAAAGTGCGATGCGATCGTAAACATCACGGGGCGCGCGCGGCGGAAAGATACCGCTTCGACAGCCGCGCAAGGCCGCGAACGGTCTCCGATTCCGCCAGAAAGCTCAATAGGAATGCGACCATGACGCTGACGATCCACCACCAGGCCAGCTCGCGGGCGAGCCAGAAGGCGAGCTTGCCGAGGGTTTCAGAAAGCGGCGAGATATCCAAGCGCGCAAGGATCGCTCTCCAGCCCGGTGCGAAAGCATTCCTCCCACATCAGCAGAACGATAACGATCGCGGCGGCGCGATAAAGCGCTCGCGAGGCAGAATCGGCTGCGACGCGCGCGACTGCGAGCAGCCCCGGCAGAACGAACAACAGGAATATCCCGCGATAGCCGACGCTCTGCCCGGCAAAAAAACAGCCGCCGATCAGCGCGCTGCCGACGACGAGAAAAATCCTCTCGTAATCGGAGATCCGAGAAAAATCCCGCTGCATTGCGGTGCGGGTCAGCAGCCGGCTGCAGATCAGTGCGCCGCCCACTACCAGAATTCCGTAGAGAGCGGCTGCGGCCAGCCTAAAGACCAAAGTGTTCGCGGACCCACCGGAGAGCCCAAAGATCAATTCGGTCAGTCCGAACGGCAGATTCTTCGCCGCGAACAGATCGGTGAAATAAGAGCCGACTGGAATGAGGGGGAAGCCGCGCTCGATATCGGGGAGATAGGCGGCGAGAAAAAGCGCAACCAATCCCGTCATCGCCAGGCCGTTCGCGAGCAAGCACCGCGACCCGTTCGCGGAACGATAGAATCAGCAAGGTAATCGGATAGTACTTGATGAGCGCGGCAAACAGCGCGGTCAGATAGGCGAGAAGCCGGGCCGGCAGCAATCCGCCCGCGAGAAGGCCGGTGAGCAGCCCCATCATGAAAATAATGATGTCCGGATTGGCGCGCTCGACCGCGAAAACGACCATCGTCGAACTCGTTGCCAATACGATCAGGACCAATTCCCATGCTCGTCGGACCGGCGGCAGAAGCGGAAGCGAAAGAATAAAAAGAAGGCCGAGCACCCAACCGACTGCGCCGGTCGCGCTCTTCCCCAACGGAATAAAAGACGCCGCCATCCAAAGCGGGGAATAGGTATAGGCGCGTCCCAGAACATCACAAGGATCGTGCTCGACGACATCGATGCCGAGGCGGGTACAGTCCCAGGCGGCGAGCGAGCCGCTGATATCGACAAACGGAAATTTGAAGGGCTCGATCCCGTACAGACTCAGGATCGTCCTATAGGCATCCTGCGTGGCCCAGCAGATAGATCGCCGAAAGAGTTAAAAATACGCACAACGCAACAAGAGAGGGGATGGCTCGATAGGCCAGCGTCTTCGTTGTCAGAACTGAGCGCAGGGCCATGACCGAAGCAAACAGCCGCTATCGGGCCTGCTATCCGCTCCGCCGCTGCGTCACGGGCGCGGCTGTGCCGCGCCATCAGGCTGGGCGCGTTCGGGGATCGGCTCGAACAGCTCGGTCGCCGGGGCCAGCGCGCGCAGCCGCTCGGGGAACCAGATCCGCGACATCTCGCGCGGCTCGCACCGGCCGGGGCGCTGGGCGACGCAGATCTGCCCGAAGCAGCGGACCGGCTTGAAGCCGGGTGCCGGCGGCGCGGCGCCGTCGTAAAGCAGCGTATCGAACGCGGCAGCGGAGGCGGTCAGCGCGGCCTCGTCCTTGGGCCAGTACATCGGCACCGGGCGGTGCAGGTAGCTGTAGCCGCCGTAGCGGACCCACGCCTCTTCGCCATAGAGGCCGACGCCGCAGAGCGTCGGCATGTCGCGCACGAACAACATCGCCACCAGCTCGTCATGCGCGCGTTGGCGCAGCTCGGCGAGGGTTCCGCCCGACCACACGTGGAAGGCGACGGCGCTCCAATATCCCGACAGCACGACCGCCGATAGCGCTGTCGCGGCGCCTTGCCGCATGCCGCGCCGCTGCAGCCATTGCGCCGCCCAGTTCGTCAGCTGCGCCAGCCCGACCGCAGCCAGCACCATCAATAAGAGGATCGCCGGATAGATAAAGCGATATTCCTTGTGCGCGATGCCGGAGTGAACCGCGATCACGGTCAGCGCGGTGACCAGCAGAGCCGGGAACCGCCGGGATCCCAGTCCGATCAGCAGCAGCGCAAGCGGGGCGGCGGTGAGCCAAACGCCCAATTCGCCGCGCAGATAGTAGAGGCCCGGGTCGGCGCTGATCTCGAGGCTGACGCCGTAATAGAGGTTGTAGAGGAGGTTGCGCCAAATCGAAGCGAAGGGGTAACCGAGCGTCACCCAATCGAGGGTCGCGCCGAACCCCAGGGCCGCCAGTCCGCCGCCGATCAACGCCGGGAGGCGCCACTGCCGGGCTCCCCAGACCGTCCACAGCGCAAGGATGGCAACCGCCGGGCCGAGGTTGATGCGCAACAGGCAGACCACCCCCAAGAGAAACCCGGCGATAAAGATGCGGCGGCGCGAGCTGATCTCGTAGCCCGGCTCGATCAGGTAGAACGCGATCACCAGCAGATGAGCGGCGACGACCTCGCTCAGCGTCCGGGCCCCGAAATAGACGAGTTCGGGGGCGATCGCGACGGCGAACGCCGCGACAAACCCGGCGGCAGGCCCGAAGGCGCGCCGGCACCACAAATAGCAGCACACGACCGGCGCGCAGGCCAACAGGCCGAGGCCGATGGCGACGACGCTGAGGTAATATTGCGGACCGTCGCCAATGAGCCGAGAGATCTCCATCAGCCCGGCGATCACCCCCGGCAACAGCCAGAACCGCATGCCGAGCTGGAATTCCCATGGCACCAGACCGTAGCCGAAGACCAGGCGATGGGCCGGTTCGACGGTCTGAAAGATCTCGTCGCCCCAATTGATGCTCGGCACGAAAACGGTCGGCACGAGACGCAGCCCGACGCCGAGGATCACCAGGCATAGCAGGCCGCCGGCCGCCAGCAGCCGCTCGCTCGACACGCCGGGGCGAGCCGCCGCTTCGTCGTCCCTGCCCGCCAAAACCCCGCGTGCCGCCGTCACCTGTGCACCTCCCGGTCGCGAGAGCCTGATCGGACCATAGCAGCGGACGGGTTAGGAGGGGATTAACGATAATGCTGCGCGCGCCGGCTCGGCCGCGATATATGGCGGCGTCCGCGGCGCTTGAGGGCGCCGCCGGCGCACCCCATGTTGAGGCCCTGCGCCGGCCGCCATACCATTGGCCGCAGGCACATCCGGGAGAGCGATCGATGCCAGCCTTGCAGCCGGCACGCGGCACGCAAGACCTGTTGCCGGAAGCGGCGCGGCGCCACCGCCGGGTCAGCGAGACCGCGCGCGAGATGGCCGCGCTTTACGGCTTTGCCGAGATCGCGACGCCGATCTTCGAATTCACCGAGGTGTTCGCCCGCCCGATCGGCGAGCACACCGACATCGTCGCCAAGGAGATGTACACCTTTACGGACCGCGGCGGCGAGGAGGTCACGTTGCGGCCGGAAAACACCGCCGGGGTCGTGCGCGCGGTGTTGTCGAACGGCCTGACCCAAAGCATCCCGCTCAAATTCTTCTACAGCGGCCCGATGTTCCGCTACGAGCGGCCGCAAAAGGGCCGCTTCCGCCAGTTTCACCAGATCGGGGTCGAGCTCCTGGGGGTGGCAACGCCGCAGGCCGATATCGAGGTGATCGCGCTCGGCAATCGCATTCTCCAGGAGCTCGGCGTCGCCGATCGCGTCGTCCTGGAGCTGAACACGCTGGGCGATCCCGAAAGCCGCGCTCGCCTATCGCGACGCGCTGGTCGGCTATTTCTCGGCGCACGATGCGGAGTTGTCCGAGGACAGCCGCCGCCGGCTCGAACGCAACCCGCTGCGCATCCTCAATTCGAAAGACCCGGGCGATCAGCGCATCACCGCCGAGGCGCCCGATTTCGCGGTCTATCTCAACGATGTCTCGCGCGATTTCTTTGCCCGGGTGCAGCGGCGGGCTCGACCGGCTCGGCATCGCCTATCGGCTCAACCCGCGTCTGGTGCGCGGCCTCGATTACTACACGTCACACCGTCTTCGAGTTCGTCACGACCGATCTCGGCGCCCAGGGCACGGTGCTGGCCGGCGGGCGCTATGACGGGCTGGTCGAGCTGATGGGCGGGCCGGCGATGCCCGGGGTCGGCTGGGCCGCCGGGATCGAGCGGCTGGCGATGATGATCGCCGAGCCGCCGCTGCCGCGGCGCCCGATCGCCGTGGTGCCGATCGGCGAGGCGGCCGAAGCGCGCGCGTTGCCGCTGGCCGAGCAGCTGCGCGACGCGGGGCTTGTCGTCGATCTCGGCTATTCGGGCAACCTCGCGCGTCGGATGCGGCGGGCCGACCGGATCGGCGCCCGCGCCGCGGTATTGCTCGGCGATGATGAGTTGGCGCGCGGCACGGCCACGCTGCGCGATCTCGACAGCGGCGAGCAGAGCGCTGTCGCGCTCGACGCGTTGCCGGCGCGGCTCAAGGCGCTCGGTCGGCTGAGCGGGGGCCGCATGGAACCCGCGCTCGAATCGCGCTTCGACCAGCTGCTGCGCCGCCATGCCGAGCTGCGCGCGGCGCTGTCCGGCGCGGGGCTGGGCGGCGCCGAATTCGCCAGGCTGTCGAAGGAATACAGCGAGCTCAGCCCGATCATCGACGGCATCGAGAATCTGCGCCGGACGACGGCCGAACTCGCCGCGGCGACCGAGATGGCGCAGGCAGGCGACGACCCCGAGATGAAGGTGCTCGCCGAGGAGGAGGTGCGGGCGCTGAAGGACCGCCTGCCCGAGCTCGAACTCGCCGTCAAAATGTCGCTGTTGCCGCGCGATTCGGATGACGAGCGCAACGCGATCCTCGAAATCCGCGCCGGCACCGGCGGCGAGGAGGCGGCGCTGTTTGCGGCCAGCCTCTTCCGCATGTACCAGCGCTACGCCGCGCTGCGCGGCTGGCGCTTTGAATTGCTCGACCTGTCGGAGACCGGGCTCGGCGGCTGCAAGGAGGCGGTGGCTTCGATCGCCGGCCGCGGCGTCTTCGCCCGGCTCAAATACGAATCGGGGGTGCACCGCGTGCAGCGCGTCCCCGAAACCGAGGCGTCGGGCCGCATCCATACCTCGGCGGCGACCGTGGCGGTGCTGCCGGAAGCCGAGGAGGTCGATGTCGCGATCGACGACAAGGATCTGCGGATCGATGTCTTCCGCGCGAGCGGGCCGGGCGGGCAGTCGGTCAACACCACCGACAGCGCGGTGCGGATCACCCATCTGCCGACCGGGCTCGTCGTGATCCAGCAGGACGAGAAATCGCAGCACAAGAACAAGGCGCGCGCGTTGAAGGTGCTGCGCGCCCGGCTTTACGAGAGGGAGCGGCAGGCGCAAGCCGCGGCGCGCGCCGCCGATCGCAAGAGCCAGGTCGGCAGCGGCGACCGCTCCGAGCGGATCCGCACCTACAACTTTCCGCAAGGAAGGGTGACCGACCATCGCATCGACCTGACGCTCTACAAGATCGACAAGATCATGTCGGGCGAGGCGCTCGACGAGATCATCGACGCGCTGACCACCGCCGACCGCGCCGCCAAGCTCGCGATGGCGGCGGCGTGAGTGCATCCGGCGCTTCGCCCAGGCGTCCCGGACCGGCCCAGTGCGTCCTTCGGGACGGCGCTTCGCGCCTCCTCAGGATGAGAAAAGTTTTTGATGCCGATTACAAATGTTCCTCATCCTGAGGAACGCCCCGGAGGGGCGTGTCTCGAAGGACGCACCGTGTCGACGCAGCCCCAGCGCAGCTGCAAACCCTCCACCGCCACGATCGGCTCCGCGCTGAACGACGCCGCCGCGGCGCTCGCGGCGGCGGGGTTCGAGGAGCCGCGCCGGCATGCCCGCCGGCTGCTCGCAGTGGCGCTTGGGCTGTCGGCCGCCGAAGTGTTCGCACATCCGGAAACCGCGCTCGGCACGGCGGAAGAGGCCCGCGTTGCGGGGATGTTGAGGCGGATGATCGCGCACGAGCCGCTGAGCCGAATCGTCGGCAAGCGCGAGTTCTGGGGGCTGGAATTTAGGCTGTCAGCCGACACGCTCGACCCGCGGCCGGAGAGCGAGAGCGTCATCGAGGCGGTGCTGTCGCGGCTCCCGGACCATGCCCGCTGCCATCGGTTTCTCGATCTTGGCACCGGCACCGGCTGCCTCCTCTTGGCGCTGCTTGGCGAATTCCCGCAGGCGGTCGGGGTGGGCATCGATATCGCGCCGGGCGCGGCGGCGACCGCGCGGGATAACGCCAGGCGGCTGGGTCTTGGCGAACGCGCGCATTTTGCGGTGGGGGATTGGGCGCGGGCGATCGTCGGCCGATTCGATGCCGTCATCGCCAATCCGCCCTATATCCCGACCCCGGCGCTCCCCGAGTTGATGCCGGAAGTCAGGGATTACGACCCGAAACGAGCGGTCGATGGCGGCGCCGATGGGCTGATGGCCTACCGTGCGATCGCCGCGGACTTGCCCCGACTGTTGCTGCCGGGCGGGTTTTTCGCGGCCGAGATCGGGTCGGGCCAAGCCAAGGCGGTCGTCGCGATCCTGGCGCAGAACGGTCTGGCGATCGACGGGTTCGCGGCCGATCTCGGTGGCGCCATCCGCTGTGTCGTCGCGCGCCGACAGATCGACGTCCCGGCCGTGCCGCCAGCCACACCGGCGGAAAAAAAGATTGGATTGCGAGGCCGTCCCGACTAGGCTGCCGATGTTCGGGAGCCGCGCGCCGCGCGAGATTGGTGGCGCAGTTTAGCCGGCCGAGTGCAATCTGCGGCCGACAGCTGTTCCCAAAGGACCGAAGGTCCACCAGCATCCACAGTGATTAGACAGGTGCCATGAGGCCAGGACAGAATAAGCGATCACGCGGTCGTAATGGGGGTGGCGGCGGTCCGCATCACAACAACAACCGGCCGCGCTTGCCGCATCGCTCCCAGACCTTCGACAGCAACGGGCCGAACGTAAAAATCCGCGGCAACGCTTATCAAGTCTTCGAGCGTTATGTCGCGCTGGCGCGGGAGGCTCAGGCCGCCGGCGATCGGGTCGCGGCGGAAAACCTCTATCAGCACGCCGAGCATTATTTCCGCATTATGAATGCGCTGGGCGAGGGCCAGGGCCAGGGCCCGCCCCGGCCGACAACCCCGGCGGATCTTGAAATGGCCGGCGGTGACGGCGAGGCGCGCGAGGGCGAGGGGGCTCAGGTCCAGCCCGCGCAACAGCCGCCGATGGCCCCCTTCCCGGGCGACGAGCAGCCCCCCTCTTATTGAGGCTGGCTGGCGCTCTGGCCCGGGCTACGCGAGCGCCGGGCTTGGGCTGCGCCGCCGCACGGTCCGGGTCGCGAGGCCCAAGGCGCGGCCCAGCGCGTCGAAGCGGCGCTGCACCGCCTCGCCGGTGAAGAGGCTGCCGGTCGGCGGCAATTCGAGAATCAGGCCCGACCTCTCGCGCGCAATTCGCACCTGGTCCAACAGCTCCAGCGCACCGCCGCACAGCGTATAGGCGAGCCGCAGGGCGAGACCGAGACAGCGCGCCTCGGCGGCCGCGGCGTCATCGAGCAGCTGCCGCGTCGCCACCGTGATCGGGTCGTCCATCGCGCCGCCGTACCGGGCGTGCAGTGCCGCGGCGATGAAGACCCGCTCGTGATGGCCGATCTGCGCGACCGGCATGCGCAGGCTGCGGGTGAAGGCGTGCTCGGCGCGATAGTCCGGATGCTCGGCCCAGGCGATGTCGCTGAGCCAGGCGGCCGCGCGATGCAGCCGGCGCGAATCCTCGTCGAGATCGGGGAAGATCGGCGCCGTCCAGCGCTGCAGACGGTCGCCGTCGCTGCGCCCGCGGCTCAGATTCAAGGCGATCCCGATACAGGCCGCGATCAACGGATCGATGTGCGGATCCGTCGGCAGTAGACCAGCGGCGTAGCCCTCGCGCAGACCAAAGGCCGAGAAGACGATCCGTTCGGGCCGGCCCGCCGCGATCAGCTGGCGCAGGATCGCCGCCGCGAGAGGCACGACTTCAAGACGCCTGCGGCTGATCGAGGTGATCCGTTCGAGCGACCGGCGGGACTGGCCGGCCATCATGTCGAGAAACTCTTCCGCCGGTCGCCGCGCGATCGTGTATTCGTGAATGATGTGCAGCGGGTAGTGCGTCTGTTCCATGTGCAGGCGGGCGATCGCCCGCCACGCGCCGCCGACCAGATAGAGGGTTTTGCCGGCGGCTTCGCGCAGCACCGGCGCGTCGGCGATGCCGCGCTCGATCGCCTCGGCGAGCGCCTTGCGGTTGTCAGCGAGTTCGGCGAGGCGCAACGGCCCCAGCGGCAGGCTGACGCCGGCGCCGATCGGCGCGCCGGCGCCGGAATCGACCCGCGCCAGCTCGACGCTGCCGCCGCCGAGATCGCCGACCACGCCGTCAGCCTCGCGGATCCCGGCCAAGACGCCGGCCGCCGACAGCCTGGCTTCCTCGCCGCCCTCGATGATGCGTACCGGCACGCCGCATCGGCGCTCGGCCTCCGCGGCAAAGGCGCGGCCATCGCTCGCCTCGCGCACCGCCGCGGTCGCGATGATGGCGAGATGATCGACGTTCAGCGCACGGGCCAGCGCGACAAACCGCTGCAGATTGGCGAAGGCGAGTTCGACGCCCTCCGGATTGAGCCGTCCGGTCCGCGCGATGCCGCGGCCGAGCGCGCACATGACCTTCTCGTTGAGGAGCGGCAAGAGGCTCGCGCCGAGCCGCTCGAACACGACCAGGCGCAGCGAGTTCGAGCCGAGATCGACGACGGCGATGCGGCCGAGCGGCGCCGCGGCGTGGCGATCCGGCATCAGCGGCCCGGCGATCCCAATGCGCCGACGGCCGCCAGAGCGGCCGGCCGCCCGGGGGCGCGCCGCAGTGCCTTGCCGCGCCCGGAGAGGCTGGGGTTGGTCATGAAGTAGGTGTGGGCGCAAAAGCCCTCTTCCTCGGCCGCAACCCTCGTATACGTGCCGTCCGGCGCCAGGGCCCAGCTTTGCAGCGTGTCGCGCAGATTGGCCACCATGATCTCGTCGAGGATCTGGCGATGCACGGTCACATTCTTGATCGGCACCAGCGCCTCGACGCGCCCGTCGAAATTGCGCGGCATCCAATCGGCCGAGCTGATGAACACCTTGGCCTGGTCCGACGGCAGCCGGTTGCCGTTGCCGAAGCAGACGATCCTTCCGTGCTCGAGAAACCGCCCGATGATGCTCTTGACCCGAATATTCTCGGACATTCCCGGAACGCCCGGCCGCAGGCAGCAGATCCCGCGGACCACGAGATCGATGCTGACCCCGGCCTGCGAGGCCTTGTACAAAAGGTCGATGATGGCCGGGTCGACCAGCGCGTTGAGCTTGGCCCAGATCTGGGCCGGCTTGCCGGCCCGCGCATTGCCGATCTCCGCCTCGATCAGCTCGGCGATGCGGGCCCGCAGGTTGATCGGCGCCACCGCGATCTTCTCGAGGCTGGCCGGTCGGGCATAGCCGGTCATGAAATTGAACAGCCGCGCCGCGTCCCGGCACAGCGCCGCATCGCAGGTGAAAAACGACAGATCGGTGTAAACCTTGGCGGTATAGGGGTGGTAGTTGCCGGTCCCGAAATGGACATAGGAGCGCAATTCGCCGCCCTCGCGGCGCACCACCAAGGACACCTTGGCGTGCGTCTTCAGCTGCAGAAAGCCGTAGACCACCTGCACGCCGGCGCGCTCCAGCTCATGCGCCCAGCGGATGTTCGCCTCTTCGTCGAAGCGGGCCTTCAACTCGATCATCGCGGTGACCGACTTGCCGGCTTCGGCCGCCTCGATCAGCTCCTTGACGATCGGGCTGTCGTCGCTGGTGCGATAGAGCGTCTGCTTGATCGCGACGACCGCCGGGTCGCGTGCCGCCTGGGCCAGGAACTGGACGACGACGTCGAAGCTCTCATAGGGATGATGGACGACGATGTCCTTCTGCCGGATCGCAGCGAAGCAATCGCCGCCAAAATCGCGAATGCGCTCGGGAAAGCGCGGGTTATAGGGGGTGAAGACGAGGTCGGGGCGCTCGTCGGTGATCAGCTGCGTGGTGTCGTCGAGGCCGAGAATGCCCGAGTTCGCGAACACGTCGGCCGGGGCGGCGTCGAGGTTTTCACTCAAAAAGCGCCGCAGATCGGCCGGCATCCGCGCATCGACCGCGAGGTGTATGACATGGCCGCGCCGGCGCCGCTTGAGCGCGCTCTCGAACAGGAGCACGAGGTCTTCGGCCTCTTCCTCGACCTCGACCTCGCTGTCGCGCAGCACACGGAAAACGCCCTGGGCGACGACCGCGAATCCGGGAAACAGATGATCGAGAAACTGCGCGATCATCTGCTCGACCGGGAGAAAGCGGATGCGCGTGCCGGGCAGTCGGATGAAGCGGTCGACCGAGGCCGGGATCAGGATCAGCGCCTGCAGCCGCACATTGTCGCTGACCCGCTCGAGCTGAAGCGCAAGGCCGAAGCCGCGGTTGGCGACAAACGGAAAGGGATGGGCCGGATCCATCGCAAGCGGGGTCAGCACCGGAAAGATGTCGGCCATGAAGTAGCGTTCGAGCCAGGCGCGGTCGCCCGGTTCGAGATCGGTCGGCTCGACCACGGCGACGCCGGCCTCGGCAAGCTGGCGGCGCAATGACAGCCAGGTCACCTGCTGCGCCTCCATCAGGGCCCCGGCGCGCTCGTGGATCGCATCGAGCTGCTGCGCCGGGGAGAGCCCGTCCTGGCTCAGCGTCTTGATGCCGGCGAGATGCTGGCCTTTGAGCCCGGCGACGCGGACCATGTAGAATTCGTCGAGGTTGCCCGCCGAGATCGACAGGAAGCGCAGCCGCTCCAAACAGCGGATGGCGATGATTGTCGGCTTCGGCGAGCACACGCTCGTTGAAGGCGAGCCATGACAGCTCGCGGTTGATGAAACGCGCCGGCGACGGCGGATCGCCCAGCTTCGACTCGCCTTGGCGGATTTCGACGATCTGCGCGCTGGTGGTCATGCCGCTCTCCTGCCCGCCGCTGATGTGGCGGGCTGCCGCATTGATTCTACCTGCCGGAGCAAGCGCTGTCATTGCGGTCGCGGCGAAAATCTCTCTGCGGCGTGGGGCGCCTTCGACAGACGGGGCAAATCCGCATGCCAGCCATCGCGATATTTTCGATCATTCGATACAAAATATGGGCTATCCACAGCGCGGCGTTTGCAAAAGGCTCCGAATGGCGAGACCCCGCGAGTTCGACGATGATACCGCGCTCGACGCGGCGATGGATTGCTTCTGGCGCGATGGCTACGAGGCGACTTCGGTGCGCGACCTCGCCGCTGCAATGGGCATCACCGGCACCAGCCTCTACAACGCGTTCGGCGACAAGCGTTCGCTGTTCCGCCAGGCCCTCCAGCGCTACGCCGAGCGCTCGACGCGCGAGCGCGTCGCGCGCCTCGAATCGACGCTGCCGCCAAAAGCGGCGGTGCGCGCCTTTGTCGAGGAGATCGTCGAGCGCTCGCTCGACGATCGCGATCGGCGCGGCTGCCTGTTGGTGAATTCGGCGCTGGAGATCGCGCCGCACGATCCCGAACTCGGGGTGGAGATCGCCGCCCGCTTGGGTGAAATCGAGGCGTTCCTGCATCGCGCCGTGACCGCGGCGCAGGCCGACGGCTCGGTGCCGCCCGCCCGCGATCCGGCCGATCTCGCGCGATTGCTGCTCGGCGTGATCCTCGGCGTCCGCGTCTTGGCCCGCGCGGCGCCACAACGCGACCTGTTGGAGGGAACCGTGCGGCCCGCGCTGGCGCTGCTCGACTGGCCCGATCATCAGCGCGGCGACGGCCGCGCGGTAACATAAGGAGGGACGGAATGACGCGATTGACCGATTTGCCGCCGGCCCAGGCGCAGCGCCTGGCCGAGCTTGAATGCCCCGATTTGCAGACGAGGCCCTGGGTCACCGGGCCGGTCCTGTCGCGGCGTCGGGTCGCGATCGTGTCGTCGGCCGGTCTCGTCGTGCGCGGCAAAGACCCGTTTCGCGGCCGCGACGCCGATTACCGGGTCATCCCCGCCGACGACAAAGCCGGAAGATCTGTTGATCAGCCATATCTCGATCAATTTCGACCGTACCGGGTTTCAGGAAGATTGGAACGTCGTCTTTCCGCTCGACCGGCTGACCGAGCTGGCCGCCGAGGGCGTGATCGGCTCGGTGGCGCAGACCCATTATTCGTTCATGGGCGCCACCGATCCGGTGCAGATGGAGCCCGATGCCCGCGAACTTGCCGGCCGCCTGAAGCAAGACAACGTCGACGCCGTCATCCTCTCTCCGGTTTGACCGCTCTGCACGCGCGCCGTGAGCGCGCTGGGGCATTATCTCGAAGAAGAGGGCATTGCGACGGTCGCGATCAGCCTGATCCGGCCGCAGACTGAGCACACCAAGCCGCCGCGGGCGCTGTGGGTGCCGTTCGAACTGGGGCGGCCGTTTGGCCCGCCGGGCGATCCGCCGTTCCAGAAGCGGGTGATCCTCGCCACGTTGCGCTTGCTCGAACGCGCGAACGGGCCGGTGATCATCGAGGATTTCCCGGATGATGACCCGCGCGCGCAGCCCGACCCCACCTGGCATGCGCCGCAGCTTCCCACTGCGTCCGGCGATGGCTCGGCCGAGGCGCTCGCCGCCCGGTTGCAGGCTGAGATCGCGTTGTTGCGCGACGCGCACGACCGTTGGCTCGCCCGGCATGGTCGCACCTCGGTCGGGCTCAGCGGGTTGGCGATGGCTGATTGCGGCGGCTATCTCGCCGACTGGGTGCGCGGCAAGGCGCCGCCAAGCCTGCGCGAGGGGTTCTCGGCGCCGCTGCTGCTGCGCTTCGCCGTCGACGATCTGAAGGCCTATTGCCTCGAAGCGGGCGCCGCCGGAGCCGGCAGGCCGTCGAGCCGCCAGCTCGGCGACTGGTTCTGGAACGAGACTGCGGCCGGCGCGGCGATCCATGTACTGCGGACGATTTGCCTGGCGAGCGAGGACGATCGGCTCAAGCTGATCGTCGGCAATTTCATGGTGCCGGCCGCTCGGGTGCGCGCGGGCTGAACGCGGGCGTATCGCGGCAGCGTCTCTCTCCGCCGCCATGACTCCAGCCGCACGCAATGTGTAAAACGCGCATGGGCTCGCCGGTGAGCGGCGGAGAGCAGAGACATTTGGCGCGGGAGGATACGCATGATTCGTGCGGCGATCGTCGGGATCGGGCGGTGGGGCCGCACGCTGGTCGGCGCGGTGCAGGGCAAAAGCGGCGCGATCGGCTTCACGGCCGGGTATAACCGCACCCGCGCCCATGCCGAGGCGTTCTGCGCCGAGCACGGCATCGCGCTGGCCGACAGCCTCGACGCGATCCTCGCCGACCCGGCGATCGATGCGGTCGTGTTCGCGACGCCGCACAGCGAGCACGGGGCCCAGGTCGAGCGCGCCGCCGCGGCGAGAAAGCATGTCTTCATGGAAAAGCCGTTCACCCTCGATCGCAAAAGCGCCGCGCGGGCGCTCGACGCGGTGGCGCGGGCCGGGATCGCGCTCGGCGTCGCCTATCCGCGCCGCTTTCATCCCGGGATGCGGGAGCTGAAGACGCGCATCGATGACGGCAGGCTCGGCACGATCGCCCATTGCCACGCCGAGCAGAATGCGCCGGCCGGCCTCTTCATGAACCCGCAATCCTGGCGCGCCGATCCCGCGGAGGCGCCGGCCGGAGGCATGACCGCGTCGGGCGTCCACAACCTCGATGCGATGATCCATCTGTTCGGCACGGATCGAGGAGGTCTATGCGACGAGCCTGCGCCGCGCCGTCGCCTATGATGCCGAGGACACCACCAGCGTCATGTTCGGGTTTGCCAACGGCATGTCGGCGAACTCTGGTGAGCTCGATCGTCACCGCGGTCGGCTATCGCCTCGCGGTGTTCGGCACCAAGGGCTGCGCCGAGCTGCTGACCCCGGAGCTCGATTTCCATTTCACCCCGACCCCGGACTGCGATGCCGGCCGGGCGCCACGCCCAGCCCATGCCCGAGGTGATCGAGCACCGCGCGTTCAACGCGCATTCTCGCCGAGCTTGAAGCGTTCGCCGCAGCGATCGAGGGCGGCCCGGCCTACCCGATCCCGCCCGAGCAGGTGCTGCACGGCGTCGCCGCGTTCGAGGCGATCGTCCGCTCGGCGGCGACCCACCAACCGGTCAAGGTCGCGCGCGACTGAGGTTCAAACGAGAGGAACGCCGATGCCCGTCACCGTGCTCTATCCCGAGGCCCGCCAGCAGCCCGACCACCTCGAAACCGAGGTTTTCGGCCCCGATCTGCGCATCGTGAAGCGCGATACCGGCGCGCTCTCCGAGCTCGTCCGACGCCGATTGCGCCGAGGCCGACGGGCTGATGATCATGGGGTTCGCGGTCACCGGCGCCGATCTCGCGCGCTTTCCCGCGGCTGCGCGCGATCGTCCGCATGGGGGTCGGCTACGACAAGCTCGACCGCCCCGCCGCCGCGGCGCGCAACATCCTCGTCTGCAACGTCCCCGATTACGGCACGACCGAGGTCGCCGATCATGCGATCGCGCTGGCGCTGACCTTGCGCCGCGGCATCCTGTTGCACCACGAATTGCAGCGGCAAGGACCCGCCGGCGCCGTTCCGCTCGTTCCAGCACCCGCTGATCCAGCGGCTCGGCACGCAGACCTTCGGCATCATCGGTCTCGGCCGCATCGGCACGGCGGTGGCGTTGCGCGCCAAGGCCTTCAACTTCCGGGTCGTGTTCTACGACCCCTATCTGCCGAACGGCGCCGAGCTGGCGCTCGGCATCGACCGCGCCGCGACGCTCGAAGACCTGCTGCGCCAGACCGACACGCTGTCGATCCACGCGCCCTTGACCCCGGAGACCCGCGGCATGCTCGGCCGCGAGCAGCTCGCGCTGCTGCGCCAAGGGCGCGGTCGTGGTGAACGACGCGCGCGGGCCGATCATCGATCTCGACGCGCTCGCCGACGCTCATGCGCGCCGGCCATATCGCCGGCGCCGGGCTCGACGTCTTGCCGGTCGAGCCGCCGGTCGAGCCGATCCCCGAGCTGTTGCGCGCCTACCGCGCCCGCGAGCCCTGGCTCGAAGGGCGCCTTGTGATCACGCCGCATTCGGCCTGGCTGACGCCGCAATCCTGGGAAGATACGCGCAGCAAATCGGCCGAGACGATGCGCGCGGCGCTGTTGACCAACCGGCCGCAGAACGTCATCACGCCGGAGATGTTCTAGGAGCGGCTGGAGCCCGATGCACCGCCTGCACCTGCTGCGCCACGCCAAGTCGGACCGCGACGAGGCGGTGGAGGATCACGAGCGGCCAGCTGAGCCGGCGCGGCCGCGAGGCGGCGCGCCGCGTCGGCGAGAGCTTGCCGGCAGCGCTCGGCGCGCTCGATCTCGTGCTGTGCTCGCCCTCCAGGCGCACCAGCGAAACCGCCGAGTTGGTTCTGGCCGGCTTCGCCGTGCCGCCGCGCATCCTCTATGAGGAGGGGCTCTATCTCGCCGGCCGCGCCGCGCTCCTGCGCCGCCTGCGGCGGCTCGACGAGAGCGCCGGCGCGGTCCTGGTGATCGGCCACAATCCGGGGCTGCACGAGCTGGCGCTGGCGCTTGCCGCAACCAACTCGCCGGGCTACCCGGCGCTCGCCGCCGGCAAGTTTCCGACCGCCGCCCGGGCCAGCTTCGCGATCGACGGCAAATGGGCCGACCTCGCCCGGTCGCGCCACGCGCTCATCGATTACGTGACGGCGAAGTCGCTCGCCGCTTAGGGCGGGTCCCCGACTTCGGCCAGCACCCGGCGGGCGAGCGCGATCGTGATCGGGCGGCCGGCGCCGAGGGCGAGGCGGTCGAGCCGCTCGGCGAGCGCGCCGGCCGCCGCGAAGGAGCGCTCCATCCGGCGCAACAGAAAGCCGATCACGCCGGGCGCGACCCGCACCTGGCGGTCGGCGAAATGCTTGACCAGCACGCGCCGCGAGCAGCGCGTCGTCGGGCGGCGCGATCGCCACGACCGGCAAGGCGCGCAGCCGCGAGGCGAGATCGGGCAGCGCGATCGGCCAGCTCGCCGGCGCCTCGCGCGCCACCACGAGGAGGCTGCGCGCCGCGCCTCGACAACGCAATTGTAGAGATGCAGCAAGGCCCGCTCGGGCGCGTGCGCGGCATCGTCGAGCGCCACGGCGCGACGGCTCGCCAGCTCATCCGGCTGCCGATCGCGACAACGCGTCGCCGGCGATCACGACGCCGCCGCTGCGCGCGCGCCACAGCTGCGGCGAGATGGCTCTTGCCGCGAACCCGCCGGGCCATAGAGGACGAGTGCCGCGCTCGGCCATTCGGGCCAGCGCTCGATCCATTGGAGCGCGGCGGCATTGCAGTCGGAAACCAGAAAATCGGCGCGGCCGAGCGCCGGGCGGTGCGGCAGGTCGATCGCCAGCTGGGTCATCGGATGCGGGTGAGATTGGTCACGGTCTCGCTGCTCGCCTTCGCTCTGGCGCGCATCGTAGAGGCTGCTGCGGCGATAGAGGACAGCGCGAAGCGCGCCAGGACGCCGATCACCGCGGCGGCCGGCACGGCGACCAGCACGCCGACAAATCCATAAAGCGTGCCGCCGGCAAACAGCGCAAAGATCACCCAGACCGGGTGGAGGTGGATGCGGTCGCCGAGCAGCTTCGGCGTCAGGATATTGGCCTCGACCAGCTGGCCCAGCGCAAAGATCCCGCACACGGTCAGGATCGCGCTCCAGGTGCCGTATTGCGAGGCGGCGAGCCCGAGCGCGAGGATGAACCCGGTCGTCACGCCGAGCATCGGGATGATCGCCAGGACGCCGATCAGCAGGCCGAGGGCGATGCCCGAAGCGAGACCGGCAAGGCTCAAGGCGATGCCGTAGTAGATCGCCAGGATCAGGCAGACCAGCGCCTGGCCGTGAACAAAGCCGACCAGCGTGTCGCTGACCAGCCGCGCCTGCCCGCGCACGGTCTCCAGCGACTGCCGCGGCAGGTAGGAATCGATCTGCGCGACCATCTTCTCCCAATCGCGCAGCAGGAAGAACGTGACGATCGGCGTCACCACGACGAGCGAGAGGATATTGAGGATCGCCAGGCTGCTGGTGATCATCCCCTGCACCAGCCCGGCGAGCCAGGTCATCGCCTCGGCGAGCTTGGCGCTCAAGCAGATCGCGCACTTTGCCGACGTCCTCGGCCGGCAAATGCTCCTGGAGCAGCAGGATGAGCTTGCCGAGCTGGTCCTGAAGGGCGTGGACGAGGCTCGGAACCCGCGTGATCAGCTGGACGATCTGGCCCTGGATCAGCGGCACCAGGATCACCAGGATCGCGGCGAGGCCGAGCACGAAGAGGACGAGGACGGCAAAGGCTCGCCAGGCTGCGGCGGACGCCCCAGCGCTCGAGGCGGGTCACCGCGGGCGCCAGGATATAGGCGATCGCGAACCCGGTCGCGAACGGCATCAGGATCGCCTGGACCAGGCCGAGCGCCACAATGGCGAGCAGCAGCAGCACCGAGCCAGAACAGCAAGCGGTACGCCCGCGCGCTCATAACGCCTGCGCCGAACCGGCGAGGATGCGCGCCCAGCGCACGAGGTAGGAGAGCCCCGACAGCACCGTCGTCGCCGCGGCCGCGGCGATCAGCAGCCCGGTCGCCGGCCCGGTCTCGATCGCCGAGACCCAGCCGCGCCAGCACGAACCCGACCAGGGCGATCTGCACCAGCGTGTTGACCTTGCTGATGTAGAGCGGGCCGAGTTGCCGTTGGCGCGGCGGTCGCTGGAATCAGGAAAAAGCCGAGCACGATCAAAACGTCGCGCAACACCACCAGAGCGACGAGCCAGCTGGGCAGTTGCCCGGCGAGGCCAAGGGTCACATAGACCCCGACCAGCATGGCCTTGTCGGCCGCCGGATCGAGCATCGCGCCAAGCCGGGTGCGGCGGTCGAAGCGCTTGGCGATATAGCCGTCGAGCGCGTCCGATACCCCGGCCCCGACAAACACCCAGAACGCGGCGCCGTAGCGCTCGCTGAAAATCAGCCAGATCGTCAACGGCACCGACAACAGCCGCGCCAGCGTGATCAGATTGGGCAGGTTCAGCTCAAACCCGCCCGAATGCGGCTGCCGGCCGATCGCGCGCGCCGCGGGCAGTTCGGGACCGGGAGTAATTTCGGGGACCATCGCGCGACCGGTTGCCGGTAGCGGCCGCGTCACGGCCGGGGCGCCGGCCCGGTGCGGGCGAGCCGCCACAGCGGGTCGCCGCGGACCAGGTCGAGGCTGATCTGCGGCGAGGCTCGCCTTCAGCTGATCGATGCTGCCGCCATAGCCGATCTCGATCGTCGCCTCCTGCCGCGACAAAGCCATCAGGGCGATCTTGCGAATCGCCGGCACGCTGGCCAGGCGCTCCTGGCGCGCACCCAATCGTCGAGGCCGGTGATCGGCAGGACGGCGGTCAGGGTTCCCTCCTGATCGTCATGCGCAACCGCCTCGTTCTTCCAGCCGCTCCCGATGTCGGCAACGATTGCGGCCACGCGCGCGGCGCAGCAATGCGCGCCTCGCTTTCGCCGGGATCGGCGGTCAGCGGCTCGGCATGACTGTCGACGAGCCGGCCGGCGCGATAGCGCCGCACCGTGACGTCCAAGCCCGTCTGGTCTATCGGGCGGCCCGCGCGGCGCCGCGAGCGCGACGATCGCTTCGTCGCCGCCGTTGCGGCGGGCGATCGCGGCCAGCGCCTCGCCGTCGCCGGCGAGCGCCTTGTCGGCATCGATCGCGGCAATATCGCCGGCATCGCCGAGCGGCACGACGAGGCGCACCGGGCCGGTCGCTGCCGGCAGCTGCTCCCAGGCCTGGCGCCACGGGTTGGGATCGTCCCACAGCGTCGCCTGCCCGGCCGATTGGTAGACCGGGAGCACGATCAGCGGCTTGCCGGGTTCTGCGGCGGCCGCGGCCGCGGCATTGCCGAGAATTCGGCGGGTTTCCTCCGGCTTGAAATGAAAGGTGTAATCGGCCGCGTAGCGGACCGCGGACATGCGCTCGTTCGCCACCTCGAAGCTCGCGACGAGGTCGGTGATCTGATTGTCGTCGAGCTTTGGCAGCTTGGCCGGGGCGCTGCCGCCGGCGAGGCGCGCGGCGACCACGGCGAGCGCGCGGCGCTGGCCGTCGGTGCGCGCCATGTCGCGCGCCGTGGCGACGTTGTCGGCGGTGGCGTCGACCGCGACCGTCGCGGAAAAGGGGTCGGCATCCTCCGCCCGGCCCGGCAGGCTCATCACGCCGAGCGCCAGCACGACGAGCAGCGCCAGAGCCGGCCAACCGCCACCCGCCTTGACGGCCGGCCCGCGCCGGCATCAGCGGCAAGGTCATTGCAAACTCATTGCAAACGGTCCCCGTTCCCGTATCTTCGCGGCTCCCCGCAGCGCACCTCCCGGTGATAGCGCAGTTTTCGCGGGGACGCCATCGACAGCAGGCCGCGATGTTCGTCCTTGGGCGGCATTCCCGGCCATCGATGCGGAGGCGCCATGGCACGGCCCCGGCCACGGCTTAAAGTCGGCGTTCTGATTTCGGGCCGCGGATCGAACCTACAGGCGCTGATCGAGGCCGCTGCCGACCCTGGCCTATCCGGCCGAAATCGTCCTCGTCATCAGCAACCGGCCCGAGGCGCCGGGGCTGGCGCACGCCGCCCGCGCCGGGATCGCCCATCGCACCATTCCCGATCCGGACCGCCATATCTTCGCGAGCGAGGCGGATCGGGCGCTGCGGCACAGCGGCGCGGAGCTTGTCGCCCTCGCGGGCTTCATGCGCATCCTCGACACCGCCCTTGTCGACGCCTGGCGCGACCGGCTCGTCAACATCCACCCGTCTCTGCTGCCGGCCTTCCCGGGGCTCCACCCGCAGCGCCAGGCGCTCGCCGCCGGGGTGCGGTTTTCCGGCTGCACGGTCCATTTCGTCCGGGTGGAGGTCGATGCCGGGGCGATCATTGCCCAGGCGGTCGTGGCGGTGCATGACGATGACGACGAAGCACGCCTCTCCGCCCGCATCCTCGCCGCCGA
This sequence comes from uncultured Alphaproteobacteria bacterium, assembly GCA_963842175.1. Lineage (GTDB taxonomy): Bacteria > Pseudomonadota > Alphaproteobacteria > ATCC43930 > CGMCC-115725 > DATARH01. Next base: position 87,056 of record CAWJFM010000028.1, read on the forward strand.
GCACCGCCTCTACCCGATGGCGGTGCGCCTCTACGCCGAGGGTCGGCTCTCGATCCGCGACAACAGGGTGGCGATCAAGGGTACCGCGGCGCCGGACATCGCGTTGTTCAATCCGTCGCAGGTGCTTGCCACGGCCGGAGGTTAGTCTATACCTCGCATCCAAGGCTCCCAAACGGGTGAGGCGACTATGGCGGCAATAGATCCGGAATTCGAACGGCATCGCCGTACCTGGACCGGGTTTACCTGGTTCATCAAAATTTCAATTCTGGTGATCATTATCATCCTCGCCGGGCTGGCGATCTTCTTGCTTTGACCGCTCCCGCAAGTCGCCCACCGCTGGTCGGGAAATCGCCCGCAAGTCGACGAGTCCGAATATTGGAAACCGTGGAGTCGAAGGTTGAACCTGGTCCGCCGCTCGTCGGCACCCGCGGCTCCTGGCCAACCCGCGGGCCTAAGGTGGCACCCCGTCGGCCGCGTCGCACGCAAAACGAGATCGCGGTGCCAGACCCTGTTGAGGCGACGCTGCATGCCCTGTTTTTCAGCCAGGCAGAGCGTACGCCGGACGCAATCGCCATCATCGATGAGCACAGCAAGCTGACGTACCGGCAGCTTGCTTTTCGGGTCAATTCGCTCGCTCGCGCGCTGGCGGATTTCGGTGCCGCGCCCAATCGCCGCATCGGCATCTGCCTGGAGCGCTCGGTCGATATGGTGGCGACGCTCCTCGCCGTGCTCGCGACCGGCGCCGCCTATGTCCCCCTCGATCCCGGCTATCCGGCCGATCGTCTTGGCTTCATGGTCGATGATGCCGAGGTGACTCTGGTCATCACTCAGCGCAGCCTCACGGACACCCTGCCGGTGATCGCGGCACCAGTCATCATGATCGATGATCTCGATCTTTCGGCGGTCGACGCGGCACCGTCAGGGCCTGCGTCGCCCGATGAGCTCGCCTATGTGATCTACACCTCGGGATCGACCGGGCGGCCAAAGGGCGTCGAGATCAGGCATCGCAGCGTCGTCAATCTGCTCCTGGCGATGCAGCGCCTGCTCGACGTTACCCCGGCGGACCGGGTTCTGAGTTTGGCGAACATCTCATTCGATATGTCGGTACCTGAATTGTTTCTCGCGTTGATCGCGGGAGCGTCGATGGTTGTGGTCTCGCGCGCTGATGCCGCAGAAGGTTGCCGCCTCTTCGCGCGCTGGCAGCAATCCGGCGCGACGGTCATGCAAGCAACGCCGGTCATGTGGCGCCTGCTGATCCGGGCGGGATGGGCCGGTTCGCCCGGGCTCAAGCTGGTTTGCGGCGGCGACGCCGTCGATGCCGATCTCGGGCAGCAATTGCTGGCCCGCGCGGGGCGGTTTTGGAATTTCTATGGACCAACCGAAACCACAGTCTGGTCGACCGCGCACGAAGTGACCCGGATCGAAGGCCCGCGCGTCCCGATCGGGCGGCCCTTGGCCAATACCCGGCTCTATATTCTCGACGAAGAGCGCCGGCCTGTGCCGATGGGCGACATCGGAGAGCTTTACATCGGCGGGGTCGGCGTGGCGCGAGGTTACCTCGGTCGGCCCGACCTCACCGCGGAGCGGTTCCTTGATGATCCCTTTGCGGGCGATGGCGCAGACCGGATGTACCGCACCGGCGATCTGGCCAGCTTTCTGCCGGACGGCTCGGTCGAGTTTCGCGGCCGCGCCGATCGCCAGATCAAGATCCGCGGACTCCGCATCGAGTTGGGCGAGATCGAGGCTGTCCTCGCCGAATTTCCCAGGGTTCGCGAGGCGGCTGTCGTGGTGCGGCCTAGCATGTCGGTCGATCTCCAGCTCGTCGCCTTTGTCATTGGCACCGACGGCGCGCCGGACCGAGCGGCTCTTAGGCGATCACTCCGCGCGAAATTGCCGCGCTATATGGTGCCGGCGCGGATCATCGCGGTCGACAGTTTTCCGCTGACGCTGAATGGCAAGATCGATCGGCAACGCCTGCTGGCAATGATCCCGGCGAAGATTGAGCGCACCAACGCGTATAAGCCGGCGGGCGACCCGATCCAGACAAAACTTGTTGAGCTATTCGAGAATCTCCTCGCGTTCAGCCCGATTGGTATCGATGACGAGTTTTTTGAGTTCGGCGGCGACTCGCTGCTGGCTCTCAATCTGCTCGAATTCGTGCGCGAGAGTTTCGGGCGGGTCATCGAGGTGAACGCGCTTTACGAGCAGGGATCGACGGTAGCCGCCCTGGCACGAATGCTGCGCAATCCACCATCGCCCGATGGCTCGGACCTCGGGCCAATCAGAAACTCGGAGACCGCGGCCGCGTTCGGCGAGCCGGTCGCCATGCGGCGCCCGGTCGAACAGGCGGAAGCCTATTATGGCAGTGAATATCTGCTGATCCGTAACGACAAGACAGAGAAGATTCTGGGCTTAACAAAGGAGAGCGTTCGGGAGCCGGTTCGCGAGGTCAGCGATTTTGCCGGATTTCTCGCCGCTCTTTCCAACAAGATACACGGCAAGAACGCGATCGTGGCGCTCGGCGACTCCACGACAACAAATTTCAACAGTTGGCCCTACCAGCTCACCGCTAATCCCGGCTTTCGACGATCGGATGCCGTGGTCGTGAACCTGGCCGACTGGGGCGTCAGCGCCACTAACCATATCGAGCCTTTGGAGTTCATCCTCGATTGGCTGCAACACCGTGGGGCGGCGAAACTGGCGGTGGTCTTTCTGGGAGGCTTCACCGAGGGTTACCAACTCTATGAGTCCCGGCAAAAATTTTTGGGTGGTGAACGATCCGCGCCCTTTCAATCTCTCCATTTCCCATTCGAAACACATAAGTTCGGCGGCGAGTTGCGGCGGCTGCAAGACAAATTGCCGACCGATGGGGGGATAGGAGACCGGTGGTTTCGGGAGCTAACCCTGGCGGCTATCGGTGTCCTGGAGCAGATTTGCGCCGAAACCCACAGTGCATTTGTCGGGGTGATGCAGCCGTTTCCCTACGAGGATCTTGCGCCGGGCTATCATCGGGCATTGCGTCGTCTATACCATGACGAAGCGTTCCAGGGCACTTACGAGGAGTGGCGCCGCAAGCGCAACTACACGCCAGACGCCTTCTTCCCTTGCGGCGAGGACGCAATCCGGCCGGTTCATAACGCCCTTGCCAAGGCCTGGCGACAGGCCGGACGTTGGCAGCGTCACGGAGCGTATGTTGACTGTTCAACCCTATTCCAACTTACGCCGGATCAATGCTTTGAGCTTGATGGACTGCATCATGATCGCATCGGCACAAACTTAATCGCCCAGTCGATATTGGCGCATCTCCCTCGATCGTTCCGCAATGGCTAGCGGGCCTGACCCGGGCGACCGGGTCCTTGCCGACTACCCGTTCGCGGCAGGGTCGGGATGCAGCTCCAGGAATGCCGCTGTCGCCTTGGTCGCCCGTCGCTCGGCCTCGGCCGGATCGGGCGTCGCGGCAACTCCCAGCAGCAAGCCCACCATCAGGCCCTCCCAGAGCAGTCCCAAATATTGCATCGCCATCTCCTCCGGCTCTCCCGCGCCTATGAGCCCGGTCGATTGGGCGCTTGCCAACAGTTCGGCGAGCGCCCCGCGCGCGGCATCGCGGCCGGCCGAATCCAGAGCGTGGGCGATCTCGGGCGAGCGTGTCGCCTCGGCGATAGCCAAGCGGAACGTCGCGATGACCGACGGGTGGGAGGTCTCACAAACGAGGTGTGTCGCAAAAGCGGTAAGCGTTGCGGCGAGCGTCTGCCGGCTGCGTGGGGTGGGCAGGTCCGGGCGCAGTCGCATTCGCTCGGCGCGGCTCTTGATGCAGGCGACGAGCACCGCATGCTTGTTGCCGAACTTCGCGTAGAGATCGCGTTTTGAGACTTTGGCGCGGGTCGCGATATCGAGCGTGCTGGTGCCGGCATAACCGTCTTCGGTGAATGCCCTGAACGCCGCACCAAGGATGCGCTCCGGGATATTGTTCCCAGCCGCGGCCGCAATGGGGCTGAAAGAGTTTTTCATGTTCCGCGAAGAATCATCTTGCTACGGTACCATACCGTACCTTAAAAGGGGTACCAATTGGTACCCGCGAACTCTGCCTGAGGCTCCGATGCGTGTCCAGACTTCCCGGCCGCCAAACGGTGAAATTCAGGACGCCTCTGCCCGGCTCGGCGAGGTCGCCAAAGCCGACCGCGCGCCGAAGCCGATGGAGGCTTGGCTGATCGTCGCCCTGCTTGTTTCTGTTCATGGCGATCAATTTCGCCGACAAGGCGGTGATCGGGATCGCCGCCGTACCGATGATGCAGGAACTCAGGCTCAGCCCGCGCCAGTTCGGGCTGATCGGTTCGAGCTTCTTCCTGCTGTTTTCGCTCTCGGCGATCGTCACCGGCTTCGTCGTCAATCGCCTGCAGACGCGCTGGGCGCTGTTGGTCATGGGCCTGGTGTGGGCGTTGACCCAGTTCCCGATGCTCGGGCAAGTCGGGCTCGCGACTGTGGTTGCCTGCCGGGTCGCCCTCGGTGCCGGCGAGGGACCGGCCGCTCCCGTGGCGCTGCATTCGGCCTACAAATGGTTTCCCAACGAGCGCCGCACCTTGCCGACTTCGGTCATCGTGCAAGGCGGGGGCATCGGCATCCTGGTGGCGTTGCCGCTGCTCAACTGGGTCATCGTCCATTATTCCTGGCACTGGGCCTTCGGCGCGCTCGGCATCGCCGGTCTCGCCTGGACAGCGGCATGGCTGGCGCTCGGCCGCGAGGGCTCGCTCGCCGCTGCCGTGGCGACGACTGCGGCGCCGACCCGCGAACGGGTTGCCTACGGACGATTGCTGTCGAGCCCGACGATCGTGGCGTGCTGGTGCGCGAACTTCGCCGCCTATTGGGGCTTATCGCAAGCCCTGTCCTGGCAGGGAGCGTTTCTGATCAAAGGGCTCGGCCTTGCGCAGGGTTCGATCGGCCTGTTGGGCGCGCTTCCGGCGGGGGCCAGCGTGGTCGTGGTGATTGCCGCCGGCTGGTATTCGCAGCGCCTGCTGACCCGGGGGGTGTCGAGCCGGGTCGCGCGTGGAATCTTCGGCGGCGCCTGCGTCACGCTCGGCGGCGCGGCACTGGCAATCATGCCGTATGTGCCCGGCATCCCCGCCAAGATCGCCTTGACGACGATCGGGGTGGCATTGCCTTCCTTTATTTACGTCATCAGCAATGCCGTCGTCAGCGAGATCACCCCGGCCGCTCAGCGCGGGGCGCTGCTCGCGATCGGCACCGCGATCGCCACCTCGGCCGGGCTTCTGGCGCCCTATGTGATGGGCAGCGCGGTCGAGAAGGCGGCGACGCCCCTCGATGGCTTCAATACCGGCTTTTCGATTTGCGGCGTCATCATGCTGGTCGGCGGCGTCATCGGGATGGCGCTGATACGCCCCGAGCGCGAGGCGATGCGGTGGGCGGGCGAGTTGCCGCAAGCGGTGGTCGGGTCTGCCTGAAGCAAGCGTAGGGCGGAAGCATGGTCCATTCCGCCAAACCGGCACCGCCCCTCGGCGGATTTTGCCTCGCTCATCCGCCCTACGGCGCAGTCAGTGCACAGGCTCCAGAACGACGACTGGGATCTCGCGCTCGGTCTTTTTCTGGTAATCGGCGTAGGGCGGCCAGAACTTCAGCGCCTTCTCCCACAGCCGCGCGCGCTCCGCGCCCGTCGCGGTCCTGGCCCGCGCCTTCATCTTCGCCGTCCCGACCTGGACTTCGACATCCGGGTTCGCAAGGATGTTGCGGTACCAGCCGGGGTGTTGCGGCGCGCCGCCTTTCGAGGCGACCACGAAATAGCTGTCGCCGGCTTTCCCGTAGAACAGCGGGAAGATGAACCGCTCGCCCGATTTGCGGCCGGTCGTCGTCAGCAACAGCGACGGCGTCACCTCGGGTACGCCCGGCCTGGTCATCCTGTACATGTGCCCGTCGGTGCCGCCGCTGGCGATGTAGCGGTTGGCGTGCTCCACCATCCAATCCGGCAGGTTTGGCGCGAGCTTGGCTTCGGTCATCGTTCGAACTCCCTCTGAGCGCATCAGATCGGCTGGCCGCTGGCGTGCGAGGAATTGACCGTGAACGCCCAGCCGTCGGGGCCGGCCAGATCGAACAAGTCGTGGATGCGGCCGCGGCGGATCGGCGATGGCGACAACCCCTTTGCGGCGTAGTCGCGGTGGATCGCGTCGATGTCGTCGACCATCAGATCGAACGGCGCGCCGGTCCCGGGCGCTGACGGCGCTTCGGTCTGTCGGACGACGACATGGGTGCCGCCGCGCAGTTCCAACACGGCCAGCTCGCCGCGCGTCACGATCGGGCGCAGGCCCACCACCTCATATTACGCGCTCTTTCACTTTCTGCTGGAGGAAGTCGGCGCCCGTGTCGTGGGTACCCACAATGACTTGCGCAGGCGGCGCCGCATTCTGAGCCGGTCCGTGACCCACAAAGGCATCAAGACGACGCTCGATAAGGTGCGGGGCGCGCAGGTTGATGCGTCGGTCGAAGATTTCCTCCGGCCTCCCGGTGTGGCGGCGGGTCCCGTAGCGCCACCGTCCTTCGTGCAAAACCTCGCAAATGCCTTCGCCGACGCGCAGGCAAAGAGGCACGACGCCGACTATGACTTGAATAAACCGCTCAGCGAATCGGATGCGCGGCTTCTAAGGGCGCGGGCGCGTCGGGTAATTGCGGCATGGCGGGCTGCAAACAATGCAGCGGATCGAGACTTCAAGCATACACTCTGCGTCCTGATTCTCCTCAAAGGACAATTACGCGCCGATGTCTAATTCAAAGGGTTCGGAAGTGTGCAAGCCGCCACCTCACGCCTCCGCTATATTGAATGACCTAAAATGGCGCGAGCCAATATCCGCCGCGTTGGCGAACTGGATAGCACGTGCCATGTGCGAACACTGTGTACTCGCCGTCGGGCAACGCTTTGGAAACCGCGTCAATCGAATATTGGGTATAGGTCGGCAGCCTCCCGGACAGAGACACCATCGTAACCCGTCCGGTGCACTCTGCTTCGTAGCCCTCGCCGCGGATTATGCCATCAAACCGGACCCGCTGCCGTGAAGACGCCATGTTCGGCCTCTATAAGCGACGAGCGATCCGGCAGCCACCATATCATGGTGGTTCCAGGCCGTCCAGGTACCACATGGGGCGGCTGAGCAGGGCCCAACCTGCCGTGGTGCGATCAGAGCATACAATGAACCGCGCCGATTGGCATGGCATTATCCAGCGGCGGGTGCAGCTTGGTTTGAAGTTCGGTTTCCGGCCGTTCAGCACCGCCGGGCGTCCTCGGGGGCGTGGGCGGGTAGACCAGGCGGGTTCGGCGGCGAGCAGCGCCCTGGACCACCTTGTCGAGCTGGTTCCATACCCCATCGAGCGCCTCGGCCATCATCCTTGCGTCGCGTAACGTCTCGGGCAGCAGCTCGGGCTGCGCCGCGAGGACCATTTGCGTGACCGCGACGCTTCATTTGCATGGCGCGCTTCAACCCCTTGCGAAAAACACTCCTCGAAATACGGCTCGTGCGCGAACCGCGGGAAGTGCGCCGAGAACGCGTCGGCGAGAGCCCGCATCCAGTCATCCGACATCATCTCGACCGCGCACCACGGACCAAGCGATCTTGCGTAAAGCTTCCGAGCAAGCCGCACGAAATGCGCCGTCTGCGCGTCGAGGTACTGACACAGGGTTTCGGGGTCGCCGAATTCTTCATCATCGAGCAGCAATTTCGCCCCGATGTTGCGAAACGCCCGGGTCAACTGGTAGTGGTGGGTTTCGCCGCCCGGCAGACCATCATCGTCGATGAATATCCGCAATTTGCGCTTGCGCAGAGCCGGGCTGTCGAGATGGGGCATGTAGTACACGGCGGCGCGCGTGGCGTGCATCGCCGACTGGTAGATCAAATGGATCCGGCCGAGAAACGCCGGGTCGCTGGCGACGGCGTGCGACACCGTCGTCAGGCGGTGGAAGAACGGCATCCGCGACGGACGGTGTTGATCGTTCGTCTATATGGTCAGCGCGCCGCTGTTCGGCGCCATCGCCGATCGGATCGGGCGGCGATTGGTGCTGATTTACAGGCCCGCCGCTTTTGCCGTGGCCAATCTGGCGACCGCGGCGGCCGGAAAACTGACCGCGTTGTTTGCCCCGGGGATTCAGCGATCCAATCGAAGCAAATCGACAGGGAAAAATTCAATTCATTCGACTCGGAAAATCGGATTCATTATAATCTAACGTTAATCTCAATCGTTAGTCTCAATTGCTGGCGTCTCTACATGTAGGAAAACAGACCGGGTCAAGCTGCCCTCATTGCGGATCATCTCGGCCCGCCGTCGTCGGTGACCGTCGAAATGAGCAAATTGGCAGCTGTCGACCCCTCTCCATACGCTCGGGAGGATGAGGCGATGATCGAACATCCGGCGAGTGCCGGGCCATATCGGGTCGAACCCGACGGCAAACGCCGATCCACCCCGCGAGGCTGGATGCGCGTGGGGTTGACGGGTCGGTTGTTCTTCCTCGTGGTCATTGCCGTGCTTCCCGCCCTGGTGATCCAGGCGGTCAACGAATTCAGTCTGCGCAGGGCTCGCGAGGACGACATCCGGCACCAAGTCATTCAGACGACCAAGCAGTTCGGCGAGGAGATCAAAGAGGAACGCAACGGCGCCGAACATCTACTGATCGCGCTGTCTCAACTGGATGCGGTCAAGTTTCGCCGATCCGGTGACTGCAACACATTGTTTGCTCAACTGAAATCCCGATTTGACAGTTACAGCCGGCTGGGGGCGGCGGATACCGAAGGCCGGATTTATTGCATGAGCGGGGCGACATCCGAAACTTCGGTGGCGGACACGGAGTTTTTCAAGCGCGCGATGGCGCAAGACGGGCTCGCCGTCGGCAATTATCGGGTTGATCCGACGACCGGCGATAAACTGATACACTTTGCCCTGCGTTTCGCGGATGACCACGGCGCCAGCGCCGGCGTCGTCTTCGTCGGCATGGACTTGGCGTGGCTCTCCGAGCATCTGAACGAACGGGGCTTGTCGCCAAGCGCCTCGATCCTGATTGCCGATCGCGAAGGCAACATCATCGCGCGGCTGCCGCATCCCGAGGAATTCGTCGGCAAGAACATGAGGAGATCGCATGAAGCCCTCATGGACAGCGACACGCCCGGATCGGACGCAGGCCGTCGGCGTGGACGGGGTCCCGCGGATTTTCGGATATGTGCCGGCATCCGTGACGCCGAAAGATTTTTTTCTCAGCGCAGGACAGTCGAAGGCTGAGGCGTTCGCGGCAATCGACAGCGCCACCGAGCGCGGAGTCACATTGATTGTTTTCGGTCTTATGGCGGCGATGTATGCCGCCTGGGCCGGCAGCCGAAAGTTCATTCAGCGACCCATCGACAATCTGCTCGAGGTCACGGCTGCGTGGCGACGGGGCGACCTCGACGCCCGCGTCCGCGTCGCCGATTGCGCATCGGAACTCGGCCGCCTCGGGCTGGCCTTCAATACCATGGCCGATGCGCTGAAGACCCGGTATGCGGCGCAGAAGCGCGCCGAGGCGGAATTGAGCCACCTGAATGCGACGCTGGAATCGCGGATCAAGCGGCGGACGATCGAATTAGAGGAGGCGAACCACGCAAAGTCACACTTCCTCGCCAACATGAGCCACGAGCTGCGCACGCCGTTGAACGCGATTATCGGCTTTTCGGATGTAATAAAGGCGGAAATGCTCGGCCCAATCGGCAACCCATCCTATCGACGCTACATAGAGGATATTAATTTCAGTGGGAACCACTTATTGGCGATCATCAACGATGTTCTTGATATCGCGCGGTATGAAGCCGGCAAACTGGAATTGGAGGAGGAACCCGTCGCGGTCGACGAAAGCGTCCGGGATGCTCTGCGGCTGACGAGGCCGCAAGCCGCGCAGGGCGAGGTGGTGCTCGCCTGGCTCCCGCCGCCGGATCTGCCACATCTCTACTGCGATCGAGTACGTTTCCGGCAGATCTTGCTCAATGTCCTGTCCAACGCGGTCAAATTCACCCCGCCGGGCGGACGCGTCGAAATCACGACCGAGCTCGCGGACGGTCTGGCCATCATCATCACGGACACCGGAATCGGTATCAAGGCCGAGGATCTTTCGCGCGTTTTGACGCCCTTCGGACAGGTTGCTTCCGTTTACTCGAGAATTCACCAAGGGACCGGGTTGGGATTGAGTCTGACCAAGGCCTTGATCGAGCAGCATGGCGGCAGCCTGTCTCTGATTAGTGCGCCAGGGATGGGCACCACTGTGCGCATCGCATTTCCCCCCGAACGCCTCATCCGAGACAGCGAGCTCGAGCTCAGCCGAATGAACGCGGCCGAATGACCGCGCACGCCCCCCGCAGCGGGCTGGTAAATGCGGCCTTATCGCCGTGTTGGTCGCAGCGCTCGGGTGCTATTAAGGCAGCCGGTTGCGGATCTCGGCCACCTGATAAGGGGGATGACATGACAAAGTTCAGCTGCACCATGGTTTCGGGCAGCGACATATTTTACGCCACGTTGATCGCTGAGAACGCGAAGCAGGCCAAGGAGATGGCCGCCGCTCAAACAAAAAGAGGCCAGCCGAGGGAATGGAGTGCAGCCGTGCTTGAGGCGGATGTCGCCGGCCCCGCCCGGTTCCTGGGCACCGGCGCCCAAGAGGCGTAGTAACGGCGCCTCCGATGCTCTTTGTCCGCCGGGCGGGGGCGCCGCTCAATGAAAGTAGCGGCCGGAATCGATCGCGATCGTCTGACCGGTCATCGTGTCGGTGCGGCACATCGTGACCACCATGGCGGCACAGTCGTCCTTGTCGGCGGGCTTTTTGAGGAGCGAGGTGGCCGCGGAGTTCTGGATCTGCTCGGCGCGCAGATTGGCGGTCGCGCGCGTGCCCTCCAGGAGGCCCGGCGCCACGCAGTTGACCAGCATCTCGGGCGCCAGGGCCACCGCCATGCAGCGCGTCAGGTGGATGAGGCCGGCCTTCGACACCGCATAGGCGATCGACGAGCCGGTCGGCCCGAGCCCCGCCACCGACGAGATGTTGACGATGCGGCCGCGTCCCTGCGCCTTCATGACCGGCGCCACCGCCTTGATGAGGCGCATCGGCCCGGTCAGGTTGACCGCGATGATCTTGTCCCATACCTCGATCGTCAGATCGTCGAGGTCGGCGAACGGGATCGCCTTGTTGTAGGCGGCGTCGTTGACGAGGATGTCGAGCCGGCCGAAGCGCCCGATCACCTCGCCGACCACCCGCTCCACCGCCGCGCCGTCGGTGATGTCGCAGGCGAAGGCCGCGGCGTTGATCTGATGCCGCGATGTGAGGTCGCGGGCGACGCCCTCGGCCTCGATCGCGGCTCTGGGCATACATGACGGCGACATTGACGCCCTCCATCGCCAGCGCGTGACAGATCCGCGTTCCGAGCCCGCCATTGCCGCCGGTTACCAGGGCAACCGCGCCGTTGAGGTCCATCAGCTCTCTCCCCTTATGGGCAGATTTCGATCCCGGCAAAGAAGAACGCGATCTCCTGCGCCGCGTTCTCCGGCGAGTCGGAGCCGTGCACCGAATTGGCCTCGATCGATTGGGCGAAATCCTTGCGGATCGTGCCCGGGGCGGCCTTGGCGGGATCGGTTGCGCCCATCACTTCACGGTTTTTCGCGATGGCGTTTTCGCCTTCGAGCACCTGGAGGACGACCGGGCCCGCGATCATCGACGCCACGAGGCTCTTGTAGAACGGTCGCTCGGCATGCACCGCATAAAACCGCTCGGCCATATCCTGGGTCAGCCGGATGCGCTTCTGCGCGACGATCCTGAGGCCGCTCTCTTCCAGGCGCTGGTTGATCGCGCCGGTCAGATTGCGCCGGGTCGCGTCCGGCTTGATGATCGACAGGGTGCGCTCGATCGCCATGATCGCTCTCGGTCGGTGGCGGGAAGGGGCGGGTTATAGCGGCGGTCCCGGCCGGCGGCAATCCACACGGCGCCGGAGGACGCCCGCAGACCTCACCCCTTCTTCTCCCAGCCCGCTGCGGTCTGCTGCCAATAGGTCAGAGCGTGCCCGGCCGCGGCGGCGCGGCGCCAGCGCTCGCGCGCCGCCTCGACCGCAGCGGGGTCGTTGCCGTCGAAGAGGTCGGCAACGCGCGCGAAGGCGGAGAGATCTTCGGCCTCGACCCCGTCGACGAGAACCAGCATCGCCGCGCCGTTCGGGTTCTCCGTGCGCTCGCTCAGCCAGATCGGCTGGCTCTCGGCGTTGCCGTCGCGCACCGAGCCATGCGGCAGAAAGCTCGCCTCGTCATAGGTCCACAACAGCGCGTTCAGATGCTCGACGCGCTCGGAGGAAGCGGCGCGGACGACGATGCGGTAGCCTTGCGCCCGGGCCCGCTCCAACAGGCGCGGCAAGGCGCGTTCGAGCGGCGTCGCCAGGAGGTGATAGAAGCCGATCTCGGCCACGGCGTGCGTTGCGTCCGGCCCGCCGCAGTCAGCCTTTCTCGTAATGCTCGGCGACAAAGCGGTCGAGCAGGCGGACGCCGAAGGCGGTGGCGCCCTTCGGCACGGTCGGCGCGTCCTTTTTCGACCAGGCGACGCCGGCGATGTCGAGATGCGCCCACGGCACGTTGTTGACAAAGCGCTTCAGGAACTGCGCGCCGATGATGCTGCCGGCGGCGCGGTCGCCGGCGATGTTCTTGACATCGGCGGCGTCGCTGTCGATCGCGCGGTCGTAGCTGTCGCCGAGCGGCAGCCGCCACAAATGCTCGCCGACCGCCTTGCCGGCCGCGATCAGGCGGTCGGCCAGCTGGTCGTCGGTGGCGAACAGCCCGGCATTCTCGTGGCCGAGCGCGACGACCACCGCGCCGGTCAGCGTCGCGAGGTCGATCATCAGCCGCGGCTTGAAGCGGTCCTGGCAGTACCACAGCACATCGGCGAGGACGAGCCGCCCTTCGGCGTCGGTGTTCAAGACCTCGATCGTCTGCCCCGACATCGAGCGCACGATGTCGCCCGGGCGCTGCGCCGTGCCGGACGGCATGTTCTCGACCAGGCCGACGATGCCGACCGCGTTGACCTTGGCCTGGCGCTGCGGCGAGGAGGCGCATCAGCCCGATCACCACGCCGGCCCCGGCCATGTCCCATTTCATCTCGCCCATGCCGGCGGCGGGCTTGATCGAGATGCCGCCGGTGTCGAAGGTGACCCCCTTGCCGATAAAGCCGAGCGGCGGGCTGCCCGCGTTCGCCGCCGCGATGCTCGATGACGACGACGCGCGGCGGCCGGACGCTGCCCTGGCCGACCCCGAGCAACGCCCCCATGCCGAGTTCGGCCATGCGCGTCTTCGTCGAGGATCTCGACCGCGAGGCCGAACCGGGTCAGCTGCGGCGGCCTGCTTCGGCGAGCGTCTCCGGATAGATCGTGTTGGCCGGCTCGGACACCAGATCGCGGGTGAAGAACACCGCCTCGGCGGTGGCGCCGAGCGCGCGGTAAGCCTCTTCTGCGGCGGCCGCCGCCTCGGTTGCGACGGTAATGCCGGCGAGCGAGGGCTTCTTCTCGGGTTTCTCCGTCGTGCGGTATTTGTCGAAGCGATAGGAGCGCAGCTCGGCGCCAAAAGCGAGATGGGCCGCGGCGTCGGCCGGCTTCAGCGGTGCCGCGTCGCCGAGATCGAGCGCGAAGGTGGCCTCGCTCTCGCCGGCGCCGTTGAGATGGGCGACGAGGCTGCCGCCGAGATCCTGCAACAGCCGGACATCGACCGCATCGGGCTTGCCGAGGCCGGCGACGACGATGCGGCTCAGTGGCAGGTTGGGCGGGCCGATGATCGGGATCAGCTCGTTCTTCTTGCCGTGGAACCGCGGCGCCGCGGCGACCGCGCGGCTGACCGCGCCGCCGGTCGCCTCGTCGAGCCACCGCGCCGTGGCGGTCAGCGCCCGCTCCTCCCACGCGCCGACGACGACGGCGCCCGAACGCGGCACGGCGAATTCGGCGAAACGGATCTTCATGGGGCACCCCAGGGCAAGCGATCTTCCGTCTCCAGGCGCGATAGACGCGCCGCCGCCGCGAGTCAATGCCGCCGTGCGCCCATCGCGCAACAACGCCGCTCGGCTGCGCGCGGCGGCCTGAAAGCTATGGCGATGCGCTACCCGCATCCCTATGATCCGCCGCGATGAACAGCCTCGACCGCTACATCCTGCGGCAATGCCTCAGCATGATGGTCTTTGTCACCGCGGCGCTCAGCGCCGCGGTGTGGCTCGCCCAGTCGTTGCGGCTGGTTGACCTGATCGTCAACCGCGGGTTGTCGATCGAGCTGTTTCTTTACCTGGCGCTGCTGATCCTGCCGCGCTTTCTCGACATCGTGCTGCCGATCGGCGCTTTTATCGCGGTCCTGTTTGTTTTCAACCGGTTGACCTCGGAGAGCGAGCTCGTCGTGATGCGCGCCGCCGGCCTCAGCCCGCTCGTGCTCGCCCGGCCGGTTTTCATTCTCGCCGGGCTCGCCTTTGTGGTCTTGATGAGCCTGTCGGCCTATTTCCTTCCCGCCTCCAACCGCGAATTCAAGGATCTGCAGTTCGAGATCCGCAACCGCTTCGTGTCGGCCCTGCTGCAGGAGGGGACGTTTACGACGGTGTCCGACCAGCTGACGATCTACATCGGCGGTCGCAACGAGCGCGGCGAGGTCATCGGCCTGTTGATCAACGACGACCGCGACCCGCAGCAGCCGGTCACGATCCTGGCCGAGCAGGGCGCCTTCGCCAGCAGCGCCCACGGCTCGCGCGTCATCATGGTGCACGGCAGCCGCCAACGCTACGACCGCGCGACCGGGAAGCTTTCGGTACTGAACTTCGACCGCTACACGCTCGATCTCGACATGTTGCGCGACGCTCCGGTAGTCCGCTTTCGCGACGCGCAGGAGCGCTTTCTAGGCGATCTGTTCTGGCCGCCGGCGGATTTGGACCCGTTGACCCGCAACAGTTTTCTGGTCGAGGGACACCAGCGCCTGATTGTACCGCTCTCGATCTTCAGCTTTGTGATGATCCCGCTCGCCTGTCTGTTGCCCGGCGAACTGAACCGGCGGGGCCAGCTGAGCCGTGTGCTGCTGGCGATCGCGCTTGCCCTGCTCTTCCAGGCGCTCGATCTGGTCGCCAAGAACTTGGCGGGTCGCCATGCCGCGGCGATCCCGCTGATGTATTTGATCGACCTCTTGCCGTTGACGGTGGGGTTTGCAATCCTGCTGTTCGGCGGGATCAAAATCGGTTTCTGGCGCCTTGCGCCGGCAACGCGATAACCAACCGCGATCGGGAGGCGGTGTCCGGTGTACTTGGCAAAGACTCTCTCCGCCTACATCGCACGCCAGTATTTCACGTGGTTTTGCGGGGTGTTCGGCGCAATGGTCAGCGTGACGTTCCTGCTCGACTACCTAGAGCTGATCCGGCGCGGCGGTACGCGTGCCCAGGCCACCTGGGGTACTTTGCTCGAGATGGCGGCGTTGAAGCTGCCGCATACGGCGCAGGAGGTGATGCCGTTTGCGATCCTGTTCGGCACGATGCTCGCCTTCTGGCGGCTGACCCGCAGCAACGAGCTGGTCGTTGCCCGCGCCGCGGGAGTTTCGGTTTGGGGCTTTCTGACCCCGGCGATCCTGGTTGCAATGCTGGTCGGGGTTGTCGCCGTCACGCTGTTCAATCCGATCGCGTCGGCGATGGAGGCCAGCTATGAGAAGCTGGAGAACCGCATCCTGCGCCAGGCCGGCGACCCGCTCAGCCTGTCGAACACCGGCCTGTGGCTACGCCAGAGCGACGCCGCCGGCGGGCAGATCATCTTACACGGCGAGAAGTTGCCCTCGCCCGACCTGTCGCTGCGCGATGTGAGCGTCTATTTTCTGAACCGGCGTTCCGAATTCACCTCGCGGATCGAGGCGCGTGCGGCCCGGCTCGCGGGCGGATTTTGGGTGATCGAGGATGGTCAGCGTTTTCGCCCGGGCGAGGCGCCGGAACCGCTCGACGAGTTGCGTCTGCCGACCAGCTTGACCGCAGATAAGATCGAGGAAAGCCTAGCCTCGCCCGATACGATGTCGTTCTGGGAGCTGCCCGGCTTCATCACGCTGCTCGAGCAATCCGGGTTCTCGGCGCAGCGCCATCGCCTGCACTTCAATATCCTGCTGGCGCGGCCCTTCCTGTTCTGTGCGATGGTGTTGGTGGCGGCGACATTCAGCTTGCGCATGCAGCGCCGCGGCGGTGCCGCGATGCTGCTCGTCAGCGGCGTCCTCGCTGGCTTCCTGCTGTATTTCCTGTCGGATATCGTGTTCGCCCTCGGCCTGTCGGCCAAGATCCCGGTCCTGCTGGCCGCTTGGACCCCCACTGGGGTAAGCATGATCTTCGGTGCCTCGATGCTGCTACACCTCGAGGACGGATGATACCATCGGTCTCCCATCTCGCACGGCTGCCAAAGGTTCTTCTCGCGATACCACCAACCACTGCCCCCGCTTCGGCTTGAAGATGGCGCATGACAGGTTTCCCCCAACCTGGACACCGACGGCAGCCCGAACGCGCGACCCTCGCTCTGGTCGCCGCGATCCTTGCCTTGCTGCTCGCCGCCCCGCCAGGCTTTGCGCAGTTCTCGATCAGCAGCCAAAAAAAGGAGGACAAGAACGCCCCGATCGTCTTCCAGGCTGATGAAGTCGAATACGACGATCAGCTGGCGCTCACCGTCGCCAAGGGCCATGTCGAAATCTCGCAAGGCGGCGAGGTCCTGCTCGCCGACACGGTGAGCTACAACCAGCGCACCGATACGATCACCGCTTCCGGCCATGTGAGCCTTCTGGAGCCGACCGGCGAGGTCACCTTCGCCGACTTCATGGAGCTGCGGGATTCGATGAACGATGTCTTCGCCCAGAATGTGCGAAGGCTGCTCGCCGACCGATCGCGGCTCGTCGCCAACGCCGCGCGGCGCATCAACGGCAACCACTTCGAACTGCGGCGCGCCGTCTATTCCCCTTGCGATCTGTGCAAGAAGGATCCGAGCGCGCCGCCGGCATGGCAGCTCAAAGCGCGTGAGATCACCGATGACAAGGAGCTGAAGCTGATCGAGTTTCGCGACGCGGTCATCGAGGTCGATGGCTGGCCGGTGCTCTATACGCCTTATCTTTCGGAGCCCGACCCCTCCGTCAAACGGGCGAGCGGATTTCTGACGCCGACCTTCGGCAATTCCAACACGGTCGGCTTCCACATGGCCAT
Organism: uncultured Alphaproteobacteria bacterium; assembly: GCA_963842175.1. Classification (GTDB taxonomy): domain Bacteria; phylum Pseudomonadota; class Alphaproteobacteria; order ATCC43930; family CGMCC-115725; genus DATARH01. The sequence goes on from CAWJFM010000028.1 coordinate 104,259, forward strand.
CCCCTATTATTTCGTGCTCGGGCCGGACAACGACCTGACCGTGGCGCCGCGCTTCACCAGCCGGGCGGGCGAACTCCTCGCCGGCGAATACCGGCAGCGTTTCAGCGACGCAACGCTCGATGCGATCGGCAGCATCAACTACAGCAATGTCGGGCTCCGGCAGCGATACGAACACCGGAAGCCAATGGCGCGGCCACGTCAACGCCACCGGGGTCTGGGACATCGACGACACCTACCGGGCCGGGTTCGCGCTGCAGCGGGTGTCCGATCAGACCTACCTGTTGCGCTTCGGCTTCGGCACCCCGCTGCTGAACGCGATGATCAGCCGCGCCTATCTCGAAGGCTTCGCGCCGAACGCGATGACCGACGTCAATGCCTACATGTTCCAACCCATGCAGCCAGGGCTTGGCGACTCGACGCAGCCGATCGTGCTCCCGGTCATCAATCACACCTGGCAGAGCCAACCCGACGGGCTCGGCGGCGTGTGGAAAGTCAACGCCAATCTGCTCGACATCGTCCGCGAAGTCGGGACGCAAACCCGCCGGATCTCGCTCGGCACCGAATGGGACAAGACCTTCCGCGACGGCATCGGCGGGGAATACAAACTCATCGCGAGCGTGCGCGGGGACGGCTATTCGGTCAGCAATTTGAGCAACATATCGAACCCCGATCTGCCCAGCGCGTTCTTCTCGGTGAACGGCGCGCCGCCGGCGCAACGCATCCCGTACAATTATCTTGGCGGGCCGCGCTTTTCCGCAGCTCGGGCTGACCTGGGACTACCCGATCGCCCATCGCGGCGAGACGACTACCGCGATCATCGAGCCGATCGTCGGGGTCTATGCCGGCCCCTCCAGCGGCAACAGCCGGCGGATCCCGGATGAAGACAGCCTCAATTTTGAATTCCAGGATTCCGACCTGTTCCGACCGGACCGGCTGGCGGGCTATGACCTGCTCGATACCGGGCAGCGCGTGGATTACGGGTTGAAGGCCGGCCTCTACGACAAGGATGGCGGCAACTACCACATCCTGATCGGGCAGAGCCTGCGCGCCCAATCCAACACGTTTCTGCCGCCGGCATCCGGCGCGGAGCAGCGCCTGTCCGACGTGGTCGGGCGCGTCGTCCTGTCGCCCGCCTCCTATCTCGACCTGATCTACCGGTTTCGCTTGGACAAGAGCACCCTGACCAATCGAACCCAGGAAGTCGGCGTCAGCGCCGGGCCGCAAAATCTGCGGATTGGGCTCAACTTCCTGCTGGTACCGCCGCAGCAGCAAAGCGATGTCGTCACCAACCCGGCGAACGGTCAGAGCGTCCTGTACGGCAAGCGCGAGCAGCTTTCGATGAACCTGACGGCCAAGCTCACGCAATATTGGTCGCTGGCCGGCAGCGAGACCATCAACCTGACCAATTCCAGCAACCTGGTCAATGGCATCGTGACGCCGCAATCGAGCAGCACGAGCCTTTATGCGACCCTGTCCGCGATTTACCAGGACGAGTGCATGTCGTTCATCGCCTCGGTCACCCAGTCGGGGATCCGCAGCGGCGACGTAACGCCCGGCGTGTCGGTCCTGTTCAGCGTCGTCTTCAAGAACCTCGGCGAGTTTGGCGGCACGGTGGCGTCCATCGCCGGAAACTCGTGAGGATGGATGGCGGCGAGCATACGACCGAGCAGCCCGGCGGCGACATCGCCATCGTAAGGGTGTAGGTTAGGCCGATCGAGTCGAGGCAACAAAGCTGGCTTTCAATGGCGGCGCTTCGTTTCTTGTGCGCACTCGTCTTCGCTCTGGCTGTGTGCTCCGGCGCGGCGTACCCGGCGCAGCTGCGCGCACGCCCGGCCACGGTCCAGCCACCACAACCGACGGCGCCGGGGCAGCCGCCCGCGGACCAAGCGCCGGAGATGCGCATCGCCGCGGTCGTCAACGACGAGGTCATCTCGGTTTTCGACCTCGTGTCGCGGATGCGGCTGGTGATGATCTCGTCAAACATTCCCGACACGCCGGAGACGCGTCAGCGCATTGGTCCCCAGGTCCTGCGTTCGCTGATCGACGAGAAGCTGGAACTGCAGGAAGCCAAGAAGCAGAACATCAGCGCCACCGATAACGAGCTCAACAACGGGCTGGAGCAGATCGAAAAGCAGAACAACATGAAACCCGGTCAGCTCAACGAGTTTTTGAAGGCGCGCGGCATCGACCGCGGGTCGCTGGTCAATCAGCTGACGGCCGGCATCGTGTGGGCGAAGCTGGTGCGGCGGCTGGCCGCGCAAACTACCGAAATCTCGGACGAGGAGATCGACGACGCCCTCAAACGCATCAAGGAGCATGCCGGCGAGCCGCAAAGCCGGGTCGCCGAGATCTTCCTCTCGGTCGACAATCCGGCGCAAGACGACGAGGTGCGGGCTCTCGCCGAACGCCTGACGCAACAAATGCGCCAGGGTGCCCGGTTCTCCGCGGTCGCCCAGCAATTCTCCCAGTCGGCGACCGCGGCGGTCGGCGGCGACATGGGCTGGGTGCGTCCCGACCAGCTGCCGCCCGAGCTAGGCAAGGTGGTGTCTGAGCTGAAGCCCGGCGAGCTGTCGTCGCCGATTCGGGTCACCGGCGGCTATTACCTGCTGCTCGTCGTCGACCGTCGCGCCGGCAGTGGCGCGGCCGACCAGGACGCCGTCTACGATATCGTGCAGGTGGTGTTCCCGTTGCCGGCGCAGGCGAACGATGTCAGTCGGCGGGCCGCGATCAGCGAAGCGGCAGCCGTGCGCACCGCGGCCAAGGATTGCCCGAGCCTTTTGAAAATCGGCAAGGAGAAGGCGCCGCAATTGTCGAGCGAAGGCAAGCTGCGGGCCAGCACCATCTCGCCGGAGATGCGCAATCTGGTGAGCCGGCTGGCGATCGGTCAGGCCTCGGAGCCGATCGTACAGAGGAACGGTGTGGGCGTCATCATGGTTTGCGCGAAATCGAACACGGGCGGCGCGGTGACCCGCGAGGAGGTGGCCGAATCGCTGCTCAGTCAGCGCCTCGATACCGTGGCGCGGCGCTATTTGCGCGACCTGCGGCGCAACGCCTATGTCGATGTGAGGGTGTGAGAACATGTCGCTTCCGCTCGCCCTGACAATGGGCGAGCCGGCCGGGATCGGCGGCGAGATCGCGCTCAAGGCGTGGCTGCGGCGCGGCGAGGGCGTGCCGCCATTTTATGTGATCGACGACCCCGGCCGCCTCGCCGCGCTGGCGCGGCGACCTCGGCTGGGAGCGTGAGGGTCAGCCCGCTTGCCGCTCCGCGCGACGCCCCGGCGATCTTCGCCGAGGCGCTGCCGGTGCTGCCGATCGGCGGCTGCGCCGCGTGCCGAGCCGGGCCGCCCCGATCCCGCCGATGCGCCGCTGGTGATCGGCGCGATCGACACCGCGGTCGCCGAGGTGCGCGGCGGCCGCGCCGCCGCGGTGGTGACCATCCCGATCAACAAGGACGCGCTCTATCGTGCCGGCTTCCGGCATCCCGGGCACACCGAATACCTCGCCGAGCTGGCCGGCGCCGGAGCGGGCGCGGTGATGATGCTCGCCTGCCCCGCACTTGCGGGTCGTGCCGGTGACGATCCATCTCGCGCTGCGCCAGGCGATCGAGCAATTGTCCGGTGCCGCGATCGTCCATGCCGGGCGGGTCACCCACGAGGCGCTGGTCCGCGATTTCGGGATCGCCGCGCCGGTCATCGCCGTTGCCGGGCTCAACCCGCATGCCGGCGAAGAGGGCGCTCTCGGCCGCGAGGATATCGACATCATCATGCCGGCGATCGCCGAGCTGCGCGCCGCCGGCATCGACGCGCGCGGGCCCATGGCCGCCGACACGATGTTCCATGCCGCGGCGCGGTCGGGCTACGACGCCGCCTTGTGCATGTACCACGACCAGGCGCTGATCCCGGTGAAGACGATCGATTTCGATGGCGCGGTCAATGTGACGCTCGGGCTCCCGTTCATCCGCACCTCGCCCGATCACGGCACCGCCTTTGACATCGCCGGCAGCGGGGCCGCCCGGCCCGACAGCCTGATCGCCGCGCTGCAGCTGGCCGCGGCGATGGCGGCGCGCAGGGCCGCCAGCTGACGCACGCAACCGCCGACCCGGGCGGATTGCCGCCGCTGCGCGAGATCATCGCCCGCCACGGCATCGCGGCGCGAAAGAGCCTCGGGCAGCACTTCATCCTCGATCTCAACCTGACCCGGCGCATCGCGCGCGCCGCCGGGCCTCTCGACGACGCCACCGTCATCGAGATCGGCCCCGGCCCGGGCGGGCTGACCCGGGCGTTGCTCGCCGAAGGGGCGCGCCGGGTCGTCGCGATCGAGCGCGATCCGCGCTGCCTTGCCGCGCTCGGCGAGCTGGCCGCGCGCTATCCCGGACGGCTCGAACTGGTGGCCGGCGACGCGCTGGCGCTCGACCCGGCCACGCTGTCGGAGCCGCCGCGCAAGATCGTCGCCAACCTGCCCTACAACATCGCCACCGCGCTGCTCCTGCGCTGGCTCGACCGGATCGGCGAGTATCAGAGCCTCGTCCTGATGTTCCAGCGCGAGGTCGCCGAGCGGCTCGTCGCGGCGCCGCGCAGCCCCGCCTACGGCCGGCTGTCGGTCCTGGTGCAGTGGCTGTGCGAGCCGAAGATCCTCTTCGACCTGCCGCCGCGCGCCTTTGTGCCGCCGCCCAAGGTGACCTCCAGCGTCGTTCTGCCTGACGCCGCGCGCGGTGCCGCTGGCGCCGGCGTCGAAGCCCGTGCTCGAACGGGTCACCGCGGCCGCCTTCGGCCAGCGCCGCAAGATGCTGCGCTCGAGCCTCAAATCGCTGGGCCTGCCGGTCGAGCCGCTGCTCGCGGCGGCCGGCATCGCGCCGACCGCGCGCGCCGAAGAGCTGTCGGTCGCCCAATTCTGCGCCCTGGCGCGGTTCGTGGCGGCAGCCGACTAGGGTGATCGGGAGCAGCTGCTCAACGCTGCCGCATCAGCAACGCAAGACGCCTGGGCCCTCTGGACACGAACGTGCTTTGATAACCAAACTCGCGTCGCACAGAGGAGCGTCCCCGATGACGATCATCGATTCCCAGGTCCACGTGTATGAGGCGAACACGCCTGAGCGACCCTGGCACAGCGTGCCGAACTGGCCCGCTCACGTTACCGGCGACGAGATGGTGGCGGCGATGGACAAGGTCGGAGTCGACGGCGCGATCTTCATCTCCGCCTTTTCGATGTACCAGTACGACGCCAGCTATGCGGTGGAGGTGCAGCGGGCCCATCCCGGCCGGTTCGCCATCGTCAAGCCGGTCAACCCGGACGATCCGGCGGTGGCCGATGTCATCGCCGACTGGAAGAAGATTCCGGGCACGGTCGGCATCCGCATCATGCTGACGAAGGAGGCAAACCGCGCGCCCGACGATCCGGGTCTCGACCGGATCGCACGTGCGGCCGCTCGCCACGATTTTCCGGTCAACGTGCTGTTCTGGGGCAATGTGGACGCGGGCACCGCGCTGATCGATCGCCATCCCGATACGCGCTTCATCATCGACCATCTCGGCATCCTGCAGCCGCGCGTGCCGCCGGCGCCGCCGCAGCCTTGGGCCGATCTCCCGAAGGTGCTGGAACTCGCCAAGCGCCCGAACGCGGTGATCAAGGTCAGCGGCGCCTGCACGCTGTCCCGGGAGCCCTATCCGTTCCCGGACATCTGGGACCCGCTCGCCCGCGTGTTCGATGCCTGGGGTTTCGATCGCTGCTTGTGGGGCACGGACTGGACGCGCGCGTTCGCTGTCGTCAACTACGAGCAGGCCGTCGAGCCGTTCGTTAAGACCGACCGCCTGAGCGCCACCGAGCGGGCAATGCTGATGGGCGGCGCCTGCGCCAAGGCTTATGGCTGGTCGCCGAAGAGAGGTTAGTTGCCCACCGGCCGGGCGGCCGAGCCGCCCTGGATGATAGAGTGCCTAGCTTTTTTGGAAACCGGGACCTCCGGCGGGGTCCCGGCACTGCCCCGTCTAACTCTTCGATTGCTTTGATTTTACCAGGTCGGCCGATGACGCTCCTTCGAGGGATAGTCCGTAACCGACTTCCCGCACGATGCGCTCCTTCAACGGTTGAATGAAGTGAATGCGCGTATTCCGGCGCGTCACTTCCGGAGCCCGCAGGTACAGATCGGCCAGTTCCCGAGCGCGTGCCACTGCCTTGCCGTTCGGTACCACCTCTGCCACGACTCCCCATTTCAATGCGGTACGCGCCGGCAGCGGCTGTGGATTGAGCAGGAATGCCTCGGCTCGACCTGGTCCAGCCCGGTAACTCCATGTTGTGAAGATCCCGTCACCCGGCGTAACTCCCACGGCAAAGTGGCCGACGTCCTGGAATGTCGCACCTTCGGCCGCCACGATGACGCTAGCGAGGAGCGCGTAGTCCGAGTGGATATGGGCGCGTCCCTCGACGGCCGCGATCAGCGGAACGCGGATGTTCGCAATGTTCTCCAAAGTCTGGAGGCCTTCGTCGTGAATTCTGCTCCAGATGCCGGGATCGGCGACATCTCCGAACGATGGCCATTCTACGTCCCCAATGAAATCCCCGCCCGCGCCGGTAACGATGACGATCTTGTTCGCTCGGTCTTGTCCGATTCGGTGAAAGGCATCGACAAACTCCGTGTGTGATTGCGCGTCCATGATGAACGGACCGCCGTCGCTATGAAATTCGGCAACCAGCACACCTTTGTCATCACGTGACAGTTTCAAATGGCGATACTCGGCAAAGTAGTCGGCTTGAAGCGTTTGCACGGCGTTCTCCCCAGCTAAGTTCGAGGTGTTGAAATTTTGATCCTCCGGGGTAAACGCCGCAAACGCACCATTCGGCACCATCCGATATCGCCTCGTCGATCCGCTGAGAGGTTGGCTCTTCAAGCCGAGACGGTCAGCCGCGCCACGTCGAAATTGTAGACGCGGGCGGTGTTGCCGGCGGCGATCTTGGCCTGTTCGTCGTCCGGCACGCCCTCCAGGATCTGCGCCAGGATCTTGCCGCGAGCGGGGAAAGGTCGACTCGCTGTGCGGATAGTCCGAGCCCCACATCATGTTGTCGACGCCGATGACGTCGCGAAGGCGAATGCCGATGGCGTCCTCCTGGAAGCTTAGGACGATGTTGCGGCGGAAGAAGTCGCTCGGGAGCATGCCGTCCCGGAAGCGGTAGATCGCCTCGCCGTGGCGCTCGCGGTAGGTGTAGTCCATGGTCGAGAGCAGGTGGGGCGCCCAGGCCAGCTCGAACTCGACGATGGCCAGCGTCAGGCGGGGATGACGCTCGAAGACGCCGGAGAAGATCAGATCGCACAAGGACAGCGCCGGATAGAATGCCTTGGTCGCGCGGCTGCTGGCGTCGCGCAGCGTCTTGTCGCCGGCGCCGCGGATCCTGCCCTGCCGTCGCGTCGCCGTGTGCAGGCTCAGCGGCAGTTGGAGCGCCGCGGCGGCGGCCCAGAACGGCTCGTACTCGGACCCGTCGTAGCGCCGGTCTTCGAGCGGATACTCGGTGATCATCGCGCCGGAGAGGCCGAGGCGGGCGGCGCGCTCCAGCTCCCGGATCGCGTCCTCGACGTCGTCGAGGTTGATCATCGCGATGCCCTTCAATCGGGCGGGATCGGTGCGGCAGAACTCGGCGAGCCAGTCGTTGTACGCGCGAAAGATCGCCGACATCAGCTTCGTATCCGCCACCTTGAAGTAAAAGAGCCCTTGGCTCGGATAGAGGACCTCGCCGGCCACCCCGTCGAGCGCCATGTCCGTGAGGTGTTGCGCGGGGTCGTAGCCGCCGCGGTGCACGTCTTCAAAGCGCCCCTGGGCGGAGATCGTCTCGGGGGCCGCGAACCGCGCGCCGGCGTTCGAGATGAGGCCGATGCCGGAGAGGATCTGGTCCCTCTCGACCACGATGTAGTCGCCGCCGCCGATCCGCTCGATCCGCGGCGCCCGATCGCGGAACGCCCGATCGATGCGGGTCTGCCACAGATCGGGCGGCTCGAACACGTGAGAATCGGACGAGAGAATCAGCGGCAGCATCGTCACCCCGCCCGGAGGCGGTTGACGAAATCGGCGAGGCCGAGCTGGCGGGTTCGGCGCAGCCGCTCGGCGGTGACGATCGCCCGGAGTTCGGCGACGCTTTCGTCGATATCGCGGTTGATGATGACGTAGTCGTATTCCGACCAGTGGCTCATTTCCTCGGCCGATTTGGCCATGCGCGCGGCGATGACCTCGGCGCTGTCCTGAGCCCGCATCTTCAGCCGCGCTTCGAGCGCTGCCATGCTCGGCGGCAGCACAAAGACGCTAACAAGGTCGAAAGGCAAAACTTCGGCGATCTGCTGCGTGCCCTGCCAGTCGATATCGGTGACGATGTCGCGGCCTTGGGCCAGCGCCGCCTCGATCGGCTGCCGCGGCGTGCCGTAATTGTGGTCGAACACGGTGGCGTGTTCGAGCAGCTCGCCGCCCGGCGACCATCGCTGCGAAGCGCACCGGATCGATGAACCGGTAGTCCTTGCCGTCGATCTCGCCCGGCCGTGGCGGCCGCGTCGTGACCGAGACCGACAGCGAGAAGGCTCGGATCGCGCTCGATCAGGCGCCGGGTGATCGTCGTCTTGCCGGCCCCCGAGGGCGAGGAGAGGACCAGCAGAAGGCCGCGGCGATGAATGGTCTCTTTGGCGGGCGGCGGGCTCATTCGAGGTTCTGCACCTGCTCGCGGAACTGCTCGATCGCCGCCTTCAGCGCGAGCCCGATGCGGGTCAGCTCGATGTCGGCCGATTTCGAGCACAGCGTGTTGGCTTCGCGGTTCAGCTCCTGGCAGAGGAAATCGAGCTGCCGCCCGACCGCCTCGCCGCGCTCGCAGCAGCTCGCCCGCCTGGGCGATATGGGCGCGCAGCCGGTCGAGCTCCTCGCGGACATCGCCGCGGGTGACCAGCATCGTCAGTTCCTGCGCCACCCGCTCCTGCGGCATGCGTCGGCGCGAGGCCGGCGAGCTCGCCCAGCAGGGTCTCGAGCCGCGCCCGGATCGCCGCCGGCTGCGCCGCCGCGCACCCGGCGGCCGCCTCGACCAGGGCGGCCAGCTCGCCGCGCTGCGCCGACAACATCGCCGACAGCCGCGCGCCTTCCTCGCCGCGCGCCGCGACCAGCCGGTCGAGCGCCAGCAACCAGCCGTCGAGCACCGCGGCGCGGCGCGCCTCGACGACGCTTTCCGGCTCGTCCTCGACCGTCTCGATGACGCCGCGCAGACCAATGAGGCCGTCGAGCCGCGGCGGCGCGGCCTCGATGCTGCCGGCCAATTCGTCGAGCAGGGCGACGATCTGTGCCAGCATCTCGCGGTTGATGCGGATGGCCGGCGGCACGAGCCGGGTGACGGCGAGGGCGGCCGCGATGTTGCCGCGCCGAACGCGGCGTGCCAGGCCGGCGCGCAGCTGCGCTTCGAGCGGATCGAAACCGGGCGGCAGGCGCAACCGCAGATCGAGCGAACGGCTGTTGACGCTCTTCAGCTCCCAGACCCAGGAGATGCCGTCGGCTTCGCCCTCGGCCCGGGCAAACCCGGTCATGCTGGAGACGCCCACCGCCGCCTCTCTGCGCTGCTGTCCGGCGGTTATAGCGGGCGGTGCCGGCGCCAACAATGCCGGCTGCCAAACGCGGCTCCCACCAAAATCATTCGAACGTCAAATCCACCACGCTAGCGCAGACAGGGGTGGCCGCTACCGCCGCAGCGCCGGGCGGCTTGTCGCGCCGATCCCGAAGGGGGCGGCGGCTTTTCGGGCGGCGGCGCCGGCGCCGAGATCGCGGCCGCAGCCGCCGGCGCCGGCTCCGCTTCGGCATCGGCGGGCAGACCGCGGCGGTACTGGGCGACGTTATGGTTCTGTTCGGCGAGGGTCTTGGCAAAGACGTGGCCGCCGCTGCCGTCCGCCACGAAATAGAGATCCTCGGTCCGCTCCGGCCGCATCGCGGCGCGCAGCGAGGATCGCCCGGGATTGGCGATCGGCCCCGGCGGCAATCCTTTGACGAGGTAGGTGTTGTACGGCGAATCGATCGCGAGGTCGGCATGGCCGAGCGGGCGCTCGATCTTGTTGGCGCCCTCCCCGCGCAGCGCATACAGCACGGTCGGGTCGGCTTGCAGGCGCATGCCGAGCCGCAGCCGATTGATGAACACGCCGGCGATATGCGGGCGCTCTTCCTCGCGCGCCGCCTCCTTTTCGACGATCGACGCCAGGGTTACCGCTTCCTGCGGGCTTGCCAGCGGCAGATCCGGGCGGCGCTCGCTCCACAGCTGGGCGACCACATGCATCATGCTGCGCCGCATGCGCTCGATCAGCTCGCCGCGGCTGTCGCCATAGCTGTAGACGTAGGTATCCGGCAGCAGCTCGCCTTCGGCCGGTGCCGGCCCCGGGTCGCCGTCAAGCGCCGGCGCGTTGCGCACGAGCGCCACGATTTCGGCGCTGGTCAGGCCCTCGGGGATCGTCAGCCGGTGCCTGACGGTCTTGCCGCTGGCAAGGATGTCGAGCGCTTGCATCACGCTCGCCGCGGCCGGGAACTCGTATTCGCCGGCTTTCAGCGCCGTGCCGCGCCCGGACAGCCTGGCAACCAGCTGCAAAGGCCAGCTTGTGCCGGATCACCCCCTGCGCGGCCAAGAGGTCGGCAATCCCGGCAACGCCGGTATGGGCCGGGATGACGAGCGTGCGCGCCTCGGCGAGCGGTCCCGGTGCCTGCGCGTCGCGATAGAGCCAATACCCGGCGGCGCCGAGCGCGGCGATGACCACGGCGGCCGTGACGAGGCTCCAGGCCAGCAGGTGGAAAAGCCTCCTCATCGTCGCGCGTTCCGGCCGCTCGCCCGGGATCAGCTATCTGGCAGCGATCGGGTCGCAATCCGGGCGAGGATGGGGCGGCCGATCACCGGTCCAAACCCGGACCGCCGAAGATCAGCGATGCGTTGGTGCCGCCGAAGCCGAACGAATTAGACAGCACATACTTGACCCTGCGCTCGCGCGCCTGCTTCGCCACGAGGTCGATGTCGCAGGAGGGCGACGGGTTGTCGAGGTTGAGGGTCGGCGGGACGACGCCGTCGCGCATCGCCAGGATCGAGAATATCGCTTCGACGCTGCCGGCCGCGCCGAGCAGGTGCCCGATCGCCGATTTGGTCGACGACATCGAGAGCCGGTAGGCGTGATCACCGAACAGGCGCTTGACGGCGCCGAGCTCGATTTCATCGCCAAGCGGCGTCGAGGTGCCGTGCGCGTTGATGTAATCGATGCTGTCGGGCGGGAGGTGCGCGCTTTTGAGCGCGTTGCGCATCGAGCGGAAGGCGCCATTGCCATCCTCGGCGGGCGCGGTCAGGTGATGGGCGTCGCCCGACATGCCGTAGCCCAGAACCTCGGCGTAAATGTTGGCGTCGCGCTGTTTGGCATGCTCCAGTTCTTCCAGCACCAGAATGCCGGCCCCTTCGCCCATCACAAAGCCGTCGCGGTCCTGATCCCAGGGGCGCGAGGCGCGCGGCGGCTCGTCGTTGAAATTGGTCGACAAGGCCCGCGCGGCCGCAAAACCGGCGATGCCGAGGCGGCAGATCGCGGCCTCGGTGCCGCCGCAGACCATGACGTCGGCGTCGTCCAGCATAATGAGCCGCGCCGCATCGCCGATCGCGTGCGCGCCGGTCGAGCACGCGGTCACCACCGCATGATTGGGTCCCTTGAAGCCGTAGCGGATCGACACGTTGCCGGAGGCGAGGTTGATGAGGCTCGCCGGGATGAAGAAGGGTGAGATGCGGCGCGGGCCGCGCTCCTGCAACACGACCGCCGCTTCGGCGATGCCGGGCAGGCCGCCGATGCCCGACCCGATCATCACCCCGGTGCGCTCGCGTTCCTCCTCGCTGTCCGGTTGCCAGCCGGCATCCTCGACCGCCTGAACCGCCGCCCCCATCGCGAAGATGATGAATTCGTCCATCCGCCGATGGTCCTTGGGCGGGACCCAGTCGTCGGCATTGAACAGACCGGAGGCGCGATCGCCGCGCGGCACCTGCCCGGCAACGCGCGACGGCAGATCGGAGACATCGAAGGACTGGATCGCGCCAATCCCCGATTCGCCCGCCACGAGGCGGCGCCACACCTGATCGAGCCCGATCCCGAGCGGCGTCACAAGCCCCATGCCGGTGACGACGACGCGCCTCATGCCGGAAGCGCTCCCGCGGCAAAGCGCCGGTGATGGCAGGGCGGGCCGCGACCCGGCCGGCTCGCTGCCATGGCGTACAACACGTCAGCTATGCGCCTCGATGAAGCTGACCGCGTCCTTGACGGTCACGATCTTCTCGGCCGCGTCATCTGGGATTTCGCACCCGAATTCCTCTTCGAAGGCCATCACCAGCTCGACCGTGTCAAGGCTGTCGGCCCCCAGATCGTCGATAAAGCTGGCATTTTCGGTCACCTTGGCCTCGTCGACGCCGAGATGCTCGACGACGATCTTCTTGACCCGCTCGGCGACGTCGCTCATTCGATGTTTCCTCGATTACGTGCTGCGAATTGGCTCGATTCAGCGCGGTCCGGGCGCCCGATTGCGGGCTCAGCCGTGATCTCTCCGCCTCAGGGACCCGTCGAAGGCCGGCTCACATAACACGAATTTGGCCGGCGTAAAAGTTCCCGCCGAGGCCGGGGTGAGGTCGGGCCGCCGCGGCGTCACAGCATGGCCATGCCGCCGTTGATATGGAGCGTTTGGCCGGTGATGTAGCCTGCCTCGGCGCTGGCCAGAAAGACCGCGGCGGCGGCGACGTCCTCGGCGGCACCAAAGCGACCCATCGGGATCTGCGCCGCGATCTTGGCGCGCTGTTCCTCGCTCAGCTTGTCGGTCATCGCCGTCATGATCAGCCCCGGGGCGATGCAATTGACCGTGATGCCGCGGGTTGCGGTCTCGGCGGCGAGCGACTTTGCCAGGCCGATCAGCCCGGCTTTCGCCGCCGCATAATTCGCCTGGCCGGCATTGCCGGTGACCCCGACCACCGAGGTGATCGCGATCACCCTGCCATGACGGCGCCGCAGCATGCCGCGCAGCGCGGCGCGCATCAGGCGAAAGGCGGCGGTCAGGTTGACCTCGATGACCGCCTGCCAGTCCTCGTCCTTGAGGCGCAGCGCGAGGGCGTCGCGGGTGATGCCGGCATTGCTGACCAGGATGTCGATTTGGCCCATCGCCGCCTCGGCCTCGCGGACGAGGCGGTCGGGTGCCCCCGGATCGGCGGGATCTGCGAGATCGGCGGTCAGCGCATGCGCGCGCTCGCCGAGCTCGGCGACAAGCGCGGCAAGCACCGCGCTGCGCCTGCCGGAAACCGCGACCGCGGCCCCCTGGCGATGAAGCGCCCGGGCGATCGCGCCGCCGATGCCGCCGGAGCCGCCCGTCACCAGCGCGCTCCGCCCGGAAAGATCGAACATCCGGCCCGCCATGCCGGTCACAGCAGCCGGACCAGCGCTTCGACCTCGGCCGGGGTGCCGACCGAGACCGCCGACAGCCCGCGGTCGATCCGCTTGACGAGCCCGGCGAGCACATGGCCGGCGCCGATCTCGACCACCTCCTCGACCTCGTTGGCGGCGAACAGCAGTACGCTCTCGCGCCAGCGCACCATACGGGTCGTCTGCTCGACGAGCAGCTCTTTGATTTCCTCAGGGTCGCTGGTCGCGGCGGCGGTCACATTGGCGACGAGCGGCACGAGCGGCGCCGCCAGCGCCGTCTCGGCAAGCGCCTCGGCCATGATTTCGGCGGCTGGGCTCATCAGCCGAGCAATGAAACGGGGCGCTGACCGGCAGCATGATCGCGCGCCTAGCGCCCTGCTGCGGCAGCGAGAGCGACCGCGCGCTCGACCGCGCCGCGATGCCCGCTGACGACGATCTGACCCGGGCAGTTGTCGTTGGCGAGGGCGCAGACTTGGTCGCGCGCCGCCGCCTCGGCGACCGCGCGCGCCGCCTCGATGTCGAGGCCGAGCAGCGCCGCCATCGCCCCCTCGCCGACCGGCACCGCGTGCTGCATCGCCTGGCCGCGGCGCTTGACGAGCCGCGCCGCCGCGGCGACCGGCAGCGCGCCTGACGCCGCGAGCGCGGAATACTCGCCGAGCGAGTGGCCGGCGACATAGGCGGCGTGCCGCGCGATGTCGAAGGCGGCCTCGCGTTCGAGGACGCGGATCACGGCAAGGCTCGCCGCGAGCAACGCGGGCTGTGCGTTTTCGGTCAGCATCAATTCGCTTTCCGGGCCTTCGAACATCAGCCGCGAGAGATGCTGAGACAGCGCCTCGTCGACCTCCTCGAACAGATAACGCGCCGGCGGAAACGCCGCGGCGAGCGCCTGGCCCATGCCGGGCATCTGGGAACCTTGTCCGGGAAAAACAAAAGCCCGCTTCATGCCCGGTGCGCCCCCTCGCGGCGATGACGCCCGTCATAACCCGGCGAGCGGCGCTGTCAAGCCGCTCTCCCGATCGAAGAGCCGTGATTCGACCGGAACCACAACCCGATCCAGACCAGGACCAAAGTCGCAGTGGCTGCCAGAAAGATGTCGTTCGTCAATGAGCGCGCCAGGGTCGGGGGTTTTACGGCCTCGGATCGAGGCTGCCCGATGAGATAGGCGCAGGTCCAAAAAGCGAGCCAAAGTACTGTCAAGCCGACCGCGATGCGAATAAATCCCCGGCGCAGAGTCACTGGCGCGACACCCCGTTCACCCGTGATCGCGGCCAGCGCCGCCTCGGGCTTCCTATCGGCAGAAGCGCAGATCGTCGCGCTCGTTCTCATAATCCTCCAGCACTTGAAGGAGGATGTTGTCCTTCGGCAGAGCCTCGCGCGCCTTTTCGATCTTCTTCAGCGTCGCGTCGTCATAGGCGATCGGCTTTGGGCATTTGGTTGTGCTGCCGCAGCCGCCCGCCAGCAACGCACAGGCGAGCACTACCCCCGCTCCAAATCGCATCGTCCGCCTCTTCCCGCCGGCCCACACTGCCGGGCAGCGGCGCGTTGATCAAGCGTGATCGCCAGGGCGCCGCGCGCTAATCTTTCTGGCCGCCTGACCCGGTGAGGAGGAAGATCCGATGGCGCTCACGTTACACCCGATTACGGCAGCGGATTTGCCGATGGCGGGGCGGATCTGTCACGACGCGTTCCGGGCGATCGCCACCGAGCACAATTACCCGCCAGACTTTCCCACTCCAGAGGTGGGGATCGGTCTCCTGACCGACTTGACCAACAGCCCCGGTTTCTATGGCGTCGTCGCCGAGATCGACGGCCAGCTCGTCGGCAGCATCTTCATCGACGAGCGCGCGCCGATCATTGGGCTCGGCCCGATCACCGTCGACCCGGCAGCGCAGAACCGGGGCGTCGGCAATGCGCTGATGACGCATATGCTCGATCGCGCCGAGCATAACGGTGCGCCGGGTGTGCGTTTGGTTCAGGCTGGCTATCACCGCCGTTCGCTCTGCCTCTACACGAGACTGGGGTTTGCCGTGCGCGAGCACCTCACCAATCTGCAGGGCCCCGCGCTCGGGCTGCGCCTGACGGGACGTACGGTTCGTTCGGCCATCACCGCCGATCTGGCCGCATGCAACCGGCTGTGCCGAGCGGTGCACGGCCTCGACCGCGGCGGGAGCCTGCGCGGCGCCATCGTCAGAGGGACCGCAACGGTGGTCGAACATGGCGGCCGGATTACCGGTTACACCACCGAAATCGGCTTTGGCGGCCACGCCGTCGCTGAATCGAACGAGGATCTGAAGGCGCTGATTGGCGCAGCGCCGGCGTTTGGCGGCCCGGGTTTTCTGCTGCCCAGCCGCAATACCGAACTGTTTCAGTGGTGCCTGGCAAACGGGCTCAGAATGGTCCAGTCGATGACCCTGATGACCGTGGGTCTCTACAACGAGCCGCAGGGTGCCTATCTGCCGTCGATTTGGTTCTGATGCGGCCCGCACGCCAGTTCGCCCGGTGATCCTGACCCCGATCCCGCCTGACCGGCTCGCGGCCGCCCTCGACCGCTTTGCCGCGCAGCTCGACGACCCCGCGGCGCGGGCCGCCTTCGCCCGCATCCGCGCAACCGCGGCTGAGCGCACCGAAGGCGCCGCGGCCGAGAGCCACCGCCAACAGGCATTGGCGCTGGCGCGCCGCCGCGGCATGGCGATTCACCCGGCCGGCTCGCGTTCCGGTTTCAATTGGGACGGCATGGCGCTCGATGGCGATACTGAGGCCTATGTGATCCTGCATGAGGTCGCGCACTTCGTGCTGGCCACGTCCGAGCGCCGCCGTCTCGTCGATTTTGGCCTTGGCCCGGGGCCCGACACGGCCGAACGCGCCATCGCCGAACGCGCCGCCATATTGCCGATCCATGAGCGCGACGCCGACGAGGCAGCCGCCTCGCTGCTCGGCATCTTGTGGGAGGCCGCGCTCGGTCAGCCGGCGCTTGCCTCGTTTCTCGACCAGAATTGGCTCGAAGGGCTGGACCGTTCGGCAGCGCCCCATTTCACCGCGGTGCTGCGGCGGCTCGACAGAGACACCACAGGTGGGCACGGTTTATTCGCCGGGGTCGTATCGTTACCCGCATCGTTGGAGGAACCGAAATGCGACTAACGATTTTGGCTTTGGCCGGAGCCCTCGGGCTCGTCGTCACCGCGGCATCGGCACACGCGGCGCCGGTCGTTCCGGCGCTCGCTGCCCACCCCGCGCCGGGCATCGTCCGGGTGTCAGGCTGTTGCCCGGGGAACTATTTGGTGCCGGGGCATTGGTTGCGCTGGCGCGGTGCCTGGATCGCGCCGCACTGCGCCCCGAACTACCGGCCTTACGGTCCCTATGCTGCGTGGCGCCCCTATTGGGGTTGGCGGCATTATTATTGAGTGAGGAAACCTATCGCTCAGGCCGCCTTGGCGCGGCCGATCGCGGCGGCGCGCTCGGCGAGCCGGCGGATGCGCGGCCAGTCACCGGCCGCGATGGCATCTTTCGGCGCCATCCATGAGCCGCCGACCATCGCCACGTTGGGCAGCGCCAGGTAATCCGCCGCGAGACCCTCGTCGATGCCGCCGGTCGGACAAAACGCGACCCCCGGGAATACCGGAGCCAGCGCTCGCAGAAAGCCGATCCCGCCGAGCGACTCGGCCGGAAACAGCTTCATCAGGCAGATGCCGAGCGCGCGCGCCGCCATCACCTCGGAGGGGGTGGCGACCCCGGGCAGATAAGGCAATTCGCTCGCCAAAGCGGAGGCGGCGAGTTCCGGCGTCGTTCCGGGGCTGACCAGAAAGCGGGCGCCGGCATGCGCCGCCGCGGCGACATCGGCAGCGCGCTGCACCGTTCCGGCGCCGACGGCGATGTGCGGCAGCTCGCGCGCAATCGCGGCGATCGCGGCGGTCGCGGCCGGGGTGCGCAGCGCGATCTCGATGACGTTGAGACCGCCTTCGCCGAGGGCGCGGGCGAGCGGCACCGCATCCTTCTCCCGCTCGATCGTCAGGACCGGGATGACCGAGATGCCGCGAAACAGGGCGTGCATGTGAGTGTCCTCCTGCCGAGGAGGCATTGGCGCATGTTACGCTGCTCCGGCCTCAGCAATAGCTATATCTTGCGCCTCCGCTCCGACGCGCCGCAAATTGTGCCGCAGGTCCATCGAGCGCGACATGATCGCGGCGAATCGGTCAGCTGCCCAGCGCCTGCGCTCTTCCACAAATCCCAGGCGCGGTTGATGACGGCTGCGTTGGTCTGCGTCGCCGCCTTCGCCTCTTCGTCGTTGAGGAAGACGACATTGCCGTCGCCCAGGCGCAGCGCCTCGGCCTGGAGGCGGGCGTTGACCTCGGTGTAGATCGCGCGAAAGATGACCTCGCGCACCGAGCGGCCGACGACGACGTCGCCGTGGCCGCGCATCAGCGCCACCGGCGCGCCGCCGAGCGAGCGGGCCAGCGCCGCGCCCAATTCCGGCGAGCGGATCAGCATGTCGGTCGCCGGACCGCCGGCGTCGCGGATCTCGAACACCGGCACGCCGCTGCCGCCGAGCGCGAGAAACGACGGCAGATGAAAGATCGGGCGCAATCTGGCGTTGGTGACGCCGAACGGGATGACCGCCGGCGAATGGCTGTGCACGACGGCGCGGACGTCGGGATGCGCCTTGTAGATCTCGCTGTGGATGAAGCGCTCGACATAGAGGGTGCGGCGCCTGCGCGGTCGACCGCCTCGCCCTCGCGGTCGTGCTCGACGAGATCGGCGGCGGTGACGAGGCCCGGCGCCATGCTGCGCGCCAGGAGGAAATGCTCCGGCCGCTTGTCGTGGCGGGCGCTGACATGGCCGAAGCCGTCGACGACGCCCTCGTCGGTAGAGGATGCGGTTGGCAGCGACGAGATCCTCGATCAGCGCCGGATCCGCTGCTTGTGTCGACATCATCGCGGGCCTAGCTCCTGTCGACGTCGCATCCCGAGTAGTCGATAATTGACACGCATCGCCTGCGGGGGATTTGATCGCCCGGCAAATCTGGAACGCGGCGACGGAGGCGGCAGTGGAACAGCGCAAACTCGGCAGGACCGGTCTCGACGTGTCGCTGCTCGGCTTCGGCTGCGGCGCGGTCGGCGGGCTGATGATCAAGGGCGCCGCGGCCGATCAGGAACGCGCGGTGTGGCGGGCGCTCGAACTCGGCATCAATTATTTCGATACGGCGCAGATGTATGGCGACGGCGAATCCGAGCGCAATCTCGGCCGTGTGTTGAAGGCGCTGAAGCCGGATTGCTATGTCGGCACCAAGGTGCGGCTGCCGCCGACCGAGAAGGGCCGGATCGGCCAGGCGATCGCCGCCTCGCTCGAGGCGAGCCTCAAGCGTCTACAGCGCGATTCGGTCGATCTGTTCCAGTTTCACAACGCGATCGTCGGCACGACCCGGGGCGCGGATTTCGCCGCCGAGAGCGTGCTCGACGAGGTCGTGCCGGCCTTCGAGCGGCTGCGCGGGCAGGGCAAGTTCCGTTTTTTCGGCATCACCGCAAACGGCGAGACCGCGGCCCTGCACCGGGTTATCGATGCCCGCGCCTTCGACACCGCGCAGGCCAGCTACAATCTGTTGAACCCGAGCCCCGCGGCAGCGGTGCCGGAAGGCTACCCGGCGCAGGATTACGGCAATCTCTTGGCCCACGCCAAAGCCGCCGATATGGGGGTCATCAACATCCGCGTCTTGGCCGGCGGCGCCCTGAGCGGCACCGAGGAGCGCCATCCGCTCGGCTCGCCGCCGCCGGCACCGATCGGCTCGGGCGCCGATTACCGCCGCGATGTCGAGCGCGCGCGCCGCTTCGCAGCCGCTCATTCGCGAGGGCCATGCCGACAGCCTGATCGACGCCGCGCTGCGCTATGTCATCGCGCAGCCGGCGGTCTCGACCGTGCTGGTCGGCTATTCGACGATGGAGCACCTCGAATACGCCGCGCGCTCGATCGAGAAAGGGCCGCTCTCGCCGGCCGCCCTCGCGCGGATCGCCGACATCCAGCGCGGCTTTGTCGGTGAGCCGCGCTGATCGAGGGTGGGGGAGAAGCATGACGATATTACAGGACAAGGTCGCGCTGGTGACCGGCGCCGGCGCGGGGATCGGGCGCGCCATCGCGCTCGCCATGGCCGAGGCCGGGCGCGAATGTCGCCGCCGCCGATATCGATCTGGCGGCGGCGCACGCAAACCGCAGCCGAGGCTGCCGGCAGCAACCGGCGGGCGATCGCGATCGAGGCCGATTGCGGCGATGTCGCCAGCATTGACCGGATGGTCGCGCAGACCGTCGCCGAACTCGGCCGGCTCGACATCATCGTCAACAATGCCGGGGTCACCCGCTACGCCACCATCATGGATCTGACCGAGGCGGATTGGGACCGCATCCACCGGGTCAACGCCAAGGGCGTCTTCTTCTGCCTGCAGCGCGCCGCGCGCGAGATGATCAAGACCGGTGGCGGGCGCATCATCAACATCGCCTCGATCGCCGGCCGCGGCCATCCCGGCGCCTCGAACGCGGCGTATGCCGCGAGCAAGGGCGCGGTGATCGCGCTGACCGGGAAGGCGGCATACGAGCTTGGCCCGCACAACATCACCGTCAACGCGATCTGCCCGGGCTTCACCCGCACCGAATTGGGCACCCGCAACTCGATCACCCGAGCCGCGGCGCGCGGCATCAGCGTCGAGGAGCTGCAGGCCGAGCAGGAGGCCGCGATCCCGATCCGCCGTGCCAACACGCCGGAGGACATCGCGGCGATGGCGGTGTTCCTCGCCTCGCCCGGCGCGCGCAACATCACCGGCCAGTCCTACAATGTCGATGGCGGCCTGGTGCCGAGCTGAGCGGCTCGTCAAATGTAGGATGGGCTGAGCGCTAGCGAAGCCCATCGTCAGCCGCCGCGATCGATGCTGGGTTTCGCTTCGCTCAACCCATCCTACCCGCTAAGCTGGCGTCAAACTCGACCAACCAGGAGGATGCGATGCCCGACCTTTTCGAGACGATGAGCACGATGCGGGCAATGCGCCGCCTGAAGCCGGACCCGGTGCCGGACGAGCTGATCAACAAGATCCTGCAGGCCGGGCAATGGGCGCCCTCCGGCGGCAACACGCAGCGCTGGCGTTTCCTCGTGGTCAAGGACCCCGAGGTCAAGAAGAAGGTGCAGGTCTACTAAGCCCGCCTCTACGACGAGAATGTCGGGCCGCGTTATGCGACGAGCGCGCCGCCGCCGGGCTCCGATCCCGAGCGCTACAAGCGCCAGAACGCCGCGGTCAAATACCTGACCGACCATTACCACGAGGCGCCGGTGTGGATCGTCGCCTGCCTCGAAGACGGCGAGAACCCGGGCCGCACGGCCGGCTCGTCGATCTACGGGGCGGTGCAGAACATGTGCCTGGCGTGCCGGGCACTCGGTCTCGGCACGACGCTGACGACGCGGCACACCGGCTACGGCAAGGAGGTCGACGCGATCTTCGGCCTGCCGCCCGGCGCCCATTCCTATGCGATCCTGCCGATCGGCTGGCCGATGGGCCGCTTCGGGCCGTTGGGCCGCGGGCCATTGAAGGAAGTCGTCTATCAGCGACCAGTGGGGCAAGCCCTACGCGGGCCTGTAATCAACAAAAGGGAGAGACCCATGCCTCGTGTCGCACCGATTACCGGCAAAAGCGATGTGCCAGCCGAACACCATCGCGTGGTCGACGATGTACTCGGCGTGTTCGGTCAGATCCGCGGGCCGTTCAGCATGCTGCTGCACAGCCCGCCCTTGGCCGAGCGGATGCTGCAATTCGTCAAGTTCAACCGCGGCGGCACGGTCGTCGAGCCGCGGCTCCTGTCGCATGCGATCCTGGCTTCGGTGCGCGAGCGCGAGGCGGCCTATGTCTGGGCCGCCCAGGTCGGCGCCGCGCGCCGCGCCGGGGTGCCGGAGGCGACGATCGACATCCTGCGCGCCAAGGGCGACCCCGCCTCGCTCGGCGAGGACGAGCGCGACATCGTCACCTATACGCGCCAGCTGGTGCGCAACAACCGGGTCGACCAGGCGGTGTTCGACCGGCTACAGAAGCGGCACGGAACGCAATGGCTGGTCGAATTGACCGCCGCCGCCGGCTATTTCGGCATGCTGTCCGGCGTGGTCAACGCCTTCGACGTGCCGGCGCCGCCCGACGGCGACAAATTGCCGGCGTAATCTTCTCTCTCAAGCGAGGTGGCCGCAGATGGCTAAGATCCCAAAGATTTTGCAGCCGCACATCAACACGGCGTTTCCGGCCAATGTCTGTCTGTTGGGCTCGGTCTTGCCTAACGGCTTTGCCCAGGTGACCCCGCGCGGCGGCACGATGGTGTTTGACGACGAGCATATCGGGCTGTGGGAGCGCGGCACCGGCAGCACCGCGGAAAACATGAAGGACGGCACCAGGCTTACGATCTATTTCCGCAAGCCGTCGCTGCGCGAGGAGGGTGTCTTGCCGCGAGGCGGCATCGCCCGCTTCTATGGCACGGCGAAAATCTACAAATCGGGACCCGTCTATGAGGAGGTGTGGCGGCGGCTGATCCCGCCCGAGAAGGAGCGCGACCCGGAAAAAAAGGGCTACGCGGTGTTGATGACGGTCGAGCGTGCCGAGGATTTGGCCGGACAGCCGCTAGCCCTCGAATGAGCCGGGCGCCGGAACCGGCGTGGTGAGCCGCTGGCCGGCGCGTGTTGCGCTTGCATCGTGGACCGTCGCGGGCGCGGCCTGTGGCGTCATCCACGGCAGCGAGGCGCTGACCGATGCGCAGGAGGTCATCGCCGATATGAAGATCGGCCCCGCTTCTCCAGAGGGGGCCAATCTGACGATCGTCGGCGCGGTCGACCATGCCGACCGCCGCTACCGGGTCGCCGAGCCGATCGTCTTGTCGGTCGAGGTCAATCAAAGGGCCTATGTCGCCGTGCTGCGGGTGATGCCGGACGGCGCGACGACGCTGATCTTCCCGAACCGCCGGCACCCGAGCGCGCGGGTGCCGGCGAATGCGCCGCTGCGCCTCCCCGAACCCGGCGATCCGATCGCGATAACAGTCGATAAGCCGGGGGTTGTGCTGTTCGAGTTCGTCGCCTCGAACCGCGGCGATTCCTGGCTGTTCAATCGCAAACCTGAGGAAGCGGCCGATTTTGCCGAGTTGGGCACGACGACACGGGCGCTCGCCAAGGACATCCTCACCTCGCTCAAGGGTGGTCATGGCGCCGACACCGCCGCCGCCCATCTGGTGGTGCGGGTGCGCGGCGATTAGCGAAGCCTGTTCATCGGCCGACCGGAACGAAATTGTGGGCCCGACCCTATTGCCGACCAGGAACCCGCTGGCTCCACCATCTTCGCCCTGCACGTAATGCGCAGCCTTCCGGGAGTCGTTGGCGGTGCCCCCGTCTCGATGGCCATTAGGCCTTTGACGTAGATAAGCCTTTCGGTAATCTCGCCGTGGTAATGCCAGCGAACGCACTGGCCGACGGCGAGCGTCAGCACCTGGGCACGCCTCGATTGCTCGGTATCCAGACTCTCGCACCGGCAGATGACCGAATTCGAGGCTTGACGTCGGGTGTCGAAATCGCTCCTACTCTGCCAGGGTGCGCCACAGTCGTAGAGCACCGATAATAGCTGGTCTACCTTCTCTCACCTAGACGCGACATTATATCATGTCACTGCAGGAGCGAAGTTCTGTAATCGACGTCTTCTGTGTCTACGGCCCGGCATACGCAGACTTTATTCATATTCATCTTATTCCCGCTATCGCTCGGCAAACACGCATTTCCTCTCGGTTGCATCTTGTTAACTTCGCCAGTCCCGACGCTCTCTTTCCTCCCGCGTCCAAAAATGGGAAACTGAGAATACAGGATTGGTCTAATCACCGAGCGCAAGCGCGGATCGGATTTGGAGAAGGGATAAACCTCCTCTACGACCTCGTCAATCCAGCGCGCCAGTTTATCGTGATCAACCCGGATTGCATACCGGATCCACAATGCATATTTACATTGCTCAACACTCTCGAAACAAAAGATGCCGCAATGGTGGAAGCTCGACAGTGGCCGAATGAACATCCAAAGGCCTATGATCCAGAGACTTTGGAGACCTCTTGGTGCTCCGGCGCACTTTTTGCGATGTCATCGATTTTTTTTAAACAGGTTGGGGGATTTGACAAACTGTTCTTTTTATATACGGAGGATGTCGATCTAAGCTGGCGCGTAAGAAATTTAGGAGGGAAAATTCTTTATGCCCCTTCGGCGCTGACGACTCATTTCACCGGCATGTATAAATACCGCATCTCCCGGCTTTATTACGAACAATACTATTCTTCACGCAACTGCTTTTTACTCGGTTATAAATATTGGGGTGAAGTGGGAGAGCGCCTAGTGAAGTCATTTTTTGACGAGGTGGACTTTCCGAGGTCGTTTAAAGAGTTCGTTTTGAGCCAATATGAAAGAATTAAGCCTAAAATCATTCGATACGATATCGGTCCGCCGAATAGGTGGATAAAGATAGCTGGCTTCAACCAGTACCACGATATGCGCGGTACAACGAAATGACGATACCGCTCTACGTTGTATGTCGCTCTGAGAGGCGAGCTGCCGAATGGTCCTCCCGAAGCGTATATTATCCCGGCTTTGGCCTTCGGCCGATCGCCGATGCAGATTCTTATTACGGTGTTATTAACGACGTCCTTGCGGACGCGGTTGGCGCCGTTGTTATCGTTCACGACGATGTCTGGCTCGGCCTCGCGATGGAAACGCGAGTAGCCGCCTTGATACGAGAATTAGACAGAAGCTTCCCCAATTGGGGAATCTGCGGCAACGCTGG
Source organism: uncultured Alphaproteobacteria bacterium (assembly GCA_963842175.1). GTDB lineage: Bacteria > Pseudomonadota > Alphaproteobacteria > ATCC43930 > CGMCC-115725 > DATARH01. The sequence continues at coordinate 128,484 of CAWJFM010000028.1, forward strand.
AACGCGGTGGGACGGCGCTCGGACGCGGCACGTATCAGACCCTCACGGAGGACCTCAGCCCCACTTCGGCCCTCAGCCCGTCATCAATATCGACGGAAACGTCATGCTGATCAATTGCACAGTATTGCGGGGTGCTGGCCTCACTCGTATTCCAGATTTCGGAGGTTTTCATGCCTACGATTTGGTTCTGTCTTTGGAATGTTTACTCCACGGCCTTTTTGTCCTGGTCGATTCACGGCTCTATGTCTCGCATGATTCTGGTGGAGATCTCACCGCATTTAACTCCTACACGAAAACCGAATCGCTGCAGGAATATCTCAGTTTACAGTTTACAGACCACGTTTTTAACACAATAAACGGTAACATCACGATCGACAATCAGAACCATTATCGCTATCTCGATTTACAACATTCTCCCGAAACGGGGAAAAAAGATCTTGTCGCACTTTATGACACCCTTCTGCGAGAAAGAGAAAATAACGACAAAGCGTCGCTAGCAGTTTGCATACGGTCGCAGTTTAATCGAAGGGCATTATTTGATCGGTGCGTCTCGTGTATCGCCGCATCTGCGAGTGAAGCTATACCGATAGTGGACCTCCAGGTCGTAATTATTACCGACCAGCCAAAAGAAAGGTACGCAAAAATTATACCGGAACTGCGCGAGGCTTATCCTATTCTGGAAATCGAGGTGATGCCTCACGCGGTTAGCCCCGATCGCTCCTCGAGGTTCGATCTTTTGATTGCGGCGTTTGACAAGGTGAAATCAGATTATATTTGGTTTGTCGACGACGACGATTTCATATTGCCGGGTGGCCTGGCGTGCGTAGCACGAAGCATTCGAAAGAAGCACGCAGTTTTGTTGGCGTTAGACTGCATAAGATTCGCAGAGACGTGGTCAGAGTGGGATAGCGAAGCGTTTTTGATGAGATCTGAGGTTTTAGGACGAACAGCCGGAAGGACCGTGTTCGACGCCTACGCGGGAGACAATTCTGTCCCGATTTGCGGATTGATTTTTCCGACGAAACCGATGCGAGCTCAGCTCAACGGGATAATTGGACGGACCGCCTATTACGAGGACTACTTTTTGTTGCTTGCAGCTTTAGCGTCGCGGGCGATCAATGTGGAAGCGTACGAGACGGTAGGCTGTGGTATTTCGGTTCGAGGACGAGACAACACCGTGAACGAGGAAGATCGAAGCATTTGGAAAATTTCACTGTCAACCGTACTGGGGGAAATTATTAATTCAAAGAAACTTGCCGGGGGCCGGTGGTGGCGACCAAATCTGGAAACGCAGCATGCTTTGGCTGCGACTCAGGAGTTCAGGGTGCGTACCGATCTCTATGGCGGCGCGATGAAGGGAAAAGTCTTGAACCTGACAAGCCCGAGGTCCTGGTCTGTCCGCCAGGATGAAGGAATTCGTGGCTACGTTGATAGTATGAGACTCGACGGATCAGATTTGGTGGTAACCGGCTGGGCGGCTAATTTGCGGGAGCGCGTTCCGGTGCAACAGATCGTCGTCACTATGGGCGATGAGCTGGTGGCGTTGGCCTCTCCTCAGGTCGACCGCAGGGATGTAGGGCTCGCTTTGGGAATGCCGGAGGTTTCACGATGTGGGTTCTTTCTTCGGCTTCAGCGTACGACTTCCTGGCCGCTTGGTAGGTTCGTTCGGCTTTACGCGGCGGTAGGAGAGAGTATTGTAGAACTGATCAGAGATCCTAATATCAACGATCCGTTAGAAGAAATTAACCGCAAGCAAAGAGTTGCTAACGGGCAGGTCGAGGGTCGCGGATGGGTCGATGATTGCGGTTTGAATATAGTTACGAGTACCGGGGAGGTAAGGCAATTCCCGGTCGAGGATAAAGCTGCAGGTGCGGCTGGGAGGATTGCGGGGTATATCGATGAAACCGCCTTAAGTGATGGAGGATTGAGCGTTTCGGGATGGGCATATGATCTGGATGGGCCCGAGGACCGCCTTTGGACATGTTTGAGCGTTGGCAACAAGATTGTAGCCGGCGGCTATGCCTTTTTGGACCGGCCTGACGTTCAAAATTTTCATTCCCTGCCGCAAATGAAGGTGGGGTTTCGCTGGAATACCGCATTGACAACTGAGGTACAGCGCCAACTTAAGGCAGGGCGTATTTTTATTTATGGAATTCTTCGAAATCGAGTGGCTGCTGTGTTGGCGGTCGTTCCACCGCCCCTCGCGAATGAGGGCGCATCGAGCGGCGTTCGCAAAAGAGCTAAAAGACGGCAAGCTCATGGATGACGATTCCCGGCGGACGGTGCCTCCACAAATCGACGCGGGAAAATTATCACTCCTTGCAGTGCATCAGCTTCGCAAACTGGACCGGCATCAAGGGTTTGATATAGAATCCCGCAGGGTTCGCAGAGGCAGATCGTGCTTGACCTGTTGGGTGGCGACGCCTTGTTGGCGACGGCGTCGGCGGCGCGTACCGGACTGATCTTGAACGGGCCGGCATGAAAGTCGAGATGCGCCCCTGCGCGTTCCTGCTCTGGCGCAGGCCTGCTAGTGCCGTCGCGGTAACCGATGCGGCGGCGCCGCAGACCGACCCGCTGGCCGGGCTCAAGCGGTCGTCGACGTGGTGGTCGAGTTGAACCGAGGGGCGCGAAGGACAGGACGCAAGGCCGGGCGACGGGCGGCGCGAGTAGCGGATCTCGGCGGTGATGCTCCCATTGATGCGCCAGGCGCCGATGTTGCGGTCGCCGGGGCCACCGAAGATGCCGTTCTCGCGCCGGCGATGGGAGTCTCTGAGACCGCGGCCGTGCCGAAGCAAAGCGAGGCGCCTGCGGCTGATCGGCGCGATCAGACACCCCCACGCCCGCGAAGCCTTCTCGCTTATATCGACAAGGGGGATAAAGACCGCATCGCGGGCTGGGTCTATGACCCGCAGCAACCACACGAGGTGATCGCGCTCGAACTGCTGGACGGCAATACCCGGCTGGCGAGCGTGCTGGCGAACCGATACCGGTCGGACCTTCGATGGCTCGGCTTCGGCGACGGGCGGCACGGATTTAATATTTCGCTGGCAGAAGTGCTGCCGCCCGGCGGGCGACATGTGCTGCATCTGCGCTGCGCCGACACCGGCAAGGAAATACCTGGGTCGCCGATCACCATCGAGCGCAGCGTACCGGCGGCGGGGCAGGCGTTGGACGAACCCGCCATGCCGGACCAGACGACATCGGCGACCGATAAGTCCTTCGCTGATCGTGTGGAGGAAGCTGGCGGAGCCGATCCGGCCGCTGACACGTCGTCGGTGGATCGGCTCGCCAAAGCCGATGGCACGGAACCGGAGATGCATCGGCCGGTCGACCAGAGTCTGCAGCGCGCCGAGTGGCGACAGCACGTTGCAGAGCGATATCAACGCCGCAGACTGGACCGGTGTTAGGGGTTGGGTCTGGGATCCGCAGGAGCCGCAAGGGCAGATAGCGCTTGAGCTGCTGGACGGCGACACCGTGTTAGCGACGATATCGGCGAGCGACTATCGGCCGGATCTTGAAGAGGCCGGCATCGGCGACGGGCGGCATGGTTTTTGGATTCGCTTCGACGAGACGCTGCTGCCCTATGCTCGGCACGTGCTGCATCTGCGGCCGGTCGGTTCCAAGGTCGAGCTGCCGTCGTTTCCGCGCGTGCTGACGCGCGACCGAGCCGGGTTCGATCAGACCATCCGATTCATCCTCGGCAACATCGTGGCCGAGGCGAAGCGTGCGGAGATGGTGGAAGACTTGGCGCCGATCATCACCGCGTTGGTCGGCTTTCTCGACGTGGCCTTGTCGCGTTACTTTCATATCGCGGAAGAAGCCGCGAATGCGACCGGCCTACTGAACCCGGCGGAACTGGCGCCGCAGGTGCGGACCCTGATCGACTCGCTTCAGCGGAGCTATCCGCCGATCGTCGTCGATAGCGGACGTGAGCCGCTCGTATCGATCGTCATCCCTGCGTTCAACAAATTCGACCTGACCTACAATTGCGTCAAATCGATCGCGGAACACGGGGCGCAGGTCCCCTTTGAAATCATTATTGTCGATGACTGCTCTCGGGATAAGACGATGTTCGCCGCCTTCGCCTTTGGTTCGGGAATACGTTTTATCCGCAATCCGGAAAATTTGGGTTTCATTCGGTCGTGCAACCGCGGGTTCGAGGCGGCGCGCGGCGAATACATTGTCTTCCTGAACAACGACACCGAGGTCAGGACGCGCTGGCTGGATGAGCTGTACGAGACGATGCAGCGCGATCCCAAAATAGGGGTAGCAGGCGCGAAATTACTGTTTGCGAATGGCAGCCTCCAGGAATGCGGCGGCATCATTTGGCGTCTTGGCGACAGGGGGAATTGGGGCCGCGGCCAGCCGGCCGACGACCCGCGGTTGTGCTACATGCGGGATGTCGACTGCGTGTCGAGCGCGGCGCTGATGATCAAAGCTGACCTGTTGAGAGAGGTCAGAAAATTCGACGAGCTTTATCTGCCGATGTATTATGAAGATGTCGATCTGTGCTTCCGCGTACGAGAACACGGACATCGCGTTGTTGTCCAGCCCGCCTCGCAGGTTGTCCGTTTCGAAAGCGCGGGCGGTCCCGGAATCAACATGAAGCGCTTCGAGGCGATCAACCATCGCAAGTTCTTCGAGCGCTGGAAGGACACCCTCGCGAGCCATCGCTTCAACGGCGAATTGCCCGATCTCGAAGCCGAGCGCAACGTCCGCCGGCGGGCCCTGTTCATCGATGGTTTGGTGCCCGAGCCGGACAAGGATGCCGGCTCCAACGCCGCGTTCCAGCACATGCTGTCGCTGCAGCGTCTGGGTTACAAGGTGACGTTCCTCCCTGCCGACAACATGGCCAGGATCGATCCCGGTACCACCGAGTTGCAGCGCCGGGGCATCGAGTGCTTGTATCAACCCTATTATGTCTCGGTCGAGGATGCCTTCGCAAAGCAGTCGATGCCGTTCGAGTTGGTATACCTGCACCGTTACTCGAATGCCTCGAAATATGCGGGCATGATCCGGCAGCATTTTCCGGAGGCGCGCATCCTCTATAGCGTTGCCGATCTGCACTTTCTGCGAACCCAGCGGCAAGCCGAGGTGGAGAACGATCCGGCGCTGCGCGCCGAGGCCGACCGGCTGCGCCGGCTCGAACTCGGCGCGATGTCGCTTGTCGATTGCGTCATCGTGCATTCGCCTGTCGAGGCCGAGCTGTTGCGGCAAATCGTCCCCGATCTCGACGTGCAGGTGATCCCTTGGACCATCCCACTGCACGACATTACCAGGATGACCGATCAGCAGCCGGGGATTGCCTTCATCGGCAACTATTACCATACGCCCAATGTCGACGCGGCAAAATGGGCGGCGCAGACCGTCATGCCGGTGTTGCGCGGCAAGGTCCCGGGCATTGAGCTGCTGCTGGTCGGGAGCCATATGCCCGCAGAGGTCAGCGCGCTGGCGGCGACGGACATCGTGCCGCTCGGCTACGTGCCCTCGCTCGACAGCGTGTTCGCGCGGATACGGCTGACGATTGCTCCGTTGCGCTATGGCGCCGGTCTGAAGGGCAAGGTGCTCGAGAGCCTGGCGGCCGGGATTCCGTGCGTCATGACCACGGTCGCGGCCGAAGGCCTCGACTTGCCGGCCGAGCTGCAATCGCTCGTCGCCGACGAGCCGGACGCACTCGCGGACCGGATCGCGACCCTCTGTCGCGATAGTGACGAATATCGACGCATCGTCGAGGCCGGCAAGGCCTATATCGCCGCGGACTATTCGCCGGAGCGGATCGATGCCCTGATCCGGAAGGCTTGCGGGGCCGAGTGAAGGTTCTCGTCGTATTCGGGACCCGGCCCGAGGCGATCAAGATGGCGCCGGTCGTCAAGGCACTGGCGGCCAGCGGGGTGATATCGCCGGCGATCTGCCTCACTGGCCAGCACCGCGACATGCTGGCCGGAATCCTCGATTTTTTCGCTCTGAGCGCGGACCATGATCTGTCGATCATGCGGCCGGAGCAGGACCTCGCCTATGTGACGGCGGCGGTGCTCAGCGGTCTCCAACGGGTCCTCGCAGCCGAACGGCCCGACTGGGTCCTGGTGCACGGCGACACCACCACGGCGCTGGCCGCGGCGCTCGCCGCTTTTTACGCCGGCTGCCGGATCGGCCATGTCGAGGCCGGGCTGCGGACGGGCGATTTGCGGCGGCCCTGGCCCGAAGAGATGAACCGCAGCGTGATCGACCGTCTCGCCGACCGCCTGTTCGCTCCGACCGAGAGCGCGCGCGCCAACCTGCTGCGGGAGAACCTGGCCGCCGAAAAGATCGTGGTGACCGGCAACACCGTCGTCGATGCGCTGTTCGCGGTGCGCGCGGCGTTGACGAGCGATGCCGCGCTGCAACGATCGATCGCGGCCGGGTTTGGCTTTCTCGATCCGGCAAAAAAACTGCTCCTGGTGACCGGGCATCGCCGCGAAAGCTTCGGCCATGGTTTCGAGGAGATCTGCGCCGGGCTGCGCCGCATCGCCCAGCGCGATGATGTGCAGATCGTCTACCCGGTTCACCTCAACCCGGCGGTGCAGGAGCCGGTGCGGCGCATCCTCGGCGCCCTGCCGAATGTGCACCTGCTGGCGCCGCTCGATTATGTGCCGTTTGTCTATCTGATGATGCGCAGCCGCATCATCCTGACCGATTCCGGAGGGATCCAGGAGGAAGCGCCCTCGCTCGGCAAGCCGGTCTTGGTGATGCGCGAGGTGACCGAACGGCCCGAAGCGGTCGCCGCCGGGACCGTGGCGCTGGTCGGTACCGACCAACGGCGCATTCACGATGCGGTCGCCGAGCTTTTGGAGTCGCCGGCCCGCTACGCCGCATTTGCCCGCGCCCACAACCCCTATGGCGATGGGCTTGCCAGCCTGCGCATCCGCGACGCGCTGCTGCGCGAGGATGCGAGCGCGAGCCGCTAGCGTCCGGTTGTACCGCGCGCCGCCCGACCCTATCATCACGTCTGGTGCTGCGAAGGAGCCGTCGATGGCGCAGATCGCCAAGTTGGATGCCGACCCTGCAACGATCGAGGCCAACCTCCGCTATCTTGCCGACACCGGGGAGAAGCTGGTTACCCAGGTCGCCGAGCCAGGCGGCCGCGACAGGCGGCTCGGCGGCGACAACAGCGAGACGCATCTCGTCACAATCCGCAACGGCCGGCCCTTGGCCGACCGCTTCGAGTTCGAGCGCGAGGGCTTCCGTTTTGTCGATCACGACACCCGGGTCGCCGATTTCTTCGACGAGGCCGAACTGCACCGGGTCTACTACCCGGAGTGCGAGGCGCTGATAAGGCGGGTGAGCGGCGCCAAGCGCGTCGTCGTCTTCGACCACACGCTGCGCACCGCCAGCGACGAACAGCGCGAAACCCGCAAGATCCGCGATGTCGTCCGCCGCGTCCACAATGACTACACCGAATGGTCAGGGCCGCAGCGGGTGCGCGACATCATGGGCGAGGAAGCCGAGGGCCTGTTGCGCGGCCGCTTTGCGATCATCCAGGTGTGGCGGCCGGTGGGCCACCCGGTCGAAAGCTTTCCGCTGGCGATCTGCGACGCGCAGACCGTGAGGCCCGAGACGCTGGTCGTCAACGAGCGCCGCTACCAGGACCGGGTCGGGCAGACCTTCGGCATCACCTATGATCCCGGGCAGCGCTGGTACTGGTTTCCGCATATGCGGCCGGACGAGGCGCTGGTCTTCAAGACCTACGAATCGCTGACGGACGGCCGGGCGCGCTGGACCGCGCACACCGCCTTCGCCGACCCGACCTCGCCGCCCTCCGCCCGGCCGCGCGAGAGCATCGAGATCCGCACGCTCGCGTTTTTCTAGGGATTACCCCAATCCGTACAGCGCGGCGGCGTTGTCGTGGGTCAGCTTCCGGCGCATCTCCGGCGACAGATCCTTCATCTGGCGCTCGATCGCGGCCTTGGAGTTGGGCCACACGCTGTCGGGGTGCGGGTAGTCCGACGCCCATAACAGGTGCCCCTCGCCGAAGAACGGGATCAGCGCCATCGCCGCATAATCTTCCTGAAAGGTCGCGTAGATCTGCCGCTTGAACAGTTCGGAGGGTTTGGTTTCGAGCGCCGCGCCGCCCTTGTCGGCCCAGAAATCCTTGGCTTCCCACAGCCGCCAGTGGCGGTAGTCGAGCTCCTGGACGAGCCAGGGCAGCCAGCCGGTGCCGGCCTCCGCCATCACCATCTTCAATTTCGGGTGGCGCTCCAGGATGCCCCAGGCGAACAAATCGACAAACGGTTCGAGGAAGTTGTCGAGAAAGCCCTTGGTGTTCTGGAAGACGCTGGCGGCCTTGCCGGCGGCGCGGCTGCCGGGCGGCACGCCGAATACGGTGATGTGCCACGACAGGACGATGCCGCTGTCTTCCAGCGCCTGCCAGAGCGGCTCCCAGGCCGGATCGTCGAATTTCGGGTTCGCCTGCGCGCACATCAGGCAGACTTGGCGCACCCCACCCTTGGCCGCGAGCCGAAGCAATTCGGCGTGCGCGGCGGCGGGGTCGGTTTCCGGCAGCATCGGCACGCCGATCAGCCGGTTCGGTGCAGCCTGGCAGAAATCCATCAGCCAGTCGTTGTAGACGCGGTAGCAGGCGACCCGCAGCGCCGGGTCGTCGGTCGAGATCTGGAAGATCGGGCCGAAGATGACCTGGGTCTGGACGCCGTCGCGGTCCATGTCCTGGAGGCGCAATTCGGCATTGGCCGGCCGCCGCGCGCTCTGGTCGAAGATGCCGCCGCGGTCGAAGGCGTTGTAGATCGGCTTCACCGTGCGGGTGTCGCCGGTCGGCGGCGCCTTGCCGCCCCAGGTCCCCCACACCTTGCCGTCGCAGATCCACACCGCCTGACCGTCGCGCTCCTCGATGCGGGGCGCGCGGTCGCGCAGCGAGGCCGGCAGCCGCGTCAGCCAGAGGTCGGCCGGCAATTGGCCGAGATCCATATGGTCGTCGCAGGAGATCAGCGTGTTGGCCATCAAGTCCTCCATCGCATAATCGCTATGCTTATAGCAGGTCTGACGCGCTCGGGTCAGGGTCTGGCTGCAAGCGCGGGTTTTCGCGTGGCCAAGGCCCGTATCGGTCGGCCGAGATCAGGCAGGAAGATCGTCAACAGCCCGATCAGCGGCAGAAAGGCGCAGAGCCGATAGACGAAATCGATGCTGGTGACGTCGGCGAGCCAGCCGAACGCCGCCGCCCCGACGCCGGCGAGGCCGAACGACAGGCCGAAAAAGAGGCCCGCCATCATGCCGATCCGTCCCGGGACCAGATCGAACGCATAGACGATGATCGCCGAGGAGGCCGAGGCCAGCGTCACCCCGATGATCACGGTCAAGACCGCGGTCCAGAAGAGATCGGCGTGCGGCAACGCCAGCGTGAACGGCACGACGCCGAGGATCGAGCCCCAGATCACCGATTTCCGGCCGATCCGGTCGCCGAGCGGGCCGCCGATCAGGGTGCCGAGCGCGACCGACGCGAGGAAGACGAACAGATAAACCTGCGCCTCCTTGATCGTGAGGCCGAATTTGCCGATCAGGTAGAAGGTGTAATAGCTGTTGAGGCTGGTCGTGTAGAACGATTTGGAGAAGACCAGCGCCAACAGGATCGCCACCGACCAGCCGACCCGGCGCCGCGACAGGGCCGGCCGATCGATCGTGCGGGCGGGCAATCGTCGCACCGGCGCGGCGCGCTCCTTCCAATGCCAGTTGCCGACGCCGACCAGGACGACCATCGCGAGCAGCGCGACGGCGGAGAACCACCCTATGCTCGACTGGCCGCGGGGGATCACGATAAACGCCGCCAGCACCGGCCCGAGCGCCGACCCGCAGTTGCCGCCGACCTGAAACAGGGATTGCGCCAAGCCGTGCCGCCCGCCCGACGCCATTCGCGCAACGCGCGAGGCTTCCGGGTGGAACACCGCCGACCCGGCGCCGACCATCGTCGCGGCGAGCATCAGCACCAGATAGCTCCCGGCGTTCGCCAGAAACAGCAGGCCGACCAGCGTCACCCCCATGCCGACCGCCAGCGAATAAGGCTGCGGGCGATGATCGGCGAAGAGGCCCACCGCCGGCTGGAGCAGCGAGGAGGTCGTCTGCATCGTCAGCGTGATCAGCCCGATCTGGGCGAAGCTGAGGCCGTAGGAGCCTTTCAGCATCGGGTAGAGCGCCGGCACCAGCGACTGCATCGTGTCGTTGAGGAAATGCGAAAAGCTGAGCGCCAGGATGATCGGGAACGCGGTCGCCTGCGCGGCGCGGCGCGCAATGCTGTGTTCCTCGGAAATGGTCGTGCTCATCAATCGGCTCCTGCGCCGCGCCCGGCGCGACCAGCGCGTCAGAATAACGCGTAAAGCGAAAGGCTTGGCGTTATTACTGCCCGCGTCTCGGCGATGGCAGCCATTCGATGCGGTGTTTACGCCTGCGGCGATGACTCCCTTCTTGCGCAGCGCCGCGATCTCCGCTTCGCTGTAGCCGGCAAGCGCGTGCAGCACGTCGGCGGTATGCTCGCCGTAGAGCGGCGCGCGCCGCGCCTCGACCGGCGAATCCGAGAGCCGCAGCGGGCTGATGATCGTCGAGAACCGGCCGCGGGTCGGATGATCGAGATCGACGATCGTGCCGCGCTCGCGCAAATGCGAATCGCTCGAGCACCTCGGCGGTGTCGAGCACCGCGCCGCACGGGATGCCGCGCCCGGCGAACGCCTTCATCACCTCGCGCTTGTCGTGGTGCCGGGCCCAGCCTTCGATGATCTCGGTCAGCGCCGCGGAATTCCTGGCGCGCGCCGGCGGGGTGCAAAAGCGGTCGTCGCTCAACAGATCCGGGCGGCCGATGACCTCGACCATCGCCGCGAAGGTCTGCGGGTTGTCGGGCGGCAGCATCATGTAGACATATTCGTTGACCCCGGCACCGGCGCAGCGCACCAGATCGGCATAGGAGCCGGTCACCGAGCGGTTGCCGGTGCGGCCGAGCGGCTCGCCGGTGGCGAGGGTCGGGGTGAACTTGACCCGGGTCAGGTTCAAGACCGCCTCCTGCATCGCCACTTCGACAAGCTGGCCCCGGCCGGTGCGCCCGCGCTGTACGAGGGCGGCGAGGATCGCCATCGCGAGGTGCATACCGGTGCCGCTGTCGCCGACATTGGCGCCGTTGAGCGAGGGTGGGCCGCCCGCCTCGCCGGTGACGCTCATCGCCCCCGAGGTCGCTTGCGCCACCGGCTCGAAGCATTTGAAATCGCTATAGGGGCCGTAGGAGCCAAACCCCTTGACCGAGGCATAGACCGCGCGCGGGTTGAGCGCGTGCACGGCCTCATAGCCGAGCCCCAAGCGCTGCATGACGCCGGGGCCGAGGTTCTCGGCGACGACATCGCACTCTTTGATCAGGCGGCGGGCGATCTCCTTGCCCTCATCGGTCTTCAGATCGATGACCGTGCTGCGCTTGTTGCTGTTGAGCAGGAGGAAGAAAAAGCTGTCGAGGTCGGGGTTGTCGCTGTTCCACAGCTTGCGCGCGCGGTCGCCATTGGGCGGCCGCTCGATCTTGATCACATCGGCGCCGAGCCAGGCCAGCATCTGGGTGCAGGACGGCCCCGCCTGGTCGTGCGTGAAATCGATGACGCGAATTCCCGAAAGCGCCTGGTTCATCGCCTCTCCTCCGAGCTGGATTTGCTTCCCGATCGCATGCCACCTTAGCGCCGATGCGATCGCATGCGCCACGGGAGTGATCGATGTCAGACACCACAAGCGGCACCGTCATGCTCGAAACCGCGCGCAACTTCCGGCCGCGCATCCTGGCCCAGCGCGACGCCATCGAACAGGCACGCCGCTTGCCGGAAGATGTCACACGAGAGCTGGCCCACGCTGGATTTTTCCGCATCTTTCTGCCCGCGGCTTATGGCGGCCTTGATCTGACGCCGATGGACGGTATCGCGGTGTTCGAGGAATTGGCGAAGGCCGACGCCTCGGTCGCCTGGTGCGTGTGGAACGGCAACACCCATTGGACCGCCGCCCAGCTTGCGCCGGAGGCGGCGCGCACGATCCACGCCGACCCTGATGTCGTCACCGCGAACAGCACGCGCGCGTCAGGACAGGCGCATGTCGTCGATGGCGGCTATCGGGTCAGCGGCCGCTGGTCGCTGGTCAGCGGATGCGAGCTCGCATCCTGGATGGTGCTGTGGTGCGTCGTCCACGAAGACGGGAAGCCGCGTCTGACGTCGTCCATATCGCCTGAAAACCGCTTCATGCTGCTGCCTGCCGCGCAATGCGAGATCATCGACACCTGGACGGTCGGCGGGCTGCGCGGCACCGGCAGCCACGATGTGGTGGTGCGCGATGTGTTCGTGCCGACCGCCTACGCCTCGGGCTTCTTCGACCCCTACGTCCTGCCCGAAAAGCGCTACCGCATCCCGGCATTTTCCCGCGTCATCCCGGGCCTCGGCGCGATGGCGCTGGGGATCGCCCGCACCGCGATCGACACGCTCGGCGAGCTTGCCGGAGCGAAGACACCGCAGCGCACGACCCAGATGCTGCGCGACACGCCGGACGCGCAGGCTCGCGTATCGCAGGCCGAAGCGCTGGTGCGCTCGGCGCGGCTGTTTCTGTTCGACAGCGTCGAGCGGCTGTGGAAGACGCTGCTCGCGACCGGCGAGGTGACGATGGAGGCGAGGGCGGGCGCGCGCCTCGCGGCGTCACACGCGGTCGCCAGCGCCGTGCAGGCGGTCGACCTGATGTATGTTGCGGCGGGCGCCAGCGCGGCCTACACGACATGCCCGCTGGAGCGCGCTTTCCGCGACATCCACGTGATGACCCAGCACGTCGGCGTCCATCCGCGGGTTATGCATTCGACCGGCCGCGTGCTGTTCGGCCTCGAATCGGATACGCCGCTGCTGTGACCTGCGGCCCAATCAATAGGTCCCTGCGAAGGCAGGGACCCATGGCACCACCCGCGTAGGGGCGCGTCGAGGTGGCAGCGGGAATGAAAGTCAATCCAGCGCAGACGAGCGAGGCCCGCTCGAAAACGTGTAAACAACGGGCATTGACAGCGCTGCAAAATGGGTCCCTGCCTCCGCAGGGACCCGATCCTCAATAGCTCCCTGCGAAGGCAGGGACCCATGGCGGTCACATCGCCTGCCGGACCTGCGGCATGACCTCTTCGGCCAGGATCTGCAGCTGGTCGAGCGCGAGCGAGTTCGGCATGCCCGGCCAATGCACCGAGGCGATGATGTGGTTGACCCCGAGCCGGCGGTTGAGCCGGATCATCTGTTCGGCGACCTCCGCCGGAGAGCCCAAGCAGAAAGCGGTCTTCCAGCAGCTCGGTGAAGCCGTGGTCGAAATCGTCGCCCGCCGGCATCACCTTGTCCTGACCCCAGGCGCGATAGGCCCGGTATTTCTCTTCGAGGTAGGGCTGGGCGCGGCGGATCGCCTCGGCGCGGGTCGGCGCGACAAAGACCTCGCGGCGCATCGGCAATTCGCGCGGGAACGGCTTTGCCGCACTCGTCGAGCGCGCGCTTGTAGAGGCCCATCTGGCGCTCGATCGTCGACAGCGTGTTGTGCGGGTTGATGTACCAGCAATCGCCAAGCCGCGCGGCGCGGCGGATCGCGACATCGGCATTGGCGCCGATCCAGATCGGGCGGCGTCGGCTTCTGCAGCGGCTTGACCGTGCAGTTCGCGCGGTCGAGCTCGAAATGCGAGCCCTTCATCGTGACGAAATCCTCGGTCCACAGCCGCCGGATCGCCTCGAGGCACTCCTCGAAGCGCCGCGCCCAGCCCTGCGCGCGGCACGCCGAACGCCTTGAACTCGACATCGCGGTAGCCGATGCCGCAGCCGAAGACGAGCTTGCCGCCCGACAGGATGTCGAGCGTCGCGAGCTGCTCGGCGAGGTCCAAGCGGCTTGTGCAACGGCAGCAGCACGAGGCCGCAGATGAGGCGCAGCCGGGGCGCGATCGCCGCGGCATAGGCGAGGAACGGGATCTGCTGGACGTACTCGAACGGGTGGGCGCTGTAATGCGAGCCCTTGACGATGCCGTCGAAGCCGAGCTCGTCGGCGCGCCGCACCAGCTCCAGATCGTCGCGCAGATGGCCGGCGATGTCGCCCGGCGGGTGCTGGCCGCGCACGATCAGGCTCAGCTGCATCCAGGCTCACTCCGGCGTCATGCCCTTCTCGGCGAGCTCCTTCTTCGCGTTGGCGTTCTTGGCGAGCTTCGAGACCCATGCCGCGCATGCACATTGGGCGCCTTGGTGAACTGGATGTTGGAATATTCGATGATTTCGAGCCGGTTGCCCCAGGGGTCGAGGAAATCGAGAAACGGCCCTTCGACCATCGTGGCGCCCGCTGCCTTGGCCAGCTCGATGATGCGCGAGCGGTCATCGACGACAAAACCGATATGGCGGCGCTCGACTGCCCTCGTGCCGGTAGTCGGGCACCCGCGTCAGGTTGATGAACTGGTCGCCCATGTCGATGAACGCGTTGCGCTCACCCTTGCCGCGCAGCGTGAAATCGAAGATCTGCCCGTACCAGGCCAGCGCCTCGTCGATGTCGCCGACCTCGATCGCGACATGATTGATGCCGACGAGCCGCGGCTTTTTGCTCGTCGCTCATCGACGTGACTCCTCCTTCACGAGATTGCCGCGTCGCGCTGACGCGCTCCTCGCAATGACCAGCCCTTTATTGTCATTGCGAGCGGAGCGAAGCAATCTCGTTGAGCGGCAGGCTGGGAAGCGGAGGCAGGCGTGGCGAGAAAACATCATCACGACGGCGGTCGGCACCGGCGAGAAGGGCTTCGCCGGCGATGGCGGGCCGGCGAAGGCGGCGCTGTTGAACGGGCCGTTCGATGTCGCTTTCGATGCCGCCGGCAATCTCTATTTCTCCGACACCTTCAACAATCGCATCCGCCGGGTCGATGCGCGCAGCGGGGTCATCAGCACCATCGCCGGCAATGGCGAGAAGGGTTATTCGGGCGACGGCGGGCCGGCCACCGCGGCGTCGCTCAACGAGCCCTACGGCATCGTGCTCGACCGCGCCGGCAATATCTTCCTCGCCGACCGGCTCAACCGCCGGGTGCGCCGCATCGACGCCGCGTCGGGCATCATCACGACGCTCGCCGGCACCGGCGAGGCCGGCCTATTCCGGCGATGGCGGGCCGGCGGCAGCGGCCGGGCTCGCCGAGCCGAACGGCCTCGCCTTCGATGCGGCGCAGCGGCACCTCTACATCACCGATGTCGCCGACAACCGGGTGCGGGTCGTCGATCTGGTCAGCCGGAACGATCGCCACCTTTGCCGGCACCGGCGCGGCCGAGCATAGCGGCGATGGCGGCAAGGCGCACCGCCGCCGGGACATTCGGCGCGCGCGCCGTCAAGGTCGGGGCGGACGGCACGGTCTACATCCTCGAGCGCCAGGGCAGCAGCCTGCGCGCGGTCGATCCGAAGACCGGGGTCATCACGACGATCGCCGGCACTACGGCGCGCGGCTATGCGGGCGACGGCGGCCCGGCACTGGCCGCGGTGTTCGATGCGCCGAAGGAAATGGCGATCGACCGCGACGGCAGCCTCCTCATCGTCGATACCGAGAACCATGCGATCCGCCGCATCGACCGCAGGACCGGCATCGTCAGCGCCGTCGCCGGCGGCCATCAGGGCAGCGGCGGCGACGGCGGCCCCGCCACCGAAGCCGGGCTCGACCGGCCGCATGGCGCGGTCGTCGGCCCCGACGGCGCGATCTATATCGGCGACACCAACAATCACCGGGTCCGGAAGGTGATGCGGTAGGAGAGGTTCTGTTAGATCGCTGCAAAGGCAGGGATCTATTCCTCAGCCGCTTCGTTGGCTGCTTGATGGGTCCCTGCCGTCGCAGGGACCTCTGTTGTCAGTTCTTTTCTTGCAGAAACCGGCGCAGCTCCGCCACCAGATCCTTCGGGTTGTCGCCCTGCACGGTGTGGCCGGCGCGCGGCACGGTGACGAATTTGCCGTCGGGCAGGCGCTGCGCCAGGCGGATGCCGTCTTCCTCATGGAACACGTCGCTCTCGCCGCCGCGCACGACCAGGGTCGGGCAGGTGATGCGGGCGAGGCCGTCGGCCAGCGCGGCGCGCTCGGCGCGGTGCGACTCCTGACCCATCGACTGGAACCGCCGCGTGTCGTACTTCCATCTCCAGGTGCCGTCCGGCTGCTGCCGCAGATTGTGCATCAGGCTGCGGCGCAGGATCACGGGGTCGCGGCGCGGGTTGAATTCGAGCGCCTTCTCGATGATCGCCTCGACCGTGACGGTCTCCTGCACCGCGTTGACGAAATCGCGGATGCGGCTCGACCCCGGGCGGCGCACTTCCGGGCCGGCGTCGATGATGACCAGCGCCCGGAGCCGCTCGGGATGGGCGATCGCAAAGGCCAGCGCGTTGATCGCGCCCAGCGACATGCCGACGAGGATGAACTTGTCGAGGCCGAGCTTGTCGACAAACCCCTTGGTGTCGGCGAGCTGGGCGCCGATCGAGTAATCGGCGTCCTCGCGCCCAATCGCTGTCGCCATGGCCGCGCTGGTCGAGCGCGATGCAGTGGTATTCGTCGCGCAGCGCCAGGCAGCACCAGATCCCAGGTGTGCGCGTTCAGCGCGCCGCCGTGCAGAAACACCATCGGCGGCAGATGCTTGTTGCCCCAATCGAGATAATGCAGCCGCATCCCGCCGACCTGCACCTAATGCCCCTGCGGCAGCACGACCTCGTCAAAGCTGAAGCCGGCGCGCACGGCCGTCGTGGCAAGGTGCTCGCGGTACTCCTCGGCGGATAGGCTCATGGCGGAAACAGGCTCCTGTCGGCAGCTCTCGGCGACGCCGCTTTAGCATGAACGGCGCGCGCAATGCTGCACCTGCGAAGAGGCAGCGGCCATGCGGCAGGCGAATGTTTGCGATGCCGCCCGGGTCCGCTACGCTGTCGCCGACCAGTTTGAGCGCGAGGCCGCGATGAGCGAGATCAACCTTCGGCACGGCATCTTTCTGCCGCCGTTTCATCCCAACGAGGAGAACCCGACCCAGTGCCTCGAGCGCGACCTCGAGCTGATGGTCTGGCTCGACAAGCTCGGCTTTCACGAGGCCTGGATCGGCGAGCACCATTCGGCCGGGTTCGAGATCATTTCTTCGCCCGAGATCTTCATCGCCTTCGCCGCCGAGCGCACCCGCAACATCCGCCTCGGCACCGGCGTCGTCTCGCTGCCCTATCACCACCCGATGATGATCGCCGACCGCATCGTCCAGCTCGACCACATGACGCGCGGCCGGGTCATGTTCGGCGCCGGGCCGGGCCTCCTCGCCGTCCGACGCGATCATGATGGGGATCGACCCCCTGACCCAGCGCGACCGCATGGCCGAGGCGATCGACGCGATCCTGCGCCTGTTCCGCGGCGAGATCGTCACCGAGAAGACCGACTGGTACACGATGGAAGGGGCGCGGCTGCACCTGTTGCCCTACACCAAGCCCTATCCCGAGGTCGCGGTGGTCAGCGCGATCACGCCGTCGGGCGGGCGGCTCGCCGGCAAATACGATCTCGGCATGATCTGCGTCGCCGCGACCAACCCGTTCGGCTACGACGCGCTCGCCTCCAACTGGCAGATCGCCTGCGATGTCGCGGCCGAGCACGGGCGCAGCATGGACCCGAGCCGGCTGCGCCTCGTCGGCCCGATGCACATCGCCGAGACCCGCGAGCAGGCCTTCGCCAACGCCCGCTGGGGGTTCGAGCGCTATCTCGGCTACCTCAACAACAACCAGCCGCGCTTTATCGTGCCGAAGGGCGAGGACCCGCTCGCAATGGTTTGTCGAAAACCGCTACGGCGTGTGCGGCACGCCCGACGACGCGATCGCGCTGATCGAGCGGTTGCAGGACAAGCAGGGCGCGTTCGGCGCCTTCCTGCAGCAGGCGCACAACTGGGCCGATTGGGAGGCGACCAAGCGCTCCTACGAGCTTTACGCGCGCTACGTGATGCCGCATTTCAGCCGGGCTCAACGCGGCGCGCGCGGCCTCCTATCAGTGGTGCGGCGACAACCGCGACGAGTTCAGCGCCAAGCGCAACGCCGCCGCCAAGGCGATGTTCGACAAGCACGAGGCCGAGCAGCGCGCCGTGCAGCGCGGGCGCAGGCACGGCGCGGCCGGCGCGCGGCCGCGAGGCGTGGTAGGAATAACTAAGCCTCTGATTTCACATCCGTTTGGAACCAAACCAAACGGGCTGGCGGTGGCTCGGAGATCAGCTCGATGCTGGCACCGCTTTTGCGCAGGGAGGTGCGGAATTTGGCGGCTTTTCGAGCCCCCCAGATTCCCAGATAGGCAAGGCCGGTCTCGTCGCTTCGAAAATAGGCGCAGCCGCCGAACGCAGCGGCGAGATTTCCCTCGCCGACCAAACCGCCGCCGCCATAAACCGAAACGACCAACTCGTGCGGAGCAGCGCTGACAACAGTGTTGCCGCCGCGAAAGCGACTATCGCAAAACACATAAACCTGAAAGGGCTTATTCACGGCTTGAGCAACTCGTCATTCCGGGGCGCCGCGCAGCGGCGAACCCGGAACCCATATTCCAGAGGCCTGTGTTTATGGGTTCCGGCCTCGCCCTGCGGGCGATCCCGGAATGACATCAGAATTCTTAGTCCTTTACATACTCCAGCCGGAAGCCGTCGCCCCAGCGCTTGACGTGGCCGACCGAGGGCGAGGGGAAGTGCATCGTGCAGCACAGCGTGTCGGTGTCGCAGTAGCGCTCGAAAAAGCGCCGCCGGGTCGCGACGGCCTGGTCGCGATCGGTATCGACCCGCATCACCAGCTCGGGATAGCGCGCCTGGATCGGCGAGTGGATCAGGTCGCCGGTGAAGACCGCCTGGTCGCCGCCCTTCCCGGCGCAGACCGCGAAATGATCGGGCGTGTGGCCCGGGGTCGGGGTCAGCCGGATGTGGTCGTTGAGCTCGTGGTCGCTGGTGACGAGCTCGGCGCGGTTGGCCTCGACGATCGGCAGCACGCTTTCGTTGATCGGGTCGAGCGGCGAACGTCGAGGGCACGTTGGGCCGGTCCAGTAATCGTATTCCTTTTTCGAGAACAGGTAGCGCGCCTTGGGGAAGGTCGGGACCCAGCGGCCGTTTTCGAGCCGGGTGTTCCAGCCGACATGGTCGCCGTGCAGATGCGTGCACATGACGAAATCGATGTCGTCGACGCCGAGGCCGGCGGCCTTCAGCGCCGCCATCCAGTTGCCGTCCTTCTTGCCGTTCCACGACGGCCGCAGCGGGAAGGTCTTGTCGTTGCCGATGCAGGCATCGACCAGGATGTTGTGGTGCGGCGTCTTGACGACATAGGACTGGAAGCAGAGGACGCAGTTGCCGGTCTTGGCGTCGTAGGCGCCCTGTTCCATCCACGAGCGGTTCTCCTCGAACTGCTCCTTCGTCAGGGTCGGCAGGAACTCGAAGAGCGGCGTGAAGCCGTATTCCTGCTCGACGATGCGGTGGATCGTCATGTCGTTGACGGCGAAGGTCGTGGGCATCTCGGCGGCTCCCGCAAAAATCTCGCTGGTCGGGCGATCGTAGCGCGCCCCCTGGGCGATGACAAAGCCTCTCTCGGGTGCCGGTACTAGTCTTGCGTCTCGGCCGGGCACCGACCGCGCCGCCAGCGGCTGCACGCCGGTGTCGAGGGGAGGATCGCATGATCGATGTCGACGAGCTGAAGGCGCTGGCGCGCCCCAAGGGGATGCCGTTCCGCATCGGCAAGCTCGGGCATGTCGTCATCAATGTGCGCGATGTCGCGCGCTCGGTGCGCTTCTATACCGAGGTGCTCGGGTTCGAGGTCTCCGACATCTATCCCGACGAGATGGTGCCGGGCGGCATGGCCTTTCTGCGCTGCAACCCCGACCACCACGGCATCGCGCTGGTCGGCTCGCTGTCCGCCGCGGCGGAGAATGTCGAGCTCAACCATATCGCCTTCGAGGTGGCGACGCTGGAGGAGGTGCTGCGCGCCCGCGATCATCTGCGCCACCACGGGGTCGAGATCGATTTCGAGGGCCGCCGCCGCGCCGGCTGCCAGCTCGCCGTCGAATTCCGCGATCCCGACAACCACCGCCTCGAGATCTATTGGGGCATCGACCAGATCGGCAGCGACGGCCGGGCGCGGCCGAAGGAGGAATGGAAAGGGGTGCGCGGCCTCGAGGCGGCGATCGCCGATCCGGTCGACGGGTCAGGACACCACGCTGCAAGCCCCGTTGCCGCCCAGGGCTAAGCGCGCGCCTTCAGGAGATCGCGGATTTCGGCCAACAGCACCTCCTGCCGCGGCGGCTCGGCGGGCGGCGGCGGCGGCGGGCTCTTCGCGTTTGAGGCGGTTGATCTGCTTGACCAGGATGAAGATCGCGAAGGCGACGATGACGAACCGGATCACCGCGTTGATGAACAGCCCGTAATTGATCGTCACCGCGCCGGCCGCCTTGGCGGCGTCGAGCGTCGGGTAGGAGCCGCCCTTGAGGGTCACGAAGAAATTCGAGAAATCGATGCCGCCGAGCAACAAACCGATCGGCGGCATGATCATGTCGTTGACCAGCGAATTGACGATCGTCGTGAACGCGGCCCCGAGGATGATCCCGACCGCGAGGTCGATGACGTTGCCGCGCATTGCAAATTCGCGGAATTCGCGCCACATGCTTGCCTCCCCAGTTGGCGGGCGCAAGATTAACATGAGAATTTGCCGCGTGCCAGGACGCCGAGCCGCTGAACGCTACACGTCATCGTGCGCGGCCTCGTGCTGATCTGCAGCATCGGCATCCGCCGCGCCGAGCGCGAGCGGCCGCAGCGGGTGCGCGTTTCGGTCGAGCTGACGGCCACCGCGCAAGCGAGCGTTCCCGGCGAGGACCGCAGGCGCGTGATCAATTACGAGAAGGTGGTGGCGGCGATCCGCCAGATCGCCGCAATCCGGGCATATCGATTTGTGCGAGGGCTTTGCCGCGCGGATCTGCGATGCGTGCTTTGCCGATCCACGGGTCGGACACATCCGGGTCGAGGTCGAGAAGCTCGACATCTTTGGCGATGCCGAGGCGGTCGGCGCGGTGCTCGAACGCAATCGCCCCGCCTGAGGCCATGCCGCGCCCGCTTCTCGTCGGCATCGTCAACATCACCGCGGATTCGTTTTCCGACGGCGGGCGCTTTCTCGATCCCGCGGCGGCGATCGAAGCAGGCCCGCCGGCTCGCCGCGGGCGGCGCCGACATCGTCGAACTCGGCGCCGCCGCCAGCAATGTCGCGGCCAGCGCCGGTGGCCCCGGCCGAGGAGATCCGCCGGCTCGATCCGGTGATCGCCGCGCTCGCCGGCACCGGCACGACGCTCGCCGTCGACACCTCGCAGCCGGAGACGCAGCGTTTCGCGCTGGCGCGCGGCGTCGCTTATCTGAACGACATCCGCGGCTTCCCCGACCCGAGCGTCTACCCCGATCTGGCCGCCGGGCAGTGCCGGCTGGTGGTGATGCATGCCGTCGAGAGCGAAGGCCGGGCGCAGCGCGTCGATCTCGCCGCCGATGAGGTGTGGCAGCGTATCGAGGCGTTTTTCGCCGAGCGGGTCGCGCGCCTGGAACGCGCCGGCATCGCCCGCGAGCGGCTGATCCTCGATCCCGGGAATGGGGCTCTTTCTGAGCACCCGGGCGGACGCCTCGCTGCGCGTGCTGACCAGCCTCGACCGCCTCAAGCGGGCGTTCGGCCTGCCGATCATGGTCTCGGTCTCGCGCAAATCCTTTCTCGGCGCGATCACCGGCCGCGCGGCGCCCGGCGAACGCGGCGCCGCAACCCTGGCGGCCGAGCTCTACGCCGCCGCGCATGGCGCCGATTTCATCCGGACCCACGATCCCGCCGCGTTGCGCGACGGGCTGGCGGTAATGGCGGCGTTGACGGCTGAGGCCCAGGACCGCGCGAATGGAAAGCGATAGATCAGGCGGAACTGATCTTGTCGTACCCCATCAGGCGATAGACCAGCATCGAGAGGAGCCAGCTCGCGACGAAGAGGGCGATGATGAGGTAGCCGAACAGCCCGAGATTGTTGCTCGCGGCGTTGACGATGTCCCACGGCCCGCCGGCAAGGCCGAGCTTGCCGGCGACCAGGCCGAGCGCCTCGACGCCGCCGACCAGAAGGGCGACGACCACCGACATGCCGGTGATCGCCAGGTTGTAGTAGAGCTTGCGGACCGGGTTCACGAAGGCCCAGCCATAGGCGCCCACCATCAGCACCCCGTCGGTGGTGTCGACCAGCGACATCCCGGCGGCGAACAAGACCGGGAACACCAGGATCGACCAGACCGGCAGCCCCTTCACGCCTCGGAGGCGGCGATCCCCAACAGCCCGATCTCGCTCGCGGTATCGAAACCGAGCCCGAACAAGAGGCCGAGCGGGTACATGTGCCAGCTGCGTGAGATCAGCCGGAACAGCCGGCGCAGCATCCGCGCCAGCAGGCCGCGGCGCGCGAGAAAGCTTTCGAGCTCGTCGGCGCGATAGGCGCCGCCGCGCCTTACCGTCCCGAACAGCCGGTAGAGTCCGACCAGCAGGACGGCGTTTACCGCCGCGATCGCCAGCAGAAACGCCGCCGAAACCGCCGTGCCGATGGTGCCGCCGGCATCGATGAGGCCGGGGTAGCGGTGCTGCAGCGTGGTCGCGCTCGCGGCAATCACGGTCGCGGCGACGAGCACGATCGAGGAGTGCCCCAAGCGCAAAGAAAAAGCCGACCGCGACCGGGCGCTGGCCGTCCTGCATCAGCTTGCGCGTGACGTTGTCGATCGCCGCGATGTGGTCGGCATCGACGGCATGGCGCAGCCCGAAGCCGTAGGCCGAGCAGCGCTGTCCCGAGCAGTGCCGGGTGGCCGTGAAACGCCGCGACGGCCCAGCCCCAGGCGAGCACATTGGCGCCGATCAGGCCAGCATAGAGCGCTCCCACTCGGCGGCGCAGCACGCGCGCCTCGCAATGACGGCGCGGGGCGCGGCAGCGTCTATTCGACCAGCTCGGCCTCTTTCGGCACGGCCGGCGTCGCCGGCGGGCGCTCGATGTAGCTGAAGGCGAGCTTGTCGGCCTCCTTGTCGACCGACACCCTGACGATCCCGCCCTTTGCCAGCTGTCCGAACAGCAGCTCTTCGGCGAGCGGCTTCTTGATGTGCTCCTGGATGACCCGGGCGAGCGGGCGGGCGCCGAACAGCGGGTCGTAGCCCTTCGCCGCCAGCCAGTCGCGGGCGGCCGCATCGAGTTCGATCGTGACGTTGCGATCGGCGAGCTGCTCCTCGAGCTGCAGCACGAACTTGCCGACGACCCGGCCGATCGTTTCCGGCGCCAGCGCCGCGAACGATATCGTCGCGTCGAGCCGGTTGCGGAACTCCGGCGTGAACATGCGGTTGATCGCTTCCTCGTCGTGACCGGTGCGAATGCCGCTGCCGAAGCCGATCGCCTGCTTGGCCAGCTCGGCGGCGCCGGCGTTCGTCGTCATGATCAGGATGACGTTGCGGAAGTCGACGCTCTTGCCGTTGTGGTCGGTCAGCTTCCCGTAATCCATGATCTGCAGGAGGATGTTGAACAGGTCGGGATGGGCCTTTTCGATCTCGTCGAGCAGCAGGACGCTGTGCGGGTGCTGGTCGATCGCGTCGGTGAGGAGGCCGCCCTGGTCGAAGCCGACATAGCCCGGCGGGGCGCCGATCAGGCGCGAGACGGTGTGCCGCTCCATGTATTCCGACATGTCGAAGCGGGTGATCTCGATCCCCATCGTGCGCGCGAGCTGGCGCGCGACCTCGGTCTTGCCGACCCCGGTCGGCCCCGAGAACAGATAGGAGCCGATCGGCTTTTCGTGGTCGCGCAGCCCGGCGCGGGACAGCTTGATCGCCGAGACCAGCGCCTCGATCGCGGGGTCCTGGCCGAACACCATCGTCTTCAGGTCGCGGTCCAGGTTCTTCAGCACCTCGCGGTCGTCGCGCGAGACGCTCTTTGGCGGGATGCGCGCCATCGTCGCGATGCAGGCCTCGACTTCCTTGGCGGTGATCGTCTTGCGGCGGCGGTTTTCCGGCACCAGCATCTGCGCCGCGCCGGTCTCGTCGATCACGTCGATCGCCTTGTCGGGCAGCTTGCGGTCGCCGATGTAGCGCTGCGACAGCTCGACCGCGGCCTTGATCGCGTCCGCGGTGTAGCGGACCTTGTGGTGGCGCTCGTAATAGGGCTTGAGGCCGCGCAGGATCTTGATCGAATCCTCGATCGACGGCTCGTTGACGTCGATCTTCTGGAAGCGGCGGACGAGGGCCCGGTCCTTCTCGAAATAGTTGCGGTATTCCTTGTAGGTCGTCGAGCCGATGCAGCGGATGACGCCGCCGGCGAGCGCCGGCTTCAACAGGTTGGAGGCGTCCATCGCGCCGCCCGAGGTCGCGCCGGCGCCGATCACGGTATGGATCTCGTCGATGAACAGGATCGTGCCGGGTTGCGCTTCGAGCTCGGCCAGCACCGCCTTGAGCCGCTCCTCGAAATCGCCGCGATAGCGCGTGCCGGCCAGGAGCGCCCCCATGTCGAGCGCGTAGATCGTCGCGTTGATCAGCACCTCGGGCACTTCGCGCTGCACGATCCGGCGGGCGAGCCCTTCGGCGATCGCGGTCTTGCCGACCCCCGGCTCGCCGACATAGAGCGGGTTGTTCTTCGCGCGCCGGCACAGGATCTGGATCGTCCGCTCGACCTCGGCCTCGCGCCCGATCAGCGGGTCGATCTTGCCGCCTTTCGCCTTCTTGTTGAGATTGACGCAATAGGCGTCGAGCGCGTCGTGGCTGCGCTTTTGCCCCTTTTCGCCGCGCTCCTCCTCTTCGGCGCCCTGGACGCGGCGCGTCTCCGAGCGGCCGGGCGCCTTGGCGATGCCGTGCGAGATGTAGTTGACCGCGTCGAACCGGGTCATGTCCTGCTCCTGCAGGAAATAGACCGCGTGGCTCTCGCGCTCGGCGAACATCGCGACCAGCACATTGGCGCCGGTCACCTCCTCGCGTCCCGAGGATTGCACGTGGATCGCGGCGCGCTGCAACACGCGCTGGAAGCTCGCGGTCGGCTTGGCGTCCTCGCTGTGGTTCGAGACGAGGTTGGTCAACTCGTTATCGACATAGGTGAGGACCTCGCGGCGCAGCCGGTCGAGATCGACGCTGCACGCGCGCAGGACCGCGACCGCGTCCTGATCCTCGGTCAGGGCCAGGAGCAGGTGCTCGAGGGTGGCATATTCGTGCCGCCGCTCGTTGGCATGGGCGAGCGCCCGGTGCAGAGATTTTTCGAGATTGCGTGACAGCACGGCCGCTCCCTTCCTGGCGATGAGAGCCTAGTCTTTTTCCAAGGTGCATTGCAGCGGATGTTGGTGCTGCCGAGCGAAATCCATGACCTGCGTCACTTTTGTCTCGGCGACTTCGTAGGTGTACACGCCGCAGATGCCGACGCCACGCCGATGCACATGCATCATGATACGGTTCGCTTCCTGGCGGCTCTTGGCGAAAAACCGTTCGAGGATGTGCACGACGAACTCCATCGGCGTGTAGTCGTCGTTCAGCATCAACACCTTGTACATCGACGGCTTCTTCGTCTTCGGCTTGGCCTTGACGATGACGCCGGTCCCGGGTCCTTCCTCGCCGCGCTTCCCGTTGTCGCTCATGATCGATCCGCGCCGATGACCATCCTCGCCCGTGCATGATATTGGCTTTGCCCCTCTGCGGGAAAGCCTCTTCCTGGCGCGTTGCGCTGCTGCCTGGCATGTCCCTCGCGCAGGCGCTCATTCGCTGCGATAGGGCCGGCTCAGCAGGCCGTCGATCATCATATCAATTGCCATCCCGCGATGCAGCACGCCATCGACTGCCGCGGTGATCGGCAGCTCGATCTTGAGGCGCGCGGCCAGGCGCGCCACCGCCGCGGCCGTCGCGATCCCTTCGACGACGGAGCGCTGGCCGGCGAGCGCCTGGGCGAGGCTGGCGCCGCGACCGAGGGCCAGCCCCAGCGCGTAATTGCGCGATTGCCCGGCGGTGCAGGTCAGCACCAGATCGCCGAGCCCCGACAGGCCGCGAAAGGTTTCGGCCGCGGCGCCCTTGGCAAGCCCGAGGCGAACCATCTCGGCGAGGCCGCGGGTGATCAGGGCGGCCCGCGCATTGTCGCCCAAACCGCGCCCCTCGATGATCCCGCAGGCGATCGCCAGCACGTTCTTGACCGCGCCGCCGATCTCGGCGCCGATCGGGTCGGGCGACACATAGGGCCGGAAGCGCGCGCTGCCGAGCGCCGCCACGAAAGGCGCGGGCGAGGGCCGGGTCGCGACTGGCGATCGTCACCGCGGTCGGCAGGCCGCGCGCCACCTCGGCCGCAAAGCTCGGGCCGGAAAGGATTGCGACGGGAGCCTCGGGAACGATCTCGGCGGCGATTTCCGACATCGTCTTCAGCGACTCGGTCTCGATCCCCTTGGCGCAGAGCAGCAGCGGCAAGCCGGACGGCATCAGCGGCGCCAACATCGCGAGGGCGCCGCGCAGGAATTGTGCCGGAACGACGATCAGCGCGGCGTCGGCGCCGGCAATCGCGGCGGCGGCATCGGTCGTCGCGGCGATCCTCATGTCGAGCGCGATCCCCGGCAGGAAGAGCGGGTTTTCGTGATGCTGGTTGATCGCAGCGACGACATTCGGGTCGCGCGCCCACAGCACGACCCCGGCGCCGGCGCGGGCGGCGACCGAGGCCAGCGCGGTGCCCCAGGCGCCGCCGCCGATGACCGCCAGCCGCCTCACGCCAGCCTCGCGCCCGCGGTCGCCGCCCCTTCGCTCGCAAAATTGGCGGCGCTGTCGAGCGGCCAGCGCGGGCGCACCGGCGGCGTCGAGCCCGTCGACCAGACCGAGGCGGAGCCGCTCCAGCCCGGCCCAGGCGATCATCGCGCCATTGTCGGTGCACAGCGCCACCGGCGGCGCGACAAAGGCAAGGCCGGCCGACTGCCGCCAGCGCCGCAAGGCGATCGCGCAGCCGCAGATTGGCGGCGACCCCGCCGGCGGCGACGAGGCTCTTGCCTGCGGGATAGTGGCGGCGAAACCAGGCGAGCGCGTTCGCGGTGCGATCGACCAGCGTGTCGCAGATCGCCAGCTCGATGGCCGCGGCCAGATCGGCGGTTTGCTCGCGGACCGAGCGGTCCCGCATCGGCGATCGATCTGGCGCACCGCCGTCTTCAGCCCGGAGAACGAGAAATCGCAGCCCTCGCGCCCTTTGAGCGGCCGCGGCAGCGCGAACCGGCCGGGATCGCCATCGCGCGCCGCGTGCTCGATCGCCGGCCCGCCGGGATAGCCGAGCCCCAACAGCTTGGCGGTCTTGTCGAAGGCTTCGCCGGCGGCATCGTCGCGGCTGGCGCCGAGCTGGCGATAGCGGCCGATCCCGGCGCAGACCAGCAGCTGGGTGTGGCCGCCGGAAACCAGCAGCAGCAGATAGGGAAACCCGACATCGTGCGAGAGCCGGGCGGCGAGCGCATGCGCTTCGAGATGGTTGACCGCGAGGAACGGCTTCTGCGCGGCCCAGGCGATGCCCTTTGCCGCCATCGATCCGACGATCAGCCCGCCGATCAGCCCGGGACCGGCGGCCGCCGCCACGCCATCGAGCTCTTCGACGCGCGTCTCGGCTTCGGCGAGCGCGCGCCCGATCAGCCCTGCGATATGGTCGAGATGCGCCCGCGCGGCGATCTCCGGCACGACGCCGCCATAGGGCGCATGCTCGGCCAGCTGGGAGTGGATCAGATTGGCCCGGATCAGCGGGCGCGGGCGGTCGCCGACCACCGCGACCGCAGTCTCGTCGCAGCTCGTCTCGATGCCGAGAATAGTCAGGCCGCTTGCATGCAGGGCAGATGGCGGGTGCGGCTTAAGGGTACAAGCACATCCCCTCATCAGCGCTGACCCTTATTTGTCGT
Organism: uncultured Alphaproteobacteria bacterium; assembly: GCA_963842175.1. Lineage (GTDB taxonomy): Bacteria > Pseudomonadota > Alphaproteobacteria > ATCC43930 > CGMCC-115725 > DATARH01. The sequence goes on from CAWJFM010000028.1 coordinate 156,364, forward strand.
CCCGGCGAAAGCCGGGACCCACCTCTGCCGTGGATACCGGCTTTCGCCGGTATGACAAAATTATCGTGCTGGGCAAGAAGCCAACAGCACAGCAGCAAACACGAGCGCAGCGAAAAGCCGGCGAAGCATGGTTCGTATCCTTTGTAGGGATGACGACCACGCTCACCCGATGATCTCGACTGGTGTCAGAATTTACTCAGGCCCGAGCCCGAGGGCCATTACTTTATGCAAAACTTCGTCCAAAGGCAAGCGAGCGGCAGCGGTTTTCGGTGATTACTTCCCCTCGGCGGCGGATTCGTAGGTCTTCAAGGTCTTGTCGGTGGCCGCCTCGATTTCGAGGAGCTTGACCGTGTAGCCCCACAGCTGGGCGGCATAGCGCAGCACCGAGCGGCAGGTCTTTTCCTCGAGCAGCACGCCGTCATGGACGTAATGGGCGAGGACCAGACAGCGGTCGCCGGTCAGATCGACATCGACCACCTGGATATCGGGCTCGCGCCGCGACAGATCGTATTGCCGCGACAGCGCGCTGCGGATGCGGCGGTAGCCGAGCTCGTCGTGGATCGCATCGACCCGCAGCGACGGCTTGCTGCTGTCGTCGGCGATCTGGAAGAGGCGGAATTTGCGGATCACCGCCGGGCTCAGATATTGCAGGATGAAGCTTTCGTCGCGGTAATTGGCCCAGGCATGGCGCAGCACCCCGAACGGGTCGCCGCAGCCGGCGATTTCGGGGAAGAACTCGCGATCCTCCTCCTTCGGCTCCTCGCAGATGCGCTTGATGTCGCTCATCATCGCAAAGCCGAGCGCGTAGGGATTGAGACCGCTGAAGCGCGGATCGTCGAACCCCGGCTGGAACACGACGCTCGAATGCGAGTGGAGGAATTCGAGCATCGATCCTTCGGTGATCAGGCCCTTGTCGTGCAGCCGGTTCATGATCTCGTAATGGACGAAGGTGGCGCAGCCTTCGTTCATCATCTGCAGCTGTTTCTGCGGATAGAAGTACTGCGCGACGTGGCGCACGATGCGGATCAGCTCGCGTTGCCAATCCTCCAGCCGCGGGGCGCGCTTTTCGATGAAATAGAGCAGGTTCTCCTCGGGCAGGCCGAGCTTGCCGCGGATGTCCTCCTGCTTCTCGGTCTCCTCGGCTTCGTCCTCGTCCTGCGTCGGCGGTCGGGACCGTGCGCCACAAATCGTTGTAGGTCGCCTCCTCATGGGCGCGACGGTCTTCGATCCGCTGGCGCTCCTCGGCGAGATTGGGCCTTGAGCGATGGGCATAGCGGTTGACGCCGTGCTCCTTCAGGGCATGCGCGGCATCGAGGACACGCTCGACCGCGTCGAGCCCGTACTTCTCTTCGCATTTCGCCACATAGTCGCGGGCGAAGCTGAGGTAATCGAGGATGCCGCCCGCATCGGTCCACTGCCGGAACAGGTAGTTGTTCTTGAAGAAATGGTTGTGGCCGACCGCGGCATGCGCCATGACGAGGGTCTGCATCGTCATGGAATTTTCTTCCATGATGTAGCAGATGACCGGGTTGGAGTTGATGACGATCTCGTAGGCGAGGCCCTGCAAGCCCTTGCGGTAGAGCGTCTCGTGATAGGCAAAGCGCTTGCCGAAGCTCCAATGGCGGTACATCAGCGGCAAGCCGACCGAGGCGTAGGAATCGAGCATCTGCTCGGAGGTGATCACCTCGATCTGCACCGGGTAGATGTCGAGCCCGAGGTCGTCGAGCGCGATCCGCTCGATCGCCTCGTAGACCCGGCGCAATGACCCGAAATCCCAATTGGGTCCGGTGAACAGCGGCATGTCGGCTCTGAGCTGCGCGGCGTCTAGACGCGTGTTACGCACGGACGCCCCCTTTTGCAAACAATTCGTGAAACACCGAGAAGATCTGCGCCGGGTCGCCGACCCGCCGCATCGCGAAATGCGGGTGCGCCGGCGCCACCTCGCTGTAGGCCCGCCACAGATCGCTGTCGCGCGACAGCCCGGTCAGGCTGCCGCCCATGCCGTCGCCGACCTCGACATAGGCGAAATACTGGCACAGCGGCAGCACCTCGCCGCCGAGCAGGGCGACGCAACGGCTGCTGTCGGCGCCGTAATTGTCGCCGTCGGAGGCCTGCGCCCCGTAAATGTTCCAGCGGTCGGTCGGATAGCGGGCGCGCGCGATCTCCAGCATCTTCTCGAGCGCGGTCGAAACGACCGTGCCGCCGGTTTCGCGGCTGTAGAAGAACGTCTCCTCGTCGACCTCCTCGGCCGTGCTGGTATGGCGGATGAACACGACGTCGACATGGCGGTAGCGCCGGATCAAGAAAATGTGAAGCAGCATGAAGAACCGCTTGGCGAGGTCCTTCATCGCTTCGGTCATCGATCCCGATACGTCCATCAGGCAGAACATGACCGCCTCGGTGTTGGGCCGCGGCACGCGGTCGAAGCGCCGGTAGCGGACATCGATCGGGTCGATGTAGGGGATGATCTTGCTGCGCCGCTCGCGCTGCTCGAGCTGGCGGGCGAGCTGCTCGGCTTCCTCTTCCTCGCCGCGGGCGCGCGCCTCTTCGACCGCCTCGCGCAAGCGCTTCGAGGTCGGAGAGCTTGGGCCGCCGCAGCGAGATGCGGCGCGCCATGCTGTTGCGCATGGTGCGCGGGATGCTGAGGTTGGACGGGCTGCCGGTGACCGTGTAGCCGGCGCGCTGGAGATCGAAGGCGGTGGTGTCCTTGAGGCTCTTCTTGACCAGGTCGGGAAGTTCGAGGTCCTCGAAGAACATGTCGAGGAACTCTTCCTTCGACAGCGTGAACTCGAACGCATCCTCGCCGCTGCCGTCCGGGCTGCCTTCCCGGCCGCCTTGCCCGTCCCCGCCGGTCGGCCGCGGGATCTCGTCGCCGCGGACATATTCCTTGTTGCCGGGAACGACGTGATCGCTGCGGCCGGTGCGCCGGTTGTGATGGAAGATCGGCTCGGAGATCCCGCGCGTCGGGATCGCGACCTTCTCGCCGTGACCGACATCGGCGACCTTGCGCTTGCGCAGCGCCTCCTGGACCGCCGATTTGACCTCGACGCGGGCGCGCGCGAGGAACCGCTGCCGGTTGCTGAGGCTCTTGCCTTTCGGGTTGGGCCGGCGATCGACGATGTTCATCGCACTATCTCCGACCGGCTGGAGAACCCTAGCCGGCCTTGTTCACCCGCATGTACCACTCGACCAGGCGGCGCACCTGCCGCTCGGTGTAGCCGCGCTCGACCATCCGCTCGACAAAGTCGGCGTGCTTCTTCTCGGTCTCGGAATCCTTTTTGCTGCCGAAGCTGATCACCGGCAACAGATCCTCGACCTGCGTGAACATCCGCCGCTCGATGACCTCGCGCAATTTCTCGTAGGAGGTCCAGGACGGGTTGCGCCCGCTGGCCGGCGCGGGCGCGCAGCGCGAACTTGACCACCTCGTTGCGGAAATCCTTGGGATTGGCGATGCCCGCCGGCTTCTCGATCTTGGACAGCTCCTGGTTCAACAGCTCGCGGTTCATCAGCTGGCCGGTATCGGCGTCCTTGTAGTCCTGGTCCTCGATCCACGCATCGGCATAGGCGACATAGCGGTCGAACAGGTTCTGCCCGTAATCCGAATAGGATTCGAGATAGGCCTTCTGGATTTCGTGGCCGATGAACTCGGCGTAGCGCGGCGCCAGCTCGGCCTTGATGAAGTTGAGGAATTTCTTCTCGGAATCCTCGGGGAACTGCTCGCGCCAGATCGACTGCTCGAGCACGTACATCAGGTGGACCGGGTCGGCCGCGATCTCCTGCGTGTCGAAATTGAACGTGCTGGACAGCACCTTGAAGGCAAATCGGGTCGAGATCCCGTCCATGCCCTCGTCGACCCCGGCGGCGTCGCGGTATTCCTGCGCCGATTTGGCGCGCGGATCGGTGTCCTTGAGGCTCTCGCCGTCATAGACCCGCATCTTCGAGTGCAGGTTCGAATTCTCATGCGGCTTCAGCCGCGACAGCACGCAGAAGCGCGCCAGGATATCCAGCGTCGACGGCGCGCAGGCCGCATTCGACAGCTCGCTGTTTTGCAGCAGCTTCTCGTAGATTTTGCGTTCCTCGATCGCGCGCAGGCAATACGGCACCTTGATCACGGAGATGCGGTCGATGAACGCTTCGTTGTTCTTGTTGTTCTTGAAGGCTTGCCACTCGGCCTCGTTCGAGTGCGCCAGGATGATGCCCTGATAGGGAATGCCGCCGATATTCTCGGTCCCGGCGTAGTTGCCGTCCTGCGTCGCGGTCAAGAGCGGGTGCAGCATCTTGATCGGCGCCTTGAACATCTCGACGAATTCCATCAGGCCCTGGGTCGTCCGGTTGAGACCGCCGGAGAAGGAATAGGCGTCGGGATCGTTCTGGCTGAAATTCTCCAGCTTGCGGATGTCGACCTTGCCGACGAGGCTGGAGACATCCTGGTTGTTCTCGTCGCCAGGCTCGGTCTTGGTGACGCAGATCTGCTTCAGGCGCGAGGGCAGCAGCCGGATCACCGAGAACTTGGTGATGTCGCCGCCGAATTCCTCGAGCCGCTTGACCGCCCAGGGCGAGATCGTGCCGGTCAGCCGCCGCAGCGGGATGCCGTAACGCTGTTCGAGCTCGGGGCCCAGGGTGAGCGGATCGAACAGGCCGAGCGGGCTCTCGAACACCGGGCTGATCTCGGTCCCGGCCTTGAGCACGTAGATCGGCTCCTTCTCCATCAACATCTTGAGCCGCTCGGCCAGCGAGGATTTGCCGCCGCCCACCGGGCCGAGCAGATAGAGCACCTGCTTGCGCTCTTCCAGGCCCTGCGCGGCGTGGCGGAAGAACCCGACGATCCGCTCGATCGTCTCCTCCATGCCGTAGAAATCCTCGAAGGCGGGATAGACCTTGATGGTCCGGTTCATGAAGATGCGGCCGAGGCGCGGATCCTGGCTGGTGTCGACCATGACCGGCTCGCCGATCGCCTTCAGCAGCCGCTCGGCGGCGCCGGCATAAAACGACGGGTCGTCCGAGCAGGCGCGCAGATAGTCCTCCAGCGAGTATTCCACCTCGCGCCGGTTTTCGTACATGCGCGAATAAATTCCGAAGATGCCCTCGTCAAACCGCATTTGCTCACCTCAATCGACAGCTCTGTCGACCGTAACAGTTTCGACCGTTCACTCGCTTAACGAGCCTGCACACAACGCGCCCGCACGACGAAAATTCGCGTCGCCGATCACGGAACCAATTCGTCCGTGATATGTTAGCGGAGACGCATCCGCAGCCCTGCCCCGTTTGCGAACCGCCCGAACGGGCGAAGGTGCTCGACCTGCGAATACGCAATCAGTATGCCAAAACATTGTGGCAACTGTTGGGTCGGCGTGTAAGCCCGCAGCGCGATCCAGCCATGCTCGAACCGCGGTCGCCGCGCCCCCATCGTCTACCTTCGAAGAACGGGAAACCAACAACATCTTGTGGCCCCCTCTAATGCGCCATCAGCATATATGAGGATGGCGCGAATCCCAACCCAATTCTGTCGTGCGCCGCGAATTCGATCGCGCCTCCACACCGGACTTCACCTTATCCCACAATGGTTAACGCGTCCTTTCGTCGCAGCCATCCGGATCGATCGGCGAGGCGCAGGACGCCGGTTGCTTGCTGTCGCAGGAACCGCGGACCCGCATTCGCCGGGAACGCTCGCCCTATCGCGCGGCAGCAGCGGGCGCGAGCGGTCGGCACGGCCCGGTCCGGCCAAACCGGCGACCCGCGCGGCGGGCGGGGCGGCGGCGCGCGCTCCTGCGCCCGCCAATTCCGCGCGAGCGCCTCGGCAAGCTCAGCCGCAAGACAGCCATAGCTGCGGTCGGTCATGTGCAGCCCATCCGGCCCGACCATGTTCGGGGCGTCGGCCTGCTGCGCAGCCTGCCAGTATCGCATGATCTCGAAACGGCGAAACAGACCGACACTGGCGCGCTCCGCCACCTTCGCGATCAGCTGCTCCATCTCCGCATAGGCCGGCCGCGCGAGCACGCGCGGAGCGTATTGCAGGTCCATTAGCACGACATCGCTGCCGCTCTTTTTGAGCTTGCGCGACGCCGCGTTCGATCAGCTCCCGGTCGGTGGTCAGATCGTCGCGGCGCAGCACCGCGTTGGTGCCGACTTGCCAGATCACGAGTTCCGGGTGCTCGGCGATCACGTCGCGGTCGAGCCGAGCCAGCTCCTCGGAGACGTCCTCCCCGCCCTTGCCGCGATTGATCACCCGGATGTCGATAGCGGGGAACCGCTCTTTGAGTTCGTCCGCGAGCCGGCTCGGATAGCTGAAATCCGGGGCGCTCGCGCCGACCCCCTGGGTCGAGGATGAGCCGACGGCGACGATGGTCAGCGGCTCGCGTTGGTCGAGCCGGGCCGCGATGCGCGCTTCGGGCGGACCTACGGCCATCAGGGCCGGCGGCGCGCCGCAGCTCGCGGCCGCGTTCCGGGTCTCGGTATCGATTGCGTCGGCGGCCAGCGGCGACAAAAGCCAGCGCGAGGCTGAGCATGAGCGAGGCGGGCCGGGTCATTCGACCGCGGCGCGGATCGCTTGCGCGAGCGTGCGCCCGATGCAGTCGTAGACCTTCGCCGCAAGCTGAGCGCGTTCCGCCTCGGCAACCTCGTCGAAGTTGAACACGTTCTGCTCGCTCCAGTAGCGCATCATTTCGAACCGCGGGAACAGGTACACCTCATTCAGGTCGCTGACGCGATGCAGCGCGTTCAGATACTGCTCGAAGTTGATCACCGTCGACGTTCGGCGGGAGAATTGCATATCGACCAACACGATGTCGATTGCCCGGTTCTTCACCTCGTCGATGCCGGCCTGCAGGGCGGCGGCGAAATCCTCGATCTCAATGCCGCGCACGGCATCGCTGATCCCGGTCTCCCATACGACCAGGATCGGGTTTTCGGCGATCACGTCGGTGGGGAACCGTTCCACCATCTGCTGCGTCGATTGGCGCGGCACGCCCTTGTTGACGACGACGATCGGCACGTCGGGATAGTACGCTGCAAGCGCCAACTGCAGGCGATGCGGATAGGCGAGATCGGGCGCGCCGGCGGCGGTGCCCTTGGTCGAGCCGCCGCCGATCGCGACGATGGTCACCGGCTGCCGCGCGGCCAGCCGCTCAGCCAGATGCGGCAGCTTGACCGAGACCTCGATCAGCTCGGGCGGAACTTCGCACTGCGATGGTTCGGCGCGGCCGGTCATCGGCAGGGTCAGGTTCGCCGCCGCGGCGCCGGCGAGGCACAACAGCGAGCGGCGCTTCATCGCGCGACCTTGTCGCCGCGGCATTGCCTCGCCGCCGGCTGCAGCACAGGCATTCGGTCCATCGCCTTGTACCAATCGATCATCGTGGCGGTCAGAAACATCGCCGTGATCCCCACGGCGTTGACCGCAAGCTGCGTGACGATGCCCGAATCATATTCCGCAAGGACGAAATGCCCGAGCGCCGAAAGGAGGATGCCGAGACAGAAGATCTCGAGCGACTGCTGTCCGCACTGCACCAGCGGCCGCGCCGCCGCGCTGCGGAGAAAGCGGGCGTTGCGCGGCACCAGGGTCGCGACCAGCACCACCAGCGCGAAGAAGGTGACCAGGCGAAGCGGCGACAAATTGTTCTTGTTGACCGGCCACAGCTCCTTGAGGAACAGCGCCGGGAATGGCTCCCACACGCCGTGGATCGTCCAGCTCACCCTGACGATAAGCGCGCTGAGGAAGACAATGGCGGCCGCTGGATAAGCTAGCCTCAATGGCCCAGCAGACCTCTTGCCTTGGAGTGCGCGGTTGCCGAGCACCGCCCCAGCGACGAACAGGAATTGCCAGGCGAGCGGGTTGAAAAACCAGACATGGCCCTCCGGATAGGCCGGCACTGCGATGTCGAAAATCTGGACGGCGAGGTAGACAACCGCCGAGGGTACCAGCACCAACAGCCAATGACGTTGCATGCCGAGCAAAATGGCCGGGAAGATCACCAGCATCAGAATGTACAGCGGCAGGATGTCGAGGAACGTCGGCTGGAACTCGAGCAGCAACGCCTTGATCACGGCGATATGGGGCTCGGCGAGAAAATTGGTGACCCGCATCTCTTCGTTGTACATCGGATTATTGAAGGCGGTCGCCGTGTACGACACCTCGGCGATGAACAGGACGAACAGGAAGATGTGCGCAACATAAAGCTGCCAGGCCCGCCGCAGCACCGATGCAATCGCATGGAGCGCGCCTTTGTCGGCGAGCCGGCGGCCATAGACGAGAGCTGCGGTAAAGCCTGAGATGAAGATGAAGACTTCCGCCGCGTCGAAAAAGGCAATCGCCTGCAGCGTAAAATAACTCAGGATGTTTTCAGGAATGTGATCGATGAAGATCAATATCAGCGACACGCCGCGAAAGAAGTCGAGACGAAGATCGCGTGACGTGGACGGCTCGGGCAAGGCCGATTAAACTCCGGATCGGCCCGGCTTTGCTGAGGTCGGCCGGGCGGCAGGGTCGGCCGACCTTAGCAAAGTGGGGGCGCGCTCGTCGATGCAGTAGCGCGGCAGACGAGGCAAAGGAGGCGCATCATGCAGCAATCGAGCATCCGCCGAGTGGCGGTGGCCGGGACCGGCACGATCGGCATGAGCTGGGCGGCTACGTTCCTGTCGCGCGGCCTGGAAGTCACCGCGAGCGACCCGGCGCCCGGGGCGGAAGCGCGATTGCGCCATTTCATCGATGCGGCCTGGCCGGTGCTGGCGCGGCTCGGGCCGATCGCTGCGACACCTCCACATCATTTGCTTATTTTTTGTGCAGATGTGGAATCGGCTGTCGCGGCGGCCGATTTCGTCCAGGAGAATGCACCGGAGCGCGAGGCAACCAAACAGGAGTTGCTGGCCCGCATCGACGCGGCGCTGCCGGCGCAAATCGTCATTGCCTCCAGCTCGTCGGGGCTGCTGGTCAGCCGCCTGCAGGCGGCCTGTCGCCATCCCGAACGCGTGGTTATCGGCCACCCGTTCAACCCGCCGCACCTGATCCCGCTCGTCGAAATCGTCGGCGGCGCGCAGACGGCGCCCGCCACCATCGAGCAGGCGATCGCCTTTTATTCGGGCATCGGCAAGCGCCCGATCCATATCCGCCGCGAGGTCAAGGGGCACGTCGCCAACCGCTTGCAGGCCGCGTTGTGGCGGGAGGCGGTTCATCTCGTCGCCGCCGGGGTCGCCAGCGTCGCCGATGTCGATACCGCGATCAGCGAGGGGCCGGGGCTGCGCTGGGCGCTGATGGGACCGCACCTGACCTTCCACCTCGCCGGCGGCAGCGGCGGTATGGCGCACTTCCTCGATCAGCTCGGACCGCCGCTGGAAGGCTGGTGGGAGGACCTCGGCAGTCCTCGCCTGACCCCGGAGGTGCGCGCCGCGCTTGCCGAGGGGGTCGCCGCCGAGGCGGGGCCGCGCGACATCGCCGCGCTGGCCGCCGAGCGCGACCGGTTTCTGGTCGATCTGCTGGCCTTGAAAAAGCACGCGGGGCGCGGCGCTTAGCGCGGGTTCAATCGAGCAGCGGGCGCAGACGCTCGACCGCCTCGGCGATTATTTGCGGGTCGCGGGCGAAGCACAGACGCAGATAGCCCTCGCCCATCGGCCCGAAAGCGCTGCCCGGCGCCAGGCCGACCTTGGCGCGGCGCAGCGCCTCCTTGGCAAAGGCGAGGCTGTCGTCGATCCCGGCGACCCGGAAAAACGCATAGAAGGCGCCCTCGGGCCGCGCGACTTCGACGCGCCGGCAGGCCTGCAAGGCGTCGATCGCCGCATCGCGCGCGGCGCGGCAGCGCGCGACAAACGCGGCGATGAACGGTTCGCCCTGACGGATCGCGACGATCGCGGCGTGCTGCAGGAAGGTCGGCGAGCCGCTGGTGTTGAACTCGACGAGTTTTTCGATCACCGGCAGCAGGTCGGGCGGCACCGTCATCCAGCCGAGCCGCCAGCCGGTCATCGCCCAGTTTTTCGAGAAACTGTTAACAACGATCAACCGGTCCTCCGGCGCAGCCTGGTCGAGGAAGGAGGGCGCCGGGCGGTTGCCATAGACGATCCGGCCGTAAACCTCGTCGGCGATCAGCCACAGCCCGCGGCGGCGGGCGAAGGCCAGCAGCGCCGCGATCTCCCCCGGCGAAATTACCCAGCCGGTCGGGTTCGACGGCGAATTGACAAAGATTGCGCGGGTGCGGTTGTCGTACGCGGCAAACACCCGCTCGGGATCGAGGCGCCAGCCGCCCCCCGGCATCGGATCGAGCGCAACCAGGCGCGGCTCGCCGCCCATGATCGACACCGCCGCGGCGATGTTGGGCCAGACCGGCGCGATGATGACCACATTGTCGCCCGGATCGACCAGCGCTTCCGCGACGAGCATCAGCGCATTCATGCCCGAACTCGACACGACGATCCGCTCGGCCCCGGTCGGTTCCGCGTAGAGCCCGGTCTGGTAGTCGGCTATCGCCGCGCGCAGCTCGGGCAGCCCCGCCTTGTAGGTGTAAAAGGTTTGCCCGGCCGCGAGCGCCGCCGTCGCCGCCGCGCCGATGAAATCAGGGGTCGGCAGATCGCTTTCGCCGTACCACAGCGGGATGACCGACGGGTCGCCCATTCCGAGCGCGGAAATCTCCGCGATGCGGGAGGCGGGAAGATCGCGGATCGCGTCGCGCACGCGCATTGCCTTGGCGCGACCCGGCTCAATCGAGCCCGGACCGCACCCGGAACGAGGCCTCGGTCTGGCGCTTGACCTCGTCGAGCGACACGTCGGGGGCGAGTTCGATCAGCTCCATCCCGCCGCCCTTCCGGTCGATCGCGAACACGGCGAGATCGGTGATCACGATGTCGACGACCGCGGCGCCGGTCAGCGGCAGCGTGCAGCGGTGCAGCAGCTTCGGCTCGCCCTTGGCGGTGTGCTCCATCAAGACGACGACCCGCTTGACCCCGGCGACAAGATCCATCGCTCCGCCCATGCCCTTGACCATGCGCCCGGGGATCATCCAATTGGCCAGATCGCCGTTCTCGGCGACCTGCATCGCGCCGAGGATCGACAGGTCGATATGGCCGCCGCGGATCATCCCAAAGGATTGGGCGCTGTCGAAAAAGCTCGTGGTCGGCAGTTCGGTGACGGTCTGCTTGCCGGCGTTGATCAGATCGGGGTCCTCCTCGCCCTCGAACGGGAAGGGGCCCATCCCCATCATGCCGTTTTCGCTTTGCAGCTGCACGGTGATGCCGGGCGGGATGTAGTTCGACACCAGCGTCGGAATGCCGATCCCGAGATTGACGTAGAAGCCGTCCTTCAGCTCGGCGGCGGCGCGCCGCGCCATCTCGTCGCGTGACCAGGGCATTGGGGTAGGCTCCTTTCGCTAAGGCCCGCGCTTGCGCACCGTGCGCTGCTCGATGCGCTTCTCGTAAGCGGGGTAGTGCACGATGCGCTGCACGAAGATGCCCGGCGTGTGGATCATGTCGGGGTCGATCTCGCCGGGCTCGACCAGATGCTCGACCTCGGCCACGGTCACCTTGCCCGCGGTCGCCATGACGGGATTGAAGTTGCGCGCGGTCTTGCGGTAGACGAGGTTGCCCTCGCGGTCGCCCTTCCAGGCGTGGATGATCGCGAGATCGGCGATGAGGCCCTGTTCCATCAGATAGGTCTCGCCGGCGAATTCGCGCGTCTCCTTGCCCTCGGCGACCAGGGTCCCGACCCCGGTCTTGGTGAAAAAGGCCGGGATGCCGGCGCCGCCGGCGCGGATGCGCTCGGCCAGCGTGCCCTGCGGGTTGAATTCGAGGTCGAGCTCGCCCTTGAGGTAGAGTTCGGCGAACAGGCGGTTCTCGCCGACATAGGACGAGATCATCTTGCGGATCTGCCGGGTTTCGAGCAGGAGCCCGAGACCGGCGCCGTCGATCCCGGCGTTGTTCGAGACGACCGTCAGCCCGTTGACCCCAGAATTGCGGATCGCCAGGATCAGCTTTTCCGGGATGCCGCAGAGGCCGAAGCCGCCGGCCATGACCATCATCCCGTCATGCAAGCAGCCCGGCAAGCGCCGCCTCGGCGTCGGGATAGACCTTGTTCACCATCACCGGCTCCTGCGCAGTCAGGCTCGGTGATAGTGCCGGCGCGGCCCCGCTGTCAATTTGCGCTCTGCGGCGAAGCCAAGCTGCAAAAAAAGAGGCCGCCGAGTGGCGGCCCCAAGGCTAGGGAGGATGCCCATGCGGGCAGCGCGACAAAGCGCGTGCAGAAAATATGCCGACGACCCTCACCAAATGGTTAACCGGACGCGCCGGCGAGGCGCCACGGCGAAGCGGCTGCCGCGATATTGCCGATCTTGCAGAAAATCCTTGCATCGCCGCGGGGCTCGGCCTGAAATTGGCGGGAGGCTGGGGTGCTGCCCGGCGGCGCGGGGTTGCCCGCATCGCCGGGAGCTGAGATCAGACCCACTGAACCTGGCCGGGCATGCCCGGTGAAGGGAGTCCGTCATTAGCGCGTCCTTTGGTGTTTCATCGCAGCGCCCGAAGACGATCGTCGTCGGCGCCGGCGTCATCGGCCTGGGCATCGCCTGGCGGCTGGCGCAGGCCGGCTGCGCGGTGACGGTGTACGACCGCGGCGAGGCCGGGCACGGCGCCAGCTGGGCGGCGGCCGGCATGCTCGCGGCCGCGGTCGAGACCGAGCCCGGCGAGGAGCCGCTGCTGCCGCTGGCGCTCGAAAGCCAGCGCCTGTGGCCGGATTTCGCGCGCGAGCTGGAGATCGCCTCGGGCGTCTCGGTCGAATACCGCGACGAGGGAACGCATCGTCGTCGCGCTCAATCGCGACGACGCCGCCCAGCTGCGCCATTCCTACGAGTTCCAGAAAGGGCTCGGCCTCGACCTCGCCTGGCTGTCGGCGGCCGAGGCGCGCGAGAAGGAGCCGCATCTGAAGCCCGGCATCGCCGCCGCCGTGTGGAGCCCGCGCGACCACCAGGTCGAGAACCGCCAGCTCGGCCGCGCGCTGGCATCGGCCGCCCGCCGCGCCGGGGTCGAGCTCGTCGAGCATTGCCCGGTCAGCGAGATCGTCTGTGCCGGCGGCCGCGCCACCGGCGTCGTCACCGAGCGCGGCCGCGATCCGGCCGATGTCGTCGTGTTGGCGGCCGGCGCCTGGTCGCGCGAGATCGGCGGCATTCCGCCGGCCTATCTGCCGCCGGTGCGCCCGATCAAGGGGCAGATGCTGGCCTTGCAGATGGACCCGGCGGCGCCGCTGTTGCGCCATGTGGTGTGGCTGCCGCGCGGCTATCTGGTGCCGCGCCGTGACGGCCGGCTGGTCATCGGCGCCACGGTCGAAGAGCGCGGGTTCGATCAGCGCCTCACCGCGGGCGGGGTGTTCGCGCTGATCGAGGGCGCCTGGCGCGCGGTCCCGGCGATCGAGGAATTGCCGATCGCCGAGATGTGGGTCGGGTTCCGGCCGGGCTCGCGCGACGATGCGCCGATGCTGGGACCGAGCGGCATCGACCGGCTGGTCATCGCCACCGGCCATCATCGCAACGGCATTCTGTTGACCCCGGTCAGCGCCGCGGTGGTCAGCACCTATATACTGACCGGAACGCTGCCCGAGATCGCCCGTCCGTTCTCGCCCGAGCGCTTCGCCGCGGGAGGCGGCGCGGGTGGGGCACCCGGCCAGCGCCGCGGAGGCGCTATGATGCGGCTGCGCATCAACGGGGTCGAGGCGGAGGTGGCGGTGACGACGATCGCCGAGCTGCTCAGCGAGCGCGGCGTCGACCCCAAGGCCCGCTTTCTCGCCGTCGCGGTCAACGGCGCCGTCGTGCGCCGCGCCGAGTGGCCGGTCGCCGCGCTCTCGCCCGGCGACGAGGTTGAGATCGTCCGCCCGCTCCAAGGGGGAACTACGGCTGACATCTTTATCGAGCAGGACCATGCCTATGACCGACCCGCTGATCATCGCCGGCACCAAGCTGAAGTCGCGGCTGTTCGTCGGCAGCGCCGGCTACCCGAACCAGCAGGTCCTGCTCGATTCGCTCGCGGCGAGCGGGGCCGAGATCGTCACGGCGTCGATCCGGCGGATCAGCCTCGAAGGCTATGCCGAAAGCCTCGTTGACCTGCTCGGCAGCCGCTACCGCATTCTGCCCAACACCTCGGGCTGCGTCACCGCGCGCGACGCGATCCTGACCGCCGAACTGGCGCGCGAGGCGCTGGAAACCGATTGGGTGAAGCTCGAGCTGATCGGCGACCGCGAGACCCTCTATCCCGATGTCGAGCAGCTCGTTCATGCCGCCGATGAGCTGGTGCGCAAGGGCTTCACGGTGCTGCCCTACTGCAATGAGGACCCGGTCGCCTGCCAGAAGCTCGCCGATGTCGGCTGCGCCGCGGTGATGCCGCTGGGCTCCTTGATCGGCTCGGGGATGGGGATCGCCAACCCGGCGGCGATCGAGCTGATCTGCGCGAGGAGCCCGGTTCCGGTGGTGCTCGATGCCGGGATCGGCACTGCCTCGGACGCGGCCTATGCGATGGAACTCGGCTGCGACGCGGTGCTGGTCAACACCGCGATCGCCAAATCGCACGACCCGCGCCGGATGGCGGCGGCGATGCGCGCCGCGGTCGAGGCCGGGCGCCTGGCGCGGCTTGCCGGGCGCATCCCGAAGCGCAGCTTCGCCGAGCCGTCGAGCCCGCAGCTCGGCCTCGTCGGCTCCTGACCCGTCGGAAAATTGTCGTCCCGGCGAAAGCCGGGACCCACCAATCCGCGTTCGAAGCGGTTGGGAATTGGGTCCCGGCTTTCGCCGGGACGACAATAAATTGCGTCGGCGCAGGACCGTGATCTTCGCCCTGCCGCTTTACGACGACAACCCGATCCGGCGCCCGCCGGTCGTCACCTACGCCTGATCGGCATGTGCATCGGCGCCTTTCTGTGGCAGCTCGGCCAGAACCCGCGCGTCGTCGCGTTGCAGTACGGCATGATCCCGGCGGTGCTGTTCGGCTATCGCGAGCTGGCGCCGGAACTCGCCGTCATCCCGCCCTGGGCGACCATATTCACCAGCATGTTCCTGCACGGCGGGCTGCTGCATATCGGCGGCAACATGCTGTTTCTGTGGATCTTCGGAAACAATGTCGAGGATCTGCTCGGCGGCGCGCGCTATCTGCTGCTGTATCTGGCAAGCGGGGTTGCGGCGGCGCTGGTGCAGGCGCTGGCGGCCAGCCATTCGCAGATCCCGATGATCGGCGCCAGCGGCGCGATCGCCGGCGTGCTCGGCGCCTATCTGGTGACCTACCCGCGCGCCAATGTGCATTGCTTCGTGTGGATCGTGATCTTTTTTTGGATCGTCACGGTCCCCGCCTGGATCCTGCTCGGCCTATGGTTCGCGATGCAGCTCGTGAGCGGGCTGGAAGCGAACCCGGCCACGCCGGGGGTGGCGTTCTGGGCGCATGTCGGCGGTTTTAGCACCGGCATCATCCTGTTCCTGCTGTTGCGGCCGCGCGGGGTTGGGCTGTTGCAGCCGCAGCGGAGCCCGGTCTGGGCGACCGCGCCGCCGAGCGCGCTCGTCGGCCGGCACACCTTCCACCGCGGCAGCGTGCCCGATGCCGGGCCGCGCTACCCCCGCCCGCCGGGACCGTGGGGATAGGACGCGTCGCGGCGCTTGCTTAGAGCGGTTTTCGACCGAGTTGACGCACCCGGCACACATCACCCCCACCCCGACCCGCCCCCATCGAGGGGGCGGGAGTACATACAAATGGGAGTGCTGATAGAGGCCCTCCCCCTTGATGGGGGAGGGTTTGGGAGGGGGTGCGCGTGCAACTTGATCGGAAACAGCTCTAACAGGTGGCCGGCGCGAGGCCGAAGGCGTCGGCGAGCAGCGTGTAGGAGCGTTTGCGCGCCGCGAAATCGTGGCAGATCGTCAGCACCACGATCTCGTCGACCCCGTAGCTCGCGGCCAGTGCGGTAAGCTCGGCCTTGGCCTGATCCGGGGTGCCGACGATCTGGCGGCGGCGATGGTATTCGACCTCGCGCCGCTCGGCCTCGCTGTAGGGATAGGCGAGCGCGTCTTCGGGCGGCGGAAACGGGGCGAGGATGCCGCGGCGCTGGCGCAGCCGCCACAGATCGCGGCTGGCGGCGAGCCGGCGCGCCTCAGCCTCGCTCTCGGCACACACGACGAAGACGCCGATGCTGCCCTGCGGCGCCGGGAGCCGTGGTGACGGCCGGAAGCGCTGGCGGTAGGCCTCCATGATCTCCGGCCCGCCCTCGTCATTGATGAAATGCGCAAACGAAAACGGCAGACCGAAATAGGCGGCGAAGAGGGCGCTCTGGTCGCTCGATCCCAACAGCCAGACTTCCGGGTTTGTCTCGCCCGCCGGCATCAGCCGGATGCGCGAGAACGGATGGTCGGCCGGCATCGTGTTCTCGAAAAACGCCAAGAGATCGGCGATCTGGTTCGGGAAATGCTCGATCCCGAGCGCCCCCGGCCCGTGCTGGAGCGCGATCGCGGTCAACTGATCGCTGCCCGGGGCGCGGCCGATGCCGAGATCGATGCGGCCGGGATAGAGCGTCTCCAGCATGCGGAACTGCTCGGCGACTTTCAGTGAGCTGTAATGGCTCAGCATGACGCCGCCCGAGCCGACCCGCAGATGCGTGGTCGCGGCCGCCACCTGCCCCACCATGATCTCGGGGGCGGTGCCGGCCAGGCCTGGCGAAGAGTGGTGCTCGGCCAGCCAATAGCGGCGGTAGCCCAGAGCATCGACATGGCGGGCAAGCTCGATGGTCTCCAACAGCGCGTCGCGCGGGGTGACGCCCTGACGCACCGGAGACTGATCGAGGACGCTGAGGTGGAGCATGCCTGAGAGACTACACGCGCCGCAGCGGAATTGGCACGGCCGTTGCTATATGGTTCGGCGGTTCACGATCAGGAGAGGCTGCGATGATCCGTGCCGAGCTGACCGAAAAGATCCTGTCGCAGAAACGGCTGAAAAAGCTGAGCTGGAAGACGATCGTCGCCGAGATCGGCGGCGGCTCGCCGGTCTATGTCACGGCGGCGCTGATGGGCCAGATGAAGCTCCGCGCCGGAGCAGGCCGAGCGCGCCGCGTCGCTGTTCGGGCTCTCCGCAGGAAGAGAAGCTGCTGCTGCAGGAGGTGCCGTATCGCGGCTCGTTGCCGGGCGCGGTGCCGAGCGACCCGCTGATCTACCGCTTCTACGAGCTGGTACAGGTCTACGGCACCACCTGGAAGGAGCTGATCCAGGAGGAGTTCGGCGACGGGATCATGAGCGCCATCGATTTCGACATGACGATCGAGCGCCAGCCCGACCCGAAAGGCGACCGCGTCAAGCTGACCTTGAGCGGCAAGTTCCTGCCCTACAAGGAATATTGAGCTACGTTACCAGCTACCCGCCGATCGCGCCCTCGGTGTTGACGTAGACCGCGTAGAGCGAGTGGCTCGCCGCCATGAACAGGCGGTTGCGCATGAGCCCGCCGAAGCACAGATTGGCGCAGCGCTCGGGCAGCGATATGCGGCCGATCATCGTGCCGTCGGGGGTGAAGACGGCGACCCCGTTGAGCGCCTCGCTCATCCCCCAGCCGCACCACAGATTGCCTTGGACATCGCAGCGGAAGCCGTCGGGCGTGCCGTCGCCGAGATCGGCGAAGTTGCGCGGGTTGGCGAGCTTGGTGCCGTCGGCGACGACGTCGAAGACGCGGATCGCGCGCGGCCGGGCCCGCGACTCGACGATGTAGATGCGCGATTCGTCGGGCGAGAAGGCGAGGCCGTTCGGGCCGCTCAGCCCTTCGGCGACGATGGTGGCGCGCCCGGTGCGGCCGTCGACGCGATAGACGTTGGTCGGCAGTTCCGGCTCGGCCCGGTGGCCTTCGTAATTGCCGCCGATGCCGAAGGTCGGATCGGTGAACCAGACCGACCCGTCCGATTTGACGACGACATCGTTGGGCGAGTTGAGCGGCTTACGCTCGAAGCGGTTGCAGATGACGGTGATCGAACCGTCATGCTCGGTGCGGGTGACCCGTCGCGTGAGGTGCTCGCAGGTGACTAGTCGCCCCTGGCGGTCGCGGGTGTTGCCGTTGGCGTTGTTCGAGGGCTTGCGGAAAACGCTGACTTCGCCGGTTTCCTCGTCCCATTTGAGGATGCGGTTGTTCGGGATGTCGCTCCACAACACGCACCGCAGATCGCCGATCCAGACCGGTCCCTCGCTCCAGCGACAGCCGGTGTACAGCCGCTCGACCGCGGCGTTCATCGGCGGTCGCAATGCCTCGAAGCGCGGATCGAGAGTAATGATTGCCGGGTCGGGATAGGCTTGGGCGGGCTGCCATCCGGTGGTCAATGCGGCTCTCCCTCAAGCGCGGTTGCGTGCCAGCGGCAACGATGCCGCCTTTCCGTCCCGCACTCAAGGGTCACCGACAGCCGGCGCACGCGCCGGTGCGAGACGGGCAATCTCAGAAGCCGTTCGCGATCTGCGTGAAAAAGTTGCTGATCGCGGTGCCGACGAACGTCGCCCAGGCGACAACGGTAATCGATATCAACACCAGTATCAGGGCGTATTCGATCACTGTCGCGCCGGCATCGTCGCTCCATAGCGCCAACAGAGCGGGACGCATTCGATCCAACATCGCCGCTATTCCCGGGGACATGCTTCCCCTCCTCGAGAGTGAGACCGCCTCCCGACCCGTCGGAGAGCAGGTGCCTGAACACCGCCATTCGGGCCAACGACCATGCCTCGAACGATCCTCGGTGGGCGTCCGATCATCTGAAATGTCAGCCTTCTTCCCAGCCGCGTCAACGCATTTTGACGGTTCGCGGGTTAACCCGAGGTTAAGCCGTCCATCGAGAGATCGCCGGCTACTCGATAGACGGAAGCCCCTCGTTTCCCGCTGAGCATCCCTCGCCCGTCTGCGATAGGATGAAAAGCAGCCTGCGTATCTCCCGGGCGAATTGCGAGGCGCCATGAGCCAGCTCGATCCGATCCCGTATTCCGACGCGCAGATCCGCGCGATCCTCGAGCGGGTGCATACGATCGCGATGGTCGGCGCCTCGTCCAATTGGAACCGGCCGAGCTATTTCGTGATGAAATATCTGCAGGGGAAGGGCTATCGGGTGATCCCGGTCAACCCCGGCATCGCCGGCCAGCTTCTGCTCGGCGAAACGGTCTACGCCACGCTGCGCGATATTCCCGAGCCGGTTGACATGGTCGATGTCTTCCGCCCGTCGACCGAGACGCCTGCCGATCGTCGAGGATGCGATCGCGATCGGCGCGCCGGTCGTGTGGATGCAGCTCGGCATCCGCAACGACGAGGCCGCCGCGCGCGCCGAGGCGGCCGGGATCGAAGTCATCATGAACCGCTGCCCGAAGATCGAGTTCGGCCGGCTTGGGCGGCGAATTGTCGTGGAGCGGGGTCAACAGCGGCATCATCCAGAACCGCGCGCCCCAAGCCCCGCGACCGCGCCGTGCCCGGGAACGCCCGGCGCCCTCGCACAATCAGAGCTACGGCTTCGAGACCCGCGCGGTCCATGCCGGCGCCGCGCCCGATCCCGTGACCGGCGCGCGCTCGACCCCGATCTACCAGACGACATCCTATGTCTTCGAGGATGTCGACCACGCCGCCTCGCTCTTCAACCTGCACAATTTCGGCTACATCTATTCGCGCCTCACCAACCCGACCGTTTCGGTGCTCGAAGAGCGCATCGCCAGCCTCGAAGGCGGCCGCGCCGCGGTCGCCGCGGCCTCGGGCCACGCCGCGCAGTTCCTCGTGTTTTTCACGCTGATGCAGCCGGGCGACGAATTCCTCGCCTCGCGCAATCTCTATGGCGGCTCCCTGACCCAGTTCGGCCTGTCGTTCAAGAAGCTCGGCTGGACCATGCCATTTTGTCGACCCGACCGACCCGGAGAATTTCCGCCGCGCGCTGACCCCGCGCTGCAAGGCGATCTTTGTCGAGAACCTCGCCAATCCCGGCGGCATCATCGTCGATATCGAAAAGGTCGCGGCGGTCGCGCATGAGGCCGGCATCCCGCTGATCGTCGATAACACGCTCGCCACGCCCTATCTGTGCCGGCCCTTCGAATGGGGCGCCGATCTGATCGTCCATTCGACGACCAAGTTCCTGGGCGGCCATGGCGCCGCACTGGGCGGCATGGTCGTCGAGTCGGGAAAATTCGACTGGGGCGCAGGGCGACCGCTTCCCGTCGTTGACCGAACCGGAGCCCGCCTATCACGGCCTCAAATTCTTCGAGAATTTCGGCGATTTCGCGTTCACCACCAAGGCGCGCGCGGTGGCGCTTGCGGGATTTCGGCCCGACCCTGTCGCCGATGAACGCGTTTCTGACCCTGACCGGCATCGAAAGCCTGCATGTCCGCATGGAGCGGCATGTCGAGAATGCGCAGAAGGTCGCCGAGTTTCTCGCCGGTCACCAGCGCGTCGCCTGGGTCTCCTATGCCGGGCTCAAATCGAGCCCGTATCATGAGCTGGCGAAGAAATACCTGCCGAACGGCGCCGGCGCCGTCTTCACCTTCGGGGTCAAGGGCGGCTTCGAGGCCGGGATCAAGCTCGTCGAGAGCGTGCGCCTCTTCTCGCACCTCGCCAATATCGGCGACACCCGCAGCCTCATCCTGCATCCGGCCTCGACAACCCACCGCCAGCTCTCCGACGAACAGCGCGAAGCCGCCGGCGCCGGCCCCGACGTCGTGCGCCTCTCGGTGGGCCTCGAAACCGCCGAGGATCTGATCCGCGACCTCGACGAGGCATTGGCGGGCGGGTGAGCCGGTGCGTATTTCCCTGTCCGTATTTTGGTAACGGCCGCGGGCGCCCGCTCTCCGCCGACCTTCCCGCCCGTTGGCGCCTCGGCGCTACCTTCAGCAAGGGCGCCGTGGCAGCAGGCTCCAGTTTAGGTACTTTCCGAGGCTACCGCGCGATCTGCCATCCCCATATCCTTGCGCCGGTAAACGGAGTGTCTATCTCCTACAACAGGACTTGTCGCCACAGCAATTTATGTAGGCTCGCAGGATTATGCGAGCTTTCAATTGCGGTGATTGGAGAACAAAAATGAGTATTTTCTACGTGATTGGCGTGGTGGTCGTTGTAATTGTCGTCGCGGGTTTTCTCGGAGTGCACATCTGACTTTTTTCAGGATTAGGGCCGCGTCGATGGCCAGCAGTTCACGGCGCGCTCAGGCCGGACCGGCGGCGGCGCAACGTCGCAGCAGAGGGAGGAGCGGCACCTTCGGGAGTTCACATGGTGCGCCGTATCTCCGGCACGACTTCTTCTTTAAGGGGGATCGCTCGTAGTCATGAGAATCGCGCAGGTTGCTCCGCTTTATGAAAGTTGTCCTCCTCGGCTTTACGGCGGCACCGAGCGAGTGGTTTCCTATGTGACCGAGGAACTGGTCGGGCGGGGGCACGATGTCACGCTGTTCGCCAGCGGCGACTCGCGCACCTCGGCCATGCTGGAAGCGGGATGCGAGACGGCGCTGCGGCTCGACGACCGATGCAAGGACCCGCTCGTCTATCACTTGATAATGCTCGATCGCCTGCGACGCCGCGCAAACGAGTTCGATATCATCCACTTTCATACCGACTATTTGCACTTTCCGCTGTTTGCCGATTGCTGGGATAAGACATTGACGACGCTGCACGGGCGGCTCGACATGCCCGATCTCCCGGTCATGATGCGCGAATACGACATGATGCCGCTGGTATCGATCTCGGATGCGCAACAAGCGCCGATACCCTGGGCAAATTGGTGCGGCACGGTGCAGCATGGCCTGCCGCGAAACCTCCATCGGCTCGGGGATGGCAGCGGCGGCTATCTTGGCTTTCTTGGCCGCATCAGCCCTGAAAAGGGGCCGGAGCGGGCCATCGAAATTGCTCGCCGGGCGCGGCTGCCGCTAAGGATCGCGGCCAAGGTCGACCGGTTCGATCAGGAGTACTACGAGAGCAAGATCGTGCCGCTGTTGCGCGATCCGTCGATCAATTTCATCGGCGAGATCGGCGAGGCCGACAAGACGGAATTTCTCGGGAATGCCCTGGCGCTGTTGTTTCCGATCGACTGGCCCGAGCCGTTTGGCCTCGTGTTGATCGAAGCGATGGCGAATGGCACTCCGGTCATCGCGTTCGGCCACGGCTCGGTCCCCGAGATCATCGAAGACGGCGTCACCGGTTTCATTGTCGACGACATCGAGGGCGCTGCCGCCGCCGTGCCGCTCGCATTGCGGCTCGACCGCAGGGCAATTCGCGCGTGCTTCGAAGAGCGCTTCACCACCGAGCGGATGGCGCGCGACTATCTCTCGCTCTATCAGCGGGCGTTGTCCCGCCGTTCGGCGCCCCTCCGGCTTGTCGGTGCGACCGGACGGGCGTCACGGGAGGCGGCCGACTAGGCCGCTCGACAGGGAAAAGCCATGGCGGCCGCCGCAACCCAGCGGAGCGAAGCCGCTTCGCAGTTTCGCATCGCAGCTTCGGGCGCGTATCGCGAGCCGCGAACCCGTATCTTGAAGAATGGCGATACCTTCGCCGTGCTGAGCCCGCTTGGCGACATGACCGGCGAGGTGGGCTGTCCCGACGGGCTGTATCACGAGGACACGCGCTTTTTGTCGCTGCTCGAGCTGCAGCTCAACGGCGATCGCCCGTTGCTGCTGAGCTCCGAGCCAAGCCGAGGACAACTCGCTGCTCCCGGTCGATCTCGCCAATGCCGACACGGTCGCCGTCGACGGCACCCTGTTGCAGCGCGAGCTGATTTACGTGAACCGCCGGCAATTCGTATGGCAGTCCGCGTATTACGAACTGCTGTTGATCCGCAATTTCGATTTGCGACGGCACGTGGTGACGCTCGCCATGAGTTTTGCCGCCGATTTCGCCGACGTCTTCGAAGTGCGTGGGCAGAGGCGAGCCCGGCGCGGCAAAGGGTCGGCTGAACGCGTATCGCCCGATACGGCAGCGCTGCGCTATCAAGGTTTGGATGGCGTCGAGCGCGTCACCGAGCTGTCGTTCTCGCCGGTCCCCGCACGGCTCGACAAGAGCAGCGTAACCTTCGTGCTCGATCTGGGGCCAGGCAAATGGTGCCGGCTGGCGCTGCGGATCCGCTGCGATCCGACCGACCAGCAAGACTGGACCGTCCGCGGGTGCTACCAGGCCTTGCGCGCCGCAAGGCACGCGCTCAGAGCGTCCAGCGGTCGGGCTGCCAGCATCGAGGGCTCGAACGCCGTATTCAACGAACTGGCGCGGCGTTCGGTCGCGGACCTCTACATGCTGATCACCGAAACCCGAGTACGGCCCGTATCCGTTTGCCGGGATACCCTGGTACAGCACCTATTTCGGCCGCGACGGCATCATCACCGCGCTGCTGACGCTCTGGCTCGATCCGGCGATCGCCAAGGGGGTGCTCGGTTTTCTGGCGGCGACGCAGGCGAGCGAAACCGATCGCGCGAGCGACGCCCAACCCGGCAAAATCCTGCACGAGATGCGCAACGGCGAGATGGCTCGGCTGGGCGAAGTGCCGTTCGCCCGCTATTACGGCAGCGTCGATGCGACACCGCTCTTCGTCATGCTGGTCGGCGAATACTTCGCCCGTACCGGCGATCTCGACACGGTCCGCCGGCTATGGCCGAACGTCATGGCGGCGTTGCAGTGGATCGACACATCGATGGCGATCCCGATCGGGATGGTTTTGTCGAATATCACCGGCAAAGCGAAACCGGGCTGGTCAATCAGGGCTGGAAGGATTCGGCCGTCGCGATCTTCCACGCCGATGGCGAACTGGCCAAGGGGCCGATCGCGCTGTGTGAAGTGCAAGGCTATGTTTTTGCCGGCAAACGGCATGCCGCGACGCTCGCGCTCGCGCTCGGGGAGCCGGCGACAGCCGCCCGACTCGTGGCCGAAGCCGAGACGTTGCGCCAGAATTTCGAGGCGGCGTTCTGGTGCGAAGAACTGTCGACCTATGCGCTGGCGCTCGATGGCGAGAAGCGGCCGTGCCGGGTGATCGCCTCCAATGCCGGGCACGCGTTGCTGACCGGGATTGCCGCGCCCGACCGGGCCGAGCGGGTCGCCGCCACTCTGCTGGGCGTCGGCTGTTTCTCCGGCTGGGGAATTCGCACGGTGGCGCAGACCGCGGCGCGCTACAACCCGATCTCATACCATAACGGGTCGGTGTGGCCGCACGACAACGCGCTGATCGCGCTCGGGCTTGCCCGTTACGGGCTGAAAGCGCAGGCAATGCGCGTCTTTACCGGGCTGTTCGATGCCGCCTCGTATTGGGAGCCGCGGCGACTGCCCGAACTGTTCTGCGGCTTTGCGCGACAGCCACACGGCGCCGACCACTGTATCCGGTTGCGTGTTCGCCGCAGGCCTGGGCGAGCGCGACCATGTTCGCCATGATCCAGGCCGGCCTCGGGCTGCATTTCGATCATTCGTGCCGGCGAGATCCGGTTCGACCGCCCCAGGCTGCCGGACTTTCTCGAACGTTTGCATGTGCGCGGTTTGCGGCTCGGCGATGCCGAGGCCGATGTCCTGTTCCACCGTTTGCGACGGCGAGGTCGCGGCGACCGTCACCCGGCGCCGCGGCGCGGTGCGCGTCGTCGTCATCCACGAGCGAAACCGGCGAATTTCACCTGTTTTTCACCTGTAGTATCAGGTGGACGGTAATTCGGAGTTAAACTCTGGGTTGGGTCGCTGCGCATTGCGGAGGTAGGGGAGACGGATGGCGCGGATCGCGGTCGGCGGGTTTCAGCACGAGACCAACACCTTTGCGCCGCAGCGCGCGACCTGGGACGATTTCGCGCGGGCCGATGCGTGGCCCGGCTTTGTCCGCGGCGCCGAGCTGATCGACGCCGTCCACGGCTACAACATCCCGATCGCCGGCGCGGTCGAGGCGTTGCGCGCGAAAGGCCACGACCTGTTGCCGCTGTGCTGGTGCTCGGCGCCGCCCTCCTCCTATGTCGAGCGCGCGGCCTATGAGCGGGTCGCCGGCGCCATCCTCGACGACCTCGCCGCGCAGGCCCCGGTCGACGGCGTCTATCTCGACCTGCACGGCGCGATGGTGGCCGAGCATCACGAGGACGGCGAGGGCGAATTGCTGCGCCGCATCCGCGCTCTCGTCGGCGATCGGGTCCCGATCGTCACCAGCCTCGACTACCACACCAACATGACGGCGGAGATGGTGCGCCACGCGAGCGCGATGGTCGGCTACCGCACCTACCCGCATATCGACATGGCGGCGACCGGCGGCCGCGCCGCCGCGTTGCTCGACCGCCTCTTGCGCGAGCGCCGGCCGCTCTACAAGGCCTATCGCCAGATCGATTTCCTGATCCCGCTGGTGTGGCAATGCACCGAGGCGGAGCCGGCCCGCGGCATCTTCGCGCTGATCGCGCGATATCGAGCAGGGCGCCCCGTCGCACAACCAGGGCATCGTCAGCATCACCCACACCCCAGGCTTTCCGCCGGCCGACATCGCGCAATGCGGCCCGGCGCTGGTCGTCTACGGCCACGACCGGGAGGCGGCGGAGGCCGCGGCCGACCGCCTCGCCGCGGCGATCCACGAGCGCGAAGCCGATTTTGCCGGCCGGCTCTACACGCCCGAGGAGGCGGTCGCCGAGGCGCTGCTGCTGGCGCGGAGTGCGACGAAGCCGATCGTCCTCGCCGACATCCAGGACAATCCCGGCGCCGGCGGCACCTCCGACACGGTCGGGCTGTTGCGCGCGCTGATCGCGCAGCGCGCCGAAGGCGCGGTGATCGGCATGATCGTCGATCCCGAAGCCGCGGCCGCGGCGGTCGCGGCCGGCGAGGGGGCGCCACTCGACTGTTCGGTCGGCGCCAAGATCGGCTATGCCGGCGAGGCGCCGGTCGCGGCGGAGTGGCGGGTCGTGCGGCTGGGCAGCGGCGATCTTCACCGGCACCGGCCCGATGTATGGCGGCGCCCGCTTCAACATCGGCCCGATGGCGCTCGTCACCGACGCGGCGAGCGGCGTCTCGGCGGTGCTCGCCGCCAAGCGCATCCAGGCCGCCGACCAGGAGATGTTTCGCCATGTCGGGGTCGAGCCGGCGCGGGTGCCGATCCTGGCGCTCAAATCGACGGTGCATTTCCGCGCCGATTTTCAGCCGATCGCCGAACAGGTGCTGTGCGTCGTCTCGCCCGGCGCCCATGTCTCCGACCCGGCCGAGCTGCCCTACCGCAATTTGCGCAAAGGAATCCGCCTCAACCCACTCGGCCCGGCGCGGGTCTAACGGCGCTGCTGGCGGCGCAGGAAGTCGATGAAGATCGCGGCGAGGAGGCCTTCCTTCGCGTCCCACAGTTCGCGGGCGACGTCGAGGTCCATGCGGTCCTCGGCGAAGACCTCATGGTATTCGGCATTGGGCATCAGGCGATGCGCGACCTGGCCGGGCAGCGCGCGGGTGCACCCGGTCGTTGCCCGGCGCGATGCAGGCCGGCATCGTCATCGAGCGCAGCTCGGCGGGGCTGAGGCCGATCACCGGATGGTCGGCGCCGGCGACAAAAGCTCTGCCGCCACCGCGTCATGCGGGCGATGAAATCCTGCGGCTCCATCGCCATCAGGATGGCGCGGGCCTTCGGGTTGGTCTTGATCACCTCGCTCCAATGCTCCATCGCGCAGACCGCCGCCATGCCGCCCTCCTCGGCCGCCTCGATATGCGAGGTGTAGTACTGGTTGGTCAGGCGCTCGGCGGCATAGGCGCCGCCGGTCACGCGCCACAACAGGAGGCCGCGCACATCCTCGGGCCGCTGCCGCGCCAGGAGCAGCGCCAGCCGGCATCCCGACGAGCTGCCGCCGATATAGGCGGGGAGCGCGTCGAGCCGGGCCAGCAGTTCGTGCAGATCCTCGACCCACTCTTCGTATTCCGAGCTGGCCCTCGATGGCGATGCCCGAGGCGCCGCAATTGCGCCGGTCGTAGATGATGACGCGGTGGCCGGCCTCGGCGAGTTTTCGGCCAGCGATTGGACCGCCGGCGCCGGCGCGCCGGCCGCCGGGGTGGCAGCGCGACGAACGGGCCGCGCTCGCCGAGGATCTCGTAATTGATGTCGACGCCGCGGATAGTTGGTGACGGGCATGGCTCTCCTCCTGGCCGGTCGGCTGACGCCGATGTTATCGCGGCCGGCCCGCGGGATCGACATGCAAAACCCGGTTCTCGGAAGCGGCGGAAGCGGTATAACCTGCCGCGGTCACGCCGGCGGAAGCGGCCGCGCGGCAGGAAGCATCAAAGAGGCGAGGGAGCACCCCATGAAATTGGTTTATTTCGATGACTTCAAGCTCGGCGTGCTGAAGGCCGACAACACCGTGGTCGATGTCTCTGCCGTCGTGCGCGACATCCCGCATACCGGGCCGGGCGATCTGATCAACGGGCTGATCGAGCGCTTTGCCGCCTATCGCGCGAAGCTCGAGGACGCGGCGGCGAACGGCCGGGGCGTGCCGCTCGCCAGCGTGCGTATCCGGCCGCCCCTGCCGAAGCCGGCCAACATCGACTGCATGGCCGTCAACTACATGGAAGACGGCACGCGCAGCGCACCGG